>NZ_JAEFCD010000019.1 GCF_016405965.1 Alteromonas sp. IB21 | reverse complement strand
TGAATCGTCGTTATGTTGACACTCTTAACGAGTGCCCACACAGATTGTCTTGTCTAAATTTTTAAAGAACATTCACTTGAAGCCGTTGCTTCCTAGTGACTCACCCTGTTCGAGTGAGGTGCGCATTATACGCTGGAAGTTTTCGTTGTCAACACTTTTTGAAAATTTATTTTCTGAAGCGCTTCTTCTAAACTCCCGTCTTTACTGGCCTATAAAGGTAGTAGAGACTTACTTCAGGAGAGTTGCTGTTTTGCTTTTCCCCCGAAGCGGATGCGCATTTTAGGGAAATGAGCGCTCACGTCAACACTTATTTTAAAAAAAGTGTCACATTCGTTTTGAACGCTCAAAATACCAACTATTTCCAGTATTTCAGCTTATTCCTTAACCTAAACTTACGCCAAAGGTTCAAAGGCTTCTTCTTAATTTTATCTTTATAGTTGTTATTAAAGTCATCAACGGCATTTAAAATCCGTTCGCAGTTATGTCCGTCTTTATATGCTTCATGATAATGAGCAAAGTCATTTACTTCTTTCATTAAGTCATCAGGTCGAGACAATGCCGTTTCAATTGCGCCCTCTACTTCATTAACATCGGTAACATTCAAGAGGTGTTTTCCAGGGTTTGTATTGCGATAAGTAACAACAGGCTTATCCATCAACATAAACTCTAAGATAATTGAACTACTGTCGCACAACATGACATCAGATTGCTGGAAGTCTTCTAATCGAACATTATCAATAAAGGAAACATTGCTATGTTCGTCTGCCAAAGCACGGTACTTATTTAAAAGCGCTTGGTCGCTTATCTTTGGATGAAACGTCAATCGCCAATTCCAATTTTTGGTTTTTGCCAGTTGGCTTATAGTGTCAACAAGATGTGGAGCTGATGAAATTCCCTTTGAAAAGGTTGTGCCATAGAGGATAGTTGGAGCCTTATTAAGCTTCTCGTAGTTTAAGAAGTAAGGATCAACCTTAGCCCACCCCGTTTGATACACTTTGAAGAATTGATGTTTCGCTTCGAGCTTCTTGAAATACCCTGTACTGCTTGGTCCTTGAGTACAGTACATATCAAACCACCCGCGAATAGAAAAGTGATCATCTTTTTCATTATTCTTTTCTCCTCGCTTGCCTATGGGGTATCCATGAAACACAGACACTTTTATTCCAGGTAAAAAGTGAAATATGAGATTCCCGCATGCAAAAATTGCGAGAGGGTTAAAATCGATAATGTCTTCAACGGTATTAAGCCTCACCTCATCAGCCTCTAAAAGGTCAGGACACCCATCCTCTAAAAACCACGCAGCTTCATCGCCTCTAGCTCTTATTGCTTCTTGTAGAGGTCTGTATATAGGATATGCATAAGCAAGCCCGGTAAAAAACACATAGCGTTTTGACATCTATTCTTCTCGATATTTCTCGTAACGCATTACTCTATCATTTTTCTTTTCGACATTCCTTGGGCGGTGTTTGCATTGAGGATTCTCTAGGCGCTTATAAGTATCAACCCTTCTTTTTTGCTGTTAAAGTTTACATCATTCACTTTCCTACTTTGTTTATAAGAGTGTGTAATGCATAAATCAGTAGATAGCTTTAAGGGTGTCTCACCTATTTTAGGGAAGCACGTTTACATCGATGCCTCTGCAAGAATAGTTGGAGATGTAGTATTAGAAGATGATGCGAGCATTTGGCCGTTAGTAGCCGCTCGCGGTGACGTGAACAAGATTCGAATCGGCGCTCGCTCTAATATTCAAGATGGAAGCGTTCTACACGTCACTCGTAAATCTGAGAAAAATCCAGAAGGGTTTCCATTAATTATTGGCGATGACGTTACTGTTGGTCATAAATGCATGCTGCATGGTTGCCAGCTGGGTAATCGAATTTTAGTAGGCATGGGCGCTATTGTGATGGACGGCGTGATTGTTGAAGACGATGTGTTTATTGGTGCGGGCACACTAGTACCGCCAAACAAACGATTAGAGAGCGGATATCTTTATGTCGGAAACCCTATGCAAAAGAAAAGACTGCTCACAGACGCTGAAATGGCATTTCTGAAACAATCTGCCGTTAACTACGTAATATTAAAAGATGAGTATCTTGAAGAAGCGAATTAGTTTCGCTTCTCGCTTTGCTCAACGATATTTCTGACCCGCTTTACAATATCCGATGTATCAGGGCGCTTTTGTGTCCATATATAGAAGGCTTCGGCCGCTTGCTCAACCAACATCCCTAGCCCATCTATTTGTGTTTTAACACCTAGCTCAGCCGCATTTCTCATAAAGCGCGTGGGTGAGTTTTTATAAACCATGTCGTACACCACCTCACAGTGTTGTAAAACACCGTCATTTAAACTGCACGGCAACTCATTGCTTAGACTGGCCGCTGTAGAGTTAATGATAATATGAGGCTCAACATTTGCGATATCGTCAAGCGCAACGACGTTAACTTTTGAGTTTGAAGCAGCGTTCGCCACTTGTTCCGCTTTCGCTTTTGTTCTATTCGCTATGGTCAATGATGCAGCGCCTGCATCTATCAAAGGAGAAATCACGCCACGGGCAGCACCACCGGCACCAATAAGCAACACACGCTTATCTCTAATTTCAACGCCGTTATTGAGCAAATCGTTTACCAGCCCAACACCATCCGTGTTGTATCCAAGCACTTCACCATTGTTACCATTCATTAGCGTATTAACAGCTTGTGCATCTTTTGCTGCTTGGTCATCTACCTTTGCAAAATTGAATGCATCGAGCTTGAAAGGCATGGTGACGTTGCAGCCTACTGCTTCATCCTGTGCTAAAAACGCTTTCGCGGCTTCAATAAAGCCATCTTCAGGCGCAAGTATCTTTTCATAAGAAATCTTTTCTCCCACTTGATCTGCAAACATTTGATGGATAGTTGGTGATAAACTCTGTGAAATAGGATTTCCGAATACAGCGAATTTTTTCATGGGAATACGAGACTTATTTAATATAAAGAAAAGCGACAATCGTTCTAAGAAGGGTACACCATATGAGCGTATAGGTGGAGAGGAGAAAGTACGGGAGTTAGCAAATGTTTTTTACGACATTATGGAGACCGATCCGCTAGCAAAAGAGCTACTTGCTATTCACCCTCAGCCACTAGACAGAATTCGTCATGTGTTTTTTCTATATTTGAGTTTATGGCTTGGCGGCCCTGATGATTATCAGCAGCAGTTTGGTCATCCGCGTCTGCGTGCGCGTCACCTTCCTTACACGGTAACACCCGAGTTGAAGGCACAGTGGATGTACTGCATGAGAAAAGCCATGTTTAAAACCGTTGATGATATTACTTTAGCACAACAGTTAATTGAGGCGCTTGACCAACTTGCCGATCACATGGTGAATACACAATAAAAAAGCGCGTAAAAAGGATTAACCTTTTAACGCGCAAGTCCCCTGTTACTGTCTACGCTCTTTATGGCGCATAACGTAGTGCAATTGTGAAAGCCTGTTACTTGTTAAGGCATGAAGCTAGAAATTAGAAGGTATAGCCTACCGATAAAGTATAAACCCAAGGGTCTATTTCAATATCGCCAACCGTACCAGCCGCTTCGCCCACTTTAAATGTGGCTTCAGTATCAATATCTATATAGCGAACCGACGCATTTACATGCCACTTTTTATCGATTTGGTAATCCATGCCTACTTGGGCTGATAAGCCAAATGAGTTATCTAACGATAAATCACTCAAACCCGCCGTTTCATTTGCACCTGTAAATTCCTCGTCAAAGATAAAGGTATAGTTAATACCTGCACCAACGTAAGGCTGAAACGCTGAGCTTGAATCATTGAAGTAATAGTTAGCAGTTAGTGTTGGCGGTAAGTGTGTTACCTCACCAAGCTGATTGCCAGTACCCAATGGATCGGCAACGGAGAAGGTAACGTCATGCTTAAATGGCGTTGCTGCCAGTAACTCTATATTAATATTGTCCGTAATAAAGTATGCAACGTTTAAACCTAATTGGGTATCGTTGCCGATGTTAAGTGCAACGCCAAGATCCGTTCCACCAGCCACGATGTTAGACGTTGATTCATCGGGCGCTACCGTAGTAAGACCGCCACGAACAATCCAGTCGCCCTGTTGATGAGCGCTGGCTAAAGGTGAAAGTGCAGCAAGTGTAAGACAAAGTGCAGATAAAGTGTGTTTGCGCATAATGTGTCTCTTTATATGTTTAACTAAGATGGCGCTACTTTACGCCTTTAGCTTAGCGAAACATTGATCCAGCGCAAGGTTGGTAAGCTGCTGAAACACTCATGATATTCAGTATTGATGTAGATCAAAAAACGCCGTGTAAAGATATTACGCGGCGCATTTGAAGTCATTAAAATACGTTTTTAACTATCGCGGTAATGCGTAAATTTTGAATCCCAATGGAGTCTAATTTATGGCGTGTCACCAGTCTGTAGGCTTCAACCAGTCTGTTAACTTAGCTTCAGCGCTACCCGGTGCTGGCGTGTAGCAATATTCCCAGCGGGCTAACGGCGGCATTGACATTAAAATAGACTCCGTGCGCCCGCCGGTTTGCAAACCAAATAAGGTGCCGCGGTCAAACACGAGATTAAACTCAACGTAGCGACCTCTTCGATAAAGCTGGAAATCACGCTCTCTTTCGCCGTAATCGGTATGCTTACGGCGCTCAACAATAGGAACGTAAGCATCAATAAAGCCATTGCCTACCGCCTGCATAAATGCAAATGACTGTTCAAAGCCCCATTCGTTGAGATCATCAAAAAATAAACCGCCCACGCCGCGGGTTTCGTTGCGATGCTTTAAATAAAAATACTCGTCGCACCACTTTTTGTACTTAGGATACACATTCTCGCCAAATGGCTTACACAACTTCTTCGCGGTGTTATGCCAATGCGCAACATCGTCTTTAAACGGATAGAACGGTGTTAAGTCAAAGCCACCACCGAACCACCAAATGGGGGCTTCGCCCTCTTTTTCAGCAATGAAAAAACGAACATTAGCGTGGGATGTTGGGATATACGGGTTATGTGGGTGAATTACGAGAGATACGCCCATCGCCTGAAAATTTCGCCCTGCAAGTTCAGGTCGATTAGCCGTTGCTGATGCGGGCATTTGGCTTCCAAATACATGGGAAAAGTTAACGCCACCTTGCTCAATCACCGCACCATTTTTTAATACTCGAGAGCGGCCGCCGCCTCCTTCTTCACGTTGCCAGCTGTCTTCAACAAACTGACCTTTGCCATCAGCAAGCTCCAGCGTTTGGCAAATGGTGTCTTGCAATCCTAATAGATAGCTTTTTACCTGTTCAATGACCTCGGCGGCGTTTTTACCATCCAGTAATTCTGCTGATATCATGCTCTTATTACCTCTGCTGTATCACCATCGCGAATGGTACTGGGTTTGGTTGCACCGCCAACTTCTCCGTCAACGTAAAAGACGGAATCGGCGAATACGGTTTTTGCTTCTTCAGTGGTGGTAGCAGGCGGTTGACCGGTTAGGTTAGCGCTTGTAGAAACGAGTGGCTTTCCTAGCTTGTTGCACAGCTCTACGACCACGGGATGATTAGTTACGCGCACTGCTATTTTACTGTGCTTGCCCGTTAACCAAACAGGCGCCGACGCCGACTTGGGTAACAACCAAGTATTAGGGCCAGGCCAGCTTGAAAAGATATCGGTGCGCCTGTCAGGACGAATAGCATTGTCGTCAACATAAGGCAGCAATTGACTGTAATTCGCAGCAATTAATATCACGCCTTTTTCAACTGGTCGCTGTTTTATCTCTAACAACGCATTTACCGCGGCTTCGTTATCTGGGTCGCACCCAATACCCATTACCGCTTCGGTTGGATAAACGATTAAACTGCCAGCTTGAAATGCAACAACAACTGGGTCTACTTCAGATAAATTAGCCTCAACGGGGTTAAACGTATTTACGCTCCCATTTTGGGTATCAGACATGATTTTGATCTCTACGTATAGTTCTTGGTGTAGTTACTTTTTATAGCCGCAAGCCGGCTGAGGACACTGTAACTGCCCTTTTTTGTCTATTAAAACTCCCCATCCACAATCGGGGCAGTTTTCATTTACTGGCGTGAAATTTAGCACATAACGGCATTTCGGATAATGGTTACACGCAAAAAACTGTTTACCGTATTTGTTAGTACGCGAGATTAGCTGACCTTTCTTACACTTTGGACAATCTACCAAAGTATCTTCTTTTTCTTTTATAGGCTCAATGTGATGGCAAGAAGGAAAGTTAGTGCAGCCGATAAACATACCAAATCGGCCCTTCTTTATTGCCAAGTCAGATGTGCATTCAGGACAGGCTACGCCCTCTAGGGTTTTGAGTATAGTGGTTTGCTTATCGTGAAGTGGCTTGCTGAAAGTACATTCAGGATAGCCCGTACATCCTATAAAGGGGCCTGATTTGCTGTTCTTTATGTGAAGAGGTTTACCGCAGTCTGGGCAGTCTCCGAAATTATCATCAAGAGCATGCTCGTGCGCTGAAAAAAGTGAATGGTCTATTTTAGACATGTATTAGACGTTAAGGCCTTAAACACGCTGCTATTTCACAGCGTATTCTTAAATAGTTTTTTTTAAATGCCAGAGTTTACGACTGCATTAATGCAGAACACCATCTGGCTCTTCGAACAAAAGATCTTCCATCTGCGCGTAGGCTTTTTCTTTGCCAGGCACGTTAAACAGTACCATTAGCACAACCCACTTCAGATCTTCTAAGCAAAATTCACTGGAGTCGATTTCCATAACACGGTCTATTACCATCTCGCGTGTAGACGCATCCAATACATTGACCTGCTCTAAGAACATAAGAAAGCCGCGACATTCCACATCTAAACGCATTTGTTCTTCATGCGTGTAAATACGGCTTAAGCTAGTACTAATACCTTTGCAAAAATACGGTTTAATATCCGTTTCTTGCAGTGCTGCTAACTTTTCTAACCATGCAAGGGCTTTATAAATCTCATCGTGGTGGAAACCGGCGCGCACTAGCTCTTCCGTTAACTCGTCTTGATCAACACGAATTTCCGTTTCACTGTGAATGAAGTTTTCAAACAGATACATGAGGATATCGAACATATTATTTTCCCCTCAATTTAACGTAACCACCAGGGACAGCGGCTACCAAACCACGCAACTCATATTCTAATAATGATGCCATTGCTTGCGATACAGATAAGGCATTACGCTGGGCTATAACATCAATAGCGGTGATGTCATAATCCACACTAGCTAATAATTTATCGGTTGCCAAGCTATTCGCTGCACTTTTTTCGTCTTGTTCATCTATGCCTAAGCTTATCTGCTCAGGGTAAACCCCAACTTCATCAAGAATATCGTTACTAGTAGTTACTAATTTTGCGCCTTGCTGGATTAACCAGTGGCAACCTTCCGAATACGCGTTAAAGATATTTCCTGGCACCGCGAACACTTCTCGCCCCATATCTGCGGCCAAATTCGCAGTTATCAAGGTACCGCTTTTAATTTTTGCCTCTACCACCAAGGTTCCAAGGGATAATGCTGCAATTATCCGGTTGCGACGAGGAAAGTGCCAAGGCTTAGGTCCTTGCCCGGGGAAAAACTCTGTAAGGCTTAACCCCCCATTATCGTTAATATCAGTAAGTATCTTGATATTTTTGGCTGGATAGACTTTATCAGGCCCCGTGCCCATAACTGCTATGGTGCCCGTGCTCCCTGCCATAGCACCTTGATGTGCAGCGCTATCTATTCCCATAGCGAGACCACTCGTTACCACCACTCCGTTATTAGATAAGCCCTGAGCGAAGTCATTAGCAGTTCGCTTGCCTTGATGACTGGCTCGTCGACTACCTACTACAGCGATTTGCTTTTTTCGTAACAGTTCTAAATTGCCCGTAGCAAATAATACCAATGGCGGGCTGTCTAGTTGTTTGAGTAACTCTGGATAAAGTGGTGAGTCTAAGGTGATGATGTGTCGACTATGACCGGTTTCTTTCCAGTTGAAAGCAGCATCGACATGCTGTTGCGATATTTGACCTATAAGCGCTTTTGTTTTTTCGCAAAGCGCGGCGTATTCTTTTAAAAGCTCGGGGGGAGAAAGCTGGTAGCGCTCCAGCACTTCTAGCCAACTCTTTGGCGAAACGCGCAGTGCAGAAGCAAATTTAACCCACGGTAACAGCGTACTATCGGGGTGTATTGGTTGTAAGCTCATCATCGCTCCTTAGTGAGCGACAATGAACTTAAAAAGCATTAAGGTTTCGCCACTATAAAGCCGCGCTTAATTCCTTTATTCGCTCGCGTTATTAACCCATAACTTGCCGCATCAAACGTTTTAAATACTACGACTTCGCCAACTTTAAGTGCGGGCTGTGATACCGTATCGATAAACCATTCACCGCCGCTTCTCGCGCCAGGCTCATCGACATAACGCGGGCTTTCTTCATCGATAATAGCTGGGCCTTGAGCGTAAACCCCCAAGACGGTTCCAGGAGAAACATCAATGGAGCCCAAATCGAGGATGACAACATCATACTTACCAAGTAAATCGTGGTCGTGTAAGTCGCCTACTACCGCCCCTCTTTGAGATTTGGCTGGAACCAGTTCAAAGCTATCGGGATGCTCAAACCCACCCGCCATTAGCTTATCGCCACGCTTTGCTTCCTGATCCGCATCATCAATGAAAAGCAACATAGTATCGTCAGCTTGTCCTTTTTCTACCAGCGAAGCCGAAGATACGTGAGTAACTTGAATACCCAGAGTTTCTCCGTCTAGATTTTTTATAGTAGCGTGCTTTCTCACTACCCTAAACTGATCGTCAGTACTGAATTGTTGTTGACTGAGGACGAAATCGTCCGATGCAAACCTTACGTTTCCGTCCTGATTTCCCAATAATTTAGGCAATGCCTTATAGACGCCTTCTTCAAGAAGCATGTGCTGCCTGATAAACGGAGAAATCGTTGTCCAGGAGAGTACATCTACCGGCTTTGGTTTTAAGCGTCTGTCTGTAGATGGAGAAAGCTTGTAAGTGGGTTTGTCTCGTTTAACCGTTAAAACAGGCTCACCATCAACAAAACCGACCACAATTATGTCACCAGGATAAATTAAGTGAGGGTTATCTATTTGCGTATTGGTACGCCATAACTCAGGCCAAAGCCAAGGTTCGTTTAGAAAGATATTTGCAATAGCCCAGAGCGTATCTCCACGCTTTACCGTATAGGTTTCCGGCGCTGTTTCTTTGAGTTGAAGCGCAAATGCAGGTAACGACAACAATGCACAAATAAATAGTATTGCGCCGCGACGCGCACTTATTAATCGCTTTTTCAAATTAACCACCTGCAAATTATTCACTATCTCTTTTTGTTGCTTTTTCGCACAATAGCACTATATCGGCAAAAGTTGTTATTCTTATAGGTCTTCGGCAAAAAACTGCACGAAAGTAACCGATATACGTTAGAATAGTAACTTAATAAGCACTGTAAAGCGTGCTGGCAATTAGATCGTATATGAATTTATACAGCGAAAAGGTGAAGTAAGCGAGAAATGGCAATTTTAGACGTATTAAGTTTTCCTGATGAGCGTCTTCGTACGGTAGCTAAACCAGTCGAAGAGGTTAACGACGAAATTAAACAACTGGTATCGGATATGTTCGAGACCATGAAAGACGAGAACGGAATTGGCCTTGCAGCTACGCAAGTTAATCGCCATGTTCAAGTTGTTGTAATGGACGTATCAGAAGATCAAAACGAGCCACGCGTATTCATTAACCCTGAAATCATTCGTAAAGATGGCTCGACAATTAGTGAAGAAGGTTGCTTATCTGTGCCGGGCAACTACGCCAAAGTAGAGCGAGCAGAAGCGATTACCGTTAAAGCTTTAGATCAAAATGGCGAGTCGTTTGAGCTAGATGCTGAAGGGCTGCTGGCCATTTGTATCCAGCACGAGCTTGACCATTTAAAGGGTAAGTTGTTTATCGACTATCTTTCTCCGCTCAAACGCCAACGTATTCGCAAAAAGCTTGAGAAAGAAGCGCGTCTTGCAGCTAAAGCCTAAGGAATAACGTGACAACGCCATTGAAAGTTATTTTTGCCGGTACTCCGGATTTTGCAGCTAAACATTTGTCGGCACTACTTGATAGTGAGCATGAAGTAGTAGCGGTTTACACCCAGCCTGACAGACCTGCTGGACGTGGTAAAAAGCTAACAGCCAGCCCTGTTAAAGTGCTTGCAGAAGAAAGTAATATTCCTGTTTATCAACCCCACTCTTTAAAAGTCGAAGATGCACAGCAAGAACTTGCTGCGCTTAACGCCGACTTAATGGTTGTTGTTGCCTATGGTCTGTTACTTCCAACGGCGGTGCTTAATGCGCCTAGACTCGGATGTATCAATGTACACGGTTCAATTTTGCCTAAGTGGCGCGGTGCAGCGCCAATTCAACGTGCTATATGGGCGGGAGATGCTGAAACCGGTGTAACTATAATGCAGATGGACGAAGGCTTGGACACAGGTGACATGCTACACATTGCAACCTTGCCCATTGCCGCTAACGATACTAGCGCGACCATGTACGACAAACTTGCCGAACTTGGACCTAAAGCCTTAGTAGATGTAGTCAATGACTTCGAAAGCTATTCTCCTACGAAGCAAGATGACACGCAGGCTACCTACGCCAAGAAGTTATCTAAAGAAGAAGCCTTAATCGATTGGTCTGAGGACGCCGAACAGATTGAACGCAATATTCGAGCGTTTAATCCATGGCCCGTAGCTTGGATGCAGGTTGAAGATCAAAATGTAAAAGTGTGGGCTGCCAATGTGGTTACCCTTTCAAACACATGTCCACCCGGAACTATCGTTAGCGCGAATAAAGAAGGCATTACTGTTGCCACTGGACGCGACGCGCTTTGTATTACATCGCTTCAGATCCCTGGTAAGAAAGCGCTCCCTGCCTCTGACGTAATCAATGCTCGCAAAGCTTGGTTTGAAGTAGGTCGTTGTCTGACACAAACGGATTAAACGTGAAACCACTACCTCTACCGAAACAAAAAAACTTACGTGCCGATTGTGCGTGGGTTATCTATCAAATCTTAGAGCAAGGTAAATCATCTCGAGAGTGTTTAGAGCGCGTCCAACGCAGGCACAATGCAAGAGATAATGCATGGTTGCAGGAGATGTCGCTTGGAGTCATGCGTCGTCTTCCTCTACTGCAGCATTGGCTTAGAACCCTGCTCGATAGACCTTTAAAGGGCAATAAAAAAGTCGTTGAGCACTTGATTCTTCTTGGCCTCTATCAGCTTAATTTTTCTCGAGTAAGTAAGCATGCAGCGGTAGGTGAAACGGTGGCCGCAGCGTCGTATCTAAACGCCGCCGGGCTTAAAGGCTTAGTGAACGCAGTGCTGCGCAATTTTCAGCGTGAAGAGCTTGCCAGCAAACCAGTTGAAGACGCCATCATCAACAGTGGCCTACCCAAGTGGTTATATAAAGCGATAGAAGAGGCTTATGGTGCTGATGCAGATCACGTGCGCAATGAAACAAACGCAATGGCCCCTATCTGGCTTCGCGTTAATACAATTCAAACATCCCTAACAGCATTCACTGAAGCACTTGATGGCGCCGGGGTTCAATACACGCTAAGCGATCAGCATTCAGATGCGATCATACTCACTAACAGAGAAGACATTACCGCCCTGCCTGGTTTTGAAAAAGGCCACTTTGCAGTGCAAGATGGTGCGGCTCAGTTAGCGGCACATTATTTAAAACCGCAAGCAAATGAACGGATTTTAGATTGTTGCGCTGCCCCCGGCGGGAAAACAGGCCATATTTTAGAACGCGCACCAAACACTGAATATGTATTGGCTTTGGATGCGGATGCTAGTCGTCTTAAACGCGTCGAAGAAAACATGACTCGGCTTAAGCATCAGGTTGATATTAAACAAGGGGACGCTGCTGATCCTGATTCGTGGTGGGACGGTAAGCTATTCGATAGGATTTTGCTGGATGCGCCTTGTTCTGCCACTGGTGTTATTCGTCGCCATCCAGATATTCGCTGGTTACGTAAAGCCAATGATATAGATAATCTCGCGCAGTTACAGCGCCGTATCTTGGATACATTATGGGGCCTGTTAAAACCTGGCGGTACGCTGCTTTATGCTACTTGTTCCATTTTGCCAAAAGAAAACGTAACGCAAATAGCGCAGTTTTTATCAGATACTCCCGATGCAATGTTGTCGCCGATCACGAAAACTGAAACCCTTGAAAAACCTGGTCGCCAAATTAAACCAGGTGAACAACAAATGGATGGTTTCTACTATGCGAGACTGGTAAAGTCGGCAGAGTGAGAGCTCAATAGTTGTGCAATATCGCAAACGTAAGACCGGCACGAATACGAAGGCAAAATAATAACAATGAAAATCATCATTTTGGGGGCAGGACAAGTAGGTGGCACGCTTGCTGAAAACTTGGTCGGTGAAAATAACGAAATTACCGTTATCGATTCAGACCCTACCATACTGCGTGGACTTCAAGACCGACTTGATCTGCAAGTAGTGACTGGTGTGGGGTCACACCCTGATGTACTGCGTAAAGCCGGCGCAGAAGACGCCGATATGCTGATAGCAGTGACCAACAGTGATGAGAGTAACATGTTGGCCTGCCAGGTAGCTTACAGCTTGTTCAAAACTCCTACCAAGATTGCCCGTGTACGTTCTGAGCAATACATCATCTATCAAGAGCAGCTTTATAAGCAGCAAGATATTCCCGTTGATCATATTATTGCGCCAGAACAACTGGTCACTAAAGCCATCAAACGTCTTATTGACTACCCAGGTGCGCTTCAAGTGGTTGAATTTGCTGATGGTAAGGCGAGCTTGGTTGCAGTAAAAGCCTACTATGGTGGTTTATTAGTCGGTCACGCCCTGTCTGCACTTAAAGACCATATGCCTAACGTAGAAACTCGCGTTGCTGCCATATATCGGCGAGGCCGTCCTATTCGTCCATTGGGAACAACCGTGATAGAGGCTGATGACGAAGTTTTCTTTATTGCAGCGACTAAACACATTCGTGCCGTGATGAGCGAACTTCAAAAGCTTGAGTCTAGCTATAAGCGAATTATGATTGCAGGCGGTGGATTGATTGGTGCAGGTTTAGCCAAAAAGCTAGAGCATAACCACAATGTAAAGCTGATTGAATACAGCCCAGAGCGGGCGAAGTATCTTTCCGCCAATTTAGATAAAACCATCGTTTTCAGTGGCGATGCCTCTGACCCAGAGCTACTTAGTGAAGAAAACATTGAACAGGTAGACGCTTTCATCGCCGTCACTAACGATGATGAAGCGAATATAATGTCAGCGATGCTGGCAAAGCGCATGGGGGCAAAAAAAGCCATGGTGCTTATTCAGCGAAGCGCCTATGTAGACTTGGTTCAAGGAGGCGAAATAGATATTGCCTTTTCACCTCAGCAAGCCACCATTTCCGCCCTGTTAACCCATGTGCGTCGCGGGGATATTGTTAACGTTTACTCGTTAAGACGCGGCGCCGCTGAGGCCATTGAAGCCATTGCACATGGTGATGAAAATACCTCTAAGGTCGTTGGAAAACAAATCGGTGATATTAAGTTACCTCCGGGCACCACCATTGGCGCTATTGTCCGCGATGACCAGGTAATAATCGCGCACAGTGATACAAAAATAGAAGCTAACGACCACATTATCTTGTTCTTAGTTGATAAGAAATACATTAGTGATGTGGAAAAGCTGTTCCAGCCAAGCGCTTTTTTCTTTGGCTAGTGCACTGCATTAGGAAGTGAATTTAACAAACTGATTAATGCTAATAATAGTGTTATTAGAGGCGGTAAAATAAGTTTTACAGCACGCATCGAAGGGCGTTACTCTTCGCCCTTTCTCTTAATTTGAAAGCGCTATGAACTCTCAAATTAACTACGCCAAAACGTAGGTGAAAACAGCACCAGAAGCGAGAACACTTCCAATCGTCCAAACACCATAGCTGTTACCAGGATCCATTTTCCAGCATCGCTTACATCAGCATAATTCGCTGCGACACTGCCAAGTCCTGGGCCTAAGTTATTCAACATTGCAGCTGTTGCGGTAAACGCGCTTAGATTGTCGAGACCCGTTGCAATAAGACCAATCATTATTATCACAAAGACCACAGCATAAGCTGAGAAAAAACCCCACACAGCTTCTACCACTCTATCAGGCATCGCTCGGTCACCGAGCTTTACGCTATAAACGGCTTTAGGATGAATGAGCCTATCAACTTCTCGCTTACCCTGTAAGAACAGTAAGCACACCCGAACGACTTTTAAACCGCCACCCGTTGAGCTTGCGCAACCACCAATAAAGCTAGAAAAAATAAGCATGATAGGTAGAAACGTTGGCCACACAGAAAAATCCGTTGTTGCAAAACCTGCCGTGGTACTAATTGACACCGCTTGAATCATAGCTTGGTCGAGAGCTTGCTCCGCTGAACTGTAGTAGCCTGAAAGCGTAAGCACTAAAAAGCAAATGCCGATAAGCGACGCTTGGATAATAAAGAACGCTTTAAATTCAGGGTCTTTGAAGTAGCCTTTTACTGACCGTGAACTCACCGCAGCATAATGGAGCGAGAAGTTAAGTGCTGCGATAAGCAAAAAGACCGTACAGACTACATTTACCATAGGGCTGTTAAAGTACCCCAAACTGGCGTCATGGTTTGAAAACCCACCGATGGCGACAGTAGAAAAGGCGTGGCAAATTGAATCAAAAACACTCATTCCTGCTAGCCAGTATGCACCAGCACATGCAATAGTGATTGAAAGGTAAATGTACCATAAATGCTTTGCTGTATCGGCTATGCGCGGCGTCATCTTATTGTCTTTTACAGGGCCCGGCGTTTCAGCTCGGTAGAGCTGCATACCCCCCACACCTAAGATAGGCAGAATCGCAACGGCAAGTACGATGATACCCATACCACCTAGCCATTGTAGCTGCTGGCGATAAAATTGTACTGAGTGCGGCAGAAAGTCTATTCCCTCTATAACCGTTGCGCCAGTGGTTGTTAAGCCTGAGAAAGACTCAAAAAAAGCATCGGTTATTGTCATACTTGGTTGTTCTAGCAAAATTAGAGGAATTGCCCCCACACTTGCTAGTACTGTCCAGAAAAGCGCAACGATAAGGAAACCTTCACGGGCCCTTAAATCATTTTTTTGCTGACGATTGGGATACCACAGCGTCATACCGCCAATAACGCACAATATAAATGCGAGGGTGAAAGGAAGGCCGCTGCCATCTTGATAAACTAACGACACGATAGCAGGTGGGATCATGGTTACGCTAAATAGCGCAATCAGTAATCCAAGTATTCGTATAATGGCACGGTAGTGCATTTTTTATTAAGCCTTTGTTCTTATAATGGCGCAATCGTTTCAGTGTGTCTTTGAACAATGCCAAAGAGCATCTCACTCCAAGGCCAATGATTCTTTACTATACATTTTTTAGCGTGTTATGCCGTTTGGGTTAGATGAATGTTTAAAAACACTATCAAAAACATTCATCTCGCTATAGTTTGAGCTTAAGCGATGGTCGAGAGTATAGATTTTTGATTATAAGGCGATTATCTATACGGGGAAACCTTTGTCTCCCCTATTCACTTTACTATGTAAATATCGATGGTACAGATATCATTTCATGGCAAGGACGGTACTCACCATTTTACTGATGCTCGCATGGGCTTCGCTAATGCTATTCGCCATCATGTAAGCTGGTGTTGTAACAAGTTTAGCGTCGTTATCTACAACCACTTCATCCACTGCACAATCGACATGACACGCACCTAAAGCATTAAGGGCGTTAGCAGTATCGTTATCGTTACCTATCGTCATCTTTGTTTGATTGCCATACACTTTTGCGGCAAGCGCTGGCGCAATACATGCGTAAGCAGCGGGCTTTTTCGCTCGAGCAAAGGCTTCACAAACATTGAGTACGTCTTCATTGAACGTACAATTTGCACCGTCTACTGCAAAAGTACATAGGTTCTTTGCCGCGCCAAAACCACCTGGCAAAATTAACGCATCGAATGCATTAACGTCACATTCCGTTACCGGTTTTATATTCCCTCGTGCAATACGCGCTGACTCTACAAGAACATTTCGCGCTTCACCTTCAGAAACTTCACCCGTTAAATGATTGACGACGTGTAATTGCGCTACGTCGGGTGCGAAGCATTGATAAGACGCGCCTTCTTGCTCTATGGCTAAAAGCGTTAATACCGCCTCATGTAACTCAGCTCCGTCGAATACGCCACTTCCACTTAAAATCACGGCTACTTGCTTCATATTATTCTCCTAGGCGACATGCCATCTACTTATAAAAAAATTGGCTATTAAACACGCAATTGCTCAAAAAAAGTTCTTAATAATACGTATATACAATGTTAATGGTTATGCTACATTACTTGGCCAACTTGGTTAAACCAAAAATAAACGTTCACCAAGTTATCCACATAAAATGGAATGTTTAGTAGCAGGTATGCTGTTTTCACACCTTTGTCTCATTCCCTTATTTTTCTTGATTTGAAAGGTGATCTTTAATTTGACAAAGATCATCCGGATCACTGTGCCTTAAACTTTAGATCACAATGTTATCCACAGGCTAATAACGATCCACTCTCCATCCTAATCTTCCTTCATTATATGGCGATCTGATAAAGGCTGTGGCATCCTTGCGCTCATATTTTATATTGGAAAAACGTCATCTATGCCTGACTCTAAAAAGCCTCCCTTTATTCTCGTTGATGGATCGTCATATCTTTTTCGCGCCTTTCACGGGCTTCCGCCGCTGACAAACTCAAAAGGCCAAGACACTGGTGCTATTTATGGCGTTGTGAACATGCTTAAAAGCTTGATCAAACAATACAACCCTACGCATATGGCGGTAATCTTTGATGCCAAAGGCAAAACGTTTCGTGATGATATTTATAAAGAGTATAAAGCGAATCGTCCTCCCATGCCGGATGAACTAAGAAGTCAGATCGAGCCTTTACACAACATTATAAAAGCAATGGGCTTACCTGTTATCGTAGAGTCAGGAGTTGAAGCAGATGACGTAATTGGCACGTTAGCAAAACACGCGACTGAAAAGGGCATCGAGACGCTCATCAGTACGGGTGATAAAGATATGGCGCAGTTGGTTAACGAACACGTTACTCTGATCAATACCATGACTAACCAGATTATGGACGTTGAAGGAGTGAATACTAAGTTTGGTATTCCACCGGAACTTGTGATCGACTTTTTAGCCCTTAAAGGTGATAAAGTTGATAACATCCCGGGCGTCCCGGGTGTAGGTGACAAAAGTGCCCAAGCTTTGCTAAACGGTATTGGCGGCATTGACGACATTTTTAAGAATTTAGATAAGATTGCCGAACTCTCCTTTCGAGGTAGTAAATCCATGGCTGCTAAAATGGAAGAGTATGAGGAACAAGCTCGCCTTTCCTATACCCTTGCCACTATCAGTGTTGATCTAGACTTAGACTATGATGTCGAAACGCTGATGCCTTGCCAGGCAGACAACGAACAGCTTCGCGATCTGTTTGCAGAATATGAATTTAAGCGCTGGCATGCCGAGGTGAGTGCACTGGTTGCGGGGGGTGATACATCAAACACCCCAAGTACAGATGCTGACGATAACGACGACAACGAAGAAGAAAGTGGATCTTCGCTCTCTGTAGAGATTGACAAGTCAAAATACGAAACCGTACTTGATAAGGACCGCTTTGATGAGTGGGTTGATAAATTAGCGAAAGCCGAATTAATTGCCTTTGATACCGAAACCACCAGCCTGAACTACATGGATGCGGAGATAGTTGGCGTATCGTTCTGTATTGAAGAAGGCGAAGCTGCTTACGTGCCTGTTGCCCATGATTATCCCGATGCACCAGCCCAATTATCAAGAGAATTTGTACTGGATGCTTTGAAGCCTATTTTGGAATCGGACCAAGTAATAAAAGTAGGCCAGCACATTAAATATGATAAGAATGTTTTAGCTAACTACGACATTACATTAAACGGCATAGGCTTTGATACCATGCTTGAAAGCTATGTACTGAACAGTACTGCACAGCGACATGATATGGACTCACTTGCCCTCGCCTACCTTGGCCATAAAACGATTCATTTTGAAGAGATTGCTGGCAAAGGCGCCAAACAGCTTACGTTTAACCAAATTAATCTCGATGAAGCTGGGCCTTATGCCGCAGAAGACGCCGATATTACCCTTCGATTGCACAATGCTATTTGGAGTAAACTGAAAGAGATTCCAGAGCTTAAAAATTTACTAATAGACGTAGAGGTCCCTCTAGCCTGTGTACTTTCTCGAATGGAGCAGGAAGGCGTGCTGATCGACAGCCAAAGGCTGCGCCAACAAAGCCAAGACCTTGCTAAACGTATTGCTGAACTTGAAAATGAGGTCCATGAAGAAGCGGGAGAACCGTTTAACTTGGGCTCAACCAAACAGCTTCAGCACATTCTTTTTGAAAAAATGTCGCTACCCGTTATTAAAAAAACGCCAAAAGGCGCGCCGTCGACCTCTGAAGACGTGCTTCAAGAACTTGCGCTTGAATATCCGCTTCCAAAGAAAATTATGGAATATCGCGGCTTAACAAAGCTTAAGAATACCTATACCGATAAGCTACCGAAGATGATTAATCACAGAACCGGACGTGTTCATACATCTTATCATCAGGCAGTGACCGCAACGGGTAGATTATCTTCAACCGATCCTAATCTACAGAATATTCCGATTAGAAATGAAGAGGGCCGTCGCGTACGTCAGGCATTTGTACCTAGAGAGGGTAATAAGTTTGTCGCAGCCGATTATTCACAAATCGAGCTTCGTATTATGGCGCACCTATCCGGCGATAAAGGTCTTCTAGATGCGTTTGCTCACGGTAAGGATATCCATAAGGCAACGGCAGCTGAAGTATTTGGTGTGCCGTTAGAAGAGGTGACAACAGAGCAACGCCGCAGCGCAAAAGCCATTAACTTTGGTCTTATTTATGGAATGAGCGCGTTTGGTTTATCTAAACAACTTAATATTCCACGCAATGAAGCACAAAAATACATGGACCTCTACTTTGAACGCTATCCTGGTGTACTGGACTACATGGATTCAACCCGTGAGACCGCAAAAGAAAAAGGCTATGTAGAGACTGTATTTGGTCGAAGACTTTATTTGCCAGATATTAAAGCAAGTAATGGAGCTCGTAGAAAAGGGGCTGAACGCGCCGCAATCAATGCACCGATGCAGGGGACAGCAGCGGACATCATTAAGATGGCAATGATTAAGGTAGATGATTGGATAAGAAAAAATGCATCTGACGATGTCACCATGATGATGCAGGTACACGATGAACTGGTTTTTGAAATTAAAGAAGACAAAGTAGATGCCTATGTTTCTACTATTACTTCGATAATGGAAAGTGCAGCTACGCTAAATGTGCCTCTTGTTGTAGAAGCCGGCGTAGGCGAAAACTGGGATGAGGCGCATTAATTCGGTAATTAGATTACAGTTTCAACAGTGAAACGTGAGAAATTACTCAATAATTTGGTAATTTAATTACATAACACCCTTGCCTTTTCTGTGCGTTGTTGTAATATTACGCATGTAGGGTACAGAGGTGAGAAAGCTGTTTTCAAACCTTTGCTTTAACCCCGACAGTTTTGTCGGGGTTTTTTTATGTCCGAAGAAAATAATTAACCTTTAATTATCAGTAGCTTAATTTTTTTGAAATAATTTTTTTAACTTTTTCGGAACTTCTCTATTTCTGGCTACTCTATATCTACGGTTTTTATGTGTTTTCTCTCAGTTTACGCCTCGCACTACGCGGGGCGTTCTTTTTTCAAAGACACTGTTTTGCTATCACAATAGCAAGAGTTATCACTCCCCTTCACTATCAGACTCTTCAGCACTATCGTTTTTATTTAATCCGAACCATGTATCTAAAATGCGTTCCAGTTCTGGTAAACCATGTTTATTTAGTGACGAGAAGGTTTGTACGGTTACATCGCCCATGAACGCCATTGCGGCCTCCCGAGCCATAAGAAGCTGTGCTTTTCGCTTCCCGCTTTTTAATTTGTCAGCTTTCGTAAGTAGTGCCAATACCGGTATATCTGACGCTACAGCCCAATGAATAAGGTCTTGATCTAAATCTTTAAATGGATGACGAATGTCCATCAGCACTACCAAACCTTTAAGCGATTTACGCTTCTGTAAGTACTCGCCCAGTGATGCCTGCCATTTCTTTTTCATTGCCACAGGAACTTTGGCAAAGCCGTAGCCAGGTAAGTCGACTAGACGAAGGTCTTCCTCTAATTCAAATACGTTGATTAATTGGGTTCGACCTGGCGTCTTACTCGTTCTCGCTAAGTTTCTTTGACGAGTAAGGGTATTAAGTGCGCTTGATTTCCCAGCATTAGAACGACCCGCGAACGCGACTTCAATGCCAGTATCATTTTTCAAGTGACGAATGTCTGGTGCACTCGTAAAGAATTTTGCTTTGGTGTAGTACGACATCTAGAATAACCTCAACATGCGTCACAACCTTTGGTTTACAGTTATTTAATGAATAAACCAGCTAAAAACCATAGTTTTATCATGGAATAGGTTTTTCTGACGCGTTAAATGTGTAAAATACGCATGATATCACGTATATCACGCGAGCCGTTGGATCCATTTAAGAGATTTATTATGAAAAAACTGTGTTTGTTGGTATGTATGTCTTTAGGTTTAAGCGCAACTGCGATAGCAGAAGGCGATGCCGAGGCAGGAAAAGCGAAATCTGCAGTATGTGCAGCCTGTCATGGCCCTGATGGCAACAGCATGATTGACATGAACCCAAAACTTGCTGGCCAGCATGAGAAGTACATCGTTAAACAATTAGCCGAATTTAAACTGGCCTCTCAAACGGGCGGTGAAGAAGGTCGTAACAATGCTGTGATGAACGGTATGGCTGCTCCTCTTTCAGAACAAGACATGAAAGACCTCGCAGCTTATTTCTCGAGCCAAGAGCCAAAAGCGGGCGAAACACCTGAGCAATACGTTGATGCTGGACGTGCACTTTACCAAGGCGGCGACGAGTCGAGAGGCGTAACAGCGTGTATCGCATGTCATGGCCCGAAAGGTAACGGTATGGGTTTAGCTGGCTTCCCCAATATCAGCGGTCAACACGCAACTTACACAGCTTCGCAGCTTAAAGCATTCCGTTCAGGCCAGCGTCATAACGATATGAATGGCATGATGCGTGATATCGCAATGAAATTAACCGATGAAGATATTGAGATTTTATCTAACTATATCGCGGGCTTACACTAAGCGAGACCGTTATTAGGCATTGTTGTTAAAATTTTGTTACCAAAAAAGTTGTATTTTGAAATTATTCGTGTAATCTAACGGCGTAGTTTGTAGGGGCCTTTGAAAACCTACAGACTAAATAACAAGAATAATAATAAAAATGCAGCATGGAAGACGGGATAAAGAGCCACGAGGGCCAAAAACAACAATACAGCTCTGCTAACAAAAAAAATAAGGGGAGCACAGCTAGGGAAGTTAGATACACATAGATGTGTATAACGGGAGAGGTGTCATTGACACTCATACAATGTAAGGTGATGGTGAAAGCCATCACCTTTTTCTTTTTCTAGTACTTTGCAAATTACCTGCTTTTTTATGTCTTGCCCTTTATGTTTAAGCTCTACACCACCGTCTCATTATCACAGTGATAAAAAACGTGACTACCATCAATGTAACAATTGTAGCTTGGTCTATGTTGCTCCTGATTCCTTACCATCTAAAGAACAGGAAAAACAAGAATATGATCTGCATGAAAACAACTTTGAAGATGAAGGTTACAGAACGTTTTTGAGGAAGCTTGTGACACCACTAACGCTTTTTATCAAAGACTTAAAGACAAAAGAACTACGAGGGTTAGATTTCGGCTGTGGCCCTGCCCCAGTTTTAGCGAGCATGCTAGAAGATGAAGGCATTAAAATGAACACTTACGACCCCTTCTATGCCAATATGCCTCAAGCGCTAGAACAACAATACAACATCATTACGTGCACAGAAGCTATTGAGCACTTTCATACTCCTCATAAAGAATGGGCATTGTTTACCACACTTCTAGCCTCAGAAGGTGTACTTGCCATTATGACAAAGCGAGTTATCGATAAAGCACGCTTCGCTAATTGGCACTATAAGAATGATATTACCCACGTTAGTTTTTTCAGTGTGGATACTTTCGAATTCTTAGCACGTAGAGATGGGTTTGACGTGAGTTTTCCGGAAAACGATGTAGTTTTAATGAGAAAACGCTAGAACGAAACATCGAATACGTAAATTTATGTGCATTGATTTTCGACTGCTAACCCAAAGATCAATACGTAGGCATGAATTCGCGCTATAATGGCGCTGTTTTTTCACACTCTTTGTTATTTGGAAATTATGGCACGTTCAAAGAAATCTCGTAAAGTCGGCTTAATCGGCGTTCGAAAAGATCCTGACTTTAAACCTAGCGAAAACCGCAAATCTGACTCGCCTCGCCCGAAAAAGCATAAAGGCAAGCCTGCTGGTAACCGCCACAATGTTGAACAAAAAAAAGTGACTGGCAAAAAGAGTGCAGAGAATAAAGATCCTCGCCACGGCAGTAAAAAGCCTATCCAGCTCGTTAAGTCTGTCACCCCCACACCCGTTCAAAAGAAAAAGTTCGCGACGCCAGCACAAGAGTTGGCTGCGCTAGAGGCTGACCAGCGCCTATCTGACTTACTCGATAAGCTTGATGACGACAAACCATTGACTCGAGAACAACAGGCTTATGTTGATGAAAAGATGGCCCGTCACCGTATTCTTTGTGATTTACTTGGCATAGTCGAAGAGGACGATGAAGACGATGATATGGATCCGTTTGACGATTTAGACGCTATTAACATTGACGACTTCAAGCATTAATAAAAACGGGAACAATTCATGCTTTGGGCAGTACTTTCAGGCATAGCACTATTAATTATTGTTGGGTTAGGTTTTTATGCAGGTAAGCTGTTGTTTCTTTTGAAGCAGCAGAAGGCACGTCAGGAGGCCACAAGACAGTCTAGAATAGCCAATATTACCGATAGTATTATTGTTATTGCTAAAGCAATGGATCAGCAACAATGCGATTTATCGGAAGGCGTTATCCGCATAGTGAATTTGCTGAATGCACTGCCAATTAAAACGCCACCAGATTTTAAGGACCAGTATCCACAGATTTATGCGCTTTTCGCTGAAATAAGTGGGTTTGCAGTTTTGGAAGAAAGACAAAAGCTGCCTAAAAGCGAACGTAAAAAGCAAGACGTAGCCCGAGAGCAAATCGAGTCAGAGTTCGAGTCGAAAGTATTGGCAGAGCTTCCACCGTTGCAATCCTATTGCCAAACACTCATAGCAAACAAACAAGTGTGTTGAACATTTGTTCTAGTTTTTGAACCTAGGCCGATGCGCAGATTGCACTCGGTCAATGGTGTACGCCCCCCTTATACTAACGTGATTGCCTTTCAACGTCATTTAGTGATGTGATATCACCGATGTCACTTAACAGCTAATTGACAGGTCTTCTCGTAACAATGACATGTTACTTCATGATCGTTAACCATACCAACGGCCTGCATAAACGCATAGCAAATCGTTTCACCTACAAAATTAAAGCCGCGTTTTTTTAATGCTTTTGACATCGCCTGAGACGTCTGTGTAAAAATCGGCGCTTGCTTGAAATCGTCCCATGCATTAATAACGGTGCGTCCTTCAGTGAACTGCCAAATAAACTCGCTAAACGGCTGTGTTTCTTCTATGGCAAGAAACCCTTTGGCATTTTTGATAATCGACTCTATTTTCAGCCTATTCCTTATTATTCCGCTATCAAGCATAAGCCTATCGACATCAGAAGATCCCATCAAAGCTATTTTTTCAGGGTCAAACTGGTGAAATGCGCGCTCAAAATTTTGCTGTTTTTTTAAGATAGTCAGCCAAGATAAACCGGCCTGTTGACCATCAAGACATAACTTGGCAAATAGTGCGCAACTGTCCAATTCCGGTACACCCCATTCGTTATCGTGATAAGCGAGATAGATAGGATCGTTGCTCACCCAGCCACATCGGTGTAAAGGTGTTTTTTGTTGTGTTTTCTGTTGGTTTGACATGAATGAAGATTAAATCCTTACTGTGTACAGGCAATTGGGCTTTATTCGTAACGTTTTTTCACCCTTTACACCTACATACTATGCCTCACAAATTGTATACTATCCCACCTTTATTTTTAGTCAGATAACCAATAAGCAGCGGATGTATGCAGAAATACGATATTAAGACCTTTCAAGGGTTGATCCTTGCGCTTCAAGATTACTGGGCGCGTCAGGGCTGCGTTATTATTCAGCCTCTGGATATGGAAGTGGGTGCAGGTACATTTCACCCTATGACGTTTTTACGTTCTTTGGGCCCAGAGCCAATGAGTAGCGCCTATGTTCAACCATGCCGCCGACCTACTGATGGTCGTTATGGCGAAAACCCAAACCGCTTACAGCATTATTATCAGTTCCAAGTAATGCTCAAGCCTTCACCTGATAACATTCAGGAGTTGTATTTGGGCTCTTTGAAAGAGTTAGGTTTTGATCCGTTAGTTCACGACATTCGCTTTGTAGAAGACAACTGGGAGTCGCCAACGCTGGGCGCCTGGGGTCTTGGCTGGGAAGTATGGCTAAACGGTATGGAAGTCACACAGTTTACGTACTTTCAGCAAGTAGGCGGCCTTGAATGTAAGCCTGTTACCGGTGAAATTACTTACGGTCTTGAGCGACTCGCCATGTACGTACAAGGCGTAGATAGTATCTATGACTTGGTTTGGACCGACGGCCCTATGGGTAAAGTTACCTATGGTGATGTATTCCACCAGAACGAAGTTGAGCAGTCGACATATAACTTCGAACATGCCAATGTTGAAGCCTTGTTTAGAACTTTCGACGAATGCGAAGCAGAAAGCAAAAAGTTGATCGAAAACAACCTACCTTTACCTGCTTACGAGCAAGTAATGAAGGCGTCTCACGCATTTAATTTACTTGATGCCCGTCATGCTATCTCCGTTACCGAGCGTCAGCGCTACATTCTTCGTGTTAGAACCTTAGCTAAAGCGTGCGCAGAAAGTTATTACCAAGCGCGTGAAGCATTAGGCTTCCCACTATGTAACAAGGAGGCATAAGCGTGCGTACAGAAAATTGTTTAGTTGAATTAGGTACTGAAGAGTTACCACCAAAAGCGCTAAAATCTTTGGGTGAAGCCTTCGCCACACAGTTTGAAGCAGCGCTAACACAAGCGGACCTAGACTTTGACTCGGTTAGTTGGTTTGCAGCGCCTCGCCGCCTTGCTGTTTATGTTTCAGGCCTTGCCGAAGGTCAAGCTGACAAAGTGGTAGAAAAACGTGGCCCGGCAGTGTCGGCTGCATTTGATGCAGACGGAAATCCTACCAAAGCAGCTCAGGGCTGGGCGCGCGGTAATGGCATTGATGTAGCCGATGCAGAGCGGCTCGTCACTGACAAAGGTGAATGGTTACTTCACAAAGCTCAGGTTCCAGGACAATCAGTTGCTGAGCTACTAGAAGGGCTAATCAACCAGGCAGTAAGCAAGCTGCCTATTCCAAAGCCAATGCGTTGGGGTAATTACAATACACAGTTTATACGCCCTGTTCACACCCTTTGCGTGCTTTACGGTAGCGAAGTGGTTAACGTGCCGGTATTAGGGCTAACAAGCGACCGCGTTGTTCAAGGTCACCGCTTCCATGGTGACGGACGCTTTGAGCTCGATCATGCGGATAATTACGCTTCGGCTCTAGAACAACAATACGTGCTAGCAGATTTTGAAGCGCGCAAAGACAAAGTACGTCAGCAATTAGAAGACGCCGCGCAAAGCTTGTCACTTAAACCAGATTATAACGAAGACTTACTTGAAGAGATTGCGTCACTCGTAGAGTGGCCTGTTGTACTTCAAGCTGGGTTTGATAAGGCTTTCTTAGAAGTGCCAAAAGAAGCCCTTATCTACACAATGAAAGACGACCAGAAATACGTGCCGCTACTAGATAGCAACGGTGCTCTTTCAAACACTTTCTTGTTCGTAACGAATATCGAAAGTCGCGATGCGTCTCAAGTTATTTCTGGTAACGAAAAGGTTATCCGCCCTCGCCTGGCAGACGCCGAATTCTTCTTTAACAGCGATAAAAAGACAACATTAGAAAGCCGCCTTGAAAGCTTAGAAACCGTGTTGTTCCAAAAACAGCTTGGTACGCTAAAAGAAAAGTCTGAGCGTATATCTGCCCTATCGGCGTTTATTGCTTCGCAAATAGATGCGAATGAAACACAAGCAGCCCGTGCTGGTCTTCTTGCCAAAACAGACTTAATGTCGAACATGGTGATGGAGTTTCCAGATGTTCAGGGCGTTATGGGCAAATACTATGCGCTGAACGACGGTGAAGATGCACCTGTTGCAGAAGCGCTATATGAACAATACATGCCGCGTTTTGCTGGTGATGCGCTACCTAGTTCAGGTGTTAGCGCATCGGTTGCGCTAGCTGACAAGCTAGATACATTAGTAGGTATCTTCGGTATAGGCCAATTACCTAAGGGTGATAAAGACCCTTTTGCGCTTCGTCGTGCCGCAATCGGTGTTTTACGTATTGTCACTGAGCTATCACTACCGTTAGATCTTGAAGCCCTTGTAGGTAAAGCTATTGATGTATATGGCGACAAGTTAACAAATACTGATATGCAAACGCAGGTTGTTGATTTTGTACTAGGTCGCTTCACCGCGCTTTTACAAGATCAAGCTATCGCCATTGACGTGATTCAAGCCGTTGCTGCACGTCGTCCCACCAAGCCAGCTGATTACTTAGCCCGCGTTCATGCCGTAGATAAGTTCAGAGCATTGGATGAAGCTGAAGCATTAGCAGCCGCTAATAAGCGTGTAGCAAACATTCTTGCTAAGCAAAATGTAGAAGTGACAGATACTGTTAATATTGATGAATCACTATTAGTAGAAGATGCTGAAAAAGCCCTTTATAAAGAGCTAAAAGCGGCACAGAAGGAAGTCCAAAGCGCCGTACCTACACAAGACTATACGCGCATATTAACTGCCCTCGCTACGCTGCGTAATGTAATCGATAATTTCTTCGATAACGTAATGGTAATGGCAGATGATGAAGCGGTTAAAAATAACCGACTTGCTTTACTGTCGCTTTTAAGGCAACTTTTCCTTACTACCGCAGATATTTCAATTCTCGCGAAGTCGTAAGTAAGCTAGTAAACGTTAATGTGGTTTAAGACCGCAAAAGACGAAAAGCCCAGCTTCAATGTTGGGCTTTTTCATAAATGGAGACGCTGTGAAAAAGTTATTAACTATTGCTTCTATGTGCATCGCTCTCTCGGCATGTTCAAGCAGTGGAAGCTTTAAGATCCCAGAGATAGCACCGGATGTCCCTCGCATTCAGTTTGAAAACATGTTTCTTAGAGGTGTATTTAACTGGTGGGAAGCCGATGCGAGCTACAAGTTCAAACGTTCAAGCTCAGGTTGGACTGTTGACGTTGAGCTCATTGCTGACGGCCAACCCTACGACTTTAGATTGTCAGATGCGAAATGGACTCCCTCACAGAGCTGTGGCGGCAAATATAAGGGTCAGCCCGTAATGTTAGGCTCTACCGTTTATTTGGTCTGTGAGCAAGGCTCAGAGAACTTACAATTTACGCCTTCATCAACTGGAACCTATCGCTTTACAGCAACAGCGGCAAGTGCGGGGGAAGTCGCTTTGGTTGTTTCAAAATTATAAGTGAAATATAGTTTGAAGTACGAAAAAAAAAAGCGACCCTTTGGGTCGCTTTTGAATTAACGGCTATTTCAGCTCCAGACTACACGTCCAAGTTTTCTACTTTAAGCGCATTGGCTTCGATAAACTCTCTGCGAGGTTCAACTTGATCGCCCATCAAGGTTGTGAACAACTGGTCACAACCAATGGCGTCTTCAATTGTCACCTGAAGCATACGACGGCCTTCAGGGTCCATCGTCGTCTCCCATAGCTGCTCAGGGTTCATTTCACCTAACCCTTTATAGCGCTGAATATACTGACCACGTTTTGCTTCGTTCATTAACCAATCAAGTGCTTCTTTAAACGACTCTACAGGCTGCTTGCGTTCACCACGTTGAATGTAAGCATCGACACCCATCATATCGTTTATCGCCAAGTTGAGCGCTTTAAGGCGCTGATATTCTGACGACTCAATAAACTCATGATCGATATTATATTCATAATCAATACCGTGCATGCGCATGATTATCGTAATGTAGTATTCGCTTAGTTCAGCGTCATTACGGATTTCATAGCGATATGTTGCACCGTCATTTTCTCGCTCTGTAAGCTGCTCAACAAAGTGTTTTGCAACATGCTCCAGTGCGCTTTGGTCTTTAAGGTCTTCTAAGTTAAGCGTTGGCGTATAGAGCATTCTGTAAAGAATAGATGAAGGCATTAAACGCTTCATACGATTTATCATCTTCTCTGCAGACTGATACTGTTTAACAAGATTTTCTAAGCCAACACCGCTAATACCTGGGTCATCATCGCTAGTATGCAATGATGCACCGTCGATAGCGATTGAGGTAAGGTAGTTTGTTAAGGCATCGTCATCTTTAAGATATTGCTCTTGCTTGCCTTTCTTCACTTTATATAGCGGTGGCTGTGCAATGTATACATATCCACGCTCGATGATTTCAGGCATTTGACGATAGAAGAACGTTAGTAGAAGCGTACGAATGTGAGACCCATCCACGTCAGCATCGGTCATGATGATGATGCTGTGATAGCGTAGTTTATCTGGGTTATATTCGTCACGCCCAATACCACAACCTAGTGCCGTGATAAGCGTTGCAACTTCTTGTGAAGAAAGCATCTTGTCGAAACGCGCTTTCTCAACATTCAAGATTTTACCTTTAAGCGGCAAAATTGCTTGGTTCTTACGGTTACGACCTTGCTTTGCAGAACCGCCCGCAGAGTCACCCTCCACTATGTACAGTTCACTTAGCGCAGGATCTTTTTCCTGGCAGTCGGCCAATTTTCCAGGTAAACCTGCTAAATCTAATGCTCCTTTACGGCGAGTCATTTCACGCGCTTTTCGAGCAGCTTCACGAGCACGCGCTGCATCTATAATTTTACCCGCAATAATTTTACTCTCAGCAGGGTTTTCTAATAGAAACTCTGCCAGTTTCTCATTCATTGCAGATTCAACCGCTGGGCGAACTTCAGAAGAAACAAGCTTATCTTTGGTCTGTGAACTGAATTTAGGATCTGGAACCTTAACTGACACAACCGCTGTTAGCCCCTCTCGAGCGTCATCACCGCTTGCGTTCGTTTTCGCTTTTTTATTCAGCCCTTCCTTTTCCATGTAGTTATTTAACGTACGTGTTAATGCACCACGGAAACCAGCTAGGTGAGTACCACCATCTCGCTGTGGAATATTATTTGTGAAACAGAATACATTTTCTTGAAAGCTGTCATTCCACTGCATCGCAACTTCTACAGAAATTCCATCTTCCTGTTCACTGGTGAAGTAAAATACCTTTTGATGAACTGGTGTTTTTTTCTCGTTCAAGTACTCAACAAATGCTTTTATACCACCTTCATACATGAAGTGATCTTCTTTACCATCGCGCTCGTCTTTCAAGCGAATGGAAACACCAGAGTTTAAGAACGATAGCTCGCGAAGGCGCTTCGCCAGAATATCATAGTGATACAACGTATCAGTAAAGGTGTCAGAACTAGGCCAAAAACGGATCATAGTGCCCGTTTTATCACTATCGCCAGTTACTGCTAATGGAGCCTGAGGAACGCCATGAGCATATTCCTGCTCGTGCGCCTTTCCACCGCGACGAATTCGTAATTTCAATCGGCTAGACAGTGCGTTTACAACCGACACACCTACACCATGAAGACCACCAGATACCTTATAGGAATTGTCGTCGAACTTACCGCCTGCGTGTAGGACGGTCATAATAACTTCTGCAGCAGACACTCCTTCTTCTGGATGCAGTTCTGTTGGTATGCCTCGACCATCGTCAGACACAGAAACTGAACCATCACTGTGAATTAGCACAGTAATTTCAGAACAGTGTCCAGCCAGTGCTTCATCGATAGAGTTATCGACCACCTCGAAAACCATGTGGTGTAACCCGGTACCATCATCGGTATCACCGATATACATACCAGGGCGCTTTCTTACGGCATCCAATCCTTTAAGTACTTTAATACTGGACGAGTCGTAGTTGTTCTCTGCTGACATACTAGCTTTTACTCCTCTTTCACGCTTCCATGTTCCACGTGAAACATTTTCTTTTCGTTATATTTTTGTATAAAAGCGAGTTGCGAGGATTCTATTGCAGTAACGAAAACCTGCGTATCCATTTCGAGCAACCCATCAATAAATTGTTCTCTTTTATCTGCATCTAATTCAGCACCGACATCGTCAAGTAAAAATATACTTTTTCGATTTGTTGCTGAATTGAAAAACTTAGTTTGCGACATTTGTAGCGCAGCCACAGCCATTCTAAGCTGCCCTCTTGATAAAAGCTCTTGGGCATTGACACCGTTAACTTTAAGTCTTAAATCGGCTTTATGAGGCCCAGAAGAGGTATGCCCTATTTTACCATCATACTCACGTTTTTTAACCAAGCTTTCTGATAAACACACATCTTTTTCCCACCCTCTATAGTAACTTAATTCGACATCGAAGTTTGGAAGAAATTCACGGGCATATTCTTTAAAGATTGGGGTAAGGCTATCAACGTACTGGCGTCTTTTGTCCGTTAGTGATTCCCCGAGCTGGACGAACTGCGACTCCCAATATTGATTCTCTGTAGCATTTAAATTAGCCATTTGTTTCAAAAGCGCATTTCTATGTTTTAAAAACTTAGAATACTGGTTTGCCAACAATTGAAAATCATGTTCCACGTGGAACAATCCCCAATCTAAAAACCTACGACGCTCCGATGGAGAGCCGATAATTAAATCTGTGCTCTGCGGTGTGAAGAGCTGTAACGGCACTAAGCTAACTAAGTCAGACAGCTTGCTAGAATGCACACCGTTGATACTGCATGTGAAAGACTCTGCGCGACTGCGCTGAATACCCAACTTACACAACTCAGCCTTTTCCGTTTTACACGATGCAAAAACGCTAAAGCTGTCTTTGTCATTTTGGATAACAGACCCATGTTTATTCGTTCTAAAGGAGCGACCAAAACCAAGATAGTATAGCGCTTCTATCAGTGACGATTTTCCACTGCCATTTGCACCTCTTATAATCGTTAAAAGTGGCGATGGAGAAAAATTGACAGAAGATAGATTACGAAATTGTGTAATCTGGACACGGTCCAGTTTCATGAGGTCACGCTGAAAATAAAAAGAAGCGATAAACTTTTGTTGTTAATCGCTTCCTGAAATAAGACATTAAACAATATAGAATTAACTAACTACCCTGAGGAATAGCATACACCGACTTGCTTCACAGGCGCATTGGCATGATTACGTATAAAGCAGCATCATCAGCGTCATCTTCAATTAAAGCACTAGCATTCGAGTCTGACAAACTTACTTTTACGCCATCAGACCCTAACGCGTTTAGTACATCAATAAGGTAGGCAACGTTAAAGCCAATCTCTAAATCGTCACCCTGATACTGAACATCAACAATTTCTTCTGCTTCTTCTTGCTCAGGATTATTGGCCGTAATTTTAAGTTCGCCAGAACAAAGGTTTAAACGCACGCCTCTAAACTTTTCATTAGACAAGATAGCTGCTCTTGAAAACGCGTCTTTTAACACAGCTTTACTCGCTAGTACTTCTTTATCGCCATTTTGCGGAAGCACACGTCGATAGTCAGGGAAGCGCCCATCAACTAATTTCGAAGTAAATATGAAATCATTCGAAAAAATGCGTAAATGGTTAGCACCAATTTGTACCTTTAGAGATTTATCATCCTCACTAATAAGGCGTGATATTTCTAACACCCCTTTGCGAGGAATAATTACCTGACGTGAAGGAAGCGCGGTCTCGTAATTCAAACGACAAAGTGCAAGACGGTGTCCATCTGTAGCAACGGTCCGAATAGTATTTTCTTCCGTTTCAAGGGACATACCGTTCAGATAGTAACGAACGTCTTGTTGAGCCATCGAGAAACTTGTTGCATCTATAAGACGTTTAAGGTCGCTGCACGTTAATTCAAATTCAACTTCGCCTTCCCAATCTTCAAGATTAGGATAATCATTTGCAGAAAGCGTAGATAGTGTATAACGACCTCGCCCTGCGCGAATAAGTGCTTTGCTACCATCAAGAGAGAAGTGAATATCTGTTCCCTCAGAAATACCACGAATGATATCGAATAACTTTTTCGCAGGGACAGTAATTTCCCCTTCGGTAAACTCACCTTCTAGTTTTACACTAGAAATCAGTTCGACCTCTAAATCTGTACCTGTAAGCCAAAGTGCGTCTTCACTTACTTTAATAAGCACATTAGAAAGAATTGGCAACGTATGCCGGCGCTCTACAGCGCCAGACACTAACTGAAGGGGTTGTAAAAATTGTTCACGGCTTATAGTAAATTTCATCGCAGTGCTATCTCGCCTCTAAGGTCGTGTTGTTAGGAAGACAAAGTCCTAATGAGGTTCTTATAGTCTTCTTTTATATCATGACTTTCTTCTCTTAGCTGCTGTATTTTTCTACATGCGTGTAAAACCGTTGTATGGTCTCGCCCACCAAATGCATTTCCGAGTTCAGGAAGGCTGTGGTTAGTGAGCTCTTTCGCTAACGCCATAGCGACCTGACGGGGACGCGCTACACTTCGACTACGTCGTTTAGACAAAATATCAGCAACTTTTATCTTATAATAATCTGCGACTGTTTTCTGAATATTATCAACCGTAACCAGTTTTTCCTGCAAAGCGAGAAGATCTCTCAATGCTTCACGCACAAAATCTATGGTAATAGGACGACCGGTAAAGTTTGCGTTAGCAATTACACGGTTAAGTGCGCCCTCGAGCTCACGTACATTTGAACGCAAACGCTTGGCAATAAAGAACGCCACTTCATTAGGTAAATGAATACGATTTTCAGCAGCCTTGCGCATCAAAATAGCCACTCGCGTTTCGAGTTCAGGCGGCTCGATAGCAATAGTTAAGCCCCAACCAAAACGCGATTTCAATCTATCTTCTACCCCATCAATCTCTTTAGGGTATCTATCAGAGGTAAGAATAATTTGTTGGTTACCTTCTAAAAGCGCATTAAAGGTATGAAAAAACTCTTCTTGTGAACGCTCTTTATTAGCGAAGAATTGAATATCATCGATAAGTAACGCATCAACACTGCGATAGAAGCGCTTAAAGTCTTCTATGGCGTTATTTTGTAGTGCCTTAACCATATCCTGCACAAATCGCTCAGAATGCATATAAACGATTTTTGCGTCGCCATTGTTTGCAACAATGCCATTACCTACTGCATGCAAAAGGTGAGTTTTACCTAAACCCGTACCACCGTATATAAACAACGGGTTATAAGAACCGCCAGGGTTGTTTGCTACCTGTGTAGCAGCCGCACGAGCAAGCTGATTAGATTTACCTTCAACAAAGTTGTCGAACTGATAAGTAGGATTTATGTTGCTCTTATGTCTCATTGCCTCAGGGATCGGGACCACTTTTGGCTGCATAGATGAACGTGTTTGTTGATTACCGTATTGATTAGGATCGTAGCGATCTTGATTCTTAGACCCATGATCTCCGTGATCAACATATTGTCGATTAGGTGCAGACGATGGCGTTACCCTATTACCAGATTCTTGGTTATTGATATAGTTCCCAGATGGTGAACCTCCAGCTGTTGCTGGCGTCGATGAATAGGGAGAAGAAGAATGATTATTGTTAATCGTGGCATGCTGATTAGGTGCGTAACTATTGCTGCCCTGATAGCCTTGATTACCTGTAACTGTATTTTGCCCGGAATAACCTGCATTAGCGCTGCTTCCTGATGAGGAAGAGACATTTCCGCTTACTGACTGTGAGCGGCCATTACTGTGACGGCTCATCACTTCTAAGCGCAACTGCGGCGCGTCATTGCCAGCAAATTCTCTTAGCAAGCCTGTTATATTATTAAGGTACTTATCTCTTACCCAATCAAGAACAAAGCGATTTGGCGCATATAAGGAAACCATACCGCCCTCTTCCTCACAAACAAGCGGTCGTATCCACATACTAAATTGCTGCGTTGGTAATTCCTGACGCAATCTTTCAAGGCATTGGTTCCACAAAGACATAGTACGTAGCTAACTCCCGTTACTCGCAAGAAAAGCCAACATCGAAAATGCCATATATAGAAAATCAGGCACCAGAAAGCGCCATCAGAGAGAAATAGCGTTGGAAGTGTTGGGTAACAGCGAGAAATTAAATTATCGTTTTATAAGCTGTGGATTATCTAACGTTATCAACATAAAGTAAATAACGATCCTCAACGATCTTTACGATCAAAAACCTATGCTATTGATTTTATAAACTTTTAGTTTTAGATCAAATCATACTATGTAGAGAAAAATTCAGTCTAAATAAGACGTAAAAACACAGAAGATCCCCTTGCAATTTTTAAGTTCAGTGATGTTTTACACAAACTACTGTGGATAACCTTAGTGACTTTTACACGTTATTCACAAGAACTTTGTATGAGAAACTGACTTACTGTTTAAAATATAGTAAAAATTGTTCACTTATTCGTCCGAAAAGGAAGAATATCCATTGACACGAGGCCACGAGATCTCTAGAATTCAGCGTCCTTTTTCGATGGGCTTTTCTGGTGAAAACACCACATTATTCTGAAAGCAGCGTAATGTGTTACCAAAAACGCCTATGTTTAACTAAATATAAGTGAGACTTTGGTCATGAAAAGAACATTTCAACCGAGCAATTTGAAGCGCAAGCGTTCTCACGGTTTTCGTGCTCGTATGGCGACTAAAAATGGTCGTAAAGTACTAGCAGCTCGCCGTGCAAAAGGCCGCGCTCGTCTTTCAGCTTAATTGAAAGACGCTAAAGTGGGCGAGAATACGTTTTCTAGGGAGTTACGTCTGTTAACTCCCACCCACTTTACCTATGTGTTTGATGACGCAACCCCAGCTGTATCTCCCTCTTTTACTATCCTAGCTAGAAAAAATACTCTTTCAAATCCTCGCTTAGGCATTACTTTGGCAAAAAAGCGCATACGCAAAGCCCATGATAGAAATCGCTTAAAACGCTTGGTCAGAGAAAGTTTCAGGCACAAACAACACAATCTACCCAATGTCGATATTATCGTTATTGGCAAGTCTGGCGCAGACAAGCTTAGCAACCAAGAAGCATTTTCAACATTGGATAAGCTATGGAAAAAATTAAACAAGCGTTGCAGCAACTCTTAATAGTGGTGCCATTGACTTTGATAAAGTGTTATCAATGGTTCATATCACCTATATTAGGGCAACGATGTCGTTTCCATCCTTCTTGTTCTTGGTATGCTATAGACGCATTAAAAACGCATGGATTGGTAAAAGGCGGTTGGTTATCTATTAAACGCATATTAAAATGCCACCCTTTGCATGCCGGCGGATACGATCCAGTGCCGGAAAAACAACAAGATAAACACTCAAAATAAAGAGACCTCTATGGAATCGCAACGTAGTTTTCTGATAATTGGCCTTGCGCTAGTTAGCTTTTTGCTTTGGCAGTCATGGCAAAAAGATTATGGGCCACAGCCAGTTGTGCCTGTTGAACAACAAACGCAAGAAGCATCTCAGGGCGTACCGTCATTTGTTGATAATAGCAGTGAAGATGTACCAAGTAGTGATAGCGTTCCGGCAGCACAGCCCGTTGCAGCATCACAAACTAGCAACCGAATTATTGAAGTCAAAACCGATACACTGGATGTACGCATCGATTTGCTCGGTGGTGATGTAGTATCAGCGGACTTACTTAAATTCCCGGTCGAGCAAGGGTCTGAGATTCCTTATAGCCTACTTCGTTCAGGTAACGGACTTTACGTAGCACAAAGTGGCCTTATTGGAGCGCAAGGTCCGGATGCAAGCAGCAGTGGCCGCCCAGTTTATACTGCGCAAAGTGAATTCTACGAAATGACCGGCGATACTCTGGTTATTCCACTTACTTGGAAAAATAATCAAGGGCTAGCTATAACCAAAACATTTACGTTTACCAAAGATAAGTACGACGTAAACGTTAGCTATAGCGTTGAAAACAATACTGGTAATGCGGCAACTGTTCAGCCTTATGCGCAGCTTAAACAAGTGATGGAATTTGAAGATGACAGCAACATGTTTATGCCAACATATCGTGGTGCTGCTTACTCAACTGAAGATGACCGCTATCAGAAATACTCGTTTGACGAGATAGAAGATGAAAAGCTTCGTGAAACTACGAAAGCAGGTTGGGTTGGTATGCTTGAACACTACTTTGTTTCAGCATGGGTTCCTTCACAAGAGCAAACCAACACACTGTATTCACGCAACCTGAATAATCAGTACGCGGTTATTGGTGTTTTATCGCCATCTGAAAGCATTGCACCAGGGGAAACCAAGACACTGGCTTCGACCCTTTACATGGGTCCGAAAGATCAAGAGAAACTTGCTAAGATTGCACGTGGTTTAGACCTAACAGTGGACTACGGCATTTTGTTCTGGATCTCACAGCCGCTGTTCGCCCTACTTACGTTCCTGCATAGTCTGGTTAATAACTGGGGTGTGGCGATTATCCTTATCACTATTGTAGTGAAAGGCGCGATGTACTGGCTAACTAAGAAGCAATACGAGTCAATGGCACGTATGCGCAACTTAGCACCTAAGATGCAACAGCTTAAAGATCGCTTTGGCGATGACAGACAAAAAATGTCTCAAGCCATGATGGAGCTATACCGCAAAGAGAAAGTAAACCCTATGGGTGGGTGTTTACCACTTCTTCTTCAAATGCCTATCTTCCTAGCACTTTACTGGGTGTTGATGGAGAGTGTTGAGCTTCGCCATGCTGACTTTGTACTTTGGATCACTGACCTTTCTACGAAAGACCCATATTTTGTGCTACCTATTCTTACTGGCGCAAGTATGTATCTATTGCAAAAACTACAGCCAACCACCATTACTGACCCTATGCAGCAGAAAATTATGCAGTGGATGCCAGTAGCAATGAGTGTGTTCTTCCTGTGGTTCCCTGCAGGTCTGGTACTATACTGGTTAGTCAGTAACGTAATTACCTTGGTTCAAGCCAAAATGATTTATGCTTCAATGGAGAAGCGGGGCATCAGCAGTAAATAAGCTGTTGAGCATTTAATTATACAGCCCGCCTACGCGGGCTGTTTTGTATTGAGAGGATTAAACTGTGCCATCATTTGATATTGTTTCAGAAATCAATATGGAAGAAGTGCGTAACGCCACTGAAAACGCGAGTCGAGAGCTAACCACACGATTTGACTTCCGCGGTATCGACGCGAGCTTTGAATACAAAGAAAAAACGGTTGTCATGAAAGCCGAAGCTGAATTCCAACTTCAGCAAATGGAAAGTATGTTCAGAACCGCTATGTCCAAACGCAATGTCGATACGTCATCTATGGATGTAAAACCCTTCGATGCCCACGGTAGAACCTATCGTCAAACCATTACCTTTAAAGAAGGTATTGAACAGCCAATGGCAAAGAAGATTGTAAAACTGATTAAAGACGCCAAAATTAAAGTGCAAACTGCGATTCAAGGTGAAGAGCTTCGTGTTACAGGAAAAAAACGCGATGATCTTCAACAAGCGATTGCATTGGTAAAAGAATCAGACTTAGGTCAACCTTTCCAATTTAAGAACTTCCGCGACTAATTATGGAATCACTCACCCTTTCAACGGATACTATTATCGCCCAGGCCACGGCACCAGGACGAGGCGGTGTGGGTATTGTTCGTGTATCAGGTCCAAAAGCCAGTGCTATTGCCGAGGCGTTGGTACCCTGTACACTTACACCTCGACTTGCCACGTATACGCCATTTGTAGATATAAACCAAAGCGTAATAGATCAGGGCATAGCGCTGTTTTTTAAAGGCCCAAATTCGTTTACTGGCGAAGATGTGTTGGAACTACAAGGCCACGGCGGCCAAGTGGTTATGGACATGCTGATAGATGCTGTGCTTGCAACAGGACATGCAAGGCTTGCCAATCCAGGCGAGTTTAGTGAGCAGGCTTTTTTAAATGATAAGTTAGACTTAGCGCAAGCAGAGGCCATTGCCGATTTAATTGACGCCAGTTCAAAGCAAGCGGCTAAAAGCGCTTTGCGATCCTTGCAGGGTGAGTTTTCCACGCAGATTCAAACGCTGTCTGACCAAATTGTCCATCTGCGAATGTATGTGGAAGCAGCTATTGATTTTCCTGAAGAAGAAATCGACTTCTTATCTGATGGTAAAGTATCAGGTGATTTAAGTGCCATTATGGAAAGCCTTGCTAAAGTACGAGAACAAGCCAAGCAAGGTACGTTGTTACGCGAAGGCATGCAGGTGGTGATTGCGGGGCGACCTAACGCAGGCAAATCCAGTCTGTTAAACGCGCTTGCTGGTCGTGACAGCGCTATTGTTACTGACATTGCAGGTACCACTAGAGATGTGCTTAAAGAGCATATTCACATTAACGGTATGCCGGTACATATTATCGATACGGCTGGACTGAGAGAGAGCCCCGATAAAGTAGAACAGATCGGCATTGAACGAGCCTGGCAGGCCATCAACGAAGCCGATCACGTGCTATTTGTTGTTGATTCTACCTCAACCAGCATTATCGATCCCTATGAGATTTGGCCTGAGTTTATGGCGCGTCTTCCACAGGGCATTCCAGTTACTGTAGTACGCAATAAAGCCGACCTAAGCACCTTAAACATCGGGCATAGTACAGTGGCCACCAAACATGGTGACATCTCTGTTATTAACTTGTCAGCCAAGCAAGGTAGTGGTGTAGATACGTTAAAAACACATCTAGCAAAAACCATGGGGTTCGATACGACAACAGAAGGACAATTCATTGCTCGAAGACGTCACATAGATGCACTAGATCAAGCTTACCGCTACGTGAGCACTGGTGAACAACAACTTCATGACGCGATGGCGGGTGAATTATTGGCCGAAGAGCTCCGTTTAGCGCATCAAGCACTGTGTGAGATAACCGGTGAATTTACCTCTGACGATCTGCTTGGTAAGATTTTTTCATCGTTCTGTATCGGCAAATAAAACGCCGCCGGTTGGGCTAAACCTTTAATCGTAAATAAAGAAGTAGCATATTCATGAGTAAGCATTTTGAAATTATTGTGGGCACTATGTTAGGTGCCGCAGAATACGTAGCCGACGCCATTGCAGAAAAGCTTAATGAGCGTGGATATACCCACACTATTCACGCAGAGCCCGACCTTGAAAATATTAACAACGCGTCCACATGGATAGTGTGTACATCTACCCATGGCGCGGGTGAGCTACCTGATAATATTCAGCCATTTGCAAAACAACTAGAAAACGCTGATCTGCAGGCAGTCAATGCATATGTGATCGGCCTCGGCGACACCAGTTATGACACGTTTTGCTTCGGTGCAAAAGAAATGGAGAAGCATATCTTAAACGGTGGCGGTAAGCTTATTAGCGACGCCCTTTACATAGATGTGCTAGAACATCCAATTCCTGAAGATGCCGCTGTAGAATGGTTTGATGAAAAGTTAGCGAATGCCTGATAGCCGCACTGTCACTTGGACTTTATGTAATGACCAATAGCCTAACCCAAGCAGAACTCGCTGTGTTGCAATCACCGCTTTCCAACGATTGCAGAGTGTTATATCTCCTTGGGCTTCGCGTAGGTGCAAATCAGGCCACCACATCGTCGGCACCTATTGATTACAAGCAGCTTCTTACTTTGCTTAATGGCGACAACAGGGACGACACCTATCAACGGGGTCGTCAAATAAATAGCTTGGTGAAACAGCTTGAGCAAGTTGGCTTAGTCGCCCTTCCCCTTGAACTAGATCTTGAGCACACTATTAATGGCAAAACCCTTCTTCTTCCTCTTTTAAGCGAGCCACAGTCGGATTTTGAACAACTGCACACCCGCCATAGTGCCATGACTGCGACATGGACACCGAACAAAGCACTTTTTGAAGAAATGGCCTCACTGCTTGGTATCATTGATAAGACATTCGATGAAAACGAGGTCGGAGAATTTATCGCCTATTGGCTAGGCAGACCTAGTTCCGTTTTTAGTGAATTCCAGTGGACGCAAAAATTCGCCAATAATATCAAGCGTAAGCGACTTGCTTCAGGCTATGCGCCTACAAAAGTTGTGGGAACACAACAAGTGAAAGTTGCAGCGGGCATAGAAGCAGATGATAATGCGAAAAAGCTGGTGGAAAAATATGCCGCAACCAAGAAGAGTTAAATCGTTATGGATCGTATAACTGACAAAATTGCTAATTTAGCGAGAGCACTTAAAAAAGATGTCGATCCCAATGGTGAGTACATCGACTACAAAACGCTGCGTAAGCAGTACGAGGCACAAGCTAACGAAGAAATAGCGCAACTACAGCAACGCAGTAAAAAGGCGCGCGTAGAAGCTATTCACGGTCGTTCTGATTTAAACCCGAAGTGGACCTTCGCCAATTTAGTAGAAGACAGCGACGATGTTATTGAAGCCGTCTCTATTGCACAATCTTTCATCGCGGCCCATGACGACCCCGCGTGGCGACAAAGCGGTTCTCATATGATGATCTTCTACGGCGATTACGGTAGGGGTAAATCACATATTGCAGGCGCAATTGCCCACCAACTCATTGAGCAATACGAAATCTCAGTGCTTTATCGTCAGCTTTCAACCTTACTTGAAATGCGAAATTTCTCATTCGATTTCTCTGCAACTGACAATGCGAGCCAACGCTACAGGGAAATAAATCAAGAGCTTCTCGATGTAGATTTGCTGATATTAGATGAAGTGTGTGTTAACGAATCTGCGCTTAAAAAAAATGCGCAAAGCTGGTTTGGAAATTTGCTAAGGCAGCGATTAGTGAACAAGAAAAACTGTATTTTGATCACTAATCACAACTTGGCAGAACTTGAAAATGCGTTAGGGCGCTACTGCTTTGAGTCTATTAAAGAGTACGATACTTATAAGGTGAGGTTTCAAGGCCCTAGCCGCCGTGGGGGCTTAACCATTGAGCAAGAAGACATGCAGGGCTCGGTGGCACAGCCACGCTATCAGCCTAACCAGGTGCGTTAATAGCACCTGGTATATTGTCCTCCATATCTACTTTTACCGCATTTCATAGACCTTTCCTGTGTTTCTCCGTTCGTTAAATGTCTATATGGCATTTAATCTTTAGCCCTTACAAAAAACGATACCTAAAGAGTGTTGTTACCTTCCTCGCTATCGATAAACACACTTTTGCTTTTAAATAACCCACACGACTAATCTAACAGACCTAATACAACCCTATTTACTGGTGCATTACTTTTGCATCAACATTCCTTATTCTTGGTCGAGGAATGACGTTAATTAAGAAAAAAAGCGAAATATCTCAGAAAAAATTTATGCAGCTGTCAAAAATAATCAAAGTTTTAGATATGTCTAAAAATGAGATCACGGGATCTAGTCACAGGTTTTATAAAAGATCTCCTCCACAATGTGATCGGTCTATAGAGCAGGTTCTATCGCGATCTTTAGATCGTAATTCATAATTAGCAAACATTTTATCCCCAGCTGGATCACATCTTGATCAGTCCTGTGGATAGGATCCTACAAACCACTGTGTATAAGCTCTGATCGAAAAAAGAATAACTTTTGAAACAAAACGGCATGTGGATAAAAAGGGTGTTTATACACAAGATTCAGATAGGGTTATGGATCGGTGTTTCCCAATGTTATTGATCGCGTAACTTGATGATCTTTAGATGCTTTGATCGGTTACCCACAGAAAGTGACGATCCTAATAAAAGTAAAAATAAACAGATCTAAAAGAGATCTTAAGATCTTATTAGACGATCACACCTTTTATCTCAAAAGGTTTTGAGGAAAATTTAATCATTTTCTTTATCCAATAAGTCAGATAAAATACGCGCCCTTTTTTGAGCATTCTCTGTTTGAAAAAAATAGTTTTTAGTAGGCTTATGGTCCGTGAATAGTGAGGTTTAACCATGTTTTATGCTGAAGCATTTGATGTCATCGTCGTTGGTGGTGGACATGCAGGTACAGAGGCGGCACTCGCAGCTGCTCGCATGGGTGCCAATACGCTTTTGCTCACTCACAATATCGAAACGATCGGCCAGATGTCCTGTAATCCTGCCATCGGTGGGATCGGTAAGGGTCACCTTGTCAAAGAGATCGACGCGCTGGGCGGCGCCATGGCATTGGCGATCGACAAAGGCGGTATTCAGTTCAGAACATTGAACTCTTCAAAGGGCCCAGCAGTGCGTGCTACCCGTGCCCAAGCTGACAGAACGCTTTATAAAAATGCCATACGGAACATGGTTGAAAATCAAGAAAATCTCACGCTTTTCCAACAAAGCGTAGACGATCTCGTTGTTGAAAATGATCGGGTATGCGGCGTAGTTACCCAGATGGGCCTAAAATTTAGAGCCAAGTCAGTGGTGTTAACGGTTGGGACATTTTTGGGTGGCACCATTCACATTGGTCTTGAAAACTATCGAGGTGGCCGTGCTGGCGATCCGCCGTCTATCGCGCTTGCTGACAGACTACGTGCGCTTCCGTTTCGAGTCGATCGCCTTAAAACCGGGACACCTGCTAGGCTTGATGCGCGCTCACTCGACTTCTCGGTAATGCAACCTCAGCCTGGCGATGATCCAACACCGGTGTTTTCATTCATGGGTGACAGAACCATGCACCCGACGCAGATCCCGTGTTACATTACGCATACTAACGAGAAAACCCATGACATTATTCGCGGCGGGCTGGATCGTTCTCCTATGTTCACTGGCGTTATTGAAGGTATTGGACCTCGTTACTGTCCGAGCATTGAAGATAAGATCACGCGATTTGCCGATAAATCTTCACACCAAATTTTTGTTGAGCCTGAAGGGTTAAACAGCATTGAAGTATATCCAAATGGTATTTCAACTAGTTTGCCTTTCGACGTACAGATGAACCTTGTGCGTTCTATCAAAGGCTTTGAGAATGCGCATATTGTGCGCCCTGGCTATGCGATAGAGTACGACTTTTTTGATCCTCGCGATTTAAAACAAACCCTCGAAACTAAGTTTATCGAAGGTTTGTTCTTCGCTGGTCAAATCAACGGCACAACGGGTTATGAAGAAGCGGGGGCACAAGGTTTAGTGGCTGGTGCTAATGCCGCACTTCAAGTACAGCAAAAAGATCCACTCGTGTTGCGTCGTGATCAAGCTTACATGGGTGTATTGATTGATGACTTGGCAACGATGGGAACGAAAGAACCCTATCGTATGTTTACTAGCCGAGCTGAATACCGTCTGCTTCTTCGCGAAGACAACGCGGACAGTCGCTTGACGGCAATGGGACGAGAAATTGGTCTTGTCGATGACGCCCGTTGGGCCAAGTTCAACGAGAAAATGGAAGCAGTTGAAAGTGAGCTACAGCGTTTGCGTGGTCAGTGGATCCACCCTGAGCACGTAGCTGCGCCTCAGCTAAACACTATGCTAAAGAACCCTGTAAGTCGCGAACATTCTTTGGAAGAATTGATCCGCCGACCTGAAATGACTTATAGCCAATTGATGGAAATTGAAAGTGTAGGCCCCGGTCTTGAAGACCCCATTGCATCTGAGCAGGTGGAAATTCAAATTAAATACGCAGGTTACATTGCCCGTCAAATGGACGAGATTGCAAAAACGCAGCGTCATGAAAATACCTTATTGCCCGTTGATATGGATTTCAGCAAAATTTCTGGTCTTTCAAATGAAGTTGTAGCTAAGCTAACCGAGGCAAGACCTGAAACGATAGGTAAAGCGTCTCGTATTTCAGGCATCACGCCTGCTGCCATCTCTCTACTGCTGGTTTACCTGAAAAAACATGGCATGCTTCGTAAGCATGAAAAAATTAGCGCGTAAATCGCGCGCTTGATTCAACATACAACTCGTAGCGCTTAGTTTTTCTAACTTATTCGCGTATTATAGTGGATAAGAAGTAAAGAAAAACTCGGCGCTTTTCACTCAGACCTATTGCCTATTTAAACTGCGCGTAGCCTTATCCTCCAGTTCACGTTTAAGAAACAAGCGTGATAAGGATAGAAAAAAATGGCTAGATTCATGGCAGTTTCGACTAACACGTATAGTGTTGAGCAATGTGGAACTGCGTAAAGCAAAACATTTCAACGCGAACAAACAGACTTTTCGATGACTATACAGCAAGAATTGCACACCATTTTGGTTTCTGGGCTCGACGCTCTTTCATTAAATTTAAGTGATAAGCAACAGCAGCAACTCGTTGATTATGTGCTGCTTATGGATAAGTGGAACAAGGCTTATAACCTAACCTCTGTAAGAGACCCTAAACAGATGATGGTTAAACATATCTTGGACTCGTTAGCCATTGTGCCGTTTCTTGAAGGCGAGAATATTATTGATGTGGGTACAGGTCCTGGTCTTCCGGGAATGCCTTTGGCAATCGCTTTCCCTGAAAAGTCGTTCACTTTACTTGACTCTTTAGGAAAACGCGTACGTTTTATGACGCAATGCGTGCATACCCTTGGCTTAACTAATGTATCGCCGGTGCAAAGCCGCGTTGAAGAGCACAACGGTGAATCACCTTATGATATTGTGTTAAGTCGCGCTTTCGCTTCTCTAAAAGATATGTTGCACTGGTGTCAACATCTGGTAGATTCAGAAGGGCAATTCTTGGCGCTTAAAGGTCAGTTTCCACAAGATGAAATAGACGAAGTGAGTGGTCACTTCCATGTGAGTAAAACGGAAAACCTCACTGTGCCAAATTTGGTAGGCGAACGACATCTGGTTTGGCTAAAAAAGAAATAGCTGAAAAATAGAAATAGACAATAACAGGATCAAACGTGGCTAAGGTAATCGCGATCGCGAATCAAAAAGGTGGTGTGGGTAAGACAACTACCGCAGTTAACGTGGCGGCCTCAATGGCGGCAACTAAACGCAAAGTATTGCTTATCGATCTCGATCCACAGGGGAATGCTACCATGGGGAGCGGCGTTGATAAGTACGACGTTGAATCTACCGCATTCGAATTGTTGATAGAAGAAAAGCCTATTAACGATGTGGTAGTTAAAAGCACCACGGGTAAATATGACTTGGTTGCAGCAAACGGTGACGTGACAGCGGCTGAAATAAAACTCATGGAAATGTTCGCTCGTGAAGTGCGTTTGCGTAATGCACTTAAACCTGTAATGGATTATTACGATTTTATATTTATCGACTGCCCACCTTCTCTTAATCAGTTAACGGTTAACGCTCTTGCTGCCGCAGATTCTGTCATGGTACCAATGCAGTGTGAATACTATGCACTAGAGGGACTTACAGCCCTGATGGATACTATTCAGAAATTAGCGTCAGTGGTAAATCCTGAATTGAAGATTGAAGGCGTATTGCGTACTATGTACGACCCGCGTAATCGCCTAGCTAACGACGTTTCAGAGCAATTAAAGCGCCATTTTGGTGAGCAGGTTTACCGGACAGTCATACCGCGCAATGTTCGCCTCGCTGAAGCACCAAGTTTCGGAACACCTGCGATGTATTATGATAAGTCATCAACAGGTGCAAAAGCGTATTTAGCGTTGGCGGGTGAAATACTGCGCCGTAGAGATAAAACATCGCCTGCACAGGCAAAAGCAAGTTAAACGACAATAAGCTGAATATCATCAGCACATGTCATAGAGGATACTATGTCAGCACGTAAAAGAGGCCTTGGCCGCGGTTTAGATGCATTACTCGCAACCAGCCAGTCATCTGCTCAAAGAGAACAGGATGCAGCCGAGGTCAGTTCAACAAATGGCGAGTTAAAAAAACTCCCTATTGAATATTTAGTGCCAGGGAAATATCAGCCCCGTAAAGACATGTCACCCGAGGCATTAGAAGAATTAGCATCTTCAATTCGCGCACAGGGTATTATTCAGCCTATCGTAGTAAGAAGGGTTGACGACCATCGCTATGAAATTATTGCCGGCGAGCGACGCTGGCGTGCATCCCAACTCGCGCAGTTAGATGAGATTCCGTGTATCGTTAAAAACGTGCCGGATGAGGCAGCAGTTGCTATCGCGCTTATTGAAAATATCCAGCGTGAAGACTTAAACGCTATGGAAGAGGCGCAAGCCCTTGACCGCTTGATGAATGAATTTGCACTGACCCACCAAGAAGTGGCAGAAGCCGTGGGTAAGTCGCGCACAACGGTGACAAATTTACTTCGCTTGAACAATTTGAACGACGACGTGAAATTACTGGTTGAGCATGGTGATATTGAGATGGGTCACGCTCGCGCACTCTTAGCGTTAGAAGGCGAAACGCAATCAGAAACTGCGCAAGTGGTATCGGGTAAAGGGCTTACCGTTCGCGACACCGAAAAGCTGGTGAAAAAGCTTTTAGAGCCAGCTAAACCCAAGCCTGAAAAGAAAGTTGATCCGGATGTACAAAACCTCATGACACGACTTTCAGAAAATTTAGGTACACCAGTGAGCATTGACCACAACGCGAAAGGCAAAGGTAAGCTAACAATTAGCTTTAGTGATCTTGATCAATTAGATGGAATTATCTCTAAAATTCAATAGTTTATAATTATAAAAAATAATAAAGTACCCTTGCCTACCCGCAATCGATACGCTGTCCGGTGTGAACACCGGACACTCTCCTTTCCGGTTATAGCAATAGAATATTTTCAGAATAACTTTCAAAAAGCGTTGTACTGTTGAAAATTGTCGGTAAAACAGTATACTTCTGACGCTTTTTGTAAGACGTGAACAAGCTGCGAGTAAAAGTGACGAACAAGTTAGCAAGACGCGGGTTAGACCTCGCCAAGAAAGGGCTACTTTTTCAGGCAATCACAGCCATAGTCATTACCGGTCTCGCAGGCGCTGCTGGGGGGAGTCATTCAGCCATATCAGCAGGCGCAGGAACTCTAATAAGTATCCTGCCTAATATTGTTTTTGCTATTTTTGCATTTCGTTATGCCGGAGCAAGTAAAAACGAGCTTGTTGCACGTAGTTTTAGCCAAGGCTCAAAAATGAAGCTGGCACTGACAATCATTTTATTTGTAATTGCGTTTAAAGGTTTAAACGCCTCGCCACTGGAAATTTTCATGGCATTTGTGATTACAACGGCTAGCCACGGGCTCGCCATGTTTCATTACGGTACGAAAGAATAAAGTCAACGCAGGGCGTTGCGAGAACGAAAAAACGTAATCGATCGATTGAAGCATAACAACCAGTCACCAAATTTTTACACTTTACAACTTGGGTTAAACAATGGCATCTGAATACACTACCTCAGAATACATCAAGCACCACTTGACCAATGCCACCATGTGCTCAACTGACAACGGAATCGCGTTTAACAAAGCGTGTTCTGATGCTGGTTTTTGGGCATGGCATGTTGATACATTGGCATGGTCTATTGGTCTTGGTTTACTTTTCCTAATTATCTTTAGAAGCGTCGCTTCAAAAGCAACTACGGGCGTACCGGGCAAAATGCAGGCGTTTGTAGAGCTTGTCGTTGAGTTTGTTGACGACAACGTGAAAAGCACCTTCCACGGTAAGAGCGCTCTTATCGCGCCATTAGCACTGACTATCTTCGTATGGGTATTGCTAATGAACCTTATGGATCTTGTGCCTGTTGATCTTATTCCTTGGGTGTCAGGGCTTATCGGCCAAGCTGCTTTTGGTATGGATCCTCACGACGTTTACAATAAGGCTGTACCAACCACTGACCTTAACTTGACGTTTGCACTGGCGTCAGGCGTGTTCATTCTTATTCTTTTCTACTCAATCAAGATGAAAGGTATTGGCGGCTTTGCTAAAGAGCTTACTATGCAGCCATTCGGACACCCTATCTTCATTCCGGTGAACTTCATTCTTGAGACGGTTACACTGCTTGCACGCCCGCTTTCACTAGCCCTGCGTTTGTTCGGTAACCTGTACGCCAGTGAGCTAATCTTTATATTGATTGCTACAATTGGTTACTTCCAGCTACCACTGCACTTTATGTGGGCTGTGTTCCATATTCTTGTACTTCCGCTTCAGGCGTTTATTTTCATGATGCTAACCATCGTGTACTTAAGCCTGGCGTGTGAAGAACACTAAGCATTAACGGGTGTCGGTTACCTGGAAATCCGGCACCGTTTTTACAGAGTTTGACTTTTAAACATTAACTTTAAATTTAACTTAAATCGGAGACGTAAATGTTATACATCGCTGTTGCACTACTGATTGGTCTTGGCGCCCTTGGTACCGCTATTGGTTTCGGTCTACTAGGTGGTAAATTCCTTGAATCTGCTGCTCGTCAACCTGAACTAGCACCTCAACTACAAGTTAAGATGTTCATCGTAGCGGGTCTTATCGACGCCATCGCGATGATCGGTGTTGGTATCGCTCTATACCTATTGTTCGCTGTTGGTGCCTAATATTACTAAACACTTTTTTAGCGAACTTTAAGAGGAGGGGCGATTGTGAATTTTAACGCCACTTTTATCGGTCAATTAATCGCCTTCGCTGTGTTCGTGGTGTTCTGCATGAAATATGTATGGCCTCCACTAATGGCAGCGATTGAAGAACGTCAGAAGAAAATCGCCGATGGGCTTGAAGCTTCTGAACGTGCAGAGAAAGACCTAGAGCTTGCTCAAGCGAAAGCTACTGAGCAATTGAAAGATGCGAAAGCGCAAGCAGCTGAAATTATCGAGCAGGCCAAAAAGCGCGCCAACCAATTGGTTGACGAAGAAACGCAAAAAGGCCATGCGGAACGCGAGAAAATTATCGCTTCTGGTTATGCCGAAATTGAAGCTGAACGCAATCGTGCCAAAGAAGATTTGCGCAAACAGGTTTCTGCTCTTGCAGTTGCTGGCGCACAGCAAATCTTACAGCGTGAAATCGATGCTAACGCACAAAACGACATTGTTGAAAAACTTGTCGCTGAGCTTTAAGAGGGAGATGAGCCATGTCTGAATTGACAACCGTTGCTCGTCCTTATGCTAAAGCTGCTTTCGATTTTGCAGTCGAGAAAAACGCCATTGTGAAGTGGCAAGAAATGCTCGCTTTTGCTAGCGCGGTAGCTGAAAACGATGATATGCACCAGTTATTAACTGGTGCGGTTTCAGCCGACACGCTAGCCGACATTTTTAATAATGTTTGTGGCGAGCAACTCGACGAACACGGCCAAAACCTCGTAAAAGTTTTGGCTGAAAATAAACGTTTAGCCGCGTTGCCTGAAATTTCTACTTTGTTTGATGCTTTTAAAGCTGACTATGACAAAGAAATAGAAGTGGACGTAACCTCAGCATCTACGCTGACCGATGCACAACTTAAAGAGTTGGTTGCATCTTTGGAAAAACGTTTGGCACGTAAAGTGAAGCTTAATTGTAACGTGGACCCTGCCCTGATCGCTGGAATGGTAATAAATGCCGGTGATACAGTTATTGATGGTTCCGTAAAGTCGAAATTGAACCGTCTAGCAGACGCGTTGCAAGCATAACGGGGATAAGAGCATGCAACTTAATTCCACTGAAATTGCTGAACTGATCAAGAAAAGAATTGAACAGTTCAATGTAAGCAGTGAAGCACGTAATGAAGGTACTATCGTCGCAGTAACTGACGGTATTATCCGCATTCATGGCCTTGCAGATGTAATGCAAGGTGAAATGATTGAGCTTCCTGGAAGCCGTTACGCAATTGCACTAAACCTTGAGCGAGACTCTGTAGGTGCAGTTGTTATGGGTCCATATGCGGACCTGAAAGAAGGCGATAAAGTACAATCTACTGGCCGTATTCTTGAAGTACCAGTAGGTAACGCACTTCTTGGTCGTGTTGTTAACACACTTGGTGAGCCTATTGATGGCAAAGGCGCAATCGACGCAGCGGGTTTTGAGCCAGTTGAAAAAATTGCACCTGGCGTAATCGAGCGTCAATCAGTAGATCAGCCAGTACAAACTGGTTATAAGTCAGTTGACGCCATGATCCCAGTAGGTCGTGGTCAGCGTGAGCTTATCATCGGTGACCGTCAGTGTGGTAAAACAGCTATGGCTGTTGACGCTATCATTAACCAAAAAGGTACAGGCATCAAATGTGTGTACGTGGCGGTTGGTCAGAAAGCGTCTACTATCGCTAACGTAGTACGTAAACTAGAAGAGCACGGTGCCCTTGACCACACTATCGTGGTTGCCGCATCTGCATCTGAGTCTGCTGCGCTTCAATACCTAGCGCCTTACTCTGGTTGTACTATGGGTGAATTCTTCCGCGACCGCGGTGAAGACGCGCTAATCGTATATGATGATTTGTCTAAGCAAGCTGTTGCTTACCGTCAAATCTCACTACTACTTAAGCGTCCACCAGGCCGTGAAGCTTACCCAGGTGACGTATTCTATCTTCACTCTCGCCTACTTGAGCGTGCTGCACGTGTAAACGAGCAATACGTTGAGCGTTACACTAACGGTGAAGTGAAAGGTAAAACTGGTTCACTAACTGCGCTTCCAATTATTGAAACGCAAGCGGGTGACGTATCTGCATTCGTACCTACTAACGTAATCTCAATTACCGATGGTCAGATCTTCCTAGAAACTGACTTGTTTAACGCAGGTATCCGTCCAGCGGTTAACGCTGGTATCTCGGTATCTCGTGTTGGTGGTGCTGCACAGACTAAAATCATCAAGAAGCTGGGTGGCGGTATCCGTCTAGCCCTAGCTCAGTATCGTGAATTAGCGGCGTTCTCGCAGTTTGCTTCTGACCTTGATGATGCAACTCGTGAGCAACTTGAGCACGGTGAGCGCGTAACTGAGCTGATGAAGCAGAAGCAATACGCTCCGCTATCAATTGCTAACATGGGTGTTTCTCTGTTCGCGGTAGAAAAAGGTTTCCTTAAGGGTATCGAGCTTAACAAAATCCTAGATTTTGAAGCAGCTCTTCATTCTTATATGAACAGCGAACACGCTGACCTTATGAAGACTATCAACGAAACGGGTAACTACAACGACGAGATTGCCGCTAAGTTGAACGACGCTTTAACAAACTTTAAAGCGACACAAACTTGGTAATCAATGGTGCTGGTGTTTAACACCAGCGCATTTCGTTGAGTAATCGGAGAAATAGTCATGGCCAGCGGTAAAGAAATAAAAGGTAAGATTGGGAGTATCAAAAATACTCAGAAGATTACCAGTGCGATGGAAATGGTTGCTGCGTCTAAAATGAAAAAGGCGCAGGAACGTATGGCTTCTGGCCGTCCATATGCACAAAATATGCTTAAAGTGATTGGTCACATTGCAAACGGTAACCTTGAATATCGCCATCCTTATTTGGAAGAGCGTGAAGTCAAGCGCGTCGGTTACATTGTGATTTCCACTGACCGAGGCTTATGTGGTGGTTTGAACACCAACGAATTTAAGCTCGTCACTCAAGACGTCAAAAAATGGCGTGAACAGGGTGTAGAAGTGGATTTCGCTGCATTAGGTTCTAAAGCGTGCAGTTTCTTCAACCGTTTTGGTGGCAAATTGCTTGCTGCTGAATCTGGTTTAGGTGACAAGCCGTCTGTGAGCGATGTAGTAGGTGTTGTACGCGTTATGCTTAAAGCGTATGACGAAGGACAAATTGACCGAGTATTCTTGGTATTCAATGACTTCGTTAACACCATGACACAGAAACCTGTGATCAATCAGTTATTGCCTTTGCCAAAGTCACAAGACAAAGAATACCAACATCGTTGGGACTACATCTATGAGCCAGATCCAAAAGAAATTTTGGAAGCACTAATGGTTCGTTACATTGAGTCTCAGGTGTATCAGGGTGTTGTAGAAAACGCGGCGTCAGAGCAAGCTGCGCGAATGGTTGCCATGAAGGCAGCAACCGACAACGCCGGTAACCTTATTGATGAGTTACAACTGATATATAACAAAGCGCGTCAGGCTGCAATCACACAAGAAATCAGTGAGATTGTGAGCGGTGCCGCGGCGGTGTAGGCAAAGGTTTAAAAGAGATAACGAGGACAAATTATGAGTCAAGGTAAGGTCGTCCAAATCATTGGCGCCGTTGTGGACATTGAGTTTCCACAAAGTGCGGTACCAAGAGTTTATGACGCACTACGAGTTACCGAAGGTGACTTGTCAGGTCTAACCCTGGAAGTGCAACAGCAATTAGGTGGCGGTGTTGTTCGTGGCATCGCACTAGGTACTACTGACGGACTAAAACGTGGTCTTGCAGTAGAAAATACCGGTAACCCAATCATGGTTCCAGTGGGTACGAAGACACTAGGTCGTATCATGGACGTATTGGGTAACCCAATCGACGAAGCGGGCCCAATTGGTGAAGAAGAGCGTATGTCTATTCACCGTGAAGCGCCTAGCTACGAAGAGCAGTCTAGCTCGGTAGAACTACTAGAAACTGGTATCAAAGTAATCGACTTGGTTTGCCCATTCGCTAAGGGTGGTAAAGTTGGTCTATTCGGTGGTGCGGGTGTAGGTAAAACCGTAAACATGATGGAACTTATCCGTAACATCGCAATCGAGCACAGCGGTTTCTCAGTATTCGCAGGTGTTGGTGAGCGTACGCGTGAGGGTAACGACTTCTATCACGAAATGAACGATTCAAACGTACTTGATAAAGTATCGCTTGTATACGGTCAGATGAACGAGCCACCGGGTAACCGTCTACGTGTTGCACTTACCGGTCTAACTATGGCTGAGAAGTTCCGTGACGAAGGTCGTGACGTTCTATTCTTCGTAGATAACATCTATCGTTATACCCTAGCAGGTACTGAAGTATCAGCACTTCTAGGTCGTATGCCATCTGCGGTAGGTTACCAGCCTACACTAGCGGAAGAAATGGGTGTACTTCAGGAGCGTATTACGTCAACGAAGACAGGCTCAATCACTTCAATCCAAGCGGTATACGTACCTGCGGATGACTTGACGGACCCATCTCCCGCGACAACCTTTGCTCACTTAGATGCAACGGTAGTACTTTCTCGTGATATCGCGTCTCTTGGTATCTACCCTGCGGTAGACCCACTAGATTCGACGTCTCGTCAGCTAGACCCGCTAGTAATTGGTCAAGAGCACTATGATGTAGCACGTGGCGTACAGACTGTGCTTCAGCGTTACAAAGAGCTGAAAGACATCATCGCGATCCTAGGTATGGACGAACTATCTGAAGAAGACAAGCTAGTGGTATCACGTGCTCGTAAGATTCAGCGTTTCCTATCTCAGCCGTTCTTCGTAGCAGAAGTATTTACTGGTGCACCTGGTAAATATGTATCGCTAAAAGACACAATCAGTGGTTTTAAAGGCATTCTAGACGGTGAGTACGACCACCTTCCAGAACAAGCCTTCTACATGGTTGGTTCTATCGAAGAAGCGCTAGAGAAAGCCAAGAAAGCATAAGTGTGTGGCTAGCTTCGGCTAGCCTAGCATAATGCTAACGTACCTAATCAGGAGGTTCACATGGCAATGACAGTACATTTGGACGTGGTAAGCGCAGAGAAAGCAATTTTCTCAGGACGCGTTGAAGCGATTCAGGTTACAGGTAGCGAAGGTGAGCTGGGTATCCACCCCGGTCACGCGCCACTTATCTCTGCTATTAGACCTGGTATGGTGCGTTTGGTTAAACAGCACGGTGAAGAAGAAGTTATTTATGTTGCTGGTGGTGTACTAGAAGTACAACCTGGTAACGTTACCGTACTGGCTGATACCGCGGTTCGAGCTGAAGATCTTGACGAGCAGGCAGCACAAGAAGCCAAACGACGTGCAGAAGAGCACATCGCCAACCCAGGCGCTGACTTTAACTACGCAGAGGCAGCTCACGAGCTTGCTGAAGCAATTGCTCAACTTCGTCTTATTCAGAAGTTACGCAAATAAAAAGCACAGCTTTGAAAAAACCCGCCAATTGGCGGGTTTTTTATTACCCGCACGAAAAGTAGGCGTTCACATTCTCTTACGTTTATTTCTATTGCTATAACACTACACAAAGCTTATCGTTAACCAGATAGCTTCCAATGAAAATAAAACGTATTACGGTTAAAAAATTCTCTCTTTGTAACCACTGAATAATGTAAATGAAACTCAGCCCTTACACCAATATGCACAAAGGTGCCTCTATTGGCCTATTTCCTCTTTTAACGACATTGGTTTTACTATCAGTGCACTATTTCACAGGTGCCCTTGATTGGCCTGAAGCGGGAAATGTCCGTGCACAGCGTGACTTTAATTCTGCGATTGGTATGTCGATTCTTTCGGGATATTTTTGGCTGTGTCTACAGTTGAATCATAAAAACGTTACAAGCACGCTCATTTCAATATTAGTAAAAACGAACCAGTTAAGCCATCTAAACCAACATAGGGCCATTCTCACGACCAAATTACACATTAATAGCGTCAATTGCCTAATAGTGGCACTATTTATAGCGATGTTATATGTATTTATCGAGGGTTTACTCATCCCAAAAGTGATGCTGCATCAATATCTAATTGCTTTCTCTGCAGTTCTGTTTTGGTTCTTGCTTTTGCTGTGCCTCGTACAGTTATCCTCCTACGTTAACTATTTGAATAAATTTGTTATTAACCAAACGGCAACGGGAATCGATCGATTAAATTCAATTACTTCACTAGCAAGGTTTGCTCTCTTTAATGCAACACTTACTAGCGGAGCTTTAATCCTTTTTCCTATTTTTTGGTTTGGAAAGAGTATTCCGACTTTTGATATTTTGATGACGCTATTATTTTCGCTATTTGTCGCATTTTTTCTTTATAAGCCAGTCATGAATTTGCGCACATTGTGGTTAATTGAGAAAAGAAAAGTTGTCCGCAATCTTAAAGATGAAGACGAGGGTAAAACGAATAAGAGTAACGTTGTACAACTCTCGGAAGTTCAATACGAAGTGGAAGAACTAGAGTCTTTATCTATGAGGCTGTTTTTAGGAAGAGAGAAGCTCAGGCTTCTAGCTTGCACTGCTTTAATCACCTTTTCATGGGCTGCCGTTTTTGGGATTTCTTTAAACAATGCCTAATACAATGAAGAAAAACCTCATTCTCGAATGTCTACTGTATCCATCTTTACTGGTTTTCTCGATGGTTACTCTGCACTTCTTAGCAGGTACGGTGAGGGTAAATATCGACTCGAGTGACGCGCAGCGTGACTTTAACACTGCAATCGGGACAGCATTATTAAGTGGTGTGTTTCTTTTTTCTATTAGAGTTATTCAAAAACAGGCAGCTAAAAATCTGTATTCAATGCTGAATGTTATCGGAAAGCGACATGAGTTTTGGCTACATCGAAAAAAGCTATCAGAACAGTTCGCAAAACATCTGATTTGGTCAGTTGCAGTAAGTTTTATAATGCCTCTTTTGTACATGCTTTCTGAAGGCTTACTAGCTAGGCTCCACGAAAAAGAAGTATTTATCGTTGCAGTAGGGGCCATACCTTTTTGGCTATTACTAACTCTCTTCGTTCTACAACTAATTACAGTTAATAGATACTCCTGGAAGATTTTATTTGGTGGAGACATCGATTTGGTTGATAAGCTTAAGCTTTACAATCGCGTTATGAAAATAGCAATGATAACGTTAACTGCGATTGGTTTGGTACTTGCCGTTATCCCAGTTTTTTGGATAAACCAACCAATTCATTTTTTTGATATAGCCACCCTGATTTTTCTGTTTATCTTAATAGTCTCTTTTCTGTTTGCTCCCTTTATTTATATTGCGCTTATCGTTAGGAAGGTTAAGTATGCGTTGGCAAGAGACATCGAAAAAAGAGTTGATAAGTTAATTAAAGAGAGCGTAGTTTCCGAGAGAAGTCAGGAAATCGAGGAGTTACTCTACATAAAAGAGAAATACTGTAATTAAGAAACGCTCAGACATATTGCGCTAAATGACGTTTGACTGTTCAGTATATTCTTGTACGAACGGTAAAAATGTAGGACTCTTTATTTTTCATTGAAGGGAACCTTTCTCATGCGAATATACGGTGATACACGTTCGGGAAACTGCTATAAAATTCAGCTGCTTTTATCTTTATTGGGTAAGACGTGCGAATGGATAGACGTAGATATTATGAAAGGAGAAACAAGACTTCCCTCCTTCCTAGAGAAAACGCCTAATGGCAAGATTCCCTTGCTTGAGTTAGATGATGGCAGAGTGCTATCTGAGTCTAATGCAATTATGCATTACATTGCTTCCAGTACGCCGTTTGTACCCTCATCGCCTTATCAATTTGCACAGCTATTACAATGGCAGTTCTTTGAACAATATAGTCATGAGCCCTATATTGCTGTTGCTCGATATATAAACGTGTATTTAGGGCTTCCTGCTGAAAAAAAAGCTGAGTATGACGCTAAACAAGCTGGGGGTTATAGAGCGCTTGCCGTCATGGAGCATCAACTTAGCTTAACGCCTTTCTTACTGGGGGATACTATAAGTCTTGCGGATATTTCCTTGTTTGCTTATACCCATGTTGCCCATGAGGGGGGATTTGACCTTTCTGCGTATCCAGCTATTAGAAACTGGATTCAATTGATAAAAGACCAAAAAGGCTTCATTTCTATGGATGCGTAGCAATAACTACGCACTTGTTTATGATAACTTTCTGCGATGGGCTAAAGGACCTTGCCAGTTTCGCTGCAACGCGCTCTGAGCGTTATATAGCGCACTCATATCAGTCTTTTCTAGGTAGCTAATTGCATAAGCTGTAGCCTCAAGTGTTGAAAGAGCGTTATCAACCGATGTGTGGCGAATGAGGTAGTTTGAAAGCGGGGCGTCACTAAAATGAAAAGCGGGAAGTTTTTCTAGCCAAGGGTTCTTTTTAACGATACCAAATGCTTGTTTCCAGCTTCCATCAATAAGCAATAATGTTCTGATTTTGTTTGCTCTACTGTCTGGGATATTCTCTATGGCAATACTCGCTTCGTTAGGATAAATAAGCGCACAGTGTTTATCACTACACTGCTTCGATAAAGCCATCATGTCGTGACTGTTGCTAGCAAATACAACCTGCGTATTAGGTATACACAGAGAGAGCAGTTTAACGGTGTTTTTCGCATGTTGAGCTTCTTTATCATGCTGGATGACCGTTATATTAAGAGACACGTCGACCTCTTTAATATGGTCGCAAATGCAGGTATTTCTGGGATAGGCACAGCGAGCACAATACGGGCGCATAATCTGACTTTTTAATCCCCACGTTAGTAATGGTAAAGTATTCTAAATACAATAAGTAATTAACTGTTAGACTAATATACACGATGGTTAATAAAGCAGTAATATTGCGTGTTGAAAAGACACTCTCTTTAGTACCTGAAGGCTATGTTATCAGTTATGGTTATTTAGCGGATCTATCTGGCCTTCCTGGCAGAGCTAGAATGATGGGGAAGTGTCTGCAGGAAATTGAAGTAGACTGTAATTGGCACCGAGTACTAAGAGCCGATGGTAAAATTGCATTCCCTGTCGGTTCCGCCCGTGCTGATGAGCAGAGAATACGTTTAGTCTCAGAGGGAGTGAACGTGAAGAATGGACGAGTGAATATGAAAAAGTTCGCTTGGTCTCCAGATTTACACACTATATTGTTTGAGTTGAAGTACTAATGTCTCTTTATATGAAAGAGTAATTAGATAAAGGTAAACTGCGTTTACAATGATAAAAAAAATTACGATTGATCAGTTAATGCCTGGCATGTTTGTTCATCAAATACTTGAACAGAAAGGTACATTGACGGTTAAAAGCCAAGGTAAAGTTACTTCTACAGACGTTGTAAATGCACTCAAAAAACGCGGTGTGAAAACGCTTGCCATCGATACAGACAAAAGCTTTGATGTGAGTGAATACCTTCCTTCGGCTTCTTCAGACAGCGCTGAGAACAAGCCTTCTGAAAAAACCTTGCCTGCCATTAAGACAGTGTCGTTAGAAAAAGAACTGACAAGAGCGTCTAAATTACATCAGCAAGGTAAAGACATACAAAAGCTCTTGCTTGCAAGCGTTCAGAAAGAAACACCGTTTGATACCAGTATACCAAAAGCCTTTTCTAACAAACTAGTAGAGTCTGTGGACAGAAACCCAGACGCCCTGCTTTGTTTAACAAAGATTCGTGAAAAAGATGACTATCTCTTAGAGCATTCTCTTAACGTCGCCATTTTGCTTGCCAATTTTGGTAAATATTTAGGGATGTCAGAAGAGGAAGTGCAAGATTTATCATATGCAGGTTTTCTCCACGACCTCGGTAAAATTAAAATTCCGGATGAAATACTTCACAAGCCTGGACGTCTAACTGAAAGCGAGATGGAAGTAATGAAGGGGCATGTTAAACATGGTGTTGATTACCTTGAAAGTATGGATATTGCTGCACCGCTTGTTCGAGCTATTAGTGAGCACCACGAAAGGTTAGACGGTTTGGGTTACCCTGCGGGCAAAAAAGGCGATGCAATCAGTAAAGCGGGCCGAATGCTGGCAATTGCAGATATGTATGACGCACTTACCGCTGATCGTGTTTACAAGCCAGGTATGTCTAGTCAAAAAGCATTTTCAATTTTGATGAGTGATGCTCCTTCGCGGCTTGATAAAGCGCTAGTTCAGCAATTTATTATGTGCTTAGGAGTTTACCCTGTGGGAAGTCTTGTGTTGCTCTCAAATGAGAGGCTTGCCATGGTTTTAGAGCAGAAGGATTCTCCGCTCACTCCGGTAGTCAAAGTGTTCTATTCAGTTCGCAATAGTCATTATTTAACACCAAGAGATATCGACCTTTCAGTGGATAAAACCGTGAATATAGTAAAAGCAGTCATAGCGTCTGATTATAAAATTGATGTGAATGGATTTTTTGAACGCTCAGTTTCTATAGGGTAATCGTAATTCGTTGCTTTTTAGCAACGAATTGTAGGATTTACATAAATTGAGTTAGCTTATTTAGCCCCCTTATCTATGATTCTTTGCTATTTCCCCAGTTTGTTTAGCGTGTGTTCAGGTTAAACATTCTATTATATCGCCCAGATAGAATATCCAAATCTATTCTTTCACTGTTGTTTTATAAAATAAAATTCCAAAAAGTATTAGCCTGTGTGGTTCCTATCAAATTGAAACGTCACACATCGCTTAAGGGGAGTGGAACACTTTTTGCTGCTTTAGCTTAATTAAAGGTTATTAAAACATTTTTAAAATAGAGCTCTTGATGATGTTGTTGTAATAGAAAATCCTTCATTTTTGAGCTTTTAAATTAGAGAAGAGGACGTTATGAAAAAGACTCTCGCTATAAGTTTAATTGCTGCATCTTTAACGGTTGCAGGCTGTGCGACGGATCCGAACAATACACAAAAAGGCGCTGCAATTGGTGCTGTAGTTGGTGCACTACTTGGTAAAGCAACGGGCGATAATGATAAAAGTCGTTATGCTTGGGGTGCTGCCGTGGGTGCAATCGCTGGTGGCGCAATTGGTAACTATATGGATAAGCAGGAAGAGGAACTCAGAAGTGAGCTTTCTGACACTGGTGTTCAAGTAGTACGCGAAGGTGACAACCTACGCCTTATCATGCCGGGAGATATAACCTTTGCTACCGACAGCTCTAGTATCAGTCCAAACTTCAATCCTGTACTTCAGGACGTAGCGAAAGTGGTTAATAACTACGAAAAAACCGTATTAATGATTAAAGGTCATACTGACGATACGGGGTCCGAGCAGTACAATCAGTCCCTATCTGAGCGTCGTGCTGGTGCCGTTAAAAATCTGTTGATTAACTACTCGGTAAATCCTACTCGTATCACAACGGTGGGTATGGGTGAATACGCACCGAAAGTACCGAATAATAGCTCAGCTAACCGTTCAATGAACCGTCGTGTTGAAATGGAAATTCAGCCTCTGACGCAGTCGAATACATAAATAGTTGGTTATATGTGAACAGTAAAGCCCCTTTTAAGGGGCTTTTATCATTTCATTGCTTTAATTTTTGCTGCTACTTCACCTGCAATTTCGTTTGGGATGGGAATGGTCAAGTGATATTGGGTTACTTTCCAACGGCCAGCTTTCTTAATTAACACTCCCGTACCTCGTGTTTCACCGAGTTTTTCATTATCGAGAAGCTCGTCAAACCAGGCTACGTCTTTATCTGGGGAAAAATATACATGCCTTTCCTTTGGAAGATAAGTCCAGCCGTGACCTTTGTCAAAATGGGGTTTCGCATAGGCTTCAAACGCTTCTTTACTCCACACTTCAGACGCATCTGTACCAATGAACACAGCACTTTCATCATAAAGTGCAAAATAGCGGTCGAAGCTGGCAACAGAGGCGGTCTCGTGTAAGGAATTAAGAACGTCATCAACAGACTTACGATCATCGTTCGCGATAGCCGACCATGACATCACCAAAATAACCGTTGCCATCAAGTGTTTCATTTTTATTCCTCAGTAATATATCACTGTTATTGTCAGTGTCTTTTAAGACATAACGTAAAGTCCACCGCATATGACACGCTCAGTAATTTTACAGGCGGCTGGTCATAAGTGAGTTAGTCTGGTTCATACTTCATACTTCATACTTCATACTTCATGTTTCACATGAAACAACGTCCATAACGGCGAGCAATTCGCAAAAACGGGTTTATGTAACATGTACGAGCACTTCGCTTAACTAAGATATGACAATGCAGCACCAAATTCTCGTATAAACAGTGCCGCCTCAACGACGAGATATCTCATCACGAGATATTAACATTAAAAGTTTATTGTAGATTCCCTAACGACCAGTGATGGCTCAAAACACTGCTGGACTATATTAGTTTGTCCATACACTTTATTTAAAATATATCTGGCAGACATCTCCGCTATATCAGCGACAGGGTTACTTACCGTAGTTAATCTCGGAAAGACGTGATGTGCAAAAACGATGTCATCGAAACCTACGATAGATAGGTCCTGTGGAAGACTCATTCCTAACTCTCTTGCACAGCTAATGGCGCCCGACGCCATCCAATCATTCGCACAGACAAGTGCAGAAAAAGGTAAGTCGCGTGCCATTAACTCTAACAGACCAATCGCTCCATCTTCTTCGGAATAATCACCGTTAAATATGAGTTGTGGGTTTCCAACTATTCCTGCCTCAATAAGTGCTCGCTTGTGCCCTTTTAACCGTAGACAAGCATCTACTTTATTATTAGGGCCTGATATGTAAGCAATATTTTTATGACCCAATTCAAGTAAATGTCGAGTTGCTAAATACCCTCCTTTTTCGTTATCTAACGTGAAACACGCCTCAGGAAGTCCATCAACATTTCTATTTACTAACGAGATAGGCAGTTTGGTCTGATTTAAATTTAGAAGGTAGTCATCAGTTAATGACTCTGAATACATAATCAACGCGTCGCAGTTCCGGCTTATCAGGAAGTCTACGGCATCTTTCTCGGTTTCTAGGCAGTTGCGCCCTGCCGTCATGATGACATGTTTATCATGTGCGCGTAATGTGGATTCAACAGCCTGCATAAGATCGCCGTAAAATGGCACGTTAAGTTCTGGGACAAGTAAGCCAACGCTGTCTGTTCTACTGTTCGCTAGCGAACGTGCTACAGAGTTTGGACGGTAGTTCAGTTCTTTAATCGCTTGGTCCACCCGCTCCTTCAACGCTTTATTTACCGAAGCCTTCCCATTTAAAACACGGGATACTGTAGATAAAGAAACGCCCGCCTTTTCGGCAACTTCGTAAATAGTAGGCACGTGATAACACCCCGTTATTGTAGCTAAATGCATTGCGTCCAATGTTTATTATGACGGCATAACTGCTTATTTACTACGTAGGATCTTCAAGATAAGGGGCAATGTCTAGAACGTGAGCGTAACCGCTTCGTTATAAAAAAATTAGAAAACATATTTCTATTCAATATCTTATCCTCTATGAAATGCTGCCTTGTCTTTGGGAAAGCGGTTTCCTAAATTCATTAGAATATGTATTGGAAATAGAAAGCGCTTTCTTAAAGAGGGTAACTCGCTGGGCTTTAGTGCGTTTTCGCAAAGTAAATTAAGATAGAAATGCTGGACCTAACTAATACGTAAGGTCACTGCTGATAAAAATACTGATATAAAAAATCAAAATATGGCGGGGAAAAAGCTCTGGACTAATCAATGGGCACCAGAGCTCTATGTCATTGTTAGATGACTTATCTGTACATCGATAACTTACTCTATATTCTGGATCTGCTCATTGAGTAGCGGCCTAGATCCTAACAAACTCAATGATTTACCGAAAAGAAACCGTTCAAAAATGCCTGTTTGCCCACCAAACTGCCCACCACTTGCTTATGGCTTTTACTAAATCTTAGTGGTTAGCAATGGAAAAACAGTGCCGTTTTTATGCTGCTGTTAGAGCTAAAACATAGCAGTTTTGAAGGGCTTTATCGAGTGATTTTTCAACACCTCATCCGTTAGAGGATACAATAGTACCCAATTTCTGTTTTATTTGGCTATAATGGACATAACTGTATCCATTTGGTCTTTGCGGATGAATTTTACCTTACTTGATGATACCGAAGTAAGCCAAGCCTATGCGGCTTATTTACGAGAGTTACGAAAGCAGGCAAAGCTGTCACGCGCTGCGCTGGCAGAGCGAAGCTGCGTGCCTGCGTCCACCATCAAGAAATTTGAGCTGACCGGGCAAATTTCATTTCGCCAATTGCTGTTGCTTTGGCAAACACTTGATTCGCTAGATAGGCTTTATCAGCTCACACAACCTAGCAAAGAGCGTGCTGCTATACCCACGAGTATTGATGAGGTGCTAAAAGATGAGTTTTAAACCCATTCAGAAGCTTAATGTTACTCGAACGCTAAGCTCAGGTGAGCAGGTTGCTGTAGGGGTCTTGGCGCAGAATCGCCAAGGTGTTTTTTTCCAGTATGCAGACAGTTATTTGCAGCAGTTTGGCAACTTATCACCTTTTACCTTGCATGCGAACGCGCAAGTTCAAGCCGCACCTAAAGCGCCTCATCAAGGAGTACATGGGGTATTTGGAGATTGTTTACCCGATGGCTGGGGCATGCTGTTGCAAGATCGTATTTTCCGGCAACAGGGCATTTTGCCTAATCAATTAACGGCGATGGACCGGCTGGCTTTTGTTGGTGATAAAGGCATGGGAGCGCTGTCTTTTTCTCCGGTGTCTGAGTTTTCAGCCACGACGAACGCTGACATTGATTTAGCTATTTTAGGCTTAGAAGCGCAAACGCTGTTCGATGCTTCAATGTCAGAGTATATGGACGACAACCAAGATGAGTTAGATGGGCATACTCAACAGGTTTTGGCCGCATTAGTCGCCGGAGGGAGTTCGGGTGGGGCAAGACCAAAGGCACAGATTTATATGCCTGCTGGAGAAACTAACCAATGCCGAGCCTTTGCAAAGCCAGGAGATGAGGCTTGGCTGATTAAGTTTACCTCTAAAAATCTCGCACTCGGCCATGAAGAAGGTTTGTGCGAGGCGGTTTATTTACAAATGGCCGAACTTGTTAAGTGTCAACCACCGCAATGGCAACTCATTGAAGCACCGACTACCAGCAGTGCGGTTGCTTGGTTGGCGCTGAAGCGTTTTGATTATGTCACGGAGCAGACCAATTTAAGCGGCAATCGCAGTTCAGGTCGCCTGCATATGCACAGCGCTTGCGGGCTACTGGATGCTGACTTTAGAGCGCCAAGTTTAGATTACATTGATTTAATTAAAGCTAGCCGTCAGTTGTGTAAATCGCCAGCGGCTGGACAGCTGCAATTTCGCCGTGCCGTTTTTAACCTGCTGTCGTCTAACCAAGACGACCACAGTAAAAACTGGGCGTTTTTGCAAGCGGATGACGGTCAATGGAACCCTGCACCTTTTTACGATGTTACTTACAGCCCACATCCATTCAACGAACACGCCACTGCGTTCGGCGGTTATGGCAAAGCGCCACCACTTAAGGTGATGCAAAAACTTGCTACCAGTGCTGGCTTTTCGAATTGGAATGATGCAAGGCAAGTCATTGAAGAAGTCGCAGAAGCCATCAGCCAATTTACGTATCTGGCACAGCAGCAAGGGGTTAGCAAAACCACAGTATCTGCAATTGCTAAGACATTGGATCAGCGCAAACAGGAAAATGCAGCGCTTTTTCAATGAAAGTAAAACAAACTTTTCAATTCACAATAAATACAAGGTCTACAGGTTGTTACCCATAAAGTCACTTTGTGTAGACCTCCAACCTCTGCATTCCCCCGTTCGGTAAAACGCATAGACGAGTACTCAACTTGTATTGCACACTTTTACGCGCATAAAAGTGCGGAATTTTACATTTTTATGCGCATAAAAGTGTAATTTGGTTCTTATTGAGTATAAAACAGCCCTTTAATAGCTATCTTTCTTCTCTGAAGCTGACCTTGCTGGCCAAGTTTTAGTCATGTGGATATGGGCTACTGCTGCACTTATTTTTTATTCAGCAATTGGATGTCTTGCAGCTTTCTTCCCAGCTCGTCATCACGGGCAACCTTGGTTAGGTCGTCTAACAAGCCTAGGACTGCCAAAACCTTAACGTAGTGACCAAGTGAAACGGAAGGATCACCTTTTGATATTTTACGCAGTGTTGGCTTAGAAATCCCTGTCCTACTATGCATCATTTCTTGAGTAATGCCGCGTCTCTTCATCGCCAATGTTAAGTTTTCGCCCAAGATGTTTAACATCTTCCTTTGTCTAGGGAATATGACCGCAGTGCGTTTTGATTTTGGCTCGACAGTATCCATAATGAAACTATGTTTTCTTAAATCTTAATTTAGTGAAATTATAGTTTCACTTTTATCTTCAAGTTGTAAAGCAATAAATTGCCATCTCTCGAAGTAAAGTGAGCCAAGACCTGAACAGGTCATGTCGATTTTTTACTGTTTTTTCGACATGACTTTCTTGTGTGTCGATACACTCGACATATCAACACTCAATCCATACGACTCACCAAAACTGAGTTTTGAGTAGGAAACTTCAAAGCAGTACGCCATCCCTTGGGCTTTTGGGGCAGTCTGGGCAAAGCCTTAATTCACGCCACTTAGCAATACGCTAACCCTGCCCACAGGGTATTTATGACTTGGGGCATTATGTAAATTCTGGGGCAAGTAGCTACTTGTACCCTCAGAAAGCTGCACGATCTGGGCATTTATCTGCCTACTGCGTCCGTTTAGCACTGGCAAACTCCTAACTGAACTTAACAGATCAGTGAGGAAGCAAACGATGAACCCAACTACACAATCACCCACAAACTCAGTACACCCAGCGCGTCAGCAGCGGATTTTGCGCTTGCCCGAGGTAAAGGCCAAAACAGGCTTTGGCCGCAGTACCATTTATGCCCTGATGGCCAGCGGTGAATTTCCACGTTCCATTCGTATTGGTGCGCGTGCCGTGGGCTGGTTAGAAAGCGATATCGACCAGTGGATTGAAACCCGCCGTATCGGTGCTGCTTATGGCCGTGGATAAACCATCAGCATCAAACCAACTACCTTCCAGTGATATGGATAGCAAAGTGCCAACATTACCGGCTGGTTTTGCCTATAACGCGCAAAACTGGCTGGTGATGCAACCGGCAGGGCAAGATAGCCCAGTTAATATCTGCTCTTGGCTGCAAGTGGCCGCCCGCACCCGCGATCCGCAAGGGGACAACTACGGCTATTTATTGCACTGGTTAGACGATGACAATCGCCATCGCTACTGGGCTATGCCAGCAGAACTCTTAGCCGGAGACGGCAGTGAGTACCGTCGGATATTACTCAGCCGAGGCATGCGGCTGAGTAACAGTGTAAAAGCGCGGCAGTTGCTCTCGCTGTTTATTCAACAAATGGGCGAACTGGCCACGCAAAAGGCCATTAGCGTGAACTGCATTGGCTGGCATCACCACGCTTATGTGCATCCGCGCCTCACCTTTTACCCAAGCGAACACAGCAACAACCCGCGCATGGTGCTGCAAACCATGCACCCGATAGAAGGCTTTATTCAACAAGGCAGTAGCGACAGTTGGCGGCAGCACGTTGGCCGTTATTGTCTGGATAACCCGCTATTAATTGTTGGCGTTTGTGCTGCACTGGCTGCCCCTTTGTTGAACTTGTGTGGGGTGGATGGTTTTGGTTTACACCTCTACGGTGCCAGTAGTACCGGTAAAACTGCAGCGCTGTATCCGGCGTTATCGGTGTGGGGCGAGCCTAATCAGCTGCGCCACAGTTGGCGTGCCACGGCCAACGGTTTAGAAGGCACTGCGTTAGCCCATAACGATGCCTTACTGGCGCTCGATGAAATGGGCGAAGTTGACCCCAAGGAGGCGGGCGATGTCGCTTATATGCTTGCCAATGGCCAAGGTAAAACCCGTGCAGGCAAATACGGTGAAATGCGCTTACCCGCCCGTTGGCGTTTGGTGTTTTTATCCACTGGCGAAGTGACGCTTGAAAGCCACCTTGCCAGTATTGGTAAGCGAGTAAAAGCGGGGCAGCAAGTGCGCGTGATTGATCTCAGTGCCGATGCTGGAGCGCAAATAGGCGTGTTTAACCAGAGTCATGGTATGAACGCCGCCGATTTAGCCGATCACCTAAAACAGCAAAGCCGCCAACATTACGGCAGTTTGGCCTTGGACTGGTTACGTTATTTAACGCAGCACAGCGCACAGGTGCGCCCCGTTTTCCAAAACGTACGCCAACGTTTTTTATCCAGCTTGCCTCCCGAGGCTGACGGCCAAGTGCGTCGAGTAGCCGAAAAGTTTGCCTTACTGGCCAGCGCTGGGTTGTTAGCCATTCAAGCCAAAGTACTCGATTGGCCAACCCAAAGTGTCGAGGCAGCCTGTTTAAGCCAGCTTAACCAATGGATACTCGCCCGCGGTGGTGTGGCTGCCAATGAAGACCAACAAGCCATTCGCCAGGTGCGCAGCTTTATTGAGCAGCATGGCGAAAGCCGCTTTACGCCCAAACAAACCGGTTACAGCAGCCAAGTACGCCAACGCGCGGGCTGGGTTGATACTACAGGCCCACAAACTCTCTACCTGTTTTACCCAACTGGCTGGCGTGAAGCCACCGAAGGCCTAAGCCCAGATCGCGCCGCCAAAGCGCTGATGGCCGCAGGCTACCTAATCCCCGATGGCAACCGCCCACAGCGCAAAGTCAGCCTGCCCGACAACACCCGCCCACGCATGTACTGCGTGAAAGGCAGTATTTTGGACGACTAACGAGGCGATGAATCATGTGTGGGCTTGTCGCCTAGCAGTAAACCGCCAGTCAACATAAATAGCTAGCGATGCTTGAAGTCCAACGCAGACAATACCGCTAGAGGCATTCCCGTGAACCGCCAGCGTACCAACAACCAGCACCGAACGAATAACAAATACGCTCAATTATTTGGTTTTAACTCAAATAAGTTGAGAATAATCATAATCGTGGTAGGGTAAGCAACAGTGAAAAATCCCCAAGTTTATGGTTAAGAAAACACCGTGGAGAGAGCATGATCCGCTGCCACCTAGCCCGATTAATGGGTGAGAGAAAAATGCGCATTAGCGACGTGATGCGAGAAACCGGCCTAAGCCGCACCACCGTCACGCTACTTTACAAAGAAACCGCGCTCAAGGTGGACTTAGAAGCGCTCGATAAGCTGTGTGATTTATTTAACTGCCCATTGAGCGACATATTGGAAAAAATGCCAAGCGATAGACAGGGCTAAAAATTATCAAGGAGTGACGATATGTCGTCAGAAGCAGATACCAGAGCAAACTACATCGACCCAGCGTTAAAAGCCGCGCATTGGCAACCGGGCAACATCATTCGGGAACATTACTTCACCGATGGCCGTAAGCTTGCTGGCGGTGTCCGTGGTCGTCGTTGTTTCGTCGATTATCTGCTCCACAAAGACAATCGTTACCTTGCAGTTGTTGAAGCGAAAAAAGAATCCGAACACCCAACCAAAGGCCTTCAACAAGCCATCGACTATGCCAAGAAGCTACTCGTTCGCTTTGTCTATTCAAGCAACGGCAAACAAACCTATGAGTTCGATTTAGAAACCGGTAAAGGCGACTACATCGAGTTTTACCCAACACCACAAGAGCTTGAAAACCGCTACGTGGGTGTTAATTCGGATCTAGGTCAGCAACTTCGCAATGTGCCCTTTCATTTAGAAGGCGCAATGCAGCCGCGTTATTATCAAGAATTAGCGGTCCATGCCGCCACAGATGCCATTGGCAAAGGTAAGCCACGCGTGCTTTTAACGCTTGCTACCGGCACAGGTAAAACGTTTATTGCCTTTCAAATCGTCCATAAACTGTTTCAGTCCCGTTGGAACAAAGAATCTCCGGGTACACGTAGGCCTAGAATTTTGTTTTTAGCCGATCGCAATATTTTGGCCGATCAAGCCATTAATACTTTCAATCCATACGAAAAAGATCTCATAAAAATAAACGGTGAGGAGGTGCGCAAGCGGGGTGGAGTCGTGCCAACTAATGCGCATATCTTTTTTGCTATCTACCAAGCCATTGCTGAGCGTGAAAATATTGAAGGCTACTACAAATCGTATCCAAGTGATTTCTTTGACCTTGTAATGATTGACGAGTGTCACCGTGGCAGTGCTAATGAGACAGGCTCTTGGCGAGCCATACTCGATCATTTTGGCAGTGCGGTGCATGTCGGCCTAACAGCTACACCAAAACGTGAAGCCAACGTGGATACCTATGATTACTTTGGAACACCAGCATTTGAATACTCATTAAAAGATGGCATCAACGATGGTTTCTTAACGCCATATCGAGTTAAGCGGGTACGTACTAACTTAGATGAACTGGTGCTAACCAAAGATGACCAAGTAATCGAAGGAGAGTCTGGGCAAGACGTTTATCAGGTAGAAGATTACGACAAAAAAATCGTCGTAGATGAACGTACCGAACTGGTCGCAAAAGCCATTTTGGACAATATCAATCCACTAGAAAAAACCATCGTCTTTTGCGAAAACCAAAATCATGCACTGACCATGCGTGACATGATCAACAAACACAAAAAGCTGAAAGATCCGCATTACTGTGTGCGTGTAACCAGTGATGAGGGCAAAGTCGGCCGTGAGCTACTGGAAAAATTCCAAGATAACGACAAAGACATCCCCACCATTATTACCTCCTCACAAATGTTAACTACGGGGGTAGATGCTCGTAATGTGCGTAACGTAGTGCTGGATAGAACCGTTGGTTCCATGGTGGAGTTTAAACAAATTGTCGGTCGCGGAACCCGTGTTTTTGATGGCAAAGACTATTTCACCATTGTCGATTTTCGCGGTGCAACCAATAAGTTTTACGACAAAGATTGGGATGGTGAACCCGAAGCACCAGAGCCAGGAGGTATTGGTGAGCCAACACCACCTTACACACCAGAACCACACGGAGGAACAGATGGCCCAGAGCCTGAACCGGGTGAGCCAAAACCTCGGTTGAAAGTAAAGTTAGGCAAACACCGTGAACTTAAAGTCATTGACGTTGAAACTCGATATATCGATGAAAACGGTAAACCTCTCACGGTGCAAGAATTTGTTGAGCGCTTGATCACCCAATTACCAGGGTTGTTTAGATCGGTTGAGGAATTGCGGCAGATATGGTCAGACCCAGACGAGCGCGAAACCTTGCTCGGTAAACTCGTACAAGCAGGCTTTGATAAAGAGCAACTCGCCACACTACGACGCATGTTTGAAGCAGAAGAGTGCGATATCTTCGATCTGCTGGCTTTTTTAGCCTTTGAACAGCCAATGGCAACCCGCAAAGCTCGTGCCGATCAAGTACGTACTAACAGCGCCTTCTTTAATCAGTACCAACAAGAAAAGGCACAGCAGTTTTTGCACTTTGTGCTTAACCGATATGAGCAAACCGGCAGTACGGAGTTATCACGCGAGCGCTTGCCAGCACTTATCGAGCTATCAGGGTTGGGTACAGTCAAAGACGCCTCAACAGCATTCGGTGGAAAGCCAGCCTATTTACTGGCGGCTTTTAAGCAATTACAACAACAGCTTTATCACGTGAATTGAAATGGAATTAACACTCGCACCTAACCCGTTGCACGACCAGCCACAAACTTTAAACATCAATAAGGTTGCTACTTTAATTGGTGAAAATGGCAGCGGTAAATCCAGTATCTTACATTCAATCTTTAGAAAGCAGATTGCAGAACCTAGCGACACGCTTCAGCTGATCTGTGCGACTTCAGGACAAAATGAAAACTTCTCTTCCTTTTTTGAACGAAGACTAACCTCTTTACGATCAAGGAAAGATATAAGTGACATTGATTTTTCTAGCCTTTTCTTTACTCAGAAAGATGTTCGATTCCTAACATTTCTCGCCTACACATTCAAGAAGAACGGCTTAGTTTTTAATTTTGTTAACAACCACAAGGCATTCAAGGATCAAGTTTCAGTTAAATTGAGACTGAAAATATCTGTTCCTGATACTTACATAAAGAATGTACAGCAAGACCAGATAGCTGAAGCTAAAGATTATGAACACCCGTCGATAAGAAAAAGACCTTTTAATCAGCGACTTGACGCCTTTCTTGAAAAGATAGAAATACTTCCTGACCTTGATGCTCTGCTAGAAACAGGTAAAGGCTTAAAGTCAACCGAAGTAGAAGTAACTAATGAACAATTTTTTGATGTTTTTGATGGTTCTAGAGTTGATGCCACAAAATTTCTAATCGAAGGCTCATACAACGAATATTTTTTTTCAGCTTCTGAAATTTTGCTTTACCTAGCTGATAATATTGAATTTTCATTGCTCAGTGATGGTGAGTATCAGTTTCTATTCGTAGCTTCACTAATTGATCTTTTTGATAGCACTTCTTCTCTCTTTATGTTTGATGAAGTTGACTCACACCTGCACCATAAAAACGTTGAGCTCCTGTGGGATATCCTAAGCAGAACTAAGGGTAAGGTCCTAACCACAACTCATTTAGTCGACTCAATCGCTGAGAATGACTTCGAATCATTGTTTTTGGTTGAAAATGGGCAGATAAAAAATGAACAGAAATCGCAAAAACTATTGGAAAGATTGAAAATTTTATCCAAAAGTAAAGTCGTCGAGTTAGAAATAGCCTCCAAATTGAACAACATTTGCTTGATTGATTACTACAATGATTGGAAGATTTTTGAGTTATTAGTAAAGCAGAAAGGGCTTGACTGGAGGCCTCTGTCCACAATAAATCCTATAGCCAAATCATCTGGTTACAATTCAGCGGGGGACAGCTTTGGTGCGTCCAAGATCAAGTGGCTGCATGAGTTGAGAGACATGAAGGAATATCTCAGGGTGTGCAAAGCTGAAGTGCACAAAAAAGATAAAGCTCTTCATCCACGCAAAATAACAAATGTGTTCATGGTATGCGATCGAGACGAACTGCCAGAAGCTAACATTCACGAACAAAGTGGTGTCAAGGTAGTTGGAGTTGATTACCCTGACAAATTTGACTTAGTTTTGCCTTGTCCAGAGAGAATAAACTGCTATTTACTGACTTGGAAACGCCGTGAAATCAAAAATTACTTGCTTTCACATACAGCACTGTCTCATCACAACGTACTTGCTGCAATCAACAACCCTGATATTGCGCAGCGAAATCATTTACAACCAAACAACCCAGGTGATAACGACGATATCCGGCGATTGAATGCCAAAAGTGTCATTGACCCTCTGATCAATACCGAGGGTATAGGGCTCGATACTGACAAGCTCCAAGCCTATATCGACTTGATGCCGCCAGACGAAATCAGCGAAGACATCACCAATATGTACAATTTCATTATCGGAAAACTATAAGCCATGTCATTACAACAAAAGATTGACCGAATTACCGACATACTGCGCCGCGACGATGGCATTAGTGGTGCTATGCACTATACCGAGCAAACCTCGTGGGTACTGTTCTTAAAGTTTTTGGATGATTATGAATCTGAAAAAGAAGATGAAGCAGTACTATCAGGCAAAGATTATCAACCGGTGTTGGATGAAGAACATCGCTGGTCAAATTGGGCCTGCCCGAAAAATGCTGAGGGCAAGCTAGATATCAACAAAGTTCGCACGGGCGATGACTTAACCGATTATGTGAATAATGAGCTATTCCCTTACTTAAAAAGCTTTGCCAATGCCGCCGTTACCGGTTCAGACCCTAAATCATTCGCCTATAAAATTGGTGCCATCTTCCAGTATTTAGACAACAAAGTCGCCTCTGGCCATACCTTGCGTGAAGTGCTGGATATTATCGATACGCTCAATTTCCAGTCCAGTGATGAAATGTTTGAGCTCTCGTTAGTCTATGAAGGCTTATTGCAAAACATGGGCGATGCCGGGGGCTATGCGGGTGAGTTTTACACCCCGCGTCCAGTGGTGCGTGCCATGATCAGGGCCATTGACCCACAAGCTGGGCAAACCATTTACGATGCCGCTGCTGGCTCGTGCGGCTTCTTAGTCGAAGCCTTTGACCACTTAAAAGTTAAAAAGAGTACGCTTTCTACTGAGCAATGGGACTTTATCCAGCGTGATACCTTCTTTGGCTTTGAAAAAACCTCGCTGGCTTACGTGATGGGCATGATGAACATGATTCTGCATGGCATCGAGTCACCCAACTTGTTCCGAGGTAATACGCTCACCCAAAATATCCGCGATATTCAGGAAAAAGACCGTTACGACATTATTCTGGCTAACCCGCCATTTGGTGGTAAAGAAAAGTCGCAAATTCAGCAAAACTTCCCTATCCAGAGTAATGCGACTGAATTGCTGTTTTTACAGCACTTTATGAAAACCCTAAAAAGTGGCGGCAAAGCGGCTATCGTAGTGCCAGAAGGTGTGCTGTTCCAAACCAACAGTGCGTTTAAACAGGTCAAACAAGAACTGCTGGAAAACTTTAACCTACACACCATTTTAAGCCTACCCGCTGGGGTATTTTTGCCCTATTCAGGTGTTAAAACCAACGTGCTATTTTTTGAGCGTAGCGGCGGCACCAGCGATGTGTGGTATTACGAATGTGAGCCCGAGCAAAAACTCACCAAAAACAAGCCCATCACCGATGAGCACCTAAAAGAGTTTGTTGAGCTGTATAACAGCCGCGAAACCACAGAGCGCTCCTGGGCGGTATCAGCCAGCAAACTAGCTGAAGACTATGACCTATCGGCCAAAAACCCAGCCAAACAGAAAGATGCCGAGCATTTAGCACCTAGCGATATTCTTAAGCAGATCCGCATCAAAGAAAAACTGGTGTCAGGCCTATTGGATGAAATTGAAGACCTGTTGGCGGAGAAATAAGCATGGAACAGGTTTTATATAAACTGCCGGACGGGTGGAAATATCAAAAGCTTAAAACACTAATAAAAATGCATTATGGCAAAGCTTTAAAGGCCACCGATCGTATTGAAGGTGAAGTACCAGTATATGGCTCTAATGGTGTCGTAGGAAGCCATAATGAACATTTGTGGGATCAACCCACAGTTGTTATTGGTCGAAAGGGCTCTGTTGGTGAAGCAAACCTTGCCTTTACTCCTTCTTGGACAATTGACACTGCATACTACGTAGAAATTATTGATCACAAAGTTTTGAATCTTATGTATTTCTATTACTTTGCTGATAGGTTTGATGTTTCGTCAATATCTCAAAAAGGGGTTAAACCTGGCATTAATCGCAATGATTATTTGAATTTGAGTTTCCCTTTGCCTCCAATCAATGAACAAGAACGCATAGTCGAAAAACTCGATACACTGCTCACCCGCATCGACACGGCTATCGAGAATTTACAGGAAAGCATCAGATTGGCTGATGCGCTGTTTAGCTCAGCACTTAATAGAGTCTTTAATCCTTCAGGAACTAAAGCCAATTTTGATAGTGGCTACAGCTTACCTGAAGGTTGGGATTGGCGAACAGTCAATGATTTAAGTACAAAAATTCAATATGGGCATACTGCTAAAGCGGCAGATAAAGGCAATGCACAATTTCTTCGTATCACAGATATCCAAGACAATAATATTGACTGGCTAGGAGTTCCTTTTGTTGATCTCAAGGAGAAAGAAATCGAAAAGTATGCTCTTAAAGATAATGACCTTGTTTTCGCTCGTTCTGGTGCAACAGCAGGAAAGTCCATCCTCATAAAGGAACCGCCCCAAAATGCAATATTTGCCTCATATCTAATAAGAATTGTTCCTGATACAGAAGCAATCCAGCCTGAGTATTTAGAGTTGTTTTTTAAATCTCCTGCTTACTGGGATATTGTGAAAGCAAATGCTGCCGGGGCAGCCCAGCCAAACATAAATGGTACCAAATTGGGTGAGTTTAAAGTTCCCGCACCTAGTATGGAAACACAAAAACGTATTGTTGATGAAATGTCGAGTCTTTCTGCTCGTGTAACTGAATTAAAGAAAGAACTTAGAGACAAGATTTATGTTATAGAGTCCGCAAAATCATCAATTCTCAATTCCGCTTTTAAAGGCGAGCTCTAAGGAGGGAGTATGAGTGGTGGTCAGACTAAAAATGCCGCGTTAACAACCGCCCTGGCCTTTCATTACCAAGTGCTGATTGGCTTGGAAAAGTGCTTTGCATTGGAAGAAGGTCAATCTATTTGGTTTGAAAAAGACGGTGATGTGAGCCTTATTTCCCCTAATACTTTAACTTCATCTCAAACGGAAGTGAAAGACTATTCGGCAGCACTTACTGACCACCATGAAAACCTCTGGAAAACGCTTAAGAACTGGCTAGCTACCGAGTTCGATCATACCCAATATGGTGTTTTGGTACTGCATACCACACAGGCTTTTGGTGCAACAACTAAGCTGAAGGATTGGAACACCCAAACTGCCGAGCAACGCTTAAAAGTATTGACAGATATTTATGCGGAACGAACTGAAGATCAGCTTGATTCTGAGAAGCCTTCAGACATTGTCAAATTACAAAAAACCGTGATGGCTTGTAGTGAAGCTCTGCTAAAAAGTGTACTTGGTAAAGTGACCTTGTTTACCGAGGCCGATAACGCACAGGATTTAGAACAGTGTATTTTGGCTAAACCTGTAGGCATTCCTAAGAATAATTTAAGTAGTTACCTCCAGGGGCTAGTTGGTTTTGTGTATGCACAGGCAACGCAGCATTCATGGAGTATTAGCCAGCAGGCTTTTAGGGCTAAGTGTGAAGAGTTAACAGCTCTTTTATGTAAGAGGGAATTTACTTTCCCGGTATTCTCAGGCTATGAAGCATCAGAGCTTGAGATGGAACTACATCAAGACAAACTTTTTGTTCAAAAAGTAGCTGAGATAGAGCATCACGCAATGATCCCCGATGCCATAGGTAATTGGCTAGAGTTGCAAAACTCATTTTTAGAACAGCTTGATGAATACCCCTTGTATAAAGATAAAACGGTAACTTATCAAAATCAATTGGTAAAAAAATACAAGCTTTCGTATTCAAGTGCTCAACTTGAGTCGGTTGATGCAATTAAAAGCTCAAAGCTACTTTACAACAAGACCATGCAAGAGCAGCCACTCAACATGGGTAATGATATTCCGCCAATTGAATATAAAAATGGCCTTATCCATGACGCAATGGACGATGACGAGCGTGATTTGAAATGGAAGGTTGAGCCATGAGTAGCATTGTCGACGCTCTATACGAATTAAAGTACAACCCATTTGAGTATGGGCCATACTTGGCGTCTTTTTATACGACCTTAGAGGAATCCGAAAACAATTTGTTGCTTGCCCAGTTGGTCATACCGCTTTGTAGCCATCCGATATACAGCCATAAGTTGTTAAACTCGAACAAGCGAAGCTCTATATGGTCTGTATTTGACGACAGAGCAAAACTCTATGACCTACAAGAGCGGATTGAAGGGTTTCAAACCCTAACAGAGCAGTGTATTCAATATTGTTTAGTCAACGATTGGTTATTCGTTAATGAGCAACAGCTATCCCTAACGAAATGTGATGAGGTTGCCTCAAACTTTATCACTCAAAAAAGTGCAGAAAAATTAGGTCGGTTATTTAGTGGTCACTCAGTGGTCGAGATTTATGCGTTTTTAGGAGTGAAACCGCGATGAAAACACTTATTCATGAAATAGGCGTGATTGACAAGCAAGGTCTTAAACACCCTGTTAATTTTAAAGCAGGACTCAATGTGGTTACCGGTAAATCATCAACCGGTAAAAGTGCCTTAATTGAAATTTTTGATTATTGCTTTGGCAGCGATGAGAAAACCATTCCAAAAGGTGTGATTACAAACAGTGCTGCAATTTACTATGTTGCGCTTGCTGTTAACGAACAGGATATGGTGATTGCCAGAGACCCCAATCTTGCAACAAAAGCATTTTTCCGTCGTGTTGATGCATTCGATTCGGAGGAGATTGATCGCGAATACTTTAATACTAGTTATTTTCGACCTTTAGGCGAGTTTAAGAAGCATTTAAGGGACTTTTTCCTAGATATTGATGATGTTGATGAATCTTTAGCCGCGAGAGCTAACAGGAGATTTAATCAAAAAGCACCTACACCATCGGTGCGTAGTTTTACATCTTTTATGCTTCAGCATCAAAACTTGGTTGCCAATAAGCATGCGTTGTTTTATCGATTCGACGAAAAGGAAAAGCGCGATCAGGCAATTGAACATACAAAGATATTTTTAGGACTTGTCGATCAAAAGTTCTTTCACCTATCACAAGAAAAAGAACGACTAAGTGCAGAGACTCGACGTTTAGAACGTCAAAAAGACACCAACAAACGTACGTCAGAAAACTACAAACAAAAAGTCGCCCCTGTATTAAGTCAGCTTTACGCTTTGATGGGCTTTAAAGATGAACCCTTATCATTGGACAAGGTACTTCGGCATCCTCAAGATGCCAAAGACCAACTTGATGGAATTATAGTCGCTGAGAAAATAAATCATAATTCCGATGCTATCACGCAACGCTATGAACAGCTGAAACTGGCGCGTAATCAAAAGACTGCCGAGTTACGAAAGTTGCAGCGTCAAGCTGCGTCGATTAATAAACATATCCGGGAAGAAGAGCGATTTGTTGATAATGTAAAGCAGTTTAGCTCGCCTAAGCATGTTCACATTTCCGCCTCTGTATGCCCGTTTTGCCATACAGAAAAAGACAACTTGCGACAAAGTGCAGAGAAGCTTCAGCAGGCCATTACGAAAGTATCGGGGAATCTTGCTCAAGCTCGTCCCATGAAAGCAAAGTTTCAATCATCTTTAATTGAAGTACAGCATGATACAGAGATTGTTAGTAAGTTGCTAACCGATCTCAATCAACAAATAGCTGAAATTGAGAAAGTAAATCAGCAGTTAGCCGAACAGAAGAGCTTATACGAAAGCATTATAATGCAAAAAGCCAAGCTGTTTGCACTTCTTGATACCTTAAATATGGCTGATGATGCTGAACTTGATAGAGAAATCAAAGAGTTAAGGAGGGAGCTCAAGAAGATTACGGATGCACTAAAAGAATACGATGTGCAAAAAGGTTTGGCAGCTGCATCGGTTAAGGTAAACGAATATATGGCCAGCATAGGTAGCCATTTTGAATTTGAGACAAGCTATAAACCAATTAACCTCCATTTCTCATTTGAGACATTCGACCTTTATCATTTAACGCCCGAAAACGAAAAAATTTACCTGCGTTCAATGGGTAGCGGTGCAAACTGGCTTTATTGTCATGTAACGTTATTTTTGGCTTTGCATAAGTATTTCGTTGAATTAGGTGAAAAGTGTGCCATACCTTCAGTGCTTTTTTTAGACCAACCAACACAGGTATATTTCCCTAATTTTAACCGTGATAACTCTGCAACCTTCGAGGAACAAAAGAAACAAGAAGCAGAACAGCGCAAGATCCACAGTGTGGATCAAAACATTGATGAGGATATAAAAGCCGTTGAAAACTTATTCAGCCAGCTATCGATTTATTGCAATGACCTCCAATTAAGCAATGGCTTTAGTCCGCAAATTATAGTGACTGACCATGCGGACAATCTGACTCTCTCTAATGGATTTGATTTTGAAGCACTTGTGAATGGTAATCGGTGGCGTACTCGCGGCCTTATTGTGCCGGCACCAGAGTTGCAAGGTGATAGTTAAAATTATGCTTCCAAGATATGATTTTTTAGACCTGTTGAATATTAAATTTTTCAGAGGCAAATGTGACCATTTATAACGTCTATTGCGACGAAAGTCGCCATACATCAGACCCGTCTCAACACTATATTGTTATCGGTGCACTGCAATGCCCTCGTGAAGAAAAACACCGTATTGTTGGGCGCTTACATGGCCTGATGACTAAATATGGTATTAAGACCGAATTTGGCTGGAAAAAGCTATCGCCTAACAAGGCTGATTTTTATCGAAGCCTTATACAATTGTTTTCTGAAGAAAACTCACTTTCATTTCGATGTATTGTGGTCGACCGCAGGCAACTCGATCACCAACAGTGGAACGATGGGGATAAAGAGCTTGGTTTTTACAAGCTGTACTATCAATTGCTAGTCCACTGGCTTCAACCTGGCGACAGCTATCATGTATATCTTGATTGGCAGCAGAATGCGTCAAGTACACGCTTTGAAGAGTTGCGCCAGATTCTAGTTCACAAACTATCTGGCCGCGCTAAGCTTGCTTGTTTAGAGCCAGTTGAATCACATAACCAACCACTGATACAACTCTCTGATTTATTGATGGGAGCGGTAGGATATAGCTGGAACGAAATGCAGAACCGACCTAATGCAAGTGCATTTAAAGCTGCGTTTGTCGATGAGCTTGCGAGATCGTTAGGTAAGGGTAGCCTGCGTTACACCACAACCAAAGGCGAGCGAAACTTTAATATCTTCAATTGGCAGGGACGATAGCTGTGGCAGAAAGTTTGTGGCCGCAACTGCGGTTGAAAGCCGATAGCGAAGACGAGCTGATTGAGAAATACCGAAAGGTATATCTGGAAAATTATGTTCATGATGAAAATGGCAATGCTAGAGTGTTTACCGATTGGTGTGGTGTAACCTACCAGTTTGGTGCGGGTGCTTTTGATCATGCCTTTACGGAGTCTACCAATTACCGAACCAGTGCAGGTATTCACGATGGCGGTTTCTCCAAAAAGCGTGCTAGACGAATAATGTGGATTAAAGAAGTGTTGGCTCTATCAGCCGGGACGGTGCAGCGTTACAGCCAATCTCGTCAAACCGATCGCGGTAAAATAGCAAAGCGTAGGACATTGGTCGTCGTTGAGGAAAAGTATGTAGTTGTATTTGATGACCCAAGGAAAGTCGGTGATCCACATTGGTTTGTTACAGCATTTCCAGCAGACCAAGCCTATCTTGAGCGGATAAAGAGAACGAGCTTTTTAGTGGAAACAAAACAAGGAAGGAGATAAGCCCCAGTCTTACGGCGACTGAGGCGCAGCCACGAACCAAAACACTAGGTAAAGGTTCAACCAGTTCCGAAGAACTTGGGTGAATTATGGTGCTCTTGATGAAAAATATCAAGCTATTTAGCCTTGTTGTTGAGTTTCGTTCTCGTTAACAAAGCATTTGCTCGTAATCCACACATCATTCTCTGGCCCACAAAGGTGGTGCAGCAGCGCTAGGTTGATTTGGTGGCTGACCACTTTGCTGTTTCGTTTTCGGTTGGCTTTTATCAAACCGCTCAGTAATAACCCCATGCACGATTTACCTATTTGCTCCGGCGAACTGGGCAGGCAAAAGGCGCGGTTTTGCTGTTTGGGGTGCAAGGTAGTGCGTTTTCCTGTTTTAGATAAAGGCGTAATGCACCAAAAGATACGGGCGTTGGCCGGTGCGTTTGCGTGCAATGTGTTGGTTTGAATCGTGCCGTTCATATATACCGGTAAAAAATGTGCCGGTAACACAACCAAGCCGCCTTGCGCGTGGCCTTCAACCTCAGGTAAAGGTAGCCAATACAGGTTTGGCCATTGCTCGGGGCTCTGCCATTTTTCTACGATCACTTGTGCGCCAATGCTATTCAGCCATTGGTGAATGGGGCAGCCAGGGTGCGCTTGTTTAACACGCGGTAACTGATAGGTCAGCCAGCGGGTTAAACGTTCGGCTGCATTCTCGCACTGGCTTAGTGCTGGGTAGAGGGTAAACGCGCCATGCCCAACCAATAAATCGACCACCTGCTGTATCCATTCTCTATCCCAATCGTTGCCACTTGCCCATAACACGTCACATATCACCTTTTGGTTCTTCATGCCGTCTATTTTCAGTGGTCGGATGCAGACTCGGTGGTGAATTAGATGAAAGAAATGGCCATCAAACTAACCAGTCAAATCAGTTTTTTCTGATGACCTGTGCGTGGCTAATTGTTTGATATACATAGTCCAATACGGCGCTGTTTGGCGTCATTCAACTAGTGCAAAAAAATCGAGACGCCAAACGATCGTTTGCATTCTGGGTTGGAAAAAACAAACGGTTTTTACTTTGGAGTCGAGGTTGGTTTAGGGCGAAAAAAGTGCCAAACCTTTCTTTAAGCCAGTAATGGCAAGGCCTGCCAGCGTTGGATTTCAATCGAGACGCCAAACAGTAAATGGTCTAACTTCCCTGTTTGGCGTTTCGATCCAAAAGCCAAACGGATAGTGGTTTTGGCGTATGGGGGTAAAGGCATGGGGAAGTGTTGAACGAAGAGCGGCTTGCTAATTTGACTTGGAATTTGATGAAGAGGCGTCTTCCAGCTTCAGTGAAGGTTGATTGTCACTGTTACCATCAAAGTACTCAAGGGCGTACCCCATAGCCTTGTAGCTTTTCTCGCGTTTTTTAAACATGCGTTGCAGCATAGGGAGGGCGCAGTCCACATAGTCGTGAATGGTGACTTGTGTTTTTCCTTCCGATTCACGATGAATACGACCGGCATATTGGGCCAATGTACCTTTCCATGCGATTGGCATGGCCAAAAACAACGTATCCAGTCTTGGTAGGTCAAACCCTTCACCCACATATTTTCCTGTTGCGACGACAACTTGAGCCGATTGCAGATGATTGTCAGCATTATTGCGTTCGGCAGCTTTCATGGCGCCTTTGAGTGCGACAGTGCTTATACCCATCTCGGTAAGTCGTGAGTGTATGTACTCTGCGTGCTCTCTGCGCTCTGTAAGGACTAGCGGGTGTCCGCCATTTTGAACACACTGAGAGGCGTCTGAGACGATTTTTGACGTGCGCTGTTGGTTATCGACGAGCCAGCGGTAGGCATCGCTTATTTTTGGGCGCTCATCTGTTTTTATTAGCGCAGCTGGCGGTATATCGTAGAGCTGATGAATCATCACGGTTTGAGTAAATTGCTCATCAGGGCTTTGTTTCATTTTGTAGCGAATTGGCCCTGCCGCCATAAAAATGATCTTTTGATGGCCATCTTGTCGCTCTGGCGTTGCTGTTAGGCCCAATACATATTTTGCTCTTACCTCGTTGAGTACCATTTCAAACCTTGGCGCAGACAGATGGTGGCATTCATCAACAATAATGTGGCCGTAGTCTTGAATGAGAGGCGTGATGGAGTTGTCTTTTTTATTAACCAAGCTTTGGTAGGTGGCAATGTCGATAATGCCACTCGGCTTTCTTTTACCCCCGCCTATACTGCCAATGTTTACGTCGGGTAGGAACGTGCGTAATCGCTCTTGCCACTGTTCAAGCAGTTGTCGGCTATGAACCAGTATGAGAGTATTTACTTTGCGTTTTACGATCATGCCAATGGCAGTAACCGTTTTTCCAAATGCAGTCGGCGCATGCAAAATACCGAAGTCGTGTTTAGCTATTGAGGCCACTGCGTCACGCTGGTTTTTTCGCAAAGTGAACTCAGGGGTAAGTTTTAATAATGGTTTGCCGGTTTCACGCTTATCGTCAAACAGTGGCGAAATATTGTGCTCTTGTAGCAAAGCAATCGCGTCATCGAGACAGCCTCGCGGTAGTGCGAGATAACCATTTTCAATACGAGCACAGGAAATAAACCTCGGAATGCCATGGGTTGAAAAGCGCAACGCTTGTGTTTTAAAAAACACAGGATTAGAAAAACTAGCTAATCGCTTGAGTCCTGCCAGTAGTGGCCCAGGTAACTTGCTCATCAAAAAGTAGATATGGTTAGCCAAGGTAATAGTCACGGTTTTCGGCAAAGACTCTAATTTTATTGGTGTGGCTTTGGCTGTGATTTCCCAAGGTGGGCGGTTATCTGTTAGCCCTTGTTCGGACAGTAATAGGGTATTGGGTGAAATGGTTGTTATGAGTTGATCAATACTCGACTGAGTGAGTGTTTTAAGCTCAGCTAGGTACTGCCATTGATCGTCAATCGCATTCAGGTCACTGTCAACAAAGCAACTACGGCCTGAAAGGCGAGCCTCCTTTTGAAGTGGTAACGCAATGAGATTACCAAAACCGCCCTCAGGAAGGACATCTTGGTTAGGAAAGAGCCTGTCATAGGAGTCAAACGATAGATTTGGAAATATTTCCATGGCTTTATCAAGTAAAGCGAAACCAAGTGCCCGAGCTTGGTTAGCTGGGATATTGGTGTCAAAAAAGATCCATAAGTGCGCCCCGTTGCCAGAACGCGAGATTTCTATCGCGTGGGGAATATCAAACGCTTGGCACGCTTTAGACATTGCTTTGACTTCTTCTTGCCAACAGCCTTTGTCAAAATCGGCTGCCAACAAATAGCACGAATTATCTTTAAGTAGTGGATACAGCCCCACCACTTGATGACCGGCAAGGTGCCTGTAAATAATGCGCTCGTTTAGTTCGCTAAACTTGCGGTGTGAACAGTCTTGGCATTTAATGCGGGGTTTGTTGCAAACCCCGTTTACCCATTCATTATCACAGGCTACGGAATAGCCACTGCGGCCCTGTTGATTTTGCCAACGATTGGCAAAGATATCCTCTCGTCCACGAAATCGTTGTCTGAATAGGGCGACCTTTTGTTCTGGCGTGAATGTCTGTACTGAACGCTCGTTTTGAGCGCTACGCAAAGCCTCTCTTAATGCGAGAAGCTGCTGCTTTTCGTTTTCAAGCTCAGCTAGCCTGTTATCAATAGCCGAAATGTTTGGGTAGCGAGCGTCATTCATGACAACATAATTTTTATGTGCAGCACTATGACGCGCGAACTTGCGGCGGTTTGATCAGCGACTCTGCTGGAATACCTAGCCCTTCATGAAGTTTCCAAATCATTTTTAGCGTGAGTGACCGCTTATGGTTTAGGATTTCATAAACACGATTGCTTTTACCTATCATGGGTTCAAGATCTTTAACCGTTAAGCCTTTGCGCTCCATCTCAAACTTTATTGCCTCAACAGGGTCTGGCAAATCCATTGGGAAATGCTTTGCTTCGTAGGCTTCAACTAACGTAACCAAAATGTCCAGCTTTTCGCCTTCGACGGTATCAGGCTCCGCCATCATTAGGTTTTCGATATCGTTTAATGCCGCGCGGTAGTCGGCATCTGTTTTAATAGGTCTGATGTCCATTATATACCTCTTGTTACTACCTTTTGGCTTCAAATCGTTTGCACATCAATTTTATCGTATTGCGCATGGCTGCCGATAAACCGTATGTAAACCACCTTGTAGGCATAATTGATCCAAACAACTAACCGGTATTTATTACCGGCAATGTTAAACACGACACGCCCATCTTTGAGGATGCTGGCATTTCTAAAGTCCTGTTTCACATCCGCCGGTGATCCCCAATCAGCGTTTAATGCATGCCTATACCACGCTAAAGTTGGCTCTTTCGCGTCAATGTATTCTGGGCTGTCTTCCCAAAATGTTTTTAAGGTTGATAGTGCGATAATTCTCATAAACAGATGTTAGTCCCATATTGGGACTTTTGCAAGTTTGTAGTTTGATTGACTGAAAGGAGTTGTTGGCACGGTCCCCAATTGCCCCATTCCTTGGGGCGGTTCAAATTCCTCTTATTCACCCTATAAAGCTTGGCATATCTGGTGTTGCCCCATTGTCCCAACTGCCCACGGTAAGTGAGCGCGCGCGTTACAATTTATCTATAATTGCATATCAAAAAGCACTTGGTGATACATAATAGCTAATCATTCTTGTGCTCGTGGGATTGCGGTGATATGTTTTTGTATATAATTATTCCTAATTGATTCATTAAGGCGTATCGAAATGAGCTATGTAACAGAGCAGATACTAGAAAGTCTTCGAGAAGCTCGGGTACGCAAGGGGTTTAGCCAAAGAGAGTTAAGCGCGCGTTCGGGGGTGCCGCAAAGTCATATTTCGAAAATCGAGTCTGGCGGCGTTGATTTAAGAATATCCAGTTTGATTGCACTTGCCCGTGTACTCGACCTAGAGCTATTGGTTGCGCCTAAAAAGTCAGTTCCTGCCATCAAGTCGATCATTCGAAGCAGCCAAGGTGCTTATCATAACGGGCCAAACAATAATGGTATCAACGATGAAGCTGAGCAGATGTCACCGGTATATCAGTTAGGGGAAGACGACGATGACTAATCATGTTTCTACGCTCAACGTGTTGCTCTATGGCGAACCCATAGCAACGATCACCAACGTGGGCAATGACAGAACGCTTTTTGCCTTTATGGATTCGTACATTCATGATGAATCACGGCCCGTGTTAGGGCTGGGTTTTAAAGATGCACTGGGTGGCTTACTGACTAATTTTAAACCGACCCAAACCAAGTTAACTCCGTTTTTCTCTAACCTTTTGCCAGAAGAAACCATGCGTCATTACCTGGCAGAGCGTGCCGGAGTGAATCCAGCGCGGGAGTTTTTTCTATTGTGGGTGTTAGGACAAGATTTAGCAGGTGCGATCACGGTTGAACCTGCTGATGGCGAAGCGCTGCCGCCTAATGTACAGCAAGACATTGACGATGAAACGAAAATAGATGTTCCAATGCGTTTTTCATTAGCGGGTGTACAGTTGAAGTTTTCAGCCGTACAACAGGCAAACGGTGGTTTGACTATTCCAGCAACCGGTCAAGGTGGTTCTTGGATTGTAAAATTGCCATCGTCTCGCTTTGACGCTGTGCCAGAAAATGAATATTCGATGATGGAACTGGCTCGTATGTTGGGGATGGATGTGCCAGAAACGCAGCTACTCCCCATTAACCAGATTGCTAATATCCCAGATGGTATTGGTAAATTTGGCGATGCTTTTAAAAATGCTCAGGCGTTTGTGATCAAGCGCTTTGATCGTGCAGGTGATCAAGCCGTGCATATTGAAGATTTTGCGCAAGTGTTTGGCGTCTATCCTCAAGATAAATACAAAAAAGCGAGTATGCGTAATATTGCTCAGGTTATTGGCATCGAAGGTCAAGACAAGGACATTGCAGAATTTACCCGTCGATTGGTGTTCAATACCCTAATTGGCAATGCGGATATGCATTTGAAGAATTGGTCTGTGATTTACAAAGATAAGCGCGCAGCATCGATTGCGCCTGCCTATGACTTTGTCTCGACTATTCCTTATATCCCCGATGATAGTGCGTCGCTGAAGGTGAGCCGTAGCAAGAAATTCAGTGATTTCACGCTGGATGAGCTGTCACACTTGGCGGCTAAAGCCATGCTGCCAGAAAAATTGGTGTTAGATACTGCCAAGCAAACCGTGGCAGGCTTTCATGAAATCTGGGAGAAAGAAAAGACGCATTTACCGCTTACCAAGTCGATGATTGAAGCAATCGAAAAACATTTGCGAAGCATACCGCTACGCTAAAATGAGAACCGACGCGTACAGAAATGCAGAGGCGTCGGCCATATTGGCTTGAAGATTATGTTTAGTGACTTATTTTGTCAATCAAAGCCCTGATTGCCCCATTCCTTGGGGCAGTTTAATTTCCTCTTATTCACCCTCTAAAGCTTGTGGTATCAAGTGTTGCCCCACTGTCCCAACTGCCCACGGTAAGTGAGCAAATGGGGGCTTGCTAGTTTCGCCTGATGGGCCTTTTCGGCATGCGGCTGCGTTTGCCATCGAAGAAGGCCAATACTCTGAACCAATAGAGTGATTCTTCATACCCCAAGCTGTGCGTTGGGCGTGCAGGCGGGATGAGCTCCAGTTTGCGTCCTAAACTGACAATCACGTAGAACGTGAGTTTTAGCGTCAGCCAAGGGGCGAGTACCACGAATGTCGTCAGGCAATATCGAGTCAGTGCGTAGCCTATGCCATGAGACTGTTCGAGTAGGGCAATGCCAATACACCAGCCAAGGCCTGCCAGCACGGCTATTGGAAAGGTAATGGGGGCGAGTCGTATCATAAGTTGCATGTTAACGCCCTCCTGTTTGGTGTTGTGAAGCGGGATCAAAGTTCACCAGTGGTTCGATCACATCAGCCACGGTTTGATGGGCAATACGGCGCTCTTCAAAGTAATCGTGGCGGTCGTAGATGCCCTCAACGCCTTTTAACTTATGGTTAAGGCAGCGTTCGGCTACGTTGCCTGCAATGCCCAAAGAGGCGGCAAGGCTGCGAAAGGTGCGGCGCAAATCGTGTACGGTGAAGTGTTCAAGCTTGCCCATTTTATTGGGAGGCTGTTTTTTGCGCCCAGGCTCGCGACCAAAGAGTTTAGAAATGGCACGGTTTAGCGTATCTGGCCCCATATGTGGACGATGGCTTGCTCGTCTGGCAGGGAAAACATAAGGCGAGCCACAAGCGCGGATTTGCAACTCGTTAAACCAAGCAATGGCTTGGCGCGGTAAGGGAATGCTGATCGGCACGCCGGTTTTGCTGCGTTCTTTGGGCAGATCCCACACGCCTGTGGTTAAATCCATTTCACGCCACATGGCTTCGCACAATTCGCTTTTGCGCACGCCCAACACCAAAAACAGACAGCAAGCGAGGTAGTTGTCGCGGCCAAAGCTATTGATATGGGTATGAAACACGCTAAAGGCGTAGTGAATTTCCTCTTTGCTGAGCATCCTGTCTTTACTGGACTCCACGCCACCGGCATCGTCCACGGTAAATGCTGCGGCGGGGTTGTTCAGCGTTAAGTCGAGCTTTATCGCATGTCGAAACAGCTGCTTCATGTACATCAAGGTATCGTTGGCAATGGTAGGGCGGTTACTTTCTCGAATGCGCTCTAATACTTCGCGTACGTCACGTGCAGTCACCTCAGCAATACATTTAATGCCAATGACTGGGCTTATGTCTTTGGTGTAAACCCGATACGGAATCTTGGGATGCTTAAGTCGTCGACTAAGATCGGTTCGATACCAGTCATGGAACAGTTGATCCACGGTTTCAATGTCAGGTAACTCGATTTTCTGTTTTTCCAGAAGAGGATCTATGCCGTCACGTACTTCCTTTCGAAAGTATGCAGCGGCAATTCTGGCGTCTGCCAACGACATTAAAGGAAATTGCCCCAAGGTTGCTTCTCGTCTTCCTTTGGCTGTGGTGTAGCGGATCATCCAGTAAGGCGAGCCCTGTTTGCGGACGCAAAAGTATAGCCCTTCACCGTCTGAGTATTTTTTTGGTTCGGCTTTGCTGTATGCAATAACCTGTTTTGCTGTGAGTTTTCCCATGTTTACTCCATAGTTGCTGAAATAATGGAGGGGGCAATAATGGCTGCCCACCACCGATTTGCTTATTGAATCAGCAGCTAACCTGTTGTGGTGGCGAGTTAAATGCGAAAATTGAGTAACTTACTGCCCACCAATTTGCTCACCGCAAAATGCTTATTGAGCAAAAATGAGGGGACTGCCCACCATTCTGCCCACCACTAAACAGGTAGTTGGTAACGGACATCTGCAAACTGATTTGGACGGGGGAAATAAAAAAGCCCTGTATTTACAAGCAAATAACAGGGCTTCTAAGACATTCTTGGACGGGTAACTTTCTACCCAGGAACCTATTCGATGTTTTGAATCTGCTCGCGCATCTGCTCAATCAATACCTTAAGTTCGACGGCAGATTGCGTGATATCGGTGCTGATAGACTTAGAGCCTAAGGTGTTGGATTCGCGGTTAAATTCCTGCATCATGAAATCTAGACGACGGCCCACTGCCCCACCCTTTTTAAGGATGTTACGGGTTTCTTTAACGTGAGCGTTTAGGCGATCTAATTCTTCTGCTACATCAACTTTTTGAGCAAGCATAATCATTTCTTGTTCGAATCGGCCTGCATCAAGTTCTATCTTTGCTTCTTCAAAGCGGGCCTGTACTTTTTCTCGCTGCCACACCATAATTTCAGGCATTCGCGCCGCCACTTTTTCTGCTTCAACTTCAATCGCGTCGAGGCGTTGCGCTATCATGCCTTTAAGGGCTTCACCTTCTGTAGCGCGGGCACTGATAAAGTCGTTCAACGCTTGGTCGAATGCCTCCATAACGTCACCATGAATGGCATCCATATCCGCCTCTTCTGCTGCAATTACACCAGGCCAGCGCAAAACATCTAGCGGGTTTACGCCAGTGGATTGACCATGAGATTGCACCCAATCGGCCGCGTGAAGCACTTGCTTAGCTAGCTCTTCATTTAGGCTAAGTTTAGTCACCGCAGCGTCGTTAGCAGTAAAACGCAGCGCGCACTCTACTTTGCCACGGGCCAACTTTTTGCGAAAACGCTCGCGTAAAACCGGCTCTAGTGAGCGAAATTGCTCCGGTAAGCGAAAATAGGTCTCTAAAAAGCGTTGATTAACCGAGCGTATTTCCCATACAGCTGAACCCCAGTCTTTTTTTGTTTCAACGCGAGCGAACGCCGTCATGCTGTAAATCATAAATGTCCTTAAACTTTTGCTAAAAGCCTGCGAAAACAACCCGAACGTCGTGTTGTATACGTCAAAATCTAGGGCAGGTTTTTTTGTAGGTTGTATATTACCCCACATTTACGAATTTCAATATGCAAACATGCAAAGTTCGTTTTTAACGCTTGCGGGTAATGCGTTATACTTACGCCCAATTTCGTAGCTCTGTTTCATTTACAGATTCTGACTCGTTTTTTTGACACTAAGAAATCTGAAATTGGCTACCTTTTTTAGCATTTACGTTGTGGAGAACACTATGCGTCCAAGCGGCAGAACCGCCAGTCAAATTCGCCCTGTTACTATTACTCGCCAATACACGTGTCACGCAGAAGGCTCTGTACTTGTAGAGTTTGGTAACACTAAAGTGCTGTGTAATGCGACGGTAGAAGAAGGTGTACCACGCTTTATGAAAGGCCAAGGGAAAGGCTGGATCACAGCTGAGTACAGCATGCTTCCACGTGCTACTCATACGCGAAGCGGTCGTGAAGCAGCGCGCGGTAAACAAGGCGGCCGTACGTTAGAAATCCAGCGTTTAATTGCACGTTCACTTCGTGCGGCTGTAGATTTGAAACTTCTGGGTGAAAACACTATTACGTTAGACTGCGATGTAATTCAGGCTGACGGCGGTACACGCACGGCGTCAATTACCGGTGCATGTGTTGCCCTTGTTGACGCGCTTACCTATATGCGTGCAAAAGGCATTATCAAAACTAATCCGCTTAAACACATGATTGCTGCCCTTTCAGTGGGTATTTATGAAGGTACGCCAATTGCTGATCTTGAATACACTGAAGACTCTGAGGCAGAGACAGACATGAACATCGTGATGACTGAAACCGGTAAACTGATTGAAGTTCAAGGTACTGCAGAAGGCGAACCCTTCTCGTTTGAAGAGCTTGATGAAATGTTGAAAATTGGCAAGCACGGCTTACGTGAACTGTTCGATATTCAAAAAGCAGCACTAGCGTGAACCAATAATCGAAGCCTTGTCAGAGCACCATAGCGTAAATCAGTATTTAAGAGGTCATCATGAAAGCGTTTCAGCGTGATTTTATCGAGTTTGCCATTGAACGTGGCGTATTAAAATTTGGCGAATTTACCCTAAAGTCAGGTCGTGTAAGCCCGTACTTTTTCAATGCAGGCTTATTTAATCGAGGTGGCGATTTGGCCAAGCTAGGGCGCTTTTATGCTGACGCACTAATTGATGCCGGTGTTGATTTCGACGTACTTTTTGGCCCAGCCTATAAGGGTATACCTATTGCTACCACTACCGCTGTCGCACTGGCCGATAGCCACAACCTTGATGTGCCTTATTGCTTCAATCGTAAAGAGGCGAAGACTCATGGTGAAGGCGGCAACTTGGTCGGCAGCCCGCTTGAAGGTAAGGTTATGCTGGTGGATGACGTAATCACCGCAGGTACGGCCATTCGCGAATCTATGACGTTAATTGAACAGCAGCAAGCCAGTTTGTCAGGTGTGCTGATTGCTTTAGACCGACAGGAGCGCGGTAATGGCGAACTGTCAGCTATTCAAGAAGTAGAACGCGATTTTGGCACTCAGGTGATTTCTATTGTTTCGCTAGCCGATGTGGTGGCTTACCTGAAGGAAAAAGGCGGTTTTGATAGTGAAATTAGCGCTATTAATACCTATCGTGAGAACTATGGCATCTGATTTCGAAAGCGCGTTTAATACAGCTAGTCAGCATTTAGACGCTTTGGGACTTCGCTGTCCAGAGCCGGTTATGATGGTGCGCTTAAACATTCGCAAGTTAGCCGATGGGGAAACCTTATCGGTTACTGCTGACGATCCCTCTACGGCCAGAGATATTCCCAGCTTTTGCCGCTTTATGGATCATACGCTCGTTGCCTCGCAAACTGAAACTATGCCTTATCAATATATCATCAAGAAAGGGCGCGACTAAGCGCCTTTTTACGCGAAAACCAAAGCCTCTGACGGGTTTACTCCCCACGTTTTACTCTATCTTTCGATACTTTGCTTCTAGTGCACAATAAAGGCCAAACATGATAAAGCCTACTCCTACACCAGCAATAAGATAGGGACCAAAAGGTTGCTGCATCAAAGTTTCGAGTGCTTTTTGTAGGCCACCGGCTTCTGATGGGTTACTTAGTAAGGCGGCCAGGATAAAAAAGCCTCCTACCAGTGAATAAACAACGCCTCTAGCGGTGTAGCCAAGTCTGCCAGTTACCGTTACGCTTTTCGTTATACGCTGACTCAACGAGGACAACGAGAACTTCTCGAGAAAATCGGTTGTGTAAGCGTGTTTAAACTGCACGATCGCGAATATTAGAATACATGCACCAATAGCTGCCACGATCGCTAAGCCCCATTTGCGTATTTCGGTGAATCCGATCGGTCGTTTCGGTTTTATCCGATCACTTTTTCA
>NZ_JAEFCD010000018.1 GCF_016405965.1 Alteromonas sp. IB21 | reverse complement strand
AATCTGCTGCTGACGACAAAACTCTACCGCAGTGAGTCCGCTTTGCTTTTGCTGCGCGAATAAGTTGAGCCAGTCTTGCACTTCTCTTCGTTGATATTGCGCATGGTCATTCTCCTTAGTAAAGAGAACACCATGCCGTAGCTAACTTATGAATTGAATGTGGGGATTACCGGACGCTCACACACTAGGCGCTCGAAATGCGTTTGATAACCTCCCTGATGAAAATGTGCTTTATGATACCGAAGTGGCGGGTTCAAAGTACCCAACGACGTCACCCATTGGCATTAACGGCGGTTTCTATTATTTAAAAGGCGTGTATACCTTTTAGTCCAACTGGCGTCTCGAACTAACACTTGCGTGTGTTCGAGGCGTCAGCTACGCAATGGAAAGATGACCGTGAACGTGGTTGCCTGCTCATCTGATCCCACTTGTATATGTGCACCGTTAACTTCAAGAACAGATCTCGCAATGGTTAATCCTAATCCAGCGCCTTGCCCGTCACGTTTTCGAGATGGATCCGCGCGGTAGAAACGATCGAAAAGGCGAGAAAGTTGAATGTCAGGGATCTTATTACCTGGGTTTGAAATCGATATCAATGCTTCGTTATCCTGTATTTGAGTAGATACGGTTACTTCTGCATTATCGGGAGTGTACCGAATGGCATTAGATAACAAGTTGCTCAGTGCTTGTCGAAACATCGATTTGTCGCAAATTAACGTTATTTTGTGACCAATAAGTTGAATGCTGATGTGCTTCTCTTCGGCCAAGAGCTCAAAGTATTCGATTAATTCACCGATTTCTTTATGACAGTCTATACGCTCAGCGTTGGGTTTGATCAAGCCATGCTCCGTTTGTGCTAGTAACAACATGTCACTGACCATTTTCGACATTCGCTCGTACTCTTCTAAGTTAGAATATAAGATGTCAGTGTATTCATTCGTCGAGCGTGGTTGATTGAGTATGACTTGGGTCTGTGTAGTCAGGTTGGTGATAGGCGTTCTTAGTTCATGAGCTATGTCAGCGGAAAAATGGGACAGCTGCTCAAACCCGCTTTCAAGTCTCTCAATCATCGCATTAAAGGACTCCACCAGATTAGCAAGCTCCACTGGGACTTCGGTGGGTTCCAACCTGATATCCAATTTATCCGCGGTGATGGAACCGATTTTGCGACTGAGACGTCGTAAGGGGGAGTGACCACGATAAACAGCAAACCGCGCGGCTAAGATCGTAATAGCCCCAGACAAAACAATGATCCCCCACAATGTTGTCTCGAAGTCTTCCATATAGTTCATATGAAATTCCATGTTCGAGGCAACGATCACTTGATAATGTGTTTGGCTGTTGCCGTCTTCAATACGCACGGTTATTTCCGTTGCCCGTAACATATGTTCGCCGTCGAAAAAGAGGCTTAACATGGATGGCGTTATTTGTTCTATTTCATACGTATCCCCAGGGTATTTTTCTAGCACCGCGCTCTCACTGCTAAAAATAACTTCGTTGTCTTTATTTTTAACTAAATAATAGACACCGTGATGCCCAGAGACAGCTTGGAACAATATACTAGACGGTGAGATCCCCTCATTATAGGCTGTATTAAGCTTGCGTTTCACGGCTAGAAACACTTCATTCAGCTCATCAGCATCCTGCTCTTCAAAATGCTGAGCAATCGATTGCTGCACCATAAGACTTATAAACGTTAGGCACACAAAGATAGTGAGCCCAACAAGTATAGTGACCCGAAAGGCGAGAGAGCTTGGTCGCTTTGATAGATCCTTAAGATTCATTAATGCACATTTTATATCCCATCCCACGCACAGTCTGAATGAGCTTTGGTGAAAAGTCATCATCGATTTTTGCTCGAAGACGGCGAATGGCGACATCAATCACATTGGTATCGCTATCAAAATTCATATCCCATACTTGCGAAGCAATAAGAGAACGCGGCAATACCTCGCCTTGGCGTCTCACCATTAATTCTAATAACGTGAACTCTTTAGTTGTCAGGTTTATTGTGCGCCCACTTCGCGTGGCAATACGCGAAGGAATGTCGAGCTCCAAATCGGCTATGTGTAAAATATTATTGGGCACGGACGTGCCGCGGCGGATCAACGTACGCACACGCGCTAGCAGCTCAGCAAATGCAAACGGCTTCACTAAGTAATCATCTGCGCCGAGCTCTAAACCTTTAACACGGTCATTCACATGATCACGAGCAGTAAGAAAAAGAACCGGTGTATGATTGTTAGACTCTCGTACCGATGACAATATTTTCCAACCATCGATATCAGGCAGCATGACGTCTAAGATGATCAACTCATATTCACCGAGCGTTGCTTTGTGATGGCCATCGAGGCCGGTCCGAACTAACTCAACAACAAAGCCCGATTCGGCAAGGCCTTGTTTGATGTAGTCTCCAGTTTTTGTTTCGTCTTCAACGACTAATATTTTCATGCGATGTTCCGCCCGTGTTACTTATGATAAGCCCGCTTACAATATTAATGTACGTAACGAAACCGTGAAACGAAACACCTATTCTGTAGGTCGCTTTGTAATTTCGCTAATGTCCCGTAATCTTAATGCTGAGCGCTATCAAGATGTTAGCCCTTAGGTCGCTGATTATGCAATGAAATCCTTGCCTTTGATCTATGATAATCCGTCTAATTACATTTATTACCGAATTGTAATGTAGGGGTAATCTGGTTGTCAGGCGAGGGTGCTAACATCATCAGCCATTAATAAACAGCCATTGACTGCTGTCTGTCAAACACCAAGGAACGACGAGACCGTGAAAAGCGCCTTCATTCACTTAATTATTGTGATTGCATTGCTCAGTGTGCAAATGAGCGAGTCATTTGCATTCGCGCAAATGCCATGCAGTGACGAAATGGCAGCGGAGATGGATCTCGGATCTCACGATATGCACAGCGCTCATGACATGATGAAACACTCGCAAAGCGATGATATGAATGATTGTTGTCAGCAAGATTGCTGTTGTCCAATGGCGATGTTTCATATTGGTCTTCTCTCTAGTCAAGCTCATTCGTCACCCGAAGGCGTGTCGCTGAGTATTCAGTCTCTTAACCCAAACCTAAACGAAATCTTTTTAGGTGGATTGCAGCGCCCTCCGAAACACTCTCTCATTTAAGCAGGATAAGTCCGTCTAGAATCCGGGCAATGATATCGCTTGTTAGTCGAATGATCATAGCAAGCCATTTATTTAAACAATAGAAATGAGAAAGTAATTATGTCAATTATTACGCATCGCTCGATGTGGATAGCGTTGGTGTTTGCACTGTTTTTATCAGCATGTACCGACGCAACACAGATAAATAACGATTCAGAGGCAGTTTCTGAATCCACGATAACGTCCTTAACAGTCTACAAAAGCCGTTCTTGTAAGTGTTGCCAAAAGTGGGTGAACCATATTGAAGAGCACGGGTTCGACGCGGACGTATCCAATGTTACATTAATGTCTCGAATTAAAGACAAATATGGTGTTGCGCCTAATTACCGTTCGTGCCATACGGCATTGTCCCCAGACGGTTTCGTTTTTGAAGGTCACATTCCAGCAAAATTCATTCAGCAATTTTTAGACAATATACCTGAAGGCGCCATCGGACTCACTGTGCCAGCTATGCCAATTGGCTCACCTGGTATGGAAGTCGGTGATCAATTTCGTCCTTACCTTATTCTGCAACTCAATGACGATGGCAGCGCAACCACTTATGCCGAAGTTAACTCGTATGAGGAGCAATTCTAATGAGACGCTTTTCATTTTATGTCATTGCACTAATGACGCTTTTGAATACTGGGCTCGCCCAAAGTCAAACCAAGTCCGTGTTGACATTGGAGCAGGCAGTTGAAATCGCGATTAACAACGACCCTTGGCTTGTAGGCAGTGAGTATCGCGAGCAAGCCATTGTTTCACGTAGCGTGGCAGCCGCTAGTTTGCCGGACCCGGTAGTTAATATTGGTTTGGCGAACTTACCAACAGATGGATTCGCATTCGATCAAGAACCCATGACGCAACTTAAGGCAGGGGTTTCGCAGATGTTCCCCAGAGGGGATTCGTTAGATATTCGTTCTCGTCAATTAAGAGAGCAAGCCGCCGAGCACCCGTTAATGCGTGCTGATCGCATCGCCCGCACACGTGTGCAGGTCTCAGATATTTGGCTTGAAATTTATCGCGCGCAGGAAAGTATTAAGCTAATCCATCAAGATAGGGCATTGTTTGAGCAACTCAGTGACATTGCCAAAGCGAATTATGCGACCGCCCTTGGACGCGTGCGACAACAAGACATCATTAGGGCAAAGTTAGAATTGACGCGGTTAGAAGACAGATTAACAAAACTACAAGCACTGGAAGAACGCGCAACAGGTAAGTTATTGGAATGGATCCTAAAAAACCAGCAGTCTGCACGCCAACTTGGGTTTGATGCATTTAGCGCGTTGCAGTTGCCTAATACATTACCTCCCATTTCAAAAATCACTGACAACACGTTGTTAATGGTAGAAAGAAAAAACCAACAACAGCTCGCGGAATTACTCGCAGATCACCCTTATATTTTATCCATTAATCAACGTATCAGAGCGAGTCAAACCGGGGTTGAGTTAGCTAAAGAAAAATACAAACCCCAATGGGGCGTAAATGCCAGTTACGCTTTTCGCGATGATACCCCGGCAGGTGCAAGTCGAGCTGATTTCTTGTCAGTCGGTGTTAGTTTTGATTTACCTATTTTTACTGAAAACCGTCAAGACAAAGAAGTCTCTGCAGCCGTAAACCAATCAGAAGCCATAAAGACTGACAAGTTACTCGCACTGCGCGAAATGATGTCTGCCATCCAGTCGTTATACGCTGAGCGAGAACGTTTAACTGACAGGCAATCGTTATACAACGACGAGTTATTAGCACAAATGCAAGAACAAGCAGATGCATCATTGAATGCCTACACCAATGATGACGGCGATTTCGCCGAAGTTGCTCGCGCGCGTATCGCGGATTTGAATGCGCGTATTGATGCATTGGATATCGATGTGGATCTCGTCAGAACAAACATTCGACTTAATTATTACTTCAATACCACCGCAGGTATTTCCAAGACTCAATTCGGAGAACAATAATGAATAACACGAAAGCCATTATTTTAGGATGTGTTATCGGCGGTGCAATGACTGCGTTAACATATACATTCCTACTTCCTTCTGATGCACCATCTGCCGCAGCAGGGCAAAGCGCAGAACCCCAGCCACTCTATTGGGTGGCACCGATGGATCCCAATTACCGTCGTGATGAACCGGGTAAATCTCCGATGGGAATGGATCTCGTCCCCGTTTATGAGGAGAGCACCGGAGGTAATGAAGGTCCGGGAACCATTAGCATATCACCCAATGTAGTTAATAATTTAGGGGTAAGAACAGCATCGGTTCAACGCCGCTCGCTGCATGTCCCTATTCGTACGGTTGGCTATGTGCAATACAATGAAGACACTTTGATACATATCCACCCACGCGTTGAAGGTTGGGTAGATACACTGCATGTGAAAGCCTCGGGAGAGTATGTCAAAAAAGGCGAACCATTGTATTCGCTCTATTCCCCAGAATTGGTCAATGCGCAAGAAGAGCTGCTGATCGCGATGCGCCGCGGGAGCGACGATTTGATCAATGCTGCTCGGTCGCGGTTAGATGCGTTGCAAATGCCAAATGAAGCGATTCAGTCCTTAATATCGAGCAAAAAAGTTCGTCAAACGATCACTTTTTCGGCACCGCAAACCGGGTTTGTTGACAATTTAAATATCCGCGAAGGATTCTTTATCAAGCCAGGCAATACCCTCCTATCCATTGGTGCGTTGGATGAGGTGTGGGTTGATGCTGAAATCTTTGAACGGCAATCCGCGCAAGTCACTGTTGGACTTCCCGTCACAATGACGTTGGATTTTTTACCCGGCAAAACATGGGAGGGTGAGGTTGATTACGTCTACCCCACACTTGAACAGAGCACTCGAACGCTGCGGGTTCGGTTACGCTTTAAAAATGCCGATTACGCGCTTAAGCCGAACATGTTTGCCCAGATCACAATACATTCAGACTTTGACTCAGACAACGTTCTTGTGCCATCAGAAGCGGTTATCAGAACCGGCACGCAAGATCGTGTTGTCTTGGCGTTCGGTGACGGGCAATTCAAGTCCATTGCCGTAGATGTAGGTCGAGTGGTAGAGGACTACACTGAGATTACTACAGGTCTCATCGACGGGGATCAGATTGTCACCTCTGCACACTTTTTACTCGATTCAGAAAGCAGTATCAGTTCAGATTTTAAACGGATGGAAGCACCTGATGCACTCCCGTCGTCGGTTTTTACCGAAGCCACCATCACCGATGTTATGCCCTCACATAACATGATAACAGTGAACCATGGCGCCATCAGTGAATGGGATTGGCCAGAAATGACAATGGATTTTACTGTCGCCAACCACGTAGACCTAACGAGTTTGCGGCAAGGTATGGGGGCGCATATTGAAATTAGTAAAGAAAACGATGGTCAGTATGTGGTAACGACGGTGCATATCATTGACGACAATGCTGATACACAGACGATAAATGGACGCACTATATGGACTGAAGCAACGATTAATTCGGTTATGCCCTCACACAAAATGCTAAATCTTGACCACGGAGCAATTGAAGCGTGGGATTGGCCCGCGATGACAATGGATTTCTTTGTTGCTGACACTATCGATTTATCACAGTTGAAAGCTGGTATGGATTTGCATATTGAAATCACCAAAACCGGTGATAGCGACTATCTGGTAACAACCATCCATGTAAAATCAGCGGAACCAAGTTCAGCGCAAAGCGCAGTGGTGACAGGCACCATTAATGCCATCAATACGCAGTCTCGTGTAGTCAATATTTCACGTGAAGCGATCCCAAAGTGGGATAGGCCTGCGGCAACTCTTGACTTTACCGTGAGCGACGATATCGATATCAGCCAATTTACGGTCGGTGCTGACATTACATTTACGTTTGAGATCACTGACGGCAACTTTAGGATCCTGAGCATTCAGACTGAAAGCCAAGATGTTTCGATGGATCATAGCAACCATGGAGGAGCACATTAATGATCGCTGCTATTATTCGATGGTCAGTTTCCAACCGCTTCTTCGTATTACTGACGACCTTAATTATTATCGGAGGTGGTTTATTCACGCTAAAGAATACACCAATTGATGCATTGCCCGACCTATCTGATGTCCAGGTCATCATTAAAACGAGTTACCCTGGACAAGCACCTCAGGTGGTTGAAGATCAGGTGACTTATCCCCTCACAACAGCGATGCTGTCGGTACCAGGCGCTAAAACAGTCAGGGGGTTTTCTTTCTTCGGCGATTCATATGTCTACATCATTTTTGATGACAGCACGGATCTATATTGGGCCCGGAGCCGCGTGCTGGAATACCTGTCTCAAGTTGCTCCCAATTTGCCTGAAAATGCTCGGCCACAATTAGGCCCAGATGCAACGGGTGTGGGTTGGATTTACTTGTATGCATTGGTTGACCGCACAGGCAAAAACGACATATCACAACTACGTAGTTTGCAGGATTGGTTCCTCAAATACGAACTGCAAACCGTTCCCGGTGTCTCTGAGGTTTCTGCGCTAGGCGGTATGGTAAAGCAATATCAAGTCAAAGTTGATCCTGAAAAACTGCGGGCTTATGAGATCCCGCTATCACATATTCAAATGGCTATCAAAAGAGGTAACCAAGAAGTTGGCGCATCTGTTATTGAAATGGCTGAGGCTGAATATATGGTTAGGGCGACAGGGTATATTTCAAGTAAACAAGATATCGAAACGATCCCTCTCGGCGTGAATGAAAACGGCACGCCGCTGTTGGTTAGGGATATCGCGGATGTGCAATTAGGCCCTCAAATGCGCAGGGGGGTCGCTGAGCTGAATGGCGAGGGAGAAACCGTAGGCGGCATCGTTGTAATGCGATTTGGGGAAAATGCTCAAACAACCATAAACGGAGTCAAAGCTAAACTAGAAGACCTTAAAAAAGGATTGCCGGATGGTGTCGAAATCGTCACGGTTTACGATCGCTCAGCTTTGATTGAACGGGCGGTAGATAACTTGGCCTCCAAACTGGTAGAAGAGTTTATCGTCGTTGCCCTAGTGTGTATCGCGTTCTTATTTCATGTACGCTCTTCGTTGGTCGCAATTATAAGTATTCCTGTCGGAATCATCACGGCAATCATCGTGATGTATATGCAAGGTATCAATGCGAACATCATGTCCTTGGGGGGGATCGCTATTGCTATTGGTGCAATGAGCGATGGAGCCATTGTCATGATCGAAAATATGCATAAGCATATGGAGCGAACCCCCCTGACGAAAGAAAATCGATGGCAGGTCGTCATTGATTCAGCGTCTGAAGTCGGACCTGCGCTGTTTTTCAGTTTGTTGATCATCACCGTTAGTTTTGTACCAGTGTTTACGCTAGAAGCGCAAGAGGGCCGGATGTTCTCGCCGCTTGCATTCACCAAAACATATGCGATGGCCGCTTCCGCAGCGCTTGCGATCACCTTGGTGCCAGTTTTGATGGGGTACTTTGTGCGCGGTAAAGTACTTGCGGAGCATAAGAATCCTGTAAATCGGTTCTTGACGTTTTTATACATACCAACACTGAAATCGGTATTACGTTTTCCTAAGTTGACCATGCTGATCGCCGTTATTGTGCTGGGAATTGGGCTTTGGCCAATTGATAAGATCGGTAGCGAATTTATCCCGCCGCTTGATGAAGGTGACTTAATGTACATGCCGACGACTTATGCAGGTATTTCGATAGGTAAAGCACGCGAGTTATTGCAACAAACCAATAAACTGATCAAGACCGTACCTGAGGTCGAAACGGTGTTTGGCAAGGTCGGCCGAGCCGATACGGCAACCGATCCTGCGCCATTAACAATGATAGAAACGTTTATACAATTAAAACCTCAAGATCAATGGCGTGAAGGCATGACTACCCAAGATCTGATTAAAGAATTTGATGCTGTGGTTAATTTACCAGGGCTAACGAACGCATGGGTTATGCCAATTAAAACGCGGATTGATATGTTGGCTACCGGTATTAAGACCCCCGTGGGCATCAAGATTGGAGGTCCAGATCTTATGGAAATTCAAAAGATTGGTCAACAAATTGAAACGATACTTTCAGGTGTTGAGGGCACGGCATCCGTCTATTCAGAGCGCGTTGCCGGTGGGCGTTATATCAAAGTCGATATCCAACGCGAACAGGCCGCTCGCTATGGTCTCAACATAGCAGACGTTCAACAAGTTGTTTCTAGTGCGATTGGAGGAATGAATGTTACACAGAGCGTCGAAGGATTAGAGCGCTACCCAGTGAATATTCGATATCCACAATCATATCGCTCATCACCTGAATCATTGTCATTGTTGCCTATTGTCACACCACAAGGCAAACGCATTGCGTTGGCTGATGTCGCGGATGTGTATATTGAAGATGGTCCCCCAGGCATTAAAAGTGAAAATGCACGCCTTAATGGCTGGGTGTATGTGGATATTGATGGCGTAGACATTGGCTCTTATGTCGTCGCGGCGCAGCAGGTCGTCAGTGAGGAGCTGGTATTGCCTGCAGGATACTCCATAACGTGGTCGGGACAATATGAATATATGATGCGGGCAAAAGAAAAATTAACCTATGTAGTGCCATTGACTTTAGCCATTATCGTGATCTTGTTATACCTCAACTTCCGCAATTTTATTGAAGTAGCGATCATTATGGGAACGTTGCCTTTATCGATGGTCGGTAGTATTTGGCTTATGTACTTAGAGGGGTTTAACTTTTCAGTGGCAGTGGGCGTTGGCTTCATTGCATTGGCAGGGGTCGCTGTCGAGATTGGCGTCATTATGCTGGTGTACTTGAATCAAGAGTACCAGGCGTTAATCGACAAATGCAAAATGGACGGTATCAAACCCACCGTAGGAATGCTAACCGAAGCCGTATTGCATGGCGCGGGTTTGCGTGTCCGGCCAGTCATGATGACGACCGCAACCATTATATTCGGACTATTACCGGTACTTTATGGCTCAGGTACGGGGTCTGAAGTGATGAGTCGTATCGCTGCGCCCATGGTGGGCGGGATGGTCAGTGCGATTTTATTGACGCTACTTATTTTACCAGCCATTTATTTAATATGGCGAAAACAGCAGCTCAAAACGATGAGTAATTGGTAGTTATGCGTCGCCTTGCTCGTCGGTTACACCGATACCTACTGTTGATTGTCGGTGTGCAGATGCTCCTCTGGTCAGTGAGTGGACTCTACATGGTCTGGTTTGATATCCACTATATTCATGGCGATCATTTCATGAAAAGCTCGCCCGCGCTTTCATCATTGTCAACGGTAAACGTTGGCTTTGATGAGATAGTCGCTCGCTACCCTGATGCTAAGTCAATCGTTTTGGGCAGTGTGGGGGAGATGCCGGTTTACCGATTAACCCTCACCAGTAAGACTCACCTGATCAGCGGCTTATCAGGAGACGTCATCCAACCGTTGTCAGACAAACAAGCCGCCGCCATCGCAATGTCCAGGTCAAGTCGGTCGTATGAGGTCGACAATGTGACCTTGCTGCGTGAAAACGAAGAGGATAGTGCGGTTGGGCAACGAGGACGTCCATTATGGCGAGTTGAATTTAAAGGCGCACTTGCGCCAACATTTTACGTCAGTCAAGACACAGGTACGGTTGAATATATTCGACATGCCCCTTGGCAAGTATTTGATTGGTTATGGCGCCTCCATATTATGGATTACCAAGACGGTGAAGACGTTAGTAATACACTATTAGTGAGCATGACTATCATAGGGCTGTTGGCCGCATTAGCAGGCTTGCTATTGCTGCCTTATTCCTTTTCGTCATCGCGAAAGGCAGCTGACTGAAATGTTCTGGCGGATCATTCACAAATACCTTGCATTAATTGTGTTTTCACAATTAATGGTTTGGCTCGCTACGGGTTTTTTACTCGGACAGGCTGAGCACAGTAAACCCCTCTCCAGAATCGCAAGTGACGCTATTGCAGGAAGTGTATTAACGCCAAACCTAATATCCGTCGAGAACGTCCTTATACGCTCACCCAATGCGCTCTCTATTGAGCTGCTTAGCTTGTTGGGAAACCCGACCTATAAGGTTATGACGCACTATGCTAGACATGCCCATGAAAGAGAGTATGAGTTAATAGACGCGATAAAGGGAAATAAAATAGAACTAACAGCGAACGATATCCGTGATCTGGTCAACAATCAGTTCCGGCTAACTTCGCCTATTCAAGATTTGCGCCGTGTTGATCCGCCGATAGAGCATCTACCCAAAGAGCAACAATCGGTTTGGCATGTACGTTTATCAGACAGAGAAACGACACACATTTATGTCCGAGCATCGACAGGGGAATTAGCCGGCGTCGTCGATAGCAACAGGGAATGGACAAACTTGTTGATGCTATTGCACTTTATGGATTATCAGAACACCGGCTCATTTAATCACTGGTGGATCAAGGCTCTCGCGTTACTGACTGTGCTGTTGAGTATTTCAGGAATTACGTGGCTGGTTAGCCTCGTTAAAAATAAGCAAGTATTCATTGGGTGGTCGTATAGAAAGCAAGACTTAGTGGTACGAGATCAGCAAGGTTACCTCCAAAACGTCGTTGCTAAGGACAATGAATCACTTCTGGATTGTCTACAGCACAACGCCCTTTCTATTGGGTCAGTATGTGGGGGAGGGGGAACATGCGGCCAATGTATTGTGCGCCTTGATCCATCGGCTGCCATTTCAGTTGCAGAACGATACCGCTTATCTCAAGACAGGTTGTTGTCCGGGTATCGTTTAGCTTGTCAGCAAAACACTGATTTGAAAGGCAACGTTCAGCTTGTAGAGTCTCCAAACCCCAAAACAGTATCATGCGAGTTGCTCTCAAACACATTCATTACACCCTTTATCAAAGAATTAAGATTTAAATATCAAGGCAGTGTTCCACTGGATTTTAAGCCTGGCAGTTTTGTTCAATTCACGATTAAAGAAGGTCAATCTTTAGCGTTTCCGAAAGACTTACCGAGACGCTATCAGCCTTATTGGCCGCGTTTTGAATCAGCTACATTTTCCCATCCAAACACTGTCAGGCATTATTCAGTTGCAAACCGAAATGATGGTAGTGGCGTGCTTACATTCAATATAAAAATGCAACCGGCACAATCTAACAACCAAAGACCTGGCATCGGTTCTTTTCACCTTGGTAATTTAAGCATCGGCACGGTGGTTGATATAGTTGCGCCTCGAGGGGGATTTAACTTACTTGATGACCTTGGTGTACGAGAAATTGTGTTGGTCGGTGGGGGCTCGGGTATAGCACCTCTAAAAGCTCTAATCGATGAACTAATATTTGGCTTGCATTCGACACTGCCTATAACCCTCTTTTATGGCGCCAAACACCCTGTTGAATTGGCAAATCATTGCTGGTTAAAAGCGGTTGAAACACAGCATTCTAATTTTACCTATCAACCGATTGTTTCAAACGCCTCTTCAATTTGGTGTGGACCGGTGGGGCGCGTGCAAATACCTTTGGCCGTATTTTTAGATACACACCGCGACCTCCATCGGTGTTTGTTTTTCCTCTGCGGTCCTCCGGCAATGATGAACGATGTAACCCAATTACTATTACGCTACTCCGTCAATGAAAATGCTATACAAATCGATTCATTTTCACCATTTACTACTACTTAAAACTACCGAGGTTTATTTATGAAAACACTATTGTCAACGTTCTTACTGACCGCTCTTTTCTTGAGCACAAGCAGTTATGCTCACACATCGTTGAAAACGTCCATGCCAAAAAACAATGCGATGTTAATGTCATCGCCTCCACAATTGTCCGTTGTTTTTACTGAGCCAGTTCGTTTGGCCAAATTGACGTTAAATTCTCAAAACGGCGAGCCTGTCGACTTTAATTTTTCTCCATCGATGGAGTCTAGCACTTTCTTTAATTACGACTTACCGACGTTATCGCCGGGTAACTATACCGCACAGTGGATGTTACTTGGTGAGGATGGGCACAAAATGGACGGTTCATTTGACTTCATGGTTCACGGAAGCAAGTCCATGCAAGATGACAAAAAAGTCCATAGTCAACACAAAGACCATTAAAGAGGAAGATTAAAATGGCAATTTGGGAAGTATTGATCCTATCCACCAAGCTTACTGTCTATCTAGGACTGTCGGCGCTTTTGGGCGGATTTCTTATCCTTCTTTTAGTGCCGTTTAGCCTGGAAAAACAATCTCACGCTCGTCTGCTTCTGCAAGGTCATATTATTAAGTATATGGCTATGTTTGGTTTAGTTGGTGTTTTCGCGACTACGTTGGATTTCTTTTTCCAAGTGGGGTCGCTATCTCAAACGGGTTTCACAGGCATGTTTGATGCGGTCATGCGACGTATGGTTGCACAATCTACTTTAGGGACTATTGCAATAAGTCGGCTGTGCATATTCATCGTCGGCATTGCTTTTTGTGGATCGTTTTATTGGCAACTCGCTCGCAAAAAAACGCCTCAATTTATCGTGACTCTTCTTGGTGCAATAATTCTGTGGGGGAGTATTGGATATGTATTCATGCTTTCCGGGCATACCGTGCAACTGGAACGTTCATATGGTTATGCATTAGCTGTGCATGTGATCATCGCGCTAAGCTGGATGGGCGCTCTTTGGCCGTTGTCAGCAGCATGCCTACACCTATCGCCTACACCGCTATACAGTCTGATGCGGCAATTTGGTCATCTTGCTATAGGACTGGTGAGCCTGCTGCTCCTTGCTGGCACTCTGCTAGCATGGGAGCTAGTTGGTTCTGTAGGTAATTTATTCAATCAAATCTATGGACAAAGCCTGCTGTTAAAGCTGGGCTTTGTCAATGCGATCCTGCTGCTTGCCGCATGGCATAAATTAAAATTAACGCCCAAGCTTTTAACGCACAGTAACGCAGCGATAGACATGCGCCGTTCGATCCAAATTGAAATGCTCATTGGACTATGCATTTTTCTGATCACCGCTGTTTTGACTACTGTTCTTGGTCCTCAATCTTAACTTTGGATTTATATGAAAATTAATTACGTTTTAACGACTGTTTTGTCTATTGCGCTGCTTTCATTTAGTACGTTTGCTCATGAGCCACTCAAATCAATAGAGCGCTCTGCAACTCACTTCAGTGGCTTGGATACTGCAGCGGGTCGCAGTGTGCTCGCTTATCACGAAGCATTATCTAATGGACAAGCGGATGACGTCATGAGTGCATTGACATCCGAAGTCATTATTTTAGAGGGATCGCGAATAGAACGCAGTGCTGAAGAATATCGACAACATCATTTACACGCTGATATGCGGTTTTCTGCGGCTGTCAAAACCACAACAATTGAACATCATGTTCGCGTTTATGGGGATACGGCGGTCTCAATTGCCAGAAGCCACACCCTTGGCACATACAAAGGTAAACAAATTGATAAGCAAGGAAATGAAACACTGGTACTTAACCTTATCAATGGTCATTGGAAAATAAGTCATATCCATTGGTCCCATTAACACTTTAATTTATAGGAAAACTTTAAATGACGTTACTTATGCGAATCTCACTCGTCCTGATGTTAAGCACAACTACACTGGGCGTCTTTGCATCACAGGCAGATGAAGACAAAGCGACGATTGAAGAAATTATCATTGCTATTGAAAACGGTTGGGAGTCGGGCCAAGGACGGCCTTTTTATGAACACTATCTCGACCATAAAGGTGCTCGATACATTGAATCAGGCGGCCAAAACACAGGATTAAGTGATCTCGTCGAAAATCATGTGGAGCCAGAGAAAGAAGTACTCAAACGCCTCACCATCGATATATTGGATATGGATATTACAATTGATGACGATATGGCATGGGCGATTACGACCGTAAATGTGTCTGGTGAAGTAAGAAAAACTGGCTCAACATTTGACAAAAAGGGCTACCAAACGTACTTGTTTAAACGAACGAGTAATGGATGGAAAGTCATACATTCACATTCGTCTACCCGCGATAAAAAGCCCCACAAGCATCATTAAGCGACGTCAGTATGCCCATCACTCGCAACGTTACCCTAGACATCATGCGCACGGTCGCCATTGTATTAATGGTGATCTTTCACTTCGCGTATGACTTGCGGTTCTTTGGCTGGGTAGATTGGAGTGTGCCAAATGGTCCTGGCTGGAAACAATTTCGGTATGTCATTTTATCACTCTTTTTCTTAAGTGTGGGTGCATCATTGGTGTTCGCTCATCACCAACGCGTGGATTTGAAATCCTTTGCGAAGCGAATAATGTGGATAGTGGTATGGGCATGCGTTATATCACTATTTACTTATTGGTTTTTCAATACTAATTGGATATTTTTTGGTGTTTTACACTTTATCGCCGTGGCCAGTGTACTATGCTTTCCCTTCGCACGTTATCCAGTCATGGCTTGTTTTATTGGGATAGGGATTATTACACTGTTCTTAACGAATGTGGTTACAAGTAAATGGCCGTTTAACTTATGGGAATTGGGGCTGCCGTCATCACCCAACGATTATGTTGCACTATTTCCTTGGGTTGGCGTTGTATTGCTGGGCATTGGCGTTGGCCATATGTTTATTAAGGGTATAGATCCCTGTGCTTCACTGAAATTATCAACTAAAATCACGTTTTTAGGACGTCACAGTCTTGCTGTGTATGTGTTACATCAACCTCTGTTTTTTGTAACATTAGGCAGCGTGTATTGGCTTTCGCATTCGGTTATGTGAGTCTAAGTTGAAGATGAGACAATGATAATAAGGGACCTTTGACAAAAGTAGAGCGTTGTTTGTTTTACAAGTAGTCTCGGCGTTTCTAGCACTTGTATATCAGTAATAGTGTGGATATTCTTAGCGTAAAACAACATTTTTAGGTAGGGACCGCTGTGCTTTTAGTGCCAACAAACCCAGATTACCGCTAGTCTTCAAACAATCTTGGGCGCTCTTTCTGGAATCCAGTATATTTTTGCCATAGACTGTTACATTGTGCTCCCGCGAGTACGTTAGTGATAGCGTCGTCTGTGGCCATTTCTTTTTCTGCAAATAATAGTCTCACCTGACAAGAAATTTCATGCATCGCCGCTTGTTTCGTAAAAAGGCTTTTATCACGTAAACAGACTCTAATAAAAATTAGACTATCGACCATGCATATCACCCGAAAAATGAACCGCGGAAGCCGCTCAGGATCTTGGTATTCACTGCGCTCTTCGGTCAAGCAAAAATTTAAATTCTCTTCAAAACTTTTTAACCGTTTGTTAATACTCTGCAAGGCATTGTCATTTAATACACCAAAGCGGGTCATCTCTGCTTCGTAAAATTCTAAATCGAGTAGCGCTTCATAGTAAAGCATTATTGCGTCATCTAATTTGTCTTTGACCATTTCGAAGCGTGAAATAGCATGTTCTTGTATTGCGATGACCTCTCTAAGAACACTCGGATCGCAACGAGCGGTAGTGCTGTCTTCAACTGACGTCATGCTTAGATCATCAAAGAAACGGTCATAACCGTCTTCAATTAGAAACCGGCGAAGATAAATCGATATCGCTAAATTTTTAAAAACAAGACCGTTTTGCGTCTCCGTCTCACTCATTAACTTATCGAAAGCGTTTGCCGCGTACTGAACTTTTTCTAAATTTATCTGCTCCAAACGTTCAATTTTTTGTTGGTGTCCGTCTGTGAGCCTCTTAATATCTTTCTCATGCCGCTCAGTGAGCGCTGAAATTTGACGTTGTTTTAACCCCCCTTAACGCTAGTAGATCTTGATCTGTTGCCTCTTTTAGCGCCTCCAAGTCTTGTTCTGCTTTGTTTTTTACTGCTTGAGTTCGAGTACTTTGAATGTGGTTAATCCAAGCAATAACTGCAGAAATAACGGCAACTAGGATGGCTGTTAATGTTAATACTGTGGTGGCCAAATTGCGTGTAGCTTCACTAGTAAAGTCGCGCGAAGCTAACAATGTCTCTGATTTAACAGATTGATGCTGTTGCGTTAACTCGGATTGCAATCGTAAGCGAATCTCTTGCATATCAAGAATATCCAAAGATGATTTTATTTGCTCTAACTCAGATGCACTAAACGTCGTCGGTTGCATTGTAGAGGCTTGATTATATAACGTTTTGACGGTATCGACGTCTTGTTCAATGCGCGCGAGCCGACGATTAAACTCAGCGCTGGAAAGGGTCGCATTTTCCAATAAAAGCTAATCTCGATTAATCTCTTCAACTTGTTGCTTGAGGCCAGCTAAACCTCGATAGAAGTCTGCATGAACATAGTCTTCCGTATCTGCAAAACAAAAGGTCGAAATGAGTAGGGTTAAGACTAAAATCCATTTTAACACTGTTAATATCCTTGTTGCTGCAATTGGCAATTATTTGGAAAAGCACTTGTTGACGCAATATTACATCAGCTTAACGGTTTATTGTAAATGCCGTTGCAGGGTGCCAGAAAATCTAAGATCAGGATCGAATTTTTTTTTTCATAGCAATCAAGCGGTCTGTGTGCTGACCAAAATAACATGCTAAAGGACAGTCCTTTCCCATGTCATAATTTTGATAGGCATGGCCGTTAAAAAATGAGGATAATAGCTCGTAGGTTTGATTGACCCATTTTGTTACCTCGGCAATGTCCTGTCCAGGTGGTGTAACAGCGGTGATGCTGCAAACAAAGGAGGCGTTTCGATGTATAAATGCTGTTTCGTCAACCTCAACATCTTGGATCGCACCACACAACGGATCGAGCATAATCCCTGCTGTGTTGTCCGGGCACGATTGAAAGCATTGCAAAAGTGTAACGATAAATTCTTGTGTCAGTCCACCTTCAATGATCCCGTTGCGCCAATAAAGCGCATGCCCTTGTTCATATTCATTGGACTGACATTCAATGTATTGTTTATGAGTGATGGATATATCTGCATCAGTTTCCCATCTTGCAATATTATGTAAGCTAGTGTCTGGGTCTTCACTAAATCCCATAATTGATATTTTTGCTTCGTGAGCGGTTGAACGAGCGATGTATGCATACAAAAATTGTGTTCTCGGCCCCTGCAGTACAGCATCGCTGTATTGCTTTAAAATAGGCTTTGCCTTTTGAATTAGCCATTCAATGATACCTCCTTGAACATAAGCTGGAGCCGGGTGCAGCCTAAATGTTATGTGGGTGATAACGCCAAATTGAGAGCCGCCACTGCCGCGTAGTGCCCAAAAAAGATCAGAGTGTTCCAAAGTGTTTATAACTCTTTGCTGACCATCTGCTGTGATCAGATTAAACGCCAAGACATTGTCGCAACTTAACCCATGTTTGCGTGACAAAAAACCGATCCCGCCGCCTAACGTTGCTCCCACAACACCGACATCTGGGCAGGTCCCCAAAGGAACCACTTTGTTATGTTGAGACAAAAAGTGGTCTAAATTCCGATTTTTAACACCTGCGCCTACTCTCACTGACTCGCCGCCAGCACAAAGTTCTATACTTTGGAAGGTGGACATATCAATTACAATACCACCGTTAATTACAGCCGCCCCCGTCACCCCATGCCCGGCGCCTTTTACGGAGATCTGTAAATTTTGCCGATTGGCAAAGTCGATTGTATTGACAATATCAGCTTCTGACTGAGGCACAATTATCACACTAGGGAAATGAGAGATGGCTTGATTAAACACGTGACGCCGTAGCGTATATTCTTTGCTTCCTGCTCCCCACACATCACCCGCTAATTTATCTTGTAGATATCGCACGTCAGAATTATCTATTGTAGCAAGATTTTTGCTATTGACATTAACTGGGGGAAGCGGCCCTCCATTAATAGATTGTAATAAGTTCCAATTGGTCGTGCCAAACGTCTTTAAGTTGATGCGGTTGAGTAATTGCCAGAGGTATTCGGCAACGAGGTGGGGCGGCAGCATCTTGTTCTCTTTATGCATGTCTTTCAAAAATGCTGACATGGGCAATATATCACTTGATACCTGTCGTATCTTCTTTTGCATCGGTGTATCGACATTTCCTGGAGCTACGGTTGCAAAGGCAGCAATTTCATCAGTAATTTCTTGTTTAAAGCAATCACACATCATGTTCACAGCCGCTTTACTCACACAGTATGCTGACGCACCTTCTACGGCGCTAACAGGTTGGTCGCTTGTTAAATAAAGCACACGGCTATGCTTGAACTTGTTCAGGCATAGTTTTGTGATAAAAAAGGGTATATCAATATTCACTCTTTGCGTTGTACACCATTCTTCATAGTCTATCGAATGGATACGTTTCAGCGGTGCGACAAGGCCTGCGCAGTAAACCAAGAAATCAACATGATCATATTTGTCGAGCGCCTGTTTAATACTGGTTGGCGCAGTCTTGTGATTGAAATCAATGTGTTCGATGACAAGCCGGGGTTCAAATCTTTCATAAAGTTTCTCCAATTTCGAGCTCTGGCGACACAGCGCAACAACAAGGGTTTCTGCATCCATTGACAGGAACTTATTGGTCAAAGCTAATCCAATACCTGAACCCGCACCGGTAATTACCGCTATTTTTTGTCTCATCATTACTTGTTATCCGATCACCCAATTAAAAGTCGCATCTGGCTTCCAGTACATCTCGCTGACACCAGTTGACGTGGCTTGAGGATAGATAACTTTAAACAAAGGATAAATAAGTCAATGATTTGATTACAGAAATGTAATCATACTGTAATCCGATTGTCGTGAAGGATTGATCTAAATCAATTACATTTATGCCGTGGTTAGTAGGATGAAATGTATCAAAACCAAAGGATAAATCGGGTGCAACAATTTACGACAACTCTGTACTGTATTGCCATATTACTGATCAATTCTGTATCGGTAAGCGCGCATGCATACGAAATTGTGCGCGATGCCATAACAGCCGTCCAATACAAGAGTTTTCCATGAGTGAATGGAAAGTCATTATGCCTCATATGCGAGAAAAGGCCCACTTAACCGGAACAGAGGTCCAAGCCATTCTTAACTTTATGGAAATTGCAGCGACACCTGCAAAGGCTGTAAAAGTCATTGAGCCTGTCACTATTGCAGTGGATCCACGAGAAGTCCTCACTCGCTATGGCTGCCAAGGCTGCCATCAGGTGCAAGGTGCGGGCGGAACACTTGGCCCATCGTTAGACAGTGTTATCAGCGATAGAGGCAAAGCCTTCTTTTTACGAAAGGTCAAAGAGCCTCAATTTAATAACGCTTCTTCTGCAATGCCACAAATGCCTATAACAGATGAAGAGCTTGAGGTTTTGGCCGAATTTTTATCGCCCAAATAGCACCTTGACCTGAGTCTAAGACATAGGATTAAGGTGACAAGTCGTCTATTTCAAACCTAAACCGCTCATGTGAGCACAATTAAAGGAAAAATTATGAAAACATTAACGTCATTATTACTGGCCAGCGCCCTTGTCGCTGCGCCAATTGCGACTTCTTACGCGCATCAACACACTGATAAATCTGACATGCCGATGATGGACGGTCAGATGATGAAGAAAATGCAAACACATATGGAAGAAATGCAAGCAGTTTTAGATGCAGTAAAAAGTGAATCTGATCCTGAAAAGCGTGAAGCTATGTTGCATGAGCATGCCCAAAAGATGCAAGACATGATGGGCATGATGGAAGGCAAAGATTCGATGGGAATGAAAGATGGAAAAGGAATGAAAGGCGGCATGGGCATGGAGCATAAACACAGTGATATGTCGACCGATGAGAAAATGAAAATGATGGAACAGCGTATGGCCATGATGGAAGACATGATGGGGCAAATGATGGGACATACGGCTGAAAAAGCGAAGCCAATACACAAGCATAAAAAGAACTAATCAATGCGTTATGAGGCTGGAAAAGCGACTGCCTCTTTTCTTTTAATAATCGCGGGAGTTTTACATGAACAAATTCATCAAGCTTTTATCAATTGCAGTCTTGTCTGTTGGGCTACTAGGGGGCTGTGCAAGCCAGATATACCATGACTACATCATGAGTGGGCAGGTTGTTACCGTCGATGATAAACAAGTAGTGGTGTGTGTCTCTGACACCGATGGTCTCAAAGAACATCAAGTCTTTAATGTTTATCGCACCGTTTTTGATGCGACAGCAATTTCTGAAGGGGAAGACGGCTACTCGCGCGAATTCGTGGGCAAAATTCGATTAGGTAAGACGAAGGATGAGCATTTTGCAGAGGCTATTGTACTTGATGGCGAACTTGCACGTTATGACATGGTCGAGTTTGATCGTGGGTTTTAATCGATATTTTTGAATAGGAGCATGCCGTTGTGAAGATTAGAGAGTGTCACCAAACCTACCGTTTAGCGGCTATTGTGAGTCTGGTATTATCTAGTGTCTTATTCACAACCGCGTGTTCAGCGATAACACAACAAACTAGTTCGAAAGAAAAATCTCAAGAAACACAATCTTCAGACACTGCGCCCGAGTTAGCACCGGCTGACTTTGCAAAGATCCAATCAGCTTTGCGCTCATTAGACAACTCACTGGCAGCGCGATCAAAAAGCAATATCGGCGTTAAACAAAGCGATGCCAGCCCTCAACTCAACGAATCATCTACGCCCCCCAAAGCGACGAGCAAGATGAAGATGGGAATGGGAAAAGGGAAAAAGAAGATGACAATGAACGAAAAGTCTTGCATGGGGATGATGTGTAAGATGATGATGAAAAATAGTTCGATGATGGGTATGCCTCCTGAACAAAATACACCGGAGATATCCAAACCTTCATCAACGATAAGCTTGCCAGGTGCGAGTAGTGCACCTCATATTTACCACCTTGGTGAACAAGCCTTTTTCTTAAACCACACAACAACATTAGAACTAACAGATACGCAGTATCAAACGTTGTTATCGATTCAATCTGAGTGGGAGTCTTCCCAAAAAAGCCTTGCGCAGCAGCGTAGTGCATTAGAGGCATTATTGTGGGAATTGACAGCCCAAGGATTGCCTCAATACGACAATATTAAAGACACCATTAGTGAAATAGAGGCCATAAACAGCACCCTACGCCTACAGTTTATTGCTTCGGTGGGGAAAGCCGTCACAGTATTAACACCCCCGCAGATTGCGAAAATAAATGCGCTATGGGCGGCTGAACAAAAGGATGCGTCATGACTAGGGGGAGTAAACGCGCATCAATCATTCACCGCTATTGTGTCATTCTAAACGTCGTTCTTTTTTTCGTGATTATAAATGCGCACGCACAGCAACAGACTGAGGATAGTGAGCATGCCAGTCATCATCCTGAGGCAGCGAATGGGCCGATTGTTGCGGCAAGCACAGATTCTCCGTCTTTAGCCAACCAAGTTAAAGGTCAGCCGGGCAATGCCAACGCAATGATGGGGCCAGGTATGGCAAAAGGCATGGATAAAATGATGGAGAAAATGGGAGCGCCTAAACCTAAAGATCTCTATCCAACTTTAATGCGGATGCAATCAACCACGCCGGAACAAAGAGATAGTATCTTAGGCAAAGCGTCGGCGCGTATGCAACAAGGAAGTGAACAACTGACTACCGGGTTTGAATCGCTCGCCCGTGCCGCAGCCGTTGATGACTATACCCAAATGCAAGTAGCTGTTGAGACCGTTAAAGAAGGGATCGCGCATTTTGATAGTGGTCTTGCGGCAAAACGGGCAATACAAGATGGGCAAGATCCCAGAAGAGTGGCATTAACCTGGTTTAAATCGCAAATGAATTTGCTACCCAGTTCACCAGTGAATGATTCCTCAACACTATTTGGCATGACGCCGTTTCATACTGCAGTGATGCTTGTTCTGCTGATCTTCACTGTCGTCATGGTGTATGTTTATGGATTTAAAATGCGCAGAGCTGCCGCATTGCTAGAAGAGCTTAGGTCCACTGAGACCGCAAGCGCTTCTGCGCCCACTAAGCAAACATCACCTAACGAGATACCTACTAACGCACCTGTAGGGACTGACGCTGTTTTAATACCCGCTACAGCGCATGTATTACCTTCTACGACTATGTCACCGCGTAAAGGTGTCTATAGTGGCAGTATGCAAGTCACCGGTATTTTTCATGAGACCCATGATGTTAAAACGTTTCGACTTGCCAGCGCCGATGGTCAAGTCATCCCATTTAGTTTTGAACCTGGACAATTTGTGACTTTTACGCTCACGATTGATGGTGTTGAAAAACCGGTGAAGCGGTCTTACACCATCGCATCATCACCCACTGAGCAGTATTACTTTGAAGTCACCATCAAACGCGAGGAATTCGGTGTTGTTTCTCGTCATATGCATGACGTCGTAAATGTGGGAGATACGCTTTCAATTAAAGCGCCTGGCGGCAAGTTTTACTTCAATGGTCAAGATGCAAGTAGCGTTGTATTGATTTCAGGGGGGGTTGGGATCACGCCCATGATGAGCGCGGTACGTTATTTAACCACGACGTGCTGGGACGGTGACATTTATTTTCTGTTTTGTACGCGAACGTCTAACGATTTTATTTTTGAACAGGAATTAAAATATCTACAAGCACGTCACCCAAGGTTGAAAGTACTCGTCAGTATGACACAGGCGGATGGCACATCTTGGATGGGACCTCAGGGGCGTTTTTCATCGGCATTGATAAATGAATTCGTGCCGGACATAGCATTAAAAACAGCACACATTTGTGGGCCGCCGGCAATGATGGATGCAACCAAGGATATTTTATCTGAATTGGGTATGCCTGAAGCGAATATTAAAACAGAAGCTTTCGGTGGTGCGAGTCCGAAGAAAACGGCCACTAAAACGGAGGTCGCCCCAAACACGCCTGTAAACAATACGCGCCAAGTGCGATTTAGTTTATCAAATGCACAGGCACAAGCCGGCACAGATGAAACCGTATTGGACGTTGCTGATGGACTTGATGTTGATATTGAGAATTCGTGCCGGGCAGGCTCTTGCGGCAGTTGCAAAGTGAAATTACTGCGCGGCGATGTTGATATGGAGGTTGATGATGGGTTGGAGCCAGAAGATAGGGTCAGTGGTTATATTTTAGCCTGTCAAGCCATCCCTAAAACTGATGTGGAGGTGGAAGCATAGTGAATAGTCAAGAACGAACCATTGTAGGCAGCTTGGTGGTCTTAATGATCTTACTTTGGCTAGGGTTTGTGTGGCACCGTGACCCAGCATTCCCTGGCAGCTTTGCTGGATTTGTCGTTGGTTTGACTGCGCTGGTATTGATGTTTATTCCGTTGCTTTACATGATCATTAAACGCAACAAAGCACTTAAGAAAGTCGTGACCAAGCAAATAGCCATGCCTACGCTACTGCGCATTCATATTTATGCTGGAGTATTGGGACCTATTCTTGCACTCATCCATAGCGCCCATCGTTTTGATAGTGCTACTGGAGTCTCCATCATCATCTTTATGATGGTCGTTGTGATCAGTGGGTTTGTTGGTCGGTATGTACTAGGACTTATTTCCTCAAATGTGAAAGAGAAAAAGCGTCAAGTGACCGAACTCCAAGGTGCACTTTCAAGCGCCAAACAATCGCTAAAAGACGCGGTCTGCGACGTAAGATATTCGACTTTCGCCCAAACATCAGCGAGACACATTCCATACATTGCTTTAAGTGTACCTACTTCAGCGCAAAGTAAGCTGTTTCGACAAGAGAGTAAGGTTCTATCTATTATCGATGCAATTTCTGATGTTGAATACAGCATTCTGATTCACGACACTGCGAAAACTTGGTTTGCTCGTTGGTTGAAATTTCATATCGTGATTTCGATAACGCTCTATGGCGTATTGTTCTTTCACATTTTCAGTGAAGTTTACTTTGGACTACGCTGGTTATGATCAAGTGGATAATAGTCATTCTGGGCTTAGTCGCAGCGGGCTTTGGTGTTAGCCATTTTTTTCACACACCAGAGGATCTTTCAAAAATTCCATGGGAACAAATGGTAGAGCCTGGTTCACTGAGCAAAGCGCATGCGTTTTTGGCGGATGACTGCTTGAGTTGTCACACGCCAGTAGAAGGCGTTGAGCGCGACAAGTGTGTGGCCTGTCATGCAAATGATAAGCATATCGTCGCGCGTCAACCTACTGCGTTTCACGCCGACATAACAGAATGTGCTAGTTGTCATACTGAGCATCAAGGTGAGGATGCTAAGATTTCACTGATGAACCATATTGCATTGGTCGATATTGGGTTCAATATGCTCCCCAACCCAAACGTGCCGTTTGACGAAGGCGCAGCCACGATGGCTTTTTTAGAAAATGTTCTAGCGAATAAGCAAACGGCTGATCCCCTATTTGTGCATCCCGACGTCAGTGATAAAGAAGCATTATTGAATTGTTCACAGTGCCACAGCAACGATGATCGCCACTTTACGTTGTTCGGAGAGGATTGCGTGCAATGCCACAGTACAGACAAGTGGTCACTGCCGACGTTTATTCACCCCTCGAGTCAATCTCGTGATTGCAATCAATGTCATGAAGCGCCGCCCAGTCACTACATGCAACATTTTAAAATGATTTCCGCCAAAGTCGCTGGCGAGCCAAAAGCCAAAGTGGAGGCGTGTTATGCCTGTCATCAATCGACTTCCTGGAACGATATTAAGCGTGCCGGCTGGTACAAGCATCATTAAGGGGGAGAAACTGTGATCACAAATTCCATTGCGCTGGCAACCTCACTGTTGGTAGCAATAGTATTGTTTCTGCCTCGCCTACGACAATCTGTCCAATGGCGAGCGACAGTAACACCACTGGCTTCAATAATTGGCAGTGGCTTTTTGATCATTGCACCACTGTTGCATTCGGTAATGGGTAAATGGGCGCTACTGGGCATTATTTTATTGTCGACTCTGGCATATTTGTTGGGTTCAGTCATTCGCTTCAATATACGTCATGCAGAGCCTGAGCTTGCTCGCAATCCACAAGGCAGTATCGCAACGCTTGAGAAAGCCAGTCAATGGGCCCTCGGTGCTGCATACGCAATTTCTGTGGCGTTTTACATTAGCTTGTTTGCCGCGTTTGTCTTTGACCGCTTGGCTATTGACGATACAACGCTCATCAAATTGTTTACCAGTGGGCTGCTTGTCATCATTATGTTGGTCGCTTGGCTTCGCGGTGCAAGAGGATTAGAAACCATCGAGTTATTCGCAGTCACAATTAAGTTGGCGATTATTATTGGTGTACTAACAGCACTAGCAACTTACGATATACAAGTAAAAAGTGCGTGGTTTAAACATGAGGCGATACAATCCCTCAGCCATTTTGAAACCCTTAGCATGCTTGCCGGTATGCTTATGGTGACACAAGGGTTTGAAACCACGCGTTTTATGGGCAATAGCTATAATGCAGAGCAGCGTATTAAAGCGGGACGATATGCCCAGTGGATTGCCATTTTCCTTTACGTTGTTTTTATTGGTTTAACCTGTCCCATTTTTCTCGATTTTCCGATAACCGAACTGAATGAAACAACTATTAGTTATACCCTGGGTCAAGCCATTTGGGTATTGCCGATATTATTACTTGTGGCCGCGACGGCAAGCCAGTTAAGTGCCGCATTAGCCGATACTATCGGTGGCGGTGGTTTGCTAAAAGAACTCTTCCATTTACCTATATCTCCTCAGTTTTATTATGTTCTTGTCATCGCGATTGCAGGCATATTAGTTTGGTCATCCAACGTATTTGAAATCATTAATCTCGCGTCAAAGGGATTTGCACTGTATTACCTTATACAAACACTCATCGCATTCAAGCTAGTACTACTGCGTCCCAAAGAACAACGCTTCAAATCGCTTCAATTGCTTGGTCTTTGCGCGATTGTTGTTTCCTTATCCTTTGTGATTGGCTGGTCGATACCAGCACCGCACAGTTAATAGAGGACAGAGGCTAATGCAATCCGCAAAAACATGTTCGCCAGCAGTTCGCGTCACAAATTTTCACGCATCACTCATTGAAACTGCGTGGGAGTTAACCCAGCGTTGTCGCAAAAAGTATGATTTCAAACATATTGGTTTGGCCGGAGGCGTCTTCCAAAACCGCATTTTATGCGATGGCCTAGCTGAACGTTTTGCACAATCAGACATTCCTGTTGTTATCCCAAGCTGTTTACCTTTAAACGATGCAGCAATAAGTGTCGGGCAAATTCACGAATATTGCTCAAGGAGATCATCATGAAAGGCATAGAGCGTAAATTACGCCAATGGGAGGAAGACGCTTCATGAGTGAGCTTGAAGATGAGCCACTTCCACGGATCTGTTGAAGGTTCAGGTGTTGACCTGTGAGCGGCTCACAGGTTTATCGTATGAAGGTTAGAGTAAAACATAGGATTAAAGGCGTGTTGTAGCAGCACAACTATGTTGATAAAGAAGGGGGTTTAAAATGCGGGTAAAACAAATAGCAGATGCACTAGATATTAGCGTTGATACCGTGCGCTATTATACGCGCATTGGACTTTTGGTCCCAAATAAATCCCACAATGGATACAAGTATTATCGGCCGGCGGATGTGACGCGACTGCGGTTCATTTTAAGTGCGCGCGCCTTAGGTTTTTCGGTCAATGATATTAAAGAGATCCTAGTTACATCTTCACAAACCAATGCGCCGTGTCCAACGGTAAGGCGTCTTATTGAAAAGAGGTTGAAAGAGACTGAACAGCGGTATCAGGACATGCATGAACTTAGAGAGCGCATGCGCTTAGCCACTTCAGAGTGGCAAAACAAACCCGATCAACCTCCAACGGCCGATACGATATGCCATTTAATTGAAGGTTTCACAGCGCTTAAGTCATAACAAGGTTTAAATAGGGAGTGGTTCATGAATTCTAAAACAGACAGTGCGAAAGCACATGGGTGTTGTAGTGGCGGCGATAAAACATCAACTGCGAACGAAGCGGTTGACACTAAAACGCAGACCAGACAGGTGTCTTCCGAAGCAGGCGAGATACAACTTAATATTCAAGGGGCGAGTTGTGCCAGTTGCGTCACTAAAATTGAAACAGCCTTAAAACAAGTCGCAGGCGTCACCGGCGCAGAAATGAATTTTGCACAGCGTACAGTGCTTATCAATGGTAATGCCTCACCAAGCGAACTGGTTGGTGCGGTAGAAGAAGCTGGGTATAACGCAACGCTGGCAAATGCCGATTCTGATGAGGCTGCCATTGAAGAAAAAGAGCAAGCGGATTGGGCTTATTATAAAAAGCTAATGCGACATATGGTCATCGCATTGTCGCTTGGAGTACCGCTCATGATCTATGGTTTGGTAACCGGGGAAATGAGCGTCAACACGACCACGGAGCGAATTGTATGGTTGATTATTGGGCTCATGACATTAGGTGTCATGGTGTTCTCTGGTCGGCATTTTTATGTGGGTGCATGGAATTCGTTTAAAAATCATTCGGCCAATATGGATACTTTGATAGCCTTGGGTACAGGAACCGCCTGGTTGTACTCGATGACAGTTGTGTTCTTCCCGGGCTATGTCCCTGAAATGGCACGACATGTTTATTTTGAGGCAACCGCTATGATCATCGGCCTAATTAATTTAGGCCTGGCCCTTGAGATCAAAGCACGCGGTAAAACCTCAGAGGCCATTAAAAGGCTGATAGGCTTGCAAGCCAAGACTGCACGTGTCATCCGAGATGGCGATGATATTGATATTCCTATTGAAGATGTTTTGCTCAATGATCTTATCCGGGTTCGACCCGGAGAACGCATTTCTGTGGATGGTGTAGTCGTCGAGGGCCAAACCAGTATTGATGAATCAATGCTAACGGGTGAGCCCATGCCAATTGAGAAGCGAAAAGACGATGAGGTTGTGGCCGGTACCATCAACAAATCAGGCTCTATCGTCTTTCGGGCAGAACGCGTGGGAAAAGACACCGCGCTAGCTCAGATCATCAACATGGTAAAACGTGCACAAAATTCAAAACCACCTATTGGTCGATTGGCAGATGTTATTTCTGCCTATTTCGTGCCAGTTGTTATGATCATTGCAGTAATGAGCGCACTAGCGTGGCTCAATTTTGGTCCGGCTCCCGAGGTTGCCTTCGCAATCGTGTCAGCAACTACGGTACTGATTATTGCATGTCCTTGCGCATTAGGTTTAGCCACGCCGATGTCGGTCATGGTGGGGGTTGGCAAGGCGGCTGAAGCAGGCGTACTTATCCGCAACGGTGAAGCGCTGCAATCTGCTTCGAAAATTACCACAATGGTATTAGATAAGACCGGCACCATAACAGAGGGGGCGCCTAAAGTTACCGACGTTGTTATTGCGTCAGATCACAATCAAGATGACGTGCTTTCGTTAGCTGCAAGCCTGGAGTCGGGTTCCGAACACCCACTCGCAATGGCGATCGTTGAATCAGCGAAAGAGACAGGTGTGCCGATCCACTCGGTGACTGATTTTGAGTCCATTGCAGGGAAGGGCGTAGCGGCAACACTGAATTCTCAGCGTTTGCTATTTGGCAATGAAAAATTGATGAAAGAAAAATCAATAGAACTTCATCATTACGTTGATAAAGCGCAGAGGCTGGCCGCAGAGGCTAAAACCCCAATGTATTTCGCGATTGATTCAAAATTAGTTGCCGTCATTGCTGTTGCCGATCCCATAAAATCAGACTCAATAGATGCGATTAACCGCCTACAGCACAACGGAATACGTGTGGTGATGTTGACGGGGGACAATCGTATGACTGCAAAAGCCGTTGCTCGAAAGGCGGGGATTGTTGATTACGTTGCTGAAGTGATGCCAGAAGATAAAGCAAACAAAGTGCTCGAACTTCAACGTGAGGGTGAAATCGTCGGAATGACCGGCGATGGGATCAATGATGCGCCCGCCTTAGCCCATGCCAACGTCGGATTTGCTATCGGAACAGGCACTGATGTCGCAATAGAAAGTGCAGATATCACGTTGATGCGAGGCTCCTTACATGGGTTAGCGGATGCGATTGCAGTGAGTAAGGCAACGCTGAGAAACATAAAGCAGAATCTCTTCGGAGCATTTATCTATAACGTCGCGGGGATCCCATTTGCTGCAGGTGTTTTTTATCCATTTTTAGGCTTACTACTAAGCCCAGTAATTGCCGGTGCAGCGATGGCATTCTCGTCGTTAACGGTAGTGACCAACGCGAATCGATTACGTTTATTCAAAGCTAAAGAGCACTAGGAGAACCTAAAGATGATGTGGATTAATTTGATAGGGTTAGTCGTGATTGGGCTTATTGTATGGTGGTTTTGGCTTTACCAAACAAAGTCAACTGAAGTACGAGACGGCAGCATCGAAGTCCGCGTGAAAGATGGCGTATATCAACCTGCCAATATCACAGTGCCCGCGAATGAGTCTGTACAACTGATGTTCTATAGAGAAGATGCGACCCCCTGTGCGGAAACACTACTAATACCCGAGTTGGAGATCAGTGAAACATTAGTGCTTAACAAGCGTGTGATGGTCACTATTCCCCCCAAAAAGGCAGGTCGCTATCCGTTTCATTGTCAGATGCAAATGTACCGTGGCACTTTGGTGATCAAGTGATTTACGGTTTTCTGAAAACTTAAACGACACAAAAGCGAGGTGTATTGTGAATAAACAAAAATTACCTTTTTGGCGCACCCCCAGTGGTTGGTCCGCCATCGGACTTATAGCGGCGGCAAGCTATTTCTTGTTTGTCGAGCATGGTGAACATGTTTTCCCTTATCTACCTTACTTGATCCTGCTGCTATGCCCAGTGATGCATATCTTTATGCACGGAAGTCATGGTAAAGGGCATGAGACACATACTAACGACGAGCAAACATTTAAAGAGCAAACCGAAGACAATGATCAATACAGACAAGGTTATATCGAAGGGTTAGAGCAGGCACGCAAGGAAAGACGTAAAACGGAGAGCGACAATGCACGGTGAATCAGATTATGGGCTTTGGCCGTTAGTCATCATTAACTCCGCAATATTTATCTTTTTTGCGTTTAGTTTCGTCAAGCCGAAGTCAAAAACAGACTGGCGAAGCTTAGGCGTATTTTCCGCTTTTATCGTTGCGTTATTTACTGAAATGTATGGTTTCCCGCTTACCATCTATTTTTTGTCCGGTTGGTTAGCCGAAAGTTACCCAGGCGTAGATTTTTTAAGTCACGAAAATGGTCACTTGTGGCATACACTGTTGGGGTTATCTGGCGATGCGCATTGGGATGTACTGCACATCTTGAGTAATGTTCTCATCGTTTTAGGATTCTTTGTTTTATCTGCTTCGTGGAATGTCCTGCATCACGCGCAAAAAACGAGCAGCTTAGCGACCAGCGGTTGGTACGCACGTTGTCGGCATCCCCAATATGTTGCCTTCATTGTGATCATGTTTGGCTTTTTACTGCAATGGCCAACACTACCCACTTTGCTCATGTTTCCCATTCTCATTGTTGTCTATGTTCGACTGGCCAAACGCGAAGAGCAGCACGCCGAAACTGAGTTTGGTGATACCTATAGGCAATATAAGCAAGCCACGCCAGGTTGGTTCCCACGATTTCTCAATTCAAACGTTTCAAGCCCCGTGTAAGGATTTCAAAATGAAGAAAGCATTAGTTTCAATATTGTTTGTCGCAGGCGTTTTATCCGCTACCTTTACGAGTGCTCAGACATCCATGAGTGCCGATGAGATGTTACGCAGTAACGAGCGCGTCATGGATGCATTAATGCAACGCATCCAACGGATCAATGACGTTTCTGAGAGGCAAACGTTGATTGTTGAGCATATGAAGATGATGGATACCTACTTAACGAGTATTGAGAAGAGGATCCAAAGTGAATCTAATACTGAACAAAAGATACGATTAAAAGAGACATATAGAAAAGGCCTGCAAAGAAGTCTTGTTCTTATCGAAAGCGGCATATCAGCAAGCGACATTGTTGTGATGGGGAACTCGATAGATGAACATTTGTTGTTAATAGAACAAAGAATGACAGTTTTACGATCGTTAATGCAGCAAGTGGTTAATGCCAATAGCGTTTTAAGTAATTAGAGACGTGACTGACATAACTGCGTAGGAAATTAATTTATAGGAGAAAAGTATGAGCGATTTAGATCACAGAGTGGGCGTTTCTGAGGCTAATTTAGTGGTACGGCATTTGAAGTTAACCGGCATTACCGACGGTAATTTATTAGCAATTGTTGCTGAAATTGATGGGACCTTTGGTATTGATGCCGTTTCATTTGAAGAAGCCAAAAACACTTTGCATATCGGCTATGACGCGACCCACTGCAATTTAGATGGCATTGAGACAATCATTCGTGCACACGGTGCAGACATTTCTGATGATTTTTGGACAAAGATGAAAGAAGGCTACTACCAATTCGTTGACGAAAACATTCGTGAAAATGCGAAACATAAACCCTGGAGCTGCCATCGTGTCCCACCCGGGCAAAGCAATAGACAGAAATAGTGTAGCGCGAATCGAGCAACTTTGTGTTGGACTTCACCAATCAGCACTAATTAAAACAGGATATTAGCACTGTGGATCATAGTAAGAATGAAATGGGATTCGAACCGGCGCACATACAAAGTATTCTTTATTTTGTATCTCACAGCGAACCTGTCACAATCTCCGACGAGCAAGCCCTTGATGTTATTGCACAACTTCGTACCCCTCACCTTGACGCAGGAGATCTTATTCTCACGTTTGGCGCTCAAGAAAACAAACCATCAAACCTTTTTACGGGTGATAAACGAGCTTTAAAGGCGGTTAACCGAATGCAACATAACGGTGTATTAGCAATGGAAGGTTGCCATATGCTCGTCTTGGAAGAGGCTATCCGTTTGCTTATGATGTGTGGTGATAAAGATCAGGTTATTGCAAGTATCCAATCTCGTCCACATGTAGATAAAGCGATTGATATATGTTTTCGTGACATAGCGTCGGTAGACGACGCCCTGAATAGCTACATAGAAAGCATTCGTTCTCAGTGCAGTTTACTGTCTGTCATTCGGGTTAACCCAAAACATTTGTTGACATGGAAATTTGGCCTGTTATTTGCTTTAGATAATGTGTGTTATCCGGCACACCAGTTTTTAATGAGATCAACGCGAACAGAAGGGTTTCCAGTATGCTAAATACCGATTTACTCCAAGTCACGAACACGCCAAATCAAGCCATTAAACCAACAGACAACGAAACCAAACAAAGTGAAGACGGGGGTTGTAACAAAGAGAAGTTTGAAGATTCGCTAGAAAAAGCTTTCAAAGCATTCTCGACAAAGAGTGACGATTAAAAACGTGGCAAGTTTTGACCGCTGGAAGCGCCTATTTGCCCATTGCGGGCAAATAGGCGCATAAAGTATTTTAGAGCAATTTGGAAAGTGATTGTGGCTTCATCAATAGGTGTTAGAGCAACACCCAATGTTTAAGCTCCAATTGCTTGATAAAGCATCCAAATTCCAGCACCAATCATAAACAAATTTTCAGTAAGCGAAACAAAACCGAGGGGAACATTACTGTCTCCGCCGACGCAAGCGCATTTCAACTCGCGTTTATCTACGTAAACAGCTTTAAATACCGATACTGCACCAATGGTTCCAATAAAGAGAGATACGGGGCCAACGACATAGCCTGATATTCCGGCAAGCATACCAATCCCAGCGAACGCTTCCGCAAATGGATAAACGTAACCGTATCGCACACTGCGCATCGCTAGTAAATCATAAGTAATAAAAGAATTAGTAAAGCCATATAAATCGCGTAATTTTTGAATCGCAAGAATCGACATACTAAGTGCAACAAAGACTTCGATGACTGGAACGGTCGAAAGTGACCCAATTGTGCCGGCGTGCGCGAATACAATACCTAACGCCATTAGAAATGCGGTCGCAAAAATGGCAATAACCGGCGTGTAGGTTGTGCCAGTCTGCCCCGCTTCTCCCATATCAAAAAATTCCCTTAGCTCGTCATATCCCCCAATACGGTTGTCATTAATAAATGTTTGAGGTGTTGTTTCAACGCCATGTTTACCCTTAAATTTATCCGTTTCTTCACGAGAGCTAAGTTTATGATCGTCGATTTTATAACCTTTTCTTTCTAACAGGTCTTTAGAACGCAAGCCATAGGGGCAAATATGTTCCTTCGTATGCATTCTGTATAACGTTGCAGATTTACTCATGTTTGCTATCCGGTATAAAATAATAATAAAAGATAATCGTTACTTTTTACTAAAGTCGGGGACTGGGCGCTGAGTTGCTTCATTCGCTGAGGCCACGATGCCATTATTGTTGATATCTGAGATTAACCATTTCATTTCCTTAATCTCACGCTCTTGCGCGTTTATAATTTCTTCGGCCAATTTTTGAACTCGGACATCATCAATATTTGCACGCTCACTGGTTAAGATCGCAATAGAGTGATGAGGTATCATTGCTTTCATACATATTCAGCATAAATAGCAGCATGATGACCGCCATCATCGCCCCCATGTAGATAGCCATGTATAAGCGAGTCTCGCTAAAGAAAACGTGTTCAATTGAATATGAATTTAAGTACATCATAACCAACATAAAGGCGGTAGAGGTAAGTATCATCACGAAAAATTTAGTATATTTAGTCATGTTTAATTCCTTGAATTCTAGATTAATGTTTCATGTATTTAATTAAAACTGAGGCCGAACAGCTCACGAGTAAAAAGCCAGTCATTGCTTCTATTCCAGCAAGAAATCTCAAATGAGAAGTCGCTTCAATCTGGCCTAGCCCAAGCGTAGTCAAGTTGATTAGCGAAAAGTAGAAAAGCTCAATAAACTGGTTTAAGCTGCCACCCTTTAAGTTCCCTAGACCCATTGCTATGGACACTTTAAAAGCAAACGTGAACCACAGAGCTGCTAGCAATTGAGACGCTGTAATCCCACAAAAAAGTACAATTAAACCGCGTGCTCCATTACGAAGGCGGGCTATGAATTTCGTCAAGTACTGCAATATGCGGTAATGGCTAATTGCACTTGCGGTAATTGCTAATAATGCGACTGACAACTGAATTAGTATCGCCATAAACTGTTGGGATAATTCAGGCATTAGAACCACACACGGGCACCGAGAACCACACCCGTTTCATGAACAGGATCGCCTATGCCACGTAGATTATCCGCTGACGCTCCCAAGGCTCTAGACCAATAAGCACCAATATACGGGGCAAATTCCCGTGAGACCTCCATTCGATAGCGTAAGCCAACACGAATTGAATTAAACCCAGAAGGTCTATCAAACCGTTCTGACTCAGAAAGTGAAGCAGACAGTGATATTCGCGGTTGCAAATATGAGGTTTGTGACATGCGATAGTCATACTCGGCTTCCATTGAAACACTGACATCACCGTCTTCGTTAATAATAAGTGAACTATCTACTTCAAATTGATAGGGAGCCATTCCAAAAAGGCTAACTACAGCATAATTTTCCATATTACTGTCACTCGTCAATTCGCCACGGGCACCAATTCCAACCTGAATTTCCCAAAAAGGTGCAATTAAGCGACTAGCAAGCAGTTCAGCTCTTTCAATATCCGTTGGCTCCCCATCGTTTTGTTTATTTTCACCTTCACTTTTAAAATAAAGACGGTACGTGTCGCCTCCATACCATGCGATCATATCCCAAACCGCGATGTTCTCCTCACGGTTGTTGCGCGCTACTTCTAGCCTGTCAAATAGAACAATACCATTAAGTGTATCTTTGACAGGCGATGGCCAGCTTTCAGGTGTTTCTTGTGCGACACTACGAAGTGTTACGGTAAGTATTATTAGTCCAAATATAATTCGTAAATTCATGAAGGTACCCCTTAAGAAACGTTTACAACGCGGAACATACCAGCGTCCATGTGATATAGAAGGTGACAATGAAATGCCCAATTTCCGGGTGCGTCAGCGCTGATCAGTAAAGAGACTTTTTCGCTCGGTTTGAGACTGATCGTGTGTTTACGGGGGGAAGGGGAGTTACCATTTTCTAGCTCCATCCACATACCGTGAAGATGGATGGGGTGATACATCATCGAATCATTGACAAGAATAAGGCGCACGCGTTCCCCGTACTTGAAATGAACGGGCTTATCCACTTCAGTGAATTTTTTGCCATCAAAAGACCACATGTATCTTTCCATGTTACCGGTCAAATGCAGTTCGATGGTTTGTGTTGGTTCACGGTTATCTGGCCACTGCTTGGCACCTGTAAGGTCTGAATAAACAAGTACCTTGTGAGAAAGTCCATCAAACCCTATTCCAGGGTCGTCTAGTCGGCTGACCGGGTTTTTGGCAATCATAGACGCACCTGGTCCGTGGCCGTCCGGTGAGTGCTTAATAGGAATTCCATCCACAGGAACTACCTTGTTTTGCATCGCTGCCATCGAATGATTAGGACCGTGATTTTCTTGGCCACCATAAGTCTCCTTGTTGTTCGTAGCGTCCATTGAATCCATGTCAGCCATTCCCGACATCCCCATAGCGTCCATACCTAATTCAGGCATTGGGCGAAGTGCCGGGATACTTGCTTCTTTGCCGACAGATGTTGCCAATGTGCCTCTGGCATAGCCACTTCTGTCCATGCTTTGTGCAAAAATGGTATAGGTTTTAGTATCTTTGGGTTTTACGATGACATCATAGGTCTCTGCAACAGCTATCCGTATTTCACCTACTGTTACTGGCTTAACAGGCTGACCATCTACTGCAACAACTGTCAGATCCAACCCTGGAACTTGGAAATCAAAATAGGTCATTGCTGACCCGTTAATAAGCCTAAGGCGTATGCTTTCTCCGGGTTTGTACAATGCAGTCCAGTTTGTTTGCGGGTCACGGCCGTTCATCAGGTATGTATAGGTCGCGCCGGTTACATCGAGTATGTCTCTTGGGTTCATGCGCATACGAGACCACATTGCTCGTTCTTTGACCGTATTGATCAGTCCTTGGCTCTTTATATCTTTAATCGTGTTTTCGACTGTACGCTGCTGATAATTATAATAGCCCTCAGCAACTTTAAGGTGACGGAAAACATCGTGAGGGTCTTCAAAGGTCCAGTCGCTGAGAATAATGGTGTGCTCCCGATCTGCACCGATGTCGCCATCTTTTGGTTCAATAACCATGGGGCCAAGGTGCCCAAGCTGCTCCTGAAGACCTGAATGACTGTGGTACCAATATGTACCGTTTTGTTCAATATCGAATTCATAGGTAAAGGTACTGCCAGCGGCGATACCGGGAAACGATACGCCAGGTACACCGTCCATCGTGTAAGGGAGTATCAATCCGTGCCAGTGGATTGACGTACTTTCAAGCAAGTTGTTAGTTACATTTATAGTGACATGCTGACCTTCTTTTAGACGCACTAACGGGCCCGGTGACGAACCATTAATTGTAATTGGTAGGCCAGCTGCGCTTGCAATACGCTTGTGCTGCCTGCTAATCATCATATTGATGTTTTCCCCGCTGACAACGTTGTTTCCAAAACTTGGTTTTAACTCTTGCCCAGCATGAGATAAGCCCTCTGGATTAGCCCAGGCTGGTGAAATTTGACGTAAAAGCGCTGTCCCACCTAATGTCAAAGCGGCAGACTTAACGAATCTGCGCCTATCTTTATTTAATTTGTTTAACATAAATTGTTCTCTAATTTGATGGATAGATTCAGACACATGCTTACGTTAAAACGGACCGAGCATGTACCGAGTTTTCGTAGTTAAAACTAGAACGGGCTTATGCTATTGGGGGTCTAAGCAATCTAGAAGGAGGAGACCGTAGTAAATCACCTTCGAATAATGAGAAAACATAATCAAATGACTTAATTTTGTAGTGATAATTGCCGGTCAGTAGCCAAATTGTAAAACAATTTCCATGAGAACAATCGCAAGATTCTGTACAGCACTCCTCATGACAGCTCTCATCAACATTATCTTCAATGTGCATTTGAACATGCAGCTTTGCTTGTTCAATTTCCGGTGTTCCCTTCATGGATGAGATGTTGCCAGTACCTTCACTTTCGCAACCCAATACAGATGAACCATAAGTCACACTTGCAATAAGCATCAAGCACTTGATAAGTGTACTTAAAGCTATTGTCGTGTGGTCGTCGTGAGTCATCTAAATTTACAATCCTTTAATAGCTGCAATTCGACACAGTGTAAAAATGACCTATCCGCGCATAACATTTACAGAGTCAGATGGCTTATGCCGTTTGCTTAGTATGTATTTACGGTTTACCTAAGACAACCCAATATTTGTGCCATAAGTTCTTTAATACGTGATATTGCTGTTACAATTATCAATCAATGAGCTGAATAAAGTAACGATTTTCATTCGCCGGAAAGTACGGATTACAATTTAGTGTGAGATTACTTCTACTAAAATCAGAATGTGGAAAAAGAGTTATGCAGACCTCAGTTACCTATCTATATAACAGTAAAATCATTTTCTTTTGCGGCTAAGATAAAGCTTCTCTGCGGTAATTATCAGAAACAAGCCCGCTAATGACGTCCAAATTACGATGCTATCCGTTTTCACCTTAACGACGATGAAAGCTATCAGTACAATTAAATCTAATGTAATGGCGGTTAACAGTATAAACCGGTTGGCAGAAATTTCTTTACGCAGGTAGTTTAGTACGCCCCAGTGAATCGCAATATCCATCAGCAGATAGAAAATCACACCCAAAGAAGCGATTCTGCTTAAATCAAAAAATATCGTTAACGTCATAGCAAGGACTATTGTATATACCAGCGTGTGTTTTTGGATATTTCCTGGCATACCAAAATGGCTGTGTGGTACAAGCTCCATGTCAGTTAGCATCGCTAACATACGCGATACAGCGAATACACTTGCGATGACGCCTGACACGGTAGCAATTATCGCAAAACCGACTGTTATCCAAAGTCCATATTGTCCGAAGGCTGGTTTTGCTGCTTCTGCCAATGCATAATCGCGCGCTGCGACGATCTCCTGGATTGATAGGTTTGTTCCAACTGCTGCGGCAACTAATAGGTATATGAAAATACAAATCGCAATTGAAATGACTATTGCGCGACCCACGTTTTTACGTGGATTTTCGATTTCACCGCCACTATTTGTTATTGTAGTAAAGCCTTTAAATGCCAATACGGCTAGCGCGACGGCCCCCAGAAAGTCAACAATCGAAGCGTCGGTCGTTTGAACAAAAGTGTCAACAACTCCTCTTTGGGCCGCATATATTCCTCCAGACGCTAATACCGCCAATCCTAAAGCTTTGGCGATTCCCATTACAAATGAAATAGATTGGATAGCCTTATTACTCATAATGTTTATGAAAAAGGCAAAGATCAATACTGCTACACCTAACGCTGGGACAAACCAATCGTTGGGTTTTGTATAAATTATTTGTACGGTATATTGACCAAATGTCCGCGCAACTAAGCTTTCATTAATTACCATTGAAAAGTACATGAGTAATGCAAAAACCGCAGTGGCAGTCCCCTTGCCATAAGCTTTTTGTAAAAACATGGCAATCCCTCCTGCAGAAGGATAAGCATTGGATAACTTCACGTAGGAATACGCGCTTGCTGATGTGATCATTGCCGCTATGATAAAGGCTAATGGGAACCACTCGCGGGCCAATTCAGCCACTTGTCCGGTCAAAGCAAAGATACCTGCACCGATCATGACACCTGTACCCATTGCAACCGCGCCAATAAGACTGAGACTTCCTTCTTTGTAATTTGACTTGTGTTGGTGCTTCCTCACAACCTCACTCCATAGTTTATGAATCCAATGAAAGGCTTATAATTCGTGCGCTCGGTTAATACCATGTGCCATTATTTTAATCTCTTGTTGTTCGGTTTCTAAAATAGAATCAAGTAGTTCTATTTGATGCCCAACGACCATTTGCTTCCTTAGATACGAAAATAATTCGATAATTTGTTGATGGCGTTTCATAACGTGCTCTATGACCTGTTCATAAGTAGTGCAATCATCTAGGTTAGGCGGACACAGTAAAGGTATGTCAGGCTTATCGTTTATGTACTCAACAAAATAAGTATCCAATTCTCCGGTTTTACCTAAGTTTTTGAAGGCTAAGATCAGCTTACTTAGGTGGTTTTCATGCATTGCGAGATAATCGAGTACAAGTTTGTTCAAATCTGTCTTCTTACAACAGCAATGCAGTTGTTCAGCGAGAGCCTGATGGTAATTAGCTGTCCACTCTAAAATGTCACTGAATTGCTCAATTTGCATTTGTTTTTCCTCGAAATAACGATAACTGCTAAGTTAGGATACCGAACATAAGTAATTAACTCATGACGCTGCTATTACTGGTTGATTACATGTTTGTAATATTCCTCATGAATAATATTCTGGAGCAGCAATTGTCGAGCAGCTGATTAGAAAACCAAAAGCTAAATCTTTCACTTAAAAGGCTGAAAAAGCTGCGAGATATAATTTTGTGGGTAATTAGGTTGACTACCAATTCCTAGCTCGCCATCACATGGTGAGGGTCGTTCATTAGAATTGGTGACGAAAGTGCCAAGGAGGTGATCCCATAGATGCGTAAACAACCCAAAATTAACGTCACCTTTGGTACCGTCTTTTAAGTGATGATGTCGGTGACCTGGAGCAACAGCCCAAACATATTTTAGCGGGCCAAGCCGCATATCAACGTTAGAGTGTTGCAACAGCAATTGTATGGCAGCACTAAACCCTAACAATGCGCCTATTTCTAAGGGCATACCTATCAAAAGTAATGGGAGTGTACCTGCATTTAGTTCAATCGCTTGGTGAAGGGGATGCTTTAACAATCCATTGAACCCGTACATTCGTTCAACGCTATGATGAACCGCGTGTAAGCGCCAAAGCACTTTGTATTTATGACTAAAATAATGTGCCATCGTTATCCCAAAGTCAGCGACAATGATGGCAAAGCCAAGTTGCACTAGTAGTGGCCAATGGTGTGGCCAAATACTGAAGTGGGGCACTATCGCGGTCATAATTGGGATAAACGCGACCGTGAGTGCCAAAGAGCCTTCATTAACAATGGCATGCACTATATCTCGCCCGAAATCGCCCTGCGGTCTATTCCATGCTTTTTCATATGGTAGCCATTTCTCAGCTGCAAAAGATACGACGATGGCGAATAAAAGCAGGGGTATAAGCCAAGCTGGAGATCTTGTGTTTTGGGAAATACTGGTTGCAACAAAGATAAAGCTTAAAAAAAATAATGGACTGAACATCCATTGGACCAACGTTCTCATAGTATTTACACATTCGCGTTTTTATTGATGCGTATATTATTCCCTAGTCAAACTTGATTCGGCTTGTATCAAACGGCTAATTACTGTGAATTTTAATGGTGTGCGGTTTGAATAACGAGGAAGGTGCAAATCCAAACAGCTGTTTAAACGTTTTACTCATATGAGGTAAGTCAGAAAAACCCGAAGCATGGGCAGCCTCAGTCAATGTTGCTGACTTACTCAGTTGTTCTATTGCGGCGCGCACACGCCACCAGACAATAAAACGACTAATAGGTATACCCACTTCTTGCTTAAAAAGATGTGTGAGACGACTTGGGGACAAGAAAACCTTCGATGATAAAAACGCCATATCGATTGCACAACCTCGCTGCGAAGCAATAATGTCGATGACCGCTCGTACCCGTTTATCCTCTGGGCGCGATGAAAGCGCAGGACTGTAGACTAGCCCTACCGCTTTATTTACTGTTTTCCACACTTTGTCGATATCGACGTCAGTAAATAGATGCTTAGAAATGTATCCCAATTCTTTACCAGTAAGCGGCAGAGTATTAATTCCATCACTCCTGGTTTGACGCAAGGCAGTGAGAAATTGTTGGTTATGCCTATCCTCAGGCTCTAAATAGATGACTACAATTTGATCATCCTGCGCAAAAAGCTTGTGAGGGACATCTTCGAAAATCACAATACATTGTCCGGTGTGAATACTTTGTGCCTTGTAATCTTGAACCGAGATGTCTCTGTCTAAACCAATGCAAATTTGGACTGCATGATGTGCATGAACATCATTATCAGGACTGACTCCGATGTAAATCGCTTTGTAGGGCCACAAATGAATATGCATGGCTGACTCATTATCAAAAGTTCAGGCTAGTATTTTTTGCTTCACAAATCTATACACATGACGAATGTTAGCCGATAGATACAAGTTAAGGTGAGCGCCCGCTATGAAATTGTATGCTTCTTACACTTTTAAGTGTGTAAATAATTTAAAATGCCACAGTCCCTAATGGTTTTGTTTTGATCACACTTTGACGCCATATTTTCGAGTGATGACTTTAATGCGTTTAGCTCTTTAATGCGAATAATGACGTCTGATAAATGCTTAGCTATTAACGTATTGATATTTGAACAGCTCTGATCTGGCCTCGAACGACTGTCCATTAGCGTTTTTACTTCCATGATAGACATATCTAATGAACGACACTGTTTGATAAACAGGAGTTGTTCAATAGTCCCCTTGTCGTAGACACGATAATTTCCACTTGAGCGCTTAAGCTCAGGCAAGAGCCCCTTCTTTTCATAAAAACGAATGGTATGAATACTACAACCTGTCGTCTTTGCGACATCACCAATTTTCATTTTTTTCTCCTAACCGTTGACTCTATACCAAGTATAGACTTTATACTCATACTATTCATCAGTAAAGAGTGTGTTTCTAATGAGCGGATGTGGGTGCGAAGTTGAAATAAAAGACCAGTCTCAACGACAGGTTTTGTATTGGCTTTTGGGAATAAACGCGACAATGTTTGTTATAGAAATGGGGATCGGGTTGCTTGCTGATTCAACCGCATTAATAGCCGATTCACTTGATATGCTCGCCGACGCAGTTGTCTATGGTGTTGCCCTTTATGCTATTGGTAAATCGCTATTGCACAAAGCCAATGCGGCTAGAATTAGCGGCTTTTTTCAGATGGCACTGGGTGTGTTGATTATCATTGATATTGTAAGACGGTCAATTTACGGTAGCGAACCTGTATCGGGACTAATGATGGCTATGGGGGCAGTTGCACTGGTTGCTAATGTCATTTGTCTTGTGATCATACGCAAACAAAGAAATGAAGAAGTGCATATGCGGGCAAGCTGGATATTTTCAGCCAACGATGTGATTGCCAACTTAGGTGTTATCTTTGCTGGCGTTTTGGTGTTTTGGCTCGATTCTCGATGGCCTGATCTGGTTATCGGTGTGATAGTTTCGTGCGTTGTGTTGCGCGGGGCAAAAATGATCCTCGAAGATGCTGGAAATGAAAGACAGCGAGCGCTTAATGCGCAAAGTTGATAAGAAAATGCCAATTTTTAATTGCACATCAAAACTGCGTAGGTTGGCATGGCTACTTATTACTTTGCTCATGTGTCAATCGGGCTTTTCGTTCGCCGCTCAATGCGATGACTACCCTGCGGAGGTATCGTCAGTCCCTGAACAATCAAAGTCGATAGGCACTTATGATGTTCCCGAAAAAAATGTAAATGCTGGTGATAATACGTCGAGTGAAGAGTCTAAGTGTTTCCATTGTGTGCTGTGTCAATGTGGACAGATTAAGTTTCTGGCACAACACCCAATAAATGACGTATCTAAACCGTTATATACCAATCAATACAGTTATTCCCGCAACGTCACTGACGGCCTAGTCGAAGGCCTTTTGCGCCCACCTCAACATTAATCCATTCCCTCCTATATGTTTGCATGGGTGCTTTCCATGTATGTCGTTATCTTATGAACAAAAGGTTCTTTTATGAGTTCTTCACGCCCATTGGGCATAAAAAAAGCTAGCTCAGCGTATCTGAAATTGATATCTGCTGCACTGGTAACCATGAGCATATCTGTTCAATCTGCCAATGCGCAAAAGTCTTCAATCACGCTTGAAAATGCGCTCAAACGCACATTATCAAACAACCCAGATTTAGTTGTGTTCGAATTTAAATCTTCGGCTTTGGATGGTGAATCAAAAATGGCCAGCTTACGACCTGAAATGTCTGTTGGGGTTGAAGTTGAAAATGTGTTGGGAACAGGCGAAGTGTCTGGTATCAAAGATGCCGAATTGACACTGACCTTATCGTCGGTCATCGAGCTTGGAGATAAAGTCAGCGGCCGAATGAATGTGGTGAGTTCAAAAAAAGCACAACTGCTTACACAACGGCGCATTCGTACGCTGGACATCTTGGGTGAAACAACTCGACGATATATCAATGTCATTGTCCAACAAGCGTTGCACAAGACTGAGCAACGAGCTGAAATGCTGGCTCGCACAATGCTTCAGACAGTCTCTACACGGGTTGAAGCGGGGGCTTCTTCACCACTTGAGAAAAAACGTGCAGAGTCAGCGTTGTCGCAGGCGCGTTTGTCGTTATTGATAAGTGAACAAAAACTCAATGAGTATAAACGCGACCTGGCCATCATGTGGGGTGACACTAACGCTGCGTTTGCGGAAGTTGAAGGGACACTGTTATCGTTTCCAAATTCACTATCACTTGAACATATGCTTTCACAGCTTCAAAGCAATCCACACGTTCTGCTTTATGCTGATAACTATCGGGTACAAGAGGCCAGATTGAGAGTGGTTCAGGCCAGTCAGCAGTTCGACATTGCGTGGGAAGCCGGTATCCGAAGAATGCAGGGAATTAATGACACAGCGTTAGTCGCCAGTATTTCGGTGCCGTTAAATACCAAGCAGCGGAATCTAGGAGAATACGAACAACAGCGCGCATTGCTTGACAGTATCGACTATCAAAAACAAGCGAAAATTCGTGAACTCACTCGCCAATTAAATCAAGTCATTAGTGCAAAAGATCAAGCCTTGCTCACTGTTACGACCCTTCAAGACAATGTCGTTCCCACATTGGAATCTGCATTGAAATTGGCGCGGGATGGCTATGAAAGTGGTCGCTACAACTATATAGAGTGGGTGACAACGCAACAGCAACTCATAGATATGCAACGAACACTGATAAAAGCCGCAGGCTTAGTCCACCTTCGAAGCGCAGATCTAGAGGCACTTACGGGAATTCCCGTGTTTTCTGACTCTCCCTCGACGTCTGCTCAATCATCAGAATTACTAGAGAAAAAATAATGAATACATCACAATTTACATTACTCACTAGCGCACGTGACTTGCTTGGCGTGTTAGCCATGCTACTTACTTTACTGTTTGCTACTGTCGCCCTGGCTGATGATGACGATGAGGAAGCCGAAGAAAGACCCGAGTACGTAGTGTTATCTCAAGAACGGATGCTTGAACACGATATCGTGACTGCTTCAGCCGCGTCAGGATCATTATCGCTCACAACCAGAACATTTGGGCGGATAGTTCATGATCCTGCGTCACTGAGTCATATTCGTGCCCGCTTCGACGGTGTTGTAAAACGTATCATGGTGAATATTGGAGATAAAGTAGAAAAAGGTGACACGCTGGCAATCATTGAGTCAAACGAGAGTTTAAATCAATACTCAATCACCTCACCGATGTCTGGAAAAATCATAGCTAGACACGCCAATGATGGTGAGCTCACCAACGGTCAAGTGCTGCTTTCTGTTGCTAATTACTCTCGCGCAATTGCTCAATTGGCTATTTTCCCCAAACAACGTACTCATATTGCCGCTGATATGGAAGTCACTTTAAGGCTTGAGGAATTGCAGCAACAATCAAGTATAAGCCACATTACGTCCTCACCGGATGACAAACCCTATTCTATCGCGTTTGTGAACGTTGATAATGGCAGTGGTTATTGGCCTTTAGGCGCTATGGTAGAGGGTTATATTCAGATTGGTTTCCAAGAAGTCAATCTGGCACTCCCCAAAAGTTCAATACAAGAGTTAGATGGGCAAACCATTGTTTTTGTCAAAGAAGGGGAACGATTTTACCCCCGCCAAGTAAAACTTGGGAACACGGACAACCGTTTAGTAGAGATTGTGAAGGGCGTTCAAATAGGCCAGCAAGTCGTTGTAGAAAATAGCTATCTACTAAAAGCTGATTTATTAAAAATGGAGGCGGGCGATGATGACTAATTACCTGCGCATTTATTGTCAAAAGCAAAGCCAAGTCCATAAAAACGGTGAGGTGAGAGCATGATTGCACGAATACTCCGTCTGTCGATTGAGCGCCGTGGTGTCATGATGTTGTTCGCCTTGTTTGTCGCCTTTTTTGGTATGTACAGTTACAAACAACTGCCGATTGATGCTGTGCCTGATATCACCAACGTGCAAGTGCAGATAAATACCGCAACCCCAGGTTACTCGCCTTTGGAGACTGAGCAACGCATAACGTTTATAGTTGAAACCTCGCTGGCCGGTTTGCCTAATTTATCGTATACCCGCTCGATATCACGCTATGGTTTGTCGCAAGTCACAGTCGTGTTTAAAGAGGGCACTGATTTATATTTCGCACGAAATCTCGTCAACGAGCGTCTCACCGCCATCGCGGCGCAATTGCCAACAGGGTTAACCCCTGAAATGGGCCCTATCGCCACAGGCTTGGGTGAAATTTACATGTACTCGTTAAGTGCTGAGCCTCAGGCGCGACAGGACAACGGTCAACCCTATGATGCTATGGCATTAAGGGAGATCCATGATTGGGTAGTTAAGCCCCAATTGTCGCTTGTTGAGGGGGTGACCGAGGTTTATGCGATAGGCGGATTTGAAAAGCAATATCATGTGAATCCTAATCCAGTCGCAATGATAAACTTTGGGATAAGTACAGGTGACCTTCTCAGTGCGCTAGAACGCAACAATGCGAATCAAGGCGCTGGTTTTGTAGAACAAAATGGGCAACAAGTACTGATCAGATCGGAAGCCCAACTGAAGGGCATCGACGATATCGGCCAGGTGGTTGTTAAGATCATTGATGGCGTACCGGTAAAAATTCAAGACATCGCCCAAATCAACCTCGGTAAAGAGCTGCGCTCTGGAGCCGGCACGTTAAATGGGCAAGAAACAGTGATTGGCACGACAATGATGTTAGTGGGAGAAAACTCTCGTACGGTCGCCAAAGCTGTGGACAGTAAGCTCGAAACCATTAAAACAAGCTTACCCGAGGGCGTTATCCTTGAAGCGGTTTACGATAGAACAAGCCTCGTTGACAAAACCATCGACACAGTACAGAAAAACCTCGTCGAGGGCGCTTTACTTGTCATCGTTGTGCTATTCGTTTTGCTTGGGAATGTGCGAGCTGCACTTATTACCGCCGCTGTAATACCCTTGGCAATGCTTGCCACGATATCGGGCATGGTCAAAACCGATGTGTCTGCTAACTTGATGAGTTTAGGCGCACTGGATTTTGGCTTGATTGTCGATGGCGCAGTTATCATTGTTGAAAACTGTATCAGACGATTATCCGAATCCCAGAAACAAAACGGCGCTACTCTACCGCTCAAAGAAAGGCTGAATGTTGTTTATGAAGCCACTAATGAAGTCATACGCCCCAGTTTGTTTGGTGTATTGATCATTACCATTGTTTATATCCCCTTGTTCACGCTCACTGGCGTCGAGGGTAAAATGTTCCACCCCATGGCAGCGACCGTGATAATGGCTTTGCTTGCCGCAATGGTATTTTGTTTTACCGTAGTGCCTGCGGCGATAGCGATTTTCATGAGAGGAAATATTAGCGAAAAAGAAAACCCGATTATTAAAGGTGCAAAGGCAGTCTATCGTCCTGTTTTAACCGGAGCGCTGCGTTTTAGATGGCTAGTGGTAGTAGCAGCGAGTGCTTTGGTTGTCGGCAGTTTATGGATGGGCAGTAAATTAGGCTCGGAGTTTATTCCTCAGCTCAATGAAGGTGATATCTTAGTACAAGCCATTAGGATCCCTGGGACCGGGGTAGAACAAGCAGTTGAAATGCAAAAAACTCTTGAAGCGAAACTTATGCAGTATAAGCAAGTACAGACGGTATTCGGTCGCACGGGTACGGGTGAGGTCGCCACCGATCCTATGCCGCCAAACATTACTGATACGTTTGTTATTTTAAAACCTCGGGAGCAATGGCCCGATCCATCAATGACAAAAGCTGAGTTAGTGGAAACGTTTGAAGAGGACTTGTTTACTTTGCCCGGCAATAATTATGAATTTACCCAACCTATACAAATGCGTTTTAATGAATTGATTAGTGGCGTAAGGGCAGATTTGGGGATAAAGCTATTTGGGGATGACTTAGATACCCTCTTTGCATCTGCTTCTGACATTTTGTCCGTTATTTCAACGATTGAAGGGGCTGATGACGCGAGGCTTGAGCAGGTAGAAGGCATTCCAATCTTCACCGTCACACCAAAGCCTGATCAATTGGCACGCTTTGGTTTGGATATAGCGGACTTGCAGTTATGGCTCAATGCTGCGACAGGTGGAAAAACCGCTGGAATGATTTTTGAGGGCGACAGACGCTTTGAAATTGTCGTGCGATATGCCGACGACATTCGAAATGAACTCACTCAGCTTGAGACCATTCCCATAGTCACGCCCTCTGGTGAGCATGTACCAATAAGCGAATTAGCCACACTGGCATTTAAAGAAGTACCTAGCCAAATAAGCCGGGAAAATGGCAAACGTAGTATTGTTGTCACAGCAAATGTGCGTGACAGAGATATTGGCACTTTTGTTGAGGAAGCTCAGGCGAGAATTAATGATGAAGTAAATTTACCTGCTGGTTATTGGCTCGACTATGGTGGAACCTTTGAGCAGCTCGAAAGTGCGAGTCAGCGATTGACGATTGTGGTACCGGTTACGTTGTTTGTGATTTTGACAATGCTGGTAATTGCGTTTGGTTCTATACGCGATGCGTTAATTATCTTCACAGGTATCCCTTTGGCATTAACAGGCGGTGTAATGTCTCTTTGGTTAAGGGATATGCCTTTATCCATATCCGCGTCTGTAGGTTTTATCGCGTTGTCTGGGATTGCCGTATTAAACGGATTGGTAATGCTGTCATTCATCAAGCAACGTTTGCTAGAAACCGGAGAATTAGTGAATAGCATTGTTGAAGGGGCTCTTATTCGCTTGCGTCCGGTATTAATGACAGCATTAGTTGCAAGCCTTGGATTTGTGCCCATGGCGCTCAATACAGGGATAGGAGCAGAAGTACAAAGACCGTTGGCCACTGTTGTGATTGGCGGCATTTTGTCCTCGACACTGCTTACTTTGGTTGTTCTACCAGTTCTCTACAGAATAGTGTATGGGAGACATTTAACTAAATTGGCGATTAATCACGCTAGTTAATACTGGTTATGGAGAAGGTCGATTCCTAGTATCGACCTTTGAAATACAAGCGCTGGAAAGTAATAGTTGATGGTGTCATTGGTTTTTTTGTAACTAAATCGATAATACTATTAAGAAAATGAATAGGACGCTCCAAGCAACTACATTAGATATGTGGGAGGGGCTTTATGAACTTTAGTAAAGCAGCAAAACATCATGTGTTTAAAAAGTTAAATCATGCACAGTCACAATCATAGTCACGACCATTCACATGGACGTTCGAGTGATGCGTCAAAGCGTATTGGTTGGGCGTTTTTCCTAAATGTGGTGTTCACCATTATCGAGTTTATTGGTGGCTGGCTAACGAACAGTACCGCTATTATGGCGGACGCTGTTCATGATTTAGGCGATAGTTTATCTATTGGCACCTCATGGGGCTTAAACAAGCTCAGTGAAAAAGATGCTAATCGTACATTTTCCTATGGTTATAAACGGTTTTCACTGCTGGGCGCATTAATTAACGGCGTTGTGCTGACTATTGGTTCCGTTTGGATACTATTTGAAGCCATTCCCAGACTGGCTGATCCTGAAATGCCCCAGGCTGAAGGGATGTTGTTATTGTCAATCTTTGGTATAGCAGTAAACGGTTATGCTGCCTACAAACTCAGTGAAGGAAATTCTCTTAATGAGCGCGTGCTCAATTGGCACCTACTCGAAGATGTCCTGGGTTGGGTGGCCGTATTTATCGTATCGATTGTATTGATGTTCAAGCCTTGGGCGATTTTAGATCCCATTTTATCCATCGGTTTTACCTTATTTATTCTTTTCAATGTGATCCGTAATTTAAAACAAACCTTACTGTTGTTTTTGCAAGCCACGCCCGATAAAGCGCAACTTGAACACATCCGAGATGATTTGTTATCAAATGAACACGTCAGTGACTTACACCATTTTCATATTTGGTCTCTCGATGGCGAGCGCAATGTGATGACCGTTCACTTAGTCTTAGTTGGAGATGTGACCACAGAGCATATTCAAACGCTTAAAAATGACGTACAGGGCTCACTCAAGAAATATAATTTTGAGCATACGACAGTCGAGTTTGAGTTTGCAGATGAACAATGCCGTGACGAGGCGTAAAGCAATTGATAGACTACTGAAGATGAAAAAACTTAAACGAACAAGCTACATCATGATCATGCTGATTGTATTTCAGTCGTTTTCTGCTGTCGCTAATTCATTGGATTTTCATGCAATAGACACTGAGCACCTGCAATACGAGCATGATCATGCCGAGCATAGCAGCGACGCTTCGGTAAGCCCTGAAATAGATATCAGTAAAGATGACGCAAAGGGGCACCATAATCCTGCCGATTGCCACCACTGCGGACACTGCCACGGCTCACATGCCCAATGGGTAAGTCATCACAGCATCAATAACCTTAATGAGGTCGCGTCCGGCCACAACTTCAACTATTTGGATGCCGTCTTAGACGCAGCCATTAACCGCCTATTACGACCACCCAAATACACGTCCTAAAACCTCTTTAGATTACGTCGCATTCAAACGTTCATGCGATGTTCGCTTTTAATAGACAATTAGGACTTCACTATGAAACCGTCTTTTTTAATTGGGCGTGCCCGTGCTATCACGTGCCTGCTTATATTCGGTCTGCCCATTATCGCCCAAGCCGAGTCTTCGGTATGGACTAACGTGCGCTCATACGAGCCAAAAACACCGCTAATGCGTGAAAGCATTACCCTTGAAGATGCGATCAAACGCACATTGGCAGATAACCCAAATTTGCATGAGTTTGAATTCAGACAACAAGTGTTGGCGGGTGAAACAAAAACAGCAGGCTTAAAACCCGGTTTGATCGCCGGTGTTGAGCTTGAAAACTTTTTAGGAACAGGTGAGGTATCTGGCCTTAAAGAGCTTGAGATGACGCTTACTTTGTCATCAGTGATACAGCTCGACAACAAACCTGCCGCCAGGCTGGGTGTGCTTTCAGCGCGCAGGGAGCAACAAGATGTTGAAAAGAAAATCCGCACTTTGGACTTACTCGGTGAACTTAACCGCCGCTACATTCACGTGCTGTCGCTCCAAGCGTTATTGGCCGTGACCAAGGAAGCTGAAGCACTGGCGAGATATACCCTTGAGGCCGTGTCCAAAAGAGTGGAAGCCGGTGCATCGCCGCTACTTGACCAAAAAAGGGCGCTATCAGCACTTGCTCAATCCCAACTTGATGTTGACGTGACCAAGCAAAACCTTCGCTTTGCCATACGCAGTTTAGCGATCATGTGGGGAGAGCCAAATCCAAGCTTTAGGCGAGTAGAGGGTAAACTCTTTGTCTTCCAAGAAACAGCTTCCTTTAATGCACTGTCAATGGCTATTCAAAACAGCCCACATATTGACTTGTTTGCGCAGCAAAGCCGCGTTCAATCAGCCCAACTTCGCTTAGTGCAAGCAGGCAACAGGCCAGACATTGAGTGGTCAGCCGGTATCCGCCGGATACAAGGTATCGATGAGACTGCGTTTGTCGCCGGGGTGAGTGTGCCGCTGTTTCAGAAACAGCGCAATCTAGGTGAATATGAAGCACAAAAAGCACGGCTTGATTTGATTGAACAACAAAAACAAAGCGACGTGCGAAATCTATTGCATTCAGTCAACCAAGCGCTGGGTGAGCAACAACGTGCGTTATTGGAGGTTGAATCGATCCAGCAAAACGTCATTCCACCGCTTAAAGACGCGCTGAACTTAGTTGAAAACGCGTATTTGGATGGACGATTTAGCTATCTGGAATGGGTCTCGACACGGCAGGAGTTTTTAAACACTCGCTTAGCGTTAATCAACGCGGCTACGCAAGTCCATCTTAGCAGCGCTGAAATAGAAGCGCTGACGGGTATTTCCCTCATAACTCAGCGCACCGCCAATCCATCAAGCGATGGAACGGCTGGTAATGCGCATTTCGATAAGAAGTAATGACGATGAACAAATTAAACATTTTCCGCAAATTAACACACCTAACGCCCTTGGCCACTACCTTAATGCTAGTAATTCATAGCACCGCGCTATTTGCGGGTGAAGATGACCATGGTGAAGAAGGTCACTCGGATGAAGTGGTGACAATGAGCACCACAACAGCAACGAAAAATGGGATCACAACTGTACAAGCCTTTCCAGGAGAACTTGCTGTTTCAACCACGCTTTACGGTCGAATTAGTGCCGATCCCGCCTCACTTAGCCATATTCGTGCACGATTTAATGGCGTGATAAAAAGCGTTAACGTCAACATAGGTGACAAGGTAAAAAAAGGCGATGTGCTAGCGATTGTCGAGTCGAATGAAAGTTTAAAAAGCTATTCGATTACCTCGCCCTTTGATGGCAGTGTGATTGCCAGGCATGCAAACAACGGTGAGCTGTCTAACGGACAGGTGCTATTTTCGTTGGCTAACTATAAAAACGTCTGGGCGCAGCTGACCGTATTTTCACAGCAACTGGGTGAAATCAAAGTCGGCCAACGTGTTGGACTTAGCCATGCTGATTTTAGTCAAGTCACGACTATCGCTTACCTAACACCGTCGGTAGATGGCAGCCCTCACTCGCTTGCCAACGTTGCACTTGATAATAGTGACGGTTACTGGCCGTTAGGTACCTTGGTGAAAGCAAAGGTGACCACTGCCACTCAAGCCGCGAGTCTCCTTGTACCCGTCTCTGCGGTTCAAGAATACGAAGACAATCAAGTGGTGTTTGTTCAGCATTATGACGAATACACACCTCGCCCCGTCAAACTTGGCATGTCGGATGGAACGCGTGTTGAAGTGCTCCTAGGGCTTACCGAAGGCGAGTCCGTAGTTGCGACCAATAGCTATTTGATTAAAGCAGACTTAGAGAAATCGGAGGCGGGTCATGATCACTAACGCCTCTATCAACAGTCTATTTCAGCTCATAAAGCAAGTGAGCAATCGTGGAGGTTTAGCATGATAGCTTCCATTTTACGCACGTCGATTGAAAGGCGCGGGATCTTTTTGATGCTAAGCTTTATCGTGATTGGGTTTGGTTTATTTAGCTATCAAAAACTCCCCATTGATGCCGTCCCTGATATCACCAATGTTCAAGTGCAAATCAACACGCAAGCACAAGGCTATTCGCCACTTGAGACCGAGCAACGCATCACCTTTTTGGTTGAAACTGCTTTGGCGGGTTTGCCTAACCTGGATTATACACGTTCGCTATCTCGTTACGGTCTATCACAAGTGACCGCTGTGTTTGAGGAAGGCACTGACCTTTATTTTGCCAGAAACCTTATTAATGAGCGCCTCGGCATTATTAAAAGTCAACTGCCCCAAGGTATCGAGCCAGAAATGGGGCCGATTGCTACGGGACTCGGCGAAATCTACATGTATACGTTGAGCGCTGAACCTGGCACCAAAACGTCAGACGGAAGAGCGTTTGATGCCATGGCGTTGCGTGAATTGCATGACTGGGTAGTCAAGCCGCAACTGGCCTTGGTAAAGGGAATTACTGAGGTCAATGCCATTGGTGGATACACCAAACAATATCATATTAATCCGGATCCTCAATTAATGTTGAACTATGGCGTTAGTACAGATGACTTGCTGCGAGCACTTGAACGCAATAATGCGAACCAAGGGGCAGGGTATATAGAGCGAAACGGCCAGCAAATACTGGTGCGATCACAGGCGCAGTTATCCTCTATCGATGACATTAGCCAAGTGGTGGTGACACTCACAAACCAGTCTCCTGTGACGGTTGGTGATATTGCTGAGGTTGCCATAGGCAAAGAGCTTCGCACCGGCGCTGCGACGCGCGAAGGGGTAGAAACCGTGCTAGGTACAGCGATGATGCTGATTGGTGAAAACTCGCGAGCCGTTGCCTTGGCCGTCGCTGATAAAGTAGATGAAATCCAAACTAGTTTACCTAACGGGGTGCTGATTGAAACGGTCTATGACCGCACAGCTTTGGTGGATAAAGCGATCGATACCGTCAGAAAAAACCTAGTGGAAGGGGCATTGCTTGTCATCGTGGTCTTGTTTTTACTCTTGGGCAATGTGCGAGCGGCCATCATCACGGCTGCGGTCATCCCCCTAGCGATGTTGGCGACGATTACAGGAATGGTACAAACGGGCGTTAGCGCCAACTTAATGAGTTTGGGGGCACTTGATTTTGGTTTGATTGTCGATGGCGCTGTCATCATTGTCGAGAACTGCATTCGGCGATTAAGTGAATCACAGCGGCGAACAGGTGCGGTGTTGCCATTAAAAGAAAGACTGGAAGTCGTATTTGAGGCGACCAATGAGGTGATACGTCCCAGTTTATTTGGGGTAATGATCATCACGATTGTCTATATCCCTATTTTTAGTTTAACTGGCGTAGAAGGCAAAATGTTCCACCCCATGGCGGCAACTGTTATTTTGGCTTTACTGACTGCGATGGTGTTTTCTATCACACTGGTGCCCGCAGCGGTCGCGATGTTCATGTCAGGTAAGGTGAGTGAAAAAGAAAGCCCGATTATCATAGGCGCTAAATCTGTTTACCGTCCTGTTCTATTGTGGGCGCTGAAATTGCGCTGGTTGGTCATGATCGTCGCAACTGGATTGGTCGTGATAAGCATGTGGTTAGGGATGCGATTGGGTACTGAATTTGTGCCTCAACTGGATGAAGGTGACATTGCCCTTCACGCTATGCGCGTCCCTGGCACTGGCATTGAGCAAGCGGTGGATATGCAAAAACGACTAGAGCAAACCATTATGCAATATCCACAGGTACAAACGGTTTTTGCTAAAACCGGTACGGCGGAAGTCGCGACTGACGCCATGCCGCCCAATGTGACCGATACTTTTGTCATGCTAAAACCACATGACCAATGGCCTAACCCTGAAGTGTCCAAAGCAGAGTTTGTAGAGCAGTTAGAACGCGACTTACAAAATATGCCCGGCAATAATTATGAGTTTACCCAACCCATACAAATGCGTTTTAATGAGCTCATCAGCGGTGTACGCGCTGACTTGGGCATTAAGATCTATGGTGATGACTTAACAACGCTGCGAGCGACCGCCATTAACATCTTGGCGGTATTGCAAGATGTACTAGGAGCGGCTGATGCGCGTATAGAGCAAGTGGATGAAATTCCCATTTTTACCGTCAACCCGAAACCTAATGCGTTGGCTCGCTACAATTTGGACGTCACTGACTTACAAATGTGGTTAAGTGCTTCCATTGGCGGGAAAGAAGCGGGGCTTATATTTGAAGGAGACAGGCGTTTTGAACTTGTGGTGCGTTACCCGGAAGGTATTCGCAATAATCTAGATGCACTGGGTAGCATTCCGATTATGACGGGTGAGGGGGCTTACGTCCCAATTTCAGAGGTTGCCCAACTTGAGTTTGCCAGCATACCCAGCCAAATTAGCCGAGAAAATGGTAAGCGCCGGATTGTCGTCACAGCCAATGTGCGTGAGCGTGATTTGGGTTCATTTGTGAATGAAGCGAAACAACAAATTGCACAAAATGTCGACTTACCTTCAGGTTATTGGTTGGACTACGGCGGCACATTTGAGCAACTAGAAAGTGCCAGTCAACGGTTGAGTCTTGTGGTACCCGCCACACTCTTTTTGATCCTGGCATTACTCGTTATTGCGTTTGGTTCGTTTAAAGATGCGCTGATTATTTTCACTGGCGTACCGTTGGCGTTAACAGGGGGCATTTTTGCGCTTTGGATACGGGATATGCCGTTATCAATCTCTGCTGCAATCGGGTTTATTGCTCTGTCGGGTATTGCGGTACTCAATGGCTTGGTGATGTTGTCGTTTATCCGGCAAAGATTGGATGAAACTGGCGACTTAATCAATTCGATTATTGACGGCGCGTTGACACGTTTGCGTCCGGTACTGATGACTGCATTGGTAGCAAGCCTTGGGTTCGTGCCCATGGCGCTCAACGTGGGTACTGGCGCAGAGGTGCAACGGCCTTTGGCCACAGTGGTCATCGGTGGGATAATATCGTCAACCTTGCTAACACTGATAGTGCTGCCTGTACTCTATCGACTCGTGCATAGTAAAGGGGAGCAGTAGTGTTCTTGGGCATTTGTTCATAAATGCCTAAGTTTTACCTGAACGATTTTTAGGCACCTCTTGACTCTATATTAAGTATAGACTTTACAATCATATTCTTAACGTCATATACGATAAGGATACATATGATTCCGCTTATTTTAATTAGTAGTTTTTTATTGCTAGCAGTCCTCGGTAGAAGCTTTGTTCAATATAAGAGAAATGGTGATTTTGGTATTAGAGCAGCATCTATAAACGCATCATTAATTGAAATTTTACCAGGGGCTATATTCGTGGTTACGTTTTGCTTAGCATTTGGTCTCATTCTTTATGGTTACTTAGGACGGGTGCCCCTCTTATTTGTTCCTTCAACTCCATTTCAACTTCTCGGCTCCTTGATTGGCGCCTGCGGAATTGCAGTAACGCTGTTGTCTCAAATTCAAATGGGAGATTCATGGCGTATTGGGGTTGACCAGCAAGAAACGACTGCACTCATTACTCACGGGATTTACGCAAAGTCTCGCAACCCTATTTACTTTGGTATTCTTCTATTTTGGATAGGGGTGTGTATAACGTTCCCTCATATGCTGCTTTGGGCGTGTGCTTTTGTATGTTGGATTTGCATTGAAGTGATTGTTCGAAAAATTGAAGAACCTTATTTGAAGAACGTGCATGGCAATGATTTTCTAAAATATCAGTCTGACACCAACCGATACATACCAAAGCTTTCACGATTTAGTGTTGACGCTTAATACCAAGGACCTTCGTACTCTACATTTTTCAGGGTGATAGCTGGCTATCGCTATCGCCTATTTTGGGGTCGTAACTTTAGAAAAATCCACCTATGACGGCTGTCATAACTTCAGCAAATTTAAAGCACTTTCAATGAGTATTATGGCTAGCAATATCAATGGGAAAAATGATCTAAATTGTTATTGATTAAATGAAAAGCGTTACTATATAAGCTGTATATAATCTCAGTATAAAAAGGACATAGCTATCGATGGAAGTGTTAACCGTAGAAAACGAGCTTCGCCAAGTAGTATCTAGACTGGTTACTCAAGTTGAGCTTGCAACGAAGCAGGGAAAACTCGATATCAACCTTGCATTGGAAGATGCTTTGATCCCTATACTGAAAGAGCTATTTCATCTACCAAAGCTACATAACTTAAATGCAAAGCAAAAAAATTTCCCGGGTATCGATTTAGGTGATGAATTTGACCGAGTGGCTTTTCAAGTAACAGCAACGACAGATCTGGAAAAAATCAAAAAGACATTGAATGTGTTCATTGAAAAAAACTACCAATCAAATTTTGATGAGCTTTACGTTTTAATGCTCGTTAAAAAGCAGAAAAGTTACTCACAATTGTCTATCGATAAAATTACGGGGGATGTATTCACTTTCAATACCAACACTCATGTAATAGATCCTGGCGACATTCTAGCAAAAGCATCTAATTTGAGGGTCACTGCACAAAAGCGTATTTTGCATGAGTTTAAGCTTATCCTCGGTGAGATAGACGGCTACCTCGCACTCCGAGAATCAACAACTGAGTTGCCAAGAGCATATACAACTAATTTGGCTCCAATTTCTTTCCCTAATACGGTGTACGTAGCACAATTGACGATCGTTAAAAAAGAAGTGTTTGAAAGAGCCAGAGCTGAGCTGGGATATAAGGGAAGGCGCTCATCAGACATGTTTTTATGTGTGCGCTTAGCGTTAGCACTAGAAGGCTCCCAATTTTCTGCATGGACATTTCATGATGGGAAACTGTTTACATTCTCAAACTTTGATGATCATACGGCTTTGATGTCAATAGTAGATAAAGGAAGCATCGAAGAATTAGATTCTAACGAGCTTTATGATTCTGAATATGTTGAGTATGAGAATGTCTTTAAGTCACTATTGCAAGGTCAGGTTCGCGAACAAGTGAAAGACTATTGCATTGGTTTTGATATGTTCGAAAAACAATATTACTTTCAACCCGAAGATAAAGAACAGATTAGTAGAAAAGAAAAGTGGATAGGATTAAAAGCAGCGCAACGAACCGTTTTCGAGCGCGTAGAGAGCAAAAAGGAACCCGGCAAAGTAGCTCACTTTAAGCACCTGAGTTTCCAGTTAACATTCGTAAAAATACAAGACCAGTTTCACGCAATGATCGTCCCAAGTTGGCTATACACCTACAATACACACCGTCGTTCCAGGTTTCATGATAAGTTGGTATCGAAACAAAAAGGATTAGAAAACAACCAAGCCGTAAGAAATCTTACGCGGTTTGTATCGTACTTTCTTGCTCAAATGGATGCTCAATTGGGCGAAAGCATCAAGTTTGAACAGCTTATACAACTCGCACCCGAAGAAAATCCCTTGTCATCTGATGACAATGTTGAAGAAGAGGCGGAAGTATAAAACTATGAAAATTACAATCATCCAAGAGCCACTTCTTGAATTTGGGAAAGGTACTCATATATGTCCAAGGAATGGAATTGAACGTATGGGCGTATATGACACAAAAGATGAATTGCGGCGCTCAGAACTTAGATTAGGGATCGTGGGAAGAGGGGAAGGTGTTGACAAGCTAGATGTCTGGCTGGATTTATGTCGAACTGGTATTTTAGCCAAAGAAAGCCATCTTTCAAATCTATTTAAAGGCTTTGGAGGGGTGTCATTGGATTATGGGTTTCATACCCAATTACTTTCGTCTCCGGGCTACACACGCACTATTCAAAAATCATCAATTGTCAAAGTTGGTAAAAATAAAACGCGAGAGGATCGAGTTGTCGATGCCGTTAACTTGTTTTATGAGCAGATACAATTTCTTGCGGAAAATCGTTCAATTGATGTAATCATCTGTGTAATTCCTGATGAAATGTTTATCTCTCTGACAAAAAGAGAAAAGCATTCAACAGAGGACACTGGGAAAGTTGAACTCTATCTGGAACATGATTTCAGAAGGCTCCTAAAAGCAAAGTGTATGCATCTCGGTGTACCACTGCAGTTAGTTGTTGAGAGCACATTGTTAACGGGTAAAGCTAACAGAGGCAATCAGGATGATGCGACACGAGCTTGGAATTTTGCAACAGCTCTCTATTACAAGGGTAACAAAACAGTTCCCTGGCGGTTAAAAGAAGAGCGATTTAAACCCAAAAGTTGTTATGTTGGAATAGGGTTTTATCGAAGCAGAGATGGTGAAACGATCTCAACAAGCCTTGCTCAGGTGTTCGATGAATTCGGACACGGTGTCATTCTCCGTGGCACGCCCGTTGTAATAGACAAAAATGATAAACGACCATATATGTCTGAGCAACAAGCCCATGATTTGTTGAGCTCAGCATTGTCAGAATATGGTAAAGCACTAATGCACATGCCTGCAAGGATTGTCATCCATAAGACTTCGAAGTTTAGAGATACTGAGATTAAAGGATTTAATCGTGTACTTGAGGAAAAGAGCATCAGTGCAAAGGACTTTGTTTCGATAACAAACACTGACATGCGTTTGTTCAGCGATTCAAACTATCCACCGGTAAGAGGTACTTTACTTTCAATCAATGAAAATGAAGGTATTCTGTACACACGAGGAACCATAGATTTTTATCAGACATATCCGGGGGCATATATTCCCAATCCGTTAAAAATTGATGTGTTTGAAAATGATTCTTCGCTTGAAGAGCTTGCGGAGGAAATTCTTGGTTTAACCAAGATGAACTGGAACAACACGCAATTGGACGGGCGCTTACCAATTACTCTTGAGTGTGCAAAGAAAGTGGGAGAAATAATGAAGTATGTTGATTTAGGAGAGAAACCTCAGGTCAGTTACAGTTTCTACATGTAACCTCTACTATGTCTAATACGGTTTAGTATTAGACATAGGGTGCAAGAGTAAGTATAGTGTTGCAACCTTAACCAACAATAAAAACACATTTGGCCATCACTAAACCTACACCGTTGTTTCCCACGTATACTGAGCTGGCAGAACTCAATTTATCTGACTATCCACAACTAAGTTCATTCTTAGATAAGCAACCAACATGGATTAGACAGCACTGGGACTGGGCAAAAGATTACCTTTTGTATATCGGTCGCAACAAATCACAACACACGTATGTGCGTTTTCGAAATGACATCGAAAAGTTTCTACTGTGGGTCTTCATGGTGGATAAGCAGCCAGTGGACGATTTACGCAAAGCAGATATTTTGCGATACATTGATTTTTGTGTGGCGCCACCGGTTAAATGGATAAGTACGCAGCTCCATGACCGATTTAGCTTCAAAAACGGATACTTTGCTTCAAACCTTAAGTGGACGCCGTTCAGGCAAACGCCGCCCAAATACGATAAAGATAGAGTGCTCGATCCGAAAAAGTACCAACCGTCATTGCAGACCCTAGAATCTACCTTTGTGGCATTAAGCTCTTTTTATCGCCATCTCATCGATGAAGAAATTTGTTTCGGCAATCCTATTCCATTAGCAAAACGTGACTGTAAATATATGATAAAAGACAGTCAGGTGAAAACTATCAGTCGATTAACAGAACAGCAATGGCAATATCTCCTAGATACCGCAGTTGAAATGGCTGATAACGATCCGCTTGTGGAACGCAATTTATTCGTTATTGCTACCATGAAAACCCTATTTCTGAGACTTTCAGAGCTCTCAGAACGCCAAGACTGGACACCGTTGATGAGTCATTTTTGGACAGATGAGGACAACAACTGGTGGTTTAAGACCTATGGAAAAGGCAAAAAGATTAGAGATATCACGGTACCACCGGGTTATCTTACGTTTTTGAAACGATATAGAGAATGGCGTGGGCTGTCACCGTTGCCATCCAAAGGTGAACAAACCGTGTTGGTCGAAAAAATACGAGGTCGTGGAGGTTTAACAAGCCGTCAAATATCCAGGCTCGTGCAGCAAGTATTTGACGCAGCTTTCGATAAGATGAAGTCAGAACAAGGAGTAGAAGCCGCACAGAAATTAAATGAAGCAACGACACATTACTTGCGTCACACCGGTGCCAGCATGGAGATTGAACGTGACAGGCCTTTGAAAGATTTATCTGAGGATCTAGGTCATTCAAGTAGTGCGACCACTGACACAGTTTATGTGCAAGTGGAGCGAAAACGCCGAGCAGCATCAGGTAAAGATAGAAAAGTTCAATAGCTACATTTGACATTTAGTTAGGCAATATCTCGGCTTAAGCCTTTGATATAACTACTTGTGTCTTACAATTATATTGTAGAGGTGATTCGCTTATGTCAGGGACAATCGGAAAGATTGCAAAACTAATCGGTGTGAATAAAGAAACTATTCGCTTTTATGAGCGCAATGGCTTAATCAGTCAGCCACAAAAGCCCTCTGAGGGTTATCGATTATATCCTAAGGAAACGGTTGATAGGATCCGATTCATAAAACGCGCTCAAGAATTAGGATTTACGCTTAAAGAAATAGAATCTCTGCTGTCGTTAAATAGCGAGTGCTGTAGCAAGGTAGAAGCGCTAGCAAAACAGAGACTTGCATCTGTGCAATCTAAGCTGGAAGACCTAAAACAATTAGAGCATGCGCTATTGGAGAGCATCACTAAGTGTCAGACGAATGATGATGATAGCCATTGCCCCATTATTAATGCCTTGTCACCAAAGTAAATGTATCTAACTATCTAGAGCATCCCGCTAACAAATCACAATGAAATAACTAATCAAGCTTGACTCTGTACTAAGGTACATACTTTATACTCGGTGCTATCTTATGCAATATCGAGATTAAATATGATCAACGACGACTCTAAAATGCCGATGGTGGGAGGTATTATCGCGGCGATCGGGGCAGGCATTTGTTGTGTAGGTCCGTTAGTCCTATTGTTGCTTGGAATAAGTGGCTCATGGATTAGTAGCCTAACCGCTTTTGAACCATACCGTCCAGTTTTTGTAGTGACCGTCATGCTCTTCCTTGGCTATGCAGGTTATAAAATCCATCGGCCGATTGAAAAATGCCAACCAGGCAGTGTCTGCGCAATTCCGCAAACAAGGCGTCGTCGTCAAATTGCCTTTTGGATAACGTCATTAATAGCACTTGTTTTGATCACAAGTAACTATTGGCTAGTTTGGTTAATCTGATTTCGAGAACCTTACACAATCCCTAAAACATTTTAAAACAGGAAAATATTATGAAAAAACTATTACTTACGATGGCTTTACTTTCAAGCACCACCGCGTGGGCAGAGTTAAAAACAGTCACGCTAGAAGTACCTAGCATGAATTGTGTTACTTGTCCCGTTACGGTCAAATTAGCACTGAAAAAAGTGGAAGGTGTGAAAACAGTCGAAGCCACATATGAGCCAAATGAAGCTATTGTTACTTTCGACGATACGAAAACCAATACAAAAGAGTTAATGGCAGCCACCGAGAATGCAGGCTATTCGTCTAACGTAAAAAGTAGCGATTAATCTATGAACGCACAAGGCAGCTCTAATTGTTGTGCAAGCAAGGCGAAGCAACTTCATGTTGCTATTATTGGCAGTGGATCTGCGGCATTCTCGTGCGCCATTAAAGCGGCAGAAAATGGTGCAAGGGTCACCATAATAGAAGGAGCCGACGTTATAGGCGGGTGTTGTGTTAATGTCGGCTGCGTTCCATCTAAAATTCTCATCCGCGCCGCTCAATTAGCACATCAACAACGAAGCAACCCTTTTACAGGCATTGAAGACCACGAACCTAAGATAGACCGCACGCTTTTATCGCATCAACAAATCAGTCGCGTTGACGAATTGAGAACTGCCAAATACCAAAATATACTGAAAAACAATCCGGCATTAACCTTGATTAAGGGGTATGCGCGGTTTAGTAGCAAAAATGCGCTGAACATTACCCATGCTGACGGTACAGAAGTAACACTACTTGCAGACAAATTTCTTATTGCAACAGGCTCAACACCCACTTTCCCTAAAATAGAAGGACTACAAAACACCCCATATTGGACTTCAACAGAAGCGTTGTTCGAAAAAGAGCTACCTAAGAGCCTTGCAGTAATTGGCTCATCGGTTGTCGCTGTAGAAATTGCTCAGGCATATGCTCGATTAGGTTGCCAAGTTACTATTTTAGCGCGCAGTACCTTGTTGAAAAGTGAGGATCCACTGTTGGGTGATAGATTAAGTCAGTGTTTTGAGAAAGAGGGCATTGAAATAATAAATAATACCCAAGTCACTCGAATCACTCATGATGACAATGGTTTTTTCATACAGACCGAAGATGAGCAAGTGCTCTGTGAGAAGTTATTGATATCTACAGGTCGTCACGCAAACACTGTAGGACTTGATTTAGATGTAGTAGGTGTCAGGACCGATGGATCTGGCGCTGTCCTTGTTAATGAAAAGCTTGAGACAAATGTTTCTCATATCTACGCTGCAGGTGATTGCTCAACCATACCTCAATATGTGTATGTTGCGGCGGCTGCAGGCAGCCGTGCCGGTTCAAATATGACTGGTGATAACTTGAAGCTAGACTTATCAATCATGCCTGCCGTTATTTTTACCGATCCGCAAGTTGCTACCGTTGGGTTATCAGAAGGTGAAGCTGAAAATCAGGGAATAAGCGTTATTAGCCGCGTATTAGAAATGGAAAATGTGCCAAGAGCCTTAGCCAACTTTGAGACAGACGGTTTTATAAAGTTAGTGGCAGATAAACAGTCCAATAAGCTTATCGGTGCGCAAATCTTAGCACACGAAGGTGGTGAGCTAATACAAAGTGCAGCCCTTGCTATACACAATCAAATGACAATTGAAGATTTAGCAAACCAGCTTTTTCCTTATCTAACCATGGTTGAAGGTCTGAAACTGTGTGCGCAGACTTTTAATAAAGATGTGAGTGAGTTGTCTTGTTGCGCTGGATAATAAATATAATTCTATTCACGAATTAACGCTACTCGACGGAGTATTTTTATAAAGTCAGTAAGAATCCAACAATAAAATCAGTTGCTTACAAATATTCATCAAAATTTAGGGACCTAAACGGTAGTTCAGCCTAAACAGGGTTGTAGACTGAACTCATTTATGCGTAATAAGTGTTACGCAAATTCAGATAATAAGTGCACCACTCATGGTTAAACGGTGACAGACGATCAACTGCCTGTTGGTGGTATTCTAAAGTCGCCAAACAAATAGAAGTAAGCACCATGAGTTACAAGCAGTTGATCGAAGGACAAAGATACCAGATTGAAGCCTATCTGCGCGAGGGTTTAAGTTATCGAGAGATAGGAAAACGCCTCAACGTCAGTCACAGTACAATCAGTCGAGAAGTACGGCGAAACCGAGTAAAAGAAAGTCATTATTTACCTGAAGTGGCGCACGCCAAAACGTTGAAAAGGCGCTATTTGGCAGCGAAACATCGGCTATGTGAGATGACCATTGCCTTTGTCGAGTTTTGCTTGGCGCAGAAGTGGAGTCCTGAGCAAATTGCGGGCGTGGGCAAACGTATAGGCTATGCAGTCAGTCACGAATGGGTCTATCGCTACGTGCAACAGGACAAGCTGCAAGGCGGTAAGCTCTTTAAACACTTACGCCGTGGGCGTCGAAAATACCGTAAGGGTAGCCACGCTAGACGGGTGCTAATCCCCAATCGCGTTGGGATAGAGAAACGCCCAGCCATTGTTGATAAAAAACGGCGCTTTGGCGATTGGGAAGTCGATACGGTATTAGGTAAGCAAGGTACAGGTGCGATTGTGAGCTTGGTAGAACGCAAGAGTAAGCTGTATTTATTGCGCAATGTCAACGCCAAGAGCGCTGTTGACGTTCGTGAGGCGATGATAAAAATGCTGTGGCGTTATCGTCGTCATGTACACACTATCACGGCAGATAATGGCGGCGAGTTCTGCGACCATGAGCAAGTAGCTCAGGCATTGAAGACCGACATTTACTTTGCCAACCCTTACGCCTCGTGGGAGCGCGGCCTGAATGAAAACTTCAATGGCTTGTTGCGTCAGTACATAAAGAAAGGCACCGACTTACGCACTGTGACTGACGACCAGCTTAAGCAGATAGAGCGAGCACTCAACTTAAGACCAAGAAAGTGCCTTGGGTTCAAACAACCGGCTGTCGTGTTCGAAGAAATGAGAAAAGCAGCTTAATGAGCGAGTGGTGCACTTCGGAGTTGAATTCGCGTTATTATTACGCAGTAAGTCTAATAGTCAAGATATTAACCTTAAAGAGAATCCAGCTTTTTTGATTAGACCAGGCCGGCAATACTCTATGCTACAAATGAGCATTTCTGTCTTTCCAAAGAATCTAAAATCGTTTCGATTCCTATCGAAAAATGCATAATTTCTAAAGGTGTTTTGTTTCCTAATCCTATGTTTGACAAACGAATCCATTTGCGAAGATGTAATTTGTTTTCAAATGTATCTTCGCCATATTGTACAACACGCATAAGAAACAGCGCTTTATCACTGCTTATGGTACTTAATCTGACATCTTTTCTCTTAAGTGAAGACATCGGGCAATGGAGCAGTTTGCTCGTCTCATACATTGTCAATGACAACGAATTTTGTATCACACGAGCTGAGCTTATTGGCAACCCCACAGAGATCTCTTCGAGAATTGAATGTGAAAGTTTTTTGCCGGTCAGCGCATAATATTCAGTAGCAAAGGTCATTGAACAGTCTTCATTGACGAATCTATTCATTAGACTACAGTCTATCTCAAGCCAGTAAAGCGTTGAATCAGAAAACTTTGCAAAGGTAAATAGTGCTAATTGGCTACTATGCGTAGAAGTGACGTTTTTATTAAATAAAGCCTGATTAGCTTAAATAACAATATTTTGAATGATTCTGACTAGAATTCAAACCCTAGGATGTCAATTTGCCTTAAATTACTTGAGGAGCTTAACAAGTATCGTCATTCATACACGCCCATAGGGTTTTGTTTAGGAAAAGCCTAAACAAGACTCCAGGCAAGCCCGTGAAGGGCTTGCCTGGAAGTCGATTTGGCTTAGCTATCCGCTCCAATTGTTACGAATATAGTTACTGACTTCATCACTTAGATTCTGCCAAGCAGCTTGATTAGTTTTCGCGTCAATGACTATTAAAGAGTCATTAGAATCCATCTTCGCCCAAACTAAATCACACGCTTTACTAGCCGAATAATCTGAGGTTACAAACCATAGTGATTTTTGTACTTTTGCCCATCCACCTAAGCCCTTAATAGCTTCAATTACTTTGCTATAGTCTTGACCTGGTGAATTTAGGTCATATGAAATGAAAAGGTTATTTGCCATTTTTTCTCCAAAGTTGAGTGTACGAAATTCGTACAATCTATACATTGGGATTAAGCTGTATAAATCAACAGTATTTCTTGCTGTATGGACTATTTATGGGTTTTCGACAACATTCTACTCATCGGGAATGATTCTCATTTGCTACACGCCAAAACCTGGCTTTGTTGGAGAAAACCCGTCCTAGGGTTATGGAATTGTAAATATGGTCACGTGCTTATCGACAGACATAAACAAAAAACACTTGGCTCTGTACTCTTGAGGATAGCCAGAGCCCGGTGATCCAAACTCCAGTCCGACTGGACCTCCCATAGCACCATGTAGATTTCGTTTTTTACACCATGCTAATGCAATTTCATCAAACTGGTCGGCAGGAATTTCGAGAGTAAGTTGTAGGATATGCTTTCCATCAACATTTTCTTCTCTTGTAATCGAGAAGTTCTTCGGGTTATCTGATTGGATAACCGCAGGGTTAGGTTTTACCTGATGTTTTTCAAAATCTTAAATACATTCTTGATACAGGCTTGTACCATCGCGATGATTTGATACCCAGTCTTTTGTTGACATATACGTTCCAAAATCAAAAAATTTCTATACAGACCACATACTGCAGTTTAAAAGCATTCAATTGGCTTATTGGCCTGACCTTCCTACGGATACCTTTCTGTAACTAGCGATAATATTCACACCATAGGAGGGGCAAACAAGAATACTTTCGGGCAGTCCATATTCGTCTGTATCTTTTGATGCACCGCAAATAAAAAATGCACCAGATGCTTCAGGCGTGCTGTGTATAAACATTTCCTTTAGCTGCTGAAATTGTGCGTATTCTCGTTCAGTTATCGTCTTCATCATCTTGTTTTCTTAAAGTCACTCTGCCATCTGCGTTTCCATTTCATGTTAGCATCTGGCTAACACATAGCTTTTGCTCGGCGCAATCGCGAACACAAAGCATAACTTGTTGCGATAACGCTAATACAATGCTTTTTAAAGATTATCCATTTTTTTAAAGATTCGATCCGAGCAGTCTGATTTCGACAGAATTTTTCTCATGGAGAATAATTGTCATTTGCTATGCGTGAATTCGGAGTTTTGTTTAGGAAAGGCCCATATTGCAAATAGATACATAAATAAAGTAGAGAATTTTTCTACATACTGAGGTTAAGCCAATGTCGTATCTATAACGAAAGTGAGACCGACACCAAATTTGTTTCACGAAATAAAATGATAAGAAGTGGCTAGCACCGCTACTATTTGTTCCTTCAATTCCATTTCAGCTTCTCGGCTCCTTGATTGGCGCCTGCGGAATTGCTGTAACTTTGTTGTCTCAAATTCAAATGGGAGATTCATGGCGTATTGGCGTTGACCAGCAAGAAACGACTGCACTTATTACCCACGGGATTTACGCAAAGTCTCGCAACCCCATTTACTTTGGTATTTTTCTATTTTGGGCAGGGGTGTGTATAACGTTCCCACATTTGCTGCTTTGGGCATGTGCTTTTGTATGTTGGATTTGCATTGAAGTGATTGTTCGACAAATTGAAGAGCCTTATTTGAAGAAAGTGCATGGCGATGATTTTCTAAAATATAAGTCTGACACTAACCGATACATACCTAAGCTTTCACGCTTTAAGTTTTGACGCTTAAATAAGTAATGGCGCAGGCTGCTTTATATGCATAAACTAACGAACGGTATCTTTTAACGTCCATTTTTATGAACTGTCGTTATTCTTAAATAAAGTGAGCCGACTGATTATGTTTGCAAGCCCGTTCTCGATTAGCGTGAGTTCATTGTCAATTAAAGTGAGTCAGGCACCGGTCATATTCTCACTTAATGTGAGTCCAAAATGTACGATGTAATCAAGTCAGAGGGATTATGTTCGCGAGCCACTACAAACTCGAGTCATTAGATGAGTTTTAATACTGTAGTGTCACCTAGAACCTTTAAAACTCAAACTTTTTCTATTTCTAGTTGTCATTTGACATTTATTATCCCATCACACTTCGGAAAGGTTAAGCAGCCCCAAAAATTATGGCCGATGTTTCTACCTTTCTTGGCTTTTCTTAAGGCCATTTGTACGCCGCATTTTGGGCACTTTGGTATACGAATATTATTTTTAACAATAGAAATTCTTTTTACATGGTTTATATGTTCACGATTTGTTTCGAGTGATGGTTTAAGCCTCCCTTGCTCTATTTCATCCTTGATTTTTATAATTTGCATAGACGTGAGAACTGGCGATTTTTTTGATTTTATGTACTTCACGTAACTCAAACCGTTGGTTACGTTTTCAGGCAATTCTGTTTTGAACTTACTATCACCAACGAAAACAATGACGGAATGCACTTGATCATCATTAAGTCCCAATAGCGATACAAGTGTTTGTACATGCTTATAGTTCTGATGCAATGGATTTTGAAATTTGCTTGAATGTTTGTAGAGCTTTTGTGTCCAAATCCTTTGTTAGGGGTTTCCAAAGATCCATCCCTTCATGTTTTTGGTTTCAACTACGAATACACCGAACTTCGAAACGATGATGTGGTCGATTTGCGTACTACCATCATCTGTTGGCAAGGTTACGTTCTTGATTAAATGGTATGTATTTGGGTTTAGCATATGCTTTGCAGAAAAATTAACAAAGAACTCGCCAAATTTTCCTTTGAACCAAGGAGATTTTAAAATTTCTGTACCAATAGCGATTGGTATCAGAAGCCATAATAACTCTGCTAATTGATTTACGACTGGTGCAAAATCCATATCTAACAAACCTGTTTACAATGTAGATGTATCTATAGCCATTCACACACCACAAAATCTAATAATAAAGAAGAACCTCTGGTGCAGAAGTTCTCTTTGTAACGCTGGAAGATATTGTCCTTGGCACTCTAAACCTCACCGTTTTTACAGCTCCCTTATAAATTTCTTTGAGTCTCTTACCCTCATGATTTGATACCAGAACCTTGTCATACATTGCACGGTTGTCGGTTAATTGTTTATTCAGAGCTCGGTGGTGGTTTAATGAAAAGCCATTAGCAGTGTATTGAGTAAATACTTGAGTTTGTTCGTCGTGCTTTATGTAAGGCGGGTCAACATAGCACTGACACTTCATATCCCTTCCAGTAAACCTATCTTCCATTTCGTAGAAAAAGTCGGAGAACTCCATATTATAAAAAGTCGCGGCTACAAGCTTTTCAGCAAAATGTTCTAATTCCTTTTCTGGATAATATGGGGAGCTATACCGCCCAAAAGGCGTGTTGAATATGCCCCTAGAGTTGTACCTCAATAACCCGTTAAAACAATGCCTATTAAGATATAGGAGCAATAGCGCTCGCTCAGTAGTGTCCTGTGATTGGTTAAACTTTTCTCTCACCGAATAATAGAATTCAGGGTTATTGGTCGACGTATTAAATAGCTTTCTACTTTCAATGATAAACGTGCTTACATCCTGTTGTATGAACCGATACAGTGAAATTAGGTCTGTGTTGGCATCATTGAGGTGATATTCCTTATATTCGGTATTCAGTGGTACCGATGCGCTCCCGGTGAATACGTCAATAAGCACATCACCTTTCTTGGGTAAGTGTCTCAGCAGTCTTTTCATCATTAGCTGCTTAGAGCCTGGATATTTTAGCGGCGCACGTTGATTCATAGTATTTGCATCAGAGTTTTTCTACCATTCAGTGTGCTAGTTTTTACGCTTCGGTATCATTGTCAAGGTTATGAGTATTGACGAACCTGGCCGCGGTATTGAAAAGTTCGAAATCAACGAGGGCTTCCATCTTCGGATCGCCCTTCCGCTTTTTGCTTTTCTTGGCGTCGTCCCATCCTGCATTGTAAGAGAGTTCTATCAGCATCTTTACTCTGTTTCTGTCGTTAGGATTAAGCCGTAATAGAAAGTGTTCTAAAAAAAGGTTTGTTGACGGTGGGAGCTCGTCTGAGATGCGCTGTTTGGCAGCGGCAACGTCTTCATCCGTCGTGACGGCGTAATCCTTAGAGAATAACATCTCGAAAACTTCATCATAGTTTTCGGCGTATGTTTTTCTCTTAACTCTGTCAATTAATTGCTTAGTCTTTGGCGACACCTCAATCGTCTCGATATTTTTAAGACCTCGGTGTTTGAACGCACGATAGCGGTTTTGAAATTGCTTAATGACCGGTTGTGATAGCCACGGCCTCATCGCCTTATATAGCGGTCTAGGCTCAAGTGATAGCCATGAATTAAGTATGTTGGTGTCGGTGGCCAAAAGCGTTTCTTTATCCTGCAGATACTCTGACTCTGGCACGGATTTAAGAAACTTAACGAGGTGTTTGTGGAGGTATGACGTCCAAAGGCTAGCGCGGGATTGCGCTTTGAATTCCTCAAAGGTTTTCTCGAAGGCAGTGACTTTGGCTGGTCTTATATATTTACGCATCGCGATGAAACATCGGGTTTTACCCAGTCCACCCCACTCGAGCATTTTTGCTTCTATACTAAAGGGGATTTGGATATCCTTATCAGGTAATGAACTTAAAAAGGACGCTAATTGTTCGTCCAAGAATGTCTGCCAAAGACTGTCTTCTGTCATGGTACTTGCTCGCTATCAAATTTGTTCCATCATATAGTAAATCTGCGCCAACATAAAAACGTTATTTGTAACGCTTTTATAGTTCTCGTCCTTTGGTGCCAGATGTGAGCGAAAACAATGTGATTGTTGTCCTCACTCTAAATACCTCTATAAAAATCTAAAAGTGTTATATGTAACGCTTTCCATTTGGCCTATAGCTGCCCTGCCCCGTATCTTAAAATAAAGCGTTACATATAACGTTTTATTTAAAAGCCTTGATCACCTTACTCCCCTGCTCTATTATTCAATATAATGCAAATTATCTTAAATAATAAATAAGAGCGAATTTATGTCCTCCATGTTAATTCATGTCGATAATGTACCGATGGCGATCGCAGGAGCAGATCGCGAACGCGTCATCAATAATTTACGTGAATTAAAAGATGACGTATGGGAGCTTAAATCGGAAAATACGAAACGGGCCTATCAGTGCGACTTCAATCAGTACTTGGCGTTTTGCAAAGATAACGCACTCCCGGCTATGGCCAGCGATGTTAATGTGACTAAAGCAACGTGTCGTGCCTATCTCGATCACTTGATGTCGACCAAATTGAAGCATCACACCATACGCCGTAAAATTGCTTCAGTGCGCTATTTCATTGGTGTAAGCGAATTGCCCGACCCTTGGAAACAGTCAAAACTCTTTGCCGAATACACAAACCATAAGATAAACCAAAAGCCCAGCCGTCAGTCTCAAGCCGCGCCCATGCGTCTTGAAAATATTGACGCCATCAATGCACAACTCGATACGGATTCGTTGATTGGGTTACGTGATGCTGTCATTTTTAACACGGCAATAGACACGATATTCCGGGCATCGAATTTATTAGCCATTGAATTGCATCACATCGATTTTGCCAAGCAGCGCATATTTGCCCCGCGCTCTAAGACCGATAAATCAGGTAAAGGTCAATATGGCTACATTTCAAACACGACTATCGAACTTATCGATACATGGCTCACGAGAACGGGCATTGCTGATGGCCCTTTATTAAGAAAACTTTCCCCAAAGCAAACGGTGCAAGATACCGCGATGCAATACCATGCACTGTTGGCCAGATATAAGAACTTAGCGTCCTTACTTAATTTAGAATTCAAACCGAGTTGTCATAGCACGCGTGTGGGTGGTGTAGTGACCATGTTTGAGCGTGGTATCTCATTAGATCAGATTCAAAAGGCGGGTGGATGGACAAGTTCAGCGATGCCGATGCATTACGGTGAAGAATTTGATGTGACGAAAACAGGAATGGCGAACGTAAGGTAACCTTTGTTAGTCTTTGAATAAATGTATTTATATATGTACATTTATGCAAAAGAATGTTATTTGTACATATATAGGTACATTTATAGTGTGAATAATGAGCAGAAAATCTATTGGCGAACAGTTAAAGGCAGAGCGAAAACGTCAACGTATGAGTCAGGATGATGTTGCCAACAAGCTCAAAACAGGCCGTCCTCGGATCTCACAAATTGAGAACGGCCGTTATCAGGGATCACTGCAACTGCTTGAGCGCTACTTAACTCTAATGGACTTAGAGTTAACAGCCATCCCCATTAATCACCGCCCGAAATTTGATGAACTTGGGGCCATTTACGATGACGACTAATTTAATTCTCGCAAGTTTACCCGAACAGGTTCTCCGACTGAGCGTTCATGTGGCCGGACAATCGTCTGGTATCTTAAATCGGACGGCCCAATTTAGCTATACGTATACTAATGAAGATTTGCCAGTATCGTTAACGATGCCTTACCAACCTGAGTCGTATACGAATGGTGCACTGCATCCAATATTCACGCAGAATTTGCCTGAAGGTTATCTGCGACGGTATATTTCTGAGAAGCTCATACGCTATGCTAACGTCGATGATATGTACTTACTGGCGCTCATGGGGGAGAAAGGCATAGGCCACTTATCTTATGATGCTGGTATCGCCTTGCCAGAGCCAGACCCCATTGCCATTGATGACATACTGCACTGGTCTGGCAAAGAAAGTTTATTCCCTCAACTACTCAACCGCTACTACTTAAATGGTATGGCATCCGGCGTTCAGCCTAAGGTAGTGGTATCCCGTTCGACTCTCTTACAACAAGACGTTATTGTTAAAACCTTTGATGACGAATTCCCGTTGCTGACAGTCAACGAGTTTGTTTGCATGAAATGCGCTGAGTACTGTGGTCTGGATACCCCCAAGGTATGGCTATCAGATGATTTGCAGCACTATGTGGTAGAGCGTTTTGACGTAGATAATGACGGCAATAAAATGGGTATCGAGGATTATGCTACGCTTATGGGGCGCACTGGAGACCAGAAATATTTAGGTAGTTATGAAAATGTGATGAAGGCAACACACCGCAATACACACTCCCCTGAAGAAGTAGACAAGATGTTTACGCTGATTGCATTTAACTGCTTGATTGGAAACGGTGACGCGCACCTTAAAAACTTTTCATTGCAATACTCCACTAATCAGTCAGACATACGACTTAGCCCAGTGTATGACGTCACTCACACGCTCATCTATCCAACTATTGATAATACAATGGCGCTTAAAATGCGCAAGAGCAGAGCTTTTCCTAAGAGGCGTGATTTAATAGAGTTTGCCTTTAGTGCAGGAATGACACGCTCTTTTGCTGCCAATACAGTCGATAGTATGGCGCAGGGTATCCTCGAGTGCCTGGCTTCGCTGAATGAGGTTTCTTCCATGGACGGATTACGGGGGTCGATAGAAAAGCATGTAAACTCCACGATGGCTAAGCAGAGTGTATATAGCGTTTATCGGCATGATAAGAAGAAAAAGTACCAGTAAATTAGAAACGGGCCTATCAGTACGACTTCGATCAGTACCTGGCGTTTTGTAAAGATAACGCACTGCCTGCTATGGCCAGCGATGTTAATATGACTAAAGCATCGTGTTGTGCCTATCTGGCTCACTTGATGTCGACCAAACTTAAGCATCACACCATACGCCGTAAAATTGCTTCAGTGCGCTATTTTATTGAAGTGAGCGAATTGCCGGACCCGTGGAAACAGTCAAAACTCTTTGCCGAATACACCAACCATAAGATAAATCAAAAGCCCAGCCGACAGTCTCAAGCCGCGCCCATGCGCCTTAAAATATTGACGCCATCAATGCAAAACTCGATACGGATTCACTGATTAGCTTGCGTGACGCAGTCATCTTCAATACAGCGATAGACACGATTTTCCGGGCGTCAAATTTGTTAGCAATTGATCTCCATCACATCAATTTTGCCAAACAACGGATCTTCGGCCCGCGTTCTAAAACCGATAAATCAGGTAATGGCCAGTACGGCTATATATCAATAACCACCATAAATCTTATCGACAAATGGCTCACGAGAACGGGCATTGCTGAACCTTTATTGTGAAAACTTTCTCCAAAGCAAACGGTGCAAGATATCGTGATGCAATACCATGCACTTTTGGCTAATGTCTTCGGACATTAAAGATCAGAACTATGACACAAACGTTTGAAACTGTGACATCAAAGTTCTCATTTTTTTATGAAGCCTGCATTTCGCTCTAGCAAGGTTTATCCAAAAAGGAGTTTAGTCGACGGTCGTAAATGTGCGATAACCAGACATTAGCAATTTGACAGGCAAGCGACCGCTTTAGACAACCAGCAGACATTCAATGAGTAGTTTATTACTCTGATTTCAAATGGCGCTTTCGCCGCAAAGCCACCTTTTTGCAGCAAATAAAAAGCTCATGCCGTTCTTGTTTCTTCGAGCATACGGCAGATCTGTGGCTTCAATCTGACTGTCAGAACTTTTTTTATACAAGCTCCACATAATACGTAACTATTAGTCGACAGAGCTACAGAACAATATCTTGCATATCAGCACAACGCAGACGTTATCGGTGTTAAGGTGGCTTTTGATTAGTCTCTAAACCTTATTCAGCTAGCTGATACACTCTCACATAATCAACTTCCATTTGAACAGGAAATATATTGTCGTCAATTGGCCCGCCTGCTCTTCCCCAGTTTCCACCGATAGCTAAGTTTAAAATAAGGTGATATGGATGGTCGTAAGGCCAAGCCTTCCAACCAGTTCCCTCGTTTATGTAAGTGAAATATAGCTTGTTATCTAGAAATATATGGATATGGTCTGGTGTCCATTCGACTGAATAGAGGTGAAATCTTTTATCCAAATCCTCTTGAATAATACTGCCCTTTCTCTGTTCCCAGTTTATCCAATAATAGGCCTTGTTATGAACAGTTCCCCATACTGTTCCCATGTCATGGCCAACATGCTCCATGATATCTATCTCCCCAGAGTTTGGCCATGCATCACAGGTTCTGCTTCCCTGCCAATCCTCATTGGGTCTGCATGTAGTAGAATATTTGTAAGGATCGCTTGGTAGCATCCATATCGCAGCCCAAGTGCCTTGCCCGGGGGGAAGTTTGGCGCGGATGTCGGCTTTGCCGTAGAGAAAGTCACCTTTGCCTTTTGAATGAATACGGCCAGAGGTGTATGCAGCGCCTTCGAAGTCCTCTTTGTGAGCCTCAATAATCAACTTGCCATCAGCAAGTCTGATATTTTTCTCTCTGGCAGTATAAACTTGGTCTTCGCTATTAACTTTGAATGCTGGCCAAACATCTATCGACCACTTGCTCTCATCGAGACTATTACCTTCAAACTCATCGTACCAAATCAAGTTCCATTTTCTGGTGTCATCATTTGTTTTGCGCACAACTAGTGCACTCAAAATAGGCTTTCCTGCCGTTGCTTCAAACCTTATTTTTAATCTTCCGTCGGTCACTTTTACGTTTGAAACAGCAGTGACCAAACCTGACTTATGCTTGCCATCCCGTGCAAGGCGAACATTCAAATCATTTATTACCAGCTCGTCTTGCGCCATTACATCGAACAAACGTCCGTCCATGTCAATATCGAAGGGCTCTGCGAAATGAAAAGCTATATTGTATTCACCATTTTCGAGAGGATAGTCGATAGCGACATCACCCTCTCTATATGATTGATACAAAACACTATCCTGAGAGCCTAAAATTTTATCTATTTCACCCCGAATTCCACCACTAACATACTGTTCTGCTTTATAGTGTATACCGTCTAGCCCAATGTAATCCTTACCACCTACATTTACCGCCCACACAACATCTGAATTATGAAAAGTATTGGTTTGCTTGTAGGTCTGAGATTCAGATTCATTCAGAAATTCGCCGCTTAGACCAGTTTGGTACTGACCAAACGTTTCTACGGCAAAGAATAGACAACAAAAAACGGCAGGCCAGCTTGTTAGTTTCATTAAAATCACCTTAGTAACAGTTTTCGTTAGTGCTAGTGGTTCATCGAATAGTCATTAAAATTAATATAAAAATCAAGAAAAGAAAAACAATTGGACTACTGTTGCTTATCATCAGTTGAACTCAAGGTGCGGACCTGCCCAACAGCAAAGACTGACGGGCATCAATAGACAAGAAACGGACGTTAACGCCCCAAGAAGGGGCAATTATACGGAACGAAGTTCGCGCTTTTTACGGGGACATGATTGTCTTGTTATATTTCATAGCGACGATTTGCTAAATGGCTTATGGAACAGAGAAGGCATTCTATCCTGCTTTAGATAAAACTTTGGAAACTGCTCTTTATCAATCCAAGCATAACTATTAAGGCGATCTTTTAGCTTCCCATATTGTGATGGCATAGCAAGCTCATCCATAACTTTCTTAACAAAACTGCGGTACTTCCTTCCCACAAAATACTGTTTGTATAATCCAGTCGGTATCGGCAAATCAATTTTCGCATCGTCGCCAGAGACACTTATTCCAAGCAATTTGGTGGGAGGGCCTAACTTGATAAAGCGCGGATCAACTCCTTTCTCTTTAAATAGATTTTCTCCAACACGCTCAATATCTTTAACCATCTGGGTATGCTTTTTATAAATACCGCGTTCTATTTCTGAATCAATATCAGAAAGTCTTTCCCTTATTTCTACGACTTCGTTTACATTTCTATAATGCGACAAGGCATCTAAGTATTCTTGACCGTTTCCGCACTCAGAGACAAGGAATGGAAGAAAGTTCGGTAGATGTAAACTTTCTGATTGCGGCACTAAATCAAGCTCTTGGTAGGTATCCAGCATTTTCTTCTGGAACCCCTGCATCCCCGTCCTAAATGATTTGGCAAAGTTTTCACTCGTATTTGCACCATGGTTAAGGCGATCTAGGAAATCATATGAAAAGAAGTCTCTAAGCGGATGGGATAGATAATTTGCATTGTGTTTTGCTGCGTAGACTTGGTACCAAATATATTGATTGCCAAGCCACGCTAGTACGGAAACAAGTCGTTTAACATGAGATGAGAGTTTTTCCCATTTAACTGGTAAGTCGTCAGTACCCTGTATCTCGAGCTTCTCTCCTAATCCATAATCAGCCGGACTATCTAGGACAGCTTCGATAAATGGGCTTTCCTTATCAATTCCCATAGCTCTAAAGACTAAATAGAATTCAGAACTCCCATGTTCCCAAATGAACTTACTAAAAGCATCCGCCTGCTGAAAATACTGTGAGAATAGACTACGCTCTGAGCCTTCTTTGTATGCCACATGCCATGCTTCAGATAACTTACCAGCAATACTTAGCAAATCACTATCTTCTTGCTCTTTCACAGTCATAAATGTAAAGACTGGATCGGAAAGCATTTTTTTTCTGGCTGGAGTTAAAGCTTTCTTATAAGTATCAGGGACAATGATGCTATCACTGAGTAAAAATGCCTCTGAAAACCGCTCTAAAGCTACATGTTCAACATCCAATAACGCGGGTTCTTTGGTGGGAGCCTTGCCTAAAGCTCTTTGTACGCTCGAAATTGTTGAGTTATCTAGCATCACAACCGACATAATTCAATCTCTCCTTGAAATATAAAGGCATATTACTGAGACTTCATAGTAACACCCGTTTCCCATGAAAAAACATATTCGGTGGTTTCATGGGAAAAAATATGAAATGTCCGCTTTACGTACTTTTCTGTCGTTTAATTACAAATATTCGAACGGCTGCTAATGGCACAATTCGGAAGTTTAAAGCCTTACCCCTAAAGATCTGCTCTTTGTCTTTTGCTGCCTGTCGGGACGAGTCACAATCTATCATATATGTCAGATTAGATATGAGCTACCACAGTTCAAAATATTATGCTCTATTTTACACCAATAGATGCCTGCAAGGTCTCACAATCATTCTTTTTGCTCTATGAGTATATCGATATCTTTCTCGCTGTTTGTCTGCTTACTGCTTTGCCCTATTTTGAGAGACTGGTAATACTCATCGGCACTAGGTACTCGTGAGATAAGTGCATCAATCTCCATCTTTTCTAGCTCTTGTTCAATGTCTTCGATGGTCACGTTAAAGAATTCTTTTCGTCGATTGACACGGTTTAGACGTTTATCTTCGAATACTCTGTGTAAAGTCGATTCAAGGTTTGGGGCGTCATCCGATTCTATTAACGCATGAACATCAAATGTAAAAGGAACACTGGCATCTCCCAGCTCTCTCACGCGATCCATAGGCTCTAAACGTCTTGTCATGCCTATTTTTAGTACGTCTTTACCAAAGCTGCCAATATTGGAAATAATATATACGTGTCCTTGCTTAGTTTCCTGTGCGCGGCTTTTAGCCCTTTCCATTTTCTCGTGGGCCAGTGCTAACTCCGATTTAAGCGCATCGAGCTGTTCTTGATAAGCTAGACGTTCTTCTTCCGATTTTTGCGCCATTTCAGCTTCTAATTTTGCAATGGCGTCAGCCTTGATTTGTTCTTCCTTCTCGGCTTGTTTTTGTGCCTTCATGGCTTCTTCTCGAGCTTTTTTCTCTTCGCGCTGTTGTTCCCGTATTTCGCGCTGCTCTTCCTTAGCAATTTGCTTAGCCTTCTTATAATTGATTTCTATTTCGAGGCGTTTCATTAATAGCGTTTTCATTTCGCTGTTGATTTCAGCACGACTATCAATTGCTTTGACCAAAGCTTCTGTTGCAATAATGGTCTCAGCGAGTTTTTCAGCCGCAAGATGTCCACTATTTGCCGTAACTTTTGAACACAGCATTTCAACGACACTCAAGAGCAATGCGCCGGCCATGTCTGCTTTTGCAGATATCGCGACAAACTTACCTACGTTAACATCCGCATTGTGGCCACGCACATTATCGATGGCTTCAATCGCCAATTTTTTCAGTCTGGCTTTCACCGCTTTTCTATCGTCGACATAGGACTTACTCGACTGCAAGTCTTCCTCAGTCAGCAGTTCAATATCTGCAGCATGCTGACAGCTTCTATCCGTGATGTCATCGATGAGCGCCCTGGACTCTTTAAGGCGAGCCCGTATCTCTTTATCGGCTTCTTTAAGGCGTGCTATACGTGCATCAGATGCAGCTTCACGCGCATTGATATCGTCAATTCGTCGTTCTATGTCTTGTTCTATTTCATAGGCTTGGGCCTTTGCCTCTCTAACCATTGTGACTGCACGTTTTTTTGCGTTACTGACGACCTTATTAAAGAGTTTTCGTTTCTTTGTAATGCGGTACGCGATGTAAGAGCAGATGATGATGAGCAGTGCTAGCGTGATGAGAGCAAATTTATCTTCCATGAACATTCCTATTCCTTTATGAGTTGAGCCAAGCTATGTTTGTTAGCCCACCATTCTATATATATCGCATAAGCGCTAACAGACACTACATTTAAAAGTGATTGATATTATGCACACGTTTATTGAATCCCTGTACTCTTTGGAACCATTACTTGCTTTTTCAATAGTCGCCTACCTTTTCTTTGCTCGAGGTTGCAAAGCACTGGAGGTTTATTGGAGAAGAAATAATAGGTTGTAGTTGTAATAATTAATGTGTTCAGAGCCCTCATCATTGAGGGCTTTTTTGTTGGCTGGGTATTGAACGTCAGATGACGGCGCGGGTGGCTATTGCTAAAGCGCTAGATATTAACCCCGATGACTTTCTCAGTGACGAATCTGAATGCCACCCTAACAATACGTTCGCCCTTTTCAGTGTTGGTAGTACGATATGTATAATGTTTAGTATGATTGTGTATGCAATCAACAGATGAACAGACTACTAAAACGCGTACCACGCTGCTATCTTGTTGAGGCAGTGTTAATGTTAAAACTCACACATAGGAATGGATGCCATGAAACACTTTGCCCTTATTGCCCCTCTTCTACTTTTACTTACCGGCTGTTTTGGCCCCAGCACGCTCGATACCACGTCACAAGAAACCATCAAAAGCTCCGCGCAAGACATTACCGCTGACATGACTGAGCCAGAGCGAGAGGAATTTTCCAAAGCCCTGATGTATTACTCTGTCGGTGGCCGCAACGGAGTCACGTCTCTGATGGGCTCACTTGCCGGAAACAACGATGGCACCAAACCTGAAACGCTCATGACCATCAATCTTCAGTCACTGGACGGGTTAACCGGGCAAGAAATACTTAGCAAATACCGCGCTGCTCTAGCACAAGATAAGGAAGTAAGAGAGCGCAAACGTGCTGAACAAGACGCCGCACGGGCTAAAGCTCGCGAAGAACAAGAAACGGTTCGACAACTTAAAGAAGAAGCCTTAGAACTACTCGGCAGTCGACGCTTTGAAGAGGCCTTAGATATATACCACGCCATGACCAAAATCCCATCTGCTGAAGACCTCGCCATGGCAGGCATCACCCATACCCGAATCGCCATGCGTGCGTTTACCGAAAAAATGGAGTACATGGAAAACGTTGAAATCACGGAATTTGAAGCAAAACGTATCGATACCTACCGCGATAAAGGTGTTCCAGCCATCCGTGTATCGTTAAAAAATAATGGCCACCGCTCACTCGATAAAGTCAAAGTCACCGTGTATTTCCAAGACAAAAACGGAAACACCATCTATGAAGAAGACTTCCATCCCGTTCTGGTAAGCGGATACTCAATACACAATAACAAACCACTTAAAGCCGGTTACGTCTCTGAAATGGAGGAAGGCAAATACTTTACCCTAAAATCAAAGCTCTCTGAGTGGGATGAAAGTAAGACCATTATCAAAATCGTTGATATCGCGTTCACCGCTTAACATGAGGACACACAATGCCAATTCGACTTCCATTTACGCGCCTAATAGCGACAATGATGCTGACGGCAGCGTTGGCCGGTTGCTCTGATAACAAGCGGGAATTTGTAGACAGTGATTTTGCGAATGCCACGCTCTTTTTCTGCCAAAAAACCAATTTCAGCTCAAGTCCTCTTCAAGCAAATTCATACGTGCTGTATTACGATCCTGAGACAACATTGGGCAACATAGGCCAGTTCGTTTTCATGGGCGACTATGAATGGAATGATGATGTTGAGGAAGCAAATCTTCACGGCACCACAGAGGCGATAGTAACTGATAATAACGTGCTCATCTACTTGGACCAATTAGAGAGCGATAAGACACTCCATATCACAATTGACAGAAAGACTTTAGATGTAACGTTTGATTACAAAGCGATGGAGTGCCAAAAGGTTGAACCTCAGGAGATTAACGATATTAAAGTGCAATTAGCCAATGAGCACCGGGCTTACCTCGAACGCAATGACAAGCCCAACAAAATCTAACACTCACGTATTAAAGGAATTAACCCATGATGCCTAGTAGCTCCCTCCTTATCATTATCATTAGCTCAGGCTTAATGTTTGGGTGCTCCCCTGCTAAATCTCCAGAACCACCATTGTCTGACAGTGAACTCAATACATTGACTTTACTGCAAACGGAGTACGCCCAAACAAAACAGAAATTAGACGCCTATAAGGAGGAAGTGGAACGTATCAAACACGTATCCCCCACTTATCTTAGCGATCATGTATCGTTGTTGGATTTCAGTTTCTACAAAAGCAACAACTTCGACGATAGACGTGAACGACTATGCTTTAGGGGACAGATTACTAATGGCGGTAACGAAATTATCGAGCAGCTTGATATACGGGTTGCATTAAATGATACCAATGGAAATACCATTACAGAGTGGGAGACGGCACTGGTGTCAGCTAACGAGCATGTCATCGATAAAGACCCTAACAACCCCGCTATTCAGATGAGCGTTGCTATCTTAGGGAAGCAGCTACCACTTGGCCCAAATGAAACCAAAGATCTATCCAAAGCGGGTCGCTGCATGAAAGAGGTGTACTTAAACTGGGAGGAGGAGGATGTAGACTTTGAGCTTACCAACCTGCGCTTGAGAAGCAAGCTACCAGAGGTAGACAGCCTATCGCTCATTCGAATCAACGCTGAACTGTCTCCGCTTAAATCCCGTGCTAAAGCAAATCAGCAGCTTCCGTAAGGAATGCCCTGTGGTGCTTATGAATACGTGTCGGGCAGTTTTGATGCGAAGGCGCTATTTTCGCCTTCTTTATTATGTTGCCACCTGCATTTGTTCATGATGTATATTATTTTACTGATTTATTAACGTTCCTCACGCTTTCTATCTGCTTCTGTAATGGGCCTTGTATAGAGGTTCATGGCTTCGTTTAGACATATCCACGCATGGCCCTGCCTATTTGCTTTACGTTTCTGAGGTATATGGGCGCTTAAAGGGCGTATCGTGGGCGCGTCTTCGTAATTACACAAAATAATGGGCTGAGCGGCATTGATTGTGTTGACCATCGGCTTTCCGTCCACGGCCCCGTAATACAAAGAGACATTGACCGACGCATTGCGTGTTTTACGCACGTAAAAGCGATGGGAGTGTCGTGTATCGTCTATCTGCTGAGATAGCGCCTTAAGCTGCTCATCATTGAGCCCAGAATTGCAGTTATAGAGATAATGCTTGGCCCTATCAGGCAGTAAACGTTGGTCAGCGTTCTTGTAAGCCCAATAGAAGTTCACGCTTTTAAGCGCGGTATCTGTATCAGGGCGACAATTGATGACATCGATATGGCGATACAGCTGATAAGAGATAATCTCCGCCCCACGGTGCTGGTGCAAAAACTCATGCTTTTGCAGGTGATTACGACGGTGGGCGCCTGTAACTGGATCGACATCTTGCACACACTGCTTAATCGCCGTCTTGGTGGTGTTAATGGCAACGATAGTATCAATGACGTCTTCATGGTTCTCAAGCAACAAAATACCAGGGTACTTACCTGCTACCCGGCCAGAAATATCCCGAGAAGGACGATGAAAACATTGAAGGGCATTCAGGCAGCGCATTTGTGCCTGCACATTGAACCTATCGCGGTGCCCTAGTATTAATTCACCGGCAGAGAAGGCTTTAAAATCCTCTTTGGTGACGTCGTCAATATCTGCAAAGTAAGCCGTGGGCGATAACCGCATAGCACTATACAGTGACTCATATAACTCATCTAATGTAGTGAGCAAACTGTTAAAGCGCGCAAAGTCATTCACCATCACCACATCCTCTTATCAATCAAACCTATCCCTATTGTATTATATTTACAGACCACCTTCACATGAAAACCCCCATAAAACCCACCCGCGACAGCCCAAACCTGGCATCAACCTTGAAACCCGCCCTGCCCGACCAGCCGAAGGCGGGCGCGAGTTGAGCAAGAGGGGCACCTCGGTGGTGGATGAGGGACGCCTTTCTTTCTGATACCTGTTTGAAGGTGGTCTGTAATATTAGGTTGGTATCGTTGTTTTCGGTGTTTTGCGTTTGTGTTAGTGAGCAGGCGCAGCCCTGGAGTTTGTTGGGGAAGTAGATATTTCTACCTGAAATTTCCGGAAGTCAGAAGTATTAATTGAATGCTTTTTTTCTACATTTATCGATTACATAGTCGCCGGTTGTATCGTACCTTCAGCCTTATGAAATTATCTTCATCTACGATTTACACATATTGAAAATATCAAAAAATTTAAAAATAATATCACCGCTGTAACATTAAATTGTGGTTTTGATTATGGATTACAACGAACAAAAAGCGCTAGAAAACGCTAAAAATCGAGCATTTAAACTATCTTCTCTGTTGTTCGCATCACTGTTCGGTGCACTTACTTTTTTACTTTATCAAATTGGACTAGAGGCCTTTTCTTCCTCTAGCGCCAAACAGTTGCGTGATGAATATGGGGATTCAAGCATCACTTATACGGGTCTCTACATCGGACACTTGTGCTACTTTTTTGCTAACCGTTTCTACAACCATCTGCTTAAAGATGTTAAAGGCTTTAAGGTTTGCCCATATGATGAATTTGTAAAATTAAAATGGATTATCGGCACCACTATTTTCATTATTGTTCGGACGTGGGTGGTCTCATTCACCGACATGGCCCTCTTAGCACGCGCAGCCATTATTGTGGTCACTTTGGCATTATTGATCTATTGGTTGAAAAATTGGGATTATCACGTCGAAAAACCTGGAACCGAATAGACGCTTTAGATTGATGTTCGCTTTTTTGCTTTTCGTATAGTGACATGATAACTATTGAAGGCGTGCTGCATTAATTGAACCCAGATAGGCGCTCGTACGTGAAATCTGATGATGTTTGCTGGGCGTTGCCCTCTTTGGTAAACAGAGAAACGCCCTAGTGAATATACTTATTAGCGGCGGCGCCGTAATAACAACAGCATTACACCCATTGCCAGGATAATACCCGTTTGTGGCTCTGGAACAGATACATCGGATTGTGATGGCGTGACGGTTCTAGAAACTAGGCTGCTTTCAAAATTGACGGCCAGTTGCGAACTCTCATTCAGATAAAATACAACGCGACTCGTTTGTAGGCTCGCGCTATCTTCCAGTGAAAATGAGTAAAAATCCTTCTCAATTGAGAAAGCGTCTACAGTAGAGCTCGACGATGTGTATGCGTTGCTGTGGTTTGAATAATTTGTTTTCTCAATCTCTGGTATTCTAACTATCAACTCATCGAGTAGTAAAATCACTGGGGAAATATTAAACGCTGTAAAATCAAAAAAACTATATCCCCTTACTGGCCCATATCGAGACTCTAATGTGTCGTCACCACCGCCGAACTCCCCTACTCCATTATCACCATCAAGCCAGTTGGAGTAATACATAAGTGTGTCATCATAGGTAAAGGATACTTCAATCGGGTTGGTATTTAGATTATCAAGTTCAAAGGCAATTTGTGACTCATCGAGGTAATTTACGCCATAGTATTCGTAGCCAATATAATTCAATGAATACTCATACTTTATAATGTCGGCAAACGTTGCCTTACTGATTAATAACAATAATAAGGTGGTAAGAATGTGCTTCATGCTGTTTTCCTTTTCTTGAGCAGTGAAACATTAGCAAAATATATACCTTGCCCTATATTTTGTGAGCTACAGCAAATAGGACGTAACTTATTTAATACGAATGTAAAAAAAATAGACACTTTTCTTTATCGAAAGATACGTATTTATACATAAAGAAATCAGTGTTTCACTCTTCCTTTTTGGCATGCTAGGAGAATACAAACGTAAGCAATGGGATGGACTGCTCCTCAACTTGAACTATTGTTCTTTTTTTGGTCAATATGGTAGTGGTGAGTTACCAGTATTCAAATTAGGAGAAGCCCATGGGCCAGATTATTCGAGTCGGTGTTGATATTGCAAAGTCCGTTTTTCATGTGCACGCGGTAGATAGGTTTGGTGAGCGGCAGTGGAAAGGAAAATACTGTCGAACAAAGTGGTTGGATGCTATTGAGGACAAGGTCCCTAAAGGGACTGAAATTGCAATGGAAGCCTGTGGTTCATCTCACTATTGGGACGAGAATTACAAAAACGAGGCTTTAAAGTCAAAATCATTCATGCGCAATTTGTTAAGCCTTACGTAAAAAGTAATAAAAATGATGCGATTGATGCAGAGGCAATATGTGAGGCTATGAGCCGTCCGAATATGCGCTTTGTAAGTGTGAAATCAAGTAAGCAACAAGACATAAAATCTATACACCGTATCAGGGACAAGTTGATGGTTCAAAAAGCATCCAAAGCAAATCAGATACGAGGACTGGTAAGCGAATATGGGCTAGTTGCGCCGGTGGGTATCAACAAACTGAGAGAAGCCATCCCCCTTTGGCTGGAAGATGCAGAAAATGGTTTGTCGGCGCTGTTTCGCTTGTTGCTACGTGATTTGTTTGATGACTTAAGGCAGCTCCAAGAGCGAGTTGATACGCTCGACACGCTTATTGAGAAAGAAGTCAAAAATGACCCTGTCGCACGCTCACTACTTGAATTACGAGGTATTGGAATTCTATGTGCCAGTGCATTGTCTTGTGCTATCGGTGATGCGAAAGGATATCGTAGAGGAAGGGGTTTTGCTGCTTCTATTGGTTTATCGCCGAGGCAACACAGTACCGGCGGCAAACCTAGGTTACTTGGTATCAGTAAGCGAGGCGATGGTTACTTAAGAAAGTTACTTGTACATGGTGCACGGTCAGTCATACGGCATGCTCATCGACATGATGATAATTTAAGTAAATGGATTGAAAAGCTCTGCGCATTTAAGCACATTAATACGGTAACTGTAGCGTTAGCAAACAAAACAGCGCGTGCAGCTTGGGCTATGGTAAATACAAACGAAAGTAATGATCCAGGGTTAATAGCAAGCGCTTAAACGAATTTAAAAATACGAAAAGTGTTCATCACAGTTGCAACCCAGTGAGGATTAATATTTGTTGGCACGGTAAGTTGAGCGTTAATCTGCTGCTGACGACAAAACTCTACCGCAGTGAGTCCGCTCTGTTTTTGTTGCTCAAATAGATTGAGCCAGTCTTGCACTTCTCTTCGTTGATATTGCTGCATGGTCATTCTCCTTAACAAAAAGAGAAAACCATGCCGCAGCTAATTTATGAATTGAATGTGGGGATTACCGGACGGATACATACAAACTGCTTAAATCCTCGGTATGAACTAAAAAGCAGCACAAGTAATCATTCGCGTATTTTGACGCCTAAATAAGTACTGTTAGTATCAAACTCTCATTCGTCAACCAGCCGTTGCTTCTAATGACAGAAATTAAAGGTTGAATTTGTGTAAAAATAGGAGGGGTAATTGCCGGATCGAATTTGGAACTTACATAAAATCTTTAATTCTTACTTCATTTAATTTTTTAATTAAAAAACAACTGCAAGCCAGGTAATAACTGGCCTGCAGCGCCAGTAAGATCTAAAGTTTCACTTGAACTTTGATACGTTATTTTGATAGTGATACCAACAAAGATTTTAATACCTTTTCTAATGCAACTGCATCGTCAAAGTTAACATTTTCCCAGTCAATTCCAACATCGAGCTTTGTAACATCCTCTGTTAATAATCGACGAATTGCTGAAGTTTCTGTCACTTTCACTTTTGGCATTGTAATGTATTGCTTCGCCCTGCCCGGCTTCTTAGATACGTCAGAAGGAATATATCTTTTAAACTTTCCAAGGTCTGCCAACCTATTAAGATAACGCTCTGCATCATTATATTTTTCCGCTTTCTTAATCTCTTCATAAAGCGCAATAAGGCTTGTTACTACTTTGTTTTCAAGAAGTTTATAAACAATATCAAAATGTTCATAAAGCTTGTCATAACGGAAATATGAAGTACGACTGATTCCCAAATAAGATGTCACTAACGATAAGCGTTCAGTCTGCATCTTTGCCCCTTCCAAACTTTCTAATTCGCGAACCGCTTTTGCATAACTATTTAACGCATCGGGTGGAGTTAGATCAGAGCGAGAGAAATTCTCAATGTGACGGAGCACATTAAGATTTCGTGGTTTTTCAGCATAGATTTTAACTTTAACTTTTATCAAACCACCGTAAAGGAAACGAATTGCGTAGAAACGTCTATGACCAGCTACAATAGGATAGTCAGTCATATTCTTTCTCCAAACAGAAATCGGATGAACTAGTTCACTGTGCTTTAGCGTCTCAGCTAAATTTTTAATTTCTTCTATTTCTAAATTAACGGCATCATAACGGGGGTTGTCTTTTGATAATCGGTTCTCAAGAATCCCCTTTTCACAGACAACACAATTATCCAAAGCTGCGATAGACTCATTATCTGCTTTCTGTGCAAAGGTAACGGGTAAATATCGTGAATTATCTGACTGTGGTTGTATATAATCCACCAGCACCCTATCTAATTCAGAAGATGTCTTAAAGATAGGATCGTCATGTACTTCGCTTTCTTTGGATTTGTCCCGAGCTTTGAGGTCATCCAACATCTGTTGAGATTTTTTGGATACGCCCTCCCCTGACTCAAATTGGCTTATTAAATCTTCTTGAGAATTAACTTTTCCGACTGTTCTACGTCTTGCCTTTTTAGGGCTGTTCATTATTCATTCCCCCATAAGCTACCTTCAATCAGTTCATAAAGCTTCTGCATTTCTTTTTGCGCGTGATAATTATGCACATAATTAAAATGTGACTCGTCAACAGATGGACGTTCCATAACGCGATAGCAATTTCGCTGCTGAAGCCAAAAGCGCGTCATATGTTTTCCCGTAGGACCATTTGTATCGTAAAGTTTCGCAAGTGCCACTTCATCTTTCTGAGTAAGACGTGATTTGCTTGGAACTTTATTTGGCACAACACCCACAATCTTCAGTGGAGATTTTTGTCGGTCTTCGTTGATACGATCTACTCGATTGAGCAACATAGGTACACCATCTATCGAGTCGTATTCAGGCTCAGTTGGAATTATCACATGAGTAGCGGCTCCCAACATACCAGCGCTAACCGGTGACTTACTTGGCGGGTTGTCAACAATAACGATATCGTAATCTTCCGCCAGTTCTGGAATTGAAAACCAATCGCGCATATGTGTCGAAATTTTTGAAACCAGTCTATCCGCTTGCGGTGTCAGAGCTAGTACGCGGTCAACATTACCTTCAGATGGTAACACTTTGATGTTTTCGAAGGCTGTCGGATATTCATATACTGGTGAGTCAAACAAGATATCAGTGGAAGTATTTCGACCACTCCACTCTGGATCATCAATCTCTTCTAATTCTGGGTGTAGCGGAGCAGCGTATTCATCATCGCCTGGTATAGCATCCATTTTTAAGAATGCTTTTGACGAATCTTGCTGTGAATCATAATCCAGCACTAAAACACGGCGCTTTATCCCCTTCCCGCCTGGCCCTCCGGTTGCTAACAGATATGCAATTGTTGATGCGAGAAACGTTTTTCCAACGCCTCCTTTTCTATGGTAACTAGAGAGCACCCGCAGTCCGTTGTACATTTCGTCTTTATTCATAATCTCGACCTTGTATCAGCACATAATATCAGTTTGACATGCTAACCTTTCAATGTCTCGGATCGAATCTTTTAATAATCCATTTAGAGAAGCTATTTAGTTTATTTCTTTCAATTATTGATATCTTACTGAAACCCTTTATTGGCAGTGTGTTGAGAGGTGTTGATGCCTATTAGGTTCATATGAACTCAATTAAGAAAATGTTAAGTAAATAGGCTTGTCCGGCAGGCTACGAGAGGATTGAAAGTTTGTACCTATTATTGAAACATCATCACAGGAAACCAGGACTTTGATCTCAATAAACCTAATAAATTCCTTATTTGATTTATTAATTAGAAATTTGCTGAAAGCTATTACGGGCAGGCTTTTGCGAGGTGTTAACTCTTATCAGGTTCACCTGAACCTAGTAAAGGTTTTATTTCTTATGAACTTACAACTGAATTCAACCTTTAAAATGGACTTTATAAAGATAGTTGGGTAACCTCAGGATCGAATCTACGAAATAACTGTAATCTATAACAATGGGGGAAATTATAGTGCGAGAGCTTTTTGACTTGTCAGAAAAATATGGATTTAAAGCGCCTCTGGTTAACGCTCCTGAATCACTCGATTTGAAACTGTACCTTCGTTTATGTGGAGCATTATCTATTTCACCAATTACGATAGCTGTGATTTCTGACGTCTTTATAGCTCTACAGGATATCGACGAACGCATTGCAAGTATCCATTATATCGCCGAATGTATAAATCGAAAAGTATCAAATATTCGACATCATCTGGTCACTCTTGAAAAAGCTAATCTTATAAAAAGTGAATTTATTACAACTGATCCAATACGACGTCGTAGAGGAAAGCTTTTTACATTAGCGATACCTAAAGGGCAGGCTGTAGCAGCTGCAGACTATTCATCAGTACCGGAGAGAGATAATTATCAATTGGTGTCATCTAATACCGTTGAAACTATAGATATTGGCCGGTATGACGATAAAACACGATTTATTGAGCTACAAATTGTTAGATATCTAGTTAAAGCGATGCGAACTAATCGCAAAGATAAGGCAGGTACTATCAACGTTAAACTAAAAGTAGACGGTAGAGTAAAACCAATCTCCATCACCGCACGAGCAGAAGAGGGAAGGCTTATCTATCTACCTGATATGAGCTACTACGCAGGCGCTATTACCTGGCTTATCAATCATATTTCTGAACGAGTTGAACAGGCAGATACTATTGGAGAAACATTCACATTACCACTAGAGCCTCTTATATCAATGGCGAAGGATATTCCGCTTTCAGATGCATCAGCTGGTGGTTATATGAATAATGCTATCCAATCGTTGCAGCGAATATCAGCAACTACATTTGATATGCGCGATTTATATGGACAAGACCACAGTACAATTAAAGATATTGAAATGTATTACAAGCTTTTCAGACTTGAGGCTCTTGTTACCTATGAAGATGAAAGAGAGATAGAAAAAAAAGCAGCAGTTATTCAATTTCCGCGCTCGACAGTGAAAAATATTATAGCTGCCGTGCGCGCTGAAAAATCTCTTAACGAAATGTTGTTGATTGACAGTGATATTTTCGCAACAAAGAATGAAATTGAAATTTTGTTTGGCCTATGGGCGAGGGAACATCTCATTACTGGACGTCAGGCGCAGCAGATGTATACATGGAACGAGCTTCGTGAATCAGTAGCTCCTTCGACCAGTCTAAGTGAATTTAAGCGTAAGTTTTCAAACATGGTACTTACGAATGCAGATCCCGAATATAAAGCTAAAATTCATAACGCTGTCAAAGACAAGATTGTTCGAATTATAGAGACATGCCATTTGTCTGAGCCAAGAAAAGGTGAATTAGTAGTCGAATACGGTCGGGCCACGGTACAAGGTTACCTGATCAATATTGGTTATTCACCTGAGCATGGGTCATCAGTTATAGCTTTTAGACGAGATATGTCTGCATTACATATTTTGAGCCACTTCAATAGTCAGCGATAACTTATAATTTGATACTAAAAAATCCTTGGATCGAATCTATAGCAAAGAAAATCAATAGATTAGGGCTCGGATCGAATCTATAAAAAGATCTAAATTAGATCACGATCCAACTTGATCTCTATTACCTTTCGTATAAAGATTACATCTGTTAAAGACATTCTCTCACTTTTATTAAATCTTTAACTTGCTCATTGAAGAGCAACATAAATTATTTGGGAAGATAAGAAGCGCTTAAAAGACAAAACCCGTGAAGTGTTGGCGCACTGCACGGGTCTTAGGATGTAACTTTTTCGAACGAGTTACACATCCGATTCTAGCGGATTGATCGATCACGTCAACTGTTAGGGCGTTTTTTATCAACAATAACTCGATTTGTTGGTAAAAAAATGAGAAAAAACACAGAATTTGTGTTCATGAGCACGGGGCTTTTTGAACATCTCAATGAAACAGAGTCATATGTTTTCTCTTTTGTTACTTATTTTGCTTGTGACAAGCAAAAGGGGCAAATATTTAAACGTAGCACAGCAAGTCTCTGTAAAAACCTTGGATACTCCGCAAACACAATCAGGTCAACAATCGATAAGCTTGTAGAGAAGAACTTCTTAGCACGTGCTGAAAAACCTGACATCAAAAATAAAGTTCTTCGTTATAGCTACTTTGACGACATATCACACTATTTAGTAATTGGTACTCATCAGTATGCACAGGAGTTCTCATCTGAATTGTCAGAAATCTTAAACTGTCTAAGGAAAAGCAATAAACATAAACAACCAGACCTGAGAAATATATTCTTCAAAGTTTATGTGAACGCGCTGCAAGCCTCTACAAAATGTGAAAAGTGGAAGCGCAATCAATCTCGGCACCTCCATAAAACACTAGTTTTGCACGGGTACCTTCACAATAAAATCAAATTCAGAGACAAATTTGATAAATCGACCTTGTCACTAAGTGTGCCTTATTTATCAGCAATGATGCAGTGGTCAAGAAATACCATAAGACGGGTAATCAATACACTTGTCGAACTCGGACTAGTAACACTTAAGCTAGACGGCAAACGAATTACATTTACACGCGTTAGGATAGCTGAGCGAGTAAGGGCAGGGTACAAGCAGCTAAAATCTCGGCTTTTTGACATAAAACAAAAATCTCAAGGTAAGACTCGTCATTCAATAAATAAGCCAACGGAACTCACTCGGCCAGGTAAAAAAGCTACCCCAGCGGAACATGCGTACTATCTGGCTGAAATGAGAAAAGCACAGAACTACTGAACCACATCAACTCCCTGAAATCCAGACTTTGTTCTGGAGATTTTTTGTGCCTGAAATTCGTTTACGTTTGATATTTACACAATCTAGCACAGTTAATGCTGTGTAATTCTTATTATCTCATAAAAAACTATCAGAGTAGGGGAACATAATGGATTCAAAATTTTATTAAAGTGCAATAGATGCCATCCATACGCACCTATTCAAAACAGATACCATCCATAATGATATTGCGCCATAGAAACTCTTTGAATTCCACTCACGTTAATAAAACGCCAAACCTAAGTACATTAGAATAAGATAGAAAGAGAAAGAAAAGGGTAGAGGGGGTCAACCCAATCACAGATATTTTTCTTAAAGGATACTTATTTGCTTAGTCAGAAATCACAATCTTTTCTGTGCTGACCCATCTGAATTAAATGCATTGATATAAAAGTACTCAGAAGTCTTCGGTTTCCATACTTACTCGAGCGTTATGGACTTGCAGTAAGTGCTTTTTCTAAGTCAAACACACTGGGGAAGTCACAGTTAAAAAATATCAAAAACAATGTCTAGCCTTAGAATTTATTCCGTCTTGTAAATTGAAAACAATATTGAGTGAGGAACTTATGAAAGAATATTTAATGATGCCGATTGAACAAAAATAGTTATAGTCTCACACTACAAATCAATACCTAATTTTAGCAGCTGAAACTAAATAGTAGTTCTATTACTTACAACCAAATCGCAAATAATTTCGTTGAAAAGCATTCGCATATTCTCAGTGGTATGCTTATCTGGTTTTGGGGTTTCCCATACAGTTTGCAAGGCCGCAGAGGCATTAACAACAGATTCAGAGTATAACATCTGATTCATATACATATGACTACCAAATACTGCCGGCATTATTTTCATCAACTTCTTTGACTCCTCTTTTTTTAGGTCATACATCGACACCATAACCTTGACACTGTGAAATTTCTTTCCGTTTGAATGCTTATCTACAAGTTGGGTAGCTATTTCCAGAAATTGTTTAGTGACAACTAAATCAAGCATACGGGGAGGGCATGGGATTATGATATTATCTACACTGAGAAGTGTCTGCAGACCGTTCATCCCAAGGCTTGGCGGTGCATCTAAAAAAATGAAATCATAGTTACCCTTTACGGAGTCAATGGCAACTTTCAAAGATTGAAAGTATTTCACAAGGTCTATATCGTCGCTACTGACTTGGTTGTATACATCAAACTCGGAACTAGACAAATGATGCGTCGCGCGGATAATTTGCAAGTTATCGAAGTGGGTTTCACGTATCGCATAATCAAGCGTTGTCTCTTCTGAATCTAAAGTTGAAGACAAAATGGTGTCATTTTCATCGAAGTCACCATTGCCAACGGTGCTAAAAAAAGCGCTCGTACTTGCTTGGCTATCCATATCTATTATTAATACTTCGTAGCCGATCACGGCGCAGTACTGTGCGATGTTAACAGCCGTAGTCGTTTTGCCAACTCCCCCTTTAGGGTTATATAGCGCAGTAGTAATACCTAGATGTTCTTTAGGTCTATTTCTCTTCAACTTAGGAGCAATTTTGAAGTGATCACGTAAGAGGTTCACTTGCTCTAACGTATAACCTATTCTACGCCCTGTATCAGGGTTCACTTCCGGCTTTTTAATAACACCGTCTTCTTCAGCTTTGTATAAAGTTGATGTAGTCCTATTAATAAAATTGCACACCTCTTTGGTAGAAAAATATCTCATTTTTTTCTCAGTCTGCAGTGAGCTCTCTACCTTTGTAGCGTGCTCTATAAGTATGCCCACCACGTCTTTGACTGCTTTTAAAGTTGTTTTTTCCACTTGATTTAGACCCTATTTTCCATATAAAAATGCGGAATACGTGCAACGGAGAGTCAGTTCTGTCGGTTCGGTTTTACCCGATCACTTCTTCTTCGCCCCTACCGGTGTTTTTCCTTTAGTGGTTGGAATAGTCCAGACCTTGCATACCTCAAAGAATAAGAAAAGTTAATATAAAGTGTAGTTACATTTGTTAAATTTTATTAGAGTCGAGCGCGAGAAAGATTTTAATGGAAAAATGAAGCCTCCGAAAAGAGCTTGTAGTGCTCGACTGTTGAAGACAGTAATGTTGAAAACTCGCAGTTGTAAGTCTCGCTTTAATGATTTACCAAACTTAGGGATGGTGTGATCTAGTCCCTGATGTGAAATCATAGCTGTACAGTAAAGCACAACCACCGAAGAGCCAAAAGTCTCTTTCGCTGATGGTGAGTTTTACAGCAAGCGCTGGCAAACCCTTGAAAAGATTGTCTTATTCCTAATGGAGAACCTGCTGCCAAGGTCTGAACTGCTGTCTATAATTGTAGCCTTTCTAAAGCCAGGAGGGCAATGGAATATGCGTTATATGAAATTGGCTCAATAAGCAAGTTTGTGCGACTGCCACAGGATAATGCAGCTCCTGACCACACTGCCATCATGAATTTCCGGCACTTACTTGAAAAAAACAAATTCACGCGTAGGTTACTTAAAATCGGAAGCCTATGACTGTCGGGTTGTGGTGTGATGACGACAAAGGGTACGACGTTTGATGCGAAGATAGTCTCGTATAATGACTAATTTGTACGATTTAATCGCAATTTACCATGTACTAGTATGTCGACTTCATCATGAGGTTGCAACGCTCAGCAACCAAGAAACGTCGTTCTGCATTCATCACTAACGATGTAGTTATCGTTTAGCACCTCAGCGCTTTTACGCTTACTGGATAGATACAACATCCGTTTCAGCTTGTCGTTCGTTAGCAGTAACAACCGAAATTATCTCGCTGGTAACCAGTAAATCACCCATTCAACCATTTCTTGTACCAAAATTTTTAGGGCGAGGAGGCATCACCATAGAATTCATATCATCGCCACTGGCGCATGTGGTACTTCCATATCCACTTCAATTGAAGTAATAGAAGGATGCTCATTATCATTACTTATGTTTTTTCACCTACCGACATTTTTCACCTTGTACATACCAAAGTACGCTGGGACGCAAAAATGTCACTTGGGACACAAACGTGTCACTAAGAAAAACAAAAAATTAAACTCCGCAAACAATTAGGGACACAAAAATGTCACTTGGGACACAAAAATGTCACTTGGGACACAAACGTGTCACTAAACCAATAAGAATACGGCTAACACGCATGCTTTGTCTGTTAGGAGGCCAAATCATGGTGCCAACATATTTAGTGAACAACTACCATCATTTCAACATTTTTATCAAGAAGGTTATAAATAACCTACCTAGCTTACTAATCATAAGTAAAAGGTGTTAAAAGTCATGAGCTTAATGGTAGAGGGGGTAAAATAAAAGATTTATATCGAAAATGAAAATTTTTGAAACGAGGAGTTGTGAAGGCTTTTTTTGTGAGAAGAAGGTTATATATAACCTACCAATACACTTAAAGCCTCAAAAAAAGCAATAGATACAGCAACTTAATTCATATTCTATAGAATAAATAATAATGATAATTTTACTAAAAAATAGTGTTAAGCAAATCAATAAAATTAAAATAGCGAGCACTAAAAATAATTAATCTATATTAATCAGTGGCTTGGCTTCGATTAGCTTTGAAAGAACGAATTTAGAAATGACAACTCAAAATATATTTTTTATTGTTCGGTAGGTTATTAAATTATTACATACTACTTTCCTAAGAAATTTTCGGAAAAAAAGGCCTAATTTCATCATGCTGAGAGTTAACGTAAGCCCAAAGAGTAACCAAATAACTATACCAAAGTATTCTTTGGTGGAACTTGTCTCTGATATTACCTACAGACGGACATAAGGAGACAGGCTGCTTCTGAAAGTTGTCGTTGATGCTATCAATGCGGTTTTGGACAAGTCGCCATGAGCAGGCTTCTGGAAGTGTTTTGGCTGAATGCGTTTCAAAGGCTTTCCCTTCAGCTACAAGCGCGTCTATCGCGTTTACTGCCAGATGGGATTGAACCTGAGACGCAGAACTAAATGGGTACTGCCCAAGCGAATAGCCCAGCCATTAGAAGTGCTGGATCAGGCAAACCATCAATGGGCGTTGGACTTTATGCATGACACGTTATATTGCGGTAAACGGTTCCGAACACTGAATGTAGTGGATGAAGGCACGCGAGAGTGCCTCGCTATTGAAGTTGATACGTCTTTGCCCGCTGGCCGTGTCGTACGCGTGTTAGAACAGCTTAAGTCTGAGCGAGGATTACCAACTCAGCTACGTGTGGATAATGACCCAGAGCTAATTTCGGCGACGCTGCATGTTCCGGCCCATTCCGATCACCCATTTCGGTTCAATCCGATCACTGATTT
>NZ_JAEFCD010000017.1 GCF_016405965.1 Alteromonas sp. IB21 | reverse complement strand
GTAGACGGGGCTTGGGCCGCAGGCACATGAAATTAAATTCGTGGGGATCCCTCAGGGTCAGAGTACTTTATTTCATTAGCTGCCTCAGTATTTCCCTAGTTCGAGTCAACTACTATTGCGACTATTCTGCATCAAGGTTTTTATAATAAGTTCTATACTCCATACGTGTAATGTACTTATCATCGTTTCCGTCCATCGAATCAAAGTCACCCTCTATTTTGGCGGCTTCTAGTTCGGTTTTACTAATTCTACCGTCGCTGTCCATATCTATTTCTGTGAATTTGTCGTCCGCGCTTGCTGACATCTCAGTACGTAATTCCTTATTCTTCTCCGAGATCATTTCGCCATCGTCTTTCGAAAATAGTTCAGGGTTACCTTTTTCGCTTAACACTGCATCGTTTGTGCCTTCCGTCTGGACCTGTGTAATGATTTCATCGCTGAACATTGAAGGCTTTTCATCAACAAACGCATTAAACTCAGCGCGACTTACCATACTGTCGCCGTCTGTATCCATTTTAGACACTAATTTGCTATTCATAACTCCAGAGGATTCTGAACCCACGATGTAACCATTACTATCTTTGTCTAAGGCATCGAAGCCCATTGAAATTTTTTCTTCGTGATGTCCTGCAAAAGCTGATGCAGAAAGTGTGGCTGTAACAATTGCACTAGTAATCAAACTAAATTTTGTGATCTTCATAATCAAATTCCTTCTGTTTTTCATTGCGAACGCGGGCTCTCAATTGCCCTAACCACTAAATAGAACGCATGTTGATTGAAGTTGTGACTTCATTCAAACCGATTTAGCTATTCAAAGTATTTACTCAACGTATTTAATTCACTTCTTGTGCCAAAGGGTTAAATTACTGAAAAGCAGTATAAAAAGTTTTTTTTAAATGAATGAGGGCTGATTGTTTTTGTTAATTTGTCACATTTTATGAAAGATGTTCATACAAAATATTTACGTCTAAAATAAGGGCAGTTGGTCGTTAGCAATGTGTTCAAAGCTTGCGCCAATAAGGGGTAAGATACTGTCTGCTATAGGTTGGATTTGTTTTTCTATGTAGTGGTCATAGTGTAATGGCGCAGAGACCGTCTCTATCGTTTGCGGGCCTTGGACCGTAATGACATACGCGATTGTGGTATTCGATTGATAGCGTAAGGGCAAGCCCTGATCCTTGAAAAGTTCATCTGCACGTCTCGCTGCTTTCACATGAGGTGGAAGGGACTTGGTATAGGATGATAGCGGCTTTCGCAAACGTTTTTTATAAACCAACTCGTCGTCCATTTGTCCTGATTTGACCGCATTTAGCGTGTCGCCAATGTACCTTTCTACCGGCTGGCCTGAAAATACCTTCTTGTATAACTGATATTGAAAAGATTTGGCTAAGGAAGTCCAGTCAGAGCGCACATTTTCTAAGCCTTTGAAAATGAGTTCGTCACCCTTCATCCCCGCATAGCGTTTTTTACTTCCTTCCGTTGAGCCTCTGATTGTAGGCATAAAAAACGTAGAAAAATGCGATTCAAACTCAATTTCTAGGTGACAATCTATATCAAAACTCTCCCTTAGTAAGGCCGTCCATTTTTCATTGATAATTTCAGCAAGCTTTATTCCCGTTGTTTTTGGTGTACCTAAGGTGTCATTTCCTTCTACGTGAACAAAGGTTGAGTCGGTATCGCCGTAGATAACTTGGTAACCTAAGTCTTCAATCCAGCCGGCTGTAATCTGCATAATCTCATGACCACGCAAAGTAATTGAACTGGCAAGTCGAGGGTCGTAAAAAGGGCAGCCGCCGCTGCCTAATACACCATAAAATGAGTTCATTAATATCTTAATTGCTTGGGAGCGGGGGGAGTCTTTCTGTTTCTTCGCCTCATCACGCTGAAGCCAGAGGTTTTCGATAATTGATGGGAGAAAGTGCGTGGTTCGACTAAATACTGCTCCTTTGAAGCCCTCAATCGCGTTCTCCGGCGACTTTAATCCTTCTGCGAGTCCTACAGGATCTATTTTAAATGTTCGTATGATAGACGGGTATAGGCTCTTGAAGTCGAGAACCAATACGTCTTTGTATAAGCCAGGCTGAGAACGCATAACGTATCCCCCCGGGCTCGCCAGCCCTCCATTTTCTGGCCTAACCCCGGCGACATAGGAGCTGCGGTGGAGCTTGGGTAGGTAAACGTTCAGAAATGCCGCAACTGATCCGCCCGGCCTGCTCATATCTAAACCGGTTAAAATGCTTCGCAAAGCAAGAAAGTCAATAAACTGGGTTTTTTCTTGAATACGATTTACCAGTTCCGTGTCTTTAAAGTTATAGTTCGTTAAAGCAATAGGATCTTCATAATATAAACGCTTTATTGCGGCAAGTTTGTCGCTTTCTTGAATAAGCTTATTTTCACCCAGTAGTGCCTCTGAAACGTGATCGAGTGAATAAGACTCAAACTGGTAAGTCATGGTTTTCAATGCTTCAATACCATCGATAACGCAGCGACCGGGCACATCGACGAGTGTCTGGTCCTCCCATTGTCGCACTGAAGCCTCTCGCGCGCGGCGTCCAATGTGGAAATTCAAGTTATTCACTTTCGTTCTGCGAGCAAGCACAGCCATATCAAACTGCTTAACGTTCCACCCTAAGATAATGTCAGGGTCGTATATCGTTATATGCGTGAAAAATGCATTAAGCAACTCCCGTTCTGAATCGACAACGGTGAGTTGATAGGCAGTCTCCTTCGCTGCACTAAGCTGTCGTTCTGACATTCCAGGTGGACGAACTAGCAGTACAACATTTAAACGGTCCCCGGCCAAAGCGATGCTGAACAGCTCTTCATGTTCATTACATTCAATGTCTATACTGAGGGACGTAAATGTCGTTCTATACTGGCAAGGTCTTATTTGCGCATTTTCTATGGTATCAACAAACGGTTCATTATTTTTGCGCGCAGAATTAAGCGCAGGGGCAACGAATTCAACGGCGCCGTAAACAAAACGCTCCATCAGATAACGGTCGGCCACCCTAATATCAGCTTCATATAAAATAATGTCTTTTTCCCGCGCCAATTGACGCAACTGATGCATTTGCGATTCGGTTTTGGTCTTGACGGTCGATACTTTGGTTTGTTCTAGGGTGTAAAAACCATCGTCGGAAACTAAGAGTTTAAGCGAGATATGATCTGCTAGCTCTCTTAGTAACGGCTCCTGATCTTCTGCTACAAAACAAGTTGGATTTTGGGGGGACGAGATGAGCTTCACAATTTGGTTTGCAGTTTTTACCCACAGTTCTACATACACTTTGCCCCGTACTGTGAACGTGCTTTTATTGAGTATGAAACCTTGATGTATTGAAGTGCTTGGCATGATTCCGTTTAGAAAAAGCGACATTTTATAAGATGAGATACTGATGACTCTTGTATTCGTCAACAAGCCACCACTCTTGAGTATACCGTTTGTTATCACCAACTCCTATAGTTCTCTATTCGACAGATATGTTTGTCTTTACGTAGGGAGCAGGGTAGAAACGTAGTACTTTAAGCGGTTTTCTCTGGCTATGGCATTTAAGGTTACTTATATGAGTCATCGAACCGTTGGCTAATAACTTCAGCGAGGGCGGTATGGAATATCTATATGACAAGCAGGTAGAGCCTGGCGAGTTTATAGAAATTGCGGAAGGAGTACTATGGCTAACCATGCCTTTACCTTTCGATCTAGACCATATTAACCTTTACTTGTTAAAAGGCGAAGGCGGCTGGGTGGTACTTGACACTGGCTTAGGAACCGCCACAACGAAATCACTGTGGCAGCGTGTTTTTGAACAGTTAAACGCACCTATTGTCGGTGTGATTGTGACGCATCTACACCCTGACCATGTCGGGTTAGCGGGTTGGATTGCTGACACGTACAACGTCCCGTTTTATATGACGCAAACCGAGTACTTTACTGCTAGAGCCTTTGCTGCTGGCAGAAACGGGGCGACAAATGAGAGAGACATACTTTATTATCAGCGTGCAGGCCTCGACGATGATTTAATTGAAAAGCTTACGGCTGGAGATGGAAATGGCTACAGTAGCGTTGTGTCTCCCTTACCAATCAGCTACACACGACTTATAGATGGCATGACATTGTCTTTAGGAAAGGATGAATGGCGAGTAATTATCGGGCGTGGACATTCTCCAGAGCATGCATGCCTTTTTAACGAAAAGAAAAATATCCTAATTTCAGGTGATCACATTCTACCTATTATTACCCCTAACATAGGTGCCTATTCCACCGAACCCGATGCGAATACATTAGATGATTATCTGAGCACCTTGCCTCAGTTTAAATCGCTGCCAAAAGACGTCACTGTGCTACCCGCTCATAAGTTACCTTTCGTCGGTCTACACGAAAGGGTCGATATGCTTATAGAGCATCATCATGAACATTTAAACGCATTGCTTGAAGCTTGTGAGCACCCTCAAACGGTTGTAGCTCTTTTGCCCGTTATGTTTAAACGAAAGTTATCAAGCCGAAATATGGTATTTGCTGTAGCAGAATGCCTGTCTCATTTAAATTACTTATATCATAAGGGGGAGATCTCTCGCAGTGTTAACGATAAAGGGCACTACGAGTTTAAAGCCATAGAAGCCAAACAGCTTGCCTGTTAACGCAGTTTTTTAGGCACCTTCTGGCACAGTATCAGAGGGATCACTGTCGTTTTCTGGGCTAACGCCCGTCACGTTAGATGGTTGTTTAGGAATAGAAATTTCGACTACCGTGCCTTTTGCTTCCTTGCTGCTTATTGATATTTTGCCTTGATGTTGCTCTATTGCAGTATAGGCGACTGATAAGCCCAAGCCTTGCCCTTGTCCCTCAGGCTTTGTGGTGAAAAAAGGTTCGAAAACACGCTTCAAATGCTGGGCTGGAATACCACACCCTGAATCAAGTATTTTAATGATAACTTGATCGCCTGACTCTTGAACGCTGAGTTTTATAACACCTTTTGTGTCGATGGCTTGAGCGGCATTTATCATTACATTCATTAACGCTTGCTTTAACGGGCCGGGATTACCCATGACTTCAACTTTTTCTCGTTCACAGTCAAATTTATACTGAGGTGTGCTGTATTGAGCCGAAATTAGAGTAATGAGCTGATTACATACGGTAAAAATATCAACGGTTTGAACACCTTCTGAATTTTCTAACGAAAAATTCTTTAGGTTCTCTACGATGTCTTTTACTCGTGTTAATCCGTCCGTGGACTCTTCGATTAATTCGGTAATATCTTCTTTTACCAGGTCGTAGTGATTTGATTGATAGAGCGCTTCTATTTGTTCACTTAGTTCGTCGTTAAAGCTTTCAAGGTGTGAGTAAACACCATCGCATATAGAAATGAGATGAGAGGCGTATTGCCCAAGTGTGTTGAGATTGGCATTCACAAATCCAATTGGGTTATTGATTTCGTGAGCGATACCCGCAGCAAGCTGGCCAGTAGACGCCATTTTCTCTGCTTGAATCAGCTGACTTTGTGCGGTGTCCAGTTTTCTGATCAGCTTTTTTTGCGCATCATGTTCTTTTTTTAGTGCTTCTGATAGTTTCTGTTGTGCTCTGAAATAACTTGCTTGTGCTGTCACATCTTGAAGAAAAATACATGCGTATCTCTGGCCCGTTGCTTTATCTTTGACGGGCAGAATTTCCATATTTTGATACATTTGAGTTTCTTCACCCGTTATTGGGCGAGAACTTTTAAATGGAAATATGTGAGGCCGCTGTTCCCAATAGCTAAAACTGGGATGCTGTAATACAAAGACCGACTTAAGTCTGCGTTTTAAAAACTTGCCTTGGCCGTGGAATAAATCAGTAACCGGCGTCTCTTTATAATTTTTACGCAATTCATGGGGCAGTCTGTCCAAAAAAAAATCATTCAAATAAACAACATTGAAGCTCTCGTCAACAATACCTATCCCGACCGGTAATTTACCTACCAGCTGTTCAAACATTATGCGAGCAACTCATCCAATGTAGCTTTCATTCGCGCAAGAGACTCGTCGTCTAAACAGAAAACTACGCGCATACTGAACGATGAAATTGCAATGACAAATTGCACTTCCATAACTAGGCTGTGCTGCCATTTCAGGTCATCGAAATTGCTTTTATGTGGCTGAAACAAGGTTGGCATGTTTAGATTAGTCGTCAGTTCCAGCTGATCGGAGAGGCCTGCCAGACAAGCGCCTGCCAAAATATTACAAAGTTCTAGAATAATCTCTTGAATGTCTTCTTTACTCAACGGGTCGTCGTAGTCCATCAACGTAGCCACTTCCGTCAAGCCAGCCCTAGAGAGCACAGACATTACTTCGCCATGTACATCTCCTAAAAAAGACTGTCGAGTATAGAAGGAATCTTCTGTTTCAAATAAAAGGCTATAGAGCTGAGTAGGGGTAACTGCTGAAATCTTTGGAATAGAAATATCAATTTTGGTTTCTATCAACTGTGCGAGAGAATTGGCGGCTTGCCCCATAGAAATATTTAACAATTCCTGAAGCGCATCTCTTTGCTCTTCATCTAGCGGTAGTACGATACTCATAGATACCCCAGTTCAAATAATGCCATTGCTAACTCTTCTTTATCTAGCGGCTTGCGAAGAAAACGCTTAGCTCCTAGAGACATTACAATTTTCTGCTTTTCCGGCTGAAAATCAGCACTTATTACAATAACGTTTGGTGCATCGGGCCTCTCATGCAAGAATTCCAACACGCCCACCCCATCCACTTCCGGCATGGTAAGGTCTAATAGAACAAGTGTAAAACTCCTCTCTGATAGCTCATTAATAGCTTCTTGGCCGTTCGTTGCTTCGGTAATATCGTATTCAAGATCCTGGGGGAGTGCTCGAATAACACTGCGCCTCGATAACTTTGAATCATCAGCAACTAAAACAGAAAGTGACATTTACAGCCTCCTAGAGCGGCATTTAGAGGAATATCTTTTAATAAAGTATGAGCAGTTTTAGCATTACCGCAATAAACTCGTTAAAAAAATTGCTCGAGTGTTTTCGCAATAACGATTTTTATAAAGTATATGGCAGAAGTGACTTTTATGCGTATTAGACTTTTAGTTGAAATGAGAGGATGTTAGCTGATGATGAGTAGGCGTGTACGAGTGTTCAGTACACACCGTTCTGAGCTAGCTATTTTGTAAAGCGTACATCTTTTCTAGCGCCTTAGGCATCGAATCAACGTAACGTTTTACATCTGCAATTCTTCCCATGCTTACGCGAGACCAATTAGTGTAGGTACGATAAATTCCTCGTATCAGCACATCCTCTTCGGCCATGGCTTGACGGAAATATTCAGCGTTGCCGTCACCCAAATTAACAAAGACAAAGTTAGTACTCGACGGCAGAGCTGTCAAACCGTTTGCTTTGACAGCATCCATAACCATTGCTCTACCTTCGTATATTTTCTCTTTCGAGAACGTCAGAAAAGCCTCATCATTATAGCTTGCAATGGCGGCAGCAAGGCCTGCTTGATTCAAGGTATAGCCACCCATACCATAACGGTTAATCCAATCCGTATTTTCCTCTGATGCTATAAGGTAGCCAACTCGCATGCCGGCTAAGCCATAAATTTTAGAAAAAGTACGAGCAACAACCACGTTGTGTCCTGCTTTAACAAGCGGGATCATCGTGTGTTTTGGTGGTTCATCAATCAGTTCATTGTAAGCTTCATCAACCAATACAAGTGTTTTTTTAGAGGCCTTAATGCAAAAATCTCGTAACTTCTCTGGGTCGAGTATTTTACCTGTTGGGTTATTTGGGTTACAGATATGAACCATGCCAGTGGAATCATCAATTGCTGCGTACATGGCGTCAAGGTCAATGTCGAGTTCTGCTGTATTAGGAATTCTTACTATCTCGGGCGCGCCTTGTTTCTCCGGGGCTTTTGATGTGGTATCCCAAAAGAGATCTGGCCCAAGAATTTTTCCTTTTTTACTGGCTGCGAGCGCAGTATAAGAGAGAATAGGGCTAGAGCCTGCGCTTAAAGAAATGTTCTTACGTGAAATACCGTGGCGCTCTGCAATCATATCTAAAAGTGTCATTGCGGCAGGGTAGGCATAATATGCGCCACCTTCGGCCGAGGCTTGGGCAATGGCGTCCAACGCTTTCGGGCTAGGGCCAAATGGGTTTTCATTAGCATTGAGTTTTGCCACACCTGGTGAGGGGCCATATGTCACAGCGGGAATGGGACTGGAAATGGCTCCTGCTGTTTGTGCAGCAGTAAATGTACTAAATCCGCTAACTCCGAATGCTGACGCTGCTACCGAACCTCCGATAAATAAGCGTCTTGAACGGCTATAGCTCATGATTCTCTCCTTTTAGACGTGTTATATGGCTTTATAGAACATGGCGCTTGAGACAATGACGAGATAAATGCCAAAAAGGCGTTTTAGTTTCTTTTCACTGAAGTTATGTGCCATTTTCGCTCCAATAGGCGCTGTGAAGATGGCGCCTATGCTGATTGCAATAAGTGCCGGTATATTGATGTAACCAATGGTGCCAACTGGGAGGGAGGCGGTATCAGGGTGTGTCATAAACAAAAATCCGATAGCACCAGGAAGTCCTATTAAAAAGCCTACGCCAGCTGCGGTTGCCACAGCCTGCTGGATAGTGCGCTGACACATTACCATTGTGATAACCGTTGGCGTGCCGCCGCCAATACCAAGTAGCGCTGAGAATCCGCCGAGAACAAATGCCAGTACTGCTTTACCAATACCTTTTGGCATGTTGAAAACCAGACCAGGTCTTACGACGAATTCAGGAAATAAAAAATACACCGAATAAAGTAAAACGCCTGCTGCGAAAACTACGGTAAGCCCGTTGGCGCTTGTGTTGTTAGCGATAAGTAGACCGCCGCCAACTCCAAGAACGAGCCAGATACTCCAAGAGCGGAGAATATCGAAGTCTACCGCACCTTTGGCTCGGTGAGCCATGACAGAGCGAGCGCTAGAAACCACAATGGAGGCTAATGATGTTCCTATAGCAACTTTTACGAGCGCTTCTGACGGAGGAGTAAAAAAAGGAAAAACGGCAAGCAGGGCTGGAACAACAACAAAGCCTCCACCATTGCCGAAAAGGCCTGCGGTGATACCAGCTATGGCACCGGTTATACACAAGGTAACTACAAACCACAGTAGTTCTAGTTCCATTTGCATTCTACTCCACACAATACAGCTTTAAACATTGAAGGACCTTTTTTAAAATTAACTTATATACACTTATATAAAACGCAAACACCGGCGTGAGCCGGCGTTTGCTGCACCCCATTAAAAGCGGGCAGCTAGGCGGGTGTAGTAGTACCCACCTTGCCAATCAACTATCGAGCCTGAGTCGTATAGTTCGCCACAGCAAGCGTCACCATTTGTACTCAAATCTGGATAGTTGTCGAACAGGTTTCTGATACCGACTGATAACGTGAAGTTCTCATTGATAAGATAAGAGCCTTCAATATCAAACATGAATTCGTCACCAAAAGTTTGAATGCTTTCAGCATTGACACTTTCGCCGTTATCACTTCCTGCGTTTTCGTACTCGCCGTAATAGCTTAGGCGAGCCACTGCAGACCATACGTCATAACTGTGAGTGACAGAGAACACCCCGCGCATTTCAGGCGTACCATTCTCAAAGTCGAATTGATCTTCGGGGTCGAGGTACTCACTAGGGTCCGAATCAAATTCGGTTTTGTTGTAGTTTATGGAGCCGGTTAATATGGTTGAACCATATTTAGATTCCATCTTGTATGTTGCAACAACATCTACACCTTCTGTTACCGTATCAAATGCGTTTTGGAAGAAGAAAACACCACCAATAGACTCTGCGCCGGATACATTTGCACCGGCAAGCGCAAGGTAGTTTTGGTAAGCACTGTAACCGCTGGCATCTGGATCGGTGACAACCGTCGTTGATACGTCACGCGTGGAAACGGAGTAGAGGCGGTCCTCTAATTTGATATTGTAGTAGTCTACGGTGAGGGTTAAGTCGCCATAATTAGCCGTCATACCGAGAGTGAAGTTCGTTGACTTCTCAGGCGAGAGTTCTTCCGCACCCAGAGCCTGTGCTACCTCACCACCTGCTGGGAACAAACCAGTCGCAACTGGGAAACCGTTAGGTAAGCGAGTGGATACGTTAGTCGTACCTTGCTGACCTGGCGTTGGTGCTCTGAAGCCTGTACCAAATGAAGACCTAAAACCTACATCATCATTGAGTTGGTAGAAACCGGCAATTTTGTATACGACTTCTGAACCAAAGTCTGAATAGTCTTCATAGCGCAACGCCGCCTGTGCAAATAACGCATCGGTTATATCACCTGAAATATCTGTATAAACAGCATAAGAATCACGTTCATAAGAACCTGAATAATCAGGAGAGTATCCTGGGAAACCGTTAGAACCTACGCCAACCACGGTATAAACTGCGTCGTCTGGGTTAGAACAATCTAACGTAGAGCCAGTGGCTATAACTGCAAGTCCTGCGGCGGTTGCTATATTGCCATCACAAAATCCATAGGGATCTGATGTCGCGTAAGGTCCAGCGAAATAAGAGGCTTCTTCTCCTTCGGATATTTCATAAGACTCATCTAGATAACTTGCTCCAAAAGCTAGTACGTACTCACTCATATCGTAAGTGAAGTCTGCTTGGATTTGAGTTTCTTCGTTGGTAAGGTCGCCTGGTTGAAATGACGTTGGTGATTCGTTACCCAGAGAAGGGTTAATCGTATTCGCTAGCGTGTAAGAGATTTCATTGTTGCCATAACGACCGCTGATATCGTAGGTAAGGTCGCCAGACATTCCTTTTATCCCACCTACGAAAGAGTAGTCGGTAACATCACCAAAAAAGCGAGGCGTGAAGCCTCCAGGGAAAAATTCTGTTGGATTCCAAATTGAACCGTCTTCTAGGCGAAGGTCTTCAATTGTGCCGTTGCCCGGATAGCGGTAGTAAAACGATCCATCACCTTCACTTTCTGAATAGTTACCAAAGGCGTAGAGTTCAGCTTCTGCAGATAATGTATAGCCGGAATTGAAAAATATGCGTTTGCCGCTCGTGTTAGGCTGGCCCCAGGGTTGTACTACGTCTGAATCATGGACGCTATTTGCCATGGCTGTGGCATCAGCAATATATTGCTCAGATTGCTCATCTACACAGAACCAAGGTTCACAGTATTGCTCACCTCTAAACGTAGCGTCGCTGTCAGAGTACTCTGCTGAGATACTGAGAAAACCGTCATCACCTAGCGCAAAGCCCTTATTGCCCGTAACGGTAATCTGATCTCCGTCACCCTCGTAATAGGTACCGTAGTCAATAGTAAAAGAACCGCCCTCAGTGTTGTCTTTTAGCTGAAAATTGATAACGCCTGCGATTGCATCTGAACCATATTGCGCAGCCGCACCGTCACGAAGAACTTCAACCGTATTAATTGCTGCTGTGGGAATGGTAGCGATATCTGGACCCTGAGTGCCTGAGCCTCCGATTGAAACAAGCGCTGCTCTGTGGCGTCGCTTTGAATTAACTAATACTAAGGTTTTATCGGTAGGCATGCCGCGGAGTGTTGCAGGCCGAATAAATGTTCCACCGTCAGAGATAGGTTGGCGGCCAACTGAGTAAGAGGGAACTAATGTCATCAAAACATTATTCATGTCGGTAAACGCAACCGCTTCTACATCTTCAGCGGTTAATACATCAACCGGCACTGGCGAGCTTGTAACTGAACGTGGCGCCCCTCGCGCTCCAACAACGGCGATGCGCTCTAAATCTTTTGCCTCAGTAGCTTCTTCCGCTACTTCTTGTGCTTGAACAAGCATAGACGTGGTAAAAAAGGTTATTCCAGTAAGTGCGTAACGAACTGCGGTGTGGAGTTTCTTTTGTTTCATCAGCGTTCCCAATCGTGCTTATTGCTACTTAATTTATGGATGAAGATTGTTTTAATCTGCACTCTTTTTAGGCACGCACGAGCACCACATTGATGCATATTGCATCTTGTTGTTCTTATTGTGTCACTCGTGTTCAGCTACTAGGCTAAAAACTCTTGGGCGCTGGTGGAAGAAAGAAGAATATTCAGGGGTATAAGAAAAGTATTGATCATAAGCGCAACGCGCATTTTTCTAAGCTTCATACTTAAGTATTAAATTATATGAGTTTTTGCTGGCTTTTATTTTTCCCCACGATTTTACAATTTTGCTGCATATAACCTATTGGAATGGCATATAGCTTGCGTTGCAACTGTAATAGCACATCGATAGCTCATCGCTTAACTTTAGGTCTGTCTCATAGGGGAAGTCAGTGCATTCTAAACAGCTGCGGTATTTCATAACTACAGTGCAAAAGGGAAGCATTGCTGGAGCCGCTAGAGCGCTAGATATCGCTCAGCCGGCGATAAGTCAACAACTAGCGAGCTTAGAACGGGAGGTAAAAACAACATTACTTGAAAGAAGCTTTGCTGGGGTTAATTTGACGCCTGCTGGTGAAGTTTTTTATAAACACGCAGAGAAAATACTAGGCGAAATTGAAAACGTGAAAACAGTAATGGAAGGGTTTCACGCCGGGCAAGGTAAAAAAATCAAAATAGGAATGCTCCCTTCCATTGGTAATGTGCTTTCATTACCGCTGTTGACCGAGATAGCGAAACATCATAACGATCTCAAGGTAGAAATCAGTACCGGTCCTTCTTACGCGATCAATGATTGGTTATCGTCAAAACAAATCGATGTTGCGCTTACTTATCAGCAGGCTATTGACCCGAAGTTTATGAGCGTTACCCCTTTGATTCAAGAGGAACTACATCTCGTGTTCTCAGCGTCCGGTGCCCACTCTGAATACACTCATTTAAAAGAAAAGTCGGTGATTAAATTCTGGGAGATCAGTGAACTCCCGCTTTTATCTCCTGGCAATAAAGATGCGCTAGGACAGTTGATCGCCGATTATGAAAAGGCAACCGGGGTTAGCCTTAAACACGATTTAGCCTACTCTGGGCAATTAATGACCGGGCTCAGACAAGTTATGCAGGGTGAAGGAGTAATGATTTTACCTACTTCGGCTATCTTTCATCTAAGAGAGTCTGGCCTTGTATCGACACTGAAAATTGTCCAACCTGAAATGCACCGTACAGTGCTCGCGGCTATGAATAAGAAAGCCAAACCAGGGAGAGACCTTCTGCGAATCGTAGACATTATTAGAAAGGTGGTTGCACTAGAAAATGCGTTGAACCATTGGAGTGGAACATTGGAATTTGCAACGTCATCGTTTATTTCTCATACAGCTTAATGAGAGGCGATAGTCTCCAAGCTAGGTGCTAGCGCTGTTTTACTCCACGTATTCAGGAAGCTCTATATCAACAAGCACTGGCAAGTGATCGGAAAATACGCGGGTCTTTGCATTTTTCAACTTTCGACATGCTTTTACCCTGATATCCTCAGAGACCCACACACGGTCAAGAGAAAATACGGGAAAGTGACTCGGAAATGTAGCGCCCACTTTTTGTTGATTGAGAAGTTCGTTTAAAGCATGAAACGCTCTTGAAAAAAACTGCCATTCATTAAAATCTCCAGCTAAAAGAAGAGGTGTCTTGTGCTGCGTTAGCCTGGACGATAAATGCTCATGGAGTAACGAAAATTGTGAGCGCCTCTCCAATTTTTTAAGCCCCTTGTGCGTATTAACGACGGTCAGCGGCGTTTTTTCGGTTTCTAACTCGACAATTTGAACATTTCTAGGTTGTCTTCCGCTTTGACTCACATCGACGGTATCATGAGTAATAACATCGAAACGGGTAAGTATGGCATTGCCATACCAACCGTCTGCTTCCCTTATCGCCGGTGAGGGAATAAGCTTAAACGTATTTTCAGCACATATATTCTTCACATCTTCTGCTGTATCTCGATGTGGCGAGCGGGTATCCATTTCTTGCAGCAGCACAACGTCTGCTCCACTATTCGCTAGAAATTGCCCTATGCGTTTGTAATCATGCTTTTTGTCTCTACCAACGCCGCTATGAATGTTATAGGTCATTATGCGGCACATTTATCTGCCTCACTTTTACTTCTGCTACCTTCATCGATTTCGTCATTGCCAGTCTCTTTACGAGCCTGGTAATAACGGGCGAATTTTTGTGAACCCCAAATCATAAGACCCCACAGTACGATGCCGCCCACTAAATAGCTGATGGTCTTAGGAGACGGGTTCTGCCATATTTGTGCAATAGAATCTCCCACGAGACCTTTTGCAATCATAGGAGGAAACATGCCTAAAAATGTGCCTATTAAGAATTGAAAAATCCCAATAGATGAAATGCCGGCTACGAGATTAACCAAACTGAAAGGTGCGATAGGCAGCATACGGATAGCGGCCACACCCACGATCCCGCTACGCTTGAGTTTCTCATCAACCGCAGCTACTTTGGGGCCGCCTAGCTTCTTAAGCCCAGCATTTCCAGAAAGTTTGCCTATTCCAAACATAATAGCTGAACTCATGAGCGCGCCCATCATACCGTAGATAGGCCCCCAAATAGGTCCGAAAATTGCGGCTACGGCAAGAGATAAGACCGTGACGGGAAAAAATAAAATGCCGCCTACAACATACACCAAAAGAACGGTAGGTAGGGCGAAGTAGGTGCCCCTGCTTTTTTCTAAGAAAGCATTGATACTGTCTGAACTTAACCATGGAATTGATTGGCTCGCCCAAAACATTAAACCGCCTAAAACCGCTATGATCACCAAACCCATTAAGATCATGATGCTCCGACGTTTTGGGTTGCGAGCCGGTAGAGCAGCGCCGTCAAAGGTAGGAACAGAAATTAGAGGCTCTTCGGGGTCTGATAGCGCGCGGAACATGTTTGTTCCAGAAAGCTCGGTAAAAATCTCATCGCGTACTTCTGTAAGTACATATCCGTGCGCTATTTGGCCATGCATCAATGCTTCAACAGGCAAGTCTTCATTAAATATCGCCGGCATTGCTTCAATATTTCTGCCCGTGTGCTCGGCGAGCAAGTCGTTTCTTACTTGTTCTATACAGGCTTGATTTTCCTTATTGTTGCCAAACAGTACTGTGTCAATTTCAGTATCTAACGTCATTGAGCGGTTACTGATGTTTGAAGAGCCAATAACAAGGTATTTATTATCTATCGTCATAACCTTTGAATGAATGCGTTTGTAAGCGCGACGCCCCTGCATATCTTCGATAGAAGAGTAGGTAAGCTTCACGCGTTTCGGATCAACTCCCTTTTCTAAAATTGCTTTAAATTCAATTCGGCTCGCCCAGAAGGCTTCACATTCAAACTTACCTTTAGGCTCATAAGAACTTACTATAATCACCGAAAGGTTAGGCTTTAATTTCAGTTGTCGATTTAACGCTTCAGCAATTTCTTGCCTGGTTGTGAATTGATTTTCTATGTAAATGACAGATTCAGCTTCACCTATCAGGTCAAGCAACATATGCCGAACTTCTTGGGCCGGTTCCACCTCATCCATGAAGGGAATGGTTCTTGCGAGCGCACACTCAACGTTTTCAAAGAGCGGCGGATAATTGTCGGGCCACGTTTCAGGCACAGGCGCGTCTTCATCAATAAGTGCATCTTCCCTAATGTCGATAGGCGTATTTTCTGCAACGCGCTGCCATCTCCATCTTACCAGTTTTGCGAAGTCAGCTACGACTGGGCCGCTTGATACCATTTGAACATCGTGCAGTGGACCATACTCTCCGTCAGGTCCGTTACGTTCCTCTGATACCACTGGGTGGTCACGAGTATCCCAGCGGTTGGTGGAAACATCCATTCCACCAGAAAACACTAGCTCATCGTCGATAACGACAATTTTTTGGTGCTGACTGCCTCCCATCGGGATCGTGTCGTCTAACTCGGTTTGCACGTTGTCCGGTGTTTTTTCTTCCCACACTTCTTTTGCCCACATCTCGCGCTGGGCGAAGAAGGCAAGAGAGGAATCCCAACGCAGTAGATAAATGTTAATTTCAGGGTTTTGCTCAGCTTTCCATTTCAAAAGGTCGCTTATTACGCTTGGGGCTTCACTGTTGGCTTCATCATCGCCTCTAAGCAACCGAATTCGACTGTCAATGTCCCATCCCACAATAAATATACTGTGCTTGGCTTTTACAATGGAGCTATGTAACGCTTTGTAGTAATTACCGCAATCAATGAGTGGCGTCGAGAAGCGGGCTTTACTTTTTACCCAACAGTTTTGGCCTGGTTGAAATACACTCTTACCTGATTGCATGTTTTTATACCTGTTTTTCACTTTTATTCATTAGTGAATGAAATTGCAGAATTCGTACCTGATATAAACTTCTCACTGAATTTTGTAAGTTACTGATATCTAATATTAAGATTTTTAATCTCGTTACTTACTCAAAAAATGAAGGCGGGATATGTGTAATATTTTCACGTTTTTTCCGCTTTAGTCTCCATTACTGGAAAAAACAAAGGAACTCAACTATATACTTTGCTGTTGGATGAACTAAAGGCAAAGCAATGAATTTCTTTTCACGTGAAAATGCGGCAGAACAGGCACTTTCCCAGTCTATACTTGCGGTTGTGACGATAGATGAAAAAAACAATATTACGTTTTACAACAATGCTGCCCAACGCCTATGGGGTTATGCGCCAAGTGAGGTGCTTGGTAAAAATATCAGAATGCTCGTCCCTCAAGAGCACCAAGCTAATCATGACAGCTATGTAAATACCCATAGAGCGACTAACGTAAACAAAATAGTTGGCAGTTCACGAGAAGTAGAGCTAGAAACTAAAAGCGGCGAGAGAGTTTGGGTGCAGCTTGCGCTGTCCCAGGTTATTGTCAGCGGTAAAAAGCATTACACTGCGTTTGTTCGTGATGTTACAGAGGAAAGAGAGGCCCGCGAGATTGTTGAGCAAACCCTTGAACAAGCGTTAGATGCGGTGGTTTGTATCGATGAAAACAACAATGTGACCTTGTTCAATGCTTCTGCGGAAAAGCTTTGGGGGTATCGAAGAGAAGAGGTGATTGGGTGCAATGTAAAAATGTTGGTACCTCAAGCAATACAAGCAAACCACGACAATTATGTTAATGCGAACCGGGAAACCGGTCAGGATAAAATAGTAGGGACAAGTCGCGAAGTAAAAGTCGAGCGAAAAGACGGTAAAAGCTTATGGGGAAGGCTATCGTTATCGAAAGTTCGACTGGCAGATAGAACACTTTATACTGCGTTTATAAAAGATGTTACTGAAGAAGTTGAGCAGCGGGAGTTACAGCGCATGCTGTCTCTCGTCGCAAACGAGACCGACAATGCCGTCATCATTTCTGACGCAGATGGCCTAATTGAATATGTAAACAACGGATTTTATCGACTCACAGGCTGGCAACTCGACGAAGTTAAAGGTAAGAAACCGGGCTCTTTCCTCCAAGGCGAAGAGACAGACCAACGAACAGTAAGCGTCATTCGACAGAAAATAAAAAACAGAGAAGCTTTTTATGATGAGGTACTCAACTATCGAAAAGATGGTACGCCTTATTGGACTTCACTTTCAATAAACCCTGTCTTCAAAGATGGCAACCTAGTCAATTTTATCGCAGTTCAGGCAGACATCACTCGCGTAAAACAAATGGCGCTAGACTTTACCAATAAACTCAAGGCAATTGGGAGTGCGCTGGTTCTCCTTGAAATGGAACCAAATGGTGAAGTTATAGAGGCGAACAAGCTACTTCGCGATAATTTGAAAGATGTGATTAGTACTAAAGAGTTCGCAAACGAAGTGATGGACAAACTATCTGCTGAAGATAAATCAGCGTTGGAGACCTCTGGCTTCGTTTCAAAAATTATTGAACTTGAGAAAAACGGAAGCTACCTAGCATTCGACGCTCGAATTAGCGCCCTTAAAAACTTTAATGGGCAAATAACTCGCTTTGTGTTTTTTGCTATCAATATTACGACGCGAAAACAGGCGGTTAACGATACTCAAGATGCGATGAAAGAACTTCTTGTCACCAGTCAAACGATTAGCAATATTGTCGGCACAATCAACTCGATTTCAGAACAAACGAATCTATTAGCGTTGAATGCTGCGATTGAGGCAGCAAGAGCTGGTGAAATGGGAAGAGGCTTCGCAGTGGTAGCGGATGAAGTGAGAACGTTAGCAGGAAACTCTCAGTCCTCTTCAAACGAAATTGATAATCTCGTCAAGGCGACGGTTTCAAAAATTGAGGAGTTGGCGCAACTGATTCAGCGCATTGACGGTTAGTTGCTTAGATGTACTAGCTTAGAAAAAGCCTTCGCCGTTGGGCGAAGGCCTTCCCTTCAAAACTGGCTATAATTTAACATAGCGTCAACTAGCAATTAAAAGCGATACTCAACACCAATGCTGGCTTGTTTTAGATCGGTTTCAAAATCGGTATCGTCGATGTCATCAAATGCTTCGTCTGCGTCCAACTCTGTATCGTATACAGTGTATTCAGCATTAACTAGGAAATTACTTGTAATCGCATAGCTTAGACCAGCGCCAACGAAAAGGCTCTCATCGTCGTTATCTCGCGATATACCAGCAAAGTTATATTCGGTTTCAGACCATAGCTGACCCGCCTTAGCGTAAAGTGAGAAGCGTTCAGTTAGCGGTAAAATACCTTTAATTGCCGCGGTATAGCCGTCAGTTTCAGCGCCAGCAATATCATTACCATAATCGCCAAAGTCAATGTAGCCACCTTCAATCGCTACCCACTCATTAAACTTGTAACCAACTAGGCCTTGCCATACGTCTTTGTCATCATCAAAGTCATCTTCACCTTCAACTCGTAGGTAGCCGTAATTACCACCTACGTAAAAACCGCTGTCTTTCGCTTCGATTTGGTTAGATTGAGCGTTTGCGCCAAACGAAGCCATTGCACTAATTGATGCAACCGCAGCTAGTCCAGTAAGTGTTTTAAGTGTGTTTTTCATAAGTTCGTCCTCATTACTTCTATAACATTCCATCGACTTCTTATTGAAGTGAATGTGTGATTGATTCCTACAACATCCCTTCAACAGTTGTGCCATGGTAGAAATTGCAAATTGTTGTTCAAAGCAAGGAAATTTTTTCAAAGAAGAGGATTTTATGAACAATTATTAATCACTTAGATTTCTAACGCGGTTTTGTGCCAATTTAAGCGCGCAAAAATTTCCTACGCTTTGAAATAGATTCACAATCCACAATTGCGTTTTAGCTGTTCCGCTAAGACATTTTCATAAATGCAATCTCCCAAATGCGCGATGTTTCAACATCATGATTTCACAAGGTAATTTGTTTGATTGGTTTTTCTAATCGGATAAATCCATTTTATCAACTGTAAAAAGTAGCCAACACTGTCTATCTTCTATCAGGCAAACAAGTAAATAAGATGTTAATGGTGATCGGCGCTTTACGCATCGATACCAGTGACAAAATTTAACCGAGACGGGAAAAACCATGACTATTAATAGGTTTAAAAAAACCACACTGTCAGCATTAGTTGCACTTTCACTAAGCGCAACATGTGCAGTTGCTAATGATCAAATCAGCAAGCCTGCCGGTGCGAAAGGCACAGGCATGGCAAAAGCTTTCCAAGCTAAAACCAATCAATTCTGGTGGCCAGATCAACTAGACCTAGCGCCGCTTAGAGATCACGACAATCGTTCTAATCCTTTGGGTAACGACTTTAGTTATGCAAAGGCATTTTCTAAGCTTGACCTTGACCAAGTTAAAAGTGATATCAATGAATTGCTAACCACATCGCAAGATTGGTGGCCAGCAGATTTCGGTAATTATGGTCCTTTCTTTATTCGTCTCTCGTGGCACAGTGCAGGGACGTATCGTACGCTGGACGGTCGTGGAGGCGGCGATGGTGGTCAAATGCGTTTTGACCCACTTAACAGTTGGCCAGATAACGGAAACCTAGATAAAGCGCGCCGATTGTTGTGGCCAATTAAGCAAAAGTACGGTGAAAGTCTTTCTTGGGGCGACTTAATGATTCTTGCAGGTACTGTAGGTATGGAAAACATGGGCTTCGATACCTACGGCTTTGCGGGCGGTCGTACCGACGACTGGGAGCCTGATATGGTGTACTGGGGTCCGGAAGTTGAAATGCTAGCGAGCGACCGTGAAGAGCGCGATGGCAAGCTCCAGCGTCCACTCGGTGCTACGCACATGGGCCTTATTTATGTAAACCCAGAGGGTCCTAAAGGTGTGCCTGACCCAATGGGCTCGGCGAAAAATATTCGTACCGCCTTCGGCCGTATGGCAATGAACGATGAAGAAACGGTAGCGCTGATTGCTGGTGGCCACACCTTCGGTAAAATGCATGGCGCGCACAAGCCTGCGGATTGCTTAGAAGCAGAACCAGGCGGTGCTGGTCTTGAAGAGCAGGGCTTGGGATGGAAAAACAACTGTGGTAAGGGTAATGCTGAAGACACAGTAACCAGCGGTCTTGAAGGCGCTTGGACACAACTACCTACTAAGTGGACAAGCTTGTATCTGCAGAACTTGCTCGGTTTTGAGTGGAAGCAAACCCGCAGTCCGGCAGGTGCAATCCAGTGGATCCCTACCGATGAGTCACTGCATACGTCTGTACCAGATGCACACGTTGAGGGTAAGAAAAACCCACCGGTGATGACTACGGCCGACCTTGCGCTTAAATATGACCCAGAATATCGCAAAATTGCTGAACGCTTTTTGGCAGATCCGAAAGAGTATCAAACAGCGTTCGCAAAAGCATGGTTTAAGCTTACACACCGTGACATGGGTCCTAAGGCTCGCTATCTAGGTAACGACATTCCAGAAGAAAACTTCGTCTGGCAGGATCCGGTACCAAAGGCGGAATATAAAACCATTTCTGATAAAGACGTTAAGAAGTTAAAAGCGGATATTTTGGATAGCGGTTTAACCGTCCAGCAGCTAGTGAAAACTGCATGGGCAGCGGCTTCTAGCTTCCGTGCTTCTGACATGCGTGGTGGCGCAAATGGTGCCCGTATAGCGTTAGAGCCTCAAATGAGTTGGGAAGCAAATGAGCCTGAAACTGTTAAGGCGGTAGTAGCGAAACTTAAGGAACTACAGGAAGAGTACAACTCTCGTATGTTCTCTAAGAAAAGGGTATCGCTAGCTGATTTAATAGTAATCGGTGGTGCTGCAGCTATCGAAAAAGCGGCTAAAGATGCTGGTGTTGATATCACTGTTCCGGTCGTTCCAGGGCGCACTGATGCGACACAAGAGCAAACAGACGTGAACTCTTTCGCGCTTCTTGAGCCGACTGCTGATGCATTTAGAAATTATTACAACGCTGAGGCAAGCTACCGCTCGCCAACAGATATGCTGGTAGATAAAGCTGATCAGTTACACTTAACAGTGCCTGAAATGACCGTTCTATTGGGAGGCTTGCGTTCATTGGGCGCAAATACAGGCGAATCTACACACGGTGTATTTACCGACAATGTGGGCACGCTCAACAATGATTTCTTCGTGACGCTGCTTGATATGGGCGTTAAATGGAGAAAAACTGACGATCCTTCTGTTTACGAAGGGTTTAACAGAAAAACTGGCGAAGTAATGTATACGGGAACGCCGGTAGATCTGGTATTCGGTTCAAACAGTGAGTTACGCGCTGTCGCCGAAGTGTACGCTTACGATAATGCAAAAACTCGCTTTGTTGAGGACTTTGTCGATGCGTGGACAAAGGTTATGACGCTTGACCGTTTTGACTTACGTCACGACTTAAATGCTAAGTTGGCGAAATAGGTTAAAACTCGCGAAACGTAAAGAATTATAAAGAGAGTGAGGGCGCTGCGGCGCCCTTTTTTGGATGTCCTAACCTACATTGCGTTAATACTTTACAAACTCAATGCGGAGCGCGAAATGAAAGCAAATAGCAGTGGGGCTAACTGATTATTGATGAAGCATGTGATCACTCGCTTTGAATCCGATAGTTTGCTTCGCAAACTTGGCTCGATTTCGATACACTAAATCTTATTTTTCGCTTCTACGAACACCACCGAAATGGCAAGTCTCCAACGTTCTTTAGTTAACTTAGAAATGCTAAGTGACGATATTACTTCGCTCTCTTATGAAGCACTTAACACTGCGGCTCACATTCGTCTTTTAAACGAAGTATTGAAAGAACTAAAAGATCTGGATGCGTTAATGTCTTATGAGACAGAGTCGAGTTTTCATAACGCAATAACAGGTTCAATATTTGAAAACATTTTTGAGCGTAAACGGATGGTAGCAGTTTATATTAAGCTCATTGGGTACGTCGTTACTGCCTGGGAGGCGACAAGTAAGGCAAACGCAATTCTTCTCGATAACTTCGACGCTAGTGCAGACAAGCGACTTGAGTTACTTCAGGTGAAAGCAATAAAGGCTAAATCTCAGCTTAAAACAGTAGCTACTGCGATGGGGCAAAGCGACTACGAGAAGTTTACTCGTACACTGGGGTTAATAACGCAAGAGTGGCAATGGGACACCCTCCGCGCCCGATTTTAGCCAAGCGCGAAGGTAAAGTAAGGCGATTTACGGGGTGGTGTTTCTGATTCCGATACCTTGTTCGTTGATAACGCGAACTTCGCGCTGAGGGAACGGAATTTCAATATCATGTTCGCGTAAGGTTTCAAAAACAGTGAGCAAAAGGTCGCCCCCGACACGATTTTTGCCGTCGTCTATTCCTTCCATCCAAAACTCTACAAACATGTTTACCCCTGAATCGCCAAAGCTATCAATCTCGCAGTCAGGCAATTCTTCAAAAGGAATATCGTCACCGCTTATCACTTGTGGATGTTTTGAGACCGCTTCCTTGATAATTTCTACCATAGCGCGAATGTCGGTCTTATAGGCAACAGAGAAATCGATACGATAGCGCTGCTTTTGATTCTTATGAGTCCAATTAATGAGTAAAGAACTGATGAATTTTTCGTTAGGTACGAGAACATCTTTACCATCATAGGTTTCGAGCACGGCATAGCGCATTTTAAATTCTCTAACGATGCCTTTTTGACCATCTTCTAGCTCAACATAGTCTCCCACTGTGAGCGACTTATCCAGTAAGATGATAATGCCTGAGATAAAGTTTGAGGCAATGGACTGAAGTCCCAAACCAAGACCCACACCCAAAGCGCCGCCGAAAACTGCAAGTGCAGTTAAATTGATGCCCATAACATTAAGTAACAGTAGAAAAACTACACAGAAAAGCGCTACCTCGAAGAGCTTTGCAAAAACTTCCTTCGTTGATACATCGAGAGACTTGTGGTTTCTAATAATATCTTGGCCAATGGCGTTTGAGCTGCGCCCTAACCAAAACAATAAGCCGCCAAACAGTAATACGCGAGTAACGCCATAAGCAGAAATTTGGACATTCCCGACTGAGATAGCCATAGACTCTAAAGCTGACGTAATAAGCGGAAGCACACCTATTAGGTGTAAGAACAAAATAGGTAAACCAACCCAGCGCATGCAAGCTGCGATAATTTTGTTTTCAACAAATCCTGTAATTAGCGAGTTAACAAACAGCATCAGCGCGACAACAACGGCGATTTCCAATAACCAAGCATCGAACTGAAATTGAGCACCAAGCACAGTGGTGAGCTTTAACATGCTTATCGTAATAAGCGGAAACAGGGCTTCACCGAGGTTGTATAAAAAACCATGCATCGTATGCGCGCCTTGCTGGGGCTTTTCTCTTGTAAATCTAAAGGGCTTCTTCACTTGTCTGGCGAGCAAGAAAGCCACGCAATAAATGACGGCGATGGTAGCCAGCTGTACAAAAAAGCTATCAGAAATGACTGTTGCTTTTATTAGCTCCATCTTTTCTTCAAAGTGCAGGGTTAAGCTTTCAATATTCATGTTTTTTCTTCACTAGTTCACCTCATCATTCGGTTTAGATGTGGTTAGAGCGTGGATTAATTGCGCGTTTTTTAACTGTTATATCAGATTTGGTAAAGCTTTTTTTATTCTTCTACGCAATACCCGTTTGTTTTTGTTGTCGGTAATACATCTGTTGAAGGTGTGCAAGTTGGTGCCCGCAATAGTGTAAGCGCCCTATCTAAACATGATGTAGACCCTAGCTGGTATAACTAGAAACGTTCAGGAAAGCCGGTAAATTCGCCTGCTTTTCTGACTAAAGTTGGTATTGGTGATTTTGCTAACGCGGACTATCATTAGCGTAGCGGCACACTGCCCAATATCACAGCCGTTGGCGAATTCCATATTGAATACTTAAAAGTTGATAAGATGCTCAATTTAAAATCACTGCTAGTCTTGACAGCCGCTTTATTGATAGTCATGTCATCCCAAGCCGCAGAGGAGTCAGAAAAGCTAGAGCTTTCAGGCTTCGCTAGGGCTGTTGGTGGCTTTGTTGATACAGACAAAGCAACTTACGAAGGCTACGACGACAGCGTAAGCTTTTCTGAAAAATCACTCATTGCTGTTCAAGCTGATTATAATTTTTCCTCAACGCTGTCTGCTTCCGCCCAGTTCTTACTTCACACTGATGAAGATCGAGAATCGGGCTTAGAATGGTTATACTTTACCTATGCCCCGACTGAAGAACTTCAATTTAACGTGGGCCGGTTGCGCACGCCCTTTTTGAAGTACTCTGACGTTATTGACGTAGGGTTTGCTTACCCTTGGATAAATGCGCCCCAGCAGCTTTACAGCAGCTACATGTTTTCTCAGTATGAAGGAGCTAATTCCCGCTATCGCGCCACGTACGGCGATGCTGTGGTCGATTTCGAAGTGTATTATGGAAGATACAAAGACGACATCATCTCAAACGGAGTTGACGTTGAAGTTAAATTGGACGAGCTCTATGGGGGCGTCGTCGAGTTAAATTATGGTGGCTTTCAGCTTAGAACCGCTATCATCAGCGGCCCGAAGGTAGAAACAACAATAGACGAAGTTGAGCCCCTCATTCAAGGGCTGAGAGCGGCCGGTTTTGACGATATTGCAGAGCGATTTGATATTAATGATAGTGCCAATGCCGTCTTGTTAGGCGCAAGCTACGACACACTAAGCTGGTATGTAAGCGGCGAATGGATGAAAATATCATCCGATATCGACGTTTTAGCAAATTTAGAAAGCTTTTATGTATCTTACGGTTATTACTATGAAAGCGTGTTGTTTCATCTCACTTACGCTTCTTCTAATCAATCAGTTAATATTGTTGATAATACGATCCCCGTTGGCGTCACGCCCGAACTCGACCTGCTCCATTATTCGGTTGAGGCGTTAAATGCCTTTCTTCCAACCGATGATCTCGATACGTGGACGCTGGGCGCAAGGTGGGACGTTAAAACAAATTTAGCGCTTAAAGGTGAAATTTCCTTTCTTGATGGCAAAGAAGGAAAAACATCTTTCTTTGATGTTGAAGAGCAGAGCTTCGATAGGAATGCAACGCTTTATCAAGTTGCTGTTGAGTGGGTGTTTTGATGCGTAGATACACACTGATAATCCTGCTATTACTGGGGGCTCGCACCGCAATAGCCCAAGACAATATTTGGGTTGTGGCCAATGTTTCAGAGGTAGACTCCGTATTTTCTAAAGCAGATGTGAGAACGCTGTTTATGAATAATAGCTCTACACAGAAGCCAGTATTACAACCGGTCGCTTTGTCACCGGGACATCGTGTACGCTCCATTTTTAATGCGAAAGTGCTCGCCCTGCCTGAATCTCGCATTCAGTCTTATTGGGCACAAATGCGTTTTAGCGGTCGTATGACACCACCGAAAGAGTTCGAAACGTTGGAAGAGATGCTAGAGTATATTAGCAACAATGAAGGAGCTGTGGGGTATATGCCCGCTGAAATTGAATTGCCTGAACACTTAATCGTGATATACGAGAGCCTTTAAATAGCCTAATGAAACGAAAGCGCCTTGCTTACAAGGCGCGCTTTCGTGAATTGGCTAAAACTTCTTCAAGGGGAACTGGTTTGCTATAAAGAAACCCTTGAAGCGACTGACAACCGTTTTGAAGCAGAAATGCTGCCTGTTCATGGGTTTCTACACCTTCAGCACAAACTGAGAAATCTAAGCTCTTTGCCATTTTTATAATGGTTTTTGTAATAAGCTCTGATTGCTTAGATACGCCAATATTGCTCACGAAGCTTCTATCAATCTTCAGTGTGTCTATGTCAAATTTGGTCAAGTAACTTAACGATGAGTAACCGGTACCGAAGTCGTCCAACGCTAACTGACAACCATAATGCTTTATCGATGAAAAAAAGCTATTAGCTATGTTGAAGTTATTCATAAATGCGGTTTCGGTAATCTCAATTTCAAGATTTGTCGCGGGTAGCTTGTTTTCTCTCATTCTCTTCAATATGAATTGGGTTAGCTTCTCGCTATTTAAATCTTGAGGGCTCAAGTTTACCGATATAACAAGTTGTGAACCAAAAGTCTCGATTAAGCGGGGAGCTTCAATTTCTAAACGCTTAACAATCCACATGCTAATTGATGAAATTTTGTCGTTTTGCTCCGCAACGGGAATAAACTCTGCTGGTGACACGTGGCCAAGTTCTTCATCGTGCCAACGCAGTAGCGTTTCAAACCCCGTGATATTTTGTTCGCCATCAACTTTTGCTTGATAAACAAGATAAAAAGCATCTTTTTCTAATGCGCTAGATAGACGGGTCGAGATGAGTACTTTGCGCTTGGTATCGGCAAGCATTTCCTTGTTGAACCACATAAACCTTGCTTTACCATTTCCTTTGGCTTTGTACATTGCCACGTCAGCGTTGGTAATGAGGCTTGAAAGCTCATAGTTGCAGTCACTAGCGAGGGCTAGCCCCACGCTTATGCCTGAGTCTAATCGCAATGTGTTGAAAATATGGGTGCGAGACACTGCTGAAACAAGCTTGGCTGCGATATCTTCAAGTGTTTTATTATCGGCTATCTCCGGCGCTATAATGACAAATTCATCGCCTCCCAAACGGCCTAACGTGTGATTTTCGCTGAGCAGTTTGCTCATGGTTGCGCTTATATGTAATAAAAATTTGTCGCCGGTATCGTGGCCGAATGAGTCATTGATAGACTTAAAGCCATCAATATCTACAAAAAGTAGACCGAGCTCGCTGCCCTTGGCTCGAGCTTTAGTCAATTCTTTAGAAAGCATTTCCATTAAAAATTGTCGATTTGGTAAACCCGTTAGCACATCGAAATTTGCAAGGCGCTCCATCTGTGACTGCTGCTTTTCTAACAACGCATTCTTTTGCCTATTGGCTTCAGATTCGGCCTGTATATTAACCATCATGTTGTTGAAGGCGCGAGAAAGGGCGAGCGTCTCTTCGTTGTTTGTCTCTTCTACTTTTACATCGTAACTTTTGTGGTCAACGACACTATCCATAGTTTTGATAAGGGCATTAAGAGGTTCGAATACTTTGCGCTGGGCTCTTACGGAGATAAGAAGAGAGAGAGCAATGAGAAAAACAACGGAAGGAGTTACTAGGGTGATATAGCGTGCTCGACTATCTATTAAGGCCTCTTGTAGGTTAAAAATTAAAATAAATTTTCCAAGCGGATATATGGACTCACCTATTGTTTTCACTATAACCACTTTGTTATTGATGTGGTGTAGTCCAAGGGCGAGGGTGGTAATCGAGTTGTCTTCCCCTGACACATTAGCCCCGTTTGATGATGTATCTATTTTAAAAATCTGGTCACCTTCTACGTTACTTTCAAATGTGTCAGGTGTGGCTCGCGTCTTCAAACCCGCTTGCCCAATATAGACGTTTAGTAACTCTTCTTGGCTATTGAAAATATAAGCCGTTTCCGCATACTCATACTCATCTAGCCTAAGCAAAACTTCAGTTTGATTAAAGCTGCCTGCAGGTTCATTAATATAATCAATAAGATCAACTGAGATGTTTTCACCTATGGCATTAATTTCGGTGGAAACAAATTCAATGTAGAGTTTTTCATAAACATAAATTGATAAAGTGATGATTAACGCACTAATACCGGCGATTGAGGTGAAAGTATTGAAAGAAATTTTAGAGCGAAGACTTTTCAAGACAAAAACTCTAGTTGTCGCTGATACTGGAAAAAAGTACGTTAAGCGAATTTAAATCAGCAAAATTTAAAACATTAATGATACCATTTGAGTATAGACGTTTTATCTTGTTTTCTTTCGCACTGCATCAACAATTAGTCTAAAAAAGGCCTAATGTTTTGTACTCGCTGGTGATAGCTTTCTTTGAATAATAAAGTGGCAGGTGGAGTTGAACAAAAAATGCGCTGGTGACTGCGCTCGATTAGTGGTAAACTTCACCCGCACTTTGTAAGAGTAAAAACATACGTTCTTTTCTTGATTTCAAACACCAATAAGCCAAGTCGGCAATGGCGTATCTCTTTAGGTTTTCCCAGTAATCTATAACCCCCATGGTTAGCAATTAAGCACTAGCGCTTATACCTTTGCGGTATGCACCTTTTTTAAAATACCTATGACAGGAGTTTATCAATGTCATTTACCCATTTAGGGCTCGCTGAACCTTTATTGAAAGCTATCGAAAAACGTGGGTTTAGCACACCATCACCTATCCAAGAGAAAGCCATTCCTGAAATATTGCAAGGAAAGGATGTGCTGGCTGCTGCACAAACGGGAACCGGAAAAACGGCGGGCTTTGGTCTTCCTATCTTACAAAGACTAATGTCAGGTCAGCCGGTATCGGGTAACAATATTAGAGCGCTTATTTTGACGCCTACCCGCGAGTTGGCTGCCCAGGTCGAAGAAAGTATTCAGGCATTCAGCGAATTTTTGCCGCTCAAAACGGCAGTCGTTTTCGGCGGCGTCGGTATCAATCCTCAAATGATGAAGCTTCGTAAAGGGGTTGATGTATTAATTGCAACACCCGGCAGGCTACTCGATCTGTATCAGCAAAACGCAGTGAAGTTTTCTCAGCTCGAGGTTTTAGTTCTAGATGAAGCCGACAGAATGTTAGACATGGGCTTTATTCACGATATTAAAAAAGTGCTCAAGTTATTACCGAAAGATCGCCAAAGTTTACTTTTCTCTGCGACCTTCTCAGAAGAGATAACGGCACTAGCGAGAACCATCACCCGTGATCCTGTGAGCATTTCTACTACGCCTGCAAATACGACGGTGGATGCAGTAGAACAGCATTTGGTTACTATCGATAAGTCTAAAAAAACCACCGCACTTATTTGCTTAATAAAACAGCAAAAGTGGGAGCAGGTGTTAGTGTTTAGCCGCACTAAACATGGCGCGAACCGAATTGCCGAAAAGCTCACTCGTTCAAAAATTCCAAGTGCTGCAATTCACGGAAACAAGAGCCAAAGCGCCAGAACGAAAGCGCTCGCTGACTTCAAAAGTGGTGACATTAAGGTTTTGGTTGCTACGGATATTGCCGCCCGTGGTATCGATATTAGTGAGTTACCGATAGTAGTAAACCTAGATTTACCGAATACAGCCGCTGACTATGTGCATAGAATTGGACGTACAGGACGTGCAGGGGCAAGCGGTCAGGCATGGTCATTTGTAAGTGTCGATGAACTGCAGAACCTTAAAGATATTGAAACTCTCATTCAAAAACTGCTTCCTAGAGAAACCTTGGAAGGTTTTGAACCTCAGCAGGCGGTACCACCAACAACGCTGTCTAAACCAAAGAAGCCTAAAAAACCAAAGGCTGCTAAAACGTTGATGGATGATGAGAATAGCCAAGATGAAAAAAAAGCGCGAAGCAGAAGAAGTGGACAACACCAAAACAACAAGGCAGGAAGCAGTGGTAATCGCTCCGGTAATGCGAGCGGAAGGTCAAGTGCAGGTGGTAAACCCGCTAGACGCAGAAGCGCTGGAGCTGAAGGCGGCGGTGCGCATCGTTCAGCCAATCGTCGACATAATTATTCTTCAAGCCAGAGCAGTGTTTCAAGTACTAACTAGCCAACAGCTCGTTTAACTCATCTGCAATAAGATATTTTTATGTAAGGGGCGCTCGGTCTGTTCGAACGCCCTTTTTGCTCTTTAGCTATTTGCAGAGCAGTAAGAATCAGTTCTGCTCCCAAGAAAAAGGGTTATAGTGTCTAAACGCCGGTTTCGTGTTAACGCCATTATCACCATTTTCACCCAACGTTAGCTCGGCGCGCTTAACCAAGGTTTTTTGAAGCTCTGTACGATAGGTTTTTGCTTCTTTCCACAGTGCATTTAAACCTTCTGGTGTATTTCCATTGAGATCCTCAGCAAGTAATGGGCCTAACTTATCGTAGGCACGTTGAAGCCTTGCCGCTTGCTCTTTATTGTAGGCGGCTTCCTCGTCTGTTGGTTTCCAATTAATTAACCGTGATTTTTGCATTTCTGTCATTGCTGGATAGCGAGAGAAGTAAGCAATGTAATCATCTAAATGAATGCTGTCAGCATGCCCCCATATATCCATGGAAGTTCTGTTCAATAACGCGCCTGAACTCGGTTCAATAACCATGACCGTTGGCGTAGCATAATAATTGGGATAAGCGAATCGTTCTGTAATTTGTCTTCTGTCTTGAAGGGTTCCTACGTCAATAAATACGGTTTCATAGTGAGCCCGTAAAATAAGATCCATTTCCTGAGTTGAAAAACGCTCTGCTAGGCCAGTGCTGTCATGACACCATTGTGCACCGAGCACAACAAGTAACAGTTTACCTTGTTCTGCGGCCTTTTCCTGCGCACGCACAACATCTTGAAAAGGAGTAGGGGAGGCAGTGTAGGCGTAAGGTCTAAGTTCTTGGGTACTAACACAACCCCCAAGTAACGCAATTAAGGCGATAGTCCACATCATTAACAATCGAGGCTTAATATAGCGAATAAGGTGGGTGTAAGACGAAGCGTTAATCTGAAAAATATACATACGGTTGTCAAAAAGTCTGTGAAATCAACGACAATGTAGCACAAGTAACCAAGAAAAATCGGTTATTAAGCGTGACAAATTACCGCTTTATCCAAGACTCGTTTAAGCAATGGTGAGAACTAGCTTCATCTTAATATTGCCAACACTTTTGAAATTCACTAATGAAGTGGCGCCAGCCTTTGTGATATGAATAACGGTAATGGCGCTGGAACAACTCATATGGCCTTTAGGCAGAGCAATGGTGCGTGAGGCGGCGTAGTCGATTAGATAAGCAACAGCCGCCATTGGCCCATGTAATACCTTGTTCGATGTGTGCAGTGTTGATGATTGTGTCGTTGATAAATACAGATGTTTGTAAGTGGTATTTATATGTTCATAGAATTTAAAGCACATTCTTTTGTCATATTTACTTATAATTACCGAATTAAATATAAGTAAATTTTATCTAGAAAAAAGGTTTGCCCCCTTTGTTAAAAATGGCGTTAGTGTATAGTTCATCACCAAGTCAATTCTTCCACCCTTTAACACAGAGAGAGCCATGACCGTAAACGTTGACACACAGTCTTTGATTGCATCTATGCGAGATGTAGTAGGGCAAGCCTATTTGTTAACAGATAAAGCTAAAAAGCAGCCTTATACCAAAGGGTTTCGATTTGGCGCTGGCGAAGCACTTGCAGTGGTGCGGCCCGGAACATTGGTTGAAATTTGGCGAGTGCTGAAATTATGTGTTGAGGCTGATGTTGCGGTAATTATGCAAGCTGCAAACACGGGCCTGACAGGTGGCTCTACACCAGATGGTAAAGATTACGACAGACCATTAGTTATAATCAGCACTATGCGTATTGATGATATTCAACTCGTCGATAGCGGTAAACAGATTGTTGGTCTAGCGGGTAGCACCCTTTTCGGGTTGGAAGAAACCTTGGCGCCATATGGAAGGGAGCCTCACTCAGTAATTGGTTCATCATGTATTGGTGCCTCGATTGTTGGCGGAATTTGTAATAACTCAGGTGGTGCTTTGGTTAAGCGAGGCCCGGCGTATACCGAGCTGGCGCTTTTTGCGCAAATCGATGCTAACGGCAACTTGTCGCTGGTAAATAATTTAGGCATAAATTTAGGCAGTGAACCCGAAGAAATTTTAAGTAATCTTGAGAATAAGCGTTATAAAGAAACCGATGTGCAGCACCCTGAAGCTCGAGCGTCAGATAATGAATATGACGAGCGTGTACGCGATGTAGACTCTGACACACCGTCACGCTTTAATAACGATGGAAGAAGGCTACACGATGCCTCGGGGTGTGCCGGTAAGCTTGCGGTATTTGCAGTAAGGCTAGACACGTTCCCGATACCTGAAAAGAAACAAGTATTCTATGTGGGCTCTAACGATGCCGCTGTATTTACAAAAGTACGTCGCGACATTCTTTCTACTTTTAAGAACCTGCCAGACTCTGGTGAATATCTTCACCGCGATTGCTATGACGTATCTAAGAAATACGGCAAAGATATGTTCATCGTCATTAGCAAACTTGGCGCGAAATTTATCCCTAAGCTTTTTGCATTCAAGCGCAAATTCGACGCATTTACCGATAAGTTAGGCTTTTTGCCCAACAAGATGTCGGACCGTGTTATGCAGTACATGAGCTATATTTTTCCTAATCATTTGCCAAAGCGCATGGAAGAATACCGAGACAAGTACCAGCACCACTGGATATTGGAAATGAGCAACGATGGAGTGGATGAAGCTAAGGCCTACCTTGATGAGTTTTTCAAAACCAACGAAGGTGGTTATTTTGAATGTACAGAAGAAGAAGCTGATAAGGCTATCTTACACCGCTTTGTGGCCGGTGGTGCGATAGGTCGTTACCATGTGATGCACAGTAAAGAGGTCGGTGCGATGATGACTATTGACGTCGCACTGCGCCGCAACGATCCAGATTGGTTTGAGGTGCTCCCCAAAGAAATTGACGATCAAATCGATACCAAACTGTATTACGGCCACCTGTTTTGTCACGTTATGCACCAGAACTATGTACTAAAGAAAGGCGCTGATGCTAAACAACTTAAAGGTAAAATATTAGAAACCTTTGATGCAAGAAGCGCCGAGTATCCTGCAGAACATAATGTGGGTCATGAATACTTTGCCAAAGATGCGCTTAAAAATTTCTATCGTGAATTAGACCCAACCAACAGTTTCAATCCGGGCATAGGTAAAACTACCAAGCTCAAAAATTGGGCAGAGCATGATGGAAGTTGTTGCAACGGGCACTAGGTAAGCGCTCTAGAAACTACCTCACTTATACTCTGGTATTTAGGGCCATGAAAATTAAACAAATTCTTATGGCCCTTTACCTGATTTTAGTCTTCAAGGCTGAGAGTCGAGGAAGGCGTCACTAAGCGCACTGATTGACTTTGCTCCACACAAGGTCATTGCCACATGCATCTCCTGTTTATACAGGTCGAGCAAATTCTCTACTCCACGCTGGCCGTCTGCTGCAAGAGCATAAATAAACGAACGCCCCAGCAATGTACAATCTGCGCCAAGTGCAATCATTCTCACCACGTCTAAGCCATTACGTATCCCTGAATCAACAAAAATGCTTAGCTTATCTTTTACTGCGTTGGCTATAGCAGGAAGCGCTTTAGCCGTTGATAATACTCCGTCTAGTTGCCTACCGCCGTGGTTGGACACCACAATGCCCTCTGCTCCGAAGCTTAGCGCATCTTTGGCATCTTGTTCGGTCAAAATACCCTTGATGATCATGGGGCCGTCCCAAAACTCCCTAATCCACTCTAAGTCTTTCCAACTGATAGATGGGTCGAAGTTAGCTCCTAACCAGCCAATGTAGTCTTCTAACTTGGTCGGTTCGCCGCGATAGGCTGAAATATTGCCAAGGTCATGGGGCTTACCAAAAATGCCCACATCAAATGCCCAGCGAGGATGAGTCATGGCTTGCAATACGCGGCGACTTGCAGCAAAGGGGCCGCTCATACCAGAGTGTTTATCGCGATAGCGGGCTCCGGGTACCGGCATATCGACGGTAAAAACTAATGTTGTTACGCCCACTGCCTTAGCGCGCTCTAGCACGTTCTTCATAAAGCCCCGATCGCGAAGTACATACAGCTGAAACCACATGGGGCGCTTAATTTCTGGCGCGACCTCTTCAATCGGGCATACTGACACCGTCGACATAGTAAACGGGATGCCCTTATTTGCTGCTGCTTTAGCGGCTTGCACTTCCCCTCTACGTGCGTACATCCCCGTTAAACCTACGGGAGCAAGCGCGATAGGTAACGCTAGCTTTTCACCCAAGACCGTCGTTGAGATGTCAAGGGATGACATATTTCTAAGCACGTGTTGTTTCAGTGCGATGTCAGCCAGGTCTGCTTCATTACGTTTAAGCGTTTGCTCGCGATAAGCGCCGCCATCAATATAATGAAACAAGAATGGGGGAAGCCGTTTCTGCGCAGCGCGTCGATAGTCAGTTGGCGATGAAATAATCATGTTCTTAAACGAAAGGAATTATGTAAGTAAAAATATAGCGTTTCTCTCTACTGACATATACGACAAATAGTAAATTTATTTTCTGCATCAAAATAATGAGTACAAACCTGACAGCGCAAATTACTTTACACAAGCAAACCTGAACCGAACCAATTTCTCTAGAGTAACTAAATTAATCTTAATATTTACAAGCGCTCAACTTAGCTGACAGTAAAAGGGATTTGTTATGAAAGGCCAAGTAAACAACTCAACCATTCTTCTTCCAGTTTTTATTCCTGCAGTTACCATCATATTGCTGTTAGTTATCGGAACAATTAGTAACCCCGAACTTGCCGGAAAGGCCTTCGACAGTACGTTGGCATGGATAACCCAAACGTTTGGCTGGTTCTATATGTTATCGGTAGCCATCTTCTTGGTTTTCATCGTGTCGGTGGCGTCTTCAAGTTGGGGAAATATAAAATTAGGGCCAGACCATGCAGAGCCTCAATATAGCTTTCCCGAGTGGTTTTCCATGTTATTTTCGGCAGGATACGGTGTGGCACTGCTCTATTTCGGTGTGGCTGAACCCGTGCTCCACTATTCATCGCCGCCTGCAGGGGCCGCTGAAACCGTAGATGCAGCGAAGCAAGCCATGCAAATCGCGTTTTTCCACTGGGGTTTCCATATTTGGGCTATCTATGGGTTGGTGGGCTTGGTACTCGCTTACTTCGCCTTTCGTCACGGCTTACCGTTATCTATTCGCTCTGCTTTGTACCCGCTCATAGGCGACAAAATATATGGCCCTATTGGTCATGCGGTAGATGTATTCGCTATTCTGGGCACGTTGTTTGGTATCGCAACTACGCTTGGCCTTTCTGTTACGCAAATAAACGCGGGGCTTAACTATCTATCCGGCGACATTCCCATCGACATTATGGTGCAAGTAGGCACCATTGCCATTGTGACTATCGCTGCGACTATATCGGTTATTGCGGGTATGGATAAAGGCATTAAGAGGCTGTCAATTCTCAACATGGTGCTGGCAGTCTCGCTTATGAGTACAGTCTTTATCTTCGGAGAAACGGTACATATTTTAGAAACCTTTCTGCAAAACACGGGAAGCTATCTCAATGGAATTATTGAACGTACGTTTAACTTGCAAGCCTATAGCCGCAGCGATTGGATTGGGAACTGGACCCTGTTCATCTTTGGGTGGACTATTGCGTGGGCGCCGTTTGTGGGCATGTTTATTGCCAAAATAAGTCGAGGCAGAACCATCAGGCAATTCGTCTTTGGCGTAATGCTTGTACCAACAATGTTCACTTTCCTTTGGTTTTCAGTATTTGGCGATACAGCGCTCAACGCCATTATGAACCAAGGCGTGACAACGCTCATTAGTGATGTTCAGGAAAACGAAGCCGTGGCTTTGTTTAAGCTTTACGACCTTCTACCCGGCGCATCAATCATGTCGGGTCTAACCGTGTTATTGATTATTACGTTCTTTGTTACTTCATCAGATTCAGGGTCGCTGGTCATTGATTCTCTTGCCTCTGGTGGTAAAGAAGAAAGTCCAGTATGGCAGCGTATATTTTGGGCGTGTTTAGAAGGCACGGTTGCTGCCGTACTTCTAATAGCGGGCGGACTCAATGCCCTTCAAACTATGACCATAGCCAGCGCCTTACCTTTCGCGTTTATTATGTTAGCGTCTGCAGCAGGCCTTTGGCGAGCCCTTGTCATAGAGGGCTTTCGCAATAATAGTTTGACGGCAAATACGCTAAATAGAAATCACGGCCGCTCAACTAGTCTGAAAGGGCGGCTCGCAGCAATGGTCGATTATCCGAGTCGCAGCGAGGTGCACGAGTTTATCGATAAAACAGTGATTACAGCGATGAAAGATGTGCAAGCGGCACTTAAAGCACGAGAGTGGGAGGCGTTCGTTAAGCTAGATGAGGTAACAGGCAGGGCTGTCTTTACAGTAGAGCGTCACGATCATATGGACTTCATTTACGATATTCGTATGACCGAGTATCTTGTACCTGGCTTTAGCTATGCAGAATTACGCTCAGAAGACGACGAGTCGGAAAAGTACTTTCGCGCAGAAGTATTCCTTCGTCGAGGCGGTCAGGCGTATGATATTTACGGGTATGATAAGGAAAGTATTGCTAAAGACATCCTAGATCAGTTTGAAAGTTATTTGCACTTCCTTGATACCAGTCCAGGTGAACTGCCTTGGAAGATGGATGACTATGACGATATGTTAAATCAGCCTAAAGGATAAATTGTGACGTTCTTATGGGTATAGCGTGAAGGGTGAGTAAAAGCACTTCCCCTTAGTAACAAAAAAGAGCGAGTAAAAATTTTACTCGCTCAGTAAAAAGGCCACCTCTTCTGAGGGAAAGTGACCCTTGGAGAAATGGTGGGCGTTTATCTTATGCCAGTCGGTTGATTATTGAAGAAAAATCCATTCCTGCATTGCCTTCTTCGCAATGCATTTCAAACCACTTTGCAGCAAGCTCACCCATAGGTACTTGCGCATTTACGCCCTTCGCGCCCTGCATAGCAAGGCCTAAGTCTTTAAGCATAAGCGCAGAAGCGAAACCGCCAGCAAAATCGTTATCGGCAGGGCTTTGCGGCCCTACACCTTTCACAGGGCAGTAGGTAGTCATTGACCATGTCTGGCCAGATGCATTCGACGCGATATCGAAGAATACTTGTGGATCTAGGCCTAGCTTTTGGGCAAGCTGGAAACTCTCGCAGGTAGCAATCATGGTTGCACCGAGCAGCATGTTATTGCAGATTTTTGCTGCTTGCCCAGCACCATGACCGCCCGCATGGACAATTTTTTTGCCCATAGCGCCAAGTGCACCTTGGGCTTTATCGAACGCGTCAGCATCACCGCCTACCATAAAGGTAAGTGTGCCGCCTGCAGCCGCTGCAACACCACCAGAAACCGGTGCATCAAGCATTTTAAGGCCCTTTTTATCAGCGAGTTCTGACACGCTTTTGGCCGTTTCTACATCGATGGTAGAGCAGTCAATAAGCAAAGTGCCATCACGCACGTTATCGAGGATCTGATTTGAATAGATATCTTTTACGTGCTTACCGGCAGGCAGCATGGTGATAACGATGTCAGCTTCAGATACGGCTTGTTCGGTACTTTTTGCAATAATACAGCCAGCATCTTTGGCTTTAGCCAGTGCCGCTTCGCTTAAATCAAAGGCCATTACCTTGAAATTGTGCTTAACTAGATTGTCTGCCATTCCTGAGCCCATGTTACCTAGGCCAATAAATGCAACTGTGATCATAATAGTCTCCTCGCTTAGCCCATGGTTGGAATAACAAAGGCGTTGTCGTTCGTATCTGAGCCATCAGGCCAGCGCTGGGTAATGGTTTTCACCTTGGTCCAAAATTTCACCCCTTCCATACCGTGCTGGTTAGTATCGCCAAATGCAGAGCGCTTCCAGCCCCCAAACGTATGATAGGCAACAGGTACAGGAATAGGTACGTTAATTCCTACCATGCCCACGTTAACGCGCTGGGCAAATTCGCGTGCTGCATGACCGTTTCGGGTGTACATGGCAACGCCATTACCGTATTGGTGATCGCTAGCTAAATTAACGGCTTCATTGAAATCTTTGGCGCGAACCATTTGCAGTACGGGGCCGAAAATCTCTTCTTGGTACGAGCGCATATCTTTGGTCACATGGTCGAAGAATGTAGGTCCAATAAAGTAGCCGTTGCTGTCGCTTGGGATTTGACTTGTTCTGCCGTCGTAAACAAGCTCAGCACCTTCTTCTATAGCAAGGTCGATATAACTTTCAACGCGCTCTTTGTGGGCGGCGGTAACCACAGGGCCATAGTGGGCGTTAGGATCTTCGCTATGGCTTACCATGATGTTTTTGATAGCCGGAATAAGTTTAGCTTTGAGTTTTTCGGCGGTTTCATCGCCGACAGGAACCACAACCGGCAGTGCCATACAGCGTTCACCGGCACTGCCGTATGCAGCACCTACTAGGTCGGTTACCACCTGGTCTAAATCTGCATCAGGCATCACGATGCCGTGGTTTTTCGCGCCACCCATGGCTTGAACCCGCTTACCAGCACGCGCGCCACGCTCATATACATAGTTGGCGATATCAGAAGAGCCTACAAAGCTCACCGCCTTGATAGTTTGATGATCCAAAATACCATCAACCACGTCTTTGTTGCCGTGTACAACGTTAAGTACGCCAGCAGGAAGGCCCGCTTCAATCATGAGTTTTGCTAGTTCAACAGGCACCGAAGGATCGCGCTCTGATGGCTTTAATATAAAGGCATTACCGCAGGCAATGGCCACGCCGAACATCCACATAGGGATCATGGCAGGGAAATTAAACGGGGTGATACCGGCAACAACGCCTAATGCTTGGCGCATTGAGTATACGTCTATGCCCGGACCTGCGCCCTCCGTGTATTCACCTTTTTGCGCATGAGGAATGCCGCAAGCAAATTCGATCACTTCAAGACCACGCTGAATGTCGCCCTGTGCATCAACCAACACTTTTCCGTGCTCGCTAGATAGCAGCGCGGCTAGGCGGTCGCGGTTTGCTTCAACAAGCTCTTTAAATTTAAACATGACACGAGCACGTCGCTGAGGATTCGTTGCAGCCCACTCAACTTGTGCAGCTTGGGCCGTCTCTATAGCGTGGGCTAGCGTTGACGCATTGGCGAGGCTTACTTCTGCTTGAATTTCACCGGTGTTAGGCGCAAAAACCGGTGCGGTATTTTCGCTGCTATCTTCAAAGTCTTTACCTGCAATAAAGTGAACAATCTTTCTCATGATCTGGCTCCTGTAATTTTTAACAATATTGAAACCTTGTGTTTGCAATAGCAATACATATACTTGCAGGATTGTGCTGTAAAAATGCAGGTGTTTAGATGAATTGGGATGACATGCGTTTGTTTCTTGGTTTGGCAAGAAATGGGCGGGTAGATATTGCAGCTAAGGGGCTGAAGGTAGATCCTACAACGCTCATTCGTCGTGTAAAAAAGCTGGAAGACTCTTTAAACTGTAAATTATTCGAGCTAACCAAAAAAGGCTATGTACTTACCACGCATGGCAGTGAGTTGGTCACGTATATTGAGAAAGCCGAACATTATTTTTTAGAAGCGCAAAATGAACTGGGCGATGAGCGTTCACACTTAGCTGGTACTATTCGAGTAAGCGTTTCAGAAGGGTTTGGTAGCTGGTTTTTAGCGCCTTTACTACCGGATTTTAAAAAGCGGTATCCGGGCATAAGTATTGAGCTTGTGGCCACCAGCGGCTTTTTAAACCTAAACAAACGTGAAGCCGATATGGCTATTTTGTTGGAGAAGCCCAGTAGAGGCTTGTTGGTTACACAAAAGCTGACGGACTATCATCTTTATCTTTATACCCATCAGTCCCTTATCAACGAGAATATACCGCGAACATTAACAGATCTTACCTCATTCAATTTAGTGAGTTATGTGCCCGATCTGGTGTACGCTCCGCAGTTAAAGTTCATAGAAGAGACCGCTCTGTCGCAGTTAAGTGCCCTTCGCAGCACCAGTATTAACGCGCAGTATCAAATGCTTGTTAATGGCGCGGGCGTTGGCATTTTACCTAAATTTATGGCTGAAACTCAGCTAGGCTTAGTTCGACTCATTGAAAACGAGATTCATATTAAGCGCACGTTTTGGTTGGCAACGCATAAGGAAACCCACTCTCAAGCTCGCTTCCAAGTGTTCACGCAGTGGCTTCGAGAAAATGTCGAGCGGCACCAGTCTCGGTTTATTGATTAGTCGAACCAACTAAGCCCTATGTTTACCTGTTTAAGCGGTCTTTGCTCCTACCTTGGTAGGATAAATTCGCCCCTATTGCAGGATGTGTTTTTTAAGGCAGTCTGTATAGCATAACCCTGTAATAAAAGGCTTGCAGGGGCGCTTATGTCGGGTTTTACAAAAATATCTACAGCGATAGTGGCCGTTTTCATTAGCTGCTTTTTGATGTTTAGCTATCTGGTTTACTTCCACATACAAAATAATATTGAGGAAGAGATGACGGGCGCGCTCAATCAAGTGCGTGAAATGGTAAACCTCAATATCCCTGTCGCTGATATCGAAGCAATTGTAGAGCCTAGTCCTCACTTATCTGCCCATTATTTCACGGGCCGTCTTCAGGCAGAGCAGCCTTCAGTGATGTCGACGACTGAACGCAATGCGCTGGCACCAGTTATCATCCCAATTCAGGAAAATCAGTATCTTATCGTTACGCCTTTCGATACTACTGAGCTCACACAGAATCTCACTTTCTTTGCCTTAGTGGCGGGACTGTTTTTTGCGACCTTCGTTCTGCTTCTGTTTACGTTAAAAGTGGCGATTAGACAGCGGTTGGTGCCGCTAAATCAGCTTGCAGAAGCGTTGTCTGAGTTAAGGAAGGGAAAAGACGCACAGCCCTTGCCACACTCCGATATCACCGAAATGAACAGGGTGTTAGACCAATTTAAGCACCTGCAAAATGCGCTTAAATCAAAAGAGAAGCAGCTCATTAAAATTGATAAGCAGTTAGCGCTACTACAAGAGCAAGAACGCAGTTATTTAGCCAGAGAACTTCACGATAATGTGGGGCAATTGCTGACAACCATAAAGGCACACGCGTATATTTTAGTGAATGCGAGAGAACGCGCTGTGGTAGAGCTTTCTGCGCAAAAAGTGCAGGTGATGTCACATCAAATAAGCGATGCAATTAGAAAGCTTACTGCTCACCTTCACCCTCTCGTTTTGGACAGAGTATCGCTACAGGCGTCGCTTGAGCGACTGGTATACGAACAAGAAGTGGCACAACCTGATACGCAGTGGGACGTGTCAATTAACCTTAAACGTTACCAGCAGGATAACGAGCGAGATATCCATCTTTATCGTTTTGTCCAAGAAGCCATTAACAATGTTGTTAAGCACGCTAAAGCCACCCAAGTCAGTGTGCAAATTGATGGGGATATTCATCGTGTTTCGGTTGTAGTGAAAGACAACGGGCGGGGGTTAGGGCGGCACATCGTAGAAAATATTGGCATGTCTTCAATGCGCAGTCGGGCGCGATGCATAGGGGCGAGCTGCAGCGTAACATCGCCAACGGGCAGTGGTGTTACCGTATCGTTGCAACTAGCACTTAAACAGCCGTCGCTAGTCTTAGGGGGTAATGCCGCGTGAATATTCTTATTGTCGACGACCACGCTGTGGTGCGCGAGGGCTACAGAGCATTGCTAAATGCCATGATGCCAGATTGCCGTATTTTTGATGCTGAAAACGGCGCGCAAACGCATCGCTTATTGGCAAGTAGTGACATTGAGATCCTAATTCTCGATATCAACCTTTCTAATGAAAGCGGCCTTGTTCTGGCGAAGATATTTTTAAAGCACCATCCAGAGTTAAAAATCATCTTTTTTAGTATGTTCGAAGACAGTGTCATCCTTCATCGTGCCATGCAAACAGGTGCCATGGGGTACATCAGTAAAAGCAGTTCGCCTGAAATACTGATCTCTGCCATTAAGGTAGTCTCAAAAGGGCAGAAGTATATCGAACGCGGGCTGGCGGTAAATTTAGCCAATCAACTTCTCGACACGAATGTCGACATTGCAACCAAATTGACTAAGCGCGAGTTTGAGATTTTTATTGCGATAGCGACGAATAAATCTCGTTTGGGTATCGCTGAAGAGCTAGGGCTATCTGCTAAAACTGTGTCTAATGCGCTTACGGTGATTAAGCGTAAACTTGATGCTGTGCCTTCCCAGTTTTCTGCCATTGCCGCCAAGCACGGTTATATCGGCGATACAGAACTTTCTTTATCTGAATCTGTGTCATTCGTCGAGAATGGTGAGAAATAGCCATAGGTTTCCCCTCCTAAAGTAGGAGTCAAATCGGTCTATCGCATCATGGTAGGCAACGCGTAAAAGTACCATTATCAAACTACACAACAAACCAAGTTACTGCGCGTGGTACGCGCAACGTTATCAAAAGGTATTTCTTATGATTTATGCAAAGCCAGGTAGTGAAGGTTCGGTCGTAAGCTTTAAAGAAAGCTACGGTAATTTTATCAATGGCGAATGGGTAGCACCGGTTAAAGGTGAGTACTTCACTGCAACATCTCCAGTTGACGGCAGTGACATCGCGCAAATTCCACGTTCAACGTCAGAAGACATAGAGCTTGCGCTAGATGCTGCTCATGCTGCAAAGAAAGGCTGGGCAGATAAATCAGTAGCCGAGCGCTCGAATATTCTTCTCAAAATTGCTGACCGCATTGAAGAAAACTTAGAGCTACTAGCCGTAGCAGAAACTTGGGATAACGGTAAGGCCGTTCGTGAAACCCTAAATGCAGACATCCCTCTTTGCGCCGACCACTTCCGTTACTACGCTGGCTGTATTCGCAGCCAAGAAGGCACTATTGGCGAAATTGATAAAAATACGGTGGCGTATCACTTCCATGAACCTTACGGTGTGGTTGGTCAAATCATCCCATGGAACTTTCCGTTACTTATGGCGGCATGGAAACTTGCTCCAGCACTTGTTACCGGTAACGTAGTGGTGCTGAAGCCTGCTGAACAAACGCCGGTATCTATTTTATTGTTTGCAGAGCTCATTCAGGATTTACTGCCACCTGGTGTACTCAATATTGTTAACGGGTTTGGCGCAGAAGCGGGACAAGCCCTTGCTACCAGCACTCGAATTGCAAAAATTGCATTTACTGGCTCCACGCCTGTTGGCGGACATATCCTTCGCTGTGCTGCGGAAAATCTTATTCCATCAACGGTGGAGCTTGGCGGCAAGTCGCCAAACTTATTCTTCGCAGACATAATGGACCACGAACCAGAGTTTATCGATAAGTGTGCGGAAGGTTTAGTGCTTGGTTACTTCAACCAAGGCGAAGTATGTACGTGTCCTTCCCGAGCGATTATTCAAGAAGACATTTACGATGCTTTCATGGAAAAAGTGTTGGAGAAAATTCAGAAGATCAAACGCGGTAACCCACTAGACACAGAAACCATGGTTGGCGCGCAAGCGTCTAACGAGCAGTTTGAAAAAATCCTTAAGTACATCGATATCGGTAAGTCTGAAGGTGCGCAAGTTGTCACCGGTGGTGAGAAAGAGCAGCTACCTGGCTTCGATGGAGGCTACTACATTCAGCCGACTATCTTGAAGGGTGAAAACCACATGCGTGTTTTCCAAGAAGAGATTTTTGGCCCTGTTATCGCTGTCCAAACCTTCAAAACCGAAGAAGAGGCAATCGAAATTGCCAACAACACAAGCTTCGGACTTGGCGCCGGTGTGTGGAGTCGGGATGCTAATGTGGCATTCCGCGTAGGTAGAGCAATTGAGGCAGGCCGAGTATGGACTAACTGTTACCATCTTTATCCAGCGCATGCCGCGTTTGGTGGTTACAAGAAGTCTGGCATTGGCCGCGAAACCCACAAGATGATGCTCGATCATTACCAGCAGACAAAGAACCTATTGGTAAGTTATGACATCAATCCGCTTGGTTTCTTCTAAGTAGTCAAGGGGCGGCACTCATTGCCGCCCGCTACCTTTATGCGCATCGCATTTACCTCAATCATTTTCTTGCTGTTTCTCAGTACCAATGTGTTGGCGCAATCTGACGCCACAGACATTCCAGAAAACATTAACAAAATATTTCCCAACGCTACACGCGTGGGAGAAATGCACACTGACATCAAGGTAACCCCGGTCTATCAGCTTCAGCAGCTACTCGGATACGTTTTTGAGTCGAATGACTTTGTGGACTTCATTGGCTTTTCAGGTAAACCCGTTAACGTAGTGATAGGGTTAGACCCCCAAGGTAACTTCATTGATCTTTTCGTCAAGCAGCACAGCGAACCTATTTTTTTGCACGGGCTCGGCGAGAAATCCATGTTCGATTTCGTTGCCCAATATCAAGGGCATAGTATCAAAGAGCGTTTTATCATTGGTGGAAAAAGCAATGTAGGTAAAGACGCTACCTACTTTGACGGGGTTACGAAAGCCACCGTATCAGTGCTGGTCATCAACGACACTATCGTGACGTCTGCATTAGCGGTTGCCAGAGCCAAGCTCGATGGGTTTGTTGCGCCTAGCAACAATATAATCAACCCAGAGTTTTACGAGCCTCTCTCTTTTAGCGAGCTGGTGGATAAGGGCTACGTCCAAAAGCACCAGATTACCAGAGAAGATACAAAAGGCCTGCCGAAAGAAGTTATTCGTGCGGTTGACGACATTCAAAGCGAGCTTGCTCTTGACGGTGATCTTGTTGCCGAGCATTACTATGCGTTCTTGAGCCTTCCCATCGTGGGGAAAAATCTACTCGATAAGGATGAGTATGCGAGATTGCAAGAAAATTTAAATCCGGGTGAAATGGCACTGTTGGTGTTGAATACAAAAGGCTTCAGCTTTGTTAGCGATGAGTTTGTTCCCCAGACCACACCTGAGCATTTACGGGTATCACAAGGCGGTTTTCCCACAGCTATCCGCGATATCGATTTTTATAGCTTCTATGACCCTGCATTTTCACAGACATTGCCCGACTACAATGAGATTAAAGTACTACGAGTAAAGTCGAAGGGCGGGTTGTCACTTGATCAAGAAATGGAACTCGCGATCAGTGTGCCGTTTAAGCCAAGTTTCTTCGAGCAAGATGAGCACCTGTTCCCTTTGAAAGTGACGCTGCCTAGTGAACTGTTTATGGAAAACCCTGAGGCTCAGTTAGCGAAGCCCATTCCGTTGTGGCAGAAAATTTGGGGGGACAGAACCTTAGTGATAAGCATCACCGTTGTTTATCTTGTGGCGCTGTCGTTGTTTTTTGCATTCCAACAAAGGCTTACGCCTTACACGAAGTTTGTGCACACAGTACGGGCATTATCCCTTGTGTTCGTACTGTTTTTTATTGGTTTTTACGCCCAAGGGCAACTGTCGGTTGTCAACATATACACGCTGCTACTGGATATTGTCGATGGCTTCTCGTTAGAGGTATATCTTCTCGATCCGGTTATTTTTATTTTGTGGTGCTTTGTATTTGTCTCGCTATTTATCGTAGGGCGGGGACTATTTTGTGGTTGGCTTTGCCCCTTCGGCGCACTCCAGGAAATGATGGGAATACTGGCTGAAAAGCTCAGGATAAAACAAATGAGAATTAAGCATCAGCACCACAAACGGGCGCAAAAAATTAAATATGTGTTGCTGATAGGCCTAGTTGCGTGCTCATTCTACTCGCTAAACCTTGCGGAGCAGCTCGCTGAGATAGAGCCTTTTAAAACGTCTATAACCTTACATTTCGTTCGATATTGGCCCTTTGTACTGTATTCGGCTTTATTGCTGTTACTCAGCTTAAAAATTCATAAAGTCTACTGCCGCTATTTATGCCCTTTGGGAGCGGGGCTTGCCATTCTGGGTCGTTTCCCTTTAGTTAAGTTGCTCACACGTAAAGACGCCTGTGGTAATCCGTGTCAGCTGTGCAAACAAAAGAAATGTGGTATTGATGCTATAGAACAAGACGGCAGCATTGACTATGCTGAATGTATTCAGTGCCTTGAGTGTGTGGTTACGTTAGATAACCCTGACTTGTGCAAAATCGATAAATATAAAAAGAAAAAGGTGCCAACGCGTGTCAAAAACCTCAATCCTGTCCGCACTTAGTCAACCAGCGAAAAGCAATGTTGATAGTGATAATGAAGCTGATTTTTATGGCGCTAAAGAAGCCTGTCGCGATGTAGCCAATGAGATCTTGGCCCAAGTGCATTGTGAAGAAATAGAGCTACTGCTCTTTCATACCAGCACGCTGTTTGACTTAGATACCGTAGCACAGGAAATCACCGCACGTTTTCCACACGTGAACATTGTTGGCTGCACCAGTGCGGGTGAGTTTAATAAAAATGGCTACGGAACAGAAAAACTTTTGGCCGTCGCGTTTTTGAAAAACGAGTTTTCCATCGCCACTGCGATGGTGGCTAATTTGGGTGAGGTGAATTTCGATGAAGCCCATGATATTGCCAGCGGTTTGCGCAGAGCGTTGAAAGGACGAGAACGCCGTTACGATAATGAACAGCACTTCGTTATTTCTGTGCTAGATGGACTAACCCGCCATGAAGAACATTTTCTAGAAACCTTTGCTACTGCATTTGGCAACATTCCGCACTTAGGCGGCAGCGCTGGGGACGATTTAAAGTTAGAAGCTACCTATGTATTTTATGATGGCGCGTTTCACCGAGACGCCGCTGTATTATTGCTTGTTGGCACGGGGAAACCCTTTACAGTTTTCTCAATCGATCACATTAATTCACCGGTGTCGAAGCTTGTGGTTACCCATGCAGACCCTGAGTCGCGAACCGTGTATGAGATTAACGGTGAGCCGGCGGCACAATATTACGCCAGTCTGCTAGGAATGAAAGCAAAAGACTTAACGCCGGACGTGTTTTCGCTTTTCCCTTTAGCGGTATTGGTGGGCGGAAAATACTTTATTCGCTCAATTCAGAAAGTAGACCCAGTTACTAATGCTATTACGTTTTATTGCGCAGTTGATATTGGCATTATTCTCACCTTTATTCAGCTAGGCGATTGTATTGAAGCATTAGAGACCAAGTTGGATAAATTGCGAACAGAGCTTGGCGAGCCCGAGTTCGTCTATGCCTGCGACTGTTTCTTACGAAGGCTTGAAATTCAACAAGGTAAAAACGACCACGAGATAAAACGCCTACAGCAAAAATACAAGGTTGCAGGCTTTAATGCGTATGGCGAACATATTCATTCAATCCATCTAAATCAAACGTTTACGGGGGTGTACTTTGCAGCCCAGTAATCACTTTACCGATGTAGAGGCGCTCCAAAAAGCCCTGCATGAACAAAAGCGTGAAAACGAAAAGCTCGAAAAGATAAACGCTGCGCTGATGTATCGTATGGAGGAAGGGGGCTTTAATCATCATAGCTACCGCGCATTCGAGCACTCGGTTCAACTTTCTGAAAAAGTGAGCCAGAAAACAGAAGAGCTTCAATCTGTACTGCAAAAGCTCGAGCAGTCAAATGCAGAGCTGGTGCGCGCGCACGAAGAAACCCATCAGGTTAAGCAGCGTTTGCATGATGCCATTGAAAGTACCAATCAGGCGATGGTGTTGCTTGATAGGCTCGGCGGGATCATTTTCTTTAACCGGCATTTCGAAACCGTATGGGACGATCTTTCCATCACCCCTAAAATTGGTGACAACTATTACGATATTACCCAAGCTGCCAAACATTCTGGGGTTATTCGCCGTGCACTGCCTGCCGACGTGGAAGGTAGGATGATTTACCAGTTGTCGAACAAACGCTGGTATCAGCTGACAAACCGACCGACTCAAGAAGGCGGGAACGTTATTCTGTTTAACGATATCACTGAAGTAAAGCTGCTTGAGTCGAATCGCTACGAGCAAGTCATTAAAGAGAAAAACAAGCTACTGCAAAGCCTGATCGATAATATTGATGTTGGAATATTGCTCATTGATAAAGAGGGCGGCATCGCGTTTTGGAATAATACGTTTTTGACCCAATCAAATGTGCCCCAGCACATACTGGTAAACAGTAAGAATATTTATGCCCTTCAAAATAATCGTCACTGGAGCGGTTTAAACCTAAATTCGGAAGGACCGAGCACCCAGATTATCCACGAGCATTTGGTGGTTGAACGTAATATCACCACGTTGCCAGACGGCAATACGCTGTGCACGTTTACCAATGTCACGTCGCAGCATAACTACGCGGAAACGCTGAAACAAAACGAAAGCTGGATCCGCATGATAACCGATAACGTGCCCGCTCTTATTGCTTATATTGGCACGGATAAAAAATTTCAATACACCAACAAAGGTTATCGCGATTGGTATGGCGTCAGTGAGCAAGACATTAACGATATGCCAATGGACCGCAGCCATCTTAAAGAGGTTTACCCCAAGCTTATTCAGTATTTGCGCCGCGTTAATCAGGGCGAGGTGGTGAGCTTTCAAAGTAAGGAAAAAAATGCCCATGGTGACGTTGGTTTTTTGCAAAAAGTTTACCTGCCTCACTTCAATGACTCTGGCGGTATCGCTGGGCATTTCGTTCTAGCTACCGATGTATCACAACAAGTAGAGAGCCAGCTACAGCTTAAAGCGGCGAAAGACCAGTTAGAATCGAATGTTGAAAAGCGTACTCGTGAACTCAACCATGCCAACATCGCTCTTCAAGAAGCCATCGATTCAAAAAGCAAATTCTTGGCTGCCATTAGCCACGATCTTATGCAGCCCCTTAGCGCCGCTATATTGTTTAACGAAACTTTAAAAGATCAGGTGGATAGCTCATCTAGCCCTATTGTTACTGCCCTCGATAATTCACTGTCTGATTTACATGGCCTTATTCGCACGCTAATTGAAACGTCCAAACTAGACGCTGGGGTGTTACAGCCCGATAAGCAGCATGAAAATGTATTGCCGTTACTTATGCAGTTAGCCGAAGAGTTTACGCACATCAGTAAAGACTACAGCGTAGACTTTCGCTACCGTTTGAAAGAAGCCTTCGTAGTAACAGACGTGAACTTACTTTCTCGAATATTGCGAAATTTATTAATAAATGCAATGAAATACGGCGCGAACGGCAAGGTGTTACTGGCTGCAAGAAAGGTGAATGAAAACCTGGAAATTAGCATATATGATCAAGGAGTTGGCATAAGCGAAGACGATCAGAAAGTTATTTTTAAAGAGTTTTCTAGGTTAGAAAACGACTTTAACTATTCCTACAGTTTGGGGCTGGGCTTATACATTGTTGATAAAATGAGTAAGCTGCTAGAGCACGATATTCGGGTTCGCTCGAAAGAGGGGGTAGGTGCGTGCTTCACCGTGACCATTCCTGTTGCAGAAGAGTGTGATACGAACCAAGAACAAGATTATCTTTATACCTTAGAGCCTTCATTACCAGATTACGTTTTAGACAAGCATATTTGGCATATTGATAACGATGCCAATATGCGTATAGCTATGCAAACCTTGTTCGCAAACTGGGATATGGAAGTAGAAACCTTCTCAGGTTTTGAACAATGTATTGCCGTAAATAAAGGCAGCTTTGACGAGTGCGACATGCTTATTGTCGACTACCATTTAGACGAAGAAGAAACAGGGCTAGATATTGCCAAACGTGTAAGAAAACTCTCGCCTGCAATGCCCATTATGATTTGCACTGCTAACCATTCAAAAGCATTAGCGGATGAACTTGAGGATACCGATATTCAACTGCTGCACAAACCGGTTAACTCTTCAGTGCTTAAAGCCTCACTTGTCGCTAGCTTGGCAGGTTAGCAAATGAACGGTCTGGGCCAAAGAAATTGCGTTTACCTCTACAGCCGTTCGCCGCAAAGATAGGCCGTCTTTAGCTACATTGATGCTCGCTTAATTAAATACGTACTGGTTAAAGTCGATATTCGCGGCACTGGCCACGACTTTCACTCGGTTGCTAGCTCCTAACTTTTTGAGAATAGATGAGACATGAGACTTAACCGTGGTTTCAGAAATATTAAGCTCGTAAGCAATCACTTTATTGGCTAGTCCTTGCGTTAAATACTTCAACACAGTCAGCTCCTTGCGGGTTAAAGAACGAATTTGCTCCGGCGAAATACCGTTGTCATTAGTCTTGCGGGTTCTGGTAGACGGCGTTCTCAATATCTCTGATGGTAAACACACATTCCCTTCAAAAATACTTTCGATGGACGTAGCGATTTCTTCAATTTTGCTACTTTTTGAAATAAAACCAACCGCACCATAAGAAATGGTTTGCAGAATGTTTTGCTTTTCCGTCTCCGCGGAAATGATAACCACGGGGATGTTGGGGTGTTGGTTTCGAACTTCTAACAGTCCGTTAAGGCCGCAGGTTTCCGGCATATTTAAATCGAGCATGATCAAGTCGAATTTGTCGTCTTGCTCAAGTAATGTCAACGCTTCAGAAATTGAATTGGCTTCGAGGGTTTCTGAGTCGGGAAACTTTTTCCCTAAAATAGTAATCATTGCGTGACGAAAAATAGGGTGATCGTCAATTATCAGGATACGGTGCATGGTCTTTCCCTAAGCTAAAAAAGCGACATTTGCCGCTGGCCTTGTGACATGTTTAGGTTGACGTTTTATTCGCACATAAGCCTTTTTAGTAAGACAAAATTACGGCGTATATGAAACGCTTCAAAGTGACCAAGTTCCCCGAAACGTTAAAGCTAAACAGTCACTTCATGTACTCACGATGTTAACATTAATATAACATTGAGTCAGGCCTAATAAGACCAATGGCTTATAATAAAAAAGCACGTAAGACCGGTACTGACGGGACTTTCGTTCTATAACTCGTCAAGTAACTGCCTTCTCTTCTGGGCGTATTCTGTTTCGCTAATTAGGTTCGCCTTTTTTAGTGCATCTAACCGTTTAAAACGGGCAACGATATCGTTTTCTGCTGGTAAGGTGGCCGTGTCGGATATGTTTTTCTGGCTGGGCGTGTTTTCCCTATTCGACGGGGAAAGTGTTTCCTTTTCTACCGATGCCTCTAGCGTGAGCTTTGTAGGCGCAACCACCCAATCGAAGCGATTTTTCATTTTCAGTTCTATATCAGGTGCGGAAAAAGAGAGTGGGGAATCGAATGAGAACTTTGCTTGTTTCCGATTACCAAAATTAAAGTCGTATTTTATCAAGCCTTGAGAAGTGGGATCATAAGCCATCTCATAGGCTTTATTAGCTACTTTGTCGAACTCGCCAATAAGAATATTGAGCTGGTCGTCTGCAACGAAAATACTGCCTGCAACGTAATATGTTTGGGTTTTAAGGCCTGCCAAATAGCGCTTCTCTTTACTAAGGGCAAAAATTACGTCTTGCTGAGCCGTCGCTTTACGTAACGCCTTTGGTAAATAAACTGCAAGCAAAGAAACCTGTTCACTTGTAAAAAGCGGTGTTGACGTATTTTTGTTCTTAACCACCTGAATAGCGCTAAGTATGGCGGATACATCCTGCTCTTGCAGCGTAAAGGGGTGCTGGTTGGCACGCATGCTACTTGCTGTTTCGTTTGGTTTTTCAATAAGAGCAATGAAATTGTTCTTGTCCTCTTGAAATATCGTTTGTGCGTCAGCACTTCGTGCTGAAGGTATTAAAACGATGATTAAAAAAAACAGTCGAGTTAGATTTAAAAAAAATAGAGACGTGCTTTTCATGGGCTTTCCTCTTAAATAGTAAAAGCGAGAAAAATTTATCTCGCTTTTTTAATTTTACTTTTCTTTTAAAAATCTACTTTAATTCCAACTTTAAAAATTAAATTATTCAATATTTTTGAATTTAAAATATCCGATTGGATAAATATAAAATCTCAGCGAAATTAAATGTAATTTCATATATTGTAATATGCGTTGTTTTTTAAAATCACGATTAAAAGAATACCGTGCCGCCCAGTTGAATAAGGGTTAAATCCTCTGCGCTGTTATAGATGCCCTGTGCAGCTTGTGAACCTTCAATATCTAAACTAAGGTTTTCGTATTTCACGTATAGCAAGAAGCGAGAACCAAAGTATTGTTCCGCTGCAACGCCCCACTGACTTAGCTCTGAGCCGGTAACGCCATCTAAATGCGCCATGCCGTATTGGTCGTTATAGCTTGCATACTCTGCATAAAGCGCAGAGTCACCAAAGCGATTGAACTGCTTTCTAATACCCGCTTTAAAATAATAGGCATCCGTATCATCACCCGAACCCACAATCGCGTCGTCAGCTTCTTCCATCTGATAAGTGGCTACCCCAAACACCCCTGATTCTAGATGCATGACGCCAGCTTGTAATTGCAGCGTAGTTGAGCTGTTGCCCCCAACATTACTGCCGCCATCTTTGTTCACCGAGTAACCTGCGTGAAGATTGGTTTTGAAACCTTCGTGTTCAGCAGCATATTTGACTGCAATATCGTAAATTTCGTCGTTTGCATAACCTACTGCAATACTCACATTGCCCATTTGGGGAAGATCATAGCGTACGCCATTACGATAAATACCGTTACAATCTAGCCCTATACCCAAACCAGGCGTTGCCAGGCACTGGGCAAATTGCCCCCACGCTACATTGGTTAAGCCTTCTTCCACGCCTCGAATAAAAAAGCCATTAGCTCTAAACAATGGTGAAATGCCTGACCAAATAGTGCCAGACGGATCGGCAAGAACCGCAATGTTATCGGTGGGAAGGCTTTGTAAACCAATAGTAACTTTACCCCAGTCGCCGCCAAAGTAGAGGCTGCTGCCTAATAAGCCTATGTCGCCACCATTGAAGGTGTCTAAGTTGTCCTGGTTTGCAAATAAAAGCGGCGTTTGATGGCCACCACCGGCGTAGTTTGGTGCGCCTGAAAGAGGTTCAATAATGACCTCAAAGCCCACGTCCATGCCTTGTTCTTCCAGTTTGTAATTCCCTGAAAGCGTAATACGGCTACCTAGCGTTGTACCATTGTCTGACAGTTGTGCCACATCACTACCCACACCGTCGTCGTAGTAGGTTAAGCCTTCATTTATCCATCCAGAAATATTCCACGAATAGGGCTCGTCTTGTGCAAAGCTATGGCTACTAACTGCGCTTAAAATGGCAATAGATAAACAGGTTTTTTTCAATGCGTTCTTTTTCATTTTACTGTCCCAATGTTGGTAGTGTTGATTAATTACAGTGGCTTTTTATTTTTATTTTCGACTGGCTTTAATGCTTTCGGTGTCCAGTAAATTGATAATAGGTTTTATTGAATTTTGAACCATCGGTCGTAAGGCGTGTTAATCTCCTTCTTTAGTAGTGGGAAAATTAAATGTATAAACAATAAAAAACGCGACTACTGTGAAAAAATAAGTCGCGTTTTTTAATTTTTGTCTCAGTTTTTATGTCGATAAAAATGCGTATGGTAACAACTGCTATCTTATTAGAATCTTGCTTTTAGATTCACACTGACCATTCGCGGCTGTGCGGGGCCCACGAATTCTGCGCCTTCTACGTCAGGATAAATGTCTTCTAACACCTCATCCGCCTCGCCATAAGTGCCGAAGGTTTCATAGTCTTTGTCGAACACGTTGTTCACACGCAGTGATGCGGTAAATGTGTCGTTGAAACGGTACGATGCATAAGCGTTTGCAATAACGTACCCGTCAATCTTTTCATTTTCGTTTGCCTCATCGCCCCTAAAGTACTGACTAGATGCTGAAATAACTTCCGCCCCTAAACGCGCTTTATCCGTTAAGGCGTAATCTGTGTAAAACTTGACTAAATGTTCTGGCTGGCCTGGAATTTTGTCACCTGGCGTTACGACCCGGTCCGGCCCCTGAGGATTGAAGGGGCTGAATGACGTGAATGTCGATTCATAGGTTGCGTTGAGATAGTTGTAGTTTAACCGGTATGTTAGTTTATTCCACGTAGAGCCTACGCTGAATTCAACGCCCTGACGCCGGGTTTCATCGACATTGATGAAGTATCCGCGAGACGCAACAGAGCCAGCCTGTTGGAAGATAATATCGTCCTTACTTCTACTGTGAAAAACGTTTAGCATCAGGTCGATGTTATCTATACGCGTGGTGTAGTTCGCTTCAATAGTTTGGGTAACCACCTGATCAAGAGGAGGATCGGCCACAAACCCATTTGGTAAGCGGCAAGGGTCGTCTTCATCTGCACAGCTTAACTCTGCTGGGCTTGGCGTTCTTGAAGACTGGCTGATTGCAAGATTCAACTGGCTTTGCTCATCAATGGTAATATCTACGCCCACCGCTGGGTTAAATTGTGTAAAACGGTGATCGCCGTCTAATGAACCTTCACCGTCATCAATCAGGTCTTCCATAACAATATGGTCTCGGTTAAACCGTCCACCAAGATTGAGTGATACGGCTGAAGAGAGCTGTGTACTATTCATGAAAAATAGCGACCATGCGGTGGTGTCTACATCTAATCTAACCCTGGCTTCTTGTGCCATAAGCCCGTCAATGGGTAAAACGGTGCGTGAGTCTTGTGCAGAATCGTTTTCCAAAATACCAAATGTAGTATCAGCGGCGTAGTTAACGTCTCCTTTGGTGTAGCTGGCACCAACAATTAACTCTGAACTGAAGCCGCTTAAGGCATATTGTTTTGCTAGCTGAAAAGATAATCCAGTAGCTTTGGTGTCTGTGCGGCCCGTATTGTATGTACCATCAAGTTCATCTGCGTCCACATCTGATATTTCGGCAAGCGCGGTGTCGTCATCAAAGCCAATAAATTCAACCGCCTCTATATCATCACCTTCGCCCACAACAGGCAAATCATCGTCATCATCGTCGTCGCCATCATCATCACTATCAAGTGGAGCATCATCATCATCGTCGTCATCATCTTCAAATTCACACAGTGTTACACGTCCATCAGCGAACTGGCAGGCACCAAAATCACTGTCATCGCCGTTGATTGATTGAGTTTGTGTGTCGCGATAAAACATATTGGCGGTTAAAGATAAGGTGTCAGTTAACACAAAATCACCGGTGATATTAACGTGCGTAAGTTCGTTGTTGGTCTGATCGGGGTGGGTGTAGACTGCTTCTCTTCCTTCAATATCGAGCAGTTCAATAGGTGATGCACCGTTGCCAAGTAATTCGTTATCGGCCATAAACAGGTTCATGTCGAGATACATCTTGTCACTTTTATAAGCAAGGGACGTAAATACTTGCTGCACTTCAGATGGCGAATAGTCGCGCCAGCCATCTTCCTCATAGTGATTCAGGTTTACGTAGTACGCCCAGTGATCGTTATGACCACCCGATTCCACAGACGCGGCTTTCTGGCCAAATTGTCCAGCCTGTAAATCGATTTCATTGGCGTTGAAGCTAAACCCTGTTTTCGTTGTTAGCGCAAGAGCGCCGCCTAGCGTGTTCTGGCCAAACAAAGGGTTTGAACCCGAGTACAAAGAAACAGTATCGATAGCATCTAGGGGCATTAGGTCCCAATGCACAGTATCACCAAAAGCTTCATTAACCCGACCGCCGTTTAGGTAAACCGAAATGCCCTGAGGTAGGCCAAGCAACGGAGAGGCAGTAAACCCGCGGTATTGCAGGTCGGGTTGGAACGGATTGTTCTGAACATCGTTTAGGTTCACGCTTGCAAGCTGAGTTTTGAGTAGCTCCGGTAGTGAACGATTGACGCTCCCTTCAATGTCATCTTGAGTGAGTGTCTGAACGTTGCCAAATACAGCAGAGTTGTTGCTGTTGGCGCTAAGCGGCGTTGCCCCTTGCACCTCTATTACCTCGTAGCGGTCCATTGCATCGTTAGCTTCTGCAGCAGGGCTAAACGCATAGGTTACTGCGCTTGCAATAACCGCTAGAGCAAATGGTGAACGGGCAAGTTGGCGTGATGGGAAACGTGCAACGTTTTGGCTAGAGCTTTTAGTAGAAATTCGCGTAGGCATGGTCTTGTCTGCTTCGTTATTATTTATATTTTCAGTATTGCCTTAACCATTCCCTAAAAATATCCTCCTTAAGTGGGAGGAAGTGTCATAAATTGGTAGCAGTGTTTTTTCCCGAATTTCCCAACATGGGCATCGACAAAATGTTATTGCACCAGCCTTCACGCTCTTTGATATTAGTATCGCTTGCGCCAAACAAATACAGGTTATTTTCATAGGTCGCAGCGCCTAGCGCGTAGCATTCCCCCGAGGTTCTTGGTTGCCAGAAAAGGTGGTTTGCCAGTACCGCTTGTAGTCTTGACTGTTGATAGAACGCAATGCGATACACCCAATGCGAGGCTGAATAACTAGAGGCTGAATTTAGAGAAGCTGATTCTACTGTTGTGGGTGGGGATGCGGTTGAAAACGGTTCTAGGTGCGAAGCAATATGTTCAGCTTTAAATCGCGCTAAAGCAGTGGTGTTTTTCGCGAGGGGATGTAACAACCGTGGGAGCGAAGGCAAGTTCTCTAGAGCAATAAAATGTCGATATTTAGAGGCAAGACGCGGTTTGAAAAGTGATGGGGCGCTATTAAAAGCGCTTGCCCGTGCGTTAAGCGCCTTACGTGCCTTTGTAAAACGCTCGCTTGCGACTGATTTTTCAGGTGAAAGTAGTGCCCCCAGGTAGGAGCGCGATACCTTATTAGCACTCGCTAAATAAGCATTTTTGGTGGCACAATCTTCGGTGGCACACTCGTTCGAAGACAACGCATTCATTAATTGCGCAAAATAACGAATAGCTGCACCCACACCCTCTGCGTGTTTATTAGTGTCTGGCAAAGGCGTTGAAGGTGCAATATCTAATGAGGCAAGACAAGTGGATACGACATGTTTTAGGCGTTCCAGCCTTTTATTGTTATCGCCCTTTACTTGCTTGTGTGTCAGGTTTTGTGAAAGCCTTGGTACTGCTTCTGTCGAAAGCGCGCTTTCTTCATCATTCATCGCTTCTTTTGTGACGAGGCGGATTGCAAAGTTGCCTTGATGATTGATTTCAGGGTCGATAAATAAGGTGTTTTCATGGCCTGCTACAGTGTTAAGCGTTGCTTCTTGCTGTCGTAATCCATTAAGAAAGTATTGAGGAAACCACCAGGTTAATACGTGTCTTATTGATTCGTTTTTGCCGTTTACTGTTTGTGGATAAAGGAAGGCTTCTTTGTCTGAGTGTGAGTCTTCGCGTTGAGATACGTGCTGACTCAAAGCCGTTTTTTCTCTCAGGGCTGTTTCTCCGCTCAGGGCTGACTTTGCGCTCAGGGCTTTCTTTGCGCTCAGGGCTGTAACAACGTCCTTGCACTGTTCAAAAAATTGGGGTGAATTACTGTAAACCAGCGTAGTAATGTTGTTGGGCTGATACCACTGGCGTTTGTAGTCTTGAATCGCTTGAATGCTATTTCTGCCAATGGTGTGTGTAAACCCCCCCGCGTGTTGATAGGCATTTTTATGGGTATCGGCTAATCGAATAGCGGCGTTTAATGCATAGTCGCTGTTTGCCTCTAGCATCGCGAGCTCGTTAAAAATAACCCCGTCACGCTCTAAGCTTACCTCATTGTCCTCGTAATCGTGGTTGAGTAAACCGCAGTACAGGTATTTTATAGCGTCAAGCAGCAAACTCGCTTTTTTAGAGGTGGCAAAAAAGAAGGTGTGTTCAGCTAATGTGGTAGCGTTAATAGTGACAGGCAGAAGTGTATTTGCCGTAAAAAGCTCGTGGGCTGCCGGGTATTGAGGAGAGCGTCGAAAGCTCATGTGCTCAGCTAAATGAGATAGCCCAGAGTGGCTTACCGCGGGAGTTTTGAGCGCAAAAACAACGCTGTGCACTTTTGACCCAGAACCGGCATCAATGAAATGAAATTCAGACATACACTTTTATCATTACGGGTTAACGGTATCTTTTTTTGTTTCGTACCTATCGCAGCGCATTTATCTCGTATTACTTGTCTCGTAGCGCTTACCTCGTAGCACTTACTTCTAAAATGGGGATCGGCTTTTCCACTTTTCGATACTGAAGCGCCTTCGACGGGTTAGTTCCTGCTTTATCGGTAATGCCTTTCATTAAATGGTGATCGGGCGACTTACTGCAAACCGGATCCGTCTTATACATATCACCTGTTAGCAGGTAGGCCTGACATCGACATCCGCCAAAGTCTTTGTCTTTTTCATCGCAGTCCCTACAAGGCGACGGCATCCAACTATCGCCACGAAAATGATTAAAGCTAAAATCTTGGTGCCAAATATCGTGCAATGAACGTTCTTTCACGTTGGGAAAAGACAAAGGTAATATCTTCGCGCTGTGACATGGAAGGGCACTGCCATCTGGCGTTACGGTTAAAAACGTTGTGCCCCAGCCATTAATGCACGCCTTAGGGCGTGATTCGTAGTAGTCGGGCGATACAAATATGAAGGTTGGCCCTTTACCGTTTTGCTGCGCTCGATAGCGGTTCACTGTGGCCTCAGCGCCCTGTAGCTGCTGTAACGTAGGCAGCAAATGGTCTCTGTTTTCATAGGCCCAGCCGTAATACTGTACGGTAGCCAGCTCAACAAAATCAGCGTTTAGCTGCTCGCTTAACGCCATCACGTCGTCTATTTCGTGAATGTTCTGCGCGGTAATACAGAAGTTAAGCACCATAGGGTAGTTGTATTGTTTTACCAGCTTCGCAATTTTGAGTTTTTGTTCAAATGAGTGGCGCTTATTGCCTATTAGGTCGTTTACTTCGGCATTGGCTGCTTGAAAACTCAGCTGAATATGGTCGAGCCCGGCTTCTTTGAGTTTGGCAATACGCTTTTCTGTCATGCCAATGCCAGAGGTGATCAAGTTGGTGTAAAAACCCAAAGCACGCGCATAAGCGACCAAGTGCTCCAAATCTTTTCGAAGTAATGGCTCTCCGCCAGAAAAGCCTAATTGAACGGCGCCCATTTCCCGCGCTTCACGCAGAACACGCTCCCAGTGCTCTGTAGAGAGCTCATTGAATGTTTCTTCCATGTTTACTGGGTTGGAGCAATACGGGCAATGCAAAGGGCACTGATAAGTAATTTCGGCAAGGAGCCATAGCGGGGGCGTGATGTGGTCTGATGCAGGATTTTGTGCGTCGCTTTCTACGTCGAGGTGCAAATCAGCGTCTGTATTATTCGTCATAGCGGATCCACTTCTTTTGCTCGGCATGAACCAGAAATGCGTGAACATCTTCTTCTAAATCATCGGGTGCATCTGGGAACGCCTGGCGAAGTTCAGCACAAATAGCATTTTCCGTATTACTGCCATCTACACGCTTGAGAATTTCTGCCGCAGAAGGATTAAGTTTGATCATTCCTTCGGGGAACAGCAAAACATAGCAACCTTGGGCCTTTTCGTACTGCATGCGAAAAAGCGGGTTTAAAGAGGCGATTTTGTCTGTTGTTACGCCGCCTTTGTTACTGAGACTGCGGTTGTTTTCAATGTTGTCTGCACCAACGCTATCAGAGCCACCGCTATCAGCATCTGAGTGGCGTTCGGCTTGCGACTGTAATTTCGACATCATTAAAACCTCCCTTTATGGCACACCCGCTGGTCGGCGATACCATCAAACGGCTTTCTCTTATATTCGTAGGCAAAGCAAATAGCATCTGCAATGCTCCACAAAATATCAATTTTGAACTGCAATATATTGAGCGCATGTTCTTGCTGTTGTCGGGTAATGAAGTGGTCTAGGGTAATCTGTAGGCCATGCTCGACATCACGGCGCGCCTGACTTAACCGCATTTGAAAGTAGGTAAAGCCCTCACTATCAATCCACGTGTAGTGCCCAGGCCAAGTATCTAATCGGCTTTGATGTATTTCAGGGGCAAACATTTCAGTTAACGATGAGCAGGCAGCCTCTTCCCACGACGCACGGCGGGCAAAATTCACATAAGCATTCACTGCAAACTTAACCGCTGGCAACAGGTGGGTCTCATCAAGTAACTCGCTGCGGTTCAAGCCTACCGCTTCGCCCAATCGCAGCCAGGCTTCTATGCCGCCAAGTCCGTCTTCACCTTCTCGTCCATCATGATCGATAATTCGTTGGATCCAGGTTCTGCGAACCGATTGATCTTCGCAATTCGCTAAAATTGCCGCGTCTTTAACCGGTATCGCCATTTGATAATACAGTCGGTTGGCCACCCAGCCCTGAATTTCATCAACGCTGCAGTGTCCTTCATTCATACGTTTATGAAATGGGTGATGAATATGGTAGTAAGCGCCTTTTTCTCTCAGTTTTTGTTCGAATTCTTGTCTAGACCATGCGTGTTCTGTCATTACTACACCTCAATTTCCATACCGTCGTAAGCCAATTCAATGCCTTGTTCACACAGGCTGTGATAAGCACTGGAGTCTTCGTCAAGCACGCGATTTGTGTTGTTGATATGAATAAGCACTTTACGCGCAACGTTAAATTCATTTAGCAGCGCAATGGCTCCGCCTTTTCCATTTACCGGCATGTGTCCCATATCAGTGCCCAACTTGTTGCTAAAGCCGTGATCTATCATTTCTTCATTGGCCCACAGCGTGCCGTCAAATAGCACGCAGTGAGACTCGCGCATCACCTGTTTTACTGTGTCGTTTGCCTGCATACATCCCGGCGCGTAAAAAAGCACGTTGCCCGTGGTGTCGTCAGTTATCTTCAGGCCAATATTGTTGCCCGGCACAATGTTGTCGCGATACGTCGAATAAGGAGGCGCATTAGACTCTAATACCACAGGTTGGAAAGTCAGGCCTTCTGCCCCCTTTGGTACAAAGCGTTGATGATAATCGGTATTAATTGAATGCTGCTGTAGTCCGCCGTGCCAGTGTTTTAATACGGTAAAAAGGGGGAAGCTGGTGGTTAGGTCTTCGGCCACAACATCGGTACAATAAACGGGAAGGGGTAAGCCTTCGCGCAATGTTAGCAGGCCTGTAGTATGGTCTATTTGACTGTCGGTAAGCACGATTGCGCTAATGCGCGTGCCGCGAGACACATGGTCCTCGGGCCACAACTGCGGGTGGCTATTTATCTGCTCCCGTAAATCGGGGGAGGCATTAATGAGAACCCAATGGTTGCCGTCGCTACTGACAGCAATGCTCGACTGTGTTCTGCTTTTTGCGTTTATTTTTCCTTCCCGTAATCCCTTACAATTTGGGCAGTGACAGTTCCATTGTGGAAATCCACCCCCGGCGGCAGCACCAAGAATCAATACGTGCATAACAACTCCATACTACAAGTAAAAAAAGGCTGCATCGGCAGCCTTTTTGTTCATCATCCCAGAGGGCGTTGCCTAGCGGTTATTGATGTAAAGTGTTACTTCAAAACCAAGGCGCATTTCTGTGTATTGGGGTTTAGTCCACATAGTTGTTCCTCTTCTTTATGATTAAACGCATGACTGAGTATATGTTGAATATGTGTTAACAGATATCCTCCTAAGGGAGGATATCTGTCATGAATTTTGATGATTTATTGCTTATTTTTGATTAGCGCAGCGGCTTAAATAAGATAAAAGTAAAGGAATAGGGCGGCCGGTTGCCGACAACGATTTGGTGTAGGTAAAAGCGGTTCCTGCTACATCGAGATGAGCCCATGGTGTGCCGTCAGCAAATCGAGAGAGAAAGCAGCCTGCCGAAATAGCACCAGGAGAGTTTATGCCCGTATTCATCATATCCGCGTGTTGAGAAGTGATGGCGTCTTGATATTCTGGCCAAAGTGGAAAAGGCCAGCACCTGTCATTAGCCAGTTCCCCAGCTTCAATTAATGCGCTTTCAAGCGCAGAAGAGTTGCTAAAAAGCGCACTGGCCTTGTGCCCCAGTGCGCTAATGGCCGCGCCGGTTAGGGTTGCTACATCAATAATAACGGAAGGGGAGAACTGTTTCGCGTAGCTGATTGCATCGGCCATAAGCATACGCCCCTCTGCATCGGTGCTCATTACTTCCACGGTTTTTCCTGCGTGCATAGTAATAATGTCACCCGGACGATAAGCTTTGCCATCAATCGCATTATCGGCGCTTGCCACAATACCAATAATATTTACATTCAACCCTAGTGTGGCAACAGCTTGAATAACGCCTAATACGCAACCTGCGCCTGCCATGTCGTAAATCATATGGCGCATATCCGGGCTGCGTTTTAACGTGATGCCGCCGCTGTCAAATGTGACGCCCTTGCCAATTAGCACTACTGGCGGTGAATTCTTTAAACCTTTGGCTGTATAGCGAAGAATAGGCATGGTGGCTGAAAACTGTGAACCAGCATTTACCGCTAAATAACCGTTCATGCCTAACTGCTGCAGCGTACTTTCATTGAGGATATCGCAAGACACCGAATTAAAGGTTTGCGCCAGATGCTGAGCTTGTTCGGCCAAATAATACGGCGTACATAAGTTGGCCGGCATGTGAGCGAGATCTTTAGCCCAGGTCATCGCGGCATTAAGGGCTGATTCATAGGCAATAGTGTGTGAAACGAGACGCTTTTGTGCGTCATTAAAACGGTTTGCATCTAATGCAAGAGACAGCGTGCCATTGTTGTTGTACTCACTAATCTCGACATTATTTTTCTCTTTGTCAGTGCTACTCCCGGTTGCACTGATCGCGTCGCTATTTGCATCGCGAATTCGATTATCGAGTTCCGACGTTTTATTCGTTTTATAGCCTCTAAAGTGATAGCCCTGTTTGAAATAGCTTCTAAGTAACGCACTCAAAAATTGTCGATGGCTCGCAATAGTGTTTACGGGGTCACTTCTTGTTGTTTCAGTGATAGAAAGCGCAATTAGCGACAGTTTTTCCAAGGTTACCGACACGCTTTCGAGCTTTTTAAACAATGCATCGAACTGCTGTTCTGCATAGCGAAAAGCTAGCGCGTTAGTTTGGTTCACGTCACTGGTGCTTTTTGAATTAAACGCAGAATTTGAATCGCTAGCGTAGCTTAAGCGGTTAACCATGGAGGGGTCATTAGTTTTAGATAAAATCGAGGCACGGCTAGAGGAATTGGGGGCATCTGACGCTTCAAAAAGCGGAAGATCTATACCATAAAACAGCACCCGTTTTACATCAGCTAATTGTTGGCTAATTTTGTTTTTTCCGCTGTTTTCAGTGTCTGAGATGTAACTTGTTTTAAACGCCTTAAGGCCTTGTACTAATACACATTGGCCTTTATTTCCTGCAAAACCTTCATCGTCAAAAACCTGCTCAATGTATGTCTTAGCGGGTGTTGAAAAGTGAACTAGTTGGCTCGCTAATAACTCGGGCGTAGTTAAAATAAGTAAGCAGTCACTGTCGTCTAGCGTTTTACTTTTATTGCTTTCATCAGCCCAAATTAGGTTTGCTTTTATCACGAGAAGCGCCCTTTTGAGGCTTTGGGGCGAAAGCTTCTGACAGCAAAAATAAACGTGATAGCAGAAAGGCAAAGTATAACGGCAAGCGCGTTGTGCTCGAGTTTTTCATAAAGCGCAAATCGCAATAATTCTACGCCGCTACTAAAGGGGTTAAAGGCACAAATTTGATAGAGCCATTCGCTGGCCTCACGCATTTTCCAAAGCGGGTATAAGGCGCTGGATAGAAAGAACAATGGGAAAATGACAAAGTTCATTACCCCTGCAAAGTTTTCGAGCTGCTTAATATAGTTTGCCAGTAATAAGCCTAACGAACCTAAAAACAATGACAGTAGTGCGATAACAGGCAGCGCATAAAGGTACCCGAACGCAGATAAGCGTACATCTAGCAATAGCGCAAAAGCAAAGAAGATATATACCTGAATAGCGCTTACCAAGGTGTTGGCTATAAGCTTGCTGCCTAGCAGAAAAGGGCGGGGAACCGGGCTTAACAGCAATACTTTCATGCTGCCCATTTCTCTGTCGTACACCATGGACAGTGAACTTTGCATACTATTAAAAAGTACGATCATGGCGGCAAGCCCGGGTACAATGTATTCTTCGTATAAAATGTAACTCTCGTAAGGCTCGGTCATTGAAAGGCCCAAGGCCGAACGAAACCCCGCAGCAAAGACAAATAGCCAAAGTAATGGGCGCACCAATGCACTCAACAGGCGTGTGCGCTGCTGCCAGAACTTCAGCATCTCTCTGGTGAGTACACCCACAAAACAGCGCCAATACATCAGGAGCCTTCCTTCATCAAATGCTGCCAAAGATGCTCAATATCTTGTTGATGATACTTGGCTAACAATGCTTCGTATTGATCGTGGGCCAACACTCGCCCCTTCGATAAGACTATCAGATTGTTATTGTGCTTCACTTCCTCAAATAAATGGGTGGCCCATAGCACGCTCACGTTTTGTGAATGAGCTAGGGCCTGTACTACCCGCAAAATAAGATGACGTGATTCTATGTCTAGGCCAACGGTAGGCTCGTCTAGCAGCAGCAAGGTTGGTTTGTGAATAAGGCAGCGCGCTAACTCAACCCGCCGTCTGTGACCGCCATTTAAGTTTCGAATTTTTGTGTTGAGCTTTGAAGTGAGGTCGAGTTCGTCGAGCAAACCTTGAATATGCGAAAGCGCGCTAGCGGTGCTTATGCCGTGAAGCGAAGCAAAGTAAGACAAATTTTGTTTTACTGATAAGTCGATATCTAAGGTACTTTGCTGAAATACCACGCCCATTTTCGCCATAATACTTGTGCGAGATTGAGACAGGCTAGCACCATCAAAGGTAATACTACCTTGCGTAAGTTTTTGAAGGCCCGTAATAAGCGCAAACAGCGTACTTTTGCCTGCGCCATTTGGCCCAAGCAGCATGGTTAAGCCTGGCTTTAGGCAAAGGCTAATATTGTCCAGCGCGCAGTGGCTGCCGTACTGATGTGAAACCTCTTGAACCGCTATTTCCATTTAACCGCCACGCCCCAAGGGTAACGCCCCACTTTTACCGTATGCTCTACGTTTAACGTGTGGGTATTAATAACAGAAACATCGCCGCTCACACCGTTAGTGGTCAGCAATAAAGACTGATCCTGGTTAAATGCTAATTGCCAAACGCGTCGCCCAACCAAAATGTAGTCTTCTACTTCGAACGTATCGGTATTGATGACCGCTATGCGATTCGCTGGGCCAAGCGCCACAAAGGCGTATGGCTTATCTTTCATAAGCACAATACCCACTGGCTGAATCTTGTCGCGATAAACGCCCTTAATGGCAAAGGACAGGGTCTTCACCTTTTGCTTGGTGGCTGTATCGAAAATACTGACGGTGCCACCTATTTCCGAGCTTACCCAAAGGTACTTGTCATCCTTGGTAAAGTGAGCATCTCTGGGTCTTGCATCAACCAAGCTATTTGCAATATTTTCGTGAGTTTCTGTATCTATCCAGTGCACCATGTTAGTGGTTTCTGATGTGACTACCATCATGCTGCCGTCGTGACTCACAGCCAGCCCCTCAGGCTCTACGCCTACATCTATCTGAGAAATGACCTGAGCCGTTGGAATGTCGATAACGGTAAGAAGGGCATCGTCTTCATTGGCTGTGTAAATAGTGGTGCCGTTAGGGTGCAATGCTATGGTTTCAGGATCTGCACCTGAGGGAAGATCGCCCACTATGGAATGGGTAGACAAGTCCATAATTTGAATTCGATCAGCATCAGAGGCACAGATATACGCGTGGGACTGGTCTGCACTTAAAATAAACCCACGGGGCCGCTCGCCAACCTCGATAGTTTCAACCACATCAAAGGTCGACATATCAATCACAGATAGGGTGTTGTCTTTTTCGTTAGTGACATAGGCTTGAGGAAATGCAAATGCTTGAGGAAGTGCAAAGGCAAAATTTGCCATTAAACTGCCAAGCAACAGTACAAAGCGATAACTCATAGCTTGTCCTTACAGGTAGTGTGTGTTGCGCCTAATGTATCCAGTTCGTTGGTTTGGTGAAGAAAGCCTTCAAGGGGCGCATGGGTCACCAATGCGTCTTCATGGGCCAGCGCAATAGGCTGTCGAAATTGGTGGGTGTGGGGGCGAATAGAAAGGGGACGACCTTTATAGGCACCCAGCGTGTAGTCGTCGCTAAGCAAGGTGTTAAGTATTCCCTGCTGCTCTAAGTCACTTCCATGCTGCGCAGCATTTGCCACTGCCATTACCGCAAGGTACGCGGCGAAGTCGACTTCATTCATGTGTCTGTTAAACCCGTCGTTAAAGCGGCTTTGAAGCTGACGGGCGCCCCATTGTTCGTGGGTAAAATGCCAACCTAGTGCTTTTAGGCCGGCAGCGCCTACCACAGGTACGGGATAATACGTGTTAAAGGGGAGGCTATACGCAAATTGTGCCGCGCTATCGGCGGTAAAAACAGCCTGATAGGTTTGTCTTGTTCGCGTAAATTGAGGAATTTCAGCAAAAGCAGCCCTGCGTAAATCAAAACTTTCCTGCCACTGTTTAGTTTCAACAAGTGAAAGTTTGAATTTTTTAGCACTGCGTTTGAACGCGGCTAGATATGCAGCGTCGTCAGCGGTTTTTCCGTAAACCGCGAGTATCTCGTTAATACGTTTTGTGCGAAGCCACTGGGCTAGCGCGTCGGCTTTCATCTGGTAGCTGGGCATTGTATGAAACAAGGGCAGGCGACATGCATTTTGTCTCAGCAAATCATCGCTATTCGCTACGTTAAAAAATACGGCATTAGGAAGCGTACCCTGAACAGCTGAAATCAACTGTTCAATGGAAGCAGCCTCTGAGTTATTACTGCTTTGCATATCCAGTAATACAATAGGTGCGATGTCGCTTTGTCGATTGCTGCTTATTGCTTTAGGGTTTGTGTTAGCACTTAAACTAGAGCTCTTAAGTGTTTGAGCTAAGTAAGCTTGCAGTTCGCCGATAGAAGGCACACTGATTTCAGTTAACTCAAATTGATAGCCAAGAAATTTTCCCGTGATATTGGCGTCACTTATCGCCACGCTTGCACCAGCCACCCCCTGATTGCTTGGTGCCTTTAAGTAGTCTGGTGTGCCTGGAGGCGATGTGCCTGCAAACTTTATGTAGGTAATGGGAATAATGGCGGAAGAGGCCTGTGGTGCAGCTCGTTGAGACTGTGAAGGTTGTGTTTCACTAAACGCTAGTGCGCAGTTTAAAAGCGACAACAGAATGCAACAAAAGAGTGACATTAGGCGCCTTTGATCGCGCTTACCGGTTAATCGTGTTTCAACCGTGCTTTTTACACCCTTTGCCATATACCACCCCGAGCTCAGCTGCATGCTTTTGCCGATATCTGTTTGTCTGATACAAGGTTATATGGCAATTTTCCCGAAGAACATCCTCCTAAAGGAGGAATGCTATGGCGCTAAAGTAGCATTAGTAAAATCTCGCTAACCCCTTAGTATGCATAAGAAGTTCGTTTCAATAAGTGGGTAAACCGTGCAGTTAGTTAAACCTTTTCGCTTTATTTTCTTTTTTTTATCCCTGATAACGGTTTCTGCGTTTGGGGAGGCAAGATCGTTAGACGATATTAAAGATAGCGGTTTAATAAGAATTGCGGTGTACACCGACTATCCTCCCTTTTCCCTTATTGAAAACGACAGCCCCACAGGCATTGATGTTGATATAGCCCGTGAAATCGCGAGCGCCCTTGGTGTTGAGCTAGAACTGATATGGATGACACCAGGTGAAACGACAGAAGACGACTTCAGGAATTACCTATGGAAGGGCCATATTATCCACCGAATTAAGGCCGATGTGATGATGCGTGCGCCTTACGATCCTAGCTTTTCTCAAAAACGTGACGACGTGGGCTTGTTGGTTAATGAGCTTGTTCATATGTTTGCCCCATATCACCGTGAAAGCTGGCAAATCATTCACAACACGCAAACCTTGCCCGAAGTGGAAACCATGGGCATGTTTCAGTATCACACGATTGGTGCGGAAATAGACAGCATTCCCCACTTTTACTTAACGTCAGCGTTTGGCGGCCGATTGCGAGAAAAAACATCGCACTATGGCTCAAACGCAGAAGCGTTTGACGCGATGAAAGCAGGAACCGTCGAAGCGGTAATGGGATTGCGCTCGCAAATATCCTACCTCAGTCAGTTTGTTGATAATGAGCAATATCGCCTTGCGAGCAACGCGTTTCCGCTCATAGGAAAGCAAAAGTGGGATATAGGACTTGCTGTACACACTAATTATCGCGCGCTTGGCTATGAAATTGGTGATGTAATTACGCGAATGGTGGTAGAGGGCGATATGCAACGGCTATTTGAAAAATACAAAACCATTTATGAAATACCGCCCTATTATTCTGGTCAATAGCACGCTGAGCTATATCATTCTCTACAATAGCTTTCCGAACAGCAGTCTTTTTATTTCTAGTATTCTGATCAATAACACCCTGCTTCGTAAAGGCGTAAAAACCCAAAAAGGTAAAAGCGAAGAGGCGTTACGCAAAAGGAAAGCTCCCCTTCATTCCTCCTCCTAAAGGAGGAGTCAAATCACTCCGCTGTTGCATAGGCATTAACATCCCCCCTAGCTATGCTAATCCTAACGAATAGTCTGAAACAGACCGTTTATGGCCTACATGCAACTAGGAACCGTTATGAATAATAATATGCCAATTAAAAAACTTGCCCTATCTATGTTGATTTGTGCAAGTGCGTTAACTCCTGTCCATGCTGTTGTCACCGACAAAGATATTCAGAATGACCACGTTACCACTGACGACATAGTGACGTATGGAATGGGCTTGAAAGCTCAGCGCTATAGCCCGCTAACCGCTATTAACCGCGATACAGTAGAAGAAGTACGCCCCGTATGGGCCTTCTCATTAGGTGGTGAAAAGCAGAGGGGTCAAGAATCGCAGCCTTTGGTGAAAGATGGCGTGATGTATGTAACCGGATCTTACTCTAGGGTGTGGGCCATCGATGCGAGAACCGGTGAAGAGCTATGGCAATATGAGGCGCGTTTGCCAGACGGCATAATGCCTTGCTGTGACGTGATAAACCGCGGCGTCGCGCTTTACGATAATCTGGTCATATTCGGCACCTTGGATGCCAAGTTGGTGGCACTGGATAAAGATACGGGTAAGACAGTATGGTCGAAGAAAGTTGAAGACTACCGTGCGGGCTACGCCATTACTGCTGCACCTATCGTTGTTGACGGAAAAGTCATTACAGGGATTTCGGGTGGTGAGTTCGGTATCGTGGGTAAAGTGTATGCTTACGACGCGAAGTCTGGCAAACAGCTGTGGGTTAGACCTACCGTTGAAGGGCACATGGGTTACCTTTGGAAAGACGGTAAGAAAACCGAAAATGGTATTTCAGGCGGTGCACCAGGTAAAACATGGCCTGCTGATTTATGGAAAACTGGTGGCGCAGCTACATGGCTAGGTGGCACATATGACACTGATACAGGCTTGCTTTTCTTTGGTACAGGTAACCCTGCACCTTGGAACTCTCACTTACGCCCTGGCGATAACTACTTCTCGTCGTCACGCTTAGCTATCGACCCTAATACAGGTAAGATTGTGTGGCACTTCCAAACTACGCCACACGATGGTTGGGATTTCGACGGTGTAAACGAGCTTATCTCGTTTGATTATCAAGAAAACGGCAAGACAGTGAAAGCGGCGGCCACGGCCGATAGAAATGGCTTTTTCTACGTACTAAACCGTGAGAACGGTGACTTTATTCGCGGCTTCCCGTTTGTTGACAAAGTAAACTGGGCAAAGGGACTCGATGAAAAAGGTCGACCTATCTACATTGAAGAAAATCGCCCAGGAAGCCCAGCGCAATCTGCTGATGGTAAACAAGGTGAGCAAGTAGTAGCGCGCCCAGCGTTCTTAGGCGGTAAGAACTGGATGCCAATGGCCTATTCAAAAGATACCGAACTCTTCTATGTACCTTCAAACGAATGGGAAATGGATATTTGGAACGAGCCTACGTCCTATAAAAAAGGGGCGGCGTATCTAGGTGCTGGTTTTACCATTAAATCAGTGAACGAAGACTTTATTGGTGTGCTTAAAGCGATTGACCCTAAAACTGGCAAAACCGTGTGGCGCTATAATAACTATTCACCGCTTTGGGGCGGGGTGTTAACCACCGGCGGTGGCTTGGTGTGGACTGGCAATCCTGAAGGTTATCTCATGGCCTTTGACGACAAGACCGGCGAAGTGGTTTACAAGTTCCAAACTGGCTCAGGTATTGTTGGCTCTCCAGTGACATGGGAAATGGATGGTGAGCAGTACATCTCTGTACTATCTGGATGGGGCGGCGCAGTGCCTTTGTGGGGTGGTGAAGTTGCAAAACGCGTGAAGCATTTCAACCAAGGCGGCACCGTGTGGACGTTTAAATTGCCTAAGCGTTATCAGCAGGTGGCAAAAAACTAATCTTCGATGAGCGTCAAACAGTGCTAAATGCATGGCCAGCGCCGATGTGTGCTGGCCATCTTTTTCGTCACCTATTATCCCGCATGACGGTACGTTAAAGCTTCACTATCCTGATGGGCATCACTTTCGACCCTGACGTTAACATCGCAGATAAAGCATTAAGTGTGAGCCACGCGCTTTTCAGTAGCTATCAAAGTGGCCTCCTACCAAAGGAGGAGCCTTTCGAAACCAAAGTAGAGTTACCCCCTGTTTCCCCGGACGTATACTTGAAGCATAGTCTTTTGAGGATGTATTAATGATGAAAACAAAAATATCGATATTGTTTGCTGCGCTCGTGGTGACTGGCTTTTCAGGCCACGTGCTAGCACACGGAAATGTGATCCCTCAAGGAGCCGATAGCTCAGCGATGCCGCCAATTACTGATGGCGATGAGTCTGAAAATGGCTGGGTATTTACTAACCCTTATCGCAGTCTTGATGATGAAACCAAAACCCAAGTCATCAAGTTTGGTGAATCAGCGTACGCGAATAACTGTGCAGGCTGCCATGGCTTACACGCACAGTCTGGAGGAATAAATCCAGACCTTCGCGAGCTCGATCCAGAAAGCTTTGAAGATGACGAATGGTTTGTTGAGCGCTTGCGGTTTGGCTCGGCGAAAGGCATGCCCGCACTTGGCGGTATCCCTGAAGGACAAACCGATCCTATCCTAGATCAAGAGACACTTTGGGCGATAAAAACCTACGTTGAAGCACGCCGAGTTGTGGCCATTGAAGAGGGTGAGATAGAGGCAGATTAAGGTGACTGCTACGCCTTTTTCGCCGGGTTAACGTCGAGTTACCCGGCGTTTTTCGTTTCTAAACCATGTGGCAACGGGTTCACCGCAGCTGTCTGTTAACCTTTTAACTTTGCATTACTCAGCAGTACCTCTAGCGAAGATGTGTCTTTTTTAAACTAACTGTAATTTGCTCAGTACCCCAAAGGCGAGCGCGGTAATCGGTAAAGACGCCAATGTGCTTACTGCAATAATGCTTGCCGCTAAGCGGTAATCACCACCTAAGTTTCTCACCATGACATAGCTTGCTGCAGCGGTTGGTGAGATTGCTAATAAAAGAACAATACCCAGCTCCATCCCTTTAAAACCAAAAGCGTAGGCAAGGGCAACCAATACAGTTGGATAAATTACGCATTTACTGGCTGTACTAAGCACGATATTAAACCAGTCACTGGAGAAAGAGCGAAACTGCAACGAGGCGCCCGTGCAAATAAGAGCCAGCGGAAGCGTTAACTGAGCGAAATACTCCCCTGTTTTCACTACGGTATCTGGAAGCTGCCATTCGAAGTACGAAAAGGGCAGGGCTGCAGCAATAGATAAGATCAACGGGTTTTTCGCCATGCCGGTAACTTGGCCCATTAATGAGCGCGACGTACCTTGGTAAAAGTTAAGAACAAAGACCGACAGTACGTTAAATAATATGGTAATACATCCCATATAGACTGAAGCTACAGCAAGCCCTTCTTGCCCATAGGTATTGGCACAGTAAGCTAAGCCTATAATGCCCATGTTGGCTCTAAAGCCGCCTTGAACTACCACGCCCCTTGCTTTGTAAGGCTGAACGGTAAAATGAGCGCAAATCATTAAGGCGAGGAATACCGCAAGTGTTCCCATAACCCCTACCATTATGAGGGTGGGGTTAGCGGCTTTAGAAAAGTCTGCTCGCGCTATCGATAAAAATAGCAAGGCAGGGAGTGCCACGTTAAACACCAGTTTTGAGCCTGCTTCAATAAAGCCCTCATTAAGCCATTTAATTCGGAAAAATAGCCATCCCATTAATAAAAGAATAAGAACGGGAATGAGCGTGCTGGTGATAAAGCTAAGCATAAAAAGAAAGAGACCTTTATATCTATTAAGGAGGGTGAGCGAAGCTGAGCTAACCGCAAGTGCTTAAGCCATAGTATGCCAAGGTTTTTCATGTGCGCATAAGACAAATTCCAAGTCGTTATAAGAAAAAGGGTTGCGTGTAGCTATTAGTGGCTTAAATCTATTCACAAACCATTTGAATAAGCGTAACTTAATATATTATTGGCTGGCGTTTGTTGTTATTGAGATTGAGGTACGGCCTGCACTTAAATTTTTAGAACAAATAAAAGAGAATAAAGAATAGAAATATGAATGGTTTTCTTTTCTTCGTCAGTTTAATTCTCCTCGTTAGCTTGGCGATCGGGCCCGCTTTCGGAGCCTCTAAAAATACAACGCCTGTTCCAACGATGTTGCTGGTTAATGAGCATTTAAAAATTTTTGAGGAAGACGGGAGTATCCTTACTGCAGAGGATATCGTCGATAAATATCAGCAAAACACACTCATCGCTAACGATAGCGGCAAAGTAAGCTGGGGTTTTACTAATAAAACAATATGGGGTGTACTCCCTGTCGAACACTCTGCTTATGAGCTTAACTTTTCAAATAATGACGTAGAAAATCCTCTAGATAGTGCATTCATACCCCTTAAAATAAAAATAGATAATGCATGGCTTGACCAAATTGACGTGTACTTTTTTGAAGATGGTCAAAGAAAAAGTCATGTAAGTCTTGGCGATGACAACGTCCATAGTAGCCAAGCTGAAAACACCAGAATGCCCTCCACGTTTTATCGTGTCACAACGCCCCAAACCTTAATTGTGTTCCGTTTTGCGTCTCAAGACCCCATGACAATTCCTATTTACATAGGCACATCAAGAGACGAACAGGGCAACGCTACCGAAAATGCCTATTTTTATGGCGCGTTATACGGTTCACTTATCATTTTACTCGTTTATAACCTGGTTCTATATTCCTATCTAAAAGAACGCAAATACCTGCTCTATTCATTATATCTACTGTCGTTTTTGGTGTTTAATTTCACTTATACAGGGCATGGCTTTTGGTTGTTGTGGTCAGAATCTGTGTTCCTTCAGCAATGGTTAATGCCCACACTGATGTTTTTTTATCTATTTAGTGCGGTAAGATTCACCATCGAATTTTTAGATACTCAGCTTTACTTGCCAAAGCTCTATCGTTTTAGAAAGTATATTTACGGCGTGTTGCTCATGTTAGCCGTGATAATTATCGCCATTGGCAGTCGCTCATTTGCCGTAATGTCGCAGCTTGTTGTATTGACAACGATCGCGTTTTGGATGCTATGTATCGGCATTTTTGCCTATAGAAATGGTGACGCACTAGCCAAGTTTTTTCTACCCGCTATTTTGTGTGGAACGGGAGGTGCTACCGTTTCAAGTTTAGCGACATGGGGTCTTATTCCGTATTCCACATGGGCGTTTAGGGGAATTGAAATAGGCATGGTACTTGAGATGTCTTTGCTGTCTATTTCGTTGGCATTTAACTACAAGCAGGTGCAACAAGCTCGAAATAATGCAGAGCGAGATGCGCGACTAGACCCACTTACCTCGCTTTACAACAGACGGGCGTTTGAAGATTTAGTCTATCCTATTTGGGAGTTGGGAAAGCGCAGTAATAAATATATGTCGGTAATGCTTATCGACTTGGACTGGTTTAAAAAAGTTAACGATACTTTCGGTCACGACGTGGGAGACAAGGTACTTCAAAAGGTAGCAGAGGAGATTAAAGGGCAAGTGCGTGGTTCTGATATTACCTTTCGCTGGGGCGGCGAAGAGTTTTTGGTGTTTTTGCCCCACACTCGTACCCAATACGCCAAACAAATTGCTGAAAACTTACGTGTTCACTTATCAATGCATGATATCAATAAGCTGGTAAGAATCACGGTGAGTATTGGCGTTGCAGGCACTTCCCCAGGTGATGAAGACATTAAGTTGCTAATAAAAGAAGCTGACCAAGCGCTCTATTTAGCCAAGTCTAGAGGAAGAAATAGGGTAGTGTTGTGGAATGAGGCTGAAATCGAACGCTGATTTATAAATCCACGTTTCTCACGTATTATTCGTTTTCGTTTCTTCAGAGTATCCTTTTCATGTACAAAGATTTTCAAGCAGAGTTGGCGTGGGCTAGCCTGCATATGCCGCGCACTCGTAAAGCCATCGCATCACTTCCTGACCTGTCTAACGTAAAACTTGCATGTAACATGCACCTAGACTTAAAGATGGCACCTTTAGTTGAAGGGCTGCTGTCACGTGGCTGCGATATATTCCTTACTACCTGCAACCCTACTACAGTACAAGATGACGTTGTGTCTTACCTTGTAGATAAAGGCGCAACAGCTCATGCGTGGCGTGATATGAGCGACGCTGACTGGTCTGAATCGTTCGATAAAGCACTGGCGTGGCAGCCTACCCATTTATGTGAAATGGGCGCGGACCTCACTACCCGACTGCATGAAAATATCAAAGCCAATAAGCCAGTTCCAAGCATAGTATCGGGCTTGGAGGCAACGGGCTCTGGCATTAATCGATTAAACGGAATGGCGCCAAACTATCCTATTTTTAACTGGGACGACTTGCCAGTAAAAGAGGGGCTTCACAACAGGCACATGGTGGGCCTAAGTGCATGGCAAACCTTCTTCCAAACCACCCATTTAACCCTGCACGAAAAAGTTGTGGTTGTTATTGGTTATGGTTTAGTGGGGCAGGGCGTGGCGGCATCGGCCAAAGCGTTTGGAGCACAGGTTCAAGTGGCTGAACTTGACCCTGCAAGAGCCCTTCAAGCGAAATACGACGGTTGGCCAGTGGTTGGTTTAGACGAGGCTGCTAGCCAAGCTGATGTTATTGCCACAGCAACAGGTGCCTACGGCGTAGTAAATTCGAAACACCTGGACAGCATGAAAGACGGGGCGTTTATTTTAAACGTAGGTCATGTGGCGCAAGAAATAGATGTGTCGTACCTTAAAAGCAACGCGGCCCACAGCGAGCCAATGCCTTATGTAAACGCTTATAAACTGGGTGATAAAACGCTTTATTTGCTGGCTGATGGTTCTATGTTTAACTTAACCGCAGGCTATGGCGACAGCATCAATGCGTTTGACGTCACCCTTGCCGTCATGGCAGCGGGCATTGGCTATATCGTCAACGAAGGCGCGACCAGCGAGAAGGGCCTATATTTACTGCCAGAAAAAGCTTGGAAAGGTGCGCTTTAAAGTTCAAGCTGTGAGGCGTGTAATCTAATTAATACACAAGAACTAAACGAATTATCGGGGGAGCGACTGCTATCTCGACATTATTCTTGAGTGTTGTAAAGTGAGCCCGTTTTAAAATTTCAGACCTAAGGCGGGCTTTGATGAACACAACTATCGGCACAAAGACAGCGCAACAAGCACTAGATAGTCTTGTCGACATGACAAGCGACCTAACACCCATCCCTCTTCCTGAGTATCAGGCACGAATTGCCAAAGCGCAACATTATATGCAACAGCATGGCATAGGCGCGCTTTACTTAAACGCGGGCACTAACTTAGCGTATTTTACAGGAATGCAGTGGTACGCCAGTGAGCGTTTAGTGGGGGCGCTTCTACACGCAGAGGGGAACGTTGTTTACCTAGCTCCTGCGTTTGAAATTGACTCTTTGAACGAACGCAAAGTAGTGGAAGGGGATATTATCGGTTGGCAAGAGCACGAAAGCCCTTACGCACTTGCCATGTCTATTCTGAATACCGTCAATACGGCGGGTGGCATAAAATTAGGCGTTGATGAATCAACCCAGTTTTTTATTGTTGATGGGTTTACTAAGGTGCTTAATAAGCCCTGGCAAATTGTGAATGGTTCAGAGGTTACCGCGCATTGCCGCATGCACAAATCGAACAATGAGCTTGCGCTAATCCAGCGGGCCATGGACATGACCCTTGCTGTGCACAAAGCCACTGCCAGTATGCTTTATGAAGGTATTACCACCACAGAAGTTGAAGCATTTATTAACGATGCGCATAAGAAGGTGGGGGCCTGCGGTAACTATTTTTGCATTGTGCTGTTTGGTAAAGCAACCTCGTTTCCCCACGGCGTTAAAGACCCGCAAGTATTAAAGAAAAACGACTTAGTATTGATTGATACTGGCTGTAAAGTACATGGCTACCTCTCTGATATCACTCGAACCTATTGTTTCGGTGAGCCGACAGATAAACAGCGTGCACTATGGGAGAGCGAAAAGCGCGCTCAGCTTGCGGCATTTAACGCTGCAAAGGTCGGTGTACCTTGTGGTGACGTGGATAAAGCTGCCCGAGATAGCTTAGCGAAAGACGGCTTAGGGCCAGATTATAATTTACCGGGTTTGCCCCATCGAACAGGGCATGGCATTGGTATGGATATTCACGAATGGCCGTATTTGGTTAAAGACAATCCTCATCCGTTAGCACCTGGGATGTGTTTTAGTAACGAGCCTATGATAGTGGTGCCAAACGAGTTCGGTATTCGCTTAGAAGATCACTTCTATATGACCGACGAGGGCCCAGTGTGGTTTACTGAACCCAGTTCTGCCATCGATTCGCTGTAAGTAGACTGAGATGCAGCTGCTCTTCGTTACGAAGAGCAGCTGTAATGCGCAACACCGCCTGCACTGAAAAATTCAAGTGGGCGCAGTTGGTAATACTTATTCTCTATCTCTTCTGATTGCTCATCATAAGGCGCGGTGAGGATCTTCTGAAGTGCGTGTATTTGAGTGAAGTCACCGTTTTCGGCGGTTTTATAGGCAGGCACAATAAGCCATTCGCGCCATGTGAATTTAGGGTTTGCTTTGCGCATGTTTTCTGCGGTTGTAGCAATAGCACTCGCTACATCATCTTGTGTTTCAGTGTCCTTTTCAATCCGCTCACGCCAGCTTTGCAACCAAGCCTCCCATTCTGTCATCACCTCTGCTTTAGGCGGGTAGTAAAAGCTTTTCGTCAAACCCGTCATATCTTCAGGTATCGACGATAACTCTCGGAAAAACAGATTGTAGTCGACGCCTGTGCGCAGCATTAATTGCAGCAGCTTGATAAGCAAGTCGTGGTCGTAGCTCGCAATACCAAGCTTAGTTGCCCACATGCTCTCCATTGCGCGTTCCATCACGCCAGAAAAACCGTCGTTAATATCGTTAAGCTTAGCGAGCTGTTCACTGTTGCCGTCAAGTAGCGGCATTAGTGAGCGGCAGAACATATCAAAGTTCTTTTGCGCTGCAATGGGCTGGTTTAAAAACGAGAAGTGACGACCTCCGCCTGTCCAAGGTTGGTAGTCTGCTTCAAAAAACTCACAAAAACCAAATGGCCCATAGTCCAGCGTAAAACCACCGGCGGCACAGTTATCGCTATTAAAGTTGCCCTGACAGTAACCGACGCGAACCCAATCAGAAACAAGACGCGTTAGCCGGTCTCGAAAAAGTGCAGCCAGCGTTATCACTTGTTCTTCAAACGGCGTAGTTGTGTCAATTTCACCAGAGTACTCTCGCTCGATAAGGTGTTTAACAATGGCTTCTAGTTCGTTTAACGCTTCGCTGTGTTCGTTGCAGCGAGCTCGCCTAGCAAAAAGCTCTATTTGGCCTACGCGCAAAAAGGAGGGAGCAACGCGGGTGGATATAGCCGTTATATTTTCTACCATCACTTCAGGTTCATAGGAGTGAGAGCCTTCGCGATACCACGGGCGGTCTACTGTGTCAGATTCAGACATAAACAAGCTCAGCGAGCGTGATGTTGGAATGCCAAGGGCGTGCATGTGCTCTTGCACTAAAAATTCACGCACGCTAGAGCGCAATACGGCGCGACCGTCTGCGCCGCGACAATAAGGCGTGCGTCCCGCACCTTTTAACTGCATCTCCCAACGTTTGCCGTTGAAGACCCCTTCCACGATAGAGATTGCTCGGCCATCACCGTAGCCGTTACCCGTCCTGAACGGGCACTGCTGCGTGTACTCAGTACCGTAAATAGACAGTGCGTAGCCGGTTGCCCAGCCGAATGATTTCATAGGTGCAGGTACTGCTGACATATCCCCTGAAAAGAGCTGCGTGAACGCTTTAGATGTTGCCAAACTGTCGTCTAAGCCTAATTCGGCAAACAGGGTCTCGCTGTGCGCAATATATTTGGGCGAAGTTAATGGGGTCGGAGTAACCGGCACATAGTGACCAGAGAAAACTTGACGAGGGTTGTGGTCGTTACCGTCGCTAGTTGATTGGGGATCGGGCGTAAGCGTGTCAAGCAATGAGTAATCTACATGCTTTGCGAATTCATCTAGCGTTTCAATTCGTTCTGTCACTTCCTCACCTTTTTCATGTTCATGGCAACGCTTTATGTCATCTGTTTGACAGGCTGTTGAGTGCGAAAAGCACATCAATGGCGAGCCTTATTCAACGTCCAGCATTGAAGCTTGTTTAATGTACACATTGTTTGACTAAGAACAAACAATACGGCGTTTAGACATTGTACTCTTATCTATACTTTTATGAAGGCACGCCGCATAGGTTTAATGCGCAGCATTAATCTGAACGTCGGGGCCTCAACGTGTCGACATTGCCCGGTCTACTCTCGTTAACCATCGGGAATGATACCGGTGGGCGTATTTGCCTTTAGCTAACGATAGCCGATATACAACGTAAAAAGGAAAGCCAATGGATAGCGTCTTACTGCTGGGCAATATTATTGGTGGGCTAGGGCTGTTCTTACTTGCAATCGGCATGATGACGGACGGGCTAAAGTTAGCTGCGGGCAATGCCTTACGTACATTGCTTGCCACGTGGAGTAAAACGCCATTTAGAGGTGTGGTGTCTGGTGCCGCGATGACTGCTTTAGTGCAATCTTCAAGTGCGGTAACTGTGGCCTCTCTAGGGTTTGTTAACGCAGGTTTACTGAGTATGCGGCATGCATTGGGTATTGTGTATGGTGCAAATATCGGTACGACCATGACAGGGTGGCTTGTTGCCCTCGTTGGTTTCAAGTTAAATATTCAAGCCGTCGCGCTGCCTATGATTGGCGTAGGCATGCTTTTAAAGCTGCTTAAACCGAATACCCGACTAGCCTCTTTAGGTATAGCAATTGCGGGTTTTGGTCTGTTTTTTGTAGGCATAGACAGTTTGAAAACTGCCTTTGAAGGAATAGTAAGTACCTTCGACTTTAGTCAATTTAAAGCCTCTGGCGTTGAAGGTTTTCTCATGTACCTGGCCATTGGTTTTGTAATGACAGTACTTACGCAGTCATCCAGTGCGTCTATTGCATTGACCATTACTGCGGCAACGTCTGGCATAGTGGGCATTTATGCTGCGGGTGCAATGGTCATTGGTGCCAATATTGGCACCACATCTACGGCTATATTCGCATCAATAGGTGCGACATCAAGTGCTAAACGGGTGGCCGCTGCGCAAGTTGTGTTTAACGTCCTTACTGCCCTTGTGGCTGCATTGCTCTTGCCACTCTTGTTTGGTTTTATTCATTGGTTGACCGCGCTAATCGAGATTGAAGCTAATCCAGGCATTACCCTTGCCATTTTTCATAACTTATTCAATGTGTTGGGCGTTGCGATTGTTTTTCCTATGAACGACAGGCTAGCAAGCTTTCTTGAAAGACGTTTTGTGTCGCTAGAAGAGGAGGCCTCCAAACCTAAGCACCTAGATAAAAATATCGCTCAGACGCCGGATTTGGCAGTAAACGCACTTATTCTTGAACTGTTGTCAATTTCGGATCGCTTTTTAAACGTTTACCCCAAATTACTTTCCGTGAAAGTTAGCGAAGTGACCGCAGTGGAAAACGACATTAGTGTTGTGGAAAAGCTATGTCAGCACGTGTCGCAATTTATCGTAGGCGTTGAGCGAGCGGCGCTAAGCGAAGAAACCACACACGCATTATCGTTGCTTATGCGTGTTGAGCACTATGTTTATTCCATAGCGCAAAAATCCTCAGCAATATTAACGTTGAGCAAACGAAGAGAAAATCTTGGAAGACCAGAATTAGAAGGGCAATTACTGAATCATTTATCAGTTACCACTGAGTTTATGAGAATGGTTCGTTGGAGACAGTTTGATAGTAGTGACGCGTTAAATTTGCAGTTTGATTTACTAGAAAAAGAGCATCATAAACTCAAGTCAGCTTTGGTGATGGGGGCGACACAAGGTGATATTGCGGTTGTGCAAATGACTGATGCAACGGAGTGTATGGAATACCTTTTACAGATCGCTCAAATGTGGGTCAAAGTATTTAATCGAATTCAACAGGTAGAGGACAGCATAACAACAGCAAATGTAATTCAAGTCGATAATCAAACGCATTCTTAGCATGATGAAAGGAGCCTGATATGGCAACACTAACTTTTTTAGGCGCGGTGGAGGGGGTGACAGGATCTATGCACCTACTAAAAACTGAGCATAGTACTTTGCTTTTAGATTGCGGTCTGTACCAAGGTAGGCGAGATGAAGAAGCTAAAAATCACGAGCCTCTACCTATCGATGTGAGTCAAATTGACGCTGTTATTCTATCCCATGCACACCTAGATCATTCTGGCCGTTTACCTATTTTGTTACGAGAAGGGTATTGCGGGCCTATTTACATGACACGGCCGACCGTTGAGCTAATAGAGGTGCTGTTAAAGGATGCGGCTTCTTTACAAGAGCGCGACGCGGAATGGGAAAATAAACGCCGCCAGCGCTCGGGTAAACCGCTCATCGAACCTTTGTACCGGCAAGAAGAAGTGGACGGCGTTATGAAGCAGTGTAAATCGACTCGCTATCATACCAAACGTAAAATCACGCAAGACGTTGAAATTAATTTTGCCGATGCGGGGCATATTCTGGGTTCAGCGATAGTGGAAATATTTATCACTGAAAATGGGCAGAGTAAAAAGTTGGTCTTTTCTGGTGACCTTGGAAATTCACAGGCTGCATTACTTCGCGACCCAGATATCGTTACTGAAGCCGATGTGGTACTTCTTGAATCTACCTATGGTGACCGCAATCACCGTTCAATGGAAGAGACGCTCGATGAGTTTGAACAGGTTATTCTTGAAGCTAGTGAGAATGGCGGCAACATTCTTATTCCATCATTTGCAGTAGGGCGTACCCAAGAGATAATTTTTCGCCTGGGCGAGCTGTATCAGCAGGGCAAACTTACCCATCAAAAAGTGTATTTAGACAGCCCTATGGCCATTGCAGTTACGGAAATTTACCATCGCTATCAAGATGTGTACAACGAAGAGGACTTCGACGCTATTGAAGAAAGTGCCGAGCGAGCACACAGTCACAACCAAAGCTTACACTCCTTGTTGCCTATTTTGAGTTATACCACCTCTACAGAAGAATCGATTGCGCTTAATAAAGTGGTGAGTGGCGCAATAATTATCGCCGGCAGCGGTATGTGTAACGGCGGGCGTATTCGCCACCACTTAAAACAAAACCTGTGGCGCAAGCAATCTCATGTGATTTTTGTTGGCTTTCAGGCCATGGGCACGCCGGGGCGAAAAATGGTAGATGGCGCAACGCGTATCAAAATGGCCGGAGAGGATATTGCTATTCGCGCGCAAATCCACACCTTAGGTGGGTTTTCTGCCCATGCCAGTCAATCTCAGCTTATCAATTGGCTATCGCATTTCGAAAAGACACCGAAGATATACTTGGTGCATGGTGAAGAGGGCGCTAAACAAGCCTTGTGTAGCGCCATTAAAGAAAAGGGATGGGAAGCAACAATACCTCATTTGAACGAAACATTATCGTTCTAAACCTTTGTTGTAGGTTAAGGCTCAACGCTTACTGCTTGGGTCTTAACGCAAGCTGACCGTTCTCTACGCTCAGCTGCAATGGCACCGTTGACAGTAAGCTAACGGCTTTATTGGTAGAATCTAATCGGTAAACTGGGTTAGTCGACAAGTACCCATTAATAAGCTGCATAAACTCGCCGCTCACCGGGGCTAGGTTACCTTTAAAGCCGCCCGCATCAATGGTGCTGTCAAGCAGCGATAGCGAGCGCACAAAAATCGCCTTTTCTTCGCTATCGTAATAAGGCGTGCCTTCTAAAGACAGGCTGACTTTAGCCGGATAGTTCAAACCAAACGCGCTCACCCGGGCTGTAGCAATAGCGCCTAACTGCACCACGTCTCTGCCATCTGGGCCTATGGTTGCGGTCATATCCTCAACATCTAAAAACAAAGGTATACCGGCAAGTGATGTCTTTTTTTGTAATGTACTTATCTGGCTATCAAGCACTTGCTCTAGTTCAGCATTGGATACGGTATAAACCGATAGTTGAGAAAGGGTGGCGCAGCCAGCAATAGTTAGAGCAAAGGCTAAAGAAATTAGACGTAGCATAAAAATTATCTCTTTTAATGAAGTAATGCTGATTTACACAACGCTAGCGATAAGTGTTGACGCTGTAACAACTAAGTAGCTCTCATTGTAAGGGCTGAGACGGGATATGCACAACGAAATCGTTAAAGCGCTGAGGCAACGCCGTATTTAGACTAGCTAGACCTCTTTTTGCTCTGGATATTGCTATCAAAGAAATGCATACCCTGACATTACTAATATTAAGGTTGCTTGAAGAAAAATACGCCAATCAAAAGCATAGACATCTCGCCATTTATATCTCAACGTGGGCATTTTGTCGCAATCTACTTGATTATTTGACAGCAAGGGTTTTACATTTGCACTCTTCGTTGGGGAGTAGCCTGTTTCCGTTTCTGATGGAAAAGTTTGTATCAACATAATTGGTCACATTACCATGGTACAAACACCTCTTGGTTGGCGAGACCATCGATAATTCCATGCCTAAAGGTCAGGCGTGTGGTTTTATCGTGGACTCAATTAGCCTGGCCGGAGTTTCAAAACTATGAGTATCTTCGCTCTCATCTTGCTAGCCTTTGCCATGTCTACGGATGCGTTTGCCGCGGCAATCGGTAAAGGTGTGAAAATCAACCGCCCTCGCTTAAGCTTTGCCCTTAAAATTGGCCTTTTGTTCGGAACGATAGAAGCAATTACACCATTAATAGGCTGGCTGATTGGTCGCGCAGCGTCTTCTTATGTTGAGGCGTGGGACCATTGGATTGCGTTAATTATTCTTTCTGGATTGGGCGTCTATATGCTACTTGAGAGCTTCCAACCCGCAGAAGAAGAGTCAACGTCTCAACAACAATCCTTTATTTTGCTATGTATTACTGCCCTAGGCACCAGCATAGACGCCATGGCGGTGGGGGCGAGTCTCGCGTTAATTGATGTGAACATTGCGATAGCCTCAGCGTTAATTGGCGTTGCGACGTTTTCGATGGTTACCATGGGAATTATGCTGGGCAGCGCTTTAGGCACACTGATTGGCAAACGAGCAGAGGCATTTGGTGGAATTGTGCTTGTTTCGGTAGGCTTTTGGATCTTCGCAAGCCACACACTTTAGTTTTCTATAGACGCAACTGCCCTGCCGTAGCGCAGTTGCGTCATTAGTTTCCAGCAGCGGCGTAAAAAGACGCCGCATCCAATATTTCGTTATTCCTATTCCCTTTCTATGAACGTCTAAAGCGTTTGTTATAAAAACTTTTGCCATAACGCCTTCAACAAAGCAGTATAAGAAGTTCTTCTTATTAAAAATAAAAACACAACAAGGCACTTTCTATGGTTTCACAGAGACTGGTTTCTCGGAAAATGGTGGCGGCTTTTGCTATCTGCGTAAGCGCACTTTCTAGTTTCTCGCATTCTGCATTCGCACTTGAAGATACGGTTAGCCCTGAACTTTTCGACAAAATGGAGTATCGTTTTATTGGGCCTTATCGCGGTGGGCGCTCGGTGGCGGTCACTGGGGTTGAAGGTAATACCAACCTTTACTTTATGGGTACTGCAGGTGGCGGTGTTTGGAAAACCGAAAACGCGGGTTTATCCTGGAAAGCCATATCCGATAAAACATTTAAAGTAGGCAGCATAGGTTCTATCGCGGTTGCGCCATCAGACCCTAACGTTATTTACGTAGGTACGGGTGAAGGCCCTATTAGAGGTGTAACCACTAGTCACGGCAAAGGCGTTTATAAATCTACGGATGGCGGTGAAACCTGGAAACTAGTGGGTTTAGATAAACGGGGTCAAATTCCTAAAATTCGCATACACCCCACTAATCCTGATATAGCTTGGGCGGCAGTGCAGGGCAATATCTGGGGGCCGAATGAAGAGCGCGGTATATTCAAAACGACGGATGGCGGCGAAACATGGCAGCACGTATTAAAAGTGAATGCCGACACGGGCGCAGCTGATTTGGCTATTGACCCAACCAACCCCAGAATTCTTTATGCGAGCATGTGGCATCACGGCAGAACGCCTTGGTTTATTAAATCAGGCGGCGAGGGCGGTGGCCTTTACAAATCAACAGACGGTGGTGAAAGCTGGGACAAGCTTGAAAAAGGCCTGCCTAAGCTTATTGGTAAAGTAGGTGTTGATATTGCCGCTTCTAACCCTAAGCGTCTTTACGCCATTATTGAAGCGGATGAAGGCGGTTTATACCGCAGTGATGATGCAGGTAAATCATGGGAGCTAATGAACGGCGACAATATTCTTAAAGCTCGCGCGTGGTACTACAATCACATTAAGGTTGACCCGGTAGATGAAAATACCCTGTATGTGATGAATGTGCAGCTGCATAAATCCATTGATGGCGGTAAAACCTTCGAAATTAAATCTCTGCCCCACGGTGACACCCACGATATGTGGATAAACCCAGAAAACAGCTTAAACATGATCAACGCTAATGACGGTGGCGCAACGGTTACCTTCGACGGTGGTGAATCGTGGTCAAGCATTTACAACCAGCCAACGGCGCAGTTTTATCGTGTAATCACTGACAACTTAAACCCTTACTATGTGTATGGCGGTCAGCAAGATAACTCAACTATGGCGACGCCGTCTGAGACATGGGGTGACGGTATGGGTATAGAAGATCAGTTTGCTGTTGGCGGTGGCGAAAGTGCGCATATTGCGTTTAACCCTGACGATCCAACGCTTATTTACGCCACTACCATCAATGGCACGTTAACGGAGTATAATCGCGACACTGGGCTTACGCGCCCCATCATGCCATACCCTGAATATGTGTTTGGACGCAATGCGAGGGACCAAAAGTACCGCACGAATTGGAACGCGCCAGTGCTGGTTTCAAAGCACGACCCTAGCACGGTGTATTACGGCACGCAGATGATCTTAAAAACCACCGACCGCGGTGTAAATTGGCAAGAAATCAGCCCAGACTTAACCCGTAACGAGCCTGAAAAACAGGGGCTAAACGGCGGGCCGATTACCAATGAACAAGCCGGGGCTGAATACTACAATACGGTTTTCTATATTGCTGAGTCAGCGGTTAACAAAGGCGAGCTTTGGGTTGGTGCTGATGACGGTAAGCTTCATATTACCCGTGATGAAGGTAAAAACTGGAAAGATGTTACGCCACATAATAAAGAAGCGCAGGTTAATGCTATTGAGCTAAGCCCTCATGCACAAGGCAGAGCTTACGTTGCGGTAGCAGGCTATAAGTTAAATGACTACACACCTTACATCTACAAAACCGATAATTACGGCAAGCGCTGGAAGCGTATTGACGAAGGGCTCCCTGAAGACGCTTTTGTACGTGTTGTGCGTGAAGATACAGAGCGTGAAGGGATGTTGTTCGCGGGTACAGAAAGCGGCATGTTTATTAGCTTCGATGACGGCAAACACTGGCAAGAGCTAGATTTAAACCTTCCGCCGGTGGCGATCACCGATATGCAGGTAAAGGGTGACGACCTGGTTGTTGCAACGCAAGGGCGAGGCTTTTGGATTTTAGATGACATTAGCCCCCTGCGCGAAGTGCATAAGTCCCTTGATGATGAAGCGCTGTTTCAGTTTGAACCGGTTGATGGCGTTCGCTTGTTATCTGGCGGCGGCATGACCGATCAGCCACAAGCGAAAAATCCACCCCGTGGCGCGACTTTCCGCTATTACCTGAAAGATGCATTAGAAGAAGACCAAACGCTACGCATTGATATATTTAATGCAGACAATGAGTTGGTTCGTACACTGTCATCAGCACCGAGTGCTTTTGAGAAATGCGCAAAAGGTAACGAAGACGTTCGCAGCCCTATCAAATTTAAACACCCATCGACCAAAGCAGGGTACAACACGTTCGTGTGGGACCTTCGCCGTGAGCCACTAAACTGCATTGAGAATGTAAAACTGTTTGGCGGTTGGAAAGGTGCTCGCGTGATGCCGGGCGACTACAAGGCGAAAATCACCCTGGGAGAACTTGCACAAACTCGTGCGTTTAAAGTGCTTCCAGACCCAAGAGAAGAGGCCGACAAAGCGCAGCTTCAAGTGGTTGAAAAGAGCATTCAGGCAACAGAAACCTTGTTAAACGATTTGTTTGCACACCTGCAAAAAGCCCGTGATGTGCGCGCGCAGTTGAGTGATGTTTCGGAAGACAACGTCATGCTGGCAAGCGATGTGTCGGCGTCAATCGAGCGTATTGTTAGCGCAATCGACGACTGGGAAGCATTAGTTATACAGCCTAAACATCAAACCTTTGAAGACGATATTAACTGGCCGAATATGCTCGATAGACAAGTCCGTTTCTTAATGGATAACTTCGACAGAACGGGGGCGCCGGCACAAGCTGGTGCACTGAAGCGATTGAAAGACTTAGAGTCAAAGTGGCAGCAATATAAAGTACAGCTAGAAACCTTGTTTGGTGAGGAAGTGAAGCCGCTTAATGAAAAGTTGTCAAAGCAAGGCGCGTTTGATTTAGAGCGTTTGTAGCAAGGCGAGCGAATTTTATTCTTGCTGAAGCTATAAAACTGAAAGCCGGAAGTGATTAAGACACTTCCGGCTTTTATTTACGGTTTTAAACCTGCATCTAGCGCAGTTGAAAAACATTGCTCAAACAAAAAGTTTTCGCAATGAACCGCTAGAACTGATACCTAACGCTTACCGTATAGTTAGTCGGTGAGCCGGGCATGGTCCAAAGCTGGTGGTATGAGTTCTCAAAGTAATCCCTGTCGAACAGATTGTTCACGTCAAACCTCATAGAAAGCGCATCGCTAATATTCACCGACCCTGCAAGGTTCACAAGGGTGTAAGACGGCAAAATGAATGTTGGATCGGTGGTTTGGCCTAAGCGGTCACCCACGTAACGCATGGTCACACCAAAGAACGCTTCTTTTTCAAATACGCGGGTGAAATGGTTAAGCGAGATATACCCCGAATGTTTAGCAATATTGATTAAGCGTGAACCCTTTGGAATAGGCACCCCCCAATCCAAATTGTTGACTTCATTCGCGGTTTTAGCATCTATGTATGCGTAGGCCATATCAAGACGAATGTCTGAAGTAAGGTCAGTGGTTAACTGGAATTCAACCCCTTGGCTTTCAACTTCACCGAGCGTGGCTGAAAAGCCCGTGTTAGGTTCAGCGGTTAGCATATTGGTCTTTGCTGCATCAAAAATCGCAATGCTGCCTGAGAACCTATCGGCGATGTTTTCCCACTTAGCACCAACTTCAAAAGAGGTGGTCTCTTCAGGGTCAAAGGCGTTGCGGTCTGAATCAAGCCCTGGATTGGGTCTGAAACCTTCTGCATAGCTCGTGTATAGACTTACAGCGTCATTGATTTCATACACAAAACCGAAGCGTGGCGTCACTTCCGTTTGGTCTTGTTCTTGCCCTTCTTCGCTCAGCTTATTAAAAATGTCTTGCTCGAACTTGTCCACACGAAAGCCGACTAAAAGCTTGGTGGCATCGGTAATTTCTATAACGTTTTGTGCATAAAATCCTAACCCTTTTTGCTTTTCAGCCGTGAGTGTAGTGGGCGTCACGTCAGGTCTGAAAATGGTGTAGTCTGGGTTTTCAGGGTTGATACTATATGTGGTATCACCCGCGCCCCACGCCGCGCGCCAGCGACGGTAGTCTGTATCTATGTGGTAGTTGTAGTAGTCCAAACCAAATAAGACGTTGTTTACAAAGCCTGCCATATCCACCACGCCACTTAATTCAAAGCGTAGCGATAAGTCTTGCGCTTGATAGTCGCGGGTTCGTCGCTGCCTTGAAAGTACAGATGGGTCGGTATACAAAAGCTGACGGCCTTCCGATAGTTCGGTATCTGAAGACTGTCCTTTAAAAGATGAGTCTCTGTAGGCAAAGCCACTAAGAAAATGCCAATTGTGATTCAACTCGTGATTTAACACTAGCTGATGTCCAAAGGCTTTAACTTCATGGGCACCGTCTCTGATATCACCGTAAAAGTCTTCGGCATCTACAGCATCAAAGTCGTTATTTAAGATAAATACACCGCGATCAAGAGGCTTTTCCTGATCTAAGATTTCCATCTGATAACTTAAGCTGGTGTGATCAGAGAGGTTCCAAATAAATGAAGGGTTAAGGTTTAAATTCTTGAAAAACACGTTATCGCGATAAGTATCAGAGTCTTCGTACGAACCGTTAACGCGATACGCCATATCTGAACTAATGCCGTTCGTGTAATCGAACTCTACGTGCTTCTTATCAAAATTACCGACTGTGCCTTGAACGTAGCCTTGCTCTTCAAACTGCGGTTTTTTGGTGATGATGTTGATGGTACCGCCAGGCTCGCCTTGCCCGTAAAGGGCAGAGCCTGGCCCTTTCATTACTTCAATAGTTTGAACGTTAACCGTACTTCTATTGCCGCTGTAGCCACGTACGTTAAAGCCGTTTATCAGATACCCCGACGGATTGTTTTCATCGCCAGAAAAGCCACGAATAGCAAAGCTATCGAACATACCGCCCGAGTTGTTTTGCCTTACGATAGTCGGCGCAAAATCCAGTGCATCGATGAAGCGTGTGATCCCTTCATTTGCTAATGTATCGGCGGTAATTCGGTCAATTGCTTGCGGCGTGTCGATAAGCGGTACGTTACCACGATAAGGCTGAAAGTGTCTTTTCACTTCGATGTGCTCTAGTTCATCGTGAGCACTTTGAGTTAGAGTGCTATCACTTTGCGCAGCGGCATTCACAGATAGTCCAACTAACGAAAATAAAAACGGTATTTTAATGTTAAGCATAAGAAGGTTTAACGAGTCTTCAACAGGTTTTGTAAAGGTTACAAATGTTATGTTATCTCATTTCTTTTGGCAAGGTAATTTATAGTTGGAGACTGGTCTAAACTCAGAAAAGTGACATTTTCCTAAGCTCACATATGCTATACACTTCGCGACCTTATTTAAGCGATAAGCCAACACTTAACCATAACTTACACTACGCACTATAAACCGACGTAATAAAAGTCAGTATCGGTGATAGTACGTGTTACGCACCTGCAAAAGTCAGGTGCCTGAAAAGCATTTAGCGTTTGTGAATATGAACTAGCACTAGGAACTAGGACACTCAATGTTTCATAAAACATTTTCTCTATTTTTATCTGCGCTTCCTTTATCTGTTTTCGCAACGGAAAACGTAGATGTTATATCTACAGAAACGGCTGAGGCGAACGTTGAAAAAATTACGATTGAAGGGGCGGCGACTGCGAATAACAAGCCAGTAGGTACGTTTAACTCGCCTATTTCAAATTTGGAGTACGACCCGCGGGTAGATTTGCAATCAAGAAACATGGCTGAAGCACAGGCCGATGTCACCATCCGCGGTGGTATCTTCGAAAATACCGGCTTTCGCGTAGGTAGCGCAACGCTAATCGACCCGCAAACCGGTCACTATTTTGCTGAAATTCCTATTGCACCTGAAATGTTGACTAAGCCGAGTATTTTCACCGGTGTTGATAACGCGCTTTATGGTGTAAATAGCTCTGTTGGTACGGTGTCCTTCGGTTGGAAACCTATTCAAGAGGCTGGCAGTGTATCTGTTGGCGTGGGCAACAATAACTTCAATTTGCAGCGCGTTCACGGCGCAGTAAAACAACAGCTTAAAAGCTATCCAGCTTGGTCTGTGGGTGTGGAAGGAGAGTATTCTCGCTCTGAAAGCGATGGCACTATTGCCAATGGTGATCACCAATTTGAACGCGCGTTAGGTCGCGTTCAGTTAGCAAGCGAGCGTTCGCAAACCGACTTGTTTTATGGTTATCAGCAAAAGTTCTTCGGTTGGCCTAATTTGTATACGCCCTTTGACGTTAACGAAACCGAAGATATTGAAACGCGTTTGGTAATGCTAAATCATAAGCAGCGCTACGGTGAAAAGGGTAATGAAAGTGCCTTTGAGGTATCGGGTTATTACAGGGAAAACGATGACCACTATGTATTTTCGCGCGAAAACCCAGAAAGTTTTCAGGCGTTCCACGAAACGCAGGTAAAATCACTCGCGCTTTCTGGCGCGCACAACGTATCGCCAAGATTGGGTATCAACTACTCCGCGCAAATCACCGCAGACGACATTGAATCGACCACGCTAGAAAATAACTTCACTTCCCGCGACTACTACAAAATTAGTGTGGTGCCAGAGTATCGTACCCAGCTAAACACTAAGGAGTCGATTACCGTGCGCTTAGGTGGCGCGTTTGATGATACTAATCGCGATGAAGACCGGCTGTCTTTTGTGGGCGATATTCACTGGTTTACGCAAACTGGCGATAATGCCTCGCGCAGTTTATACCTTTCGTATGCAGAAGCGACTCAAGTGGCCGGCTATACTGCAGTGGGCGGCAGCACCACGAGTGGCTTGTTCAGAAGTAATAATCAGCTACAGCGAGAGGTGAGTAAAAACCTCGAGCTTGGCGCGTCGTTTGATGAGCAATCATGGAAAGTTGATACCGCCGTTTTCTATCGCTGGGACAACGAGTTGACCGACTGGACTTATAGTTTCGATTCCACCTCGGCACGCAGCGCAAACCCCGTAGATATTGAAACGCTAGGGTTTGAATTAATTGCGATTAAGCGCTTTGATAATGCGGATGTGGTTGCCAGTTATACCTATCTTGATAAGTCAGAAGACTACGGCATTGAGGGTGTGGATGCGAGTTTTTACGCGCTAAACTATCCACCGCATAGAGCAACCCTTGGACTGGTATGGTTTGCAAGCGACACGATTGAAATCCGCATAGACAACGAGTGGCGCAAGCAAGAAACCAACGCGCTTAGAAACGGCAGTGATAAGGCGTTCTTCTCACACGTTACGCTCACCTATTCACCGGCTCAAATTGAAGGGTTAAACCTAGTACTGGCAGTTGATAACTTTTGGGATGAACGATTTGAAGAAATTCCCGGTACGCCAGGGCGGGGCGAACAGTATTCGGCTACCGTGACCTATTTTTGGTAGTAGGGAAGTACGCTTATTGTAAGTGCTTACTATTGCTTGGTCTGATTAATTATGAAGTGATTGGATGTATTATATGACAGGCTCTAAGGTGTCATCTAGCCCCAGCGTATCGACGTTGTCAGCGCCTTCTAAGGGCCCCGCGTCTCTTGACGACTTCGTAGGGCGCTGGCATTTGCGTCGGGAAATTATCCAGCAAAACGGGGATACTTTTTCGTTTGTTGGGACAGCTGCTTTTTGTTGGGAGCCTGCGTGGGAGAAACCGACGCTAAATTATTACGAGCAGGGCGAAGTAACCGCGCCAAATGGAAACATTATGCCTGCCGAGCGCCGCTATTTTTGGCAACAGTCACAGCATGGTGTGTTCGATGTTTTGTTTGACGATGAACGTTATTTTCATACATTTAGTGCGAGCAACCCGAATGCCGAACACTTATGCGGCGATGACAACTACGTAGTGCGCTATGACTTCGCAAAGTTGCCAGTGTGGCGCTCAACATGGCAGGTCAAAGGCCCGCGCAAAGACTATACCATGATTAGCGAGTATAGCCCTTTATAGTCAAGCGCTTCGCTGCGGTTTACGACAGCCGCTGTTTCTTGCTGTACTGATGAGACATCCAAAGTGCAAAAGCAATGATAGCACCGCCAAGAAATAGGCGAGAAAAGTCAGTGTCTTTTTGCCAAAGAAGTAAATTAACCACAAGCCCTGCTGGAATAAGCGCGTTGTTCATGATGGCTAATGTGCCTCCTGATACTTTCAGCGCGCCTTGATTCCAAAAGTAATACCCAAGCCCCGATGCCACGATACCTAACCACAACAATATGCCCCACTGCTGAGCATTCTGCGGCAGTTGGCTAGTGTTACCAAAAATGAAGAAAGCAGGTAGTGCTATAGCCAGTGCGCCTAAATAAAACCACGCAAACACGTTGTGATAGGGCACTTGTGTTTTGAAGGTAGAGGTAAGTTTTTTATAACCCACCTGTCCTAGCGCAAAGGAAAAGTTAGCACCTTGAACAATGGCAAAGCCAAGCCAGTAATTATCGCTAATGCCGTTAAAACGAATAATGGCTGCACCTGCTGTGGCGATAAGTGCACACAACAAGTAAAACGGGGTGAAGCGCTTAAAGAGTGCGTCGTTTAAAATGGCTACGTAAAGCGGTGTAAAAATGGTGAAAAGCAACACTTCTGGCACGCTTAAAAACAAAAATGCGTGATAAAAGAAGATGTACATTAACCCTAACTGCACAGCACCTAAACTCGCCAGGATCGCCTTTTGTTTAAGGTTTAATAATGCCGGCTTAAGAAAGGGAAGGAAAACCAGTGTGGCGAGCACAATGCGTGTCAAAACAGCAAAATAACTGTCTACTGAGCCTGCTAAAAATTCACCAATAAGCGAAAAGGAAAATGCCCATAGAACGGTAACTGCTATTAAATAAAACACGCGATTCTCTTCTTCAAAATAAGACGCGCGCTAAAGTATTTCAATGTACAGCTTTAATCAACCTTTGGTTGAAAAGGCTCGCTCAATCCGACTAATGAACAGCGTTAGATACTACTGGCGTGGGTGCAGCTTTCGCCTTTTTGTTATCCTTATTGCTTTCCTTAAATTCGCCTGCTTCTTCAACTAATGCTGTCATAGCATCAATAATATCAAGGAAGCTAGATAACTGTGCCGGCGTAAGGCCATTAGACAGGTTTTCGATTTTATTGATAAGTTGTTTAGTAGGTAGGCGCATAGTGTCAAAATCTCGTTGTTGTTACATTAATACCTACCTTGTGAATCAATTTTCTTGCCAAGTTTGTTTACTCCTCGATTTCTTTTTTTACCCTCTAAATAGCATTTTAAAAGTCTTATTTATTAGAGGTTTAGGCATTTTTCATGAGAGCGGTTAACAATTTCCCTTGCAAAGCGGTTTTAAATAAATAAGATCAAACGCAAATCATTATCATTTGCATTAAAAGAATTATTGATGAAACAAGCCCGCTTTGTACCTTCCCTTCTGGTCGTCGTTAGCCTTCCTTTGTCTTTTCCAGTATTAGCAGAAGATGCCCTTGAGCGCGTTGTGGTGACAGGTACTAGGACACCTAAACTATTGGCTTCTTCGCCCGTAAAGGTTGATGTAGTAGATAAAGCGGCGATTACGCGACTAAGTAAAGGTACCTTGCGCCAAGTGCTTGAGGTGATGCCGGGCGTTGTGGTTAGGCGAAGTCAAAAAGACGGCTACAACGTTCAGCTAAACGGCTTCAATGGCGATCATGTGTTGGTGTTAATTAACGGCCAACCTATTATTTCTCCCACAGGCTCTTCCGTCGACCTTGACCAAATTAGCGTTGCCAATATTAAACAAATTGAAATAGTGCGTGGCGCGGCATCAGTACTTTACGGCAGCTCTGCCATGGGTGGTGTTATCAATATCATTACCGAGAAGGTGGAAGGGTCGCAGTTCTCAGCAGATTACGAGGCATCATACTTTACCGATGATGCAATTGAAGGTGATGAATTCGGGCACACGGCTAGGATCACTGCAGCGAAAGCAATTAGTGATTGGCAGCTTGGCATAACGGCTCAGAAGATTACCAACCCGGGTTTTGATTACGACGGCGAAACTACATCACAAGATGGAGGCGCGGTAGATAAATCCTTCGTGCAAATGTCGTTATCTACATTGATAAACAGCGTGAGCGTTCAATACAAAGGGCAGTGGTTGGATGAACAAAAAGACAAGCCTCAATCATCAATACCCGGTCAAGCCACTATCATCAGCTACCTTTCTAATGTTACCCAATGGCAGCATGATATCCGCTTAGAGCAACAATACGATTGGCATATCAATACGCGCTATCTTTCACATGATGAAGAAAGCGGTAACAGCAATGGGTTGCGTCAAACCGATATCCAGCTTGCGGAACTAGAAGCGCAGAAAATTTATTCTACCAAAGATATTGAGTGGGTAGGCGGGGTTGTTTTACATGGCGACTCGCTGGACCAGCTAAACCTCAGTACTGGCACGGTTGAAGTTGACGATGTGAGCCGGGAAAGTGCCGAGCTTTATTTACAAGGGAACTGGCAGCAAAACCACACCCAGCTTTTAGCGGGCGCAAGAATACAAAACGATTCTGATTTTGGCTGGCATACCGCGTTTAAAGCAAGTGCAAGCCAGTCATTTAACGCTGAAAATACTTCTTGGCAACTTCGTGCTGGCGTGGGCAGTAGCTATCGCGTGCCCAATCTTAAGGAGCGCTATTACGTATTCGACCACAGTAACTTAGGTTACATGGTGCTTGGCAACGACGCACTTACGCCTGAAACAGCGCTAAATGCTAACGTAGGCACAAACCTTAGATTAACGCCTACCAAAAGTGACTGGTTATATCAGGTCGATATAAACCTTCATTACACCAAAGCTGATGATTTCATTACCACGGCGGTAGACCTCGATGCATCGCAAGACGCGGGTTTAGATATCTCTGTTTATCAAAATATTGATGAAGCTACCCTATACGGCGCTGATTTAAGCGCTAGCGCGCAAGATGACAATTGGCAGTGGCAATTGAATTACAGCTACCTAGTTGCCGAAGACGGCAGTTCGCAGCGCTTGCCTGAACGTCCTACCCACTTAGTTAAAGCGTCTGTTACCTATCAGTTTAGTCATACCGACACCAGTCTACAGCTTTACGGTGTGCATGAGGGAAATGTGTCACCTTCTATTGGCTATAGCTCAATAGCGAAAGATAGCTTTACCACGCTAAACGCGGTCGTACAGCACCAGTTCACGCCTCAGTGGCAAGCGCGCCTCGGACTTGAAAACCTCACCGATGAACATCGCTCAACCGAGGCACTTTTAGCGGGGGCTTTCGACGCAAGGCCCATTGCTGCAAGGCGATTATATTTGGGCGTGAGTTACCAGTATTGAAATGACCATAAAACGAAAGCACCGACATAGAAAAAACGTTTGAGAACAAAAAAACACCTAACGACAGATATCAAACTGACAAGGCGCCACTTTCAAAAAGACGGCCCCAAAAAAAACGGCCCCAAAAAAAATCGGACCAAAAACTTAGGTTAAAAACCTAGACCAACAAATTAAACCAATAAATAAAACCCGCTGCTTAACACAGCGAATTTAAAAAAAGGAAAACACATGAATAAGACCTATTTAGCGTTATTGCTTGCTATGACATTCGGCCTAACTGCGTGTGGTGGCTCAAGTAGCGATGACACCCCAGTTGAAACACCTGACGAAGTAACCGATGGCAGCGGAGATTCAGGTGACGGAAGTACTGACGGTGGAAACGAAGAAGCAACCATTTATGGGCCGTTTAGTACAGGGTCTACATCAGAGCCTGTTGCAGTTTACTTTGACTTAGATACGCAGACGCAGCTTACGCTTTCCGATGAAGAAGCCGCAACGGATACCACATGGGATATTGGTTTTAAACGTACTAATGTGTTCTTAAATACGCATCAAGACACGCCAGTAAGCCTATATTTTACTGGAAATAACAGCGACTTTTATGATGATACTGGCGCGCCAGTATCTGAACTGTTCCTAAATGCGACCGCAGACAGCGAACTAGACGATTACTTGGCTGTTACCGAAAGCGATATCCCAGAAGCTGAAGCGTTCAGCACGGATACAGAAACCCAAGTCATCGGCGATACCTTTTACAATTACGACTTTACCACTCACGTAGTAACGCCAAATGAAGAGACGTATTACATCGTGTTTTCAGACGGCAACTACACAAAGTTTCACGTTACCGATATCGTCACTGAAGGGCGAGGTATTGGTGAAATAACCCTTGGTGTTATGCACCAAAGCGTTCTTGATGGGCAAACTACTTTTGCCGAAGAAGTCGCGCTGACCCTTGATGCGGTAGGTTGTAGCGACGCTGTCTACGTAGATTTTGATTTGCAGCAGGTGGTTACACAAGCTGACGGCTGGGACCTCACTATTCCGTGCGCAGACGGCGCGGGCAAATTTACACTGACTATTGCGGATGACGCCACTGTACTTCGCACCGATGCACAAACGTATAACGGCGTGGACACAGAAGCGGCGCAGTATTATGGCTTCAGTGAAGAGATGGTCAGTGAATACGCGATGAGTACGAACAACTGGTATTTCTACGACAGCACCAGCCACTTACTTTACTCACAGTTTGGGGTTTATTTAATTCAGGCTGGCGACACCACGTATAAGTTTCAAATTACCAGCTATTACGATGAAGAGGGTACATCAGGTGCCTATAGCTTCCGCGTTGACCCTGTGACCGGAGAGTAAATGATGCTGCAACACACTCTCTCACTTTCTTCAATAGCCGCAAAAGCTATTTCTACGGTGATGGTAGGGTGGTGTTTGTTTGCTGTAGGGGCGTTTAGCGCCCCTTTAAATGAAACGCAAACTGCGCCGCCTCGAATAATCACTGCTGGCGGCAGTATCACCGAAATTGTGTTCGCGTTGGGGCGAGGCGGCTGGGTAATCGCGACCGATAGTACCAGTATGTTTCCACAAGAAGCAGCAAGTTTGACTAAGCTTGGGTACTTTCGTCAGCTTAGCACGGAAGGGGTATTGGCCCAGCAGCCCACAATGCTATTAGGAGCTGAGGCATCAGGCCCAAGCGTTGCGCTTGAACAAATAGCCCATGCCGGCGTAGATGTTACTACTTTTGACGTGGATAAAAACCTTAGCGGCTTGAAAGCCTTGGTGATAGACATTGGCAAAAAACTTGCGGCTAGCGAGCAGGCCATTGAATTAATTCACCATATAGAAAAGAAGATAGAGCAACAAAAAGCGCGTTACGCTCATAAAAACTCAGCGTTCAATACACAAATCAAAGCGCTCTTTGTGGTGGCGAACAATGACAGGGGAATAACGGTAGCTGGTAAAGATACCGTGCCTCAAGCGCTATTCGATACTCTTGGTATCGTTAATATTGGTTCAGCTGTGGAAGGTTACAAAGTGATGGATGCAGAGTCTGTGCTTATGCAAAACCCCGATGTTGTAATTGCAGCAGGGCACATGCTTCGTGGCAAAAGTGCGAAGGAGGCACTTTGCACACATCACGCGTTAGCTGCCACGTTTGCTGGTAAACATTGCCTAGTTGAAGCCATGGATAGCAGCATAAGCTTAGGGCTTTCACCGCGCTTTCATGTGGCGCTTCAGCATGTTGCAGAGTATGCAGAGAAAGCCATTGAAATTAAGCAAACGCAAAAAGCTCCTTACAGTGGAACGAGTCAATAATGCAGTTATCTTCCGCAGCTAAGCACAGTGATAACCCAAGCGGTAACCTAGGCGATAACCCAAGCGATTACTCATTGACGCCTGTTGTACTTCAGCTTATTAATGCCCGCGCACAGAGAAAACGTATTGGCATGGGAATACTACTCTTATTGCTGTTGACCTGTGCTTATGTGGGGTTAACCCGCGGCAGTTTACCAATTGATATCGAACAGCAACTTAGATACTTCATTAGCGGCGCAAATACGGTAGAAAATACGGCAGCAAACACCACCCATTGGTATGTGCTGTCTGAAATACGGCTCCCTCGGGTGATCATGACTATGCTTA
>NZ_JAEFCD010000016.1 GCF_016405965.1 Alteromonas sp. IB21 | reverse complement strand
TAAACGTTATTCTGGGCTTTCAGAAGCGATAAAACGAATCACTGCCAAAGAACAGGACCTCGCGCTAGAAGACGATTAGAAATAAGTACTCTGACCCCCTAAAGTTTTATGGGCAGAGTACTTTTCTATCTTACAGGGGTAAAAAGGCACAGGCCGTGTTTGTTGATATCTATGGGTGTTTTGCTTATTAAATAGATGCGGGTAGGTGACGTGACGCGAAGGATCCCGCCTTCTGCTTTTAAAAACTGAGAAGGAAGAATCACTGACTTGTCGTCAGAGTCACTGCTGGTTGTTTCAGTTTTCACCGCAAAGTAAGATAATCCGCCGTGATCGAGCCAGCCTAATATGTTATCTGGCGTCGCCACAAAATTATCGTGTCTCAATACGCTACTGTGCAGCGTAATGTTGGCCCCAAAAACCGGCTTGGTTTCTATCGCCATTTGGGTATTGGGTTTCAGGTGCAGCCGATATAGACCATGAGGTTCTGGTACAATCTCATCGTTTGCATCTGTACTGTTCACTAACGTAAGCATACTAAGTTTCGCATGGTAGTTCTGATGGTTTTATTGTGGTGGACTTATGGCTAGGCTGCATTGACGTGGATCAAGTAGATTCAAAAGCCGTGGCGGGCCGGCATAAATCGACCAAGCCTGTCTTAAAAAGTAGAAATAATTCAGTAATTATTGAGAGACGTAGTGACAGATACCCTAACTAGCGTGCACTTTCGCTTAACAAAGTTGGATGCCATGCAAGCATATACACTAAAACGTGAAATTGAAGGCGCGTACTTCATTAAGCGCGATGGATCTGATGTGTTTGTAGGTATGGTGCCTTTAAAAGAAACGCTGTTCGACGAGCTAAACGATTATGTTATTCGTCAGCAAATTCAATACGATGCATGCGATATACTTGTAGAGGCGAAAAACACAACAGGGGAAGTAGCGGTACCAAGGGTGGTAAACAAACTGCTCAAATATATCGACTGTAAGCTAACTTACACTTGCTCTGCCTAGCATCACACTTTCTAATCTTAATGCTTCAGTACAAATCGCCAGGCAATTTGGCGTCATGCTCGGCATAATCAATACCAATGCGAGGTGAGCTTATAATATTTTCATTGCAAACTGGCGAGGCGTTACTTTCAATCCAAACGGATTAAAACGACTTCTTAAGCTCACTATGGGATTTTAAAACCTTGCTGCCGTTACCCTATTCCCATTCAACTTCTGTGTTTACAGCGTAGTGTTTCATCTCATTATTCCCTATGTTCTTGAAAGTTAGAGCCAGACACTGCTTAAACGATACGGGTAAGCGCTAAGTTCATAAATCAGAGAAAAAGCGGTGAAAAGCACGGCATACTTTAAGAGCTAAGATAGGGTTTCGACCTGTTTTTGCCTCTGAGTAATAGAGCTGCCAGCAGTAGCAATAACCACTAAAGCCACTGCAAACCATTGAGAAAGAGTAAGGGTTTCATCAATAATGATGAATGCTGCTATCGCCGCTACGGCAGGCTCTACGCTCATCATGATACTGAACGTTTGCTTGGGCATATTGCGCATAGCACTCATTTCCAATGTATAGGGGATAGCAGACGAAAATATGCCTACAGCGCAGCCTATAAGAATAACGTCGATGTTTAGTAAAGCACTTCCTTGGCTTATTACGCCGATGGGTACAACACACATAGCGGCTACCAGCATACCTAAGGTAACCGTAATACCGCCTGACCCTTCGTTGCCTGTTTTATTGCCAAATACAATGTAGCCAGCCCAGAAAGCGCCCGCAGTAAGCGCAAAGATAACACCGAGTGGGTCCAAGCTTTCTGCCGAAGCCCCGCCAATATCAGGAAGTAATAAGCAAACGCCAGCTACGGCCAACAGTGCCCAAGCGAAATCACGCTTCTTTCTGGCGCTAAAAAACGCAACAGCTAGCGGCCCTGTGAACTCAAGCGCCACGCCTATACCAAGAGGAATACGTGCAATCGCAAGATAGAAAATGATATTCATTGCTCCTAAGCAAGCGCCGTAAAAAAAGACATTACGCCACCCTTTTGAGCTTAAGCATGCACGCCAGGGCCTAAAAATAACCGTCAAAATCAATGCTGCGAAAAAAGCACGTAAAGCACTGGTACCTTCTGGCCCAACAACAGGAAAAAGTTGTTTAGCAAACGATGCACCGGATTGGATGGTTACCATTGCCAAAAGCACGGCAACGATGGCAAGTAAAAAACGTTGATTCACAATGTATTGCAACTTGAATAAGACAAAATCAAAGTATATTTCTTCTCAAAACGAAAAGCTTGTTGATAAGGGAAAGTATTGAAAATTAATATTTATTAACAGTATATTCAGAATGAGGGTTTACGTTATTTTACGCAAGAAAGTTCGCAGAGCAGCAGTGAGTACAAAAGAACGTTCACAATAGACGTTGAGCACAATGTTAACGGTAACCAAATCGATGTTTACATTGCGGTCGGGTAACGCCTTGTAGCGTTCTACGTTAATTGAGAACGCAGGAGCACGTATAAACTAGTGTGTATCGCTACCATCACCTATACTGAAGTGTGAGCGTAACGCCGCCCATCATTTTTCAAAATATTCTGTTCACCGTATCCACCCATAACGAGGTGTATAATTGTAGTCGGTTGATGTTGCCTAGGTTAAGGAAAACGCTTGTATACACTTACCCAATTACATATCGACATTGCGCGCAACGCCACAGATGATTTTAACTTGTTTCACGACCCTATGCGGTGGCAGCGAGTATCAGACAATCCATTTCAAGGAACCATTGCGCTTGGGTTTCAACTTGGTCTTTTTGTAGAAACCCAAATTCAACAAAGCGCATCTAGCATTGAGCCACGGCGCTATTCAGTTTATGAGTTTACCTTTGTAAACCCCGCAAAAGAGGGGGATGAGCTGAGTTTAGTGGTCAAGACACCCAGGGTTTCAAATACAGAGTTGGGGAAACAAGAATCACAACGCTTGGTTTTGAAAGCGTCGGGTAGGCCTAGCTTGATGGGCTTTTATCGACAGTCAGATTTTATGTCAGTGAAAAGCTCCTTGGTTAAATACAAAAAAGAAGACATTGTTCAACTGGCCGACCGAACGCTATTCGATGGAGATGTGTTTCTAAAACGCAAATGGATGATCGTCGGCAATGCTAAAAATTACCTGTTGAGCGCCTTCGCTGATCAATCACGATATATAGATGAGTTCGCGGATAAAGTGCGCTTTCCACAATTTTATCCGCTTTCTTTGATGTCTTCGGCCATGCTAGAAAGGGCTCAGGCCCTAAATTACGATTTAATTCAGAACCCAATGATCTACTTATCGCAAAATCTGTGCATCGACAACGAACAGCTAGATAAACTCAAAAGCAACGACTGTTTAAACATGCTAGTTGCGCCTATTGAATCTGACTCTGGCCATCTTACCTGCACTGGGTGGGTAAGTAACGATTCACCGCTTTTTTGCGCCGAAGTAAAGCTTATGCCTTTATCCGACATACTTAGCCAATGAGCCTAGATGGCACTTAGCTTTTGCGCTAATTCTTGCCTTACTATTTCAGCACCAGCGCTAAGCGCTTCTAGCTTACCTCGTGCGACAGAACGGGGTAGTGGCGCCATACCACAGTTGGTACACGGGTAAAGTTTATCGGCATCCACGTATTTAAGGGCTTCACGTAATGTAGCGGCGACTTCTTCTGGCGTTTCTATTGTGTTGGTGGCTACATCAATAGCGCCAACCATCACCTTTTTGCCCTTGAGCAATGAAATAAGTTCAATAGGCACGTGGGAGTTATGGCATTCTAACGACACCATATCGATATTCGACTTTGCAAGTTTTGGGAAGCTTTCTTCGTATTGACGCCACTCAGCGCCCAGCGTCTTTTTCCAATCTGTATTGGCCTTAATGCCATATCCATAGCAAATATGAACTGCGGTTTCACATTTTAGCCCTTCAATGGCGCGCTCAAGGGCGGCTATACCCCATTCATTTACTTCATCGAAAAACACGTTAAACGAAGGTTCGTCGAACTGGATTATATCTACACCCACAGCCTCTAGCTCTTTCGCCTCTTGGTTTAGAATTTTTGCAAATTCCCACGCGAGCTTTTCGCGACTTTTATAGTGATCGTCATACAAGGTATCAACCATAGTCATAGGGCCAGGTAGCGCCCACTTAATTGGCTGGTCGGTTTGGCTTATAAGAAACTTAGCATGTTCTACAAATACCGATTTTGGCCGTGTGACCGCTTGTGTTACAACCGGTACGCTAGCATCATAGCGGTTTCTAATTCTTACCGTTTTTCGGTTCTCAAAATCAACACCGTCAAGATGCTCTATAAAGGTGGTTACAAAGTGTTGACGGGTTTGCTCACCGTCACAAACAATATCAATGCCCGACGTAGTTTGCTCTTGTAGCGTAACGCGTAAAGCGTCTTTTTTGCCTTCTTCAAGTGCTTCACCCTCTAACTTCCACGGCGACCATAGGGTCTCTGGCTGTGCGAGCCATGAAGGCTTTGGAAGACTGCCTGATATAGATGTTGGTAGTAGCTTTTTCATGTGATTTATTTTCTTTTAGTCGACAATTTGTATTAGTGCATATGGGGCGAACCGTGCCGCCCCATCAAAATTTGATGGTTCAAACTGAACGCGTTGAACACTGCAATTCGCAAGTTGCGAATTGCCAGTGTCAGAGAATTTATCTGGCGTAACTTGCCGTAAATTGCTCCAGCTTGTGCTGATAGGGCTTTAAAAAGTTCTCTTCAACAAATTTACCCTGTTCTACGGCTAACTGAGAACGTTCTTCGCGGTCGTAGACGATGCGCGTTAGCGAGTGATCGCTGTTTTTTAAGTTAGGCTTATAGTAAAGGCCTGCTTGCGCATTCGCGTTGTAAATCTCAGGGCGATAGATTTTCTGAAATGTTTCCATAGTGGCGATAGTGCTAATAAGCTCTAAGTTTGTGTAATCGTTTAACAAGTCACCAAAGAAATAAAATGCAAAAGGAGCTGCACTGTTAGGCGGCATAAAGTAACGCACGTTTAAGCCCATTTTTTTAAAGTACTGTTCCGTTAGCGACGACTCGTTAGGCTGGTATTCAAACCCCAATACAGGGTGGTGGTTTTCGGTTCTACGGTAGGTTTTGTTGTCTGAAACGCTTAAGCAAATAACTGGCAGCTTAGAAAAGTGTGCTTTATACGCGTCAGAATTCACAAAGTATTTAAATAGCTTACCGTGTAGGTCGCCGAAATCGTTAGGCACACTGAACGAAGACTGGCCGCGGTTGTGATTAGACAGGCGTACGCTGAAGTCATAGTCACGAACATAAGATGAAAAGTTGTTACCCACAATACCTTGTGTGCGCTTGCCGGTCTCGGTGTCGATAATGTTGGTTTGCAAGATTTCGATAGTAGGAAAGGTGTTGCCATTACCTTCTACATCAATATCTACAGATATAATTTCCAGTTCAACAGAATATCTATCGCCACTTAAATTATCCCAGCTAGCCAATGCATTGAAGCGATTATTAATCATGCTTAGGGCGTCCCGTAGGTTCTCCTTACGGCGCTCTCCGCGGGCTAGGTTTGCAAAGTTAGTGGTAATACGCGTGTTATCTGAAGGGCGATAATCTTCATTAAACTTAACGCTGTTAATGGTAAATGAAAAATCAGTGTTCACGTTTTTGTTCATGAGAATGCGATTCTATTCCTAAAGTTAAACTGAGTATCGTCAATGCTGTAAAAGCAATGAGTACGTTATACGTTGTTTTATTTATGAATAAAAATGACTTAATTTCATTTTTACATGAACGTTTTTCATGAGTTTATCGAAACGATAGGGCATTTTCCTAGGCTCAGCATTTTAAACAATAATGCACCCCGCAGGTGTTACTATTCGGTCAGCTGTAAAGTAGCTAGATTTCTGCGTGCGGCCTTCGCTGGAAATGTTGTGCTAAGCGCACTAATGATTTCGCAGTGCATCGATTAACTCGTCTTTGCTCATCGTAGAGCGACCTTCGATACCTACTTCTTTGGCTTTTTGATACAGCTCATCTTTGGTGCGTTCTTCGTATTTATTGGCTTTACCACCATCTTTAGACGGCGTTTGCTGACTATTTGCCTGTGCATTAGCGATACGTGCAGACTTTTCTTTACTGTAGCCCTCGTCACGAAGTGCCTCATACGTGTCATCGTTCTTAATTTGATTACCGTGATCCTTAGCCATGTTTAACTCCTGTTGTACAAAGTAAGTGAATAAAGCATGTGTTGTAGTGGTTCTTACTCGGTACTTGAGCAAATGGTTTGTTTACGTTTAGTTATCCAATAATGAGTATTAGAGATATCACCAAATGAGAGTAGCTTGAGGCGGCAGCTGGGACTGTAAAAAATGTCATTCATCGCAAACAGTAAACTGGTTCAGAAAGCACTGCACCGTAATGTAACGGCTTAACACGTTAAAACTTCTTGTGTTGTCAATTTTAGTGCGTTTCATGCACGTAAAAAGTGCATTCATCTCAACAGTTTAGGCTTTTTTCGCTATTGCACACTTAAAATTAAGCCCTTAGTCTAAAGAGAATATTGATGGAAGGCAGAGCGAAATATGAATAAAAACGTACAACAAACTTCGGTGAATTCTTCACGTCGTAATTGGTTAAAATCAGTGGGCTTAGGAGCAGGTGCGGTAGCGCTAACGACGAGTGTCGACAGTATTATGGGCGACCTACGAGCGGCCGGTATGCCAACCGAACACTTTCCATCTGCCACCCCTAATGTAAATGACGGTCTTGTTCGTTTATCGTCGAATGAAAATGCGTTTGGCCCGTCTAAAAAAGCGGCAAAAGCCATGCAAAGTGAGCTTTTGAATCTTGCTCGCTATACCGACGCTACGGTTGAAGTATTAGCGCAAAAAATTGCAGAGCAAGAGGGTGTCTCTGCCGAACAAATCGTTATTACAAACGGCTCTTCACCTATATTATTTGGTTATGCCGACTGGATCACGAAAAACGGTAATAAGCTGGTAACGTCTATGGCCACTTACGAAGGTGTACCGCGAGGCGCTGAATTTATGGGCGCCGATGTTACTTACGTACCCCTTGCTGCCGATATGACTTTCGACCTAGATGCAATTGAAGCAGCGGTAACTGAAGATACCACTGCTGTTTATGTATGCAATCCAAACAACCCAACGGGCAGCATGGTAGATGCAGCCAAACTTACCGCTTTTGCAAAACGCGTGTCGAAAAAAGCACAGGTATTTATTGATGAAGCCTACATTGAAATGTCTGATGCTTACCCGGCTAATGTGCAGTCGAAGCTAGTCGCAGAGGGGCACAACGTGGTCGTTTGCCGTACCTTCTCGAAAATTCACGCTATGGCAGGCCAGCGCTTAGGTTACGCCATTATGCCGTCTGAGCAAGCTAAAACCATGGGCGGTATGTTGCGAATGGGCGGTGTGAACTACTTGGCACTAGTGGCAGGTATGGCAAGTATGGACGACCATGCAAACCTAAATACCATGCGTTCACGGATTAAAACTGAGCGTGACAAATTAGTAAACGTAGCTAAAGAATTGAAGCAGCCTTATGCGCCGAACCCACAAGGCAATTTCATTTACATGGATACGGGCATGCCGCACGATAAATTCGCGGAAAAAATGAAAGCCCAAGGCATAAAGGTTGTAGGGCGCACATGGCCCGGTTATGACTCGTGGTCGCGCATCAGCGTAGGCACGCCCGCAGAAACAGATGCTTGCGTTAAAGCATTAAAAGCAGTACTTGCTTAAAAAAAATAATAACACCTAGCGCAGAAAAAAGGCTGAGCACAAATTGTGTTCAGCCTTTTTATAAAATCTCCAAAGCGTTAACCAACGCAGCTTTTCGAATTATAGCATCGCGCTTATCACACGAATAAAGCGCTATCTCTAGCGGTTATGCAGCAGCCCAGGTTTTAATCAAAAGCTTATCCACGCTTAAACTGGCCGCCGCTGCTTTTAATTTCGTTCTTAAACCTCATTTCTCGATAGCAAAGGTTAAGCCCGCTTTTTCCTCCAAGCGGCTAATTAGCTTATCGCCAAAGGCTGCCGCTGGTGTAAAAAAGCCGCCTTGCAGGTTAACGTCTTTACACAAGCAAAGGGCCGATTCTGAAATCATTTTGCTGGTAGAGCCATAGCCTGGGTCTTTATCGCCTTTTACCGATACCGCAAGCATATCACCATTTTTTGCAGTCCCCACAAACATTACATCGTAAAAACCGTTTTCACGCTCTTCTTTGCTTGGGCCTTCACCAGGTTTAGGGCCATCATCGCTGGCAAGCGACTTATCTTTTGCCACGTGATTCGCCATGGCTTCGCCTTTCTCGCCAGGCCCCGTCATCATCATTTCATCGTACTGGAAGTTTTTACCGTAAGCATAACCCGCAAGGTAATTTGAGCGGTGTACGTTTTTAGTATTAATGGCCGCCATGATAAATGGCGCTACCCATGTACCTAATTGTTCATCGAAATAAGGCTTGTTGCCGTCTGGCTGTGGCTGATTTGAAACGCCGTCGGTTAACGAATGCGGGTTAACAAGCGCCGCCATTACCGACTTATCTTTGTGCGCTGCCGCCATGGTTGCTTTTAAGCTGGCAGCCGTGCCACCAGAAAAAGTCCCCTGCATTTTGCGAACGCGACCTTTAACGTATTCAATCACCTCGCCAGTTTGCTTTTTCGCGTGTTCTTGTAGGTAGTGAACACCTAAGTCAAACGGCACAGAATCGAAGCCGCAAGAGAACACAATGTTTGCGCCGTTTTCTTTGGCTTTCGCTTCATACTTCTTGATCATTTGGTGCATCCACGCTGGCTCACCGCATAAGTCTGTATAGCCTGTGCCGTTGTCTACACACGCAGAGAGTAATTTTTCGCCATAAATTTGATACGGGCCTACAGTGGTAAGTACCACCGCTGTGCGCTTGGTCATGGCATCAAGTGCTTCAGCGTCGTCACCGTCTGCTACAATGCTGGCAACGCTATCGCTAATGCCTAGTTCTTGTTTTACATCATTCAGTTTAGCTTCGTTACGACCTGCCACTGCCCATTTCACACTGCTGTCGCTACCATACTGAGCTTGAAAGTACTCCACCACTAACTTGCCTGTAAAACCTGTAGCACCAAAAATAACTACATCATATTCGCGTTCGTTACTCATTGTTTTATCCTGTTTTATTTCGCTTCGGCATGTCTCGCCAATCTATTATCCCAATATACGCACTAGTGCCGATATCTATCATTTTTTTAGGTAATATTTGTCTATTCACGAAATTAAACGATGGGCATAAAGCCATTAGCCTAATGATTGAACGAACTTTGCCAGCCGCGACAGGCCTTCATTCAAACGTTCAATGCTGGTAGCGAAAGACAGCCTTACGTACTGATCTGCATTGTGTTCGCCAAAATCGTTACCCGGCGTAAGCGCCACATGATATTGCGAGAGCAGGGCATCACAAAATTCAATAGCATTCAGCCCGGTGTGTTTAATATTGATGTAAGCGTAAAACGCGCCGTCGGGCTGGGCATCTAAACGAAGCCCCATAGTTTCAAGTGCATCAAAAACAAGAGTTGCACGCTCTATCAGCGTATTGCGGTTTTGCTCGCACTGCGCCAACGCTTCAGGGGTAAAGCACGCAAGTGCGGCTTTTTGAGAAAGGGTAGAGGGGCAGATAAACAAATTCTGCGCGAGCTTTTCAATGATGGGTGTCATTGCTTCAGGCACTACACACCAGCCAAGACGCCAGCCCGTCATGCCAAAGTACTTAGAGAAACTGTTAATGACTACCACGGTATCTTGCAAGTCTGCGCTGGCAAGTATGGTTTGAAGTTTAGTGTCGGTGTTGTGGGTTGCTTGGGAAGCTGTAGAATCAACATCGGCAGAAAGTGAGAGATCTAAGTAAATTTCGTCAACAATTAAGAAACCGCCTTTGGCTTTGCAGTATTGGCCAATGGTAATTAGCTCGTCTGCATCAATCGCCGTGCCTGTTGGATTGGCTGGCGTGGCTATAAGCACGCCTTTAGTGTTGTGTTTCCAATTATCAGCAACACTTTCGGTAGTTAGTTGAAAGCTATCCTCACTGCGTGTTGGTACTAGCGTTACCTCTGCGCCAAATGCGTTTAAAAAGCGTCGATTACACGGGTAAGACGGGTCGCCCAATATCACGTTGTCGCCCGGCTCAACCAATGCTGCGCTTGCCAAAAGTAACGCACCAGACGCGCCGGCGGTCACTACCACGCGAGAAGGGCTTACCTTTATGCCGTGTTTAGTTTCGTAAAAGCGGGCAATGGCTTCTCGGAGTTCAGGCATACCTAGCGCAGACGTATAAGGAAAATCTGGAGTATTCAAGCTTTCTTTCATTGCCGCGAGTACGGGCGCGGGTGCGCCAAAGTCAGGCTCGCCCAAATTAAGGCGGATTACGTCTTTATCTTGCTGTTCTAATACGGTGGCCTTTTCGCCATAGGCCATGGCAAGAAAAGGAGAAATAGCGGTAGCGCGAGAGGCAAACTTCAAAATAAAACCCTTCTTAGTAGTGCTAGTTCATACAGTACCGTAATTAGGGATCACTCTCGATTATGATTCAAGGGAATTCTTTGAAAAGTATGTTTAACCTGTTGGCTTACTTCTTTACTAAGAATTTAAACGTATGAATTTTTCAGCTAACTCATCTAACGTCTCTTCATTGTTTGGGTCTGGTTTAACAACATCAATAGGGCACACTGCTACGCAGGTAGGGGCATCGTAGTGCCCCACGCATTCGGTACAACGATTAGCATCTATTTCGTACACGTTATTTCCCATGCTAATTGCCGAATTAGGGCACTCAGGCTCGCACATATCGCAGTTAATGCAGCTATCAAGAATACGTAGTGCCATGAATTATGCCTCGCTCACGCTCTGGTTTTTTACGACACTCCCCGTTTTTCGAAACGGGTTACGGGTATCAACGCCTTCATCTAGGTTTCGCAGCAGTAGGGCAAAATCTAGATCCACATCGCAAGGTAGAGGTATTCTAACCTGGTGCCCAGAACCTTTGGCATCGCTGATACACAGGTTTTTCTTATCTAGCATTTCATTCAGCGCAAAGGTAATGTTTCCGCTTGGTGTCATCAATTCTAGCGAGTCCCCCACACAGAATTTGTTTTTAACATCTATAATCGCAAAACCAGTTTCGTCGCAGCGGCCTAGCACTTCACCAACAAATTGCTGTTTATCGCTGACAGAATGCCCGTATTCGTAGTTCTGATACGTTTGGTGCGCGTGACGACGCAGGAAACCCTCCGTGTAACCTCGATGAGCCAAAGTTTCCAAGCTCCCCATTAACGAGTTGTCGAAGGGCTTACCCGCTACTGCGTCGTCAATGGCTTTGCGATAAACTTGCGCTGTTCGAGCGCAGTAGTAGTGTGATTTTGTGCGGCCCTCTATTTTCAAGCTATGCACGCCCATTTTGGCTAGGCGGTCGACATGCTGCACGGCACGCAAGTCTTTCGAGTTCATAATATAAGTGCCATGTTCGTCTTCAAAGGCAGGCATCAATTCGCCGGGCTTTTCTTTTTCTTCTAACATAAACACATGAGTATTTGGCACGCCTTCACCAAGGGTGGGTATGACCGTTTGAGGTGTCGAAACTGCTCTATCAACTTCGGTGGCTGAAACGATATCACCGGTTTCGTTTTCGCTTCCCGGCTTAACATCATAAGACCAGCGACAAGCATTGGTACAAGTGCCTTGGTTAGGATCCCGCTTATTCATGTAGCCTGACAACAAACAGCGCCCGGAATACGCCATGCAAAGCGCGCCATGAACAAATACTTCTAACTCCATGTCAGGCACTTGCTCGCGGATTGTTTCAATTTCTTCAAGAGAAAGCTCTCGTGACAAAATAACGCGCTCAATGCCTTGCTTTTGCCAGAATCTAACCGTGGCATAGTTCACGGCATTAGCCTGAACACTCAAATGAATTGGCATGTGGGGGAATGCATCGCGAACCATCATAATAAGCCCAGGGTCTGACATGATTAGCGCATCAGGTTTCATAGCAATGACCGGCTCAATATCATTAAGGTAGGTACCGAGCTTACTGTTGTGGGGCGCGATATTGCTTACCACATAGAACTTCTTCCCTAGAGCATGCGCTTCTTCTATACCTATCGCTAAGTTTTCGAGGCTAAATTCGTTATTTCTTACGCGCAGCGAGTAGCGGGGTTGACCAGCATAAACAGCGTCTGCTCCATAGGAAAAAGCGTAGCGCATATTGCGCAAGCTACCTGCCGGAGCTAGTAATTCTGGTGCGTTAAACGTTTGGTCGGAAAGTTTTAAAGCTGAATCTTCGCATTGAATTGAAGAACTGCTACAAGAAGAAGTATTTGAACTCATATATAAAAACCGCTACTAGACGCTTTTAACAAAGCGGCGGATTCTATAAGTACCCAATGAAGCCCTCAATCCTAATAAAGCAAGGAATTGATGGAGATCAAACAACTAATGGAAATTCGAATGAGTAGCAAGAAAATCACCCGGAGACCGAATCTACTAAAACCGATAGCAAGATAATGGACCACACAAAGTAAAGCACTAAAACGACGAATTACCATGGGCAAAAGCTACCACATAGGGTAGGCTAGAAATTCACAATAATAAGGACTAACTGCATGCTGCAATTGAACATTTTTCATAGAGCGGCGCGACAAGTAAAAGCTTCGGGCAAATCGGCCATTGCGATTACGGTATTGTTTGTCGTGTCTACGTCTTCAGCTTGGGCAGCGCTGCCAAGCATTGGTGAATTCACCAGCGATATGACCAAAAAAGACGGTCTAATTCCTGTTTACTATGACGATGAAAGTGACAAAGTTTACTTGGCGGTGCCAACAGGTAACGCGGAGTATTTGTTTCAAAGCAGCTTGCCCTATGGTGTAGGCTCGAACGACATTGGCCTCGACCGCGGACAGCTTGGCGATACCCGCTTGGTAAGCTTCGAAAAATTTGGTAACAAGGTTTTGTTAAAGCAGCATAACACCAAATATCGAGCGGCCCACGGCAGCGACGCTGAAAAGCAAAGCATTGATGAAGCCTTTGCTGATTCGATTATTGCAGGTTTTACGCTGGTAGCTAAAAGCGACAACGCCAGCCTTATCGATTACACGCCTTTTTTACTAAGTGATATTCACGGCATTGGTAACCGTATGGCGCGCACCAATCAAGGTAGCTTCAGCGTAGATAAAATGCGAAGTGGCGTGTATTTGCCTAAAACCAAGGGATTTGAAAAGAACACGGAACTAGAGGCTTTAGTCACCTTTGCTGGAAAGAAGCCGGGCGAATACGTGCAGCAAGTTACCCCCGATCCAGAAAGCTTGTCGGTGCACTTGCATCACTCATTTGTAGCACTGCCAGACGACAACTATACGCCTCGGGAGTATCATCCGTACTCAGGTTACTGGAAATTCAGCTACTTTGATTACTCAACACCTATTAGTGAACCTACCGAGCAGCGTTTTATTACCCGCCATCGTTTACACAAAAAAACGCCTCATGCAGTAATGAGCGAAGCGGTAGAGCCTATTGTGTATTACTTAGACCCAGGTATTCCAGAGCCGGTAATGACCGCGCTTAAAGAGGGGGCAAGCTGGTGGAACCAAGCCTATGAAGCTGCAGGATACAAGGACGCGTTTCAGGTAAAAGTACTGCCTGAAGGTGCCGACCCTATGGACGTGCGCTACAACGTAATTAACTGGGTTCATCGCGCAACGCGCGGCTGGTCGTACGGTTCGTCGGTTGTCGACCCGCGTACGGGGGAAATTATCAAAGGTCACGTTACTCTTGGTTCGCTGCGCGTTAGGCAAGACTACCTAATTGCCCTTGGCCTAACTAGCCCGTTTAAAGACGGCAGCACCGATACCACTGTGCAGCAAGAAATGGCGCTAGACCGCATTAGACAGTTGTCGGCGCACGAAGTAGGCCACACGTTAGGAATAGCGCATAACTTTGCGGCAAGTGAAAACGACCGTGCATCGGTGATGGATTATCCTCACCCTAAAATTAGTATTAAAAACGGCAAAGTTGGCCTCGAAGGCGCGTATGATAAAGGCATTGGCGCTTGGGATATTCACGCCGTAGCGTATGGCTATCAAGACTTTGCCAGCAACGTAGAAGAAGCCGAAGCCTTGGCAAAGATTATCGTAAAAGGTCGCAACGAAGGGTTAAGCTTCAAGTCAGACCCAGATACCCGCAGCAGCCGACATGCATCAGCAAATGGTCATATGTGGGAAAACGGTAGTAACCCGCTAGATGCCTTCGATGAAATTTCACAAGTGCGTGAACTGGCGTTAGCCAATTTAGGTTTAGATACGTTAAGCCCAAACAGCAGCTTGTCGTCGCTCGAAAATGCTTTAGTGCCTATTTACTTATTGCATCGCTATCAGCTAGAAGCCGTGGCGAAACAAGTAGGCGGCTTAGTGTATGAATATGAACGCAAAGGTGACTATACCCAAGCGCAGGGCCAGCAATTTGTAGCACCTGCGTTGCAGCAGCGCGCTATGCAGCAGTTAATTACCGCTACCACTGCCAGTTACCTTACTATTCCAGAATCGGTATTAGCGCTTATTCCACCCACTGCCTACGGCGACGACATTACCCGCGAGCACTTTAAGGGAAAAATGGGCTTAATGTTAGACCCAGTTTCAGCCGCTGCTTCAGCATCGAACTTTGCATTTGAGTTGTTATTACACCCAGAGCGCTTGAACCGCTTAGAATGGCAAGTAAAAAGCAGTAAAGATAGACGCAAAAAAGTGGGCGTTTCAATGCTGGTGAAGCAAATACTTAGCGTACACTGGTATAAAAATAAATCGCAAAGTCCGCTAGCAAAGCGCTTACAGTTAGTTGCATTAAATGCCGTGATGAAAGCGGTCACTAACGACAAGCTGGCGCCAGAAGTGAGAATGGAAGCTGAACTTGCTTTATTTGAATTTAGCGAGTGGCTAGATGATGAAGCTGACGACAATCAGTATGAGATACTAAAAGAGCAGTTCGATACCTACTGGTCCAGCAAAACGTGGCCAAGTAGCTTTGAAGTAGAACCATTACCGCCAGGTTCGCCTATTTAAGAGTAAGTAAAGGGGCAGTGTAGTGCAATCTTGATGAGTAGCTAGTGCCGCAGAGTAATACTGCGGCACGGCGCAGTCCTGTTATTATTGAGCTACTTTTTTATTCAGCCTAAGTGATGACTTTTTATTTGTTAGTACCAAAGAGCAGGTAATCTGAACCTACTTCATCATGCACGTAACCTGTATGAGCTTGTAAATAATTAACCACGCCGTAAAAACACTATGAACTAAAATTGATTGAAAAAAATTGGGTATGGGAACTAGAGCTTAAAACTTCTGAGGATGGTTTTGATTTATTCAATCAACATGGTGAGTTTGGGGATTGGGTTAATTTTAGTGGCGTAGGTTGTGGTTATTCTTTTCAAATCTGCATTCAGCAAATGAAATCTTGTGTGGTAATTATTAAGTGAAACTATAGTGATACATTTGAAAGCTGGAACCTGCATCGTCAAAGTAGAACTAGTTACTACATTGAAGAGACAAGCCACAAAAACTTTTCAAGACCTGCACACTTCAAAAGAGCCTGTTTTGATTACTGAACATGGTCAGCAATCGGCTTACTTAGTTGATGTTGATGATTATGAGATGATGCAAAAGCGCATGTCGATATTGGAAGGTATTGCAAAAGGTGAGCAGGCAATAAGAAATGATGACGTTTTAACTAACCTGCAGGCCAAAGAGAAAATGGATAAATGGCTGAAATAATATGGACAGAGCCCGCTCTAAATGACTTAGACAAGATTGCTGAATACATAGCGGTATCTAATTTGGTTGCGGCAAAGAAACTGGTTAAAGAAGCCTTCGCCAAAGTAGATATGCCTGAGGAATATCCTAAATCAGGAAAGTCAGTTTCTGAATTACCATCTCTAAATTACCGCGAGCTTTATGTGAAGCCCTGTCGAATTTTTTGTAAATTCGAGGACAGCAAAGCCTTTATTTTGCATGTGATGCGGCAAGAAGCAGATCTTAGGCGCTTTCTGTTAGATTAACGTCGTTACTATTTAATTACGTTTGAGTGGTTTAGCTATCTTCTTAAACTAAACGGGCTAAAAACCAATGGCAGCTAAGTTTGTTTGACCTATTTTTTCTGAGCCGTCTGCATTCGAGCAGGTTTCTGAAAATTCGCAATCTTTCGCACAGTACATTTTTCGATTTTTAGTTTATATACCAGTATTAAGGTTTTATGAAGTATCTATTGCGACATGTTAATGATCGTTTGCCTATTGACGGTAATGTTGACCTTCTCAGCATATAGAAGAGTTAAATCTCAAAACTTCACGTATAACAAAATAATTTAGGTAGGTCTCTATTTATTGAAATACCACTTATCTATCTCATCAGCAATATTCGTAGCATTAATTGATGTATTACTGCACATTACTAAATTCATAAATTGATTGTCAGGGTAGCGACGATACATGATACTTGCCCCTAACCATCCCCCAGAGTGAGATACCAAAAGACCATTTTCACTCTTAGAAATGCCCTGGCCATTTGCGTAAAATATGTCAGCCCCACTATCTGGATTAACGGGAAGAGAACTATTTGGTAGCATGAACTCTTCCATAAAAGTTTCCGGATTCTTACCTAGTTTAGGTGTATAAAACTGCGCATCCCACTTTTGCATATCATTAATGGTTGTATGTAGCCCCCCATCTCCTACGACGAATAAGTTTGTCATATCGTTTACATAGTTACCGTCCACATCCTTGGAATATCCGTAAGCTCTATTTTTAATCAACTCTACCGCATCGTCTGCAAAAAACGTGTTATCCATACCAAGTGGTTTGAATACATATTTATCGGTATATTCCCGAAGTGTTAATCCGCTTACTTCCTCAACGAGAATGGCTAACATAATGTAACCCATATTGCTGTAACGCCACTCAGTGTCAGGTTCGACTACTAAGGGAAGCTTTTTAACTACTTCATGGAATTCTGATACGCTTAAATAATCTTCATTGCCGATTCGCATTGGATGACCGGAAATTGCTTTCAAATTAAGAGCTCCTTCCTTTGCTTTAAAATCTTCAGGGTAGCCATATGTCGAAATTAAATCATAATCGCCCATCCCTCCCGTATGCCCAATAATACTATTTATTGAAACCTTGATACCGTAATCAGGTAAATTTTCAACGTAGTCAGAGATGCCGTTCTCTAATTTTATTGCGCCTTGATCGGCCAATAAACGAACCGCCATTGCTACGAATTGTTTAGAAACTGATGCCATGCGATGCACATTATCATTAGACATAGCAACATTTAGTTCAACGTTTGCCAAACCGTAACCGTCTTTAATTAATGCATTTCCATTTTCAAAAACACCTATCGAACAGCCCGCCTCATTCGCGGGTATCAGCGATTTAAGTTTTTCGTCTAACGAGCCAATCTGGTGTGACTCCGCATAAGAAGACGCATTCAGAACTAGAAAAGGAAGAACAAAAACTAAGAGAGTAAATTTTTTCATACAAATGCTTTCCCTAGATCTAACTGATGAAAGTGAGTTTAACTTTTGATGTACTTTAGCTTAGTTTATGACTCTAAAAGATCAAACTCCTACTTTTTTACGGCATTATTCAGATTCAAGTACGCTTGAATATATAAAAATATAAAAACTATGCACTACCCGCTGTGTTGGCTGTATTTAATGTTTGTTGTACGAGTGTCTAAATGGATTACACTTTTTAAACTTTGTGCCCATGACACACTTCGCGCCTGATAAGGCATATCTAAATCTTTCAGATGTTCTAACAATCGAGGACTATTCTTGCCCTCTCGTGAGACAGTCAATTCTGCACGTACATGAGCATTTGGGGGGAACACGCAATGGCCGGTCACCTGAACCCTTTAAGGCTCAGCCTGGAAGGGGGCACAATGCAGCGAGGCTGCCGAGGAAATCAAAATATGAGGCGTCATGTACTTTAAGTTAATGAAAAATAACGCATTATTTCACCTCTATCCTAAAGCTTCTGCGTTGCCCCATTGCACTAAACAAATTGCCGACTCGAATATCGACGGGTGAGAGCAAAGCTGTTGTTAAAAATAGAAGTGGGTGTATATCGATATCCATTGATACTCATGCAGAAATCCAGCGTACATACTTTCTAGTTAATAGACGCATGAGGCCATGATGAAGACGGTGATGAAGAATATGGTAGTACAACATCGCGTCGCTCGGCGGTGCCTCCGGACAGGCCCCGTGACAGCGGCGTATGAACGCAAGGTGGATGCGGGAGAGGTGCGACGAGATGACGCTCAAGTCGCTCTGGCGGCAAAACTCGATGCCCTGCACGAGTCTCTTGCTTCGCTCCCACCAGTACCCATGCGCACCGACCATCAGAAAGAGGGCAGCACCACAAGCAGCGGTCCGCTGTTACTGGCGCGATCCCTAGCATCCACCCAGTCCTTTCTTCGAAAGAAGTTTTATTTGTGGTCTTTTGGTCCACCACCGCGAGGTATTTACATTCATGGGCCAGTCGGGGTCGGCAAAAGCTTTCTAATGGATCTCTTTTACGCCTTGGTTAATGTTCCTAATGATGATTCTTGCTGTAATAGTGACAGCCACAGCCACGCAAAAATTTCCAAACGCCGCGTCCACTTTCATGAATTTATGCTAGACGTCCATCATCGAATCTTTGTCTACAAACAGGAGCACCCACGAGGTGATGCGATCCCCATCATTGCGCAACAATTGGCGCAAGAAGCCCAACTCCTTTGCTTCGATGAATTTCAAGTGACAGACGTTGCTGATGCCATGATTTTGAAACGACTTTTTTTATTTTTATCGGATTGGAATGTCGTGGTGGTGGCCACCTCGAATCGCGCCCCCGATGCCTTGTATGAGGGAGGCATTAACCGCTCCCTCTTTTTGCCATTCATAGACATGTTAAAACACACGTTTGACATTTTTTCCATGGAGGATTCCCAGAAGGATTATCGACTCGAGAGTCGGGCGGATGGCCAATCCTATTTTTGGTCAAACAAGGATATTCATGGCGATAATAATATTTACAACAACATACAGGCGCAATTGGAAGAAATATTTGGCGGCACTGCATACACAGCTGAGGCCGAGAGCATTTCCGTCCTCTTTGGTCGCACCGTCCAGGTCGCCCGATTTAATGACCGATGCGCCTGGTTTGACTTTTCCGAGTTGTGCAACCAACCGCTCGGGGCGGCCGATTATATTTCCCTCTGCCGGAGATTTCCGGTCATCATCATGGAACGCGTCCCGCAACTGGACTCCAATCACCTCAACGAAGCACGACGATTTGTGACCCTTATTGACGCGTGTTATGAGTCTCGCACCCGCTTGGTGCTGGCGGCACAAGTCCCGCTCGACGAATTGTTTGTTGATTTTGAAGCGCAAGTCGAAAGCAGTGACGGCGATGGCGAATTGATTGTCAATGACAAGGGAGGAAACTCGAGTTCCTTTGCGACCACCATGATCCGCACCAAAGAGGGGAAATATTATGAGTGGTCGGCGACGGGTCGAATTGGCGTGTCACTGGCACAATTTTCGTCTGCCAATGATCTCGCCTTTTCCTTTCGACGAGCCACGTCTCGGTTGGTAGAAATGGGTGGAAAGGGATGGGGACGGCAATAACGACTTGCGGTATTGAACGGCGGGACGAAGCACAGAGAATAAACCAATAGCGTACTTGAGACTTTTCTACATGCTTTATCTATCTGCACACACAACACTACAACTTCTTATAATTAGTAAATACCTTGTAAAGCTGCGTTCCGCTTAACACTGAAGCGGAAGGGAAGTGCAGAATAGGGATCAAATCGCAAGGGGCTTCTAGCGTCCTGCTGCCGTTGTCGGTATCTAGGTCGTCAATATTTAAAATTTGCGCCAGTGGTTCGCCTTTTTTAACGGTTTGGCCTGGTTTCGCTATGTACTCCACCATGCCGCCCCAGTTAGTGAACAGGGTTTTATAGTCTTTTAAATACACGCCTAAACGCTGCATCTCTTTGGGTTTAATATCACATTCGTGTAATACACCTTTCGCGTTTAGGTAGCTAAGAATACTGGTGGCGTCTATATTACCTTCGTTAAAATCTATCACTTCTTGGCTACCCATTTCCAGGGTAAAGGCTTCAACGTTAAAGCTAATTTCACGCTCTAAATTGTTCTTGATACTTTCCTGCAGTGTCCACCACGGGCAAAAGGTCGCTTCGTCTAGTGCGCCTGCAAATACATTAGGAATAAAAATACAGTGGGGAATATTAAACAACTTGGCGCTATCTTTGGCATATTCTGGAATGTAAACGTGGCGGGTAGATACCGGGCCGTTATGAAGATCTAATACAAAATCGGCGTTTACGGCCATTTGCTGAAGCTTTAAGTTTAACTGCTGCGCTAGGCCCAGCCCCCAAGGTTCAGCCAGTTTGTTGTCGATAGCGTTAGACAAGTGCGCGCGAAAACGTTGTTTTATGCCTTCAATTGACTCTTCGCGAGTGACGGTTTTGGCAAAATGTTCTACTGCACCTTTGTCGAAGAAGTAACCCCGGTTCCAGTTTGTGCCGTTTACAGGGTCGAAACGGCCTAACGTGTATTCACCAGCTTTAATGTTGGTACCAATGGGATTACAGTTGGGCACTAAGATAATTTCGCCGCATATATCCATGTCTTTAAGGCGCTGAATGAGGTGGTAAATAACCACATTACCTTGCACTTCAGCACCGTGAATAGAGCTTTGAATGTACACGGTAGGGCCAGGGCGCGCGCCCTTCATGCGATAAATTGGAACGTTCATGTTACGGCCCGACGCGTTTTGCGCCACTACCATGTGTTTTTTTACTACTTGGGTTGTCATGTAAATCAACCTATTTTCTGTCTGTTTTGTTTGACGTTTGTCATTTTGTTTTTAGTACGCTGTTTTATAAGTGCAGTTTTTAGCGTTCATGCTACGAAAGTGCATAATCTTAGCAAGCGCATAGCTCACAACCCATGCTTGTAGGTAGCTTCCAGCTTCGCCACTCGTGCGACAGAGCATCAAACGTCATTAACGTGTTTTTAGGAATGTTATCGAAATCCATCAATACTTGCATAGCTAGCATTGCTTGGTAAGTACCAACAATATTTACCACAGGCGAAAATATACCTGCCTCAACGCAGCTTAAGTCAGGAGATTCGAACAGCTTGCGTAAGCATGCATAGCAACGGCTTTCACCGGGTATTGCCACAAACAGTTGACCTTCAAAGCGAATAGCAGCGCCCGATACCAGCGGAGTATTTAATTTAAAACACAATACGTTGATTAAATCTCGCGAGTCCGTATTGTCGGTGCAATCTAACACCACGTCGGCACCTTCTAGAGCCTGTTTTAACGTTGGGGATAGCTTAGCTGCGTTAGGCGCTGAAAACGGTTCTGCTATTGCGGTAATGTCACAGTCGCTATTTATTGCGTGAAGTCGTGCTTTTGCAGCTTCTACTTTATTTACGCCGACATCTTGCTCGCTAAACAAGGTTTGCCTTGGAAGGTTGGTGGCTTCAACCGTGTCGTGGTCGATAAGCGTAAGCGAGCCCACGCCGCTTGCGCAAAGGCTAGTCGCAGCGGCTGTGCCCAGCCCGCCAACGCCAATAACACAAATATGAGCGTTTAACAGCGCTTCTTGGCCGTTCAGGTCTACTTTAGGAAGCACTATTTGGCGGTTATAGCGCATAGCCTGCTGATTAGTTAGGCTTTTAAACATAGTTTATGCCAACTTAGTTGTTGAATTCATGGCATGCACCCTTATAAAGTGATTACCAAATAGTATTTTGGCTGGTACTTTATCAAAAACCGCCAAAATGTCGCATATCAAATTAGGATTTTATATGTCAGCTGTCAGCCAACCCCTTAATATTGCCGTACTCACTATTTCCGATACGCGCACCCTCGAAAACGACAAGTCGGGAGACTACTTGAAAGAGGCACTGAACTCGGTTGGCCATAACCTTTACGACCGCGATTTGGTGAAAGACGATATTTATCAGCAGCGCGCTGTCGTGTCGAAGTGGATTGCTGATAAAAACATTCACGCGGTATTGATTACCGGCGGTACAGGCTTTACCCACCGCGACTCAACGCCAGAAGCCATCAGCGTGTTGTTCGACAAAGAAGTCGACGGTTTTGGTGAGCTATTCCGCCAAATTAGCTATGAAGAAATTGGTACCTCCACTATTCAGTCTCGTGCTGTAGCCGGCTTTGCAAACAATACTGTCATTTTCTGCTTGCCAGGCTCAACCGGCGCGTGTCGTACGGCGTGGGAAAAAATCATTTCTAGCCAGCTTGATGCTGACTTTAGACCGTGTAATTTCGTGAAGCACCTGGTAGAAGCATGAGTACGTTTAGTCATTTAAACGCTGGCGGTGAAGCCAACATGGTAGACGTTAGCGACAAGGACGTTACTAAACGCGAAGCCACCGCGGAGGGTTTTTTGTATGTAAGCGAAGAGGTAATTCGCCAAATCTCTGAAGCGAAAATTGCCAAAGGGGATGTTTTTGCGGTTGCCCGAGTGGCGGGTATTCAAGGGGCAAAACGCTGCGCCGATCTTATTCCTCTTTGTCACCCATTGGCACTGTCTAAGGTGGATATCGATTTTGATATTCAAGCCGATCAAAACCGTATTAAAGCCACCTGCTTTTGCAAGCTAAGCGGTAAAACCGGCGTTGAAATGGAAGCACTCACGGGGGTAAATGTAGCGTTGTTAACCTTGTTTGATATGTGCAAAGCCATCGACCCTGGCATGCATATGGAAGGGGTGAGGGTACTGGAGAAAAAGGGCGGGAAAACTGGCCATTGGCAGTCTGCTAACTAGTGGGCAAGAAGAAAGGCGCACTTTAAAAGTAACTTGCATAACGTGTTCGCGCGCTCAATAGAAAAGGTGTTTTAGAATTAACGTCTTTCAGAAAATTAAGACAAACCAGTCAGCATACGCGAACAATGCGTCGTTAAGAATTTATAAAAAAAGGCAGAACATGCAGATAACGCTTAAAACATTTGCGCAAACCCGAGAGATTACGGGCGAAGACAATATCACGCTTAATCTAAGCGACAACAGCACCATTGAAACCGTGTTATCGCGGCTTAAAACTCGTAGCGACAAATGGGCGTTAGCATTAGAGGGCAGTGTGCTGACTGCCCGTAACCAAGAACTTTGTGATACTGAAACTGTACTTAGCGATGGTGACGAACTTGCGCTCTTTCCTCCTGTGACTGGGGGATAGCTATGTTCGCGCTAGTTCAAGTTGAAGATTTTGACCAAGGCGAGTTGTACGCTAGGCTAAAACAGTCGGCAGACGAGAAGGCCTGCGGCAACACCGGCGCTATTGTTACTTTTACTGGACTGGTGCGAGATTTTAATAGCGCTGGTGATATAGACGGTATTGAGCTAGAGCACTACCCGGGCATGACTGAAAAAGCGTTAATGCTGCTGGTTGAACAAGCTATTGATCGTTTTTCACTTAACGGTGCTGGCGCGCTGCACAGGGTAGGGCGTATATATAATAATGAGCAAATTGTATGGGTAGGTGCTGCGGCCCCCCATCGCCAAGCGGCGTTTGATGCTGCGAGCTATTTAATGGATATGCTTAAACAGTCTGTTCCTCTATGGAAGAAAGAGTTCAAGGGCGATATATCTGAATGGGTTGCGGCAAAAGCGTCTGACGATAAAGCTGCACTCAAGTGGATGCATAAAAAGTAATGGCTTTTTCTTTAGCAACGGGACATGCAAGCTTTTTCAAGTCTGTTATGTTCCTTTTGACGAGCCTTAGTTTGCTTACAGGAGCCATGGTTTTTACGAGCTGTGCAGCGCAGGCGAGTGGTTTTGGGGCAGCGGATGCGCCTGTAAGTGAAAGCAGCGGTAGTAATGCCAATGAGCAGAGCCATCCTCACGCGTTTAAGCGGGACGAAAAAATCAACGTGGCTGTTGCAGCAAACTTTGCAAAACCGCTTAGAAACATAGCCGAGCAGTTTACCCTGCTCACAGGCATAGATGTAGCGGTAACCGTGTCTTCTAGCGGTACCTTGTATGCGCAAATTCAACATGGTGCGACGTTCGATGTGTTTTTATCGGCAGATCGCGCTAGGCCACAAGCGTTGGCGGAGAATAACCTAGTACACAAAAACAATGTGGTGGATTACGCGAAAGGCAAGCTCGCGTTTGTTTATTCTGGCGACTTGTCTGATGCACAAAGCTGTGAGCATGCTGCTGGAGAGACAAAAGAACAACGAAATGTACAGCGTACTGACTGCTTGTCTAAGCAGCTTATTCAGTTGATCGAAAATCCACAAAACAAGTTGGCTATTGCTAATCCAAAACTTGCGCCCTATGGCATTGCTGCACAGCAAACATTGCAGAATTTGTCCCTTTGGCAACCGTTTTTACCGCACAGAGTAATGGGCAAGAACGTCCTACAAACCCTTCAGTTTTATACCACGGGTAGTGTTAAAGGAGCCTTTGTCGCGTATTCGCTCGCCCTCGACTTACCTTCTAATTTTGCGAGTACCGTTGATGTAAATAATGTCGCCTCCACGACGGTTATTAGTCCCGTACCAGAAATCTTGTACCAACCCATCATTCAGTCGTTAGTGGTTAACAGTAAAACAGCAGCAGCGCTCACGCCGAATCTGTTCGATGTGCTGGCGACTAGTGAACCACAGGCTTTAGAAGAGCTTGGTAACAAACACAAACAAGAAGCTACTAAGCAGTTCAATTTAAGTGACGCTAATGGCGTGTCATCTGCTAGCCTTTTTGTGCAATATTTGATGTCGCAAGGGGTTCAGCACAGCTTTATTGAATGGGGTTATGAGCCAGTGAATACAATTGGTGTTGGTCAATAGATATGCTAAATGAATTCTTTGGAGAGTCGACCCTTGAAGCCATATTACTTACTTTAAAACTGGCGTTTATCACCAGCGGTGTGCTGTTGTTCATTGCATTGCCGCTAGCGTGGTTTTTAGCGAATTGGCAGAGCAAAGCCAAGCCTTTTATTATGTCGGTACTCGCGTTGCCGTTGGTACTACCACCTACGGTACTTGGGTTTTATCTGCTTGTTGCGTTTTCGCCGCAAAGTGCGCTAGGGCAGGGATGGCAAAGCCTAACGGGCAGCAATTTAGCATTTAGCTTTGAAGGTTTGGTATTGGGCTCAGTAATCTACTCACTTCCATTTGCTTTACAGCCTTTGTACAGCGGCTTTTCACAATTAGACAATCGTTATTTAGATGTGGCAAAAACGCTGGGGTTTTCGGCTACCGAGGCTTTCATGAAAATAGTGCTGCCTTTAAGCAAAGCGCCCATTGTCGTGGCGTTAGGCTTAAGCTTTGCCCATACCATTGGTGAGTTTGGCGTGGTGCTAATGATAGGCGGTAACATTCCTGGGGAAACCCAAGTACTATCTATAGCGCTCTATGAACAGGTAGAGGCGTTGGAATACGACAGCGCTCATAACCTCTCTATTGCCCTTTTGGTATTTTCATTCCTAATGCTCGCTGCACTGTATCGCTTTAATGGCACGACTCGTAGTGGAGAAGGGCGTTAACATGAGAATATCAGCGCATTTACCAAATCGCATTGATGCACAAATCACACTGCAACCGGAAAGCCATTTTACCGGCGTTACCGGTCCATCAGGTGCGGGCAAAAGCAGTTTGTTTCGGGCACTGGCTGGCGTGGAAAAAAGCGCAAAGGTCGGGACACCATGGGCGTCTCAAAAAGTCGGCATCGTGTTTCAGCAGCCTATGTTGTTTCCTCATACCGATGTTCGGGGTAATTTAGCCTTAGCGCAGCGTCACGCAAGCCCCAATGCAATGCCTATCGATGTGTGTTTGCGCGCTTGCTATTGCGAACATTTAATCGATAAGCCGATTCATGCACTATCTGGTGGTGAAGCGCAGAGAGTCGCGATTGCGCGGGCGCTGGTCAATGGGCCAGATGTGCTGTTACTCGATGAATCGTTAAGCGCCATCGATGTCTTTACCCGTCGTAAGATTTATCAGTTTTTGAAACGTTTATGTGGGTCGGGCCAGCTTATCTGCTTTGTAATTTCTCACGACTTAGACGATCTTGCCCTGTTCAGCGATGAGTTGATTTATATTGATCGCGGCCGTGCGGAACTCTGTGGCCAAACGCGGGATGTGCTGGCTCGAATGTTCGAACGAGAAAGTTTTACAACACCGTCTAGCGTGCTTGAAGGAGAGTCGGTAGTCACGCAACGCAAAGTCGACGGTAATAACCAGAATCAAAACGCCGATAGCAATCACAATAGCAGCAGCGTCAGCCAAGAAGGTCAATACGGCACTGCAATTTTGCGCCATGACAATAGTCAAGCTGACAACGGAATCGTGCGAGTATTAGTAGCGGGGCACGAGATTTATGTTAGTGAGGAATCTGTATCGTATTTACCCCAACATGGCAGTGAACAGCTATCTGTCCGATTCGCGGTTAAGGCCTGTGATGTCAGTATCGATACCAACATTACTGATTTTGGTAATGCCAGCACAATTAGCATTTTAAATGCGCTGCCCTGCGTTATATCCAGCGTTGAACCCATGCCAACGCCGCAAAGCCCTGCAGGGGAGGGGCCTGAAACGGTTCAACGCCGCCAAAGCAAGGCTCATAGTGCAAAGGTACTGCTAACGCTCACTGTTATAGACAGCAACCAAACCCTATATGCCAGTATTAGCCATATTTCTCTAACGCGCCTTAACCTTAAAACGGGTATGCAGGTGATAGCTCGATTTAAATTGCTTTAGAGTAGCTGGCTAATGTTTCACTTACATTGAAGTACGCATCGAAGCGAGCACAAATAGCACGTATATAAATGCGGGCTGATTCTGGAACGCGAATGTATTCAGGTGTAATTTCAACAAGGCCATCTTCACGTAGCCCCGCTAAGTTTTCCAACGATTGTGAAAAATACTCATCAAAGATGATGTGATGCTCATTTGAAATCTGCTGTTTGTCTACGAACAAGTTGCACATCAAACTTGATATTACGTCTCGGCGAATAAGGTCGTCTTGTGTTAGTGAAAGCCCAACTTTGGCTGAAGGCAAATGGTTGTCTAATCGTTGATAGTACTCTTTTAGATCTTTCGCATTTTGTGCGAAGGCATTACCAATTGTACTGATTGCCGATACGCCGACCCCAATTAAGTCAGTATCCCCCCGCAGCGTATAGCCTTGAAAATTTCGGTGAAGCTCACCTTTGTTTTTGGCAATGGCTAACGCGTCATTGCTTAATGCAAAATGATCAAGGCCAATCATCTCATATCCCACGCCAGTAAAGCTATTTACCGCAAGGGTATAAAGCGCCGCTTTTTCTTCGCTGGTAGGCAGTGTTTCTTCTGCAAACTTTCGCTGCGCCGCGAATCGTTCAGGTAAATGAGCGTAACTAAAAAGTGAGATACGATCGGGCATCATGGCTTTCGTTGCAGCTATAGTCGATTTAAACGTTTCTAGGGTTTGGTTCGGCAGACCGTAAATGAGATCTAAGTTTACTGAATCGAAGCCTAGCGTGCGGGCTTCAAACACCAAATCAGCGATGTGTGACGTGCTCTGTACTCTGTTAATGATTTTCTGCACATTGTAGTCGGTGTCTTGAAGGCCAAAGCTTATGCGAGTGTAGCCTAAGCGTTTAAGACATTTCAAATAGGCTTTATTCACGTTCCTAGGGTCTAATTCAATAGACAATTCTGCTCCCAGTTCAAACGTAAAATGTTTCTTCAAAAGATACATCAAAAATGTGTGCTGTACTTCGCTCAGAAAACTGGGCGAACCACCCCCTAAGTGCAGCGAAACCACGCGCTTGCCCTTTGCCAAATAACGCTTAGACAACATTTCTTTCTCTATGTAATCTAAATAGTCGTCGGCTTTTTCATTATGGCGAGTTACCAATTTGTTGCACCCGCAGTAATAACAAAGCGTTTTACAAAAAGGGATATGCACGTACAAACTCACGGCTGGTGCTTTGGATACAGCCAGTGCTTGTGGGTATATATCTTCTTCTAGCGGTTCGAATTTAAGTGCAGTAGGGTAAGATGTGTAGCGCGGGGCGTGTTGGGCATATTTTTTTACGGTAGATGCATCGTGGCTTTGCTTTACAGCATTGGTGTTCATTTTTTTATACCCTAATGAGGTGGCTTAGCGCTTATTAAGTGAAACACGTTGAGTATATCGTATTGGGTGAAGGACGAATTTGATCTATTTCAAAGTTTTATGGTTAAACGCGGCAATTATTCTTTTGCTTCCAATCGTTTTCTTACAAGCGTTATGGGTAAGAAGGATAACCGCGGTGTTGCCTGAGCCTAGCGGAGACAGGGTGCTTTCCTCAACAGGTGGCAAAACAGTGCCGAAAATTAACATATTAGTCATTGGGGATTCGGCCGCAGCAGGTGTAGGGGCGGCAACGCAAGAAGGAGCGTTAGCTGGGCTGATTTACTCAAGCCTTTCACAACGCGGTCCAACCCGTGTTTTGTTACACGCTAAAACAGGCTATAAGAGCGAAGACGTGCTTAACCTTTTACAACAATTGCCAAAGCAACACTTTTCGACAACGCTCATTTCCATTGGCGTTAATGATGTCACGAAATTTGTCTCGCTAAGACGCTGGCAACGTAATATCTCAGCAATTGAGTCTCTTTTAAGCCAAAAGTTTGGCTGCCAAAATATTTTGTTTACCGCATTGCCACCAATACACGCATTTCCTGCTTTACCTCAACCCTTAAGAGGCTTACTCGGCTTTAGAGCGTTTTTGCTAAATAAAGCGATGGCAGCGCGTATTGCCAGCAGCCCGAGTTCTGAAATGCTTTACGTTCGTGCATTAAAGCTAGGAGGAACTGCAAAGGACGTAAAACAAAGCGGCTTGATGGCAGAGGATGGCTTTCATCCATCTTCCAAAGGCTATGATATTTGGGCGCGATCAGCGCTAACGCGATTTCGATCATCTTAGCTTTCCTATACGTATATTTATTGAATATAGGGTTGAAGTTTCTTTTTGTAACCTCATCTACAGTGGCTTTAGTCAGTGAACACAAAGAGAACACGGATAAGCGGGTTCTAAAAGGGGAGTTGTTATGCAAAAAGTAACGGTAAACATGGTATCTGACGTTGTGTGTCCATGGTGCATTGTTGGGTATCAGCGATTACAAGAAGCAATAAAAACTCTCGATAACATTGAGGTGGATATCAAGTTTCACCCGTTCGAGCTGAACCCCAATATGCCAGAACAAGGGCAAAATCTTCGCGAACATATAATGGAAAAGTATGGCATTAGCGAACAGCAAAGCGCTGAGAACCGAGCTCGTCTTGTTGAAGCGGGTGAGGCGTTGGGGTTTGTGTTCAACTTTACTGACGATTCGCGTATGCAAAACACGTTTAAAGCTCATCAGCTTATTCATGTGGCGGCAAAAAAGGGCCTTGAAGAAGAGGTGAAACTGAGCTTGTTTAAAGCGTATTTCACTGATGGTAAAGATGTGAATGATCAAAATGTGTTGGTCGATATTGCTAACGCTGTAGGTCTTGATGCATCAGAAGTTGAAGAGGTACTTCAAAACGGTAAATACGCACAAGCAGTGCGCGAAGAAGAAGCCATTTGGATGCAACGAGGTATTCAGAGTGTACCCACGTTCGTTATAGGCAACCAAGGGATAGCCGGTGCGCAAGAACCAGCAACCCTCGCGGCATTTATCACCCAAGCGGTAACGCAGCAGTGAGCAGGTCACACGGGGTTTGAGGTAGTTATGAGTAATCACGTTAACCACTTGCTGGCGCAATGGCTGCCGCTAAAAGACAAGCATAAGTGGGTGCTGGGGTGTATTTTTAAAACCGAGGGCTCATGTTATCGCAAAGCGGGCGCCATGATGCTATTTAGTGATGCCGGGCACCAACTGGGTATTCTAAGCGGTGGTTGCTTGGAAAGCGATATCGTTAAAAAAGCCCAGCGCGTAATGGCAGACGGCGTTAGTCGCACTGCGGTTTACGATGATGAGGATGAGGAAGACATCGCTTTCAAGCTAGGTGTAGGCTGTGGTGGCGTGGTGCACTTAGCGCTTGTACCAGTCAACAACGACAATAACTACTTGTCTCTGGATGAAGTAAGCCAGATACTTTCGAAGGGCCATGCATGTGAGTGGAATGTTGCGGTAGATGGTTCAGAGGGCGCTTGTACGGTATTGGAAAAAGATACGGGTACTCCCAGAAAAGCCGTGTTGGACACCATCGGCGGTAAGCGCAGGTTATCTGTTCTAATGTTGCCGCCCATTCATTTACTTGTTGTTGGTGGTGGTTACGATGCAACTTTCATGACGAAACTGGCTAGTTTGCAAGGCTACTTGGTCAGTGTTTGGGATCCTCGGCCTGCGCAAGCAAGAGTTGAACACTTCCCCGAGGTTAATTATTTAATTGACGACCCAACTACTGAGGGGGTGCGTGTACACCTTGACGAACATAACATTCAAGCGGCGGTACTTATGTCTCATCACCGCGAGATTGACGCCAAGGCGCTTCAGTTACTCAGTATGCAGTCGCTAACTTATACAGCAATGCTTGGGCCGCTTCATCGGAAGCAAGAAATTATGGATTTAGCTGGGCTTAGCGATACTAACTTTACGCAATATTTTGCCAGCCCCGCAGGCTTTGATATTGGTGGAGAACTTCCTGAGCATATCGCGCTGTCTGTGATAGCGCAATGTCACGCAGTATTCCATACGAAGCCTACGCATCTGAAGCGTTAAACACACGCTCGCACTGTTGCATCAATGTTCTTGGTGCAACGGTTCCTGTGACAACGAGTGTCAAGCGATGCAGCAAAGTCTTGCTTAAACGTTCCTCTAAAACTCAGTCTTGTTTCTTTTCGATAAAGTTTAACGCAATCTGATCTTCTCGTTATAGGCGCAACAAAACAACCTTCGTCTCAATTTTTAACAAGGGATGCATTGTATCGAGTCGGCTTGATATGACATCAAGCTACATAGTTTCACATGATGCATACTCATTCAAAATATCAATTAAACTTATAACGTTGTTTTCCTTAGTATGTGATTTGACAAGTTAACATATTAATAACATCAGGCAGCGGTATGACAGACATCTATCTAGTACGCCATGGCCAAGCGTCTTTTGGTAAAGCGAACTACGACAAACTGAGCGAATTGGGTGGGCAGCAAGCCATCTGGCTTGGTGATTATTTTAAGCATCGAAATATTCAGTTCGATGCGGTTTTCTCTGGTGATATGGTGCGGCATCATGAAACCAAAGATGGCATTGCCGAAGGTATTGCAACAAACACCTATTCTCTTCCAGAAGTCACAGTCAATAGCGCGTTGAATGAATTTAATTTTCAAGCCGTAGCCAAAGCATATTTAACACGTCACCCAGACGCCAAGGTGCCAGAAGGCGCATCACCTGCCGAGTATTATCGACTGCTTAAAAAAGCCATGCTGGCGTGGTCGCAAGACGAACTAGCGCATGATCTTCTCGATGAAACATGGCGCGAGTTTGAAGGGCGCGTTTATTCAATGCTTACTCATCTTCAAAGTACCGATGCGAAGCGCGTGCTGGTCGTCAGCTCCGGTGGTGCTATTGCCATGATGCTCAAACACATTCTTGGCTATGACGCCGCCACGGTTATTAATATGAATTTGCAAATACGCAACGCCAGTTTTTCACAATGCTTCGCTAACCCGCGGGGCGTTCACCTAAATAACTTCAACAGCGTACCTCACCTGGATGTGATTGACAGGTTGCACGCCATTACCTACAGCTAAATGGGGCAATTATGAACTTTGAATATAATGAAAAGACCCAAGCACTTTTAGAAAAGCTAAAAGCGTTTATGAAAGAAGAAGTGTATCCAATTGAAAAGGAATATATTCACGCCGTAGAAGGTGGTTCTGCGAACAACGGTGAAGGTCGTTGGAAAACGCCTGAAATGATGCAAACGCTTAAGCAACGAGCCAAAGATGCGGGCCTTTGGAACCTGTTTTTGCCAGAAGAGTATAAGCCTTATGGTGCAGGCCTGACAAATGCCGAGTATGCGCCGCTGTGCGAAGAAATGGGCCGTGTGTTGTTTAGTGCTGAGATTTTTAACTGTAGTGCGCCTGATACCGGCAATATGGAAGTACTTGCTAAGTATGGCAATGAAGCGCATAAAAAGCAGTGGCTAGAGCCGTTACTTAACGGTGAAATTCGCTCCGCGTTCGCAATGACTGAGCCTGCGGTAGCTTCGAGTGATGCGACTAACATTGAAACCTCAATTAAGCGCGATGGTGACGAGTACGTTATTAATGGTCGTAAGTGGTATACCAGCGGTGCCATGAACGAAAACTGCAAAATTATGGTGGTGATGGGTAAAACGGATTTCGATGCACCTCGTCACCAGCAGCAGTCGCAAATCTTGGTCCCAATGGATACAAAAGGCGTAACTATTGTTCGCCCCATGGCGGCGATGGGTTATTACGATGAGCCGGTGGGTCATGCGGAGGTCTTGTTTGAAGATGTACGTGTTCCAGCTGAGAACTTATTGCTAGGTGAAGGTCGTGGTTTCGAAATTGCGCAAGGGCGTTTAGGACCGGGTCGAATTCACCACTGCATGCGCCTTATTGGGTGTGCACAGCGCGCGCTTGATATGGCATGCGAGCGAGTTGAACAGCGCGTAGCATTCGGAAAGCCTTTGTCAAAGCAGCAGTCAATTAGGGAAAATATTGCCCAGATGCACTGTGATATTGAGCAGGCTCGTCTACTTACGCTGAAAGCCGCTGACAAGATGGATCGCTATGGCAATAAGATATCTCGCGATCTTATTGCTGCTATCAAAATTGTAGCGCCAAGTATGGCATGCAAAGTCATTGACCAAGCCATTCAGATGCATGGCGCAGCTGGCACCAGTCAAGACTTCGTGTTATCTGCTATGTACGCCTATGCACGCACAATTAAGTTAGCTGATGGTCCTGACGAAGTTCACATGATGCAGTTAGGCCGTAATTTGATTGCCGAAAAAAACGCATAGAAAGTGCATAAGGAGTGAGTGTGTCAAAAGATAATGCCCCACATGCAATTGATTTAGTGGCGCTAAACAACTATCTATCTACAGCGTGCCCCAGCATTGGGCACGTTGAAAGCGCAGAAAAGTTCGCGGGTGGACAGTCGAACCCTACGTTTAAGCTCACCACAGATAACGGCGTATACGTCTTGCGCCGCCAACCCCCTGGTAAATTACTAAAGTCTGCTCATGCGGTAGACAGAGAGTTTCGCGTTATCAACGCGCTACACGACTCTGAGGTGCCAGTGCCTAAAGCTCATCATTTGTGTGAAGATACAAGTGTTATCGGCAGCATGTTTTACATCATGGCGTTTGTTGAGGGCGAAATATATTGGAATAGCGCATTACCTGAAATAGCGTCTTCTGATACCCGCGGTGCCATGTATGACGAGATGAATCGCGTGTTGGCTGCACTTCACAGTGTTGATATTGAAAGCGCCGGGTTGAGTGATTATGGCAAGCCTGGTAGTTACTTTGAACGTCAACTAAGCCGTTGGACAAAGCAGTATCGGGCATCTGAACTTGAGCATATTGAAGAAATTGAAAGCCTTATCCAGTACCTCGAAGCAAACCTGCCAGAGGATGACGGACAAGTGTCATTGGTTCATGGTGATTTTCGATTAGATAACATGATGTTTGATATGTCTGATACCGACAAACCGCAAGTGGTTGCTGTATTAGACTGGGAGCTCTCAACCCTGGGTCATCCGTATGCCGACTTGGCCTATCAGTGCATGCAGCTGCGCCTTCCTTCTGATATTGCACATGCAGCGGGATTAGGCGGGCTTGATAGAAAGCAGTTGGGTATTCCGAGCGAACAAGAATACATCAAGGCTTATTGCGAGCGAAGAGGCATTGATGCCATAAGCAACTGGACGTTCTACCTCGCATTTAGTTTTTTCCGCTTAGCCGCTATTTTACAAGGTGTTGTAAAGCGCGCCCACGATGGCAACGCGTCAAGCGAGAAGGCCATGCAATTAGGCGCGATGGTGCGTCCTTTGGCGCAAATTGCGAACCAAACTATACACCAAAGCGAATAAACGCCATATAACGTATTTAATGACCTGCCATGCTGTATGAAGCGTGCAGGTCGAACAAATTAACTGGAGACAGTATGAAAGCAATTGTATGCGAATCTTTTGGGCCGCTTGACGATCTTCAATTTAAAGATGTGGCAGATCCAGAAGTAAAAAAAGGCCATGTTGTAGTAAACGTTGAAGCTGCAGGGGTCAACTTTCCAGATGGGCTGTTGGTGCAAGGACTGTATCAAATGCAGCCAGACTTTCCGTTTATTCCTGGTAACGAAGTCGCTGGTACCATTGCTCAGGTGGGTGAAGGCGTGAGTCACTTAAAAGAAGGCCAACGTGTTATCGCGTTGTCGAATTTAGGTGGTTATGCAGAAAAAGCATTAATCCCAGCCACTCATGTAATGCCGCTGCCCGATCCCATTCATGTTAACGAAGGCGCAGCCCTTGTAACTGCGCATGCGACTGCTCATCACGCATTAAAACAACGGGCGAAGCTGCAAGCAGGTGAAACGCTGGTTGTTACTGGTGCGGCTGGCGGTACAGGCCTGGCTGCAGTGCAAATAGGCAAGATCATGGGCGCCAAAGTTATTGCGGTATGCTCAACAGAAGAAAAGTTAGCGCTCGCTAAAGAGTATGGTGCTGATGTTCTAATTAATTATAAAGAGAAAGATTTAAAGGAAACACTTAAAGAAGTGACGGGTGGCAAAGGCGTAGACGTTGTCTACGAATGTGTTGGCGGCGATACCTTCCACGCATGCAGTCGAAGTATGGCTTGGGAAGGGCGTTTGCTTGTTGTTGGCTTTGCAGGCGGTGAGATCCCGAAATTCCCAGTTAATCTAGCGCTGGTAAAAGGCTACTCGGTTATGGGCGTATTTTGGGGCTCATTTACTCAGCACGATCCGAAAGGCTTTGCTGAAAACATGCAAGAGCTTTTAACGTGGTACGTGCAAGGCAAAGTTAAAGTTGTGGTAGATGAAGCACTGCCACTCGAACAAGCAACGAAGGCCATGGCTAAAGTCATGAACCGCGAGGTTAAAGGCAAGATGGTGCTTGTTCCATAACGTAGCTCGCTAGCTAAGTCTCTACGTTAAATTGCATAATTCGCTGCGTAAAAGAGCCTGAACACAATAATATTCAGGCTTCTTTTGTGTGCATTAAACTGCCAAAGCTATTCAGGTATTAACTCTAGATTAAGCTCTCTGGTTAATACATGGCATAGGTCTAATACCAATGCCTAAGTTTTCCATTTGAAAGTCTTTATAGCCTTGCTTTTGAACTGATAGCGTATAAAAGCCAGCGCGCTCGTCTAGCATGGCTGTTGAGCAATGGCTTGTCAGTAATAAATTTTTGAGATGTCGAGTTATCAGCGGTTTTTTAGAGCACAGCACTGTTTAAATTTCTTATTGCTACCGCAAACACAAGGAAGGTTTCTTCCATACTTAATTTTGCCGCAGTCTTCGTGAAGCTCACCATCGTGATAACGCCATTTACCATCTTCGACAATAAAGTTTGATGTTTCGTGAAGCTGATACATGCTTTTATTTTCAAAATAGAACGCAGTGAATTCGACAACCGCATTGTTGGCATTGACATTAGGCTTGGTGCTTTGCTCAGTGTCAGTCGCCACCTCAACATTCGTATTAGCGTACACCGAGCTATTTATCGAACTATCTACAGGTTTATTTACCGAGTCATCTACCAAGCATTTTACGGTGCTATCTACGGAGCTAGCCGCAAGAGTGGGGTGAACTTTCAGCGCGAACCACTTAGCTCCTTGTGCGCTTCTGGCCAAGTCCTCTACACAGAGAGCCTGCTTCTTTTCTTTGGTGTAGGTGTCTAAAATATAGTGATAATGTGCTGTAGCGTAGGCCGAAAAGCGTGAACGCATAAGTTGCTCTGCAGAATGAGGTAATGCCTCACCTTTAATGAAAGGCTCGCAGCATTCTTCGAAGGGTTTTGATGAGCAGCAGTAACAGCGCATAGGAAGACTCACAGCTTAAGAGAATAACAAAGCGCCACAGTATAAGTATAAGTTACGTAAGCCCCAACTTTTTTGAATGTAAAAAGTTGAGCTATTCATTACGTTCGGGCGATCCGTGCCCAAGTAGTAAGTATTAATGTTGGGACATTGCTTCGCTTACTTGTTAGATAGCGTAATGATTAGCTAGGTATTTGAGCGTTAACAGAGCACGTTTTACCAGGGGCCTAATGCAACATTCTTTTCGTCGTTAATACTGTCAACGCGAACATTAACCAAGCTTACCGAGTAAAGCTTGCAAAGTTTTCTGATCATTTCACTGTCTGTTGGCTGAAGATCCAAGTCGATGTTTTCTACATACAGTGTTTTACACTGTCCACCAGTAATAAGTTTGCTGATCCACTCTGGCATTTTTTCTTTTTCAGGCTTTTGAATACGAATAGCGTGATCTACGGTTTTTGAAAACGACACCGAGTTTGAAAGCAGATAATTCCAACCTTTGTCGTTACTTCCTTTTCCATTACCTTGTTTTTCGCCAGGAAACCCTTCAATAGGTAGAGGAAGTTGAACTACATTTGAAACCGAAGCGCGCAAAGCATTGAATCGTGAAACTGAAGATGTGTTCATTGTAAAACCCCTTGTGTATTTGCCCTTAAGCTTATGAAGTAGACTTAAGAAATACCGTTATTTAAAAATGCTGTTCGTATATACAGTGTGTATGTGTATACAGTATTAATAAAAGTGCGCTTTGGCAAGTATTAAGTTGTACTTTTTTCACACAAATTGGTGGTTTTCCAGTAACTATCTAAAAGATAATGATTTTTTCGTTGTATCGAACTCTTAAGGAAGCATTCATACGCGTATTAAGGTAAGATGCGCGCGAATTTCACATAGAAAACTACTGTATAAAGCTGGAGGAGCGTTGAGCGCGTTAATACATTTAGGCTATGTAGGCATGTTCTTGTCGGCATTTTTAGCTGCCACTATTTTGCCTTTTAGTTCTGAGGTCGTCCTGAGCGCTTTATACGGTAGTGGCTTAAATGGCCTGTTGCTGCTCATTATAGCTTCTGTCGGAAATGTACTTGGCTCGGTGGTTAATTATGTATTGGGCTTTAGGTTCGGAAAAGAAATTGCGACGCAAAAGTTAAAAGTGAGCGACGCGGCGTTTAAACGTGCAAGTGATACTTTTACAAAGTGGGGAAAGTGGAGCTTGTTTTTTTGCTGGGTACCTATTATTGGCGACCCGATTACGCTTGTAGCGGGTGTACTCAGAAGCCCACTATGGTTCTTTATGCTTGCCGTGACCATAAGTAAAACAGCACGCTATGCCGCGCTGCTTTATGTACTTGTTTAATAAGTTTTGCGGCTTTAATGTTCTCTCGCCACTGCACTTTTGTCTTTAGACTTCTTTTTGCTTTTCTTCTGGTACACCACAAACCAATTTTTCATTCTTGGACTCATTAGAAGCAACCCCGCCATCCAATACCAAACCGGCTCTTGCCAAAACGTTTTCTGCGACCAACTGAAATGAAGAAGTGCGAGGGGCAGTATCAGGTAAATGCTGTTGTGAAGCTTCTGCCACTTTCTTCCCATGTTGCGCTGGATACGCTTAAATGACGTAGCGGTGAGTGCAAAAAGAAGAAGTAATGCTACCATGCCAACGATTATGTAGGGCCTGCTTACTATCTCGCTTGCGACTAGCGCCATATCAAGCTGTAATTCAAAGAATACATAAGTGAATAGGTGAGCAAAGGCGTACACGAAGGTATAAACGCCAATCATGCGCCTGAATTGCATTGGTTCAGGGCTTGGGAGCCATTTGGCAAGTGGGCTTAGGGTAAGTGTTAGCAACAGAAAGTGAATTGCCCAGGTTCCCGTTTCGTTTATAAGCGTATTGACCGGATCTGGACCAAGCTGGTCGGTAACGCCTGCAAAAAACAGCCATGTGATATAACCCAGAGCAAAAAGGTGGATGAAGGCCTTTAGCCCGCGACGCTGCCAAAGGGTAAATCGAAAGGGCTTTTTTCTAAATGTCATTAATGATGAAACCTACTAGTGTCGTGGCAGGCATATCGCAAAAACAACGCTAATTCAGCATACATGCCCGTGCAAATTGATGGGGTTATTATCGAGCTACCGCGACGTTAATAATAACGCGCTAAGTCCATGTCTTTGTATAGCGGTGCAACTTCGCTGTAGCCGTTAAACATTTGCGTGTCTATACGATTTCGGGCAAGTAATCCGCCAGTAGTTATCCTGCGTTCACTAGCCTGGCTCCATCTAGGGTGGGATACATTTGGATTTACGTTGGCGTAAAAACCATATTCGTTGGCGGCAAGTCTATTCCATGTGGTCGGAGGTTTTTTGTCGGTAAGACGAATTCTCACAATAGACTTAATGCTCTTAAAGCCATACTTCCATGGAACAACCAACCTAATTGGCGCGCCGTTTTGAGGTGGCAGCGTTTTCCCATATAGACCAACTGACATAAGCGTTAACGGGTGCATGGCCTCATCAAGACGCAAACCTTCCACATAAGGGTAGTCAATACCGCCACCGGCGAAGCGGCTTCGCTGGCCAGGCATTTGTTTCGGATCATATAAGGTTTCAAACGCTACATATTTTGCAGACATCAACGGGTCGGCTTGTTTGAGTAAAGCCCCCAATTCAAACCCAATCCATGGCACTACCATCGACCATGCTTCAACACAGCGCAAACGGTAAATGCGCTCTTCTAATGGAAAGCGTTTTGTTAAGGCATCGTGGTCAAGCTCAATAGGCTTTTTCACCATACCGTCAATTTTCAACGTCCACGGATTAGTTTGAAATTCAGTCGCATTTTTGGCTGGCGCATCTTTAGATGTGCCGAATTCATAAAAATTATTATAGCTGATCACTTTATCTTCAGGCGTTCGGGTTTCCGCTATTTGAAACTTGGGCGGTTGGCTAAACTCAAGCGCTTTTCCTTTGAATGCTGCTTTTTCTTCCTCATCTTCCCAAAACCAACCCGCAGCACCTGCTGACTTTGCTAACAGTGTAGACGCGCCCACAAAGCCCATAGATTTGAGCAATGAACGACGATTCATATAAACGCTTTCATCAGTCACATGGTTTTCGTTCAATTTCACTGAGGGTTTAAATGGTTTTGGCATTACATCACCTTTCTATTGGAAAATAGCAGACTTACTTTAACGTCGTTTAGACAACGGAATACTGTTCTTTACGTAAATGGTGAGAGTAAGTTTCAATAAAGTTGCTATTTACTAAATTCGATATAGTAAAAAGACCGATAGTTCGGCCTTTTTATTTCAACTTCTTTAGCAAAGGTAAAATTTAGGAGTAAACAAGCTTACATATGCAAACTATCTTGAATACCGCCCTGTTTAGGGGAAAAGATATTGCTGTATAAGCGAGAGGCAAATTCATCCGTCATACCTGATATATAGTCGGCGAGAACGCGCATCCCATTGTCGTGTTCGCACGCTTTACGCCAGCGCTCTTGTGTGTTTTCAGGTAGCAGGCGGTCTGGGTCTGATGCAAACGCTTCAAATAGCTCCATAACCACCAGTTGCCCTTTATATTCAAGAAGCTGAACGTCAGGACGGCGTATCACTTTGTTAAACACAAAGCGTTTGAAAAGTTCTAGGGCTTCCGCAAATTCTTCAGGCATCACGGCGTTGAACGCAAGTAACGGATGAGCGAAGCCATCCACACCTTTTATTTCAATGGCCGTGATGAAGCTATTTACCAGTGCCCCAATAGCATTCTTTCTTTCGTGATGTGCTGCGCTAAATAGTTTGTTGGTTAGCGTTTCAATATTGTCTGATAACCACGGCACGTCAAGGGCCTTCAATGGTGTGGTGACATCATCGATAAAATGATGCTTGCTAACCATGTCCATAACAATGGCATCTTCTAAATCGTGAATGCCATAGGCAATATCGTCAGATAACTCCATAATTGAGCAGTCGAAAGATTTAAACTGCGTTTTGCTGTGGCCAGTGGCTTTGGGCGTAAACTGCATAAACGCATCTTTATCTTCATTGCTAAATGGCGCAAGCAGCCAGTCGAATAGAGACTCATCGCAGCGAAACAGCCCCTTGGGCGGGTGCCAGTCGTGTGCCTTAACCTGACGCAGTGATACAGGGCGTTCAGGCACGGGGCCCTGACTATGAAGGGCATCAATAAAGTTAGGGTATTTTACCAAGCCTAATACGCTTCTTCTGCATAAATTCATGCCGTGCTCGGCAGTATAGGGCTCAAGCTGAGAGATGATCCTAAAGGTTTGTCCGTTTCCTTCAAACCCGCCGTGTTGATGCATCATATAATTGAGCGCAATTTCACCGCCGTGCCCAAAGGGCGGGTGGCCAATATCGTGAGCTAAACACAGGGTTTCAATAAGTGTGGGGTCGAGAGCCAAAGAACTAGCGATATCGGGAAATTTCACCCATAGCTGTGCGGTAATTCCAGTACCAATTTGGGCGGCTTCCAGAGAATGTGTAAGGCGTGTACGATAAAAGTCGCTTAGTCCCACGCCCAATACTTGGGTCTTCGCCTGCAAGCGACGGAATGCAGCGCTGTGGAGCACGCGCGCTTTATCTCGCTGATACGGATTACGATGATCGCCGTCTCGTGTTTCACTTCGTGGTAAACGGCGCTCGTGTAGTGCTAGTTCCCATTCGCTTGTTGCCAAAAAAACCTCGCTGCTTTGCTGTTTACTGCTCTCGTAACGACAATATTATGGATTTCACGCCATTGTTTATTTTCTTACAAATCGTCTAGCGTAATTTCGTCAAGACTCAAAGAAAAGCTAGGAACGTAACGCGTCAAAAAGTAATCCACCTCTTCAGACTGATACTCTTTCAGCGTTTTATCTAACCGTTTTTTAGCCAGTTTAAATTCTTGGTTGCCAGCAGCAAGCTCTTCAAGGGTTTTCAGGTAAGCACAAAGCACATCTGCCGCTTTTACAATAAAGGCTTCTTCTTCACTGTGGTAGTGGTGGTCTATAAGTGCAGCATAGTCCTCGCGAAATGCTTCAGGCGCCATTTCAATGAGCTTGTTCTCGGCTATTTTTTCAATCTTTTTGTATTCTTCTTTTATAGCAGGGTTAAAGTATTTCACTGGGGTAGGGAGGTCGCCCGTAAGCACCTCTGATACGTCGTGAAAAATCGCCATGGTTGCGATTCGATCTGGATTAAGTGTACCGCCAAAAAACTTATTTTTAATTAAGGCAAGGGCATGCGCTACCATAGCCACCTGCAAACTGTGCTCTTGAACATTTTCCGTGCGCACATTGTGCATCAGCGGCCAGCGATTGATTAGCTTCAAACGTGCTAAATGGGCGAAGAAGTGGCTTTTATCAGACACGTTATGCCCCTTGCTTATAGGTTCTAAAGAAGTTTCCAATTCGATGAAGTGCTGGAACTAATACATCGCTGTGAGGCAAAAACACTAACCTAAAATACGTGCCTTCGGTTAAGTTAAATGCGCGGCCATGTACCAGTAAAATCTTTTCAGAGCTCAATAAGTCCAGCACCATCTGCTCATCGTTTTGGATATTGAACTTCTTCTCATCCACCTTGGCGAAACAATACATAGCACCTTTAGGTTTGACGCAAGAAATGCCATCAATACCATTCAGCATATCTGTGGTTACATCACGTTGAATGCGCAAGCGCCCGTTTTCTTTCACTAAATCGTCAATGCTCTGATAGCCGCCTAGTGCTGTCTGGATCGCGCTTTGGCATGGAACGTTTGCGCACATTCGCATTGAAGACAGTATGTTAAGCCCTTCTATATAGTCAGACGCCAAACGTTTATTACCGCTCACGACGAGCCAACCTGAGCGAAAACCGGCTACCCGGTAGTTCTTGCTTAAACCGCCAAAGGTAACAAAAAATACGTCGTCAGCCAGTGACGCAATACTGGTGTGCTTTGCTTCATCGTAAAGTATTTTATCGTAAATCTCGTCACTAAATACTACTAGGCCGTGCTCGCGGGCCACTTCAACCACGTCTTGCAGCAGGGCTTTGTCGTACACCGCGCCGGTAGGGTTATTAGGGTTAATCAGCACAATTGCGCGGGTTTTGCTAGTGATTTTACTTTTTATATCGTCAATGTCTGGGAACCAGCCCGCTTGCTCGTCGCAGCGATAGTGAACCGGTGAGCCAGACGACAGACTTACAGCTGCGGTCCAAAGCGGGTAGTCAGGGCTTGGAATAAGCACTTCATCGCCATGATTAAGTAACGCTTGCATCGCCATCATGATTAACTCAGATACGCCATTACCGATGTAAACATCGTCTACACGAATATCTTTGATATTGCGCTGCTGATAATACTGCATTACGGCTACACGGGCGGCATAAATTCCTGTCGAGTCTGAATATCCTTGAGACGTGGGCAGGTTATGGATCACGTCTTTTACGATGTCGTCAGGGGCTTCGAACCCAAACGGGGCTGGGTTACCGATATTTAATTTTAATATGCGGTGTCCTTCATCTTCCATTTTACGTGCTTGCGCAGCAATGGGGCCTCTGATGTCGTAACAAACGTTATCTAATTTATGTGAGCGAGATACAGTTTTCATGGTCTATCTGGTTGATTTACATACCCTGAGATTATCGCAATACACAGCCTTATGCGATGGCATTTTTGCAGTATTTCTCTCTTAATCACGACTTTTTTTGTCAAGTGATTAATTATTGTACGCCAAACGAGATAGATCTTTCTTTTGTCACTTAAGTATAAAATTTATGTTAATAGGTTGTGAACTTTTCATTCTAGGCCTATCGTAGTAGTAAGGCGTGTAAAAAACGCGTTAGTAACAAACAGGCTAACAAGCAGAGGTGATTAGAATATGTCGCACCATTTCAAAGAAACACCAGAGAATGCGATCACGCAAAGCGGTATAGCGCGCGTTATTCCATGTAAAGAGTTAGACGTTGGCGATCCCATAAAATGGGTGTCGCTAGCATTAAGAGACGCTATGCGCGCACCGGGGCTCACCCTGTTTTATGGCGTGCTGTTCGCAATTATTCCGTGGTTCATTATGTATCTCGTTGAGATGACAGGTTGGCATCTGGTGATTTTACCTGCCATTGTCTGTTTCATGTTAGTTGGCCCTTTTTTGGCGGCTGGCCTTTACGACATAAGTTGGGAAATGGAAAAAGGCCATAAACCAACGCTTCGTCATTCTTTACGCGCTATGCGTAGAAACGCGTTTAACGAATGGGGCTTCGCGATACTGCTAATGGTCATGATGATTTTTTGGTTACGCGTTGCTTCACTTATCCACGCGCTTTATCCACCTTATATAGAAAACGATTTAGAAAGCCTTTTGCCTTTCTTGATGTTGGGAACCATGGTAGGTGCAGGTTTTACACTTGCAATGTTGTTTGTAACCGCTTTTACTCAGCCCATTCTTATGGAACGCAAAGTTGACCTTGCCACAGCAGTTTTGACCAGTGTAAATGCTGTGTGGCTGAACAAGGTTCCCATGCTGATATGGGGAGCGATAATCTTCAGCACCGTTGCCATTGGTTTTGTTACCGGATTTATTGGTTTTATCTTTTTAATGCCTATTATTGGTTATGCATCATGGCACGCTTATATTGACGCAATAGAAACCAAACGTGAGCGCAAATATGAGTAGATTTAACCGCTTTCTGTAATTTAATTACGAAAAACAGGCTCGTTACTGCACATAAAATAAGCTAAAACGTCATTTATTTTGTTAAAATTACATTTTAAAAGCCCCAGAAGGGGCTTTTTTATACTTAAGTCTTATATTACTTTATTCCTATAATCTTCTTTGCTATACAAATTTGTAATATATAATTTCCGTTAGTCTCATAAATTCAAGGGCTTACATTGCTAACAGTAATGTAACAACCTGATTTACCTGACATTTACCGCCGTTACACAATCTTTCAACAGAAAACTTTTTATTCTTGATGCATAAATAAAGGGCGTTGAGCAGGTTGATGATTTATTCAATGTTGCTCATACGAGACAAAGAGTTTGCCACAAACTTGTTTAGTACCTTTATCCACATATTGAGGATTTTAAAATGAAATTATCTAAAGCACTTAACCTTTTAGCTGCTACAGCAACGGTTGCTTTTACTATCAATGCAAATGCTGCTGCACCACAAAAAGATATTCGCTTTGTTGGTGAGACCCAGTTTGCGGGTTTTTGTAAAGCAATCGTCAATGATGACGTAAGAGTACTACGCTCAAGCCTTTCACGTAACGTGGGTCGTATTGGAGCCAGCCAACGTGAAGTATTGCGCATGGTAACGTCAGAAGAAGGTTTGACTTGTAATGGAAGCAGTCTGATTGAGTTTTCAGTAGAGCGTGATGCTAACGCGGTACATGAGTACCTAACGTCGCGTAGCTAAGGCATTGACTGCGGTTACGTTAAATCCAGAAAAAGCGGGCTAGTCTTATCGCCTCATCGATTATCACGACGAGTATGATAAAAACTAGACCCGCTTTTTGTCTTCTTACTTTTCAACTTTATTTATTAGTTCGCTATTTTTATGTATGTCGCCACGCGCGCCTTACTGGTTTTGAACAATCGCTGTGTTTTAAACCTAAGCTTTAAAAGCAGCACATAAGCAAGAGGCACCAAAAATAAGCTGGTTAAGGTAGAGAATACCAATCCACCAATAATTGCGATTGCCATTGGTGAGTAGGGCGGGCCATCACCGCCAATACGGGTGCTACCCATGGCAAGTGGTATAAGCCCTAAAACAGTTGTAGCTACTGTCATCAGAATTGGCCTGATACGGGTCATACACCCTTCGATTACGGCGTCGTACAACGACAAGCCTTCGTTGATAAGCTGATTAATTCTGTCAACCAACACAATGCCATTGTTAACCACGATACCCATCAGTATCAGCATGCCAATCATCCCCATGATAGACATAGAGGTTCCAGTAACCATGAATGCCCAAAAAACGCCTGTGAAGGAAAATAGTAATGAAGTGATTACAGACGTTGGAAGAATAAGCGACTCAAATAGCGCTGCCATCACAACGTATATCATACAAAGGGCCAACAGCATGTTCATTTGCATCACGCCGTTAGCTTCGTCTTGGCGAGAGAAACTGCCGTCTAGCGTCCACTTATAACCGGTAGGTAGTTCAATGTTTGCCAAAGCTTTCTCGATGCGCTCGCGAGCTTGTTCGGTGGTGGTTTCCCCCTCTAGGTTTGCACCGATAGCGAGAGCGGTTTGACGATAGTTGCGGTTAATTTGCGACAGTTGAGGTACCACAGAGAAATCTGCAATCATGTTCAGTGTTACCGATTGCCCCTGCGTAAATCCAATATTGATATTCTTAAGCTCGCTCAGCGATGCTTGAATATCGCTACCGAATTTAAGCTGCACTGCCACTTCGCCCGCATCACCATAACGGAATGTACGTAAATTACTGCCTCGTAGGGCCGTAGAGATGAGTTTTGCCACATCATTAACTTGAATGCCAAAGCGGTTTGCTTTCTCTCTGTCTATGCGTATTTGAACTTCATCGCGGGTCGAGCCCGTGTCGGCTTTTACATCCTTAAGCCCTTCAACGGTTGAAAGAATAGGAATGATCTGCTGAGAAATAGTCAGCAAGGTTTCTGAAGACTCGCCCAACAAGGTAACTCTCACGCCACCACCATTGCCACTATCCCATTGAAAAGAGGGGCGAGCACGCACAAACGAAGGCATGGTTTCACGTATATCCTCTTTGATTTGCCCTACGCTTACTGGCAACTCATCGTTTAGCGTAATACCACTTACCGCATGACCGGCAGTAAAATAAGTGTAAACCTGTTTGATGTGAAAACGTTCTTGATTTTCATAAAGGTAAGCTTCCATTTTATCTACGGTTTTTTCCACTTCTTCTAGGGTAAAGTTTTGCGTAACGTGATAATTAAGCCAAATACGCTCTTGGTTGTTATTACCTTCATCGTCTGATGTCACTGCCTGCATGGGCACAAAAGTCGACGCCAGAATAAGTAACGCAATGACGCAAGTTATTCCCTGGTGTTTCAACATCCAGTTAAGTGCTCGGCCATAGCCTTTAATATAGGATGGCGCTTTAGGTGTTTTTACTACTGGAATTTTTACTTTTGTTGTCAGCAATGGAATAAGTGTTTTAGCAATAAAAAGCGACGCAAACAGAGATATGCAGATAGCTACGGCTACGTGTTCTAAGAAAATAGTCACGTCTATTTTTACCCCAATAATATTGGGCAAAAACACAATCGCAGTGGTGGCAGTACCAGCAATGACTGCAAGACTCACTTTGTTTACACCAATTTGGGTGGCCCGTTTGATATCACCTTCTTGTTGGCGCTCTTGAAATACGCTTTCGGTTATTACAACGGCATTATCAACCAGCATACCAACGGCAAGCATCAGGCCCATTAGGGATAAAATATTAAGGGTATAGCCCAAAAGATACATTACACCTAAAGTAATACAAATCGAGAAGGGGACTGAGAGCACCACAATTAAGGTAGTGGTGAGCTGGCGTAAAAACAAATACAGCACAATAACTGAAAGTAACGCCCCTAAAAGACCAGCATTTAGCAAGTCGCTTAGCGATGAGGTTACACTTTTGGCAGTGTCGTCCATTACAAACAAACTAATACCTGTAAACTCAGGGTCTTCTTTGGCTTTTTCGATAACTTTCATCACCGCATCAGAAACTTCAACGAGGTTGCTGCCCGATTCGCGAAATACGTTAAAACCTACTGCAAAGGTTCGATCTAAGTGACGTCCTTCGTTGCGCTGAGGCAGTTCGTAGGTGACGCTGGCAATATCTGACAGACGAACGCTGCGGGTAACCCACATGTCTTTAAAGTCGTTTACATCGGTAAACTCGCCAGTTGGGTTAACCAGAATTTTTTCACCGTTGTTATACATGTAGCCCGCGGTTAGCGAAAAGTTTGCGCTTTGAAGCTGCTGCTCTAACCGTGTACCGTCTATTTGATATGCCGCCATTTTTTTTGGGTCTAAGCGAATGGTGATTTGGCGCTTCATGGTGCCGTATAGCTCAACTTTAGATACCCCCGGTACTCGCTCTAGCGGGCGCTTGAGGTTGCGCTCTAGCAAGTCATAGGCATTCGCTAAGTCGCGGTCGCTTGATACGCGCAGCTGAAATATAGGCATATCATTGGTGTTAAATTTATACACCATAATTCGTTCTATATCGTCAGGAAGCTCGTGGCGAATCGCATCAATTTTTTCGCGGGCTTCAATGCTTTTGGCTTTAAGGTTTTCATCCCAGTCGAACTCTACAATAACCTCGGCCATATTGTCATACGAGCGGGCTCTTAACCGCTTTATTCCCGACATGGTAGCAACAGCCTCTTCTACCGGTCGGGTGATCATGGTTTCAATTTCAACTGGCGTCGCATCAGGATAGGGGATCTGCACCACCATTTCTGGAATATCGATTCCCGGGAACTTCTCAAGAGGAAGCAAGCGCCCAGATACAATACCGAACAACAACATAGACAAAAACAGCATTCCAATGGTAACAGGCTTATTTAGCGCAAAGCGCGCCAGCGAAGCGCCTATTCCTGCAATGTTGGAAAGCTGAGCTTGTGACGCTTCGTTCTTATCGTGTTTATTCGCATCGCGTGCTCGGCCGCTTACGGCGTTGTTTTTAGAGGTGTTAAAAGGCGAACTCATAGTACACCGCCTTTCGACATGGCTTCTTCGTCATCAAAGCGCGCGTTCGTCTTTGCGTTAACAGGCGTTTTTTGCTCAACGTTTTTCTTAACGTCAAACAAGCTGTAAAGCACAGGCAGTAGGATTAGGGTAAGTAAGCTTGCAAACAGAAGACCGTAAATTACCGTGATGGCCATTGGGGTGCGAATTTCAGATCCTTCGCCATAACCAAACGCCATAGGCAATAAACCTAACACCGTCGTTAGTGTGGTCATTACGATAGGGCGCAAACGCGTTTTAGCCGCATCTAAAATGGCCGCGTCTTTACCTACCCCTTGACGGCGTAGCTGATTAATACGGTCAACTAATACAATGGCGTTGTTTACTACAATACCGCACAGCATTATTAAGCCGATAAATACCACTACATTAATCGGCGTATTGGTAAGCCATAAGCCATACACCGAACCCGCTCCGGCTAAGGGTACTGCGAATAAAATAAGTAGAGGGTGTAGCAATGACTCAAATTGCGACGCCATAACCAAGTACACCATAAATACTGCAAGAGCTAATGCAAACTGTAGCGAACGGAAGCTGCTTTGCATGTCTTCGCTCTGACCCGTTACTGTTGCGCTTAACGACAAAGGAAGCTGGGTCTCACTAATGACCTTGTTGGCAACGGCAACGGCTTCATCGAGCTTACCTTTGGCAAGGTTTGCTGTTACCAGTGCTACACGTTGTTGGCCCACGCGGGTAATCTCGCTTGGCCCTACGCTCATGTAAACGTCGGCGACGGCACTTAATGGGATAGGTTGAGCCGAGCCCGGGTTAACCACAATGGCGCGAACACTTGCGATATCGTCTCGCTGGTTTTCTTGCGTTCTTACCAGTACGTCCACCTTTCTGTCTTCAACGCTATATTGCGTTGCAACGCGTCCGCCTACTTTAGCGGCTATAAGCTGAGAAACGGTAGACGCATCAAGTTCAAGTCGAGCAAGTTTTGCGTGATGGAAGGCAATCTTAAGCTCTGGGTTGCCATCTCGAATACTGGTGGTAACGTCTGCAAAATTACTGTAACTGGCAAGTTTGGTCGCAATGGCGTCCCCATATTGCTGAAGCTGGTTTAGATCGTAACCTGCAATTTCAATTTGAATAGGTGATGCAAAGCTGAATAGTTCTGGCTCTGAAAACGTTGCCTGAACCTGGGGCTTGAAGGCTAAGTGGTCGCGAAGCGCACGCTTCACCTCGTCAATATCAGCCGCTGTTGCTGCTGGCTGCATAACAATGTTCAAGCGACCCCAATGATCGCCACCTTGGTTTGGCGCAGCACTGATAAGACTACCCGTACCAGACATGGCATAGGTACGTAATACTTTTGTGTCGCCGCTACTAGAATCATTAACTGCAACAGCAGCAAGCTCGCTAATTACGGCGTCGGTACTAGCTAGTGGCGAGCCCGCAGGAAGGGTGACTTCTACCGAAAATTCACCTTGTGACAGAGTTGGAATAAGTTCCATGCCAAGTCTTGGTATAAGGGCTATCGCGCCGGCAGCAAGGGCAAAGGCAGTGGCTAGCACCAGTGTTTTTGCTCGAAGGCTTGCACGCAGCAGCTTTTCATAGGCTGAAGCGAGAAGGTCGAACGCTTTATTAAATGCCCATACAATTGGTTTAAACGCAACGCCCAGTAATTTACTGACGATATGCCATGCACCAATAAACAAGGTAACCAAAGCCGCAGGTAGAAATACAAAGATAAGCCTGAATACCCAACGAATTGGCAGAGTAATAAAGTACATGATTTTGCCGAACGTCGACGAAGGTGCCGTGGGCGCAGGAGAGGCAAAGACATCTTCGTGATCAAGCTGTTGCTTTTTCTTCTTGTGTGCCATTGCAGGAATAAGTGTAAGTGCGACGACAAGTGACGCTGCGAGCGCGAACGATACGGTCAAAGCTTGATCTTTAAACAGTTGCCCTGCTATGCCTTCTACAAATATCAGAGGCACAAACACGGCCATAGTAGTTAGTGTTGAAGCTACAATCGCGCCAGAGACTTCTTTTGTTCCTTCGCTGGCGGCAGAGCTCTCGACCAACGTTTCGCTTTCTTCCCCTTTTAATTTTTTGTGGCGGTCGATGTTCTCAAGCACAACAATGCTATTGTCCACCAGTAGACCGACGGCAAGTGCAATACCACCTAAGCTCATCATATTTAGGCTTATGTCGTTGGCATACATCAAATTAAAAGTTGCAATGACCGACACTGGAATAGACACCGAGATGATGACGGTAGCCCAGAAATCTTTTAGGAAGAGGTAAAGCACCAGCATGGCTAAAATGCCCCCCATGACTGCTGCAGATTTCACGTTGTCTATGGCTTGCTTAATGAACACACTTTGGTCGTAAATTCCGCTGAGCGTGTAATTTTCAGGAAGGTTATTGTTTACTTCGTTTAATCGGTTAGCCACTTTTTGCGCGACGTTTACCGCGTTAGCGTCGCCTTCCTTGTAAATGGCAATTTCAATGCCTTCGCTGCCGTTGAAGCGGGTTACCACGTCACGGTCTTTATAAGCACTTTCTACCTTAGCAATATCTTTAAGCTGAATGTTTCTGCCTTCGAAGCGACCAACAAAAAGGTTCTCAATATCATTTAACGATTCAAACTGGTTCAGCGTTCTAACTAAAAACGCCTGCGCTGCGTTATCAATTCGACCGCCAGCTGCATTAATATTCTCAGCACTCACCCGGTCAATGATGCGGGTAATAGGAATAGACAGCTGACTGGCTTTTTGCTGGTCAATAAGAATATGAATTTCGTTTTCTAAACCACCGCCTACACGTACTGCAGCCACACCTTCTACGGATTCCAAAGCGCGCTTTACTTGTTGTTCGGCATATAAACGCAGTCGCTTCATTTGCGCTACGCTCAAACTTGATGTGTCGCTTTGTGCCGTAAGACCTAACTTAATAACAGGGTCTAGACTAGGGTTGAAACGAAGAAGTCGTGGTTTTTCTATATCTAGGGGAAGTTGCAACACATCGAGCTTTTCTCGCACTTCCAAGCTTGCGAAATCCATGTCTGTGCCCCAGGCGAAAGACAAAACCACGTCAGACTGACCTGCGCGGGAAGTGGAGGTGACTTTACGTACTCCTTTTACTACGCCAATGGCTTCTTCAATGGGCTTTGAAACCAGTTGCTCTACTTCGCCTGGCGCAGCGCCGTCGTAATCGGTGCGAATGGTGAGGGTGGGGTAAGACAAATCAGGCAGTAAGTTTACCGACAGCCGGCCTAACGACACCATACCAAATAATAATACCGCAAACGTGAACATGCTAACGGCTACAGGGCGCTTTACAGCGAGATCTACAATACGCATTGTGTGAATTCCTTGTAAGGCCGAATTAGCTGTTAACTACTTCAACGGGGGCGCTGTCTTTCAAGTTTTGGTGGCCTGCAGTAACGACTTCTTCGTTTCCGCTTAATCCATTGATAACCTCAATGACGTCGTTATTTTCAAATCCAGTAGCGATATCAACTTTTTTCACCTTGCCATTATCGACCACGAATACGCTGTGGCTGTTATCAATGGTTACCAGCGCTCTGCGAGGTAGCAAGGTCGCGTTAGCATGAGTAGCATATTCAAGTGATACATCGGTAAACATGCCTGCTTTAAGCTGGTTGTCTTCGTTCGGTACTTTTAAGGTAACTTTGAACGTGCCGGTGGTTGCATCGATAACTGGGCTTATACGTTCCACGTTGGCCGTGATAGTTCTATCGCCTAACGCGGCAACAGTAAGTATTGCGCCTTGTCCAACCACCACGTTAGGTAATTCGTTTTCTGGCAAGTAAACAACGCCTTGAAGATTGCGCTGTTGAACAATATGGAACATTCTTTCACGTTGGAACGACTCGGTGAGGTTGCCGACTTTGGCGTTTCTCTCTGCAATATATCCGTCAATAGGCGCGGTAATCGTTGCCTCTTTTAAGTCAAGCTCAGCCAAACGGACAGACGCTTTTGCTGATTCAAATTGCGAGGTAAGTTTGTCGTAGGTATCGTCGCTTATGAGCTTTTTAGAATAAACTTTATTAACCTTATCAAGCTCGCTTTCAATACCGGCTAAGTCAGCCAGTGCTTTAGATAAGTTCAGCTCGTAGCGGCGCTTATCAAGTTGCGCCAGTACTTGGCCCTTTTTAACATAGTCACCTTCTTCAACGAAGATCTCTTCAATGATCCCCGAGGCGCGCGCAACGACAAAGGCTTCTTCACGCGCTTCTAAAATAGCAGTAGTGTCGTAGGTTGAGGTTATGTCGCCAGTAATGATGGTTTGAGTTTCAACAGGAATAGCAAAGGCCGTTTCCTCTGCTGACTCCGACTGGGCGTTGGCGTCGATAGCATCGGCATCAGAGCATGCGGTTATCGAAAGCGAGAGGGCAACAATACCGCTTCCAAGAAGAAGTTTAAGCGATGTTGGCGAAAACGGTAGTGAGGAACGTAGTGGCGAAATAGAGGTGCTGCTTTGCGTTGATGTTTCCATGGTCAATAACCCTAACGTGTGTGTCGTTATATAGTAATGACCCAGTACAGCAGCTAATATGCCAAAGATGTTAAATAATGTTAATTTTAAATAAATTCAGTAGCTTACATACGTAACAAGTGGTTTCAATGAAAAGGCCAACATTTGCAGTTGGCCTTTTGCACTAATGCTTAGCGAAAAATGCTAATAACCGGCTAGTTCCACTATAGTCTATTAAACCAAAGTATAGCTAGTGGTGATATCAACGTTGCCCGTAAGCATAAGCATAACGGAACAGTATTTTTCTGCAGAAAGCTGCACAGCGCGACCCAGCGCTTTTTCACTGATCCCTTCACCAGAAACCGTATAATGCGCATGAATTTTAGTAAAAACTCGCGGCGGCTCTTCGGCTCGCTCTGCTTCTAATTCACAATTACACGCTTCGATATTAAAACGGCCTTTTTTCAGAATGTCGACCACATCAACGCTTGAGCAGGCTCCAACGGCTAGGAGTACCGACTCCATTGGAGATACTGCGTTGCCGCTACCATCCATCACGGTTTTGTAACCGCTGTCTGTGGTGCCAGTAAAAGTGAGATCTTTGTCCCAAGAAACACGTGCTTTCATTGTTTGTCCTAATATCATAAAGCTATCGAAAGAGGCTGCAAGCCACTGTTGTAAGTAACACACCATTACAGCAGCGACATGTTGTTCTTACTTATTCAGACGGATTGCGTCTGGGCTTAGCGTTATTTTCTTTTGCTTGTACAATGCGCCTAACGCTTTTTTATAAGCCGCTTTACTCACGTTAAAATGAGAATATATAGCCTCCGGTGCACTCTTATCTGTTAACGTAGAAATACCACCATGGGCATCCAAGTCATCTAGAATTGCCTGTTGAAGAGCATCACGGCCGCCTTTGTCAACGCGCTGAAGGGCTACATCAACTTTGCCGTCCTCGCGGATAGTTTTGATAACACCCTCTGTCGCCTGACCGATTTTAAGCGGTTTAAAGGCGTCGCTGTGGAAAATGAGACCTAAACTTTTCTCGTTGATGACCACTTTAAAGCCTAAATCGGTCTTAGCATAAACCAAGCAATCTACCGCATCGCCTTCGTTGAGATAGGCGCTACTTTCTTTTAGAAAATAGTGAAGCTTGGTTGCACCTAAAATACGTTGTGTCTTGTCGTCAAAAAAAGCGTGAACGACGTAATACATACCTGGATTAACAGGCTGGGCTTGGTAGTCGTTAGGCATCAATAAATCGTTGTCCAAACCCCAATCGAAAAATGCACCAAAATTCGTTGCCGAGACTGCTTTAAGTACTTTGGTTTCGCCAACTTGAATAAGTGGCTTTTTTATAGTGGCATAAAGGTCGCCGCGCTGATCAGTGGCAACAAAGACTTCAACCTCTTGACCATCAGCCAGTGACGTTTCCACTTCGTCAATGGCAAGTGTGACAGTTTGCATTTCATCAGCGTCATCAATTTCTATGACACCGTCGTTCGCATCATCATTGTCGACAAGTGGCGCAAGTGCGTAGCCAAAGGGGTATTGGGCTACCACGCGTAATGTATTAATTTTTCCAATATTTATCATCAGCACTGACTTTTTAAAAAGAACAGGTAACATGATACTGGAATGAAGGTGAGAGCTAAACCATTATGAAGTTAAATTGCGATTTAGGTGAAAGTTACGGTGCGTGGTCTATGCCCATAGAGTCGGCTATTATGGCGGAGATTGATCAGGCCAACATAGCGTGTGGGTTTCATGCAGGCGACCCACTGGTGATGAAACAGGCGATATTTCTTGCGAAAACACACGATGTTGCGATAGGGGCACATCCGGCTTACCCAGATCTTCAGGGCTTCGGCCGACGAACCATGGCGATAGCGTCCGATGAACTCATAGCCATGGTCCAATATCAGGTTAGCGCACTAAGTGGTATGGCAGCGCTTTCTGGAACAAAGGTGAGCTATGTTAAGCCTCACGGTGCGTTATATAACGATATGATGAAAAGCCTCAAGGTTCGACGAGCAGTGATGCAAAGCGTGGCTGAAATAAACGCGCAATCTTCGCAGGAACCATTGACGCTAATGGTGCAAGCGACAGCAAGAAATGACGTGATTAAAGAAGAGGCAAAAGAGTGGGCGTTGCCATTATACTTTGAAGCTTTTTCTGATAGACGTTACACCGATGAAGGGTTGTTGCAATCGCGCACAATAGAAGGTGCAGTATTAAATGAAGATGAAGCCTTAGCCCAGGCTGAGCAGCTTATAGAATCAGGTACTGTTACCACTGCGTCTGGCAATACGTTGAACGTAGACGCGGATACGTTATGCGTGCATGGTGACACTAAAGGCGCAGTGAGTATTGCGCAAAGGATCAGGAAGTTTCTATAAACTCGCCTCATAAAAGACACATTTACTAAGAATAATAACGGTATCAAGGACAGCAGATGCAAGCTTTCGGGTGTATTAAGCGAATTGTGACAGCAGGTGCTGACGCCATAATAGTGTATTTTGACGGCGCGAACTTGGATGAAGCAAATAACGCGTGTCACCGAATGCTTGCGGCTATCGACGCGAAAAAGGGGCCTATCACTCATAATGGTGTTGGTAAAAAGCCAGATGGTGATACAAGTACCCGATGGAGGTGGTTACGCGAATGCGTGCCGTCTTACGACAGCCTGCTTATCATTTTTGACATGGCATTAATTGACAGTCACGGTGTGTACCGAGCGTTAAAAGGCTTAGGTGATGACATAAATACGCCACGCGCCGGAAAAGAACAACGCGGTAACAACGCGCTGGTTGAAATTCCTGTGTGGTATGGCGCGCCAAGTGCGAGCGACTTAAGCCTAGTCAGCAAGAAAACGTCGCTGTCTATTGAAGAGATTATCAAGCTGCACACAAGTGCAATTTATAAAGTGTACGCAGTGGGTTTTTCACCGGGGTTTGCCTACATGGGCGATATACCAGAGGCGCTGAAATGTGCGCGCTTAGGTACACCCCGCAAGCGGGTTCCGAAAGGAGCCGTCGCAATAGCGGATAGGCAAACGGCGGTTTACCCGAGCGAGTCACCCGGAGGATGGAATTTATTAGGGCTGACTGCGTATGACATGCTGCTGCATAGTGACCAGCACAGTGAGTCTCGATTGAAAGCAGGCGATGTCGTTAAGTTTGTCTCGATTACAGAGCAAGAATACAAAGCAGGGTTGCAGGTTGAACGATGAGAATTGAAGTACTTCGCAAGGGACTGTTTAGCCTTATTATTGATAAGGGCAGAGTAGGAAGACAGAGGGATGGTTTCTGTCAGTCAGGCCCCATGGACAATAACGCCTATGATTGGGCCAATTTTCTTGCCTTAAATTTAGACGGCACGCCCTGCATTGAAGCGATTGGCGAGATGCAGATACGCGTTGATCAAGATTGTATCATTGCGGTTACTGGAAGAGAGCCTTCGCTCGATGTGGATGGGGTCGCTAGAGCGACTTATCAGAGCCAAAAAGTAGCGGCTGGTGCAACAATAACCTTCAAAAGTGCGCTTTTAGGTAGCAAAGCATACCTGGCCGTTTATGGGAACTGGCAGGTACCAAAAGCAGTGGGCAGTGCCTGTACTGTGGTCCGCGAACAACTGGGTGGATTAGACGGTAAGGGACGCGTGCTAAAAGATGGCGATTGCATAGAAGTTTTAGCTAACACAAGAATGAAAGACAACGTTAAAATGCGAACGCTAGCGCAGCAGTTCATAGATGACTATGGCTTTCTAGAATCTATCCGGGTTGTTCCAGGTTATCAGTTTTCAAGCTTTAGTAATGTTGCCATACGCACGTTTGAAACCAGCACCTATACGGTTTCATCATCAATCGACCGTATGGGCTTCAGGTTTACCGGTGAGTCAGTTGCCTCCGATATGGTAGGTATGCGTTCTGAGGCCATTCATCTTGGCGCTATTCAAGTTCCGGGCGACGGTCAGCCTATTGTAATGATGCGCGATAGGCAAACTTTAGGGGGCTATCCGAAATTAGGCTGCGTGAGCCCCTGTGATATTAGTCGTTTGGCGCAAGCCGTGCCTGGCGAAAAAGTAAATTTTGTTTTTCAAAATGAAGAAGAGGCAAGGGCCGACTGGCTACTAACGACAAGTAGACGCCGCCGTTTGCAAGGAGAAATAGTGTGACAATTGCATTTTTAAATGGTGAGTATATGCCTCTTGCTGAGGCCAAAATTTCTCCGATGGATAGGGGCTTTCTTTTTGGTGATGGTATTTATGAAGTCATACCAACCTACGCTGGCATTCCTGTTGGGTTTAAGGGGCACACCACGCGAATGGCCCAAGGTCTACAAGCTATAGAGATCACTAATCCCTATACGGCAGAACAATGGCAAGATATTCTGTCGAACTTGGTGACAAAGAATACAACATTTTTTGAAAGCGGAAACATTGGTGTTTACTTTCACGTAAGCCGAGGTACCGATACTAAGCGTTTCCACGCTTATCCTAAGCATATAGCGCCAACGGTATTTGGTTTTGCTTTTGAAATCGCACCACCTCAACCTACGTCCAAGACTGATGCCAAACCTTTTAAAGTGGCACTCCAGCGGGATAAAAGATGGCAGCGATGCCATATAAAATCTACGTCATTATTAGGTAACGTAATGCATTATCAAGCTGGCGTAGACGCGGGCGTTAACGAAACTATTTTGTACAACGGCGACGGTATGATAACCGAAGCAAGCTCATGTAATGTGTTTATGGTAAAAGACGGCGCTATTTCGACGCCGCCGTTAAATCACGAGCTTCTACCCGGCATTACTCGCGCTATAGCCATTGAAGCGTTTAAGCAAGCTGGGCTGGTAGTCACCGAAACCTGGTTTAGTAAAGAAGAGCTTTTGAATGCGGATGAAGTATGGCTTACCTCTTCGAGTAAAGAAGTTGCACCTGTGGTAGAGGTAGACGGGCACGTCATTGGAAATGGTGAAGTAGGGGATGTGTGGGAGAAGGCCATTGCGGCTTATCACGCCTACAAGTTTAAAGCGTAGTTAACGAAAGAGGCCCGCAAAAAGCGGGCCTCTTAGTATCAAATAAATATAACTTACTCTGGTACGTTATCGCAGTTACCCTCGGTACACTCGCCATATAGATATAGGCTGTGATGAGTTAACTTCATCTTATGCTTTTTAGCAATCATCTCTTGACGTTCTTCGATAATTTCGTCTTCAAACTCAATAACTTTGCCACACTTGAGACATACCAAGTGGTCATGGTGATCTTTATGACTTATTTCGAATACCGATTTCCCGCCTTCAAAGTGATGGCGGTTTAGAATACCTGCGTCGTCAAACTGGTTTAAAACGCGATATACCGTCGCTAAACCAATTTCTTCACCCTGTTCAATGAGTATTTTGTACACGTCTTCAGCACTGATGTGTTGGTTTTCTGGCTCTTGCAGAATTTGTAAAATTTTAAGGCGAGGCAGAGTGACTTTAAGCCCTGCTTTTTTCAATTCTTTATTTTGATCCATTACAACCTACTGAGAACGAGTGAATAAGTATTTGGAGGTTATTATAGGTAAGTTAAAACAATTTAAAAGGAAAACCGTGGAAACTTTATTTACTCGCTGAAAATTTACCCATTGCCTCTTTATTGTCTCAGTCTGCGCGTACTTAGCTTAATGAATTGCGCAGGCCTGACCAGTGTGTAAGTCTCAGATAATGTTACTAAATAACTAAAATAAATAAAACTTTTGACGTATTGCATTAACATCCTGTTAAACTAAACTTAATGGGGAATCATAATGCTCCATATATTTTTGGCATGCAGTTTTAATGGAAGTGCCCATGCAGTTAACAATTATAAATAAAATTACATTAGGCTTCGGTCTATTCGGCTGCTTACTTTTACTTACCAGTACGCTCTCCTACTTTGGACTCAGTAGTATAAAAGACTCTGCGTTAGATGTTGTAGAACAGAAAATGCCGGTGCAAACCAGTATGGTAAAGGTGAAAACCGAGATTCTCTCGTTATCGGTGATTACGGCCAATGGCTATCACGTTATGGACATCGCCGAGTTAAATGCTAATAAAGCGACTTTTGATTCACTCTCGTCAGCATTCGAGGAAGACTTGTCGCGTTTAACTTCTCTTATGCCTAAAAATATAATTGCATCTAATGCCGTTGAGGTCAGTTTGGCCTATGTTGATAGCAGCAATAACATGTATGCGGCAATTAATGAGAGGATGAATATTGAAAAGGCACTTGCCACCCAGCTTGAGAAGGTTCTGATGACCGCCGACGAAGCCAGTGCTCTTATGCTTGATCTTTCTTATTTAGAAGGTAATAACCCTAGCATCGAAACGCTTATTGGGGCTGGAACGGCTATCGATAATAAGCTACTCACAATGAACGACTCTTTTGTTGAATTGGCGGAAACAAACGATGCGGCACAAAGTGCCAATATTATCGAAGATTTAAATTATCAATTGAGCAATTTGCAAGTTGATAAGGACTACGTTAACCGCTTAGCAACAGATGTTGATGACGGTGGCACAATAGAGGCGTTTAACGAGCAGTATGACCTGCTTATTGAGGCGGTAAACGGGGCAAATGGCCTGATTGCTCTTCAACGTCAGAAACTGTTAGAGGTAGAAAAAGCTGCGGTTGCGCAAAAGCAAGCAAAAGAGGCGTTACAGACGGCACTTACCGATATTAATACCTTGTTCGATTCAGTACAGACGCAGTCGCTTGATGGACAAAACGCCATTCTCGAATCCGTTCAGGAAAATTTAGTTCGCAATATTATTGTTGCAGTCTTAGGGCTAACCGCAGCGATATTCTTAGCGGTAATTGTGACGCGTAGTATTTCAAAGCCTTTAGGTCGAATAAACCAAGGGCTGAGCCTGCTGAGTAAAGGCGATTTAAGTACGAAACTATCTGAAGAAGGCAACGATGAGTTTTCAGCACTATCAGCAAAGGTGAACAGTTTAACTGACAGTTTAAGAGAGCTGGTGGGTAATATTTTAGAACAAGAAAAGCGGCTGATTGAAATTACAAAAGAAAGCGTTGAGCTAGGTAACAAAAGCCTTTCGGAGGTGGATAAGCAGCGAGAGCAAGTCACTGTTACCTCAACGAACACGAAAAATGTCCAGGATAAGAGCCGCAGCAACCTTGCTCAAATTCACGATGCAATGGATGCGCTTAGAGAAATAACCCAACAGAGCACAGACATCGGTCATTTAGTCGATAAGAACCGTCAGCAAGTAGGAAATCAAGCTAGACAAGCTGAATCATCTTCACAAATTATAAGCAGGCTAGACGATAACTCTCGCAGTATTGGCAGTATTTTAGACGTCATTAAGACAATAGCTGAACAAACTAACTTGTTAGCGCTGAATGCTGCCATAGAAGCAGCCAGAGCCGGTGAGCAGGGCAGGGGATTTGCTGTGGTTGCTGATGAAGTACGAACGTTGGCAAATCGCACACACGACTCAACGGAAGAGATAGAGCAAATGATAGGTAATTTGCAAAAAGATGCTGCTGAGGCCGTTAAAGCGATTAATGCAGGGCGTGAGCAAGCGCAAGAAGGGGTGCAAATTACGCAGCAAGTTTCACAACAAGTTGAAAGCATTCGCCAGATTATTGAACGCTTAAGCGATATCAACGAACATATTGTCACGGATACTCAGCAACAAGACATACTGCTTGGTGATGTTGCCGAGAGTTTGAATAAAATTGTGGCCTTGGCAGATTCGAGTGCACAGAGCACTAGGCAGTCTAATGAATCAACGATGATGCTGGATGCACAAACTGAAAGCCTAAGAAAGGCAGTAGAGCGTTTCCACTTGTGATTTTCATTAGGTACTGTCTTGTACGCAACGCAATTCGCTTGAATGTAAATCAAATAAAAAAACCGCTCGTCTGAGCGGTTTTTTGTATGCCTATTTGTGCACGCTAATGTATCGCGTTCAAACTAGGCCAGTTCTGCCAAGCATAATTCGTCGTGAATTTGCTTACACCACGCTTTAACGCGAGACTCTGTTAGTTCAGGTTGGCGGTCTTCATCAATTCCTAGACCAACAAAATGATTGTCGTCAGCCATACCTTTAGATGCTTCGAAGTCATAGCCATCAGTTGACCATTGACCAACTAAAATCGCGCCTTTGGCTTCAACGATGTCTCTAACCATACCCATCGCATCTAAGAAGTATTCAGCATAATCTTCTTGATCGCCACAACCAAAAATTGCAACCAACTTATCATTAAAGTCGATTTGCTCTAACTCTGGGAAAAAGTCATCCCAGTCGCATTGCGCTTCACCGTAGTACCACGTAGGGATACCAAAGATAAGCAAATCAAAATCAGCGATGTCTTCTTTACTGCTCTTGGCAATGTCTTTAACATCAATTAGCTGTTTACCCAATTCCTTCTGGATCATTTTCGCAACATGTTCGGTATTACCCGTGTCACTTCCGAAAAATAGGCCAACGCTTGCCATATCTAACCTCTATTAATCGTTACTAATTAAACGCCTGTGCTTAACCAAAACCATTCAATAATGCCTTTCGCAAGAAACCCCAAGGCTCCTAAACCTAGCACACCATAGGTGACGACACGCCCTATGAGCGGTACATCGTTCTTACGCAGTACATCGTGTACAGCGAAACCCATCAATACGAAAAGTATAAATAAGCCGCCATACAACATGATGGACTCAATGAGTTCGTAATTTTCTGCAAGCATAGTGTTGTTACTTCAAAATTCTGGCGCAATGATACCACAGTATATACGCCTGTAAGAGCCTAAAACGTTCAAAAAAATGTAATAATAGTCATTCTCATCTTTTATGATGACGAAACCTTATTTTTAGGACGATTTCTTGAGCGTTCTCTCAACTATCGAATTAAATGCCGCAGGCTTTTCTGCATGCAACCAATGGCCCGTACCCTCGATAATATGTGCTTTCGCATTAGGGAAATAACGACTTATCTCATCGCGGTAAGCAGATGTTATGTAGTCAGACTCACTTCCCTTAATAAATAATGTTATGCCATCAAACGTCTGATTAGTTTGTTCCCAGTCAATAATATGGGAATAACTTGCCATGAGACCTTCTACATTAAATCGCCATTTCCATGCGCCGCTATTATCCTGATACAGGCTCTTCAAAAGAAACTGGCGCACGCCAGGTTCTTTTACATGCGCCGCCATTTCTTTTTCTGCGTCCTTTCTACTTTGGATGGTGTTTAACGGAACAGAATTCAAGCCGTCAAATACCGCTTGATGACTATGATCGTATTTAACCGGGGCAATGTCGGCAACAATTAAATGGGATATTACAGCACTGTGACTTAAGGCTAATCTCATTGCAACTTTGCCACCTAAAGAATGGCCCAATACCGCACTGCGACTTATTTCAAGCGATTGCATTAGTTCGAACACCGCTTCAGCTGCATCGACTATTGAAAACAATGAAGTCCACGGTGATTCACCATGATCCGGTAAATCAATGCTAAGGACATTAAAATCTGATTCAAAATGGCGTTTAATTCCCGCTAAATTATCGGCATTGCCAAAAAGACCGTGAATTAATATTAACCACGGAGAAGATGTTTGGCTTTTTGAAAGTTTATAGTTTAACTCCACAGCTTTATACCTATTTTCCATTTAAAAATGCGCTAACTGACGTGTGGTCAAAATAAAATAAGGCCTGTAAAACAGGCCCCATTATAATGGTTAAGCAGATAATTTAATTTATAGCGTAATCGTCAAGTGACTTGCCGCTGTCGAGCGCATCTTTATAAACGCGAGGCATACGACCTATGCCTGTCCATAAATGCTCTTCGCCTTTTTCATCTACCAGCTTATATTTGATTGGGCGCTTTTTTCCGGCTTTTTTATTTGTGTCGAAATTTAACGCCTGTAAATCTTCTACATTTAAGCCAGCTTCTTCCATTTGCTTTTTAATTGACGCTAGCTTTTCTAACTTTTCTTTTTCTAGTTTTTCTTGCTCAAGGGCTTTTTCTTTTCTTTTTTCTATTATGCCGCTAAGTTTTTCTTGAACTTGTTCAAGTTCTTCTATGCTTAATTCCTTAACAGCACCTTGTAAACGTCTTCCATGGGTTAAAATATCTAAAAATTCGCTCATTAATTAACCTTAATACGTTGTACTAAATTTCAATTAGATAATAATTAAAAGTAGCACAAAAAAAAAGCGAGCTACGCTCGCTTTTAAAAATTATCCGTTTAATTGCAGAAACTATTAAAAATTGTTTCGCAAAGGTAGAGGGAATTTACATATTTGGATAATTGGGGCCGCCTGCACCCTCTGGTACAACCCATTTAATATTTTGGCTGGGATCCTTGATATCGCAGGTTTTACAGTGAACGCAGTTCTGTGCGTTAATTTGAAAACGAGGTTGTCCTTCTTCTTCAATTACCTCATACACCCCAGCAGGACAGTAGCGCTGAGCAGGCTCAGCAAATTTAGGTAAATTAATTTGAATAGGAATAGAAGGGTCTTTCAGTTTTAAGTGACAGGGCTGATCTTCTTCGTGGTTGGTGTTAGATAAAAATACCGATGATAATTTATCAAAACTCAACACGCCATCTGGTTTCGGGTAGGAAATCTCTCTCGCATCTTTTGCTTCTTTAAGTTGAGCATAATCTTTGTGTTCATCTTTCATAGTGAAAAACAAATTGCCGTTAAAGAAATTTTGCTCAAGGGTATTGAATGCGCCGCCCCAAAAATTACCAAGCTTATGAATTGCTGGACCAAAATTACGAGAGCGGAACAATTCATCATAAAGCCACGATGATTTAAATTTCTCTGTAAAGCTGGTTAACTCTTTTATGGGGGCTTCAGAATTCTCTACAATTGCATCAAAAATACTTTCAGCGGCTAACATGCCCGACTTCATTGCAGTGTGATTACCCTTTATCTTCGCAAAATTAAGGGTACCTGCTTCACAGCCAACTAATAAGCCACCAGGAAAGGTCATTTTAGGCAGCGAATTAAAGCCACCCTTTGCAATTGCACGAGCGCCGTAAGAAACGCGCTTACCACCTTCAAGGTACTGTTTAAAAACAGGGTGATGTTTGAGGCGCTGAAATTCATCAAACGGGCTTAAATAGGGATTGTCATAATTAAGATCGACGATTAGGCCAACGAACACCTGATTGTCCTCAGCATGATAAAGATAGCTTCCGCCGGTGGCATCATCAAGGGGCCAACCCGCGCTGTGAACAACCAAACCTGGCTGATGCTTGGATGGATCTATGTCCCAGATTTCTTTAAAACCAATGGCGTAGTGTTGAGGAGAGGCATCTTGATCTAACTTAAAGTGAGAAATGAGCTCTTTGCCTAAATGGCCGCGACAGCCCTCAGCAAACACGGTGTATTTAGCACGTAACTCCATGCCTGGCATATAGCCGTCTTTAGGTTCGCCATTTTCGCCAACACCCATGTCTCCGGTAAGCACACCGCCAACACTGCCGTCTTCATTATAGATAACTTCAGACGCAGCGAACCCTGGAAATACTTCAACCCCTAACTGTTCAGCTTGTTCTGCTAACCAGCGGCTAACGTTCCCCATTGAGACAATATAATTGCCGTCATTGTGCATGGTTTTTGGCGTTATGCCGTTTGGTAGCTTTCTCGATGACGTTTCATCGTTGAGTAAATAGATATGGTCTTCAGTGACTGGCGTGTTGAGTGGTGCACCTTTTTCTTTCCAGTCAGGAAAAAGCTCGTTGAGTGCGCGAGGTTCGAACACCGCGCCAGAAAGAATATGCGCGCCTACTTCGGAGCCTTTTTCGACCACACAGACCATTAGCTCTTGGTCTTTCTCATTTGCAAGCTGCATAAGCTTGCAAGCCGTTGATAATCCAGCTGGGCCGGCACCGACGATGACTACGTCAAACTCCATCGATTCTCGTTCCACGGGAGGCTCCTTATGTTTGTATTTTTATAGTGCACTATTGATGAAACAAATAATGCTTTGTGTCAAAAACATGTAAATTAATTGTCGTTTTGCAAGGTAATGCAGGTTGACGTTTACGTCAACAGTAAGTACATTGCAAAGCAGTTTACGTTAACGTTAACTGGCGGTTCATTATAACTGCTCGTAAACGTGGTGTTAACGTCGTTTTAAGGCTAGCCTTTTAAAAACGTACGTTCCACAGTTTCTTTTTTAACGTAGAAGCATTGTTAAAGTTTCAAAAAGCGTGGTGATGTAATACGTTTTTAATTATTAATAGTTAATTATTAATGAAACGTAATTAGCACCGACGAACTCAACAATTGAGGTAAATATGAAAATACTCGTACCGGTCAAACGCGCGATCGACTACAACGTTAAGGTAAGAGTGAAGGCCGATGAATCAGGCGTAGATCTTACTAACGCGAAAATGGCCATTAACCCTTTCTGTGAAATTGCTGTTGAAGAAGCCGTTCGTTTAAAAGAAAAGGGCGTGGCCACTGAAATCGTTGTCGTTTCAATTGGTGACAAAAGCTGCCAAGAACAAATACGTACAGCACTAGCCCTAGGTGCTGATCGCGGTATCCAAATCGATACCGATCAAAATCTTGATTCACTTCAAGTGGCAAAGCTATTAGCCAAAGTGGTAGAAGAAGAGCAGCCTCAGCTTGTTATTCTTGGTAAACAGAGCATCGATTCTGACAACAACCAAACAGGCCAGATGCTTGCCGCATTAACTGGTATGCCTCAGGGAACTTTTGCCTCTGAAGTGGTTGTAGATGGCGAAAAAGTGAATGTAACTCGTGAAATCGACGGTGGTCTTCAAACTGTTGCGCTCTCGCTTCCAGCTGTAGTCACAACAGACCTTCGTTTGAACGAACCGCGTTACGCCTCGCTTCCAAATATTATGAAAGCAAAGCGTAAGCCTCTTGATGTTAAAGCGGCCGCAGACTTTGGTGTTGCATTAGAGTCAAACGTAAAAGTGCTTAAAGTCACGCCTCCGCCTCAGCGTGAGGGTGGCATTAAAGTGGCAGACGTTGCTGAGTTAGTAGATAAGTTAAAAAATGAAGCAAAGGTGATCTCATGAGCGTACTCGTATATGCAGAACACGATAACACAAGCTTAAAGACGGAAACGCATAAGCTTGTGAACGCGGCACAGAAAATGGGCGGCGATATCCACGTTTTAGTGGCAGGCGAAGGTTGCCAAGCGGTTGCTGAAGCTGCTGCTCAGATTGATGGGGTTGCGAAGGTACTTGTTGCTGATAATGCAGCTTATAAGCATCAACTGGCCGAAAATACGGCTGACTTGGTTCTTGAACTAGCGGGCGACTATAGCCATGTCATTGCAGCTGCAACAACTACAGGTAAAAACTTTATGCCTCGCGTAGCGGCATTGTTAGATGTTGCCCAAATCTCTGACATTATTGGCGTAGAAAGTGAAGATACTTTTGTACGTCCAATTTATGCAGGTAACGCAATTGCTACCGTTCAATCATCTGACGCAAAAAAGGTGATTACCGTTCGTGCAGCATCATTCGATGCAGCTGCAACTGGTGGTAGTGCTGAAGTAACCGCAATTGATGTGGTTAAAGGCAGTGAGAAATCTGACTTCGTTTCAGCAGAGCTTACTGAATCTGAGCGCCCAGAACTCACAGCAGCAGAAGTAGTTATTTCAGGCGGTCGTGGTATGCAAAATGGCGACAACTTCAAGCTTCTTGAAGGTATTGCAGACAAGCTTGGTGCAGCTATTGGCGCATCGCGCGCTGCGGTAGATGCTGGCTTTGTTCCTAACGATATGCAGGTTGGTCAAACGGGCAAGATTGTTGCGCCTCAATTGTATATCGCTGTAGGTATTTCAGGCGCTATTCAGCACCTTGCGGGTATGAAAGACTCTAAAGTTATTGTTGCTATTAACAAAGACGAAGAAGCGCCAATTTTCCAAGTTGCTGACTATGGTTTAGTGGGAGACCTATTCGACGTTCTTCCAGAGCTTGAAGGCTCACTTTAGTCATATCGCTTAAACGACAAAAGGCTGCATTAATGCAGCCTTTTTTGTAGGGATTGGTTTTTCAATACGCGCGGTATCTTATAGGTATAATGCTTGGATTTGAGCTAGTTGTTATACTCGAACAACAGAGTTGTCCTCAATGCTCACCGGTGAGGGGATGTACGCATCGGCATCCCAGTCATTTTCCCATTTTTCCCCGTCAAGAAGATATCTGAATTGGTATTCATTATCTTTTTCTAGGTCTACCGTTAACGTAAAGTCGCCGCTTTTTAGCTTTTTCATTGTTAATGGTTGGGTTTTCCAATCAGTGAAATCTCCACATAGAGATGCTTCTTTGGCGTCTTTTGCCGCTTCCGCATTTAGTCGAAATGTCACTTTACACAGAGGTTTTGATTTAAGGTATTGTTTCTTAAGGCTCATAATCTGTTTTCCCTTCAACGTTGCGAATTCAATCCCGAGGCGAATGAGCATGCAAGGCAGTGCTCAAGTGATAGCCGCCGGTTAACTCATAACCAATGAGTGCTTAAATAATCAACGAAAACCTCATAATTATCAATCATACTTTGTATTCTTTTGATATTTTTTTATATTAGTAACGCTTGATTTTTTTGTGCTCTTTTTTTTAATAATTCGAAATAAATTTTAACAATCTTAAATGAGTACTCTACCAATAAATTCAGTACACTAGTGTTGATACAATAATAATAGAAATTTTGGGGTATCTGAGTGGCAAGACATTGCTTTTACTTTGGTTACCTTCGTTCCTAGGGATAGTAAATGAAAAACTCCATGTTAATGAAAAGTGGTATTCCACTGTTCATAGTATTAATCGCGTTTGTTGCAGCGGCGGTTATGATTAAATCGCGCAAGCCACCTGAGCAAGTCCCCGTAGAGATCCCTGCTTTCTTAGTTGATGCAAAAGCAGTGAACGCAGAGCAAGTAAGCTTCATTGTAAAATCTCAAGGTAATGTGGTACCCCGAAATAAAACCGGGCTAAGTGCACAGGTCAGTGGCAAGGTAGTGAGTCTTTCCGATGCGTTTATCGCGGGAGGAACATTTCAGAAGGGCGACATACTCGCCACGCTAGAGCAAGATGACTATCGCACAGATTTAAAGCTTGCAGAAGCTGAACTCGCTCAAGCGCAAGCTGCCTTACAGGAGGAAATAGCGCGAGGAAAGGTTGCAGAACAAGAATGGCGCTCAGTAAGCAGCGTCGCGCCACCTGAGTTGGGCTTAAGAAAGCCCCAATTGGCAAAAGAACAGGCAAACGTTAAAGCCGCAGAGGCTAAACTAGAGCGTGCAAAGCGCAATTTAGAACGAACTAAAATCACAGCGCCATACAACGGTATCGTTGTAGAGCGAAATATTGATCTTGGACAGTTTGTGGCTGCGGGTTCAATGCTGGGCACTGTATATTCTACCGATACGGCGGAAGTAAGATTACCTATTCCAGATAGCGACCTCATGTTTATCGATATAGCTGGGCAGTCGAGCGAAAGCGCCCCCGTTTCTCTCTTTGCGTCGGTTGGTGGCGTTAAGCGCACATGGGAAGGCAAGCTAGTTCGTTCAGAAGGAATTTTAGATACGGGTAGTCGAGTAGTCTACGCCATTGTTGAAGTTAAAGACCCTTATAATCTTAACGATTCTCACCCTTCGCCACTGCGTTTCGGTCAATTTGTGGAAGCAGAAATTACCTCTCGCCAAAACGAAGAGCTTGTGGTGCTACCTCGCAGTATTTTGCGGTTAGATAATACCGTAGTTACCGTTAACGATAATCGAGAAATTGATATTAAGCCGGTTGAAATTGCTCGTACCACCGCGAAAGATGTGTTTATTCGCTCTGGTATCGAAGAAGGTTCATTGGTCGTCACCAGTGCGGTTCCAAACCCTTATAACGGTATGAAAGTCCGTTTGCCAGGTGATGAGCCTGTGTTATCTGAAGCAGCTGAATCTGATACGTCGAAAAACACTGACAAAGTGGAAAGCAAGTCCTCTGAAGGAGGCAACTAATGAGTCGCATTGATACAAACAAAGGCTTAATTGCCTGGTTTGCAAAAAATAATGTTGCCGCTAATCTACTAATGATATTGCTTGTTGTTGGCGGTATATTCAGTGCGTTCAGTATTCAAAAGCAAGTTTTTCCAAGCTTTGAAATAGACGTCATTAGTGTACGGGTTCCCTACTTAGGTGCTGCGCCACAGGAAGTAGAAGAAGGCGTACTGCTAAAAATAGAAGAGGCAATTAAAGACTTAGAGGGCATTAAGCAAATTAACGCTACCGCCGTTGAAGGGATGGGAACGGTAAGCATCCAAGTCGAAGAAGATTATGATGTGCAGTCGTTGCTTGATGAGGTAAAGGTACAGGTGGATGCAATACCAAGCTTCCCCGCTGATACTGAAAAACCAGTAATTTATCGCCAAAAAATTCAACAGGATGTGATTTGGATTTCAGTTTATGGTGACGCGTCAGAGCGAGAGTTGAAAGAGTTTGCCAAAAATTTACGCGATGACATTGCTAATTTGTCAGGAATTTCCAGTGTTCAAGTAGTGGGCGCGCGCGACTACGAAATATCGGTAGAGCTGTCTGAAGTCGATTTACAAAAGTACAATCTTACCTTTGCTGATGTTGTAGGGCGCTTAAGCCAGTCTAGTGTGGACTTACCTGGTGGTTCAATTCGCACCGAAAACGGCGATATCTTGCTAAGAACAAAGGGGCAAGCCTATACCGGCTGGGACTTTTCTCAAATTGTACTGGTCACTAATTCGAATGGAACGCGAGTAACTTTGGGCGATGTTGCATATATAAACGACGGCTTCATCGAAAATAATCAATACGCCTTATTTGACGGTAAGCCAGCCGTTAGCTTGCGGGTACAAGCCGTTGGTGATCAGAATGCGTTAGAGATATCTGAACAAGTAAACAATTACATCGATAGTCAAAAGGCAGAATTTCCAGCCCACATTACGGCCGATACATGGGGAGATAGCTCATTCTATCTTGCTGATAGACTTAATATGATGCTCGAAAATATGTTTTTCGGCGCGCTTCTTGTTTTTCTGGTTCTGTCTCTATTTTTAAAAATAAAGCTCGCATTTTGGGTTATTGTAGGGCTACCGGTGTGTTTCCTTGGCACTTTATTTGTCATGCCCTTAGATGTAGTGGGTGTATCTATTAATATGCTCAGCTTGTTCGCCTTTATCCTTGTCTTAGGGATAGTGGTAGACGATGCCATCATCATGGGCGAGTCAGCTTACTCTGAAATAGATAAAAAGGGTCACAGCGCTGACAACGTCATTGCCGGTGTTAAAAAGGTTGCTATGCCCGCCACTTTCGGCGTACTGACTACTATCGCTGCATTTATGCCAATGCTTATGGTTTCTGGCCCTTTCGGTATTATTTGGAAGACCATCGGCATGGTGGTGATTGTCTGTCTAATATTCTCACTTATAGAGTCTAAGCTTATATTGCCTGCCCACCTTGTGCATATGAAGCTGAAGCCCTATGACCCAGCAAAAGCTAATAGCTTTCAAAAGTTTAGAGACTTTTTCAGTGAAGGTATAAAGACCTTCATTCAAAATAAATATGCACCTTTTTTAGCTAAAGCCATACGCAATAGGTATACCACGGTTTCCGTTTTTGTCGCGATGCTGATCTTAACAGTTGGTTTATTTGGCGGTGGTATCGTGCGTTTTGTATTTTTCCCTAATATCCCAAGCGACTTTATGGTTGCCAGCTTCGAGCTAGAACCAGGCTCGTCACTACAGCAGCGTGATAATGTGCTTACAACGCTTCGTGAAGCTATGCATCGCATGGACGAAAAGATTGCTGAAGAATCTGGAGAAAATGTAATTAAACACGCCATTGCATTTGATAATGGCAATTTAGGCGGAGAGATTTTTGCGGAGCTTACAAAAGGGGAAACACGAACGCTGACTGATTTTGAAATTCAGGACATGTGGCGTCAGGAGCTTCCTGAAATACCTGGTGTTAAGTCATTCAATATTAGTTCTCCTGGCGGTCCGGGTGGTGGTGCAGACCTTAGCTTTGAGTTTAGTTCAGGCGATATCAAAGCGCTGCGTGCTATTAGCGAAGAGCTAAAAGAAGCGTTAGATCAATACGAAGGCGTAACCGATATTAACGATACTTTCTCTGGTGGCAGTGATGAAATTCAGTTAGCGCTTAAGCCACAAGCTGATGCACTTGGTATTTCGTTACGAGACCTTGGTCAACAGGTACGTTTTGGCTTTTATGGCGCAGAAGTTCAGCGTATTCAGCGAGACGACGAAGAAATAAAAGTTATGGTACGCTACCCTAAAACCGAGCGAAGCTCCGTAGAGCATCTTGAAAATATGCGTATTCGCGCACCAAATGGACAAGAAATACCTTTTGAGCAAGTGGCGACCTTCACTGTTGGCCAAGGCTTTGACTCTATTATTCGCGTAGACGGAAAGCGTTCTGTTACCGTTACGGGTGTAGTTGATAAAGCATTACTCGACCCATCAGAAGTGACCAATGACGTAATTGAAAACCTAATGCCAGACTTGTTGGCTCGTTATCCAAAAGTTGACTTTCAGCTGCAGGGGAACTCAAAGGAACAAGCCGAAGCTATGTTTAGTCTGATGCAAGGGTTGTTGTTTGCATTGTTCGCTATCTACACATTACTTGCTATTCCGCTCAAATCTTATAGCCAACCTCTGATCATAATGTCAGTAATTCCTTTTGGCATAGTGGGCGCTATTATCGGCCACTTGGTGCTTGGCATGGCGGTAAGTGTATTGTCTGTCTGCGGCATTATTGCGTTATCTGGGGTTGTGGTAAACGACAGCTTGATCATGGTGGATTTTGTAAACCGTGCGCGCAAAGAAGGAATGTCTCTAATGGAGGCGGCAATTAGCGCTGGTACGCAGCGTTTTAGAGCGATAATTCTAACGTCATTAACTACCTTTATGGGGTTGATGCCAATTGTATTTGAACGCAGTCTGCAAGCACAGGTTGTCATACCTATGGCTATTTCCTTGGCCTTCGGTATTTTGTTTGCAACGGTGATAACGCTGCTACTCGTTCCTGCACTTTATCTAATTCTTAACGACCTTAAGAATGTATTTAAAGGCAGAAGACAAGCTCAAGTTACGACAGAAAGTTAAATAGATAATGCCGGGTAAAACCGGCATTTTTCTTTTAGGGAATAAAAAATGAAGAAAAATCTAATATACGCAGCCGTGGTTGCAGCTTCCGCAGGCTTAACTTTGGCTTGCACTAGCTCGTATACCGAATCTACTCCTTCGGTGCAAGGTAATGCACAAAGCGGCGGCATGCCGAAAGTGTCTGGTTACCCAGAAACGAAAACCGTTGCGCAGCAGGATAACTACCATGGCACTATGGTTAGCGATCCCTATCGCTGGTTAGAGGAAGAGAAAAGCGAAGAAGTAAAAACGTGGGTTGAGTCGCAAAACACGCTTGCTCGCCCTTACTTGGCCGAATTACCCTCTAGAGAGCGTTACAAAGAACGTTTAACCGCGCTTTGGGATTATGAGAAGTATTCAACGCCCTACATGGTAAACGGCAAGCTATTTTATTCCTACAACAACGGTTTACAAAATCAGTACGTGCTTTATATGGCAGACGGCGTAAACGGTGAGCCTGAAGTTCTGATTGACCCAAATACATTGAGTGAAGATGGCACAGTGTCTATGGCGTCAACAGAGCTCAGCCCCAAAGCCTCGTGCCTTGCATATATGCTATCTGATGGTGGTACTGACTGGAAAACTATTCACGTTCGCGACACCAACAGCAAGTCGGATTTAACTGATACTCTTAAAGGCATTAAGTTTTCAAATATCGCGTGGTTGCCCGACGAAAGAGGATTCTTTTATTCTCGTTACCCAAAAAATGAAGAGGGCAAATACGATGATAGTCAAACTGTAGCAATATACTTTCATGCGATAGGTACAGCGCAAAGTGAAGACAAAAAGGTCTTTGCGTTTGAAGGTAAACCTACATGGAACCCGTATCCATCTGTTGTGCAAGATGGCGAGACATTGCTTATATCTGTGTTCGAGGGGTATCAGGCTAACGGTGTTTACGCTAAATCGCTAAAAGAGGACAACAGTGAGCTTGTTGCTGTTTTTGACAAGTGGGATGGTCGATACGATTTGATTGGCGAGCATGGCGATGCACTGTTCTTCACTTCTACGGCAGATGCCCCAACCGGCAAGGTTGTTAAAGTTACCTTTGATAATGGTGTTAAAGCTACCGAAACCGTTATTGAAAGTACACCTGATACCTTATCTAGCGTTTCTCTTCTAGGTGAGAAGCTTTTTGCACAGTATCTAAAAGACGTGAAAGGTCAGGTGAGTGTATTTGATTTAACTGGCGAAAAAGTTGATGAAATCACGTTTTCTGACATAGGTAGTGTAAGCGGCTTTTTCGGTGGTAAAAATGCCGATACAACCTTTTATAAACTGACTGGATTTACAAACCCAGGTCAGGTGTATGCCTACAATATAAAAAATGGTGAGTCTTCGTTATTTAAAACCATTGATACCGGTATTAATTATGACGATTACGAAACGAAGCAGATTTTCTATACCAGTAAAGATGGAACGAAAGTGCCCATGTTTATTGTACATAAGAAAGGCTTAAAGTTAGATGGCAATAACAAAACCCTGCTGTACGGGTATGGTGGTTTTAATATTTCTTTAGTACCACGGTATTCAGTATCGCGTATGGTATGGGTAGAGCAGGGCAATGTACTGGCCATAGCTAACCTGCGCGGTGGGGGCGAGTATGGGCAGAAATGGCACAAAGCTGGTACTAAGCTAGATAAGCAAAACGTATTCGATGACTTTATCGCAGCCGGTGAGTATTTAGTTGAAAGCGGCTACACCACACCTGAGAAAATGGGTATTCAAGGTGGCTCGAATGGCGGCTTGCTTGTAGGCGCGACCTTAACTCAGCGTCCGGACCTTTTCTCTGCGGCCTTACCTGCAGTCGGTGTGTTGGATATGCTTCGCTATCACACGCCAAGTGCGAACGCACGCGCTTGGTCTTCTGATTATGGGTTAAGTGAAAACAAAGACGAATTTGAAGCGCTTTACGCTTATTCGCCACTTCACAACACTAAGCCTGGCACCTGTTACCCAGCTACATTAGTCACTACAGGTGATCACGATGACCGTGTTGTGCCGTGGCACAGCTATAAGTTTGCAGCCCAACTACAGGCAGATCAAAGCTGTGATAACCCGGTTCTGCTTCGTGTAGAAACCCGCGCAGGTCACGGTGCAGGTACGCCAACGTGGATGCAAATTGAGGGGTATGCCGACCAGTGGGCCTTTTTAGAGTCTGCTCTTAACTAACTTCCTATTATTTTCAACAAAAACAAGCCGCTGTGAAAAAGCGGCTTTTTTGTTTGCATTTTAAACAAATGACCATATACTGTATAAATATCAGTATGGTTTATTTTGAATCTTATTTAGGCGTGCGACTTTGCACAACCTTTAGGAGAAAATTATGCAAACAGGCATTAAAGCGGTTGATCAACTTATATCGAAACACGGCATTATGGCTGAATTCGGAGCCGACACGTTTCAACGCCGCACTCGCTTAACCGGTGGCGATGAACGCGCGAACACACTGCCTTTTTGTATGTATCAAAAAGTGGCAAACGCTCCTTTATCAAAGCAATTTACCGTGCACCATTTTTACATGCCGGGGAACAAAGGAAAGTTAGCGAGCTTTTTGTTTGATGAAAAAGGGCAGTTAATAGAGCAGGTCTACTATCAAAAAGTCGCGCGGTGGGTGCAGGTGTGCAGAAAACTACAGCAGTTAGTGGAAGTGCCAACCTCAGACGTTCATATGGCGGCGTAAAAAAAAGCGGTAGCGTTTTTAAACGCTACCGCTTTTGATAAACCAAATCGCTACCCTACATGAAAGTAGCTACCTATATTGGCTTAGAAATAAGTGTACTTAAATTCAACACCCCAAACGCATGGCTCGTTTACGATACCCGTTAGGTTGTTAAAGTCGATTGCACCTTTAACGTTATCTTCGTCAGTAATGTTACGGCCAAATAGCGCTACTGTGTAGTTGTGCGCGAAGTTTTCGTAACCAATACGTAGACCACCTTCGAAGTTGTCGTCAGTAGTGAATTCAACCGCTTCGTATAGGAAGATGTTAGTTTCACCTTGGAACGCCCAATCGGTAAACACGAAGAACTCACCGTCATCACCCATAGGAATGGTGTAACGCGCAGTAAAGTTGAAGATTGACTCTGGTGCTTGTGGGAATGGGTTGCCGTCGATTGAAGCAACAAATCCATCTGGACGAGGGTCGGTTACCGTACAGTTGCCTGTAGAACCAAACGCTGGGTTAGTACCACATGGCGAAACCGTTAACGTATCGTCTTTGATTTCTGTGTGGTTGTAGCTATAACCTGCAGTAAACGTTAGTTCATCAGTTGCAAGCCATTGTGCATCTACTTCAAAACCGTACGCTTCACCTTTGTCAGCATTTACTAGTGCTGTAAAGTTGTTGCCACCACCAATCGCAGAGAACTGCATATCATCTACTGTGTAGTAGAATGCAGCTGCGTTTAAGCGAAGTGTGTCGTCTAGAAGGTCAGATTTAACGCCTACTTCAAATGAATTGATAGTTTCAGCATCAGCAACAGAAGGTGCGCCTTCAAACGCAACGTCACGGCCTTGAATAGTTTGTGCGCGGAAGCCGTTTGCATAACGTGCGAAAACAGACATGTCGTCAGTAACGCGGTAGTTTGCACTAAGTTCAAAGCTAGCTTGACCATCATCTACATCAATATCGTCGTAGTCCTGAATTTGAGCATCTCCGGTAACCAACGCAAAACCATTCACGTTTTGATCGCCAACCACTAAACTCTTAGAGTCGTGCGTATAGCGAATACCACCGGTAACGTTTAGTTTTTCGTTAACTTGGTAAGAGGTTTGACCAAATACCGCCCATGTTTGGTTTTCGTGGAATACGGTTGTTGCACCAAAGTAGCCGTCGATACTGGTTACATTGAACGATGCATCATAGTAGAAGGCTCCAACCTGCCAGTTCATCGCATCACGGCTGTTGCTTGCAAGTCTAAATTCTTGAGTGTATTGCTCTAGGTCATCAAGGTTATCTTGCGTTACCGCCGAGAAAGGAATGAAACCAGGACCTGAAGTACCGTCTGCACGGTTAAAACCACCATCAACATCGCCTAAGCTTGAGCCATCAGCTGTTTCGATAGCCGAGATAGACGTGAAGGTAACTTCATCCATATCGTATTCAAGTTTTAGTGACGCACCAAAACCGTCATACTCTTGTGGGTTATTGTCGATGCCGTCGCCTTGAAGGTCGCCATCATAGAAAACAGTTTCGCGATCGTAGTTTTCGTTAAGCTCGTTACTGCCTTTGGTGAATACGTTGGCACGGAAAATAGACGCTGTACCTTCAAGCTCGCGACCGTGTACGTTTAATAGTGCAGAGAAGTCAGCAGACGGTTCCCAGAGAAGCTGTAGACGATAGGCTTTCTCATCGTAGCCACCGATTGCATCGTTTTCGCCTGTGAATGCGTTATCGATGTAGTCGTCACGTTCTTGTGACAATACAGAAAGACGAGCAGAAAGTTCGTCAGTGAGGCCCCCGCTAATAGCTCCTTCGAAGTTCATTGTTCCGTAAGAACCAAAACCAGCTTTCGCGTAACCTTCAAGGTCTTGTGTCGGTTTTACAGTATCAAACTTAATAATACCTGCAGTGGTGTTACGACCAAATAATGTGCCTTGTGGACCGCGAAGAACTTCAACTTGTTGAACGTCGAAAAGCGGGAAGCTCTTAAGTACTACGTTTTCCATTACCACTTCGTCCATGATAATAGAAACAGGTTGTGACGCCGCTAGGTCAAAGTCGGTGTTGCCAAGACCACGGATATAAAAGCGTGGAGCGACACGACCGTTTGACGACTCGGCGTAAAGACCAGGTACACGTACCGCTAGTGCAAGAATGTCTTCACCACCAGAGAAAATGCTTTCGAATTTTTCACCGCTTAACGTCGCTACAGAGATTGGTACTTCTTGAATTGACTGAGTACGCTTTTGCGCAGTAACGGTAATTTGTTCAAGTGAGGCTTCTTTTTTTTCTGTCGTTGCGGCCTCTTGTGCAAGAACTGAAGAGCTGAACGCGGCACTAACAGCTAGTGCTAGCGTGGCGATTTTGTGTGTTCTCATGTTTCCACCAAGATGATTTTGAAATTATACTTTTGTAGTGTTTTAAGCACATAAATTTTCAATCTATGCTTGGCGCTGCATTTTACACAAAGTTTGGAATAAAAACTTCAAATTTGTGCAAAACAGGACTTATTTCATCTAATGTGCACTATATTGGCAAACTTGCATATATTTTAAAGGTCCTAATTGCACCGCCGTGAGCCAATTATTTATTGAAACCAACTTTACTGGTGCAGCTTCCTTGTAAAACGGGAAAAGCTAGTTTCGCTTAAACTTCGCTCGATACTGAGAAGGGGACATGCCTGTCGCTTTTTTAAATAGTCGAGTGAATGAACTTAGGTCTTCGTAACCTACGGCGCTTATCAGGCTTTCTAATGGAGTATTTGAGGTTTCTAACAACTTTCTTGCCTGTTCAATCCGCAATGACTGTAAATATTGACCCGGAGTGGTATTGCATGCATTTTTAAACCGGCGTATTAACGTTCGCTCGGTCATATTGTGCTGTGTTGCCACGTCAGAAATTGTGACTTTGCTTTGCAGATGCTTTTCCAAAAATGACTGAACCTCCATAATATCTTTATCCGAATGGAAACGCCGTTGGCGACTGCTCGCATAAATAGTTTGGCTTGTCCTCGACACATCTAACACATGAGATTTCGCAGTATCGCTTGCCACTTGATGACCACAATATCGCTCTATCAATAAAATGGACAAATCAATCCATGCCATCCCTCCACCTGCACAATAGATTTCATTGTCTTCCGTCACCATTTTTTCAGGCTGTAAATTGACTAAGGGAAACATAGCATTAAATTTTTCGGCATATCCCCAGTGCGTTGTGGCAATCTTATCTGTAAGTAACCCTGTATTTGCCAATAAGAAAGTGCCAGTGCAGTTTGCAGCAATATCGGCGCCCACCTTTTGCAATCTTTTTATATGAACAAGTAATGGCAGTGTTTCAATGAGAACTTGGTCTATATCCCCACCAATAGTAGGGATCAATAAAATATCCGTGTGAGAGACGTCTTCAATAGCGATATTCGGCTGCAATGTAACCTGATTCGAGCAAAGAAATGCTTGGCCGTGATGACTGGCTAACTGCACTTTAAACTGCGGTGAGGTTGGTAATTTGTGAATGCGCTGCCAACTGATACCAGCAAACGCAAATACATCCAACGCTCCAGTTATTGCTGAAGCGAGAGCCTGATCAAAGCCGAGCACGGTAACGGTAAACTTCGGTTTATTCATAAAAGTAATTCAGGTTATTAATCCGGATAAAAGCTGCTTATTGTTGGCGGTATTGACCATTATTGTGTCATTAATGACAATAATGGCACGATAACGAATATGACACAATGTGTTAACAAGTATTTGTAAAGGACAAAACACCATGGCCGACCAACTCATTCCTCGTCGTGAAATGCAATTTCAGCTGTATGAAGTATTAGACACTGCTGCTCTTTGCGAGAAGGCGCGATTTGAAGAGCACAACGTTGAAACCTTTAATGCCGTTATCGATATGGCTGAGAAGATGGCAGAAGAGCTTTTTCTTCCTCACAACGCTGTTGCTGATAAAAATGAGCCCACATTTGATGGCACCAAAGTCTCAATGATCGATGACGTGAAAGTGGCATTCGACACATACAGAGAGTCAGGCTTTATTGCAGGTCACTTTGATTTTGAAGATGGTGGTATGCAGCTACCCGTTACTGTCATGAATGCTTGTGCAGGTTATTTCTTAGCAGCGAATCCTTCATCCACTGCCTATCCATTTTTAACGGCTGCTGCAGCGAATGTTATAAAACATTTTGCATCAGAGGACATTAAAAACGCGTTTTTACCCAAAATGCTAAGCGGTGACTTTACGGGAACCATGGCACTTACCGAGCCTCATGCCGGATCATCGCTTGCAGATATTCGCACCTCTGCAAGACTTCAAGAAGACGGTACGTATCGCGTCAAAGGTAGCAAAATTTATATCTCGGGCGGAGAACATGAGCTTTCTGACAATATTGTACATCTAGTGCTGGCTAAAATTCCTGGTGGTCCGGCTGGTGTAAAAGGTATTTCATTATTTGCTGTGCCCAAATATCGTTTAGATGCTAATGGCAACCCAGATGCGCGTAATGATGTGACCCTTGCCGGCCTTATTCACAAAATGGGCTATCGGGGCACCACATCTACGGCATTAACGTTTGGTGAGAATGGTGATTGTCATGGTTATCTTATCGGCGAACCACACCAAGGTCTGCGCTATATGTTCATGATGATGAATGAGGCACGCATAGGCGTGGGCTACGGTGCTGCGATGATTGGCTATCGCGGTTATCGTTATTCAATAGAATATGCAAAAGATCGCACGCAGGGGCGAGCTGCACCCAATTTAGCGCCAGAAGACGACCCAACACCAATTATTAATCACGGTGACGTTCGTCGTATGCTCCTGGCTCAAAAAGCATATTGCGAGGGCGGTATGGCGCTCTGTTTATATGGCAGCATGCTGATAGACGAAATGGAAACGGAAACCGATAGTGAAAAGCGTACCGAGCTTTCTCAACTTCTGGATTTATTAACGCCCGTGTTCAAAGCTTGGCCATCAGAGTTCGGACCTAAAGCAAACGACTTAGCTATACAGATATTGGGTGGCGCGGGTTACACCCGAGAATACCCTGTTGAACAATGCTGGCGCGACAATCGCTTAAACCCTATTCATGAGGGAACTAACGGTATTCAGGCGCTTGACTTGTTAGGTAGAAAGTTATGGCAGCATGACGGGAAAGGACTTCAAGTGTTACTTACTCGAGTAACCGCGGACATGAAGCGCGCTGAAACACCGAGAGCACGGGCGCTCGCTGCTAAGCTTAAGCCCTACTTAGACAAACTCGGCGTACTTATTCAGCAAGCGGCGGGAGATTTACGCTCAGATAAGCAGTCTGTACTGCTTACTAATGCCAGCTGTTTTTTGAACATATTCTCAAGCTGCGTTGTAAGTTGGATTTGGTTACGCCAAGCCAATGTTGCTGAGCAAGCGTTGGCTCGTGAGGTAGGTGAGCAAGATGTCGATTTTTACGAAGGTAAGCTAGCTGCCGCAGAATACTTCCTTAATTGGGAACTACCGTTGGTAAGCCGTGACATCGAAGTACTGAGTACGCGTGACACAACATGTAACGATGTTAAGGCAAGCTATTTCTAGTTAAAAACTCGATTTATAAAAAGCGATGACGTGCAAGTTCCCGTCATCCCGATGACTTAATTACTTGGAGTACAGCTAATGAACGTAGCTGCAAATGTTGAAGGCAAACATATTCTTATTACTGGCGGTGGTTCAGGCATTGGGGCTGCATCTGCCCGCGTGTTAAGTGCCCGAGGCGCAATAGTGGGCATCGCTGACCTAAATGAAGATAACGCAAAAGCGCTTGCTGATGAAATTTCCGCTGCGGGAGGCAAAGCCTATGCTGTGGCGGTGGATGTGACCCAGCCTTCTCAGGTTAAAGCGATGTTTGATACCGCCTTTTCTCATAATGAAAAAATTGACGTCATTATAAATAACGCGGGCATAGATCATTTTCCTGCGCCTCTTACCGAAGTTGATGACGCTATGTTTATGAAAAACATTCAGGTCAATTTAGCTGGCGTCTGGTATTGCATGAAAAATGCGCTGAAACATATGACGGCAACAGGTGGTGGCCATATTATCAATATTGCTTCTGTGGCTGGGCTGCGCTCTGCGCCTATGATAAGTGCTTACAGTGCGTCTAAGCATGGAGTGATAGGTTTAACAAAATCAGCGGCGGTAGAATACGCGCGAGCAAACGTTCGAATTAATGCGGTATGCCCCAGTTTTGTGGACACACCAATGGTACAGGGCGTGTTATCTAAACTAGATGAACGTGGCCAAAAGAGTCTAATTGGCGCAAACCCTATGAAGCGCCTTGGTAAACCTGAAGAAATTGCAAATGCTATCGCATGGCTCTGTAGCGACGAATCATCGTTTATGACTGGCCAGTCGGTCGTACTGGATGGAGGCATGCTGGCATAAGAAATTAATGATTCGATGCCTCAGGGCTGGCTTTCTATCCATAGAATTCGAGCCTTTGATTTTTTATTTTTTACCAGATTTCGCAACTAACGTAGGTAGTTAAAAAGCTATTCAACTGGTTAGTTCACAAACAGCAAGAGAAGGAATATTTGATGAAGAACTTGTTCGATTTAACAGGAAAAGTGGCACTGGTCACTGGCGCTAGCCGTGGTATTGGGGAATCTATTGCCCGTTTGCTTGCCCAGTACGGAGCGCATGTAATTGTGTCAAGCCGTAAAATTGACGGCTGTGAAGCGGTTGCGTCATCTATTCGTGACGCAGGCGGTAAAGCTACCGCATTGGCGTGCCACGTAGGCGAAATGGAACAAATTACTGAAGCCTTCAATGTAATCAAACGCGATTTTGGCAAACTGGACATTCTTGTAAATAATGCGGCAGCCAATCCGTATTTCGGTCACATCCTAGATACCGACCTAGGCGCGTACAACAAAACTGTAGACGTAAATATCCGTGGTTATTTCTTCATGTCGATTGAAGCGGGCAAAATGATGAAAGAGCAGGGCGGTGGCGTAATTTTAAATACAGCGTCTGTAAACGGTGTCACCCCGGGCGATATGCAGGGAATCTACTCTATTACTAAAGCGGCGGTTATCAGCATGACGAAATCGTTCGCGAAAGAATGCGGTAGCCTGAACATTCGCGTAAACGCGCTTCTACCTGGATTAACAGATACTAAATTTGCATCGGCGCTAACAACCAATGAGCAAATTCTTAAACATGCGCTTAAAGTCATTCCTCTTGGTCGTGTTGCCGATCCCGATGAAATGGCGGGTACTGTACTGTATCTAGTATCAGATGCTTCAAGCTACACCACGGGCACGACAGTGGTGGTAGATGGTGGTATGCTAGCGTAATAGGATTTAATTACGAGATACGACCATGCATATATGGGTTGACGCCGACGCGTGCCCTGCAGTAATCAAAGACATTCTTTTTAAGGCAGCCAGACGAACAAAGCTGCCTTTGTCTTTGGTGGCTAACCATTCTATGTCTGTTCCACCAGACAAACATATAACATTGACCCAGGTGCCGTCTGGCTTCGATGCCGCAGATGATTATATTGTGGAGAAGTGCGAAGCCGGTGATCTGGTGATTACTAACGACATTCCCTTAGCGGCTGATGTGCTGGCGAAAAATGCCCTAGCGCTTAACAATCGTGGTGAAGAATACGATAAGTCGTCTATCAAGCAGATATTGGGTATGCGAGATTTTATGGATACCATGCGCTCAAGCGGCGAACACACCGGAGGGCCCAAAGCCTTTTCACAGCGCGACAAGCAAAACTTCGCCAACGCACTAGACCGACTCCTCACCCAAGGCCTCCGCGCCCTCAAATAAAATAATGGGGTCAGAGTCTGAGGGATCCCCACGAATTTAATTTCATGTGGCTCCGGCTCAGACAGCGTCAACGATGGAGCTGTACCATTGGAGTGCAGCTTTCCACAGTCGCATAGTGAATCGTATTCGGCAAGCGACAGCCCTGAGTCCAAGGTAATGGAATGACAGCACGCTTCTGGTTTCGGTATTGGCTTAGAAGCGCCGATGTTTGTGGGAAGAGACGAGCACCATACTCAGTAGTATAGCCACTAGTGACGCTAACGTAGTCAGCAATATTAGGATTGTTAAACGCTGCTTCTTAACACTTTTATCTTGCTTATATCCAAGCCCGAACTTCGTGCTTTTCATGTCTCTAGAGCCTTCTTCAATCTGCATGCGCTGGCGATAAATAGCAACGACCTGTTTCGACAAGCTTCGGTGAGATTCTAGTGAAGTCGCTAACAGCCACGGATCTTTCGCTCCTTACGCATGGACTTTTGAGCATTTTGAAGCATTGCGCGTACCATCTGGGTTTAAAGCATGACGTCATTTCGTTTTCTGTTTGAACAGAACTAGCGTACGGGCAAAAGGATTACCTCTTACTATTTGGCTGTTATCAAAACTCTTAGGCCGACAGGTTGCTTGAGCATAAAGGTGTCGAATACTCTGCCACGTATTTCCTCTATCAAGCGAGTAAAAATGTGGCTTGCGGATACGCCCAACAATATCCCATCCTAGTGCCTTAACTTCTCTAAACCAAGGCGATTTATACCCTGCGTCAGTGACGATAATAGGGCGACAGTGAGAAGGTAATATAGCGTGCAACCTCTTTAAAAATGTTTTGTGTGTGGCTGGTTTCTCTTTCGTCTTGTTGCAATGTAATTCTTGATGACGCACCCCGACAAGTTTTATGCATTTTATAGCTGACAAGCGATACGACATTGTTCACAAGAGATAGGGTATTCATGGCTGTTTGGCCTCGGTGAAGTTTGGCGATTGATCTGATCACCAAACGTCATGAATGTTCCTATCTTTTTTATCTCACTGACATCGTTATATTATTTGTGGGGATACCTCAGACTCTGACCCATTTGGTTTTAGCAGTCACCGCCGCCGGCATCACTGCCGCAAGATGAGCTTGAGTTGCTTGTTGGTGTGTAAAGCGCAGCGCTACTGTCTGCGTTAGAACCGGATGTGCTGCTGCGAGTTTTTGTGGCAAATGATACTAAAAACACCAATGCACAAAGAGCAACGATAGCGACAGATGCTTTCCATTCGCCGGTTATAGCCCCACTGTAACAGGCGTATGCAGCGACGGCTAAACTCAAAAGTCTTATTATCAACCTCATAACGATCTCCTTTTCAACTAAAGGGATTAGAGCAATACATGCACACTAGCCTATTTTCAAAGTTAATGTGCACGTCAACCTTGTTCCAGTGTAATTATTATTGCTTATTCAGCTTAGTAAAAAGTGCATGTAGAGAACGGCGTAAATTTATTAGGAAGTGTAACCAACTGCCTTTAATGGCATGGTAAGGCTGTTTACCGCACATATAGAAAGCGAGATTAATCTGAGGTAAACAAAAAAGGCAGAGTTTTCACTCTGCCTTTATAAGTTCTTAAAACGGTCAGCTTTCGCTTAAAGCACTGATACTAATGCTTTCGCTAGCGTTTCTACGTTTTCTTGGTTGATGCCTGCAATGTTTACGCGGCTCGAATCAACAAAATACACACTGTGCTTTTCACGTACTTCGCGTACTTGCTCAGGTGTAATACACAAGAACGAGAACATACCTTTTTGGTCGTTCACGAAACTAAAGTCTTTAGGTGAACCATTGTCGTGAAGGTTTTGAACAAGCATGGCACGTAGAGACTTCATGCGATCGCGCATTTCGTTCACCTCAGATACCCATTCGTTGTTAAGGGCCTCGTCAGCTAGGATTATGTCAACCAATGCACCGCCGTAGCTTGGCGGCATAGAGTAGATACCGCGTGCGATTGATTGAATCTGACCCTGTGCAATTTTACGGGTTGCTGAATCTTCAGTGATAATAGCTGCAAGACCAACGCGCTCGCGGTATAGGCCAAAGTTTTTAGAACACGATGCTGCAACGATAACTTCTGGCAGATTTTCTACCAACAAACGCATGCCGTAAGCGTCTTCTTCTAAGCCTTCACCAAAACCCAGATAAGCCACGTCGATGAAAGGCAGGAACTCGCGCTCTTTCGCTACTTCTAGTACTTCATCCCATTGTGCATTGGTAAGGTCAGCACCTGTTGGGTTGTGACAGCAACCGTGTAAAAGCACGATATCGCCCTTTTCAGCTTTGCGAAGGGTTTCCATCATGGCGTCAAAGCGAATGCTTGCTGACGCCTTATCGAAGTACGGGTAGGTTTCAATTTTAAGGCCCGCAGAGCCGATAAGTGGAATGTGGTTTGCCCATGTTGGGTCACTTACCCATACCTTGCCGTTTTCGTTACAGCGAACGAGTAGCTCTGAAAGGATACGCAGCGCACCGCAACCGCCTGGCGCTTGAACCGCAGCTACGCGGTCTGCAAGAAGAACTGGGCTATTCTTACCTAACAGCAAAGACAACATACCATCGATGAAACCTTGGTTGCCCTGAGGCGTGATATAGGTTTTGCTGGTTTCTGTGTCTAAAAGCACTTTTTGCGCTTTAGCAACACTTGAAAGAATAGGGGTATTACCTTGCTCATCTTTGTAAACGCCAACACCTAAATCGATTTTATTTGGGTTGGTGTCTTCGCGAAAAGCAGCAGACAGGCCAAGAATTGGATCTGGGGCGAGATGGGGTAATACTTCAAACACGATATGTCCTCACGTTACGTTGGTGTGCAAAAGATAGCAGGCAGGCATTATGCCACCGATGGTAGAAAAAACGACCCCTAAAGATTGAAAATATTTCAATTAATCGGCTAAAGAAAACGTAAACGAAAGTTTCATTTCAAAAACACCCTAAATTGCAAAGGAAAATTTACGGGTTTCAAGTGTTTCGCCTTTATCTGAAAAGCGTCGTTCTTTCCAAGTCAGCGTTTTGTTTTTATCTACCAGCAGCAGGGTAGACGTGCGCGTTCCGTATTTCTCGGTTTGAATAAAAATCGAAGATAGCGCCTTTTCCCATTCATAACCCACTCCCGTATCGGGAAGTAGCGCGTCGTCGGCTTTATTGTCACGGCGCAAAATAGCAAACAAGTCGTCATCATTTATGACGTCTTCATTTATTACATAATGGTTCAATGCCGTTACGCCTTGCGTTACTTTTGGCCAAGGTGTGGCTATATCTGCGTTTGATAAACCGTACACGCCTTTTTCGATAAAATGGGTCGAATTGTTTACGTTATTGTAAACCCTTAGTGCGTCGACATGACCAAATAGCAAGTTATAGCCATTATATTGTGAACGTGTATTTTCGAGTGTTGCCAAGTATTGTGATTGCGCAGCGTGTCTCGTATCAACAGAGTCCTGCTTTAACCAGTTAGCGACTAATTCACCCCGTGATATCGCATTTTTGTTGATATTGTGCGGGTCTCTGACATTGGTGAGTGCCGCCAAGTTTCCATTACGCGTAACGCCCATCCAGGTACCGTTAGCCTCTAAATCCTGCCCGGCAAGTAAATTAGGATGCCCATCCCAAAAGGAAGATGGGGCGGTCGGGCGCGCGTAAAACTCATCCCGATTTGCTGCAATAATTAGCGGGTAGTCCTCTCGCATTTTGTTAGCGATAAATAGAATACACATACTTAAATTTTCGAACCTTTTCTCTTTCGAATGTTCTAACCGGCCCTTCATATTCATGTTAACAATTGTTTTACATGTCTAATTTGATTACTCTTCGCAGAAATAAATACAGCCTTACGGTTTGTCTAAAGCAAAATAATTAGGCCTTTATAGATACTTTGAGAGCGCTAAAAATTGCGACTTATTGAGCACTCACTTGTTAAGCTCTCATTAATCACGTAATTATTGAGCCGCATTAAACCAAGAAAATAGAGCATAATAATAATGACAGAACCCTCACACCCTAGCACGTATTCTCAGTCTGCCAATAATGTTATTGTCGGAAAAAATATTCCTCGAAAATGGCCAAATTGGTTGTCGACATTTGCGGCATGGGTGCTCACAAAGCGAGGTTGGCACGTGGAAGGTGAGCTGATTAATCAGAAAAAAGCCATTTTAGCGGTAGCACCACACACATCTAATTGGGACTTCTTTATTGGTTTATTCATTGTCTTTTCATTTAAGCTGAATATTAATTTTTTTGGAAAACACACTATATTCAAGCCGCCTTTAGGCGCGATAGTGAGAAGACTCGGTGGTATTCCGGTTGAAAGGAGCAAAGCGCACGGTGTGGTAACATCTATAGCGAATAGGATTAAAGAGGCTGACACGCTTATTCTAGCGTTGGCGCCAGAAGGGACAAGAAGCCCCATTTACCCATGGAAAACAGGGTTTATGCATATTGCTCGTGAAGCCGAAATACCTATTCAAGTCATTGGGTTGGACTACGCTAGAAAGGCAATTGTGCTAGGGCCAATTATTCAGAAAGTGACTAACATAGATGAACAAATGCAAACTATCTATACGTTTTATGATAATGTTTGCGCAAAATATCCTAAAAACTGCATAACAAAGCCATAATCATTTCTGGTGAAGTGGTAAGTACGCAACCGTATCAAGTAAGATAGCGGTGAGCGCATGGCAAAGTCGCAAACATCTATTTTCGGAGCTTTACCCGTGACAAAATTGGGATTCACAACCCGTCAGGTTCATTCTGATCGTATGCTAAATACCCCAGAGCATGGCGGTGTTCATAGCAGTACGTCTAATTCCGTTCTTTTTGAGTTTAAAGATGCGCAGGGCATTATAGACGCGTTTCAAGGCAAACGTGCTGCCCATGTTTATTCGCGTTCTTCATCACCTTCTGTCGCGGCGCTACAAAATATGCTCAATGACCTTGAAGGAGGCGTTGGCACACTTTGTTATTCGACGGGTATGGCAGCGATAAGCAGCACTTTATTTGCATTGCTTAAATCGGGCGACCATTTAATTGTTAGCCAATACCTTTTCGGAAATACGCGCAGCTTTTTTGAAACAATTAAAGATTTTGGCGTACAGGTTACCTACACAGATGTGACTGACATTCAGCAGGTGAAAGAAGCCTATCGTCCAAACACTAAAGGTGTTTATACAGAGACTGTAGCTAACCCTGTGACGCAGGTTGCCGACCTTCACGCCATCGGTCTATTCTGCGAAGAAAAACACATGCTGTTTATGATTGATAACACCATGACGCCTCCGCCCGTTTTTTACGCAAAAAACGTAAAGGCGTCGTTAGTATTCTGCTCGCTGACGAAATACATCGCTGGTCACGGCAACGTTTTAGGTGGTGCAGTAGTCGATACGGGTAACTTTGACTGGACAAAGTTTGATAACCTAAAACCTGCTTATCAAGTTGCAGACACTGCACAATGGGGAATTACCCAGATTAAGAAGAAAGGTTTACGGGATTTAGGTGCTACGCTAGCTCCGCAATCTGCTTCTGCCATTGCGTTAGGCATGGAAACCTTAGCTCTGCGTTTGTCACGAAGTCAGCATAACGCAATGCAACTCGCTACATTTTTGGATAATCACGCTAAAGTATCTAAGGTCTTTTATCCTGGGCTTGCCGATCATCCACAGCATTTCATGGCCCGGGAGTATTTGAACGGCGGCTACGGCGCTATTTTAAGTTTCGATCTGATCGAAGGTGCTGATCCGGTGGCATTTTTAAATGAAATGAAGTTGGTGATTTGTGCTACTCACTTGGGCGACAATCGTACGCTGGCGCTACCTGTTGCACCTACTATCTATTTTGAAAATACAGCCGCAGAGCGAGAACTAATGGGAATTTCTGATACCATGCTGCGTATATCGGTAGGTATTGAAGACACGCAGGATCTGATTGAAGATTTTGAAGCAGCGCTGAATACAATTTAGATAACGTTTTTCTTTTTTTAATATACGAGAAAGGGGCCTAGGCCCCTTTATTATTTTGCTTAAGTCTCAGTAAGTGTGAAACGTAATACGTTTGGCTTACTTCGTTTAGTCGAAGCCTAATGTGATCTGACCGCGAATTTCACCACTTGGAAATGCATCTGAGTGGAAGTTAGTGTAAAGACCACCGTCTGCCATAACACCCATTTGCTCAGCCGTTAACGTTGTATTAGTTGGTACTGACCACATACCATCTGCACCGGCAGTGAGTCCCAATAATACATTACCGTTTGCGCCCGCTTCACCTTCGTGGATATGCGCCATATTCGCTGTCATACCGGTAATAGTTACACTACCTGACAATGCGCCTGTAGACGTGTTAAGGGTAAATGCGCCAGCGCCGCTCGCATCGGTAGTCACGGCAGGTACCTCTTGTTGCCCGTTGGCGATAATGCCGTACACTTCAATGTTGTCAGGCGTGATCTGGCCGCGAATTTCGCCACCAGTAAACGCGGCAGTGTGAACATTGACATAGTGACCGCCTGAAAGTAACTGCGTAGCTGTTGCTTCATCTAGCGTTAGGCTTCCATCTGTCATCCAAACACCAGCTGTTTCTTCACTTTCAACAAGCGCTTCTAGCACAGGGCCATTTACACCGGCGAAGCCAGTATGAATATGTGCCATCGTCGCGTTTTCGATGGTGGTTACCGCTACAAGGGAAACATTATTGTTGGTCGTATCGAAAAGCGCATAGCCAGAGCCCATTGCCATTGTATCGACCGCTGGAACCTCTTGGCTGCCACTTAGTGAAAAAGTAACCACCGCTGTCGTGTCAGGAACAATTTGACCACGTACTTCGCCGCTAGGGTTCGCTGTAGTGTGTACATTTAAGTACCATTCACCATTAGTCAGCGCATCTAAGTTGCTAGGTGATATATTAGTTTCAGCTAAAACATAAGTACCGTTGCCAGCATCAGTGAGTGGGAAAGCAACTGGTCCATTCATACCAATGCCACCATCGTGTACGTGCACACCAGTAACGTCGGTTAGGCCTGAAACATCAACACTCACGCTAAACGCTGGTAGATCTTCGTCAATTTCAACTACTGCTGTTGCAGAAGACGTGGTAGTAACAGCGGGCACTTCTTGAGAACCGCTTAGGCTTACATTATAAGTCATGTCGGCGTTAAAAGCTGGCGGAGGTGGAGCCAGACCATCAAGTAATGCTAGTTGAGGTAAGTCGCCCTCCATAGCACCGTCTAGCGCAATCGCAGTATATATTTCGCCATTTTCTAACGAGAGCACGCCCGTTTCTATCGCCGCTGTTTTGGTGCCTGTTGGCGTAACAGTGACTACATAGTCGCCTTCTGCCAAGCTTACATAGCCCGTCTCAACTAATTCGCCAGTTTGATAAGCAATATCGGCAAAAGCTGGTTCAACTGCATCAATTTCACCATCTGCGGTTACATAAATATCCACGTTGCCTGCTGAAGGTGAAGCGTGAACAATACGCACTTTGGCTTCAGTTGCTACAGAGCGAGGCATATCAACAAGAACATCAAGTTCTGGTGCGGCTAAAACGTTGTTTGCTATGGCGGTATATGACATACCCACTTCTAGCGTCAATTCAGCATCGTCAACTGCCACAACACTATTGTCACTATCAGCTACAACATCGATTAGGTAGTCACCTGCAGCAACAGACAAGTAATCGGTGGTTCGCGGAAACTGAATGCCGTCTACCAGTACAATTTCGTTATTTGCTATAACATCAACCGCTGGCGCGTCACTAATACCATGCACTACGCGGATTTCTGAACCCGCTTCTGCATCCCATATTTTGAAACTGCTATCGCCGTCTGCAGCTAGAAGTGTTACGGGTGAATCACCCGTGCCAACATTGTTAGTTGCGGCTATGAGTAAATCAGCACCGTCGGCTAGGTTTACAGTACCAGAATCATACACAACCGTAGTCTCGCCCGCCGGTGTAATACGAATTTGATAATCGCCCGCAGGCACTTGAATCAAATCTGTTGAGTCAGTAAATTCTGCCGTTACAAGTGGCTGTTCCGCAGTAATATCTGCATCGGGCGCGGTAACATAAATATCAACTGTTGGAGCCATGGATGCTGCATGTACAATTTGTACCTGCGCGTTTCCTGCCTCGACCGCGGTTTCCATGCTGGTTACTGTTAACAATGCCAGTGTCTCGTCGCTAACATTTCCTACGGCAAAAATATCGTAGTTCATATCAGCTTCAAGCGTAACGTCAGCCTGTAATACTTCAGCGTCTTCTCCAGGAAGAATACCTGTTACGCCAATGTCGTAGGTTCCTGTTTCTACTTCAAAACGCGATGAAGCAACTTGATAATCAACATTTTCCAAACCGTTTAGTATGGCATCGTTAGCGGTAATATTAACCATCGGAGCGTCAGATGCTGCGTGAACAACGCGTACATTTGAATACTCGATAACGGGGGCGGGGACTTCAACTACTTCATCATCGTCATCATCAGAGCAACCAATTAGAAATAGTGGTAATATTGAACATGCAAGGAGAGCCTTGGTCCTTCTCATTTTTCGTATCCTCTTAATTGTGTTGTAGCAGACTCGATTACGCTAGGGAATTGTGGGAAGATCATCCTTCTTGCAACATTAACGCAATGTAATGTTTTCATTATTTTTACAATGCGTCTCGAACACGTAAGATCATGTTCTACAAAATAGAACGCACCCTTCATCTTTTTGATATTTTCATTCAATCTAATTGCTCTAATATAACTTCGCATCATCGAAACAACGAATATTGGAGTTCGGCATGAAAAAAGTTTTAGCGATATTTTCCAGCCTTAATGGCAGTGAAGGTAATTCTTCAAAGCTTGCAAACGAGTACCTTTCTAAAATGGGAAAGGATGACTCGGTACGTATCAACCGCGTCGATGTAGCCTCGCTAGCGCTACCTCACCTAACGGGTGAAGAAATGCAGGCTTGGATGACTGAGGCTTCTGAACGAAATGAATCGCAGCAAGCGTTGGCTAAAGTGTCTGACGATATCGTAGAAGCGGTAAAGGAAGCTGATGAGATTGTGTTAGCAGTGCCAATGTATAACTTTGGCATTCCTTCAAGTCTAAAAGCATATTTTGACCGTGTGGCTCGAGCTGGTATAACGTTTAAATATACTGAAACGGGTCCTGTGGGCTTGTTAGAGAATAAATCAGCTACGGTTTTTGCAGCCCGTGGTGGTGTTTATGCAGGTTCAGACTTCGATACGCAAACGCCATACTTAAAACACTTTTTAAATTTCGTTGGCATTAACAATGTAAAATTCGTTTATGCTGAGGGACTTAACATGGGTGAAGAGCAAGCAAACGAAGCTTTTTCAGCTGCAAGTGAAAAAATTATTGAACTTACCAACGGCTAAACACACTAAATTAATGCAGTTAGCTAAAACGTAGGAAGTATGTTTCAGCTAAAAGTGTGTTCCAAGTTGAGTGTGCTTGATTGCCCCGCGTATAACGCGGGGCTTTTTTATGTGCGTTAACATCGTAGACGTTATCAACAGCTCAAAGAGCGCTTATGAACGCAACAATACTTATTCACTTTTTAATAGCGCTTCAACATCAGCAATAAAGGCAGGATCGGTAGGCTTTGTTGAACTAGGGTAGTGAGTGATTTGCTTGCCCGTGCTATCTATCAGGTATTTGTTGAAATTCCAAGATGGCGCTTTGCCAGTAGCAGTTTTAAGCATTTGATACATAGGGTCCGCGTCTTCACCTTTTACCGATATTGGTTCAAACATCGGAAACTTTACGCCGTAGGTTAATTCGCAAAGTTCGGCGGTTTTACCTTCATCATTATCTTCCTGATTGAAATCATGAGATGGAAAACCAAGTACTACGAAATCTTTGTCTTTGTAGTCACTGTAAAGTGCCTCTAAGCCTTCAAACTGTGGTGTATAACCGCAATAGCTAGCTGTGTTAACCACTAACAGCGTTTTGCCACCGTATTCGTTACACAGATTGACCGTTTCTTGAGAATTGAGTTTGCGCTTCATAAATTTAAGTACACTAGGGCATTCATTTGCAAAGCTAGTAGACGTTAAAAAGGTAAGCGTAAGCAACGCCGGTACAAATCTTTTTGCTTTCATAGTGTTTTACCTCGAGAGTTAATTTTTGTTATTTTGAAAGGGTAAGAGACCCAATGTAGACAAACCATAAACGGGGATGCTTTACGTTTGGTTCACTATCACAATCGATGAACGTTAGCGCTTTGATAAATGCTCTGGGTATAATGTTAACGCTTTTTACATAACAACGACTTAAAATAATGAAAAAATATTCTTCTTTACTCATCGCGGCCAGCGTAACGTTTGCGCTTGGTGGATGTGCAAGCACAACGAACGACACGTCAATTACAACAACCTCTTTGCCATTGCCTGCGACGAGTATTCAACAATCGGTCACACCTGATGTAGCGCCGTCAGCCAGCCAAACAAACGGTGAAATCACGCTCAAACAAATCATGTCAGATCCTCAATGGATAGGCGCGCTGCCCGAGGGTATGGGCTGGTCAGTTAATGGCGACAAAATTGTGTTTGAAAGGGAAAAGCAAAATAGTGCACTCAAAGATGTTTATATTGCTGACCTATCAAATCCTGAGAATGTGATTAAAGCGCCGCTATCCGACTTACACAAATATCGTTTCAAAGAGCGCGTAGTAAGGAACGATGGTGTCATCGCTTATTCCTTTGAAGACAGTGTTTATGTGCAATTTACCAATGGCGAAACTGTGCGTATTGCTCGTGGCGGTAACGCACTCTCAACGCTTTCTTTCATGACAGATGGCCGCCTAATGGCGTTAAGTGGTGACCGGTTCATTGCTATCGACCTATCAAACGGCACCCGTGAAGAGCTGTTGAGTTGGAAATTTAGTGACGAGCCAACGGCAGTAGAGCCACCTAAAGATTATATTGCTGAACAGCAACAGTCGCTGGTGGAATACATCAAGCTACAGCGTAAAAACAAAAAAGATAAAGACGATGCAAAAAAAGCACTGGCTGAAAAGAACGACAGCGTTGCACCTTCGCCGTTTTATTTCGACAAGTCGCATCGACTAGCAGGGATCAGTGTATCGCCTGCGGGTAACTTTGCTGTGGTTGCAACTACTGAAAGTAAGCCGACCCGCGATGACAGCGACATCATGCCCCATTACATTCAAGAAGACAGCCGTATCGCGGCAAAGCCGGTACGCCAACGTGTGGCAGATGCAGAATCAGTAAATCACGTACTGTGGCTGCTTAATTTGAAAACAGGTGAGAAGAGTGAACTTAAATACTTTAATTTGCCTGGCTACAATGACGACGTACTTGCAGATGTAAAAGCAGAGAACGCGAAGGCAAGAGGCGAGACTTATGAAGTGAATCGTCTGCCCCGAGATATTACCTTACTGCAAAGCTGGTACTGGACCAAACCTTCGATTCGCTGGCACAAAAACGGTAACGCTGTCGCGGTTATGCTAGAAGCGTGGGACAACAAAGACCGCTGGATTGCGACCGTCGACCTTGCAAATAAAACGCTGGAAAACCAACACAGGCTTCATGACGATGCGTGGGTAAACTATCGTTTCAACGCGTTTGATTGGCTGAATGACAGCGAGACCCTTTACTATCAGTCTGAGCATACTGGCTACTCGCATTTATATATTCAAAAACCTGGTGAGAAGCCTGTCGCGCTGACCAGTGGCCGTTTTATTGTTGACGATTTAACGCTTTCCAACGATGACAACTATATCTACTTTAAAGCTAACATAGAGCATCCTGGTCTTTACGAAGTTTATCGTGCTGATTTAAGTGACAATACCATCGACACCATGACTGATTTGAATGGTATGACCGACTATTCACTTAGCCCTGATGGTAAAAACTTGCTGCTAAGCCATAGCAAAGTTAATAAGCCACAAGAGCTTTATATTAAGCCAGCAGATGAAGCAACAGCAGCAAAGCAGATTACGCGAAGCGCCAGTGCTGAATTTAATGCACTCCCTTGGGCAGTGCCGAATATCGTTGCTATTGACTCATCGCATACCGACGCGCCAATTTACGCTCGCGTTTATCTACCAGAAAATTACGACAAATCAGCACCAAACAAAGCGGTAGTGTTTAACCACGGCGCAGGCTATTTACAAAACGCCCACATGGGGTGGTCTGGGTATTTCAGAGAATACATGTTCCACAGTATGCTAGTGCAGCAAGGCTATGTTGTGCTTGATATGGATTACCGTGCAAGCGCTGGCTACGGGCGTGATTGGCGTACCGCGATTTATCGCCAAATGGGTACGCCTGAAGTGCAGGACTTACGTGACGGTGTGAATTGGTTGGTAGACAACGCAAATGTAGATCGCGAGCGCATAGGCACATATGGCGGATCGTACGGCGGTTTCTTAACCTTTATGTCTATGTTTACCGCTCCTGACCTATTCGCGGCGGGTGCAGCACTCCGTCCAGTAACCGACTGGGCACATTACAACACACCCTATACGGCAAACATTTTAAACACTCCTGATATCGATCCCATCGCGTTTGAGCGTAGCTCACCAATCTATTTCGCAGATGGACTCGAAAAGCCCTTGCTTATCAACGCGCCAATGGTTGATGACAATGTGTTTTTCCATGATACCGTGCGATTGGTGCAGCGCCTTATCGAGTTAGAGAAGGAAGATTTTGAAACGGCGATTTATCCAGTAGAGCCACACGGGTTTGTTCAGCCTAGTTCATGGCTTGATGAATACCGCCGTATCTACAAGCTATTCGAGGAAAATTTATAACTGAAACGGTTAATTCGTGAAAAGCTCAGTGTTTAAAAACAACCGCTTTTCATATCGTATTAGTTTCAAAGGCTACGAAAAAAGGCCCGAATTCAACTGAATTCGGGCCTTTCTATTGTCATTAGCTTTTTCGTTTACGCGCTTTTTATCTACCGTAGGCGGCTGTAATACATGGAAAGAGCGCCGCTGTATAGCAAGGGCGTTTATTTTCTTTTAGCGGTGATAAACATAAGCAAAAAGATAACCATGCCTGTCAGCGCCCCAAATAAATGCGCATCTACCGCAACTTTCGCACCAATAAGGTTTGCTATTTCCTCACTGCTACCATCAATTTGTTCGTATCCCACTTTAATCGCTAAACCGATAAGTAGTAACCAACCCGACTTCATTTTCTCTTTTATATCAACACAGGCGCCCCATGCGAAAATACCGTGTAACGCGCCAGACAAACCTGCGTACCAAATCAGGTCTGGAGAGAAAAAATAAAGCCCGACACTGGTTCCTAAGCAGCACCACACAAAAACCTTTAAGTACAAGCCAATGCGATAATGTTCACCGTGCAGCGCCCACAAAAGCGCGAGGCCCGCTAAATTTAAAACTAAGTGGTAGCCATTGGTGTGAACGATATTTCCGCTGATAATGCGCCAGGTTTCTAAACCTTGGATGGCGTACCGGTCGTAAGCCAAATAGTTGCCAGACATGGGCTCAAAGAAAAATGCAATAACAGAGCATAGCGCTACAAATAAAGGACCAGCGCTATACTTAAGCGAAAACGGCAGTGACATCATCAGTGTTAGTTATTTTTGAATTTCGAATTTGCTGGCTATGATACAGAAATTGCCGACAGGGTGAAAACTGAAGTACACCTAATATAAAATAGACGACAGTAAAGGAGTAATTATGTCTTACATCATTACCGAAAATAATCAGCAGTGCTTAACAATTACACTCAACCGTAAAGAGAAAAAGAATGCATTAACACGGGATATGTACCAAGCAATGGCGAATGCTATTTTGGGTGTTAAAAATGATGGTTCAACAAAAGTGGTTGTCATTAAAGGTGCGGGTGATTGTTTTACTGCAGGTAATGATATAGGCGACTTTGCACAGCAACAAGATCACGCTCAGGTGCCGGAAACCGCAGCGTTTATGCGCGCTCTGGCTGCATGTAACATACCTGTCATCGCGCAAGTTCATGGGTTAGCGGTGGGAATAGGAACTACCTTGCTGCTTCACTGCGATTTTGTTTACGCCACTCCAGATACCCGATTTGTTCTACCGTTCATCAATTTAGGGCTTGTTCCTGAATATGCATCAAGTTATCTTTTGCCTAAGGTTGCAGGGCATATCAAAGCAGCAGAGTGGCTAATGTTGGGCGAACCATTCTCTGCTGCCGACGCATATCAATTCGGAATTTTGACCAAAATTACTGATGCCAATGAAATCGATCAGACAGTTCAAGCTACGGTTGATAAACTCATCGCCAAGCCTTCATTTTCGCTTAGACAAACAAAAGCGCTATTAAAAGGCGATGGAGAGCATATTAATCAGCAAATGAACGAAGAATTTGATATTTTTTTAGAAGCATTGGGTACTACTGCGGCCCAAGAAGCGTTCGATGCGTTTCTTAAAAAACGCCCCATTAACCCCGAAAAGTTTAAATAAGAGGAAAATATATTTTGAGACGCAGTGCTTTGTTCAGAGCTTGGGTAGTTACCTTTGCATTAACTAGCTGTTTTGTTTTTGGTGCGACCGCGAAGCAAACGCGCGAAGTAGGTGAGCCAGAGGCAGCCACAGGCTACATTGAGAAAAAAGCGTTTGAGGCTAACGAATATATGGTCGTAGCAGCAAACCCTTACGCGTCTTGGGCGGGGAAGAATATTTTAGAGAGAGGCGGGAGTGCTATCGACGCGGCCGTGGCTGTCCAATCAATGCTTTCTTTGGTTGAACCACAATCGTCGGGCATCGGTGGTGGCGCTTTCATCCTTTATTGGGATAATAAGAACAAAGTACTTCACACCTTTGACGGCCGCGAAACCGCGCCAAAAGCCGTAAATTCTCATTGGTTCATCGAAGGCAGCAAGCCTATGCGCTGGTTAGACGCCGTTGTAGGCGGTAAATCAGTAGGTGTGCCTGGCGCAGTAAAAGCGTTAGAAATGGCACAGGGAGAGTTCGGTAAGCTACCTTGGAATACGCTCTTCGACGATACGATAAAAACCGCTGAAGACGGCTTTAGAGTGTCACCACGTCTGGCAAAGCTGGTGGCTTTAGACTATCACCCTGGTCTAAAAACTTTTCCTGCAAGCTCGACTTACTTCTTTCCAGCGGGTTTGCCATTAAAAGAAGGCACGGTAAAGAAAAATAAAAAGTTAGCCAAAACATTAAAAGGGATTGCCGAAAAGGGCAGCGACTATCTATTGAAAGGTGAGGTTGCTGAAAAAATCGTTGAAGCAGTGAATAGCGCTGAGATTAACCCAGGTCAGATGACGTTAGAAGATTTAGCAAACTATGAACCTGTAAAACGTGAACCTGTTTGTGGCCTTTATCACGAGAAACGTATTTGCGGCATGGCACCGCCTAGTTCTGGTGGTGTAAATGTTTATCAAATTTTGAAAATGCTAGAAGATTTCAATCTTGGCCAATACGCACCGGATTCGGTAGAGTTTGCAAATCTGTATACCCAAGCGAGCGCGCTTTCGTACGCGGATCGGGAGAAGTTTATTGCCGACAGCGATTTCACCAATCTTCCGTTTGCAGCCATGATCAACACGGCTTACCTAGAGCGCCGTGCTGAGAGTATTGGGGTTGATAAAGCGTGGCGCCGCAAACGCGCGGGAAATCCCTACGCTGATGCGAATGTAGCGCTTGGTACATCAATGGAACTGCCTAACACCTCTCATGTTTCTATTGTTGATAAAGAGGGCAACGCGGTATCGATGACAACTAGCATCGAGTTTATGTTTGGTTCTGGAATCATGGTTGAAGGCTTCCTGCTTAATAATCAGCTTACAGACTTCTCATTTTCGCCGACCAAAGACCGTTTTCCAGTGCCTAACCGCGTTGAGCCTGGTAAGCGCCCGAGAAGTGCCATGAGCCCCACAATGGTGTTCGACAAAGAAGGTAACTTAGAGGTGGTTGTCGGCTCACCGGGCGGCTCTAGAATTGTAAGCTATGTCGCTCAAACCCTAATTGGTGTTTTAGATTTTGGCTTGGATATTCAACAGGCCATCAACCTACCTAAAATCACTAATAGAAACGACTATACGGCGTTAGAGAAGGGTACACCAATAGCTGAACTAGAAGAGCCTTTAAAAGCACTTGGACACAACGTTAAAGTGGTAGATTTAAACAGTGGTCTTCACGGAATACAGTTTAAATCAGGCAAACTGATTGGCGGTGCTGACCCTCGTAGAGAAGGTATTGCTGTAGGGCGCTGATTATTAGGGCTGATACACTGAGAATAAATATGCTGACGTAGTTGCCTTAAAGACAGAAAGCGGAAGGCGTGAAGCCTTCCGCTTTTTTTGGGGTCTGACAGCACGGACTATGTCGCAAGTTTATCGTCAGCGTTTACCTTGGAGTATCTGACTTTTTAGAAAAAGTGCTAACAGAGCCAATTTGGGTAAAATACCAATCATCAAATAGTAATGTAACCTTCAAGGTATGACACGGCTTGGCCTGAAATAAATACACGGTCGCCCGCAACTTCACATCTTAAGGTTCCCCCTCGTTTAGAAGCTTGATAGGCCAAAAGTTTTGTCTTACCTAACTTTTTAGCCCAATAGGGGGCTAGACCAGTATGGATTGACCCTGTTACAGGGTCTTCATCTCCACCGTTTGCCGGCCAAAAGTAGCGTGACACAAAATCAAATTGTGTCCCAGGCGCTGTTACTACTACATCATGGGGCGCGAGTGTTTTAAGTTTTTCGCTGTCTTGTATCACGCTTAACACGTCGTCTTCGTCAGAGTAAACTGCAAAATAAGCTTGACCATTTTTCAATACGCTATCGGGCTTAATAGAAAGACCTGCTAGTAATGCCTCGGGGACGTCATCGACAGGAGTTGGCGTTCTGTTTGGAAAGTCCATTTGAATGAAACCGTCGTCTTTTCTAACGACTCTCATTATTCCCACAGACTCTGCTAAAAGTGTAATGTGCGGTAGTTGATAGTTGTCGCTAAAAATCACAAACGCAGAAGCCAAGGTTGCGTGCCCACAGAAGTCAATTTCTGTAAGCGGGGAAAACCAGCGGATAGCAAATACGCCGTTATCATCTTCAACTAAGAAAGCGGTTTCGGAAAGGTTATTCTCGGCGGCAATTTCCTGCATTTTAGCATCGCTAAGCCACGTTCCAGTGATAACCACCGCGGCTGGGTTGCCTTTAAACCTAACGTTGGTAAAGGCATCAACAACATTTATTTTAATTTTCATACGATCGCGCTTTCTCTATTACTCTTTCAAGCTTAGGTTTAATTGGCATTGCTTTAAATGGACTAACGTTAACTCCGCCTGTATTTCCATGAGGTACAAGCCCGAAAACGGTTTTTGTCGCTGCGCCTATTATTCTAAAGATTTGACCACAAAACTCCCCCAAATCACGCTGCCTAACTGCCCATAAAAGCATCATGACATGTACTTTCACGTGGAGTCGGGTGGAAGCTTGACCAAGAACGTGGGCAGTTTCTAGATGTGCAAAAGCGTCTGCCTCATTGTGTTGAAATTGCTTGTTACGAGCTAACGCCAGTTCGGCTTCGACATAGGGACGAATTTTGCGCGTAAAGTTTATAGATTTAAACATAGGAGAGCACCTTCTTAACAAACCACTTGATTACAGAAACTGAATTTTCGTTCTTAGGCCTGTTCATCTAAAATCGTAAGTTGTGAAATGTCCATCAATCTAATATGCGTTTGATAATAATACTTACTTGTGGGCTTGCCTTGTGATAGCAATCTAATTTTAACTCGCTGCGCTTCACCATTAACAACGATTTTCTTACCGATAAAATAGTTTTGTGGCGGCATTCCATATTTTGCAGACAACTGTGAAATAACGCTAGGAGGTAGCGCTACAGTTACGGCTCGCTGGTCGCGGTAGTCTTCTTCTGTATTCAAATAGACAAACTTCCCTTGACTACCCCCGGCCACTATTTGAAGGGTGTACGTACCTGGAGCACCATTTGGAGCAGAGTCAGCAGCGGCTTTTATAATGTCCATCGTATTAGAGAGCGTATGTGTGCTGTGTGACGTTGTTGAGGTACATCCGACGAGCACTAAGATAAAAACAAAAACAATATGTTTCATACTTTATTTCCTTATAAATATCGATAGTTTTAATGTCTTACGAAAACGGATGAGAAGCAATAGCCGTATGCCTTTTTATTAGTCGATATTAGTTAGCAAGGGGAGTACCTTTTGCATAAAGGTTTGGGGGGCCGTCATTTTTTGACAAGTGATAATGTACTGTTACTTGAAGCCTACAGGTACTTAAGCGACCTAGCCATGGCGCAAGTAAAACAACCTGCACAGATTAAAAAGAAGATCCAATAGCTCTTTACTTTTTGTTTCCCTAGCTCGCTTTTGTGGTTTTTTAGCATGTCAGCTCTAGAACCCTTGAATCGTCCGAAACTATTGATAGCGTATTTTGGCTCATCGGGAAGTGCAACGAAATAATCTTTATAGTTTTGTAAGTACTTTCTAAGTTTGTAAATTTCAATTCCTGTCTTTTCAGCTAAAGCAATTGTGCCTATTCCCTTTGGTTGATGCTGTTCTAGGATTTGTAAAACCTTGTTCAAGTCTTCTAGTTTCATTTTAAGTCCATTTAAAGGTGGTACGTAACATTAGATTTAGCGGTGCGAATACAATGACAGTTTTAGGCCGATGTATCTGCGGATAATGTTACTGTTGGTTGTTATGTTTCACTATTTCTTACAAGGTGCTCTGTACGAATACGATAGTTATCCTCAAACGCAACAATTGCTGCCAATAAAGTCGATACCACTAAAACTGTAATTGCAAATGAAAGCAGTACAGTGCCAGATGTTGCTACAATCGCTAAAGAGCTTAAAACTACCATGCTCGCAAAGAGAAATATAAGGCCCGCAGCAAATGCGAAACACCCTGCGTAAGCTAATACCCGAGCAAGAAGTAACATTAACGGTAGGTTTTTAGAACTTAGATTCTTAAATGGCTTCAATTGAAATTCCTTTTTAAATATAACGACCCGCATAACGGGCACAGATACATAGCCTATAATACCGAGCGAAGCGAAGGGAGCAACCGTGTTTTTATTTCAGCAATCTTGCGAGTGATTTTATGTGTTTATTATCTTCACTTGGCAGAAAATTCTTCAAGAATTCGCATAGTAGGTGCAGGTTTTGAAACCCATTTCCCGTTTTCAATAACCTGAATGGTTTCATTAAAGCCACCTTGCGAATTAAAATAATCTACAACTTCTGCATAAAAATCTTCAATTAACTGGTCTTCTCGTTCACTCGTAGGTGGCAGTCTAAAAGCATCTGTAATAAGCACCTTGTGAGATACATGACCTCTTAGAGCTAATCTAGCTTTTTCAATTTCTCCATTTTCGATATGTCTTAACGCGTATAGCATAAACCTGCCGTTATCTACATGTTCTTTAGTGTAGCTAGCAGAATGCAATGATGTAGTTAAATAAATAGAAGAGAAAAAGCCAAGGCTAAACACAACGATGGTGAAAAGGCCACCAGAAACTCCTATTAAAACTTTAGATTTCATAAATCATCCTTATGAACATAATTTTCCATAACGGGCGCAGATGTGTGGGCATAATGGCGAAGCTGCCTGCGGACGACATAATTTTTTTGTTAGGAGACATCGCTGGATACATCCTTGTTTTTATAACCGACTTTGGTTGCTACAACTATAACGATAATTGAAATTAAATTATCAATGGCTAAGGTAGGGGAAATATAGCTCTTACCTACAACCAGCATAAGTACAAAAGTTGCTATTAACGAACTGCAAAGATACACAACGAAAGCATGAAGGTATGGGCTTATACTTACACCTTTAGCAAGCCACCAATAAATCACAAAGACTACAGCTCCACCGGTGATATACGATGTAACCAAGAAGGAAACATCAGTAGTAGATACGCCACTTCTGCCAAAGACCAAAACCAGAGCCGCAATGATTGATGCTGGCAATAGAATTGATAAAGGAATAAACATAAAAATCCTTTTGTACTGCAACATTCCTCTTGTCTCCTAACGGCCCGCATAACGGGCAAATATACGTAGGCTAAAATAGCGAGCGAAGCGAGTGTTGATGCGATTGTTAGGTGCGTAGCTTGAAACTAATAAAATGTTTCTGCCTATCCAGCGTTATGAAGCTCATAAATACAAATGTAGGCAATAAGATAAGCCATGAACCTTCTAATAAAAAGACTAGCGGCAAATACATTACAGTTGAGAATATTAGTTTTTTAGGGCGTGACCAAGTGACGTAGCTAATTTGAATCCATTTAGGCTCAAGTATCATTATCGCCGCTATACCTAAGCATACCGAGATAACTATAAAAGTGCCTATAGTGATGATGTCCATTTCTATCTCCGGATAGTCTATTAGTTGTATAGTAATTAGTCGACTTGATTTGTCAATTAACAGGAAGTACCTAACACCCAACTTTGGGGCACAAATACGTAGGCTAAAATACGGAGCGAAGCGACGGGAGGCTACGTGTTTGTGTCCCAGCGAACGCAGTGAGCGCCAACAGTTGTTTGTTATGTTTTTACTCTAAAACAACCGGTAAAGTTACGGAAATACCACAACCTTCCCCGTACGTGAATGTTACAAAATGCCTTCTTACAAGCTCGCGGCTGAGTATGTAGGCGACAATATAACTATTTTTAGCTTTAGTCGCGTGTATAGGGATAAAAAATGTTGGATCGTCAATGCTGTCCATTAAGACCGCCCCTATAACATACTCCTTACCTTCCAAAGAGACCGGGATATGAATAGAAATAACAGCTGAGCCTTCTTGAATTTCCGTTTCAAATTCAAACAGTGATTTATATTTTTCCGTTGTCTCAAGTTCTGTTGATGAATCAGAGAAGCATGAAGACGCATGGGAAAAAGAAGTGAAAAGACAAAATAATATAACAGCCTTCATGCTGAAATTCCCCAAAACATAACGCCCTAATTTGGCGGCACAAACGCGTGGGCTATACTGCGAAGCAGAGCCCGCGTGTTTGTATCCCCAACATTTATTTGTTAACTGCCACTGTCAAATTGAAAAATGATAGCATATACGCTAGCATACAAAGTATGAATAAAGTAGTTATTGACACCAGTGTACTTATTAGCGCCCTGATTGGCAAAACAGGCCCAGCCCGTGAAGTGATACGGCGTTGCTTGTTGGGTCAGCTAAAACCGCTGATTAGCACAACCCTATTTTTGGAATACGAAGCAGTTAGTAAGCGAAACAAAATCAAAGAGCTGTGCCCGCTTACCGAGGCCGAAGTGAACGAGTTGCTAGCAGCATTTTTTAGTGTTTGCGAATGGGTGCAAATACATTATTTGTGGCGGCCAAATTTAAAAGATGAAGGCGATAACTTTCTTATTGAACTTGCAGTAGCCGGTAATGCCGAGAGCATTATTACGAATAACCTAAAAGACCTGCGAAATGCGGAATTACAATTTGATGGTTTGAGAGTGTTAGCGCCTGAAGATTATTTGAGAGGAGTTTGATATGTCTACTTTAACCGTACGTTTACCAGACGATAAGCATAATCGATTGAAGGCTTTGGCTGCGCATAAAAAGTTGAGCTTAAACAAATTGATAGAAGAATTGACTACACAAGCGATAGCTGAATTTGATACTGAGGTAAGATTTAAGGCGATTGCTGCTACTG
>NZ_JAEFCD010000015.1 GCF_016405965.1 Alteromonas sp. IB21 | reverse complement strand
AAAACTAGACCAATCCGATCACTTAAGGTAAAACTGGCAAGGACGAAAAAGAAGATGAAAAAGTGATCGGATAAAACCGAAACGACCGATCGGATTCACCGAAATACGCAGTTACCGTATAGATTTACTTTTTTACCTAACTTAGCTGCCGCAATGGCTACGTGTAGCCTGTTGGTGTTAACCGTTTTAAAGGCGTTAATGTGAGATAAAAAACGAAATGTAGACAGCTTGGCGAGCTTAGGTTCGCATGAACTCAACTCATACAGTGCCGAAACGTCCACGTTGTCTGATGGAATGGGAATGTCGGTTTTTTCAACGTCTATTCTAAATGCATTGAGTTCACCGCTTTGAGGTTTGCTCGGGTAGGGATGACCAAACAGTGATTTTAACGTGTAGACAACGTAGTGCTTCAGCGATATACCAAAATCTTCATTTTTAAGGAGTAGGCGGCGCTTCAATTCTGAACCAACACTACCCAATGCCGATTGGTTGGCAGGTTTTTATAGCATCTTTTCCACTTCTGCGCTTAACACCATGTCATCGTGAAGGTATACGTTCGCTCTTGTTACCATTTTGCTAGCAAATTCATAAGAATCCCGTTCTCGGCAAAAGAGATGAACGGTTTCAGGAAGCGATTGCAATAACTCTTCTGCACCAAAAAGCGTGTGAGGTAACAATATAAAGGCTTTCACGCGAGAAGCGTATTTTTTGATATAATAACCAACACGGCTATTTTCACTACCAAAATTGCCGCCTCCACCATAAACAAGAATATCATTGTCTGAGATATCTTTTTCTGACTGGCAGCATTTGTACTCTATATTGTTTCTTCTAAAAAATTGATACGTTGCACACGTGATTAGTGAGTCACCAGCGTTGCCAGGATTGGGAAGGTAGTTTATCTTTCCACCAAACTGTTGAATTAACACTACCAACTCATCATTTATTTATTTTCTTTTCAATCCAGCTATAACAATCGTCAAATGCATTCTGCTCTTCATAAAGGTAATGCATGCCATGTAAGTCATTCACTTTTACTGCGAGGTTTGAGTGCCATTTTACGACGCTATTTTGTTCTATCTCGTAGTCTCTTATCACGTCTTGCATCATTTGAGTGGCTACGTCGCAATTCCTGTTGTTTAAAATATACTCTCTTGGAGAGAAGGTTCCCTCATTGTTTAATAAACTCAATATCTTAATTTCAAGATCTTGCTCGTTTGCAAAGTAACCTGTTTGAGCATTTATAAAATCGTATTTTTCACCGTAATTATGGTTTTCTCTCATTATTACCGGTGTATCACACAGCATTCCTTCAATAATCGCCCTGTTGTTACCCTCAAACTTTGACCACAAGACGTTTATTTTTGCCCGCTTATATAATTCAGCGACTTCTTGAGGTGTTATCCATTCGTAAATCTTTACATTATCAGCCAGCCCCATTTCATCTGCATACGAAAGGATATCAGATTGTGATATGTCACCAGGGTATCCGACTAACACAATCTTGAAGTCGGGCTTTCTTGACACTACGCCCTTCAAAGCTTGGAAAAGTGCTCTGTGACGCTTGTACTTCGCCCATGCAGCCACAACAATTAAATCTATGTCTCTTTCTTCATCTTTAAGAGGGGGAGCGAAATTCTTATAATTTATAAACCAGCTTGGGCCGACCTTAATTGGAATAAGATTTGAATTGAGTGCTTTAACAAAGTTGTAGTCTCTTTCTTCATAGGTTTGAATGAAAATTGGAAACTCTAGCTGCGTGTAAATAAGAATATTCGACTCGCAAAAACCTGCCCAACTAGGCTCCAGAATGAGATGATAATTTTCTAAAATTTCTTCTGCTTTGAAAAAGCGCAGGAACAAAGGGAAGTAGTAACTATAGTTAATAATAATTACGCCTTTCTCAGACCCATTAGGCTTTTTCAGTACGGTGATGATTCCATTTAGCATCTTTTCAGGTGCGGTAAAGAACTCCGCCGTATTTGATAGAGGCTCAACGGCATTAATGAAAGAGTCCTGTATTTCGTTTTCATATTGCTGACCGTTAACGAAATACCGTTTAGCGTATTCTACACCTAGTGAGTAACTGCCAGACCACCCCGTTCTGAAAACTGCTGAAACCAGAGCGAACGCCTTACTTCTAGAACCAAGTTTCCATAGTACAAATGCACATAACTTTACACACGCAACAAGTAGCCCTTTTTTACTGTTGTGATCGAACTTAATAAATTCTATTAATCGATCCTTACTATGTCCCAACTTCATATTTATCACTTCTTTTTGGTGATTAAGTTAACAAAAGTGCGCAATATGCGCTTAACGCTCATAGCATTCCCCTTGCATAGAAAAAGATTTAACGAACATTGCAAAGAGAAAAGGTGATCGTTTTTCTCTTCAGCGATATAAGAAAAAATAAGATAAGCACGGCATTTAGCTTCTTTTTTTAACGTGCTGTTTCTCAATTCTTCGTCGTTGAAGGTTTCATCAAGTATTTCGAGATGTACAGGTAATAATGAGCGTGCATTGCGAGACGTAGATTGCGGTTGAACTCTATAATCTAAAAGCACTTCGTCACACAGTACAATTGGATGATCCTTTGCTATTTGAAGCCATAGTTTCCAGTCTTCCAGTGCCACTAAAGACTCATCAAAGCCGCAATAACGTTTAAAAATATCTGACTTAATTAACAGTGATGAAGTAGTGATAAAATTTTCGACAGCTAAATGCGCGAATACATTTTCGTCATAAAGGCGGCTGTAGGTAGAGCGGTAAACCGTTTTGTTATCGTACCCCAGACCTACATATTGCGAATCGCAGTGCGACCATGCCGCGTCTCCAATTGTATTTAATTGGCGTTCCAGCTTGTTTGCATACCACACGTCATCCGAGTCACAAAATGCGATAAAATCGCCCGTGGACTTCGAAATAGCATTATTTCGGGCCGCAGAAACACCTTGATTTTTTTGTCTCATAGCAATTATGCGGTCGTCACGTTCTGACCATACATTTATGATAGACCACGTCTCATCTGTGGAACCATCGTCAATCACTATAAGCTCAATGTTTCGGTGAGTTTGATTCAGCACACTGCTTATTGATTCTTCTACGTAGTGAGAAGAATTATAAGCAGGCATAATGACGCTCACTTTTTGATTATTCTGTTTCATTTTTTAGTGTAGATACTTTACGTTTATAGGTAAGAAACAAAGGTGGTCTAGCATATTTTCCAAGCGTGTCGCCTTTTGTTAAGGAAATAAACAACCTTCCTTGCTCAGCATCATAATCGGCACCACCTATAGCCAATCCTTTGTATCTTTCTGGTAAAGGAAACTTGCCGTGTTCGTATGGTTGAAGATTGTAGGGCATCGTTAAATTAAGCTTGGCTTTCAGTAAATCAACCACGTCCCATGCCCAATAAAAGCTATAGTAATCAGATGCATCGTATGGGCATGGACCTCCGCATTTATGTCCATTATTTTGCTCAATTTTATAGCCTATACCACTTTCGTGACCTGCTGACTTACCCAGTGTCAGGTAAGTGCGCGTGCCGGGTACAATAAAACCGAAAGACGCCCCAGAAGACAGCGTCCACATTTTGTTTAAACCGTCTTTATTAATGCTTAGAGATCTATAGTCAGGCTGATGCTCATAAACGCTATGGTCGTACAGGGGGGTTTTCATCGAAAAGTCCAGCAGTGCGTCCGTTTCAACAAACCCAGAGGGCCCATAAACCACATCTTTTCGCGGGTTAAAGGAAAATGCCGTCGGGCCAATAGACAACCTAGACGATATTGCCGCGTCTAATTGCGAGCCCGTAATATGCGTTGCGCCAAAGAGAGCGATTAAGTTAGGTGGAATTTCAGATAACCAACCTGCGGCATGGGCTGCGCCTTGCAGTTGATAAGGGCCGTACATTTTACTTTTCGACAGGTTGTTGGCATCCCAAATCATTATACTCGTATCGGTTTCCGTACCTGGAGCATCGTACCAGTTGATATAGTTGACCATTAAGGCATTATCAATTTGCTTAACGCCGGTAATTCTAAAGTAACCATCTATTCCTGTTGAGACCTTTGGGGTATTTATTAACGGAATAAAGTTCTGCAGAACCGTTTCGCCTTTTACAAAATCCCTCAAATCTTCTGACTTTGTTATTTGAGGGATAAGGAATTCACCAATGCCTCCTAATCTTGGGTTACTAGCCACAAACATCGACTTTTTAGATGTACTAAGGCTGAATATACCCAATGAAAAATCGACAGTTGCGTTCTCCGTTTCGCCTGCGCGTTTGGTCGATAGCCGGAAACCGCCTTCGTATTCCCATGCGGAGATGTCAAGCTTAGGTGAGTGAATTAACTCGTATGCTTGGTTAACTTGCGAGCATGTTAACAACGCTTTTTTCTGGCTTAGCCCCAGATATTGCAATACTTCTTGTCTTTTATCGTCACATTGCTCGCTGGTAGAAGCCTTAGCCAAGCAGGTTGAAACAAAAACACTAACCACAATTAGCAGGAGGAGTTGAGTCGAATGTTTTATCATACACATAGTTATCTTCCTGTTATTTCCCGATAAAGATGAGCGTATTGTGCCACCATGTTCTTCGCATTAAACTTTTGGCAAAATACGCTATAGCCATTGGCCCCCATCTCCTTGATAGACATGGGCGATGAGCAAAGTGTATTGATAGCGCTAGTGTATGCCTTCTGATTTGCGTTTTCTGTAACCAGACCAGTTTGTTGGTGCTCTACAATCTCGGAATTTCCTCCTGCATCGGTAACAATGCAAGGCTTGGACAATGACATAGCTTCAAGCAGCGTCATTGATGTGCCCTCACTCAACGAGGAAAGTAGGAAAATATCCATAATGGCCAGATAGCGGCTTGGATCTTTTATATAACCAGTAAAGCGTACATGATCTTCAATTCTTTCTTTTAGCACAAGAGCTTCAAGTGTTGGTCGCATTTCACCGTCTCCAACAAGTACAAGGACTAAATTTTGATTTTCTTTCAAAGCTGCTGAAAATGCTTTTATCATCATTTCTTGATTTTTAATCGGGTCAAAACGCGCTATCGAGCCAAGGACAATACTTCCTTCTGGAATGGCTAGTTCGCTTTTTGTAATGGCCTTTATTGTATGATCGACTTCAAGTGGCTTAATGCCATTATAAATAACGTCTATTCGTGCTTTAGGAATAAACTCATATTCTTCGAGCGCGTCTTTGGTGGCGTGCGAGATTGCAGTTGCCTTTTTAGTTGCTCTCATTAGAACTGGGTTTACAAGCTGGCGTTTCCAGCTCGTTGAATCAGGGTAAAACCTACCGTGTTCTGTGAAAATAACTTTGGCTTTAGTGAACAATGCGGCAAGCGTGCCGTAAACCCAAGGAGTATACTGATGGCAATGCACGACGTCGATGTCATAGCGCTCGATATGACGTCTTAACGATTTAATTAGCGAAGTGTCAAAGCCAGGCTGACGATGAGCGGTAGAGATATCCGTGCCAGCTTTTTTCAGCTCTTCTCCCCAAGGTCCTAAAGGCTCTTCAATACAGAATATCGACATCGCAATGGAACGATCAGAATTGCCGTCAATAATATTCTTTATTACCATTTCAGTGCCGCCAATACGCATGTCATAGGTAACGTGTAGAACTTTAATCATATACCTTCCATCTTCATCTTTTGAGTTCTATCGTTGTGCGCACGGGACTGCGAAAACGAAAACTTAGAGCGAGACTTCATAAAAGGCAACTCTACGAAGCGATACAGACACTCAGACAACAGCAGAGTAATAAACAACGCCGCTACGTAGTAGATTGGAAAAGCAGTGTTGTTAAGGTCGAGCTTATTTAATACTGCAAGTGCGTCAACGTGCAATAAGTACATGGCATAAGAACGTGTAGATATGTGCATGACAGCGCGCGACGCTATACCTGTTGGATTGAAGTTGGTTTGCTCGCCCCAGACAATCCAAATCCCAAACATGAATGCAAGCCCCAAGCTGCTAGGATCACCGATTTCCCACTCACGATTGTATCTGGCGATATAGAAAAACGCGTAGGCTGCAATTGAAGCAATAAAAAAAACGTTAATTTTTTTCTGTGCTTCACCCCAAACATGCTGCTTATAGTGCTTCAAATAAGCTAGTAATACACCCATCGCACAACAATCTAACCTAACGTGAGTTTCGGTATGAGAGGAGTAAAGTTCGAGGTAACGAAAAATAGAAGGGCAAACTAATAACGTTAATAAGACGAAAACTTGATACTTTTTGTCGAGGGCTAATGTAAGTACGAACAATGGGGCAATAAATAAGTAAAATTGCTCTTCCACGGATAAAGACCAACTTACATAGAAAACACTAAGATCACCAAGGTAGTTTTGCAAAAAGAACAGATGAGGCCAGGGAAAAGAGAAATCTTCTTTTGTTAAGTAAAGCTGTAAAATAGTGACAAGTAGCACAGCATAATAAGCTGGCATAGTTCGCATCCACCGCCTGATCCAAAAGCGCGGTACATCAATATCACCAAATTTTTTCTTTTCCAGCAATAATTGGTTGCCTATTAGCCAGCCTGACAACACAAAGAAAAGGTCCACGCCAGTTCCTCCGAATTGAAACGGCGCCAAAATGGCAGGTGCACCAAAAGCTAAAATGCTGTGTGCGGTAAACACTAACATAATGGCGAGAGCTCTAAAGCAATCCAATGAAAAATTACGCTGCATATTTTTCATACCACATTTGATACATCAACATGCTCCACAGTACAATGCCATGGTCAGCTTTGCGCGTTTGATGCTCGCGCCACAGTTTGTTTATAGCAGCGCTTTCAAATACATCGCAAAGCCCGCGCTGTGAACCAATAATTTGAGATTCGGACAGTGATTTCAATTCACCTCTAAACCACTCATCCAGCGGTGTGCTGAAGCCCATTTTCTTTCTATAAAGCAGTGAGTCGGGAATAAAGGGCTTAAAGACCTCTTTCAGTAAGTATTTTTTCTCACCGTCCCGGTATTTCTGTGAAGAGGGCAGTGTAGCAGCGAACTCTGCAACTTGGTAATCCAGAATAGGCGCTCGTACTTCTAACGAATTTGCCATACTCATGCGGTCGACTTTTACCAAGATGTCGCCCGTCATGTAGGTCTTGATGTCGGTGTAAAGAATTTTGCTTAAATGGTCCGGACCGTCGGCTTTGTTATACATGTCTAGGGTATATTGACTAGGGTGGTAATCGGCGAGCTGCTGTGCAACTTCAGGCTTAATTAAGCTTTGCCACATTTCGTCAGTCATCATACTGTTAGTGATATAAAAGCCCATCGCCGGTTCGTGAGATAAGCTTGTGAGTAATGATTTCGCTTTTTTACCGACCGTGCCAGGCACTTTTCCAGCCAATTTCGCTAAATGTGGAAAAACAGACTTTCGGACCGCTTCGGGGAATTTGCTTCTTAGCTTGTTTTCGACATCGTCAATCGAGTACTTTTCGTAGCCAGCGAACATCTCATCGCCGCCGTCTCCCGCGAGAGCAACGGTTACAGCCTTTCTCGCCAGTTCCGAAACGAAGAAGGTAGGCACTAACGAGGGGTCAGCAAAAGGCTCATCAAAAAAGCTCACGATATGTTCTAGTCTGTCGCTAACGTTTTGGTGAACGGTAAATTCATGGTGCTCTGTTTCGTATTTTTCAGCTATTTCACGAGCGAAATCCGCTTCGTTAAATGCTTTATCATCAAATCCTATGGTACAGGTTTTTACGGGAGTTTCGCTGGCTTGTGCCATCATAGCCACAACACCCGAGCTATCCACACCGCCGCTTAAGAAAGCGCCAAGCGGAACATCACTGATCATTCTTTGTTTAGTGACTTTTTCAAGTAAGGTCTTTAACTGCGCTTTATTGGCATCTTCACTGGCACTTGTGGTGTTTTTAAAGCTCAAATCCCAATATTCATGAATGCTGAAACCGTCTTTATTAAGCATTAAATAATGAGCAGGTGGTAACTTGTGAATGTGCTTAAAAATACTCTTTGGGTCGGGAACGTATTGATATGCAAAAAAGTCATATACGGCGTCTAAGCGAATTTCTCTTGGAATGTTCTCCAGCGCCAATATAGCTTTAATTTCAGAGCCAAACGCAAATCGACCATTATCATTAAAATAGTAAAGGGGTTTTTTACCCAATCGATCTCGTGCAATAAACAGTTCTTGCTTGTTTTTGTCCCACAGAGCAAAGGCAAACATTCCGTTTAGTTTATCTAAACACTTGGTTCCTTCGCGTGCGTATAGCTCTAATATAACTTCGGTATCTGTATGACTTTTAAATATAACACCGTCGTTTTCAAGCTCGGCTCGCAATTCAAGGAAGTTGTAGATCTCGCCATTAAAAACAATAACCAAGTCACCCTCTTTTGAGTACATGGGCTGATTGCCTGCTTCTGAAAGATCAAGAATACTTAGCCGCCTATGACAAAGGCCGATATGTTCATCGATATACATGCCGCTGGCATCTGGGCCTCTGTGATGAATAGCCTTGTGCATAGCTTCTAATGAAGTTTCACCGCCTTCGTTGAAATTAAAAAGGCTAAATCCTGCAATGCCACACATGAATGGTTATCCCTACAAACTAATATAAGGTCGAAGAATTGACCCAGTTACAATGGTAAATTTTAAGGGAAGTTCACGCCAAATGTTTTCGGCCATTTCTCTAACCCTGCTTGAGCCTGACTCAGCGTCGCTTTTAGCGTCTATCAACTCATTATTTTTATCAAAACTCTGCCAGTTAAGCAGTTGAGGTTCTGCGCCCCATTGTTTTTTAAATTTATATGTACCTTCTTCAAAGGTTGAGCGGCCAAAGTCAAAAACTTTCACGCCATTGTCGGCGCAATGGGAAAGCAAAGACCAATACAACAACATATTAGGAGCAAGGCGATTGAAGTCACGAAGTGTTGAGGCCCATGGAATAGAAGCGTTGTCACCCGATTTTATGATAACGCCACCACCAATAGGCTGGCCATCGTGATAAACCACGCTAATTAAACTACTTTGGCCGTAACTTTTTATAATTGCCTTAAACCATTTTTCGGCATGAACAGGAGAGCCGAGATCTCTCATGTTTTGAGCATATACGTTGTAGAAATCACTTACTAGGAGGTTCGATGTGCCTAACTCAAAGGTAAGCCCATTTTTTTCCGCCTTCCTTATTTGGCTGCGTAATTTAGATTTGAAACTTGATAACAGTATTTCACTTGACTCAGGCAGTGGCAAAAGCATACGTACTTTTTTGTTTTCAAACTGGATTTTGTCTAAAGGTGATTGTTCTATACCTCTAATTTCCAATTTTTTTCCTGTTACGTTTCGCATCTGCGCAACAAGAAGCGCATGCATGTCATTTAACACCTTGTCGTTGTCGGCTAAGCCATAGCCTACATCGCAATAAGGTAAAGAACATATTTGTTTGCCCAGTAAAGGTATATTCATTAAAACAGCAGGGAAAACACCAACAACTTGCCCCGTATTAGCACATGTGGCAATAACGCCAAGCATTGAATGACCGTAAGCGGCCTTTACCGCTTCAAGCCACGCAAACTTGTGATAAGCGGAAGCATTTTTGTGTTGTGATACATAGGCATCCCACAAAGGTTTGTCGCTGGCTGACGCTATTCGTAACTTTGTATTTTGATGTGCCGTCATTAATTTTGCTCACCTTTAATAACACCGCTTGAAGCGCTGCGGTTACTTAAATGCACCTTGGCTTCTGAGATAGTGCAAAATTTAACATTGGCATTTTTCGCTAAGTGTTGAGTTACAACCTCAATGCGCTGGCATATTGTTTCAAATGCATTTGGCCCGTCTAAAAGGCCCGTTGCTCCGTCGATTAGACTAGAGCTGTGTAAGTACATATGAATAACGGGTTGTCTTTTCTGAATGCTCTGGTCGACTAACGCAAGCATGTCTTCGATTTCGGTAAGCTCTGGACTCAAATAAATCTTTCTTAAAAGCTTACTGTGCCAAAGTAGACCGACAGATTTAAACCAATTAAAAGGCGGTTTAGATAGACGATTATGAATGCGTTCACCAAGTGAAAAGTTTTGAATGTTAAACCCGGCGGTAACAGGGATCTCAAGCAGTTGACGCTGTTCTCCAGGTGCCAGTGCATTGTCAAAAGAAGGCCAATAGGGTGATTCCGGCGCGCCGAGGCAGCTAAAATAGTCGTTCCTGTAAAAGGGATAAACGCTTGAATCCACAACATAGCCTCTTGATGCAAGTAATCTAAGCATTTTGGCACTTACGCCCCATCGCCCGCTTCTAAAGGACTGTGGGCGAACGCCTATTTCGTCGTGTAAAAGGGCGTTTAGTGCATCGAGTTTTTGCTCTACTTGCTCTAAAGGAAGGTTTATTACGTGAGATTCCGCTTCGGTTGTCTTACCGAAATAGGGAGGGTTGCACCAAGGGTGTAGATGTGCTCCAATTTCCGCGCTGTTAGACTTAGCAAAGGTTCGCAGAGTTTGACTGCCAACATTATTGCTTGCAACGGCGTAATCAACAAAATACGTAGGACGGATACCAAGACTTTCACAGAAAGTTTGAAATGCAGGAAGCTTTTCAACGTTTTCAACTGAACAGTTATGCTGCGGAAACTCTTCGTCCCACTGCCATTCTTCTTCAGTATCAATAGTTAAAACAAATAACACGTCCTGTTTATGCATTTACACTCTCTTTCAGGATTCCTTCGAATAATTCAAGGTATTCATCAGCCATTCTCTTGGCAGAGAAATTTGCTTCTACAAACAACTTTGAGTTTTGAGCTAGTGAAGAGGCGAGCGCTTTGTCATCTAGCAACTTCTCCCAATCTTTCTCAAGCTGGTTGATGTCGTGAAGCGGGACCAATAAACCTGATTCGTTGTGTGTTATTAGCTGGTCGATACCCGCAATATCATAAGCAGACACCGGAATTTCCATGGCGCATGCTTCCATTAAGCAGCGAGGAATGCCTTCAAGCGTCGACGTCATTACGAACAAGTCAAAGTCGCGCAGCAGCTGTAGCCTGTCATTTCTAAAGCCTAAAAAATGAATGTCGCTGGCACTAGCCAGTGTTTTTGAATACGCCTCTAAGCTGGGGCGGTCTTCGCCGTCACCCAGCAGTACTAATTCAATATCTTGACGCTTTTTATATAAAGACTCGAAGCAGTCTAAAATGGCTTTTATATTTTTCCGGCTGATCATTTGGCCCACAAAGCCAATGGTCTTCTTTTCTTTTGGCTTGTCTGTTTTTGTTTGTCTAACGGCTTCTACTTCAGACAAGTCTACGCCATTTTGGATATACTCAAGTTTGTCAGGCGATATATTAAACTTCTCCACATCACTCATTAGTTGTTTAGAAAGTGGAACAACTTTGTCGGCAAAGCGCATCGACTGACATCCTAACCAAATAAAGAGACGGAGTTTCAAGTCGGCAGCATTTTCAAAGCCGTGGGGTGTTACAACACACGGAATACCTGCTTTTCTAGCCGCCATTACGCCCAAAATATCTGACTTATAGCCGTGAGTATGGATAATATCGATATCTTGTTCTTGAATTAAATCCGCCAATTTCGAAACGGCACGCAGGTCAAAACGACCCTGCATAGGAATGTGGTGAGTTTTTCCAAACGCTTTGAACTGTTTTACAAGTTCTAGCTCTTCTGTACCCGGCTCTAAGGTAACCACAAGCTCACTCGAAACATTATCTGGTAAATGCTTTGATAGCGCTAACACCCATCTTTCTGCACCGTAAAAACCGGTTGAACATATAAACTGTAAAACTTTCATTGTTATTTATGCGAGCTGGTACTAACAGCGCCGCGTACTCCTATTAATGTTCCAAGTGCTCTAGCCGGAAAATAAAGCAGATAAAAAAGTGAACAATGCCACCAAGTTACTTGCTGCTTAACAAGCCTTTTTAGTCGCCACGTGTACGCTGCAAAAGGCAGTAAAGCGCCTACTAACATAACTATAGCGACAATAGGTTGCGAGAATATTATCGCGAGAAAAGCCAGTAAAAGACCTCCTGTAAACGCAAAAGGAACAACAAAACTTGGCCATTCTCTCAGCGGAATGCGCCTTCCTTTTAAAGATGCAATATTGGACTGGCCGCGCCATATTTCTTTTTTATACATCGGTGCGTAAGCTTTGTCTTCGCCAATGTGAATATACTGGGTTTGTGAGGTGTAAAACAACTCACCTAATTTACTAACCTTATCGGTAAAGAAATAATCTTCACAAGTAAGAAGGTGTTCAGGAAACTTACCTGCCGCTTCAAATGTTTCCTTTAAAAGAAATAAGTTGCGGCCAGGCAGAAAGTTTACAGGTACATCAAGTTCAGCATTGCTTAACGCCGTTCTTATTCTCTCTAAAGGCGGCGCGTTAGGGCTGTTCACCTGCATGGCGCTAACTAGAGCCGTATTGTCTCGCGTTTTGAGAGTATCAATCATCACGTCTAGCCAATTCGAAGCAAGTGCAACATCTGCGTCTAAAAATGCCAAGTATTTACCTGTGGCCAAGCAGGCACCCAGATTCCTAGAATGTGAAATCGTGTTATTTTCTTCGTTATATAAAACTCGCAAATTTACCGTTTCTTTAAACTCGTTAAGCGCTTCTGAAATTTCTTTGTTTTGGCTAACCAAGATAACTTCGTATTGTTCTTTAGGTGTTTTTAGCTCCGCAATGCTCGTTAACGTTTCAATGAGCATGTCTTCACGCCCCTTATGCGGAATGATAAAAGACGTATTAATACTCATGGCTTACCTAACCACTTCTGAAGCTGTGGAAAACGTTTAACTAGTTGTTTTCTCTCTCTTGACGGAGATAAATCAATAAGGCTGGACAAAAGAAAACGTAATGAACTGGATTTCTCTGTTAAGGCCTGACCTTTTTGTGTAGAAGTCGATAAAAGGGGGCGGGCAGCCTGCTTAAAACCGGAGTAATGACCGTTTTGCATCATTAAACAAATTACGCGCGTGGTGCTCGTTTCAGTACTCGTACTAAGGCGTTGATAAATTGTATCTGCTAGTTGTTCGGCTTTTTGTTCAGCAAGTGCACGTTGGGCTTCAGTTAAATAGTTAGATGCAAAATGCAGTACGCATAGTTTTCTTAAGTCTTGCCCACTCCATGTCTGATTCGGAAACTCAAGAATGTCAGGCTTATCTAAATAAGCGTATTCGTTCACTGCCATCCAATTGGCATAGTGAGTAAGTGAGTCTACTGCGTATTGGTAGCTAGAATCACACTCACTGCGCTGCTCTTTAACTGATATAAATCGGCAAACGGCTTGTAAGAAGACAGTATAAAACCAGGTTGCTTCGACATTATCTAATTGCAACTGGTCGAAGTCATCGGTGGGGGAGACCGTATGCGCTATAATATAGGACGCGGCCTCAATATCGCTATCACAACCTTGTAGTTCGTACCTATCTAGCCTTGCTTGCAGGTAGTTACCCGTACCTCTGTCTAGAGGGTACTTTCCTGTTTTTACATTTTTAACACCAGGAATATCGCTATTTTTAAACGCAAGCAGGGCGCCTACAAACGTACCGTCGCCTTCATAATAATTGGTTACCCATTGCGTTATGGATAATGCGGCGTCTCGAGACGGTGTGTAGCCAGTAAGCAAATGATGCAAAGTGAGGCCATTAGTATAACAATGCTGCCCACCCGGGCCGCCGCCTCCAGCATGATCATCATAAACACCAGTAGGCTGGTGCTTTGAATATGTTCTGTGAGAAGCCGTATATGCCTGAACATAATGGTCCGTATGCCAAAATAGTCCGCCGCTATATTCAGGTTTATCGTCGCTGGTGTGATAAACATCAATATCTGCAACATGCTTGGCAAGGTCATCGGCTAGCTCAAACCAACAAGGATCGCCGCTTAACAACCACTGCATCAGCATTCCAAATATAGGGTCGTATTGATTGTTGTAATGTGACACGAAAAAGGGCTCGTCAGGTGCGAGTGCCTTTTCGTGATCCGCATACAACTCACCAAAATGTCGCCAGCCAAATTCGTCGATATCGAGCCGCTTTTGATAAAAAGAAGACGAACCTTCAATGCCATTTTTTATAAGTGAGTCAAACTCACATGATTTAGAAGGGAGAAAAGGCAAAACAGATGCGTTTTTTAACCAAGCGCTATCAATGACTACCTGCAGCGATTGTATGTCAAAAGGTGCGATTGAAATGCGTCTTGTTTTTTGTTCACCAGGCTGGAGTTCAGTATTCTCACTATGCCTAGAACCTAACAAGCTAACGCTCAAACTGTCTGCTGTTAAATGTGCTGAAGAAGGAAAATTTTGCCAAAACTTATCAACATGAATACTAAAAGTGCTACCGCTGTTTGAAATCTTAATTTGCGGTTGCGCTTGATCACCCGAAAGTAATATCTGTTCTGATTGGTAAAGCTTAAAACCGCGAAACGGAAGCGAGTTAACGTTGTCTTGATTTACATGGACTGGACTTTGCCAGTTTTCAAAACCACTGGAAGCCTGATGAAGTGTCAGCTCTTCATGTTCAGATGAACTAAAGACATCAGAATTTAGCGTCAGCGTAGGCTCTAGCGATTTACCTTTGAACGAGATACAGCATTCTTTTAAATAAATACTGTTTGGGTCTCCCAAGTCCCACTTCCCATTTGGGTGTGACGCAGCGCTTGGGTTTCGCATTGTTAAATGAGCACAAACCGTTCCGGTACTAAGGAAGATTGACGCTTCTGTTTCAACAATCAGCTTTTTATCGCTGCCAAGCCTAATCTCGTATTTTTGTTCAACGGTTAATGCGCTGTATTCGTTGTTATTGCAATGAAGAGCATAAGAGAATGCAATAGGGGTTATCGATTGAGGAGTAATATCAACAATATCGAAAGAGCTGAATAAGTGCTTGTTGGTTGCAAACTCAAAAGGCTTGGCTTTGTTAATTGTGAATGTTTTGCCATTGCACAATGACAGTGAAAGCGCCTCATCGTTATTGTTTACAGGTGAGACAAGCTTTTTCGATGGTGAGCCGCTTTCCACCGCTTCTAACGTCAGAACTATTTCATCGCTTACCGAATGGTGCTGTAAATCAATCAAACCTTCACATAACAACCATTTTATTGAACCATCTGGCCATAGCTGCGAGGTTTTGATAAAAGCGTCAGTTAGTAGTATTCCGTTTGCGGCAAGCCGAAATTGAGTGACGGCGGGCCACATTCCCTTAGGGCAGGGCAACCCTGTTTTAAAATGTCCGCACGTCTCTTTCGCTAAAGAGGCAATCTGGATAGTTCCAACCGTTTGTGTCATTACTGCTTTCTTTATTTCTTCCGTGAGCAATGTTCTTGATGAACATATGCATAATGACTCTAGTATGCCAATGGAATTGCCACTTGTGTAGCCTTCATCACTAATTTGTTGCTTTGACCTTATATTTGCTTCGAAGTAGTATGACTACAGGACAAATAAAAACATTAAAGATAGCTTGGAAGGCGCTGATGTCGAAAGTTTGCGTGTTGTCGCAACGAGTACCGTATCCCCCAAATAAGGGGGAAAAACTGAGGACTTACCACCAGATTGAATTCTTAAAGCGCTGGGGGTATGAAGTAGAAGTTTTTTCTTTAATCGAGACTGAAGATGACAAGAAAAATGCAGAGTCTCTTTCTGCTTATTTAGATATTGCAGTCAACACTTACCTATTAGAAAGCAAATTGTCGCGTTATATTAAGGCGGTCTGTAAAGGGCTGCCAATCAGTGTAGGTGCATTTTATTCAAAAGCGCTCCAGAAAGTAGTTAATCAGAAACTTAAGAAAGGCAGCGATACGCTCTTACTCACTGCATCAAGTCTAAGTCATTATGTTTTCAATTCTCCAAACCTTAGCGGGTCAACGTGCCGTTTATTCATGGACTTTATGGATGTTGACTCTGATAAATGGGCACAATACGCAGCGTCGTCTTCATTTCCTATGAATCATGTTTACAAACGAGAAAGTGCAGGTATTAAAAATTTAGAAGCAAAAACCAATAAAATGTTTGATGAATGCTTTTTGATTGCCGAGGAAGAGACAGCTTTGTTTAGTAAAAAAGTCGACGATTCAAAGCCAGTTACCGTGCTAGGCAATGGCTTAGATTTTAATGCGTTTTACCCCGCTAATTCTAAAACGGTTGTGACAAAAACTATATCTCATCCCCACTTTCTCTTTACAGGGGTAATGGATTACAAGCCAAATGTAGATGCCGTGCTCTGGTTCATGAAAAATTGCTGGCCCTTGATTCGCAAAGGGGCGCCAAATGCCAAATTTACGATAGCAGGTATGAACCCTATTGAAGACATTAAGTCATTAAACGGAAAGGTTGGGGTAGAAGTTACTGGTTTTGTAGATGATATATTGCCGTATTTTCATAACGCTCACGCATTTGTTGCACCGTTCAGGCTAGCAAGAGGCGTCCAAAATAAGGTGTTACAAGCCGCAGCATGCAAACTCCCAATTATAACAACGCCAATGGGAGGAGAGGGGATTCATTTTGCTAATAGCGATGCAATGTGGATAGTTAAGGATGCTGATGAATTTGCATCAGCTTGTTTGGAAAGTATTAACGACCTTGGGCTCGCTCAAACAAAAGCTGAGAAGAGTTATAGGGCCATTATCAGTGAATATAGTTGGGAGCAACAATTAACTCCTTTAAAAGAGGCGTTGGGGCAGAGATGAAGAATTTGATTAAGCAAGTTTTTTTTGTACTGTGCGCAATCGTTATGATGCCGTTTACGCTTCTTTATTTTCTGCTATCTTTTTTTGTTAATAAAGACAGCACTTTTTCTTCTTTTAGCCAATTGTTGTCTCTTTTGCCCGGCAAGCTGGGGTGCTATTTACGAGCTGGATTTTATCGATTTACTATGACGTCTTGTGCTCCTAATGCTCTCATTGGCTTTGCGACCCTTTTTTCACAAAAAGATACTGAGATTGACGAGGGAGTATACATCGGGCCGCAATGTAATATAGGCAAATGTGCTATAGGCAGAAACACCTTGCTGGGCAGTGGCGTGCATATTATGAGCGGCAAAGGCCAGCATAACTTTTCTGACCCAAATAAACCTATTAAGGACCAAGGCGGAGTATTTACTAAAGTTAGTGTTGGAGAAAACTGCTGGTTAGGTAATGGCGCCTTGATTATGGCAAACGTAGGTAAGGGAAGCGTTGTCGCAGCAGGTTCGGTGGTTGTTGATGATGTTCCTGATGGGGTAATTGTTGGAGGGAATCCGGCTAGGGTGCTTAAGAAAGTTTCTGTTTAAGGTGTTTAAGAAAGCTGGCTAATCCCCCCTCGATAGACTTAGTATATAAAGTTAAATTCTTGAATTCATAAGCTTCTGTGCAAAAGCTTTTTTTATATCGACTCTCTCCACCCAAGAAATCATACCAATGAAAGCCCTTTTTTCGGTAATACTCCATCAACGTAAAATGCAAAGTGTACCCAGGTTTGATTTTATTGTTAGCAAACTGATAATTTATGCCTGAGCAGTAAAAATAAACAGTATCACCAAAAGCTAAGTTATAAGTGTAGCCCAATAGTGTAGCGCCTGCTTTCACTTCTGCAATACTCACATATTCAGAAAAATTTTCTAAAAAATACCTGTGATGCGCGAGAAAAGATGGGTTGTCAAATCCACTACCTTCTGTGCTGTCGCTCCACTTCTCTTTATGCAACGCGCCTAAATTATCCAAAAAAATATGACGCTGGGCTTCTGATGCTTCATTCACTGAAATCGAGCCATATTGGTCTTCAAGCAGTCTAGTAGAGCGGCGAATTTGAGAACGGGTGTTTTTTGACAATTGCTTTTCCAAGTCTGGAGTAAGCATTGAAGTTCGATAGCCATTAATTGTTTCGGCTTTAATGTCAAAGGTATTTTCAATTATCTCCTTGCTAATTGATATATCGTGCGACATAGAAATATACAGCTTACAAGCATGACTTTTTTTGGCTTCCTCTAAAAGGGATATAAGGCATGCTTGTTCGTGTTTTTTTGAGCAAATTAGAGTGTTATATTCAATCCAAACTTGGTCTTCACTAATTATGCCAGATTGGTTTAAATACCATGAATGAATGGGAGGGAAAAGCAGCGTCTTTTTACTCGCTATCCAACAATAGCCGATAGGCTGGTTTTCTAACTTGAAGATGTAAAGACTAGGAAATAGTTTCAGGGAATATACCCAAGATTCCTGCCAAGCTAGAGAGGTGAAGGGGGTAGGTGTGTCAATATGCTCATGAACTTCTCTTAGAAATATTTTAACCTCTTCAAATGAAGCGAAAATTTTACGCTCTAGGAATACTGCCATAAACAAAATTTTAAGTTGAGAAAGCTTGATATCAAGCCTAACGATAAAAATGGTTTCAGTAAAATGAAAAAAGCCCTCTTGCGAGGGCCTTTAGATAGTTTGTCAATCTTTTTTTACGATTTTCTGCGTCTAGATGCAGCTAAACCTAGAAGACCTAGGCCAGCAATTGCTAAAGTTCCAGGCGCTGAAACTAGAGAAACTCGTGCTGTTGATTCCTGCTTGATATCAACCTGATAATCACCAGAACCTACACGGAAAAATCCGCTATCGCCTGAACCTGTAGCCACGAAACTGCCAGTGTCGCTTCCAGAGAAGTCATCACCTTCATTAACAAGATTTCGGCTCAGAAGTGTTGGGCCGATATCAACGAAGCCACCGCCAAAGTCGAATCCAAGTGCACCGCCATTTCCATTAGAAGTATCAGTACCTAGACCAACAGTAAGAATTGCTGATGCCGTTGCATTAGAAACCTGACCTGAACCTATAGATTGAGCCGTATCAACAATAAGTGAGTAAGTCGCAGCAAAACCCAAGTATAATTCAGAAACATTTTGTACAGTAATTTGTAGCGCAGTTGTAAGAGCATCAGCTATATCTGAATTACCTGAAGCGATATTGTTGTTGCTGCCGACAGATGCTGCTGCATATGTCATCCCTGATGCCTGACTGGATGGATCCGCAAGAGCATTACCACTCACAATCGCGTCAGCCATGCCATAGCCGTACCCATTTGCAAGACTATCATTGTGAATAGCAAGCGCACTACCGTAATTGTTTAATAAACTGTTATTAGAAACACCTAAAATCCCACACGAAGGACCTGTACAGTCAAACACACCATCCGCTGTGTTTTCAGCAATAACGAAACTAGTTGCATCGTCTGCGAAAACAGGTGAGTCGGGAAGGCCAACACCGTTAAAGCCAGTACTGCTAGATGCTGAACGTAGACCGCCTGTGATAGTTATGAATGTCCCTAGGTCTTGAGGAGCAACTTGCTGTGTCAGTGCAGCGTCATAGTAGGCAACGATCCCAAACGACTGAACATCTAAATAGGATGTTGCTACAACGCCCGCGTTCGCAGAGAGCGAAGCGCCTGCTAGAACAGCTCCAGCTACTAAGCTCTTTTAAATTTTAGAAAATTTCATGTCTTTTCCTTTTGAATAAGCATTCTGTTTTTCGCGACTAGTTGACTGCACAGCGTTAGTAGCGATTGTCATTAAAATGTTAGCAGGTAATGTGCCATTAATTTAAGATTATGATTTTAATGGGATTTGTTTTGTTTTTGTGCTCGGTGAATTTTGAGGTGTTAAATAACCTGACACGCTATCACAACCCGTAACGCCCCGACGCGATTACGGAGTTAGGGTCTAGTGTATGTTTAATCTCTCGAATGCTTTCTATCAAGGTCGAGGAATAGTATTTGTCATAATCACGATGCTGTAAGCTATTGAGCCTGTAGGTCAGGTAGCCGCTCTCTATGAGTCGTCTTACCAATGAACTGTGACAGCTCTCCGCATGATGGTCTGAGCTATCAGAACGTCTGTCATATAACAGAGAGATTACACATTCAATTGCCGTTGAGGTGAGTACAGTCATCGATATTGCTGATTCGACGTCAAATTTCTCTAGAACTTCTGAAACAATAGATACGAGCCTTTCGGCATTTTTACCTGTAGCTGGGGCTGTTGGTGCGAGCCATATAAGACCAACTTTGTTTCTTTCAAGCTTTGTGAAGTCTTTGTCAGGAGGAAGCTTTGTTAGTTTATAATGCACACTTTTTAGAAAGTCATTCGTAGGTTCACCGCGTTTGAGTTTCATTAGGCTGTTTAACTTGTCGAGTGTTTTGTCGACTTTTAAACCACTTAATTGGGATACTTTTGGGGCAATTCTCTTTAACCATTTGAATTTAGCTTCGCTAATAAACTGTACTTTAAACTCTCCATTTGCAAAGGTACGTTTAATTTTCTTCTTCCAAACTTCTACTTCGTCGTTACTTCCGTAAAGTGCACCTGATGCCGTCCATTCGTTTAACATGTAAACTTTTGCATGTCCCTTTCTATCTTCGTCTGATAGTGAAAGCTTTGAAAGGGGCCAGTCACTTTCATCAAGGGCTGCCTGCAATGATTTATCGAGATTTGTTATGTGGACGCAGCTTTTTATAACTTGCCTTTCTCGTAATTCACGAATTCTATCGACCAAGATATTAATGTTTGTGTCTTTCTTTGTCGAAATAAAGAATGGAAGATAGCATTCAGGGGCAGCTATAAGTTTAAGTGTTGCCTCAGTTACAATACCCAGCGTTGATTGAGAAAACATTCCGTCAACGTAAGGGCCCACGCCCCATTTATATATCCCTTCACTCGCAAATCGTTTTGATTCGTCAGAAAATTGTCTAAATCCAGTTGAAATAGCTTTACCATTTCCTAAAACTACATCTAAGTCACTAATGAACTCAAAGTGGTTGCCGGCGGGAGTATGACCAAACCCTCTCTCTAGGCTGTTACCCAAAACACTGCAATCTACTGATGAGCCTGTTGCGTCCATCCAAAACTTAAGGCCTTTCTCTCTTAAAAAGTCATAAAGCTGCTTTTGCGTAACACCTGCCCCAATTCGTACTGTACCCAAAGTATCGTCATATTCTGTGATGCTGTTAAGGTTAGCTAGATACAGTAAGAAAGCGTTGTCGCTTCCCGCTTCCGAGCACGTATAGCCCCAGTTTTTCCCACTGCTAATAGGGTGTAATTGAAATTTTTCATCGCTTTGACTGTTAACGTCGTTGAACAATTTAACTATTTGGAAAACATCACTTTTGTCATTGGGTATGATTACAGCACAAGGGTGTGTCTGTTCCTTCATTGTGCTTGTAGAAAACTCGTCAAACATATCGCCATTTGTAAGAACATTCGGCTTTCCAACGATAGCCTCTATTTTGTTTACTAATTCCATTTTTTTAGACATTATCGAGTTGCTCTTTCATGTCTTTTCCAATGACCATCATCAACTTCTTAAAACCAGGAGATAGTGTTTGAAATAACACTTTGGGGTCGATATGATAAGGCGCTCTTTTCCCGTGATATTCAGTCACCTTTCCTATTTGGGTAAAAGGGATACCCACAAATCTAAGGCTGCGAGCAAGCCTAGGTTCCATCATTACGAATATATGATTGATGCCTTTTTGTTGCGTAACCGTTGCGGCCATAAAATATAAACTGATGGCAATGAAGGGAAAGCAACGCATTTCATTTTGTGAGAAGCTATGTTCATCAATTACACCAGTACCTGCGCCTTCATACTTATCAGTTTTCCGTTTACGAAATTGCGCGGGAACAGCAAGACGCGATATTTCACAAATTTCTTCACGCTTGTAATTTTTAGGATGAAGGACTTCATCTTCTAAAGCGTGACTACAAAATTGCTCGATAGGGAGCAGTTGCTCGGGAGAATTCGACATTACCATGCGAACCGTGCCTGCAAAGTTTTTTGACCCTTTATGCTGGACTAAGCAATGGATCGAGTGCTCGTCAAATTCATCTTTCTCCAAGCCGTCTGATTTTTCCGGTTCAAACGCTAGCTCAGTGCAGTAAACATCATGTCTTATCCTGAATGATAGTTCCTTGGTGGCCTGGTCATTTGCTATGGAGGTATTGAAAAATTGTTTAAAATGGGTAGCTATTTTACTTACTTCTCGGTTTGCAAGTGTGGTCTGAAGTGATTTAGACACATTCTTAAGCAGTGGATTACTATCCATTTTTTTAAACAATTGCTGTAGCATTGTCATTCTCTTATTGGCACGGTGTTACTACTAGATAAGCATAGCCCAGATAGGCTGTCTAGACCTACTTTGGGCTACAATTATTTATGGAGACCTTGAAGATTAAGTTAATTTTTTATTGATCCCAGTGTATCTTCGTAATTCGGGTCATTAGGTTTTAGTTCTAACGCTTTCTCAATTAGTGTTAATGCATTCTGTTTGTTACCAAGCTCATTCTCGATCCAAGCCAAGTTATTCATGACAGCATGGTTATTTTGCGTAGCTTCAAGCAAGAATATGTAATAACTACGGGCTTTCAGCATGTCTCTCTCAATTAAAGCGTCTGCCAATAAGCGCATGTTGATAATATCTGTCGGTAGATACGAAACATGCTTTTCTAAGAATGAAATTGCTTCGCTAGTTTTTCTTTGGTTCATCAGCGCGCTGAACATCATGGAAGCGACTCGTGGGCTAGGTGCTTTTTCATATGCTTCGGAGAGTCTTTCTTCGGCTAGAGCAAAATTCTTATTCGTCAATGCAAAGCTTGCGGAGATCCCTCTGCCTAAAGGAGTATTTTGAGTTGCTTTCGGTATTTGAGCGAACTTCTGTTTAGCTAACTCTAACGAACTTGTTAACAACAAAAAGTTGACTTGAAGTAACTGTAATCTCGGATCATCAAACTTCTGAAGAGCTTGCTCTGTTGTTTCTAGTGCTTTATTCGCGTTTCCTAACGTCTCAAGGTAATTGATTTTAGCAATATAAGCATCCGGAATGTCGGGGGTGTGTTTTATCCATTCATCTAACGCTATCAAAACTTCTTCAGGTTCTGTCGCCATTACTTTATTTTTTAATAGTAACTTCCAATATGAAGAATTTAGTTGTTTAGCACTTGTTTTGTAGCGAGAAAGAGAACTTAAGGATTCTTTGTTTTTGCTCTCAAGTAATAAAAATTTGGCTTTCAAAAGCTCAAATTCAAAAGATTTTTCAATAAGTGAGTCGGTTACGTTATAGACGTAATTCTGGCTAAAGCTATTTTCCAAATTCACGATAAAAAGCTGATTAAGCAATAGTAGGTCAGGTTTTTCAGTTGATATTGCTCCCTCTAGATATTCACTTGCTTTCTTAGCATTCTGAGTCGCTAAGAGTGATTCAACGATTAGCGTATGTTTCAGAGGGCTAACAACTTTATTTGCCCGAAGACTCTTAAGTGCAGCGTCGTAATCGCCTTGCAGATAGCTTGCGACGCTGCTTGCAAAAATTGCTGCCTCTTTGTTTTTGCTCTGCCATGTGTTAGCAATTTGCTTTAACTTTTCCACTTGATTGTACTGATAAAGTGTTCCAATCATTACCTGCGCTAAAGCACCATTTTCAGGTGCTACCAAAGGAATGAAATCGAAATTCATTTCCTCAACATTTGCTTTAAATTTATTTAGTTGAGAAAACTTTTGAAATTCAGATGACAAAGAAGAGGTTTCGATCGAGGCAATACTTTGGATGAGTTGGTTTCTCGTATCGATATCGCCTTCTGCCTGAGCAGCGTTTGCGGCAATAGCAAATAGTGACAGGTCAGCTTCGTCGCTATCAATTAAGCTATCTTTGAACACCTCAATTCCTTTTTCGTAATTTCCAAGCTTTAGCTCAGTTATAGCGAGCACTTTTCTTGCAGGATGTCCTTTTGGAAATACTGAGTTGGCCCCTTTTAGCTGTTGAAATGCTTTCTCGTAATATCCCTGTTGGAGGTATAGCGTGCCAAGGTAAGTTTTGAGGGCGCTGTCATTGGGATAAAAATCTGCAGCTTTAAGTAGATATTGTTCAGCTTCTCCAAGAGAGCCGTTAAGAAAATTGATCGTTCCTTTCAACCTGTTCGCTAATGGTTGATCGGGGAATCGAGATAAAACTTCATCGGAATACAACAGTGCTTCATCATATTCTTTATTATTGTAATAGCATTGCGCCAACCGTAGGGTGGAGTATGGGTGAGTAAAAAGTTGTTCATTTACTTTTTCAAAGGTATCAATGCACTTTGTAGCCTCACCGTTAGCAAGATAATAGTGCCCTAGCATGGGTAAAAAAATACCATCGCTTTCTGTTTCGATGGCAGCAGTTTCGTCTTGAGATAGCTTCAGTTTTTGGTCCGAAATATTATTCTCTAGTGCAATAAGTGCTTGGTCTAATAAATCTTGGGTTTTGGCGCTTTTTTTCTCAGTACTCCCCACAAGGATCAAGAATCTATCATTAAGTTTACTAATTCTTGAGTTCTTTTGTAACTCTGGAAATGTAGTATTGAAAGACTCAATATCTTCGAATTCCTGATTAAAAAAACTCAGTAAAAAGTAGTTTTCTATCGCCGAAAAGGCTTTGTCAGCATTTTCTTCTTTAATATTTTCGAGTATGCGAGTGTATTCCCTCTTAGCATTTAATATCTGACCAGTTTTCAAATATGCGTCCGCTAACAGAAGTCTAGCATCCAAAAACGTTTCATTTTCCTGAACTAAGCTTTTCAACTGAATAATTGACTTTTCGTAGGCGCTAGCTTCATAGTCCTTCTCAGCTAGTAAAAATTTCTCTTGGTCAGTTTCTTGAGTGCACCCTAGTGACAGAAGGCTAGTTAAGCCTAGAAATAAAATTTGTTTTTTATTCATGGTTGAATCCATTTCCTTTGTTTCGCTAACATTACGCACTTATTTTCTGCTTTTCAAAGCAATTTAACTAAACAAGAAATACTTTACGCGAGCTCCATATTCGTATAGCGCTATCTCCACTCTGCGCATAGCGCTTACAGACGGTATCTTAAGGTACGGAGTAAGGCTTCCCGAGCTGTGGAAATCTACTGGGTAAATATTAATATTATTACAATGTTCGGAGAGAAGTAATGAAGCTCTTTTCGTGTGTGTAGCTGACGTAACTAGAATGACATTTTTTTTCTCTATATAGTCTTTTATTGATTCAACCTCACTCTCGGTATTGGTACCTTTAGCTACTAAAATTAAATTTTTTCGCGAAACGCCGAGGTCAAGAAGAAAGTCATACGCTTTTTGAGAATAGTTTGTGTCAGGGTCGTGTAAGAAGTTTCCTCCGGTTACCAAAATTGGTTTGTCTAGTTCTTTCGAGAGTTTGCTTGTTTGAATTAATCGTTGTAACGAACAGTGACTCCACCTAGATAATTCTGTTACTTTGCCGACTGTAGAGTAATAACAAGCGGGAGAAACGATAAAGTCTGTTTCTTCGAACTCCACCAATGATTCTGAATATGCTATTTCATGCTCCAAAGGATATAAAAGTAGATCTGCAAAGTAAGGCTGTGTTGTAAGCAACGCTAATGATATAACACTATACAAGCATGCTTTGCATAATCGTTTGAAATTAAACTGTCTCAGAATTAAGGCAATAGCTAAAATCAAGCACATTAAGCTTAATGGTGAAGAAATAATGAAAAACAGCTCTCGTAAAAGATGCACAATTAGCAACGTCCTAGTGTTAGCTCGATTTTTAAAAATGGTAGGTAGTTTAAACAAGCTAATGGGGTTTTGTACTATATTCTTGTTGGCCACATCAACTCATTTGCGCGCAGAACAACAATTTATTGATGTAGTTGAGAGCGTTACAAAGAGTACCGTTGCGATTGCGTTAGATGCTCCGTATAAGCATGCATCTCCGAGGGTTTTGGGAACGGGCTTCATAGTGGATGATGGGTCTTATGCTATTACCAACTATCACGTTGTATCTGAACCGCTAGATCCTAAGTATGTTGAAAATTACGTAGTGCTTAGTGGTGAAGGTACGGTTGTTAAAAAAGTAAAAGCAGAGATTATTAAAATAGACCTTAAGCACGACTTAGCTTTGTTAAAGCTAGATAGCATTTTGCCCCCTCTAAAATTATCGACCGAGCGTATGCAAAGACCGGGTACTGACATAGCATTCACCGGATTTCCCATAGGGGCGGTGTTGGGTATATACCCTTCCACCCATCGTGGCTACATATCAGCAATAACACCAGACGTTATACCTGCAATGAATTCACAGCAATTGAACTTAAAGATGATGCAGAGGTTAGATAGTGTTAGTCTGATATATCAATTGGATGCCATTGCTTACCCCGGAAATAGTGGAAGCCCCATGTACGACCCTAAATCAGGAGAAGTAGTGGGTGTTATCAATAAAGTATTAGTAAAAGACACAAAGGAAAGTGCTTTATCATCACCAACAGGCATCTCGTATGCTATCCCTGTTAAATATGTCCATAAACTCATCAGTGACGCTACAAATTGACATAGTTTCTGTTTCACGCTGGTTTCGAAGATGATGAGTTGTTTTCTTAAAGGTAGTAATTAGTTTTTTGTTTGAGCTATAATTCACCCATACGTCGCAAATTGAAGTGCACGCCCTGTCAGCATTTTTAACGACTTACATTTTTGTTATGTATAAGCTTTTGATTTGTTGGATTTTTATAGTTGGCTCTATTTTTGCTAAGTATTCTTCTAACGCTACAATAAACAGAATCTGAGAAAATTTATGAAGCACTCGAATGTTGATAAGGACATTAGGAAAGGTATGAATTCACGTCGGCAGTTTATCACCAAGGCTGCTGCCGGTGGCGTTGTAGCTGCTATTGCTTCTAAAACAGCTTGGGCTGGTGGTTCGAGCTCTGCAACAGGGTGTTCGGTTTCTGGTAATTTGTCGGGAAACTTGTCACAGGCAAGAGACTGCACCACAGCCAATATTAAAGGCGAATCCCCTTACACGTGGAAAAGGGTTCTTAATGGTCAAAGGTCACAACCTACATCCGAATCTGTTACAAATTTTAAATGGAAAGATGTTTTTGACGCAACTCGCCCACCTTTTGGTTTTTCGAGCAAAAGCGAAAAGACCATTCGAAACTTTTTGATTTCCAGCAGAGACTATTATTATGCGACTAACGAAGCGTTAGTTGTTGCATATCTGAATGCTCGAAGTGGGCTATACCCTCTTCCTAACGGAACGAGTGAATCGAGTGCTCGTGCTTACGTTCAAGGTCTTTACGACGATATCAACAACGGTGTATTTCAAGAGTCTGATGTAGTTGACGCTGTCCGAGCTACATACTGATCGTAGAGTTGAGTTAGTTGCAGTCCATTAGTATTTTTTACGCTCCTGATAATTCAGGAGTCGCAATTCAGTTTTTACCGTCTTATCAGGTACTGTTTCTCCCTTCTAAATACGAAAGCCTGATAAAAGCTTGGAAGGACTCAGTGGACTTCCCTGCCATACCGGAGTTGGATGGAGTTGAATTTGGCCTTTCCGACGACGATATTTCTGAATTCACTGACTTACTTTCTCAAAACAACCTGATAGATTAAAAGTTTTCTGGGGCGTAGTGATTTGTTAGTGTCAGAGTTAGCCGATACTCAATACTTAAATGCGGTTAAAAAGTCAGAATTGAATATCGAGTTCGGTTTGATTTCAGTTAATGTAAGTTCTTCCTTCTCACAGGTTACAAAAACTATTGCAGAGCTTTATCGCGATTATAAAGTATCTCTAAATTCAGACTGGTTTGACTTTAATATTTCAGTTGAGAGACCTTCAAATTTCCGCCGATTCTTTAGACCACAGGCCGTCTTCAAATTAGACGGGCATATCCCATTCAAGCCGTTGCCTTCTGCCCATGCCTACCCTCTGTTTGAATGGGGGATGAATTGGTGTGTTGCAAACTTCTATCATAAATACTTAATTTTTCATGCTGCTGTACTAGAAAAAAATGGTAAAGCTGTAATATTCCCTGCACCTCCTGGCTCAGGAAAAAGTACCTTATGTGCCAGTTTGGCGCTGTCCGGATGGCGGTTACTGTCTGATGAGATGGCGGTGCTAGATATAGAAACGGGAAAAGTTCTACCTTTCGTTCGCCCTATATGCCTAAAGAATAATTCTATTTCACTCGTTAAAGATTGGTTTCCCGAAGCTTTTATCTCTGATATAGCGACAGATACTCAGAAAGGTGATGTAGCACACGTAAGGCCTCCCACTGATTCTGTGAGGCGGTGTGAAGAAAGTGCCGACTTATTTGCTGTGGTCTTCCCGAAGTATGTTGCAAATAGCCCTACAGAAGTCTTTTCAATGACACAAATCTCAACATTAAATATGTTGATTGAAAACGCTTTTAATTTTGACTTATTTGGTCACGAAGGTTTCGAGTTCATCTCTAGTAAACTACCTAATCTGCTTTTATTAGAAGCGACATACAGTAACGTGGATGAGTTGAGGAATATCTTGGAAAGCGAGGTGAATAATTAGTGTCTCGCTGTGTGCAAACAATTTTAACGGGTATCTTAACCGGTAGTCACTTTAATTCGCTTTCTAAATCAGAGTGGCGTGATTTGATTCTTGTTGCCCGTGCTAACTCTTTGCTACCGAGAGTCGCCTCTATACTTTTAAGTGATGCAGATAACGATTTTCATATACCTCCTACAGCACATGCCCACTTGGTTGCAAGTATTCGTCATGAAACTCTTTTTCACAATCAAGTTATAAATGAAGTGAAACTCGTTAATGCAAAAATTTCTAGAGCATTAAATAATAAGTTGATTGTTTTAAAGGGAGCAGGTTACGTTATTGCAGACAGCAAAGCTGCAAAGGGGAGAATATTTTCAGATATCGATCTTTTGGTACTCAAAGATGATATTCCGAAAGTTGAAAGAGCACTTCATTTGTTTGGTTTTGTCTCAGACACGGACTCTGAATATGACCAAAAGTACTACCGAGAGTGGGCTCATGAAATCCCTCCTCTGCGTCATTTTCAGAGGGGAACGGTCTTAGATGTTCACCATAATATTATTCCCGTTGTAAGTGGCCGAGCCCCAAATATTGAGTTCTTTTTTGAATCCACCATAGAGACCGAATATGGAGTTGAAGTACTTCGGCCTGCGGCAATGTTCCTTCACTCCGCTATACATTTGTTTTTCTCTGAAGAATTTACTAACGGGTTTAGAGATTTATCGGATTTGTCATTATTGCTAGATGAAATTGTTGGTGACGTTGATGAAGTGGATTATTTGTTTGAACTTGCGGAGAACACCGGTTTTGAAAACGAACTATTTTTAGCATTTAGATATCTCGCTAGAGTTTTTAATAAGCATGTTCCAGCTAACGTTATTCAAAATTTCAAGTACCCACAGCCCAAGGGCATTAGGTTAGCAATAGACGATTTTATTTTTGGTAAGGTTCTTGCTGCTAATCACCGCTTAGTTGATGTAAAATTTCGAAGAATAGCAGAATGGCTGGCATTCGTCCGCGGGCATTTATTGAAAATGCCATTTAATATACTAGTGAAACATACCGCCGCTAAACTTTGGCGAAGTATTGTCAAGTCAGTTACAGGAGATGTTGAAAATAATCAGCATATCCAACAAAAAGATGTTAAGGAACAATAAATGAAAATCTTGGTCACCGGAGCAGCTGGTTTCATTGGTGCAGCTGTATCGCAATACCTTATCAATCGTGGTGACCAAGTTGTCGGGATTGACAACATTAACGATTATTACGATGTGAATTTAAAGCACGCTCGTCTAGACGAGATTAAATCATCATCTGCTGCTGATTTGTTTTCTTTCGTAGAAATGGGCGTTGAAGAACGCGAAAAAATGGCTGCTCTTTTCGAGGAACACAAGTTCGACAGAGTAGTGCATTTGGCGGCGCAAGCTGGCGTACGTTATTCCCTTGAAAACCCGAACGCTTATGTCGATTCCAATATCGTCGGTTTCGTAAATATTTTAGAAGGGTGTCGCCATAATAAAGTCGAGCACTTGGTGTATGCGTCATCTAGCTCAGTTTATGGCGCGAATGAAACAATGCCGTTTTCAGAGCAACACAATGTAGACCACCAAGTTAGCTTGTATGCTGCCTCTAAAAAGGCCAATGAACTGATGGCGCACACTTACAGCCACTTGTATAACTTGCCTACAACTGGGCTGCGCTTTTTCACCGTGTACGGCCCTTGGGGGCGCCCAGATATGGCGCTGTTCAAATTTACCAAAGCCATATTAGAAGGCAAAACTATTCAAGTTTATAACTACGGTAATCACCGTCGTGATTTCACATATATTGATGATATCGTTCAAGGAGTCATTCGCTCGCTGGATAATGTGGCTCAACCTAATGAAAACTGGGATGGCAGCAATCCTGACCCAAGTACCAGTAAGGCGCCTTATAAGGTGTATAACATTGGTGCGCAAACGCCCGTTCATCTTTTGAAGTTTATTGAGACCCTTGAGAGTGCTTTGGGCATTGAGGCTAAAAAAGAGTTGCTTCCTATGCAGCCGGGCGATGTGCCTGATACTTATGCTGACGTATCATCTTTAGTTGCTGATACCGGCTATCAGCCTTCAACGGATGTAGAGACCGGCATAAAGGCCTTTGTCGATTGGTATCGAGACTTTTACAAAATTTGATTTCTATTGAGCACTTGATTAGGTTACATCACATCAAGTGCACTTCGTTTCATTACACCCGCACACTTTTTGGGCAGAAACTCTTTTGTGGTGGCATAACCAAGTTCAAAAAGTGTGTTCTTGATGTCAGGCGACAGTGAAAAATCTACCGCTGAAATCTCACCCGTATTTACCACCACAGTATTATGCCAATACTTAGCATTAACGTATTCCCGAGAAATTGCCGTCATAAACGTACGAATAAGCATGCTGACATATTGAGGCAGTTGAAGAATATTTTTCTTAATTACCTTGCGCTTTTGTTCAGTGCTTTGCAGCCTGAAACATACCGAAGGCGTTCCATCACCTCGCCAATCTTCGAAGAGAGCGTCTTCTGATAATATGGCGCCATCTACTAGCAAATACTCTTTGAACGGCTTAAACGAAAATATAAGCGGGATTGACATGGAGTAACGTACAGCTTCAGACACTTTCATATCAGGTGCTGTCTTTTTGTTAAATAAAACGGGCCCACCGCCGTTCACATCGGTGGCAAGAATGTTCAAATCCATCGGCATATCGCTAAACACAGCTCCATCGAGTTGCTTATCTATCCATTTTTGAAAAACGTCACCGGATGAAAGTCCACCTTCGCGCAGAAGTCTTACGAGTGAGAACTCGGTAAATTGCTTGAAGTCAGTGACTAGCGCTAGCTCTCGCATTTGTTCAACAGAGTAACCCTTGGCATAGAGCGATGCGACAATAGAGCCCCCCGATACACCTACTAGCGTATCGAAGTCAATACGCATATCATTCAAGGCCTTAATTATACCAATGTGTGCGCTTAAACGCGTTCCTCCGCCTGAAAAAATGGGCACAATGTGTGAGATGCCCCCTTGTAATAGGTCATTTGGAACTGTTGCCGAGGCTGGCTGCATCTGCATACTCCATAATAATAAGGCTGTTACAACCGCAGTTTTTTGCTTTAACTGCCAATGCTTAACCTCTTGTCAAAAGCTTTGTTTACTTGCTGTATAACGGCAAAATAGCGGGGCTATTTAGTGGAAATCTTTAGTCTAGTGTGTGGCTCCATCGCTACACAACGCGATGTAGAGTACCCCGTATCTATGTACTCATGCGAAGCATTCAGCTAAAAAGACGCCACTTGTAGAAGAGGTCAAAACAAAATGCCCACCTCTGTTATAACAGCAGGTGGGCAAGGTTTTGATAGTAGACGTTTAGTTATCAATAACTAAACTTAATTGCCAGCAAGCTTCGCCTTCATCTCACGTCGACGGGCGTGCAATAAAGGTTCAGTGTAACCGCTAGGCTGCTCTTTACCTTTAAAGATAAGGTCGCTTGCGGCCAAGAAGCCAATTGAATTGTCTAAATCAGGCGCCATTGGAATATATTCAGGGTCGCCGGCGTTTTGCTCATCGACTAACACTGCCATACGAGCCAAGGACTCTTTTACCTGATCAACACTCACAATGCCGTGCTCTAGCCAATTCGCAATGTGCTGCGACGAAATACGTAAGGTCGCACGATCTTCCATAAGACCAACATTGTTGATGTCTGGCACTTTAGAGCAACCTACGCCTTGGTGAACCCAGCGTACAACGTAGCCCAAAATACCTTGAACATTATTGTCGATTTCTCGTTTGATACTGTCACGAGTGAGCGTTGAAGCGTCTTCTAACAATGGAATGGTCAGAATATCGCTTAACCCATCAAAATCGGCATCAAGAGACTTCTGAACGTCAAACACGTTTACGTCATGATAATGAAGCGCGTGCAGTGTCGCGGCAGTAGGTGAGGGCACCCACGCCGTATTAGCCCCGGCCTTCGGATGACCTATTTTAGCGGTCATCATATTTTGCATTTCATCTGGTATTGGCCACATGCCTTTACCAATTTGTGCTTTGCCAGAAAGGCCGCAGCGAAGGCCTATAGCGACGTTTGCGGTTTCATAGGCCTTAATCCACGCCATCGACTTAAGCGCAGCTTTTTCTGCAAAGGGCCCAGCAAGCATTGAGGTATGAATTTCGTCACCGGTTCTATCTAAGAAACCTGTATTAATAAACACAACACGTGAGGTTGCTTCAGCGATACACGCTTGTAGATTAACACTCGTACGACGTTCTTCATCCATAATGCCCATCTTGAGGGTGTTGGTTGGAACATCGATGATAGGCTCGATAGCACCAAATAGCGCGTTAGAGAACGCCACTTCTTCAGGCCCATGCATTTTAGGTTTAACAATATAAATACTGCCTTCGCGGCTGTTTTTAAATTTACTATTACCCAAAAGGTCATGCTTTGCTATAAGTGAAGTGACTAACCCGTCCATGATCCCTTCTGGCACTTCTTCGCCGTCAAAGAGCATGGCGTTGTTCGTCATTAGGTGGCCTACGTTTCTAACAAACATAAGGCTTCGCCCAGAAAGCCGCAGCTCTCCATCTATTAATTGACTCTTTGACGCGTGTTTAGAGGGCTGATAGCTTCTATCGTCGTGCATAGCGCGAACGAGTTGCTTGCCGCCTTTTGTCATTTCAATGCTTAAGGTGCCCTTCATTAGGCCCAACCAGTTGCTATACACTAGGGTTTTGTCCTCAGCGTCGACTGCAGCAACTGAATCTTCGCAGTCCATGATAGTTGTAAGCGCGGCTTCAACCAGCACGTCTTTTACGTTTGCGGCGTCGCTCTCACCAATAGGGTGTGTGGGGTCAATTTGAATTTCGAAGTGCAGGCCATTGTGTGCAAATAGCAGGCTTGACGGTGCGCTAATGTCACCTTGATATCCTTGCCATTGCTCAGTATTTGCTAAGGTAGTTTCATCGCCGTCTGAAAGCGTGATGGAAAGCTTGCCTGTTTCTATTTTGTATTTCGTGACATCGGCATGACTGCCCTTAGCAAGCGGTATCATGCTATCCAAGTAGTCTTTCGCTTTCGCAACGACTTTGGCACCGCGTACAGGGTTGTAGCTTTTGCCAGCTTCTGCACCGTCTTCATCACTTATAACGTCAGTGCCGTATAATGCGTCGTAAAGGCTTCCCCAACGGGCATTTACCGCGTTAAGTGCATAGCGAGCGTTGTTTATTGGCACTACTAGCTGAGGGCCTGCCATAGCAGCAATTTCAGCGTCAACATTTTGTGTTTGAGCATTTACGTTAGAAGGTTGTTCAACGAGGTAGCCAATATTTTTAAGGAAATCAGTATATTGATTTCCACTTACTGGGTTGCCAGCCTTGTGATAGTCGTCAATTGCACGTTGAAGCTGCTCTCGCTTTTCTAACAGCGCGCGATTTTGAGGAATGAATTTTTCGAAGAGGGCTTCAGCACCTTGCCAGAAAGCATCTTTATCTACGCCTGTACCAGGAAGAGCCTGTTCGTTGATAAAGTTATCGAGTTGTTCGGCAACCTGTAGTCGGCCTCTAGTAATATATCCTTGCATAACTACCTCTATACATTTGTCTGTTAACCCAGTGTAGTGTGTATAGAGATAGTTTTTTAATTTATGGTTTGTATTTTTGCCATATATCTCGTGAATGTTTAGCCGGCGTTCATTTCGCTAGCCACATCGCTGATTAAACGGCGTAGCCAAATGTGTCCTGCATCGTGGTGAAGTAGGGCGCTCCACGCCATTTTTAACGCAATCGGTGGTATGTCAAAAGGGGGCTCTTTAATCACTACGTCTGGATCGTGTTTAAATAAACGGGCAGCTTTGCTTGGCAAGGTAGCAATAAGCTTCTGTTTTTTCGCAATCTGTAGGGCTGCATGATAATGACGCGTAAACACACGAATTGCCCGTTGTTTTCCAATTTTTGTTAGCTCAGCGTCAACCCAACCAAGTTTTTGAACTTCATTTGGGTCAATACCCACGCCCACGCCAAAGCCAGTTTTGCTAACCCAAATATGCTGAGCACTCAGATAGCCTTCAAGGTTGCATTTCTCAACGAGCGGATGGTCGGCACTCATCACACAACTGAACGTGTCGTACCAAATCACTTTTTGGTGAAAAGACAAAGGAAGTTCATCGAAGCGGTTAATCGCCATATCCACCTTACCTTGCTCTACATCGTGAAACGTCACGTCGCTTGGCGTTATAAGGTCAAGAGTAATATTAGGCGCTAAATCGGCTAGCCTGCCCACTAATTCAAGTAGCAAGGTACTCTCCGCATAGTCACTGGTCATTATGCGGAAGGTTCTGTCGCTGGTCAGCGGATCGAAGTCAGTTTCTGGCTGAATAGAACTTTCTAATCGACTAAGCACATCGCGAATAATAGGCTGCAGTTCAAGCGCGCGCTTAGTGGGTGTCATCCCGTCACTGGTGCGGACTAGAAGCGGATCTTTAAACAGATCGCGAAGGCGCTTTAAGCCGTTACTCATTGCTGGTTGAGTAATACTTAGCTGGTTTGCCGCTTTTGTTACACTTCCTTCGCGTAACAGCACATCCAAATAAACCAATAAATTCAGGTCGACCTTCGCTATATTCATTATTCTAATGCTCTTCTTAAACCGAATTAAACGCAGCTATTATAAAGCTTTTTTATTTCAATGTCAGATAAGCGTTTAGTCTTAAATTGATAATTTTTATCTCTTTAAGTTATTGGTTTTTATTGAGTATATTGGTTTTTTGATGAAATCAAAAAAAAGATAGTTTTCTTTATTTTTTGTTTAAGGCATAAATGAAATAAATGGAAGGTATAAAAAAGGGCACCCGAAGGTGCCCTGTAGGAAAGGTTGGGATACTTTCCGTTTAACTCATTGCTAGTTCGCGTTATACGTCGAACTGGTTCATGGTGTTGTCTTCACCAGATGCTTTCAGTGCACCTTCACCAGAGAAGTACTCTTTGTGTGTATCACCTAGGTCAGAACCTGCCATCGCTTGGTGCTTAACGCATGCTAGACCTTGACGAATTTCTTGACGCTGAACACCGCGTACATAAGCAAGCATGCCTTCTTCACCAAAGTAACCTTTTGCAAGGTTGTCAGTAGACAGTGCTGCAGTGTGGTAAGTAGGTAGCGTGATAAGGTGGTGGAAAATACCTGCTTCACGTGCCGCATCAGCTTGGAAGCTCTGAATCTTCTCATCAGCTTCTGCTGCAAGTTCGCTGTCATCGTAGTCAGCAGACATAAGTTTCGCGCGGTCATAACCAGACACGTCTTTGCCTGCTTCTGTCCATGCGTCAAATACTTGCTGACGGAAGTTAAGCGTCCAGTTGAACGATGGAGAGTTGTTGTATACCAGCTTAGCGTTTGGAACTTGTTCGCGAATAGCGTTAACCATTTCTGCGATTTGACCAACGTGAGGCTTTTCAGTCTCAATCCACAGTAGGTCAGCACCGTGCTTAAGTGACGTTACGCAGTCAAGTACTACACGGTCAAAACCTGTGTTGTCTTTAAAGCGGAATAAACCGTTTGGTAAGCGCTCTGGCTTAACAAGCTTACCACCTTGCTTAAGCACTAAGTCGCCTTCAGTTAGGTCTTCTACACCCGCAACATCAGTTGTTTTAAGGAATGCGTTATACTGGGCAGCTAGGTCACCTTCAGAGGTAGACACAGGAATTTTCTGCGTAAGACCAGCACCTAAAGAGTCAGTACGTGCAACAATCACACCTTCATCAACACCTAGTTCTAGGAATGCATAGCGAACCGCATTGATTTTTGCTAGGAAGTCTTCATGTGGAACCGTAACTTTACCGTCTTGGTGACCACATTGCTTCGCATCAGATACCTGGTTTTCGATTTGGATACAGCACGCGCCAGCTTCAATCATTTGCTTTGCAAGTAAATACGTTGCTTCTTCGTTACCGAAACCTGCGTCGATGTCTGCAATAATTGGTACTACATGAGTTTCGTAGTTGTCGATTTCAGCTTGGATAGCCGCTACATCACCGCCATTTTTCTTTGCGTCGTCTAGTTTGTGGAAAAGGTCGCCCAATTCACGTGCATCTGCTTGGCGAAGGAAAGTGTAAAGCTCTTCAATAAGTGCAGAAACTGACGTTTTCTCGTGCATTGATTGGTCAGGAAGAGGACCAAACTCAGAGCGAAGTGCTGCTACCATCCAGCCTGAAAGGTAAAGGTAGCTTTTACTTGTAGTGCCTTGATGCTTTTTAACTGAAAGCATTTTTTGTTGGCCTACGAAACCATGCCAGCAGCCTAATGACTGTGTGTACTGAGACGAATCTGCGTCATATTCAGCCATGTCTTTGCGCATGATGCTTGCTGTGTAACGAGCAATGTCTAAACCTGTTTTGAAACGGTTTTGAACCTTCATGCGTGCAGCGAACTCTGGATTAATGCCTTCCCAAGTTCCGTTTTGTGCTGCCTTTAATGTGGCGAAGTTATCAATGTCTTGTTGATATTGCGACATGAGCGTCTCTCCCGACTATAATTAAAATACTTAACGTTGTTTATGTTTACGCTGTAGGGCGTTCCCGTTGATTCCATTTCATCCTAGTGCCGGAATTGGAATAAGAGAAATATATATTTTGCATTGCGGTCATTTATTTTGTGAATGTTTGGCGGGCGTAAATAGTATCTCGGACACTTTTGCTAATATAGTGAGATCACAGAGTGTATGAAGACATAACGCAGAATGTGTTGTTGCTGCTCCCTAAGCTTCCAGTGTAAAGGCATGGTGACGTGAAAACGGCTGGGTGATACGACGTGCCCCCCTCAAATAGGTCCATACAAAGAGACAGATATGTGCCTATAGTGTGGATGTAATAGCAGGTGTAATGCTAGGTGCAGTAAGCAGTAGTTGGTATAAGCAGTAGTTGCTGTCGGTTATTTAATCAGTCTATTAGCTAAAAGGGTAATGGCTTTGTGTGAGTAGGCAGGGTACATTCTCGGTGAGCAAATTTAGCGGTGACATGTCTGCAATATTTTGGCTAGCTAATTGATATTAAGATAAAAAGTGGGTTTTATGAGTAGCAGTGTACTGTCGTCAGTTGATCAAAGAACTAAGCTCGTTGGAGAAAACAGGCTGGAACTTTTAATGTTTCAGCTTGGAACGCGTCATATTTTTGCTATGAACGTCTTCAAGATTAAAGAAGTCATTAATGTCCCAAAGCTCAATATCATGCCAGGTTCTCACCATAATCTTAAGGGCGTGATGAACTACCGTGGTAGTTCAATTCCTATCATCGATTTACGCCAAGCAATCAAGATGCGAGGCACATCCACAGAAGAAACGGCAAAGAACGTTATCATTACGGAATACAATAGAAGTGTTCAGGGTTTCATTATTGGTAACGTTAAAAACATTGTTAACACCTCTTGGGGCTCTATCCAGCCGCCGCCCTCTGCAATTGGAAAGTCAAACTATTTAACCGCCATAACTCAGGTGAATGTTGAGGGTAAACAAGAGCTAGTAGAGATCATTGACGTCGAAAAAGTACTGGCTGAAATCATTGATTACGACACATCTATCTCCGAGGAAGTGCTGGACAAAGAAATAGTGAATCACTTCGTGGGCAAGAAAGTGCTTATAGTGGATGACTCCAGCACGGCAAGGAAACAAATTAGGGATACGCTTGAGCAGCTAGGTATTTCCATTATTGAGCGTAAGAACGGGGCTGAAGCGCTTTCGTTACTGAAGAAATGGGCTGATGAAGGCAAAAATCCTACTGATGAGATATTACTCATGTTTACCGACGCTGAAATGCCAGAGATGGACGGATATAGACTGACATCGGAAGTGCGCGGCGATCCGAGAATGAGTGATTTGTTTATTGCCCTTAATACATCCCTTAGCGGCAGCTTTAATGATGCGATGGTAGAAAAGGTGGGATGCAATCGATTCATTTCAAAATTCCAGCCGGATATGCTTGTCGACGTTGCACAGCAGCGCATGCGCGAATATCTAGGCGCTACCAACGATAAGTAACTTTTTCCCCTTTTCAACGCTAGACTTGCAAGATGACCATATGGTCATCTTGTAGCGCAGAGCTTGTCGTGTAGTAATTTTATCCAAAAGCTTTGAGCATCTCGCTTGCCTGCATTACACTAATATCTCTTATCGCTGCAAAAACTTTAACGCGCATCAGCGAATAAAAGCGATAGCACCAATTTTTCGTATCTGCATCTGATTAAAAGCGTTGTTAGATACTTTAACTTACTCAGGGAAGTTTAAATGATTAAACAATTTGTTCGCACATCCGTTTTAAGCTGTGCGTCAATCGCCATTCTAGCGGGTTGTGGTATTACTGAATCTGCAAACCAGCCTGCAAACGCCAATCGTGTTCAGCTACAATCTGTACCGAAAAATATTATTATGGTTGTTGCAGACGGCATGGGGCCTGCCTATACAACCGCATACCGTAATTATGTTGATGACCCTTCAACACCTCAGATAGAACCCGTTGTATTTGACGATATTTTGGTTGGCAATGCATCGACTTATCCTGCTCAGATTTCTGGCTATGTAACAGATTCGGCGGCAGCGGCAACCGCATTGGCTACTGGCGTTAAGTCATACAATGGTGCAATTGGCGTTGACGTAAATAAACAGCCAGTGAACTCAGTGATGTATCACGCGAAAAGTAAAGGCATGCGCACTGGTTTAGCGGTGACATCTCAAATTGTTCATGCGACGCCTGCTTCTTATATTGCGCACAATGAAAGCCGCAAGAACTATAACGAAATTGCGGAAGATTTTTTCGATGTTCGCGCTGATGGAAAGTTCGTTGCCGATGTAATGCTGGGTGGCGGTACTTCATACTTTGAACGTGAAGACAGAGACATTTTGGCCCAGTTTATTGATGCGGGCTACGAATATGCTGAATCATACAACCGCCTTGCATCAGTACCGGCTGGCAGTAACGTCTTGGGCTTATTTGCACCTGTAGCGCTGCCTGCAGTACTTGATGATAAGCGTAAAAATCGCCTTGAATACTTAACGCAAAATGCCATCAAGCACTTAGAAAACGATAACGGGTATTTTCTTTTAGTTGAAGCAAGTCAGGTAGACTGGGCTGGTCATTCAAATGACATCGCTTCTGCTATGGCTGAAATGCACGACTTAGCGCTAACCATGGAGTACCTGCGGGATTACGTTAAAACTAATCCAGACACCTTGGTCGTGTTAACTGCTGATCACAGTACTGGCGGTTTAACGATTGGCGCTAATGGCGACTACCGCTGGAGCCCAGAGCATTTGAAATCGATGTCTGCATCGGTAATGACTATTGCACTTGAAATGGCGAACGAAGAAAACCCCGGCGAGTTTGTTGCGAAAAAGCTAGGTCTTTCTTTAAGTGAGGAAGAGCTTGCCACCCTTGATAGCGTATCGAACCAGGATGATAAGACACGCTTCATGGCGGTGAAGACCTTTCTAGATACAAAAACTAACACAGGTTGGACAACTGGTGGCCATACTGGGGTAGATGTTGAAGTTTTTGCTTTCGGTGCGGGCTATCAGTCTTTCATGGGGCAAATTGACAATACGGATATTGCGAAGAAAATCTTCAGTTTTATTGATAAAAAACAGCCAGTACAGATCGCGCCGCAAGCGAAGAAAGTATCTACTAATATAGAGCTTACGTCTGATGAAGACGAACAGTGTAATTTTAAAGAGGACTGGCACTGCAACTAGTTAGTGCGGTAATTTCTTTGATTTGAGATTTACCATTTAATAAATAAAGCGCCGGCGTTATATAACAGGCGCTTTATTTTTATCAGCAAAAAATGAGGCTATAACAGAGAATGGAAAACGAAATGCTGTCGTTACTTCAAGATATCTTTGAAGAAGTTGAACCTATGTTGGGAATGGGCAAGGTTGCTGACTACATTCCAGCTCTGGCGACGGTAAACCCACGACAATTTGGTATATCAATTTGTGACACCCAAGGGCGAATTACGTCAATCGGCGACGCCAGCGTTCCTTTTTCTATTCAAAGTATCTCGAAGGTTTTCAACTTAGTGTTAGCTATTAATCACTATGGAGATACCATGTGGGACCGCGTGGGATGCGAGCCCTCGGGTCTGCCGTTTAACTCGTTAGTGCAGCTGGAATACGAAAACGGTATTCCACGTAATCCTTTCATCAACGCCGGTGCGCTGGTGGTTAGCGATATGGTGCAGTCCCGTTTTGCTTCCCCTTTTATTGCCATGCGAGATTTTGTAAGGCGCTTAAGTTGTAACGGTGAGATTGTTGTTAATAAAGTAGTGGCAGAATCTGAATTTGAGCATCGCTCTCGCAACGCGGCAATGGCTTATTTGATGAAAGCCTACGGTAACTTTGAAAATGAGGTGGAAGATGTGCTTAGAAACTACTTTCACAACTGCGCGCTGGAAATGAGTTGTGAAGATTTGGCGCGTTCTACCAGTTTTCTTGCTAACGCCGGTTTTTCTACTTGCGCCAACGAACAAGTGCTTACGCCTTATCAAACTAAACAGGTGAATGCCCTGTTAGCAACCAGCGGCATGTACGACGAAGCCGGTAGTTTCGCGTTCAAAGTGGGGCTGCCAGGTAAAAGCGGGGTAGGCGGTGGTATTGTTGCTGTCGTACCTGGACGTTTCTCAATTTGCGTATTTTCACCAGCGCTTAACAGTGTAGGTAACTCCCAACTAGGCGTTGCCGCACTAACCTCGCTGAGTGAACGCATAAACTGGTCTATTTATTAATAGCCTGTCAACTCCATAAAGCCGCTCCCAGAGTGGCTTCCCTGTACCTCCACGCGCCCTTCGTAGTAGGGGAAAACACTGTCGTTCCATTGATCTTTTTTAAACGTAGAGACAGTCACGTCGATATCCTTTGAAGGGATCTTTATTTGCCAATGAGAGGGAACAATGTGGCGGCGATTTGAGCGGTGTATCGTTTCATTATTTAATGGCGAGATAGAAATGTCATTTTGGCTCAAGGTCTCTTTACGTCCGTTCTCATTCATATAGCTGGCGGTTGTATAAACTTCGTTTACGTGGTTTTCGTCATGCTTGTCGTAATCCTTACTTACTCTTTCGTTCTGTTTAGCGGCGTGCATGCGAAAAGCCATTAACTTACTGCCATCGTTTAAATGAAGCGAAAACCAATCCCATCCCATGGCTTGATTATTGGCTAGATGGCTTGTCCACTCATGGTCGAACCAACCGTTGCCTTTTACGTTTATCGCGTTCCCGTCAACATCAATAATGCCCTCGGCCTGAATAAAAGGCTGACTGTAATAGTACGAGCGCAGACGCCCGTCTTGGGTCTTTTTGCTATAGCCTTCTTCACCATGCTTAATAAAAGGGCCTGAAGTGGTTAGGGTTAACGAGACATCTACGGCATTGTCGTTGAGCTTGTGAGCGCTGGTTACTGCAGCAGGTGATGATGCCTTTTGGTTTTCTTTTTCAGGAATGTCAGACATTGCTTGCTTAGATTGTCCAAATGCAAAAGACAGTGTGGAGGGGAACATGCTCTCACGTTCGTTGTTGTCACCTATATCTTTCGTTGAGCTTTCCCACACCCAATCGTCTATGGCTGCACTGAATGGTTGTGAGCGAACATAAGCGTTGCCCACGCCGCCAGAAGCGAAGCGTTCTTCGAAGTAATGAGCGTTTGCGGTATGAAGTGATGCATGTCCCATCCATTGCTGCCCGTTTGACCAGCTACTACTTGTGGCATCGTTATGAGCATCGTCACTGGTATTAAAACGGAAGAGGGTATATTGAAGGCCGATTTCATCGCCAGTTTCGTTTTCCAGTACGAAGGTTAAATACCACCACTCAAGCTGAAAATCAGGATGGCTTTTGTGATCAGAAGGCAATGTTAAGGGCGTATTGCGCTCTACAGAGGTAAACCGAGCGCTAGTTTCCATGTCTCCAAAGAAGCGGTTGGGGGTATTATTCACTCCATTGGTTTTTCTGGTGGGTTTCTTTACATTGTTATCAGCTGTACTGACGTTAGCTTCGCTATAAGAGGTATTTTTGCCACCGGTTTCATTTTTCATCGTTCCATCGGCGGGATCGCTGCAAGCCGCTAATATACAGCACGCAGCGATAATTCCAGGCAATGCTGAAGATTTTATCTGTTTTTCCTCTTTATCTAACAGGCTTATCAGTAACTTTTTCCATTGTTTTAGATAGTGGTTTAACAGTTGTAATGACAGCTTTTTAGCATGATTTAGCGTCATAGCTGAACCTCTTGCCTTAAGTCGATTTTAGGCTTTAACTTGCCCAAAGGAAGTAGCAGTACTAGTGATACGATAAGCAGAGACAAGCCCACGCTAGATACAATGACTTGTGCGTTAATGGCGAGCGGGTATGTCCAGTTAAACGCGTATCTGTTTACTAAGTTGATAAATACATACGCCAGATAAATACCAAAAGGTACGGCAAGAAGTGCAGACATAAAGCACAGCAACATGTACTGCATAAAAAGTGCAAATTTCACTTTGATTTGGCTTACTCCAAGGGCTCTAAGTACCGATAGCTGCGCCGCGCTGCCTAGGGTTAATACCGTCAGTGAAACCGCGAAAGCAATGCCTGCAACCAGAAGCGTTGTAATATTTAGGCCATCCGTCAACACAAAAGTCCTATCAAAGGTTTGCATAGAGATATCGAGTAAGTTTTGCTTGGCATACAAGGTGTATTTACCACGCATTTGGGGCTGTGCGTCCAGCACCTTTTCTACTTGAGCCTTAAACTTAGCGTCGTTTGAATTAAGAGGCATCGATAATCCGTCGCTAATATCACCGCTCCTCTCTTTATTCTTTTCAGCGCTTTTGGCTTCAGGTTTATCGGTTTTTGCCGTTGGGTAGATTGCCATCACGCCAGAGTACAATGCGTTTTTAATGACATCATCTTGCGTGGCAAAGAAGGGCAGGGGTACCAATACTTGACCGTTCAGATTTCCATAATCAGGATAGATACCGAGTACTTTCCACTTAGGCATTGTTGAAAAGACAGTTGAACTTACCTCTGAACCAGCCTGCGCTATTTGAGCATTTAGCGCAGCGTTGTCTGATGTTTCTGACTGACGCAATGTGATACTCGAAATAGCCAGCGTATCACCTAGCGTTATGTCATGCTTGTAGGCAAGCTGTTGATTGATAAAAACACCTTCGCCGTTAACAAATTTTCGCCACACAGAATTAAGCGCTTTGTCTCCCTCTAGCCTATTCTGTGGTGATGTGCCTTTTTCTGAATTCGGCGCTAAGCCTGACACTGAGCCTGACACTGAGCCTGACATTGAGCCCGAAACGGTGCTTGAAACTGTTTTAAGTACTGAATCTAACACTAGTGCTTTTTTGCCGGTGTCGTGAACAGGGTAGCTACTTATAGATATCTTTGTGGGCGCATCTACCCTGCTTATTGAGCCCCCTTCGTTTCCAGCGACGCCTATGACTTTTCCTTCTACTTTCAAAAGAGGTGTCGTGGTCATCGAGGATAAAAGCTTCACCTTTGAAAGTGGCTGGTTGGTATATAAATAGAAGGGGGCGTAAAGCCTTTGGGTTAACCACTGCTCGGTTGCGTTCCTGAAGCTATCCGTCATGGTATTCATGCCAATATTGGCTGTAAGGGCGATGAAAAAAGCACATACTGCAAGGCGGGTTTTGCCCGATAATGAATGCATATTGGCAATAACATAATAAAACACCGGCCACCTTTTCGGCATAATGCTTGTTAGTGCTTTTGCGATAATCGGAAGCCATAGTAGTACTAGCACACAGCTAGATAGCAGAAGCAGTGCAACGAAGAAAAGTGCAGAAGCGGTTGAGGCAACAACCTGCTCTACAGCGAAGAGCAACAGGAGCGTAAACAGTGTTGAAGTCAGAACAAATAAGAGAGAAGCGCCTTTCGTTTTCTTCACTCGATTAACGGTCAAAGCCTTTGAAAGCTTTGTTACCGGTACGAGTGCAAACAGGGCTAGCGAGAGAAATGTTACGAATAGCGCCAGGCCAAACAGCGAGAGTAAATTAACATCGGGGTTAACAAACACTGCGTTAAACAGCGACGTAAAAGTACCGCTAATTACCGGAGAGAGCAACGTCGCGGCCTGAAAGCCTAAAAACATTCCGATAGGTATGCTTATCAGACAGTATAAAAGGAGTTCTGTAAACAAAGCACTCGTTAATATTGCACTTGATATACCCAACTGACGAAAACGAATGATGTTAGGTAAGCGTGTACGGTACATTAAATTAAGCGCATTAAGCACGATGAATAGCGCTACTACCCCCATAAGTGCACTCATCGCCCACAGGTTTAAACGAAAGCTGTCGGGTAGAGAGCCTGTTTCATTTGTAGCACCTGAAGTAGTCACCGAGACGGATATACCAAGAATCGCCTCTATATCACTGATGTCTTGCGTGTTAAGCGCAGTTAAAGCAATAACCCCGGCAAGTGGAAATTGCCCATCGTTTACATTAATACTGCCTTTATAAAAATCTTCAATTGGGATCACTAGCGTATCTTGGGGAACCAGATTGGTGGCGTTAGTAGCTATATTCGCGGGCCAGAAAAGTTGTGTCTCTTTACCTTCTGCTGACTCTATTTGCGGCGGCACATGATGGTTATGGCAATTTAGCTTCGCACTTGTGGCAGGATGTAGAAGCCCATTTACTGCAAAAGCATCAAACGTATCTGAGGCTGAGCGCTGTGAATTCGATGGCTTTGGACTAAATATCCGTGTGTTATTTTTCGATGGAGCTTGCGAAGTGGACATTGAGTTTTGGAGTAAAGACATGTCAGGCACAGAAAAGCCTCGCATCCGACTTCCCAGAAATGGCTGGGAATCTATACCTAACAGCGTAATAGTCGAATGCTTTTTGGTTTCCTGAGCTTCGTTTTTCTCGCTGCTACAGGTTAGCGTGATATCGCGTGTAGTAAATGCAATAAGCTGAGTAAAACCACTTCTTCGCAATAACGAATACTGCTCTTTGGTGAAATTTACCGCCTTGTCAGATGGCGTAACAAGGCTATTGGTTAAAAGATTTTGCTTATTTTGCAGCAGCTCACCCTGCGTGGCGCCCTCGTTTATCAATAGAACGGTAACTAGCCCTGCATTTGCCAAAACAATAGCAAAAATAATAAGCAACGGCTCCCACGGACGCTTTTTCGCCATAGCAAAGAGAGCTAAGGTAGTGAGCAATAAGGTACGCAACCGTTTCTCCTTTTACTTGCTGTTTTGGCGCTTTATTTTGGTGTTGGATGTCATCGCAATGTCATGCACTAAAGGGTAGATGAAACGAAACTGTCGTTAGACCCAGCATTTTCTAGTACACCTTTATGCAGTCTCATAACTCGGTCTGCTCGTTTGGCCACATCGCTACTGTGCGTAACTACCACTAACGCGGTATTAGTATTCTTACAGGTTTGATAAAGCAGATCCGCTACGCTCTCGCTGGTGGTTTCATCTAAGTTACCTGTAGGCTCGTCGGCTAGCACAAGGGAAGGGCGATGCACAAGGGCACGGGCAATGGCGCAGCGCTGCTGTTCACCACCAGAAAGCTGGCTTAGGGGCTTTTTGGAAAGCGCTACAATACCCAGCTGCTGCATAAGTGCTTGCTGATAGCCTTTATCGTAATTTCCTTTGAGCCGTGCTGTGAATGCAATGTTGTCCCATGCGTTAAAGCAATCGAACAAGTTAAAGCTTTGAAAGACAATGCCCAGTTTGTTTTTGCGAAACCCATCAATGTCGTGAGCCTTATTTTTACGTTCCGTAATAGATAAGTTGTCGATGAGTATGTCACCGCTATCTGGCCTGTCAAAACCAGCGATTAGCGACAGCAATGTTGATTTTCCGCAGCCAGATGCGCCCTGAATGCTTACTGATTCAGCGCTATTTAATGTAAGTTCAAGATTGTTTAGCAGCGGCTTTTCTGAGGCAGAAAATGATTTTTTCAACTTGTTTATAATCAGCATAGGCAGGTATTTTTATAGTCTATAAGCGCCGACAATACTCAGCAGTAAACTCTATACGTATGGGGGAGGTATTAGGCTTAAAAGGCGTAGCTGTTTGCGAGAAACAAAAAAGGGGCGGTGAGCCCCTTAGTGGTAAACGCGTTACTGATTTATAAAATTGTCGAGTTCTTCGCCAGTAATCTTTTTAATTTGCGCAAACAAATACCAAAGGGCAGCAATAAGCAAAATCATGCTCGGAATGACAATCACCGGATAGCTAAGCGCGGTCATTCGACCTAGTTCTTCAGTGTAAGCGGTGGTGCCCGGTTCACTAACCAAAATCATTTTAGCCAGAATGTAGTTAAGCGCCGATGAAAGAAAAAAGGAGCTGGCAACGATATAAGAGCTAACCGCTACTTTCTTTTTAAATTCGCTCTGTTTGTTTTTGGCATCTAGTACTCGGTTAAGATGGGGCCAGTTGATAATTTGGTCGTTTAGGATAAGGATCTTAACCAAAGGCTTGTTAGTGTATTGGGTAATGAGCACAGCAATGCCGATAAGACCTGGTATCGCTGCCTCTTTAATCGCAATGTATTCAGCAGGAAGTTTAAGTAAACTGAAGCCGCCAGTGAGCAGCACGCTGATAATACCTAGCACAGAAAAGCCGTTGACCTTTCCAGATTCTTTTAAGTCCCATAGCCCATAGCCAATAGGAAAGCTTAATGCAGCGACAATGCTCCACGCCGGGCCTAAATAATCTTCAGAGCTTGCATAGCTCATCAGTACCACGGGAATAACAATGTTAAACGCGAGGTTGCCGAAAAAGCCTTGGTTTTTTTGAGTCGGTTCTTGTACTGCTGACATATCTTTTAACAACGTCTTATCTTGTAGCCAATTATACGTAAACTAATTAGCGTGCCCAGTGCCATGCGGCGAATAAGCCGCCAATAAAGCCAAACAGATGATATTCAAAGGAAATAAATTTCGATGTGGGAAGTACGCCAACCAGCATTCCGCCGTAAAGTGCAGCAACGACAAGTGAAATAAGCAAATACCGCACTTTATTACTACGAAAGCCAGCTAGTACAAGGAAGCCGAAATAGCCATATACCATACCACTTGCGCCGATATGGGTTGCCGTTCTGCCAAATAGCCACACGCCTAAACCACCTATAATAAGTGCGCTGAACGTAGCGATAATAAAGGTGCGCTTTCCCCATTGCATGGTTAGCCCCATAAATAGTAATAGCGGAACCAAGTTGGCCATTAAATGCGTCGGCGTACCGTGAAGAAAAGGGGCAGTAAAAATATAGGGCAATGTTGATAGCGTGCGCGGCACTACACCAAATTGGTTAAGTGCATTACCGGTAAGCAAGTTGGCAGCTTCTATTACAATTAATAGTGCACCTAGCGTTAGCAGTACGCGAATTTGGAAAGAAAGCGGCTTCATCAAAAGGGCCCCTAAAATAGACTACAGAATAATATGAGGAAGGTAGCGAGAAAGATCTTGAGTAATAGCAGACGCGTCTTCCCTTACCGAAATACCCGCTGGCATGTCATCTACCAACCAACTCCCTAAAAGAGTATGATTACCTTCAAAAACGGGTAAAGGTTCAAATGCTTGAACAATAAAGCCTTCTTCACCATACGGGCCTTCGCTAAGCACGTTTTCAAAGCCACTCTCAATCATAGAAACATTGGCGCCTTCTCTGGAAAAAAGTGGCTTTTTAATCCATTTTCCAGACAGACTCTTTGCGCTGATTTCATCTGAGAAATAAGAGGGGAGGAGATTGGGATGGCCTTCAAACTTTTTCCAGAGCTGAGGCAAAAGCGCCTTATTAGAAATCACTGATTTCCACGGCGGCTCTATCCAATTAACCTGGGCATCTTCTAATACGTCGCCAAATTCTTCGCGCAGCATAAATTCCCAAGGATAAAGCTTAAAGCAATCTGTGATGGGGGCATCCTGAAGGTCAGTGAAAACGCCAGTGTCCGCCAAGCCGATATCTTCAATGAAAGTAAAGTCGGTGCTTAGACCGGCCTCCTTTGCGCAATCTTGAAGGTACTGCACGGTTCCGCGATCTTCTACGGTATCTTTGCAGCACGCCATGTGCATCTGATTGATATTATAATGAAGGGCTATTTCTCGGAAGCGGTGCACCAGCTTTTCTTGCAAGCTGTTAAATTGGTCGGCGTGCAAGGGCAGCTTTCCCCTATCCACGTTTTGCGATAGCCACAGCCACTGCCAAAAGCCCGACTCATACAAGCTGGTGGGCGTATCTGCGTTGTTCTCTAATAATTTTGCTGGTCCCTTGCCGCTGTAAACAAGATCAAGACGTGAATATAAGCTTGGGTCTCGCTCACGCCAGCTATTACGTACTAAGTCCCAATGCTGTTCAGGGATGCGAAAGCGCGTGAGTAATTCCTCACTATTTACCACATCCTCAGTCACTGCTAGACACATCTGATGTAGCTCGGCAGTGGGGTCTTCGATGTCATTTTCGATTTGCGCTAGCGTAAATTGGTAGTAGGCGCTCTCATCCCAGTAGGGTTCGCCATACATGGTATGAAAATGAAAACCGAACTCATTGGCCAGTTGCTGCCAGCCTTTGCGAGGCTGGCATGGCATTCTAAACATACTTATCCGCCCCAGCCGCCTTTACGGCTGCTGCTGCCCCAAGACGATTTAGCACGCACACTGCTACCAAACCCGCCTCGTTTCATCGTGCGGTTCACTGTGGGCTTAGGCTTGTAAACGTCCTTATTTACACGGTAATTTCTTTTTCGAATATCACCGTCGAAGACATAGCCGTCTGCAGTTATCCAGCGTGAACGAAACGGTGAGTTGTACGAATACGACGTGTACAAAGGTTGAGAGTAATAACGACTTGGTGAAAGCAAAGAGCTCACCATATAGCCCGCCATAAATGGCATAAAGAAGCTACCACCACCATTATTCACTTGCTGACACTGATTAGGACCAAATTCGTGTTCGCAGTCATATTCAGAACTAAAGCGCGGGCTGGTGCGCATGGCCTCGTCTACCGCCGTTTGGTAAGCAGCTTCACAACGCTCTACGGCGCCAGGGTAGTCCTGTTTGCAGTCTTCTAGTGAAGTGTAAATAGTGGCATCTTCTTTTTCCCCACCACAACCGCTTAACATAACGCTAGCGACACCCAACGCCAAGGGCTTAATACTAAAGCCTTTTCGCATGCGGCTAAGGTCAATGTGCTTGGTACGCTTTAGTACGGGCTTTTCACCTTGCATATTTTCATGAAGGTTAAGCGGAGTATTTTGTTTATCAGTCATCGCTGCCCCCTTAATAGGTCATGCAAGCGGCATTTAATAAGCCAACGGCAATTGACATGCTGGCAAGCATCACACCTGCCGAAACTTCATTGTTGTTGATGCGCTCTGCGATTTTTGGCATGAAGCTAAAGCGTAAGATGGCGAAGGCGAGAGACTGTGCAACAACAGCGACCAGCGCCCAAATACCAAAATCCACCACGGCAACAGAGTTTGAAGCAGCACTACCTAATGCAATGGCAAAACCAATAATCGCACCGCCGAAACCAATAGCGGCAGCGACGTTCTTATCTTCTTTAACCAGCTTCCATTCATCATGCGGGGTAACTAGCGCATACACGAGTTTAAAGATAAACAGAAAGACAATCGACAAGCCGAAGTAAAGCGCAAAGTTATCTAAGCCTGCCAAAGATTGCATGATTGTATCCATAACTATTCCTTTTTAATTAACCGTTTATCGTGATATCGGCAGGCTCTATATCAAAGCCTGTAGAGACCACCAAACATCTGTCTAAATTATTACCCACTTGTTTTTCTTCACCTACAACAAGCAATGTTTCTACTCTATTATTTGCGATAGGACGCTCGTAAAGCATCATAAATTGATCGGTTTTACTTACATCCCCATCTTCTTCATAAGTAGTTTCTGTTACCGCTACCGGCGGCGATTCGTCACCTACTGCGCCCCAAACCCGGGTAAACACCTTGCCATCTAGCTCATAGGTAGGCTGGCTAATCACGTTTTTCAAGCAGTCATTCCACTGGGCAGTATTGCCAATGGTTTTTGTTTCGTAAAAGTGCCAGAGCTTAACATCAGTAACATGGTTTTCTGATAAACCGCCATCGGTAACGACCTGTAAGAAGCCGTCGTCATCGGTATAAAATCGAAGTAGGGTACCGCCAGTATCTAGCGGTGCTTCGCCAACCGCTTGAATAAGCTGGGAGCGTGCAGCGCCTTCTATGGTTAATTCAGGCTCTAAAAGGGAGAGCTTTAAATTATCCAATTCGAAGGAACCACCAAGATAAAGCCCCATGATTTCAGGCGATTTAGGCTTTTTGGGTTCCGCTTTCTTAAATAACTTACTAAACATATTTACGGCCTCTTAGTCAGCGTCAAGAGACGACCAGTTAATTGCATTAATTCGGCGCTCGGCAATATAAAATAACGTGTCGCCCGGATTCAACGTAGCATCTAATGACGGGTTTACTACCATTTCTTTTACCAAACCATTGGGCGCATAGCCGATAAATATAGCGTCGTGCTTACGTTTCAAGTTAACAAACAATTTGGCTACGGAAATCGCTGAACAACTTTCTGGAATTTTGACAGAAAATTGCGCTTGCCCCTCATCAATACTCAATAAGTCGTGATGGAGCATGCTTGAGCCTGGGTCAAAGGCTGCTTTAACCAGCATTTCAATAGCAACACTGGGTGTACACTCCACTTTCGGACAGTGGTCTTGCAGAAGGCCGACCAAGCTATCATCGTTAAAATAAGCCACTTGATGCGCATCAGGGTTACGTTTAGTACAGTAAAGCGCGGTTGTCATGGTTACATCATCTTGAGGATTATCAATGAGAATGGTTCGGGCAGTGCCAACACAGGCGCGGTCCATGTCCTCGTCTTTATTGAATGAGTCGACTTTCACGAATTCAATAACACCTGGCATTGGGTTAGTAATATCGGCTTTTACACACAACACAATGTCTGGGCGCTCAGCCATGGCGTCACGCTCCTTAAGGATCAAATCGAGAAGCAACATGGTACGCTGCTCATTCCATCCAATTACCAAGATATGGTTATTCAGCATTAAGCTATTCATACCCAACAATCCTTTCTTCCACGTTAATGAAACCCAAGCTGCAATTCGACCAATAACCATGGCGAAGATACTTAAACCAAGCGGTATGACGTAAAGCGCTACAATTAATTTTCCGGCTGGTGTGACAGGGGACAAGTCGCCATAGCCTACCGTTGAGGCGGTTACCGCTAGCCAGTAGACAAAGTCGGTATTGGCAATGAGATCTTTTTCGTTAGCAGCGTACAGCAGCCAGTAACTTGTTACTGCGTAAAAAGCAGTGGCACCAACTATGGTGTACCAACGTGATTCTGCAAAATATTGCAGCATGATTTTTCGCAGTTTTATCCATGGAGACATAAAAGAAACAGCCCTTGTTATGCGTGCCCTTACTCTGCCTTGAAGTGCTTGATTTGTCTAGGTTAGGTTATCACCAAAAGGTGAGTTTAACTGTATGATTTTGTAACAAGAATTAAAAATGGGAGCGTTAAAGCTCCCATTTCACATACTTACTTACCAAGAATTCGCGCTAGCTCGTCATCGGCTGAGGTTTTACTGCCTTTAATACCTGCTTCGGCTAAGCGCTTTTCAAGATCGCTGCTCGACTCTTCGCTAGCAAGCTCTTCCGCTGCTTGTAGTTCAGCATTGCGCATCTTTTGCTTATCCTGAATACGAGACAATGACTCTGTCGCCGTTTTCATTTTGCTATTCGCGCCCATGTGGCGTGAAGACACAGCAACTTGTGCTTTCTGAACGCTTTCAGTGGCCTTTACCATATCAACCTGTTGTTCAAGTCGACGCAAATTAGCTTTAGCCTGCTGAATATTATGCGCAAGTTGTTTTTCTGACTGCTTAAATTGATCAAGATATGCTTGCTCTTGCTCACGCTCTTCTTTCAGTTCAGCCACTTTCTGCGCGCAGTCAAGGGCAAGTTGACGGTCGCTATCAATCGCCTTGCGAGCATGCGCTTCATATTCGGCGATGGACGAATTAAAGCTATCGACTTTCTGTTGAGAAAGCTTACACTTCGCCAAAATTTGCGTACGCGCATGGTCGGACTTGCGCAACTCTTCTTTGGCCTCTCTGATTTCTTGTTCCAGAATTCGAATAGCCTGACTGTCTGCAACAGACTGAGCAGCTTCGGTAGCACCACCTTTTACTGCAGTAATTAGTTTTTTCCACACTGACATTCGCTTCTCCTTAAGAAGTAAATTTTAGTTAAGGTGTGTTTCGTAGGCATCTAAGAAAGATGCAACATTCTGAAACAGGGTTTCGACTTCAATAACAATACTTTCGGCTTTTGACTGGGCACTTAGTGCACCAAAGGCTGTGTAGTATTCTTCACCACCAATGTTTGAAATGCCTACTGTGGTAAGAGGAAACACCATATGGGTAGACAAAATTTCATGGTCTAACGCGGCTTTGTCTTTTACATCAGAAGCAGCAAACAAGAGGCTTTCCACTAATATCTGCTCTCCGCTAATCGCAAGCCATGCATCAATGCCGTCTTGATTAGCAATAAGCAGGCAGTTCTCCTCACGTGTTACCACAAAGTCATCGTGCTCTTTTAATAAGCTCTCGATGCTCTCCAGTTCCCAGCTCATACCTTTCTCCTTTAATTATTGAAGCGATAATGTTGAAAATGAATGTCGTGTGTGGGGCGCTAACCTTATTGTGTTTCTCTACCTTATAAAGAAAGCAATCAAAGGTGGCGGCACCCGCTGTACTGTACCGACTATTTCCACTTTCGCCAATATCTTGACTTGCAGTGTAGACGCATTGTGCCATAATCGTCAATATTAAATACGTGCTTTAAGTGTAAAAAAGTGTGTTTTTGTAAATTATATATCACAAATGTGTGGTTTTGGAGGTCGTCTTGACGACGATAAAAGCTAAAAATGCGTGGCGACAAACCGTGGCTAGAGTAGTGAAGTCTGAAATGTCGGTTCGGGGCGTAAAGTACCAAGCGTTAAGCCAAAGGCTTGAGGAAATTGGGGTTGAGCAAAGCGCAGATAATCTTAGAAACAAGGTTAACAAAGGGATAATGGGCGCGGATTTACTGTTACAAATCTTATATGTATTGAAAGCACGTCCACTAGATGCTGCACTTTTAGAAGAAATCTTAACTGATCTTGAACGCTAAAACGCGTAAAATAAGGGGATATCGTTGGGCAGTAGAGATTTTGTTGACACAGAGCCAGGTTTATAACCAGATTTAAATTGTGAAAGCGTGGATGATATATCGGCATTGCAGATAAAAAAATACCCAGCAAATGCCGGGTACAAATAATAAGGAATGTTATTGGGAGAACATCATCACTATCTACGCTCATCTTAAGCGTTTAAGAAAAATGATGCTATCAAAGAATGATGGTCGAGCGTATCTCTTTCGATGCTTAGTTATTTGAAATTATACGAACCTGTGTAGCTATCTGAAAAGTATGAGCTTTAAGATTTGTACTGCTTTCTTTTCTGTAAGCTTTAGCCAATTCTTTAGCCTTTAGTATAAACTTAACGATACTTAAAATTGCACCTTGGCTTAACATTAACACCTAATATTGTTGTAACTATGAAACTATCAGATTTTAGCTTTGAGCTACCCGAAAAACTTATCGCCAAATATCCCACTCAACAGCGTACAGCTAGTCGCTTATTACACCTAAACGGTAAAAGCGGCAGTGTAGAACACACCATGTTCGCTGATATGCTAAAATTTGTAGACCCTGGTGATTTGCTAGTTTTTAACAACACACGGGTGATCCCAGCGCGCCTGCTGGGTAAGAAAGAAACGGGTGGCCAAGTAGAAGTACTTATAGAGCGTATTACGTCTGACAATACTGCACTTGCACATGTGCGAGCTAGTAAAGCGCCGAAACCGGGTACGACGCTTATTCTTGAAGAAAAGGTGAATGTAACGGTTACTGGTAGAGACGATGCGTTATTTGTTCTGCAATTTGAGCACGATGAAACCGTGCTGTCGCTGTTAGAAGCTCACGGCCATATGCCACTTCCTCCTTATATCGATCGCCCCGATGAAAACTCAGACAAAGAGCGTTATCAAACGGTTTATAATGAGAAGCCTGGTGCAGTAGCAGCTCCGACAGCTGGGCTCCATTTTGATGAGGCTATTCTAGGTGCGTTAAAAGCGAAAGGCGTGAATTTGGCGTTTGTGACTTTGCATGTTGGTGCAGGGACGTTTCAGCCAGTTCGTGTTGACAACATCCAAGAGCATAAAATGCATGCAGAGTTTGCCGAAGTTCCGCAAGAAGTAGTAGACGCAGTGCTTGAAACAAAAGCTAACGGCAAACGAGTCATTGCGGTAGGCACTACGTCAGTGCGTTCCCTAGAATCAGCCGCTAAGGCGAGTGCTGATAGCGGAAATAAAGAAATTATTGCGCCGTTTAATGAGGATACGGAGATCTTCATCTATCCAGGTTTTGAGTTTAAAGTTGTGGACGCCATGTTCACAAACTTCCACTTGCCAGAGTCCACGCTAATGATGCTAATTAGCGCGTTTGCAGGTAAAAATAATGTAATGAATGCCTATCAAGAAGCCATTGAAAAAGAGTATCGATTCTTCAGTTATGGTGATTCAATGTTTATTGAGCGCGCCTAGAAAATGCAGGCGTTTATTTGCCTCGTACTCGTTTAGTTACAGATAAACATAGATACGGGGCATGATCTCAGCAAAATTACTGGTATAATCGCCGCCAATTTATTTTTATACCCAGCGCAAACGCGCATTAAATTGGGAATGCTTGCACATGCAATTTGAGTTGTTAAAAACCGACGGCCGAGCCAGACGCGGTCGTTTGGTGTTTGAACGCGGTGTTGTTGAAACCCCAGCGTTCATGCCCGTAGGCACTTACGGTACGGTTAAGGGGATGACCCCAGAAGAATTAAAAGACAGCGGTGCACACATCTGTCTTGGAAATACATTTCACCTTATGCTTCGTCCTGGCACTGGCATTATTCGTCAGCACGGTGACCTGCACGATTTTATGAATTGGGATAAGCCCATTCTTACTGATTCGGGCGGCTTTCAGGTGTTTAGCTTGGGCGACTTGCGCAAAATTACCGAGGAGGGTGTAACATTCCGCTCTCCTATAAATGGCGAAAAGATCCTGCTTACACCTGAAAAGTCGATGGAAGTTCAGCGTGACTTAGGTTCTGACATTGTTATGATTTTTGACGAATGCACGCCATATCCTGCGACTGAGCAAGAAGCGCGTATTTCGATGGAAATGTCGCTTCGCTGGGCTAAACGAAGTAAAGAAGCACACGGCGACAACCCAGCGGCTTTATTTGGAATCATTCAGGGTGGTATGTACGAAGGGCTGCGCGATGTGTCGCTTGCTGGTCTTGAAGCTATTGGTTTTGACGGTTACGCCATTGGCGGTCTTTCAGTAGGCGAACCAAAAGAAGATATGATCCGCATTATTGACCACACTGCACCAAAAATTCCTGAAGACAAGCCGCGCTACCTAATGGGCGTAGGTAAGCCTGAAGATTTGGTTGAGTCTGTGCGTCGCGGTATCGATATGTTCGACTGTGTAATGCCAACGCGTAACGCCCGTAACGGTCACCTGTTTGTGACTGAAGGCGTAGTGAAGATTCGCAATGCGAAACACAGAAACGACACGTCACCATTAGATGAGAATTGTGATTGCTACACTTGTAAAAATTATTCTCGCTCATATCTACATCACTTGGACAAATGTAACGAAATCTTGGGTGCGCGCCTAAACACCATTCATAACCTTCGTTACTATCAGCGTGTAATGCAGGGTCTTCGCGATGCGATTGACGCTGGTACGCTAGATGAATTTGTACAAGAATTTTATGAACAAAAAGGGTTGCCGGTTCCGGCACTATAACAACGATAATACTTGGGGAATTTTATGAGCCTATTTATTTCAAACGCTTACGCGCAATCAGCTGGCGGTGCTCAGCAAGGTGGTGGCATGGAAATGATCATTATGCTGGCCGTATTTGGTCTTATTTTTTACTTCCTGCTTTACCGTCCACAGGCAAAGCGCGTAAAAGAGCATAAGAACTTGGTTTCTTCACTAAGCAAAGGTGATGAAGTGCTAACCCAAGGTGGTTTGGTAGGAAAAATCACAAAAGTGTCAGAAGAAAAAGACTTCATTGAAGTGGCACTAAATGAATCAAACAACATCGTTGTTCAGAAGTCTTCAGTAACTGCTGTGCTGCCAAAAGGCACAATGAAGTCACTGTAAGTAACAACCGCCGGGGCCGGGATGCTTCCCGGTTTTGGCACGAAAGGATTATCCAGTGCTAAACAAAAACTCCATTTGGAAGGTACTGAGTGTACTCATTGTTGTTGCAATGTGTGCACTCTATGCACTTCCTAACATTTACGGCGAAGATCACGCCGTACAAATCTCAGCTGGCCGTGATGCTGTGGTGACAAACGCCACCGTTGAGCAAGTAAAAGCAGCCCTTGCCGAAAAGAATATCTCACCTAAACGTGTTGAGTTTGAAAACGAGCAAATTTTAGTTCGTGTTTCTGATTCAGATACGCAGCTTGTTACTCGCGAAACCCTTGAAAAAGTGCTCGGTGATGATTACTACGTTGCTATGAACCTGGCGCCAGACACGCCAGAGTGGCTTGAAGGGCTAGGTGGTACGCCAATGAAGCTTGGCCTTGACCTTCGAGGTGGCGTTCACTTCTTAATGGAAGTGGATATGTCAGAAGTAATCACTAAGTCGTTGGAAGACGCAGAGAATGGTTTTCGCACATCTTTGCGTGAAGAAGGTATTCGCTATCGTGGCGTAAAGCAGGTTGATGACCATATCGACATTACTTTCCGGGATGAAGAAACCCTTGATAAGGCTGAATTCTTCCTACGCAATCAAAGCCGTGATCTTACCTTCAATCAAATCGACGACCTAACCCTTCGCGCTATTTTCGCTGAAAGTAAGCTTCAGGAAATTCGTGACAACGCGGTTAAGCAAAACATCACCATTATTCGTAATCGTGTGAACCAGCTTGGTGTGGCAGAGCCGCTTGTTCAAAAACAAGGTGCAGAGCGCATTGTGGTTCAGCTACCAGGTATTCAAGATACCGCTCGTGCAAAAGAAATTCTAAACGCAACGGCGACACTAGAATTTCGCATGGTTGACCAGAAGAACGATATTCGCGACGCATTGAATGGCCGTGTACCACCTGGTTCTCAAGTTATCGAAGACCAACAAGGCATTCCTCAGCTACTTGAAAAGCGCATTATGCTTACTGGTAGCCATATTATTGATGCAAACAGTGGGGTAGATGAGTACGGTCTTCCAAACGTCAATATTTCACTGGACTCTGAGGGCGGTAACAAGATGTCTCGCTTGACCCGAGGCAATATTGGTAAGCCAATGGCTACTGTATTTATTGAATACAAATCCACGGGTGAGAGAAATAAAGACGGCAAGTTAATCTTTGAGAAAGAAGAACAGGTTATCTCTGTTGCCACCATTCGTGCACAGCTAGGCAGTAAGTTTCAAATTACTGGGCTTGATTCTCCAAAAGAAGCTCGTGATTTAGCGTTGCTACTTCGCGCGGGTGCACTTATTGCGCCAATTCAAATTGTTGAAGAACGCACCGTAGGCCCAAGCTTGGGTAAAGAAAACATTGAGCTAGGTATGCAGGCTATTGTATATGGTTTAGCGGCAGTGCTTGTTTTTATGTTGATTTACTACAAAGCATTTGGCGTTGTGGCGAACATTGCCCTTATTACCAACTTGGTAATGATTGTTGGCATTATGTCGATGATCCCGGGCGCAACGTTAACGCTTCCAGGTATGGCGGGTATTGTTCTAACCGTTGGTATGGCGGTAGATGCGAACGTGCTTATTTTTGAACGTATCCGCGAAGAGCTTCGCGATGGGCGTAGTCCACAGCAAGCTATTCATCACGGCTATGACAGTGCATTCTCAACCATATTGGATGCGAATATCACTACTTTCATTGCTGGTCTAATACTGTTCGCAGTAGGTACCGGCCCAATTAAAGGCTTCTCTATTACGCTAATGATTGGTATCGCAACTTCAATGTTTACCGCTATTTTGGTTACTCGCGTTATTGTTAACGCAGTATGGGGCGGCAAACGTGTAGAGAAATTAGCGATTTAAGGAGCGTAAAATGCAATTATTAAAATTATCCGAAACCGTTAATTTCATGCGCCTTCGCTTTCCTGCGATGGTGTTATCGACAATTCTCATTATTGGCTCTTTTGTTTCTCTTGGGGTGAATAGCCTTAATTGGGGCTTAGACTTTACTGGCGGTACGTTAATTGAGGTGGGCTACGAAGATTCAGCCAATTTAGAGGCTATTCGCGTTCAACTAAACGAGGCTAATTTTGAAGATGCCATTGTGCAAAACTTCGGAAGCAGCCAAGACGTACTTATTCGTATTTCACCGAGAGATGGTGTCAAAGCAGTGACTATTGGCGAGCAGGTGCTAGAGGCACTGCGTGCTGACGGTACGGCTGTCGATATGCGACGTATTGAGTTTGTCGGTCCTAACGTCGGTGAAGAACTGACAGAACAGGGCGGCCTAGCAATGCTGGTTGCGCTGTTATGTATTTTAGTTTATGTCGCGATGCGCTTTGAGTGGCGTTTTGCGTTAGGGTCTGTTTCGGCGCTAGCGCACGACGTTATTCTTACGTTAGGCTTGTTTTCGGTACTGCAAATTGAATTTGACCTTACGGTACTGGCTGCGGTGCTTGCGGTGATTGGTTATTCACTTAACGATACCATTGTTGTGTGTGACCGTATTCGTGAGAACTTCCGCAAAATTCGTAAAGGTGAACCTGTTGAGATTATCAACATCTCGCTAACGCAGACCCTAAACCGTACTATCATCACCTCATTAACGACAGTGTTAGTTTTGGTTGCGCTATTTTACAAAGGTGGAGCACTTATTCATGGGTTCGCCACTGCATTATTATTTGGTGTAGTGGTAGGTACTTACTCATCGGTGTACATAGCAAGTTCAGTGGCCCTTGCATTAGGTATCAGTAAAGAAGACCTAATGCCACCGCAAGTGGATAAAGAAGGCGCAGATTTAGACCCTATGCCTTAAGATGTGGGGCAAATAGCATTTAAATTCAAAAACCGCATCCAGTGATGCGGTTTTTTTTGCAAACAAAAAAGTATTAATATACAAACTTATTTTACTAGCGCCTTACTGTAACTGCAGATTTCATGGATGAGGTTCTGAAATCGAAGGAATATAAGACATGGAAAATTTGCAAGGTTTTTTGATAACTATATTGTCTCTTTTTACCTGTATGGTGCTTGGGTTTACTTTAAGCAAAACGAAAAAATTTTCCTACCTTTCAAGTAGAAACAATCGATTTGGAGCTATCGATGGTATACGAGGATACCTTGCATTATCTGTTTTTTTTCACCATTACGTGATTACCTATTATTGGAAGTTAAATCAAGTTTGGCAGCGTCCACCTGAAAATTTTTTTCAAAACTTGGGAAAAGTAGGAGTGGCGATATTTTTTATGATCACAGGGTTCTTGTTCTTCTCTCGTATAATAAATAAAGATCGGGCTGTAAATTGGTTCTCTCTTTATAAGTCGAGAATATTCAGGATATATCCGTTATATCTGTTTTCACTTTGCGCGATATCGTTTTTCGTATTTTCAGCTTCAAGCTTTGAAGTCAGCGTGTCAGCTAAACACTTATTTAAAGAATATGTTAAATGGATGTTTTTTATTGGTGGAACTATAAATGACGTTTCAGATACAAAGACTATAATCGCTGGTGTTGATTGGACATTAAAGTATGAATGGTTGTTTTACTTGATGCTGCCAATTATATTTTGTTTGAATCGTTTTGTAGGGAAGTTAGGACTTATTTTTCTCGGGTTGGTAGCGGTTTATACTTACATATATCCAATTCGTGTTGGATACTTTTCATCTGAATATTTAATATACTTTGCTATCGGTGCGGCTGCTTACCCGCTTTCTGCGTATATTAATGCTTACTTAAATTACGACCATTTATTGGTTTCAACCCTAAGCCTTTTCTTAGTAGCCATTCTATTAATTTATCCTCATACGCTGGATTCGTTTCATGTAATTATGATGGCGGCTCTGTTCATATTAGTGGCCTCCGGTAACAGCATTTTTGGGATACTATCTGCAAGGGCTTCTGTGCTTCTCGGTGAAATAAGCTACAGCATCTATTTATTACATGGGGTAGTGTTGTACTTTATTTTCACTTATTGGTCACCAACAAAAATATCCAATTTAACATTAAGTGAGTACGCTCTATTCCTTCCGATAGTGTCTTTTGTTGTAGTGGTAATATCTGCAATAACATTCTTGCTTATTGAAAGGCCTGCTATTAAGGCTGGAAAAAATTTCACATTAAAAAGTATAAAAGGTAGGTTCTTACCAAGAAAAGTTTCATAGAGCTTTGTGAAAGGAAAGGCGCCAGCTGAAATTAAAATAGCGCCTTTACTATTTTTCTGCTCGATAGCAGATTACTTAAGGTGTTTAACCAAGCCTTGAACTACTTTTGCACTGCCAGCAACAATTTCGCCTTTATGTAGCGGGTCATTGTTACCCTTAAAGTCGGTTACCAAACCGCCCGCTTCACGAACAATCAGTTCACCTGCTGCGATATCCCAAGATTTGATCCCGCGCTCCCAGTAACCGTCATGACGACCAGCAGCTACATAAGCAAGGTCTAGCGCTGCGCTACCTGCGCGGCGAATATCGCCTACTTCATGGAAAATTTTGTTTAGGCTAAGTGCGTATTCACCGAATGCAGACTTGTTTTTGAACGGAAGACCAGTAGCAATGATGGTTTCTGAAAGATCACGAGGCTTAGAAGCGCGAATACGGTAACCATTAAGCTGTGCACCTTGTCCACGGCTAGCGGTAAACAATTCGCTGCGGATAGGATCGAATACAACCGCTTGATCTAAACGGCCTTTGTGAAGAAGTGCAATTGAAACGGCAAAATGAGGAATGCCTTTCACGAAATTGGTGGTGCCATCTAATGGATCGATAATCCACTGATAATCTGTCTCTTTACCATGAACCTCACCAGACTCTTCACCTAGGAAGCAGTGCTCTGGGTATGACTGCTGAATTTTATAGATAATCGCTTGTTCTGCTTCTTTATCAACTTGTGTCACGAAGTCGTTTAAGCCTTTCGACTCTGTTGCTACTTCGTTATGTTTTTCAAAACCGCGAACAATAACTGTTCCAGCCGCACGCGCAGCGCGCACCGCAATATTCAGCATAGGATGCATAGATAAACCACCAATTGTAAAAGACCAATGAAACAATCCAGCTGTATAAAAAATAGCTAGTTGTTTTCGAAAACGGGCGGAGTCTACCAGAATCAGTGAGCGATGCAAATGAAATCCCATAACAGAGCGTGCTAATCAAAGAAGTAAAGACTGGATTAGATGACGAATACAGAAAAACAAGAAGCGGCTGACTTACACAACTTTTAAAAGGACTAGCATATGCATCCAATTCGTTAGTCTGGAGACAGCTCCGAATAGCCATCTATACTGCCGCTGTGATAAACTTGCCCTAATTGAAGTTCATTAGATGATGCTTAACATATCAGTATCATCCTTTTTTGAAAGTACGTAGGTATCGCAGGCATGCTCGAACATATTCGCATCATTTTGGTTAACACCTCTCACACTGGGAACATTGGCTCGACGGCGCGCGCCATGAAGACCATGGGGCTCAGTAGCCTTTATCTTGTTGACCCAGTGAACGAACCTGATGGCCAAGCAAGTGCTTTAGCGGCTGGCGCTGGGGATGTACTAGCAAATGCCAAAATTGTTAGCACATTGGAAGAAGCGGTAAAAGACTGTGGTTTAGTTGTAGGCACATCAGCCCGTTCTCGAACGCATTCTTGGCCTATGCTTGGCCCTCGTGACTGCGGTGAAAAGCTAGTTCAAGAAGTGGAAAAGTACCCAGTTGCATTGGTGTTTGGTCGCGAAAACAGTGGCTTAACGAACGAAGAATTGCAGCAGTGCCATTTCCATATGTGTATTCCGGCTAACCCTGAATATAGCTCTCTGAACCTGGCAGCTGCTGTTCAAACCCTGTGTTACGAAATTCGCATGGCCTTCCTAAATCGTGAAAGCTACCCAAGCGTAGAGGAAACGTACCCATTAAACGAAGATTTAGAGCGTTTTTACGCGCACCTTGAAACTACACTAGAGGGGACATCGTTCATTCGCAAAAGCCATCCTGGCGTTGTGATGACTAAGCTTCGTCGTTTGTTCAATCGAGCACGCCCAGAGTCGCAAGAGTTGAATATCTTGCGCGGTATTTTGGCGTCTATCGACAAATCTGTTAAGTCAGCAAGTGTAAGTCAAAGTGACTCAACTGAAGCGCCGGTTATCGAAAACACGTCGAAAGAAGAGCAAGAGTAAGCATTATGTTTGCCCGTATTAAAGATGACATCAAAGGTGTTTTTCATCGTGACCCCGCGGCTAGAAACACCTTTGAGGTGTTAACTAATTATCCTGGCCTGCACGCAGTGTGGCTGCATCGCGTAAGTCACAAACTCTGGAAGGCGGAATGGAAATGGTTGGCGCGCACCTTATCAACCTTTAGCCGCTGGCTGACGGGCATAGAAATTCACCCTGGAGCAACCTTAGGTCGCAGAGTATTCATCGACCATGGTATGGGTGTGGTCATTGGTGAAACAGCCGAAATAGGCGATGACGTAACCCTTTATCATGGCGTCACGCTTGGTGGTACTAGCTGGAAGGCAGGTAAACGTCACCCTACACTTAAAAATGGGGCGGTAATTGGCGCAGGTGCCAAAGTACTAGGGCCAATCGTTATTGGCGAAAATGCCAAAGTAGGGTCTAACTCCGTTGTGGTAAAAGATATTCCCGATGGCGCAACCGCAGTGGGGATCCCGGGGCGCATCATTATTTCCAAACAAAAAGACTCAAATGCAACGGTAAACCCCCAGCGTGACAAAATTGCCCAAAAATACGGTTTTGATGCCTACGCGGTTGCGCTTGATAACCCTGATCCTGTGGCGAATGCCATGGGTATCATGCTGGAACATATGCACCAAATGGACACAAAAGTGGAAGAGATGTGCAAGGTTATTCAGTCACTAGGTGGTGAAGTGTGTACAGACAACTTACATAATATCAGCGCTGAGGATTTTGCTGACACAGGTTTCGATTTGAAAGAAACCCAAGAGCGAGAGAAGGCACATTCTTCGTTCGACCCGGCAATTTAAACACTGAGTCATTCCTATAAGTGTAAAGGACGAGCCTTAAGCTAAGCTTTAACCCAGCATTAATGCGATAATATGTTGTGTTAACCTTAAATTAACAGTCTTAATTGACTACTCCCCATCTTGAACATACATTGATGTGAAATGTTAGTCATCACTTCAGGTCAAGTATGCAAAAGACAGTGCCATTTTTAGATGTATTGATTGTTGGCGCGGGAATCTCCGGAATTGGTTGTGCGTACCACATTCAAAAGAAATGTCCTGACTTGTCCTATTCGATTATTGAGGCACGAGGTGATCTCGGCGGCACTTGGGATTTATTTAAGTACCCGGGAATTCGGTCAGACTCCGATTTATTTACCTTCGGTTACGACTTCAAACCGTGGAAAGAAAAAAAAGCCATTGCAGATGGACATTCAATAAAGGCTTACATAGAAGAGACGGCAGTCGAAAGCGGAATTAAAAAGCACATACGCTTTTTAACCCGTGTTGTTGATATAAATTGGCAAACTGACAAACAGTATTGGCTGGTAACGCTTGAGTCTGAACAAAGCGGGCAAAGTGAACAAGTAGCTGCAAGGTGGATCTTCAATGCGTCAGGCTATTATCGTTATGACAAAGGTTATACGCCAGATTTTTCAGGGCAATGCCGTTTTAACGGTCAAATCGTTCATCCTCAGCACTGGCCCGAAGATCTGGAATACGCAAATAAAAGAGTTGTCGTAATAGGCAGCGGTGCGACGGCGGTAACCCTGGTTCCTGCAATTGCAAAAACAGCCTCGCACGTGACAATGCTGCAAAGAACGCCGTCTTATGTATTGCCTGTGCCTGTAGAAGATCCTATCGCAAAGTATTTACGCGCCTTGTTTAACGACGATATCGCATTTAATGCTGCCAGACGGTTTAATATTGCGAAACAGCGCTGGGTATATGCATTTTGCCAGCGCTTCCCGAAACGAGCCCGAAAAATCATACGCAGCCTAAACATCAAAATGCTGCCTGAAGGCTATCCTGTCGATAAGCACTTCAATCCTCCTTATAATCCTTGGGAGCAAAGGCTTTGCGCTGTTCCAGGCGGAGACTTGTTCGAATCAATCTCCAGTGGAAAGGCCTCGGTTGCCACCGATACTATCGATACTTTTACCGAAACGGGTATTCAACTTGAGTCAGGCGAACATTTAGATGCTGATATTATTGTTACTGCCACAGGGTTGAATCTTTTACCGTTAGGGGGGCTTATTCCCAAGATAGATGGCGACCCCGTGTCCCTTCCAACATGCGTCACGTACAAAGGCATGTTGCTTAGTGGTGTCCCTAACTTCGCTATTGCGGTGGGGTACACAGCGTCTTCTTGGACGTTAAAAATAGGGCTTTTGTGCGAGCATTTTACACGGTTACTGAATCACATGAAGCATCACGGCTTTTTGCAGTGTACGCCTATTGCAGATCCAGATATGGAAACACAGCCGCTGCTAAACTTCGGTGCAGGATATATTCAACGGTCATTAGACAAGCTACCCCGGCAAGGTATGCATTTTCCCTGGTCGATGTCGTTCAACTATGCAGAAGATGTGAAGATTTTTCGCAAAGGTTGCGTTGATGACCCTGCGCTGAAATTTGAAAAAAGAGCAGAGCAAGGCTGATGATTTTGTCGAAAATTTCAAGAGAAATAATATGAGCTTAGCGCAGCATAATGAACAGTATATAACGCTAAAATGCGGCGACAAATTTTGCTACGCAGAGCACGGAGCGGGCAATGACGACACCCTAATTTTAATAGCTGGGCTAGGCTTACAGCTTGTATATTGGCCCAAAGCTCTTATTGAGCGGTTAGTTGAAAGTGGTTTACATGTAATTTGCTTTGATAACCGTGATGCCGGCCGTTCTGTTCGTAGTAATACTCCTCACCCTAATTTATTGCAGCAGTTGCGGGGTAGAGCGCCCAAAGATGCTTACGGTTTAGACAAAATGGCTGAGGATACCGTGCAGCTAATGTCAGCATTGAACATTGAGAATGCACATATCGTAGGCATGTCGATGGGTGGAATGATAGCCCAAACGCTGGCCAGCGAATATCCTAAAAATGTTAAGTCTTTAACCTCGATTTTTTCTACAACAGGGAATAGACGGGTAGGGCAGCCCTCTTATTCAACGCTATTGCGAATGGCCAGAGCAAAAGCGCCGATGAATGAAAGCGAGGCCATTAAAAACTACCACGCTATGATGACCCATATTGGCGATGGTGTGGCAGAAGATGCTATTAATCAGTGGCATCAATATGCGCGACTAGCATGGCAAAGAAATGGCGCAAAGAGTGACGCTAAAGCCATGTTTAGACAAATTGGAGCTATAATGAAGTCCGGCGATCGCACCACATCGCTTCAGAAGATCACTGCCCCTACGTTAGTGATACATGGTGATGTGGATCGCATGGTTCACCCAAGTGGCGGTGCCGCTACAGCAAAAGCAATATCGGGGGCGAAACATCAGGTTCTGCGCGGGTTGCGCCACCAAATTGATACCCTTCAGTCCCATCGAATAGCAGACAGTATTCTCGCCCACATTCATCTAAACACTGAGTAAGATGACTGCCTTTAATGTAGTTCGTCTATCTCAAGGAGTGTGAGTCACTCTTTTTTCATTTAGAAATCCGATTGCACCCATCAATAATACTTGACTATTTTACTAGGTTTTATACTTGACCAATTTAGTCGGGTATGTGAGAATTTCAGCCATCACAAAACGGCGGGAGAATCCAATGAAACTCACTTCTAAAGGGCGCTATGCGGTTACCGCGATGCTTGACGTCGCTTTGCATTCAAAGCGTGGTCCAGTGCCTCTTGCCGACATTTCAGAACGACAAGAAATCTCCTTATCCTATTTAGAACAGCTTTTTTCTCGCCTTCGTAAAGAGAAACTAGTAGATAGTGTTCGTGGTCCTGGCGGCGGTTATTTATTAGGCCGTGAAGCCAGCGAGATAGCGATAGGAGAGGTCATTCGCGCAGTGGATGAATCAATCGACGCCACACGCTGTCAAGGTCAAGCTGACTGTCAAGGCGGCGACCGCTGTCTAACCCATAGCCTGTGGCAGGATTTAAGTGATCGAATCGCTACGTTTTTAAATTCAATCACGTTAGGTGAGCTAATGGCAAAGCGGGATGTTCAAGAGGTCGCTGGTCGTCAAGACAGTAACGCATCCCTGCGTCACATAACTAGCGACATTGAAGTAAGTATTCAACTCTAAGTAGGTTTTGACTAACCCATGGCTTTATCAACACCCATTTATCTAGACTACGCCGCAACTACACCGGTAGACCCACTCGTTGCCGAGGCAATGGCAAAGTGCCTGACACTTGACGGAAACTTTGGCAATCCAGCCTCTCGTAGCTATCGATTTGGCTGGATGGCAGAAGAAGCGGTAGATGTCGCAAGAAATCAAATAAGCGACGCCCTCAACTGTGACCCAAGAGAAATTGTATTTACCTCAGGTGCCACCGAGTCTAATAATCTTGCGATAAAAGGCGTAGCCGAGGGATATGCCGAGAAAGGTAAGCATATTATTACCGTGGCCACTGAACATAAGGCAGTCCTAGACACTTGCGAGTACCTGGAAAACCAAGGCTTTGAAGTTACTTATCTTAAGGTACAAGAAGACGGGCTGATAAAATTAACAGATCTAGAAAATGCGCTGCGCGAAGACACCATTTTAGTGTCTGTTATGCACGTGAATAATGAGCTAGGTGTAATTCAAGATATTCAAGCTATTGGTGATATTTGCCGCGGGCATGATGTGCTTTTTCATGTGGATGGAGCGCAAAGCGTGGGTAAAATTGCAATGGATTTGGCGGAGTTACCCATAGATTTGCTGTCGATGTCGGCTCACAAGATGTATGGCCCGAAAGGAATGGGAGCACTTTACGTCCGCCGACGTCCTAAAATTAAGTTAGTTTCACAAATTCACGGTGGCGGGCACGAACGGGGCATGCGCTCGGGTACGCTAGCTACTCACCAAATTGTTGGAATGGGTGAAGCGCTTTCTTTAGCCGTATCTAAGATGGATGATGATAATGCGCGCATACTCGCCCTTAGAAATTCACTTTGGCAAGGCTTGCAGCAACTAGACGATATTTATCTTAACGGCCATGCGACACAGCGTATAGCAGGTATTCTTAATGTTAGTTTTGCTGGTGTTGATGGTGAAAGCCTAATGATGGGGTTGAACGATATTGCGGTATCGTCTGGCTCAGCATGTACATCGGCGAGCTTAGAGCCTTCATATGTATTAAAGGCTATCGGTCGAAGCAACGAACTTGCCCATGCGGGCATTCGTTTTAGCGTTGGACGTTTTACGACCCAAGATGACATAGATTACGTAGTAAAGAAGGTTGTTGACGTAACGACGAAATTACGTGCTGCAATTACCGCGTGAATCACCATTCAGAGTGAGTCTTCATGTGAAGACTATGAATTAAAATTAATAGCCATGGGGCGCAGAAAATGCCACATGTAGCGTCAAAAGAGTATTTACCGCTGTAAAATAGCGGCTGAATATTTGAGTGAAATAGTCGGGTATTATATACTACGGCACCAAAATTTTAGGCTGTCCTCAATGTAACTGGCAGTTTCGGCCGTTTAGGTAAGCGTATAGATGCTTAACAGATTAAAGGCCGAACAAAAGTGAGTACTTAAATTACCAAGACCGTGGGGTAATTTAATCGTCAGGAAAGCAAAGTGGCAGCAAATGCAGGCAAACAAGTGAGATCCCAACATGAGTGAACAGATCGAACAGGCGTTAGAAAGAAAGTACGATGCGGGTTTCTATTCAGAAATCGAATCAGAAACGTTTGAAAGCGGCCTGGACGAGTCGGTTATCCGCCGCATATCAGCAATGAAAAATGAGCCAGAATGGATGCTTGAATGGCGTTTGAAGTCTTATCGTGCATGGCTCGAAATGGAAGAGCCAGATTGGGCACACGTTGACTATCCTAAAATCGACTATCAATCAATTTCTTACTACTCGGCACCAAAGAGTATGAAAGATAAGCCGAAGTCGCTAGATGAAGTTGACCCTGAGCTACTGCGTACCTATGAGAAGCTGGGTATACCGCTGCACGAACAAGAAATGTTAGCGGGTGTTGCAGTTGACGCCGTATTCGACTCGGTCTCTGTTGTGACCACATATCGCGAAAAGCTCGAAGAAGCGGGCGTTATTTTCTGCCCGATTTCTGAAGCGGTTCACAAATATCCAGACCTTGTTAAGAAATACATTGGTTCAGTAGTTCCGCGCACAGATAACTACTTCGCAGCGCTAAACAGCGCGGTATTTACAGATGGTTCATTCGTTTATATTCCAAAAGGCACACGCTGCCCAATGGAGCTTTCTACTTATTTCCGTATTAACGAAATGAACACGGGGCAGTTCGAACGTACGTTGATTGTTGCCGACGAAGGCAGCTACGTGAGCTATCTAGAAGGTTGTACTGCACCGCAGCGCGACGAAAACCAGCTGCACGCTGCGGTGGTTGAATTAGTTGCGATGGACGACGCCCAAATCAAATACTCAACGGTACAAAACTGGTACCCGGGTGATGAAAACGGCAAAGGCGGTATCTACAATTTCGTAACGAAACGCGGTATTGCGCATACCAACGCGAAAATATCATGGACGCAGGTAGAAACGGGCTCTGCGGTAACGTGGAAGTACCCTAGCTGTATTCTTAAAGGCGACAACAGTGTGGGTGAGTTCTACTCAGTAGCGTTAACGCGCGGTCGTCAGCAGGCCGATACCGGTACGAAGATGATCCATGTGGGTAAAAATACCAGGTCGACCATCATCTCCAAGGGTATCTCAGCGGGTAACAGCAACAATGCTTATCGCGGACTGGTTCAAATGGGCCCGCGCGCAGACGGTGCACGTAACTTCACCGAGTGCGACTCGCTACTTATCGGCGACAAGTGTGGCGCTCACACGTTCCCTTATATCGAAAGCCGTAACCCTTCGGCCATTGTTGAGCACGAAGCAACAACATCGAAGGTGAGCGACGAACAATTATTCTTGTGTCAGCAACGCGGTCTAGACACAGAGAAAGCCGTTTCTATGATTGTTAACGGCTTCTGTAAAGAAGTATTCAAAGAGCTGCCAATGGAATTTGCCGTAGAAGCCGGCAAACTGCTCGAAATTAGTCTTGAAGGTTCAGTGGGGTAATCAATGCTTAGTATCAAGAATTTACATGCCAGCGTGGAAGAGAAAAACATCATTAAGGGTCTTAACCTTGAAGTTAAACCTGGTGAAGTACACGCTATCATGGGCCCTAACGGTGCCGGTAAAAGTACACTAGGTTACGTGCTCTCTGGGCGTGACGGCTATGAAGTAAGTGAAGGTGAAGCGACCCTTAACGGTAAAAATTTGCTTGAGCTTGATGTTGAAGAGCGTGCGCGAGAAGGTCTTTTCCTTGCGTTTCAATACCCAGTAGAGATTCCTGGCGTTAGCAACATGGAATTTATGAAAGAGTCGGTAAACGCCATGCGTGAAGAGCGCGGCGAAGCGCCACTGACTGCTGCTGAGTTCCTTAAAAAGGCGAAAGAGGCATGTAAGCAAGTTCAGCTTCCACTAGACTTTCTTAAGCGCGGTGTAAACGAAGGTTTCTCAGGTGGTGAGAAGAAGCGTAACGAAATCATGCAAATGATTTTGCTAGAGCCAAAACTTTGTATTCTTGACGAATCAGACTCTGGCCTTGACGTCGACGCCCTACAGGTTGTTGCCGATGGCGTAAATAGCCAACGCGACGGTGAGCGCAGCTTCATTGTTGTTACTCACTACCAGCGTCTTCTTGACTACATCAAGCCTGACTTTGTACACATTCTTGCCGACGGTAAAATCGTCAAAAGTGGCGATGCGTCATTAGCGCTAGAAGTAGAAAAGAGCGGATACGCATTCCTAGGTAAGGCGTACGAGGAGGCTGAGGCATGAGTCAATGGCTAGAACAGGTCATTGATACAGCGCAGCGCGACGACTATTTATCGCCCGTGCGTCAACAGGCCTTAGCACAGTTAAAAGCCGACGGTTGGCCAGCTCGAAGAAGTGAGAGCTGGCGTTTTACGCCGCTCACGTCTGTAGAAAAGCGTGAAGCAAAACAAGCTGTACAAGCTGAGAACCTGCCAGTACCGGCTATAGATAACCTTAATGCTCTAGACTTGATTTTTGTTGATGGCGTTTTGATAACACAGGTTAATACGTTAGACGTACCGGCTGGCATGACAATCACGTCACTAAATACCGATGATGCTGCAACACAGCAGGCCATAAGTAGCGTATATGGTCAGGTTAAACCTGCCCGTCATATGTTTGGTTTGGTGAACGATGCATTATGCCAACACGGTGTATTTATCAACGTAGAAGCAAACGCGAAAATTGATACGCCGGTTCGTATCGTAAACATGGCCTCACAAGATGTAGATGCGCATACCCGCGTAGTCGTGAAAGTCGCTGAAGGCGCAAGCGCTACCGTCATTGAGCAAGGCTTCGGTGATACCGAAAGCTTAACAACCGCGTTTGCTGAATACGATTTAGGTGATGATGCTCATCTAGAGCATTATCGTTTTGCCATGTTTACTGGCAAAGCAAAACAGTTAGGTGGTAGCCACTTTAAACTTCACAACCGCACTACGCTCAACAGCACTATGGTGGGGTATGGCAGTGAGTTATCCCGTTTAGACGTTGATATCCATCACGCTGGCGAATTTGCCGATGCGAAAATGAACGCCATTTATCTTCTGGCTGAGGGCGAACTATTCGATCTTCACTCAACGATTGAGCATGCCATGCCCAATGGCACGACAGAAGAAAATGCGCGCGGCATCGTAGGTGACAAAGCCCGTGCTGTATTCAATGGCCGTATCCATATTCATCGTGATGCTCAGAAAACGTTAGCAGAGCTTAACAACCGTAATTTGTTGCTATCTCGCCGTGGCGTTATTAACACTAAGCCTGAGCTTGAAATTTACGCTGATGACGTTAAATGTGCCCACGGCGCAACGGTTGCCGAAATTGAAGAAGAATCGCTGTACTACATGCTAACCCGCGGGATTTCTCGCAGCAAAGCGTTGGTCATGCTTAATTTTGGGTTTATTCAAGAGCTTATCAACGACGTGCCCAATGCGGCGGTGCGTGAATGGCTAGCACCTATCTTGAGTGAGCGTTTCTCCCAAATGGAGGTTAAATGAGCTTAGACGTTGCAGCACTTCGTGCCCAGTTTCCCATTTTATCTAAAACGGTAGACGGCAAGCCGCTCGTCTATCTTGATAATGCAGCGACAACGCAAAAGCCTCAGGCTGTAATTGACGCGCTTGTCGACTTTTATACAGGGACGAATGCGAACGTGCACCGCGGCGCGCATCATCTATCGGATGAGGCGACCCGCCGCTATGAAAATGCACGTACCAGCGTAGCTAAGTTTATTAACGCAACGGTTCGCGAAGAAGTCATCTGGACTGCCGGCACTACTGAAGCCATTAACATAGTGGCGAATGGGGTAGGTCAGCTTCTTAGCGAAGGCGATGAAGTAATGGTGACTGAACTTGAGCATCACGCCAATTTAGTTACGTGGCAGCAGGCCTGCAGACGTGCTGGTGCAACGCTCAACATTGTTCCAATCTTCGATAGCGGAGAACTTGACGTTGACGCATTCGATAGATTGCTGTCTGAAAACACCAAGATGGTGGCTTTTCCTCATGTTTCTAATGCGCTAGGCACCGTCAACCCTATCAAGTTACTCACCCAAAAAGCCAAAGCTGTTGGTGCATGGGTTCTAGTTGATGGCGCACAGGGCATCGCTCACGGCGGTGTTGACGTTCAAGATATTGGCTGCGATTTCTACGCTTTTTCTGGTCACAAATTGTTTGGCCCAACGGGCATCGGTTGCCTATGGGGTAAAAAAGACGTGCTAGAAACCTGGCCGGTTTGGCAGGTTGGCGGCGAAATGATTAAAGATGTCACTTACCATGAAGCTACATGGGGAGCGTTACCAAATCGTTTGGAAGCAGGCACGCCTAACATTGCCGGTGCTATCGGCATGGGAGCCGCAGTAGATTGGTTTAGTGGCCTTGATGTAAAAGCCTTGCACGAGCACGAGCAAAAACTGCTTGCTTATGCGACACAGCAGGCTGAAGCACTTGAAGGCATGCGTATCATAGGAACGGCCCCTAATAAGGTTGGCGTCCTAAGCTTTGCACTTGATGGCGCACACCCGGCTGATATTGGGTTTATCTTAGACAGGCAAGGTGTGGCGATTCGCACTGGCGATAATTGTGCCCAGCCATTAATGAAGCGTCTCGGTGTTCCCGGTACTGCTCGTGCATCGTTCTCAATTTATAACACGCTTGAAGAAGTGGACAGCCTATTTGCTGCACTTAAAAAAGCAAAAATGATGTTGGCCTAAGGAGGCATTATGAGTGTTGAAACTTTCGTACCTAGTACAAAGCTCATTACGCTAACTGACAGTGCCGTTAAGCATTTCGAAAGTAAGCTTAAAGACAAACCTGGTCAGTTAATTCGTTTATCAACAAAAGTCAGCGGCTGTACGGGTTATGCTTATGTGCTTGATTTTGCTGATAGTGCGCAGGCGGGCGATGAGATAGTAGAAATCTCTCCTATTGTGAATGTGGCAGTAGCTGCAGATGCAACAGACCTTTTGCGTAACACAGAAATTGATTACGTAACGGAAGGCGTAAACGGCGTTATTAAATACAACAACCCGAACGTGGTTGATGAGTGCGGGTGTGGTGAGAGCTTTAACGTAGGCTAAGCGCCGCGATAAAGATCATCAACAGTAGAACTAAGAGTACTAAGTAGTTTATGAAGCAAAAAATGGTGACCACCGAGCGCGACTGTAAAGCGCGCTTAGTTCCTGCGGGTAACCCTACCGTGATCCCTGAAGGCGAGTTTGTGAATATCACCCAAGAGCTCGGTGGTAACTATACGGTAACGTGGCGCGGCAATATGTACCGTATTGATGGTACAGATGCTGGTGCAATTGGCCGTAAAGCCATGACGCTTAGCTTTGACGCCCCCGAAGATGGAAACATCAGCGAACAGCAGGTGTGGGACGCGTTAGAAACTATTTACGACCCCGAAATTCCGATAAACCTCGTGTCCCTTGGTCTCATTTATAAAGTGGTTATTGACCAGGCATCAGGCGCTGTAAATATCGATATGACGCTTACTGCGCCCGGATGCGGCATGGGGCCGGTATTAGTTGGTGACGTTGAGTATCGAGTTGCTATGGTGCCACACGTTAAGGATGTTAACGTAGAACTCGTCTTCGACCCTGCATGGTCACGGGATATGATGAGCGAAGAAGCTCAGCTTGAAGCGGGTTTATTCTTTTAAGCGGTTAAGTTAACTTAGCGTCCAATTCATTTTCTTTTTACAAAATTACGGAAATAGCAATGCAACTACCTAGCAGTGACGAAATTATTGATGATTTAGCGTTCTTCGATGATTGGGAACAGCGTTATCAATACATCATTGATTTAGGAAAATCTATTCCGGGTTTACCTGAAGATGCAAAAACGCCCGAGCGCCTAGTTAAAGGCTGTCAGAGCAGTGTCTGGTTGGTTGAGTCGTATGATGGCAGCAAAATTAACTTTGATGTCGATAGTGACGCGGTTATTGTTCAAGGGTTACTCGCTCTGGTGCTTGCGGCGTACAATAACAAAACGCCTAGCGATATTTTAGCGTTTGATATAGACGGCTATTTCGAAGCGTTGGACTTGGAGCGCCATATCACCCCAACAAGAGGGAATGGTTTGCGCGCAATAGTTGGAAAGATCCAAGAGCTAGCAAAAGCGAATGCTTAGTACTTTATAGTTTTTGACGCCATAGCCAAATACGAGTTGATTACTTGAGACACTTAGCTGAATAGATGTTCTGTTACTCCATTTTAGTTCTTTGCTCAGGGCAGATATTGCGGCTATCAAATGTCTGCCGTCGCAAAATAAAGTATACACTGTCATCAAATTGTCATGGTCTACGCGTTAATCTGACGACACATCTTAATAAAAAACAACACGTTACGCCTGTTTTAAAAAGGCGCTGGTCAAGCCGTTATTAATTGCCTATAATTCGCGGCCAAAATTTTAAAGATACATACACTAATTGTTTGGAGAGAGAACATGGCTCTTGAGCGTACTTTTTCGATTATCAAGCCTGATGCGGTAGCTAAAAACGTTATCGGTGCAATTTACAACCGTTTCGAATCTGCAGGTCTTCGCATCGTGGCATCTAAGATGATCCACATGAGCAAAGAGCAAGCAGAAGGCTTCTATGCAGAACACAAAGAGCGTCCTTTCTTCGGCGCACTGGTAGACTTCATGACGTCTGGTCCAGTGATGGTTCAAGTACTAGAAGGTGAAAACGCTGTTCTAGCTAACCGTGAAATCATGGGCGCAACGAACCCAGCTGATGCCGCTGCAGGTACACTTCGCTCTGACTACGCTGCGTCAATCGACGAAAACGCAGTCCACGGTTCTGACGCTCCAGAATCTGCAGCGCGTGAAATCGCATACTTCTTCTCTGAAGAAGAAATCTGCCCACGTACTCGCTAAGATTACGGAAGTAGAAAAAACGAGGCTACAGCGCCTCGTTTTTTTTGCGCTGAAAAAGAGGAGATGTGCGTTTTATGCGCTCTGCGTGTTTCTCATATAGTTAAGCTAAATTAGGCGTTTCAAGTATAGCCAAACTTAACGATACTCTGCGTTAAATCGGCTTTTTCTCAAATCTCATCTGTGGTAAAATCCGCACAAATTTTAATCAGCAGCCATTCGCTGTTCAAGCGATCTTCAAGTTGCCTGATTTTTACACCATTTTTAGCAGTAAGAGGGGCATCCCTCGAAGGTACAAGGGTCATCGTATTCATGGCAAAAACTAACTTATTAAATCTAAATCGCGAAGGCTTGCGCAGTTTCTTTAAGGAAATGGGCGAGAAACCATTTCGTGCCGATCAGGTAATGAAATGGATTTACCAGCACGGTGTTAGCGATTTCGAGGAAATGAGTAACCTCAATAAAAACCTTCGTGCCATGCTTATTGAAAATTGCGAAATTAAAGCCCCAGAGATTGCATACTTTCAAGAAGCTAGCGATGGAACTATCAAATTCGCGCTGTCCTTAGAGGGCGGTCAAGAGGTAGAGTCGGTTTGGATCCCAGAGACCGACCGTGCAACTCTGTGTGTTTCTTCGCAAGTGGGTTGCGCCCTTGAATGTACTTTCTGTTCAACGGCCCAGCAGGGATTTAACCGTAACCTCAGTGTAAGCGAAATTATCGGTCAGGTATGGCGCGTTGCCACCTTCCTTGGGCTTTCTAAGGATACAAGCAAGCGTCCAATTACAAATGTTGTGATGATGGGAATGGGCGAGCCGCTGTTAAACCTTAAAAACGTGGTGCCAGCAATGGATATCATGTTAGACGATTTTGGCTTTGGTTTATCAAAACGCCGTGTCACATTAAGTACCTCTGGTGTTGTACCAGCGCTTGATATGCTTGGCGATCAAATTGACGTTGCGCTTGCTATTTCACTACATGCGCCAACGGACGAGTTGCGTAACGAAATTGTACCTGTGAATAAAAAGTACAACATCGAGGCTTTCTTAGCGGGTGTGAGACGTTACCTTGCTAAGTCTAAAGCGAACCAAGGTCGTGTGACGGTTGAATATGTGATGCTTTCGAATATCAACGACAGCACTGAGCAGGCTCATCAGCTGGCAAAGGTATTGAAAGATACACCGAGCAAAATAAACTTAATACCTTTCAATCCCTACCCAGGTTCTCCATACACCTGTTCGAGCAATTCTCGTATCGATAGGTTCGCTAAAGTGCTTATGGAATATGGGTTTACCACCGTAGTGCGTAAAACACGAGGCGATGATATCGACGCTGCATGCGGTCAATTAGTGGGCGATGTAGTAGATAGAACGAAAAGAATGTTAAAAAAACAGGTGAAGGGCGAGGCAATTTCAGTAAAAATGGCCCAATAATCATTAAGATATTAGGGTAAGACTATGGTTGCAGGATTGCGCACTTCACTTCGCGTTGGTTTATTAAGTGCGGTTTTATTAGCGACTGGCTGTGTAAGTAACAGCCAGTCTGGCTTGTACGGTGGTAATTTCGACCACGAGGAAGCGGCAAGAACACGCACGTCGCTTGGGCTTACCTACCTTAAAAACAATAATTATACTCAAGCAAAAAAGAACCTAGACAAGGCGCTAGAGTTCAATCCACGCTCTGCGGACGTTCAATTTGCTATGGCCTATTATTACCAGCTGGTTGGTGATAACCGCCGTGCCGAAGAGTTCTATCAAACCGCTATCGAAATAGCCCCTGATAATGGTGACATTGCCAATAGCTATGGTGCGTTTAAATGTCAAAACGGCGAATATGACGACGCAAAGCGTTATTTCTTTAAAGCCATCAATAATCGCCTTTACGCGAATGCGGCCCAAACCTATGAAAATCTCGCACTATGCGCACAAAGCCAAGGCGAATTAGAAGATGCGATGGGTTATCTTCAAGAAGCGCTAAATCATCAGCCGGCGCGAGGTAAATCCCTTTTCTTATTAAGTGAATTGTATACTGTAACAGAACAGTGGGATCTCGCTGAGTCTACTTTACGTAAATATGAGCGTGTCGCCAGGGTGTCTCCAGACTATTTATGGCTAGCCTATGAAGTGGCAAAAGGTAAGGGCGATTACGACGCCGCTAATGATTACGGTAATATGATGGTTTCTGTCTATCCCGAGAGTGGACTAACCCAGCGCTATCTAGCCGAACGAAAAACGATGCAAAGCAAAGTGGTTAGAACGGTGAAATCTACCAAAGCAGAACCGAGTAATGGTCAAGGTTCAAGTTCGGGAGAAGATGATAAGGCAGAGGATAAGCCTCTAGAGCAAACCTTAAAGGCTGAATCGAGTAGCGGTGAAAATGATTCGAAACAACAGTCTACACTTCATAAAGATGAAGAGGCGCCTGAGGTAAACCTTGCGTTGGACAACGAAACGAACCAAAACACTGAATTATCAGCCCAAAGTAATAAATTCCATGTAGTAAAAGACGGTGAAAACTTATATCGTATTTCTTTACTGCACAATATCAGAATGGCGACACTGCAGGAGTGGAATAACCTAGAGAATACTGGCGCTATTATTGCTGGTCAGAAGCTTTGGTTAGTACCACCTAATATGCAGGAGGAATAAGGTTTAATGGTGTCAGAAGAAAACGCGAATCAAGAAGTAATTTCGCAACAAGAAGAAAATACGCCAAGCCCTGGGGCAATGCTAAAAGCACGCCGAGAGAAGTTGGGTTTATCTCAACAGGATATTGCTGACAAACTTTTCTTAAAATCAAAGCAAATCAATGACTTAGAAGGCGATATCATTGACGAAAAGTCATCTGTGACGTTTACGAAGGGATACGTAAGAAACTATGCCAAACAATTAGGCATGAATTCTCACGAAGTTATTGAGGCTTTTGAGCGGTATCACAATCAAACATCGGTCCCATCTTCAGAAAAACTTCAAAGTTTTTCAAAGCGTGTCGCCAAACAGACACACGATGACCGCTGGATGATGGTCACCTATGTTATTTTGCTGCTTATCATCGCTGGCGTAGTCATGTGGTGGTATCAGCAGCCAGGTGATGAAGCGGTTTCAGAAGTCCCGCTCAGTGAAGCTGTTAAGCGAGAGGCGGCTAATACACCTATCACACCTGAGGGTGATGCATCGAATCGAAGTCAGCTAGGTGGCAGTGATTTATCAAGTAAGCCTGCATCATCAACGTCTTCTAGTGATGGAGTTTTCAATTCAAACGCTTCTTCAATGGAAGAGTCAACTACCGATAATGAACTTGATTTACAAAGCGATGAATTTGCACAAGACGGTAGTATAAACGAAGGGGCTATTTCAGCCCCTGATACGGACATTGACGAAAGCAATAATTTAACGGCGTTAGTAAGCAGTAATAGCCAATCTGAACCTAATCTTGGAATTGCCGCAGAAAGTGATGCTGCGCCCATTTCTATGGTTTTTACTTTCGTTGACGATTGCTGGGTTAATATAAAAGACGCGTCCGGCGAAGCAATTGCCTACGGGGTTAAGCAAAAAGGACGTGTGATGGAAATTCAGGGTGTCCCTCCTGTTGAAGTTACGCTCGGCGCACCGGATAATGTGCGTATATCAGTTAACGGCGAGACTGTTGATATTTCTTCATACCAGAACGGTAAAACAGCTCGGTTCGCACTTCCTTTATAGGTAATCAGATGTTTGCAGATAGCCCTATTAAACGCAGAAAGTCTACGCGTATTAATGTAGGTAACGTTCCCATTGGCGATGGCGCTCCCATTGCTGTTCAGTCTATGACAAATACTCGCACCACTGATGTGGCGGCGACAGTCGAACAAATTAATCGCATTGTTGCTGTGGGAGGGGAGATCGTTCGCGTATCTGTCCCCACCATGGAAGCGGCTGAAGCGTTCAAAGAAATTAAAAAGCAGGTGAGTGTGCCACTCGTGGCTGATATCCACTTCGATTATCGTATTGCCCTCAAAGTGGCGGAATACGGTGTGGATTGCTTGCGTATAAACCCCGGTAATATCGGTAACATGGAACGCGTGCGCTCTGTTGTTGATTGTGCGAAAGACAAAAATATTCCTATTCGCATTGGTGTGAACGGCGGTTCTTTAGAAAAAGATTTGCAAGAAAAGTATGGCGAACCTACCCCAGAAGCACTTGTTGAGTCTGCCATGCGACACGTTGATATTCTCGACAAGCTTAACTTCGATCAGTTCAAGGTAAGTGTTAAAGCTTCGGATGTCTTTCTTGCTGTAGGTGCATACCGTTTGTTGGCGCAAAAAATTGATCAACCTCTTCATTTGGGCATCACTGAAGCTGGCGGTCAACGGGCGGGCGCAGTCAAAAGTGCGGTAGGTCTTGGCATGCTATTGGCTGAAGGTATAGGCGATACTATTCGCGTGTCTCTTGCAGCTGACCCAGTAGAAGAAATAAAGGTGGGCTTTGATATATTGAAGTCACTGCGCATTCGTTCTCGTGGGATCAATTTCATTGCGTGCCCGAGTTGCTCAAGACAAGAGTTTGACGTAATCGGCACAGTGAATGCCCTTGAACAAAGACTGGAAGACATCCTTACGCCAATGGATGTGTCTATCATAGGTTGCGTGGTTAATGGTCCTGGTGAGGCGGAAGTGTCTGACTTAGGCCTTACCGGAGCGCGTAACATGAGCGGCCTTTACGAAGACGGCAAACGTGTAAAAGAACGTCTTCCAAATGATGACTTGGTCGACAAACTTGAGGCAAAAATACGCGCAAAAGCATCCCGTATAAGTGAACAAAATAAAATACAGGTCTCGGTAAAAGACTAAGAGGTTTTTTGTTCATTGTTGTTTATTCCTAAAGCCCCTATAATGCGGGGCTTTTCACTATATAGCAGTATGAGAATTTCACGTGGCTAAGACTATTCAGGCAATTCGAGGCATGAATGACTGCCTACCGGAGATTTCCGGTACGTGGCAAAAGGTAGAATCTGTACTTCGTCAAGTGGTGGCGAGTTACGGTTACCAGGAAATACGTACTCCCATCGTTGAAAGCACCGACTTATTCAAGCGTTCAATCGGTGAAGTAACCGATATCGTTGAAAAAGAGATGTACACCTTCGACGATAGAAATGGCGACAGTTTGACGCTTCGTCCCGAAGGCACAGCAAGCTGCGTGCGTGCAGGTAACGAGCACGGTTTATTGTATAACCAACAACAGCGTTTGTGGTACATGGGCCCGATGTTTCGCCACGAACGTCCACAAAAAGGTCGCTATCGCCAGTTCCACCAATTTGGTGTGGAAACCTATGGTATGGATGGCCCAGACATTGACCTAGAGGTTATTTTACTTAGCGCACGTTTTTGGAAAGTGTTCGGTATTGAGCAGCATGTAAAACTGCAAATAAATACCCTAGGCTCAAACGAAGCGCGAGCAGCCTATCGCGATACGCTAGTGGAGTTCTTAAAAGAAAGAGCTGACCAGCTAGATGAAGATTCATTACGCCGACTAGAAACTAACCCGCTTCGCGTGCTCGATTCTAAGAACCCAGATGTTCAAGCGGCTATTGCCGATGCGCCAGCCCTTATCGATCACCTGGATGAAGAATCTAAAGTTCACTTTGAAACGCTTTGCGCGCGCTTAACGCAAGCGGGCATTGAATTTGAAATAAACCCTCGTTTAGTACGCGGACTAGATTACTACAACCGTACTGTGTTCGAATGGGTTACCGATAGCCTAGGCGCCCAAGGCACCGTATGTGCAGGTGGTCGCTACGATGGCTTGGTAGAACAGTTAGGCGGTAAAGCAACACCAGCGGTTGGCTTTGCCATGGGCATAGAACGTTTGGTACTGTTGCTAACAACGCTAACACAAGAAGGCCAAGATTCAAGTTTTGCTGACGTTTACGTAACGGCAATGGGCGATGAGGCACAGTCTTACGCAATAGAAGTAGCAGAACATCTTCGTACTCGGCTTCCAAATACACGCATTATGATGCACTGTGGCGGCGGCAACTTTAAAAAACAATTAAAGCGTGCAGATAAAACAGGTGCACGTTTGGCGCTGCTTTTAGGTAATGACGAAATGCAGTCTCGCGAAGTAGGTGTGAAGCCACTACGCGACGGCCAAGAACAAGTTACAGTTAGCTTTGATGCCTTATCTGATAAGGTTGCAGAGATGCTGGGCGCACAATAAAAAGAGGACATCATGGAACAGTTCGCAACAGAAGAACAACAAGTAGAAGCGATCAAGCGCTTTTGGAAAGAACACGGTACCGCAATCATTGTTGGTGCTGCACTAGGTTTAGGCGGTCTTTGGGGCTGGCGTTATTACTCAGATGCGCAAATTGAAAGCAAAGAAGCAGCATCTGTTGCATACCAAAATGCCGTTGAGACTTTTGGCACCGAAGGCAGCGATGCAAAAGTGAATGCGTTTATCGAAGAGAATAAAGACAGTGGCTATGCGAGTATCGCGGGTCTACTAGCGGCTAAGCAAGCGGTAGATGCTGGTGATTTAGACGCAGCGGCATCGCATTTAAATAGCGTTGTTACCTTTGCTGAAAACGATGAATTAAAAGTACTTGCGTCACTTCGTTTAGCTCGCGTGCAAATTGAAATGAACCAGCTGGACGCGGCGTTGTCTACGCTTAGCAATGTAACAAACGACGCATTTTCAGCAGAAGTTTCTGAACTAAAAGGCGACGTGTATCAGAAACAAGGCAAGTTTGACGATGCTCGTTTAGCTTATTCAAATGCGTTAGAAAAAAATGCCAACAATCCGCTTTTACAAATGAAGCTAGATAACCTTTCGGTATCTGCAGCTCAGTAAGCGATAGCCCCATTGGGCTGGTGTAAATAATAAAGAGGTACGCAATTTGTTTCACAACACGTGTGGCCGTAAAGGTCGATTTGCTCGCACGATAGGTATGGCACTCGCGGTGTCTATCACAATGTCAGGCTGTTCAACCATTTCTGATTGGTTTGCAGACGACGAAGAAATAGAAATTCGCCGTTTGAAGCCGATTGAAGCTAAGTTCTCTCCACAGGTAGCCTGGGACCGTGATATTGGAGACGGTGTAGACCACTATTTTTCACGTCTTCGCCCGGTTTACGCATACGACAAATTATATGCAGCAGACCGTCACGGTGTCGTTGTGGCGATGGAGCCAGAGTCTGGAAAGGTGTTGTGGCAAAAAGACTTCGCTCAGTTTCGTTCTGAAGGCATGATGAGCGCGGTAACCAAGTTATGGCGTAGCGGCGAAACTGCGCGAATTGGTGGTATTGCCGTTGCCGATAGACATGTATTTATCGGCACTGAGAACGGTCACGTTGCGGCAATGGACGCAGAAAGCGGTGAGCTTGTTTGGGAAGCCACTGTGCCAGGTGAAATTCTAGCAGCGCCTGCAGCGGACGAAGGCATTTTAGTTGTAAATACAGGTGCAGGCAGTCTTTTCGGTTTTAACACGCGCACTGGCGAGCAGTTGTGGAGACATGAAGGCGACACCCCTCCATTAACCCTTCGCGGCATTTCAGGCCCTATTGCGTCTAACGGTGGCGCTATCGTAGGTACGCCGACTGGAAAGATTCAGGTGAACCTTATCGAAACAGGGGTGCTTGCATGGGAAACCGTTATAGCGACACCTTCGGGTGCAACTGAGCTAGAGCGTATTGTTGATATCGATACCACACCAGTATTGTTTGGCGGCACTATTTATACGGTCTCTTACAACGGCACATTAGCTGCAGTCGAACTTCGTTCTGGTCGCGTTATTTGGAAACGTGAATATGCATCATTTCGCAATCTGAGTATTGAGGGGAACAAAATCTTCGTAGTAGACAATAATTCTAACGTTTACGCCCTCGACAGACGCAATGGTGTAGAACTATGGTCTCAAGGCTTACTCAAGCAGCGTTCGCTAACTGCTGCCACGCCTGTGGGCGACCACATTGTGGTTGGCGATAACTGGGGTTTCCTTCATTGGATTGAACAGGAAACCGGTGAAATCGTAGCTCGCTTGGATGTAGGCGGCGATGACGAAGACGACGCTATTTTTGCTGCGCCTCTTAAGGTGGATGACAGTGTAGTTGCGGTAACGCGAAATGGCGTTGTTGCGTCGGTGCGCATACCAAACTAATAGAGTTGCGGCGTAACAACCGTGTCTAGCAGAGGCGTTTCGGGTGATAGTCGAAGCGCCTTTATTTTTGTCTACAATAGTGCATACACAGCCTTCGAGCACCTAATTCATTTTGTTGTGGCAATGTGTTAAGTCCCCCCAGAACTGCATTGGTATTAGGTTGTGAACAAGGTATAATGCGCCCATTCTCGAAAGCCTCATCTAAAACACCACGTGTGAGAGAATCATTCTCTTAAACCTAGTTTGTGATATTTGGTGTGCATGGCTTGTGCTTTTTTAGCTTTCATGACCCTTAGGATCTGATAAATGTTACCCGTTGTTGCTTTGGTTGGCCGCCCAAATGTGGGCAAGTCAACCTTGTTTAATCGCCTTACAAATACCCGCGATGCACTCGTTGCTGATTACCCGGGCCTTACTCGCGACCGTAAATATGGCCAGGCGAAATTTGAAAAGCGCCAGTTTATCGTAGTGGATACCGGCGGTATTACGGGCGATGAAGAGGGCATTGATGCTGAAATGGCCCAACAGTCACTTTTAGCTATAGAAGAGGCGGATGTCGTTCTATTTTTAGTGGATGCGAGGGCGGGTTTACTGCCAGCAGACCAAGGTATCGCTGACCACCTTCGCCGCATAAACAAAAAGGTATTTGTTGTAGCCAACAAGGTTGATGGCATTGATGGCGACAGTGAAAGCGCTGAGTTTTATTCACTTGGTTTAGGTGCGATAAAGCAAATTGCGGCTGCTCACGGGCGCGGCATAAGCCAACTATTACAAGATGCGCTTAAACCTCTGGAAGTTGATTTTCCTGATATGGAAATTATCGAAGAAGAGCCAGAGGAAGAGGAAGATGCGGAAACCCAGCGTCAGCGCTTGCAAGAACTTCCCATCAAACTGGCTATAGTAGGCAAACCAAACGTGGGTAAATCTACGCTCACGAACCGTATTCTCGGTGAAGAGCGCGTTGTTGTATACGATATGCCAGGCACGACGCGAGACAGCGTTTATATCCCTATGGAGCGCGATGAGAGAGAGTACATTCTCATCGATACCGCGGGGGTGAGAAAGCGCAGAAAAATCAGCGAAGCGGTGGAGAAATTTTCAATTGTAAAAACCCTTCAGGCCATCGAAGAGGCCAATGTGGTTTTACTAGTCATTGATGCCCGAGAGGGGATCACTGATCAGGACTTAAGCCTACTGGGCTTTGTGCTTAATTCCGGCCGTTCACTGGTGGTAGCCGTGAATAAATGGGATGGATTGAGTACTGATGTTAAAGACGATATCAAACGTGAGATGGATCGTCGTTTAGGCTTTATTGATTTCGCCCGTATTCACTTTATTTCCGCACTGCATGGCTCTGGTGTCGGTAATTTGTTTGAATCAGTGCAAGAGGCCTACTCAAGCGCCACTAAGCGTATTAATACCGCACTACTGACGCAAATTATGGAAATGGCACAGGACGACCATCAACCACCTCTTGTGCGCGGTCGTCGAGTGAAAATGAAGTATGCCCACGCTGGCGGATACAACCCACCAGTGATTGTAATTCATGGTAACCAAGTTGACGACTTGCCGAGCTCTTACAAACGTTTCTTGATGAATTACTTTAGAAAAGCGCTTGAGATTATGGGGACGCCTATTAAGATTGAGTTCAGAGAAGGTGCCAATCCATTCGAAGGTAAAAAGGCCAATTTAACCTTGGCGCAGCAGCGTAAGCGCCGACGCATGATGTCTTACTATAAAGATAAAAAATAACGGGTTAAAACTAAGGCGCTATTTATGATTAAGTTTAGGTAGCGTCCTGTTTCCATGAGATGTTCAGTCATAGTCCCGCGCTCTTCTCCAGTTTAAGCTGAGGTATAGTATGATGAAATACTGGGCGAGTTGGATTCAAGTCAGCGGTGTGTCACACTTTTCTAGATTAGTCTTACTTAATTAACTAACTGTTTTTATTAATTTAATCAACTGAGTCATAATTACACTCAGATTGTATTCTTTTCCTTTTTTCCACACCTGCCGTTTATCAGTAACTACCTTTGTTGTCATTGAATCTCTTTAAATTCGTAGGGTAACAACGGCAGGAGGTTGTGGAGTAATTTTTGCAATCAACCTTGATTCAGCGAACCACTAGCCACGTTAAGGAGTAACTGTGTCAGTAGAAAAATTGTTTAATGTCGCTACACCACTTCAGAAGAATCAGATGTATAACTGGTTTGACAGATACAAATCAAAAGAACAACAAAAGGTTTATATTCTGAGCAGCGATACAGAGAGGAAGTCAACATTGAAGGTCGCGCTGTCTAAGCGACTTACCGTAAAAAAAGCTTAGCGCTGGGTTTCTAAAAGCAAAGAACGAACCTTTTTCATCATTTCAGACTCTTCAGGTACTTCAACCTGAACAATCAACTGATTGACAATGTTATCTGAAAAATCAGGTGGAAAGGTGGTAGATACTTTTACAATCTTATCCTGCTGCCTAAATACATAGGTGGTTGCATAGATAGTTGGCGAGGTGTCTGAGGCCGCACTCAACCCCAGTTTCCATCCTGCTAATCGGCTATTTACCTCATAAGGTGACACTGGGCTAACTTGATACAAGGTTAGCTGTCGTAGCTCGGCGGTTGCGCGGGCTTTCTGCAAGTCACTTTCTAGTTGTTTTGGCAATAGTTCATTTTCTTCGATAGAAAGCTGACCTAAAAAAGGGTAAATAGTTACATCAACTAAGGCGTCTTCGAAATCCGGATGGGTATAGCGAGTGATTGCGCCGCTAAACGGGTCAGGGAAAAGCTGGGTGTCTAGTTTTGTGAATTCTCCAACGGTGTCTGGCACTTGCAGCGCTTCATCATAATTGCTTGCATTTAATGCATTAAATAAGAATTTGCTAGTGAATATTCCGCTTTGCTTCATGTGTTGAAGCCAGCGAGAGACCAAAAGATGTGCGTCTTTTTTGCCATCAAGGTTATCGATAGGGCTGCCGTCACGTGTAACGACGCCTGAATCAAACGATGAAGTATCTATTTCTACACCGCGCCATTGCAGCGTGAACTCAGCGAATTGCGTGGCATATTGCTGGTGCTCATTTGGCGCGGCACCTACATTGGCAATAAGCAACTCATAGTCGTTTCCCTCGCCATAAGGAAGTAGATTATCAAATTCGCCAGATTCGTTGAGAACTGTAATGAAGCTTTCTGGCGAAATAGCATCTTCGAAACACAGGTTGGTATTGTCTGTATCGGCTGGCGTTAAAAAGGCGAGTTTTTGTTGTGAATGACAGGCCTCAAGCAAGGCTTCGCTTGGGTAGGTAGAGAAAACAGACACGCTCTGGTTGACCGCATAGGCATGGGCAAAGCCAAACAGCATTGCCGAAGTAAAAAAGCGCGAGAAAAATACAGAGACTGGTGCTGAGTATTTTAAAATTTCGCCCAAGACTGTACGAGCCCGCTGGCACAAACTAGAAAACGAAATCGCTGTTACATAAACGGGCATAATACTAAAGGCTACCTATTGGCGCTGAATGCTTGTCACTTTACTGATTATTTCACCGTCCGTCACTCGTGATTTTATCTCATCGCCAATATTCACTTTATCCACGCTGTTGATAGCAGTTTTGTCTGTTAGTGTAATGCTATAGCCCCTCGCTAATGTTGAAAGCGGGCTCACAGATTGTAAGAGGCTGACCTTTCCTCCGAGTTCATTTTTCTTACTCTTGATAAGCGCGCTCATACTAGCGGTAAGTTTATTGCTGGCATACTCAAGTTTGTCCTTGGCTCGTGCGACCTTTGCCGCTGGAGATTGCTGGTTTAGCCTGTACTTCAGCGCGTGCAGTTGCTTTTCGGCGTTGGCTAGGTCACTTTGCATCTTATGTGCTAAACGAAGCTGCAGCCTGTCTAAGGTTTGCCACTGAGACTGAATACGGCTTTGAGGGTGCAACGCGTTCAAACGCTGCTTCTTTAGCGTTAGTTGCTGCTTACTTGCCTGCAAATACTGATTAATAGCCCGTGCTAATCGCTGTTTTTGCTGATTTAACGTTTGATAGAGGGCAGTTGAATCCTGGCTTAAGATTTCGGCAGCAGCTGATGGAGTAGGGGCGCGCAAATCAGCCACGAAATCGCTTATGGTGAAATCTACTTCATGGCCAACAGCGCTTACAATGGGCAGGCTACTCGCCGCGACTTCTCGTGCTAAGCCTTCATCGTTAAAACACCACAGGTCTTCTAACGAGCCGCCTCCCCGAGTGAGCAATAACACGTCGACTTCTGCACGCCTGTTGGCTGTGCGCAGTGCATTAATCAACTGTAGCGGCGCTGTTTCTCCCTGCACCATTGACGGATAGACAATGACTTCAGTTTGCGGACTACGGCGCTTCAATACACTCAATACATCGTGAAGTGCTGCTCCGCTTGATGAGGTGATTACGCCAATGCGATTAATGCGCTCTGGTAAAGGGCGCTTATTTGAAGTATCAAATAAACCTTCGTTGTTAAGTTTGAACTTCAACGCTTCAAACGCTTGCTTGAGTGCACCCTCGCCGTCGCTTTCCATATGCTCAACGACCAGTTGATAGTCGCCGCGCGCTTCGTAAAGCCCCACAGACGCGCGCACGAGTATTTTATCGCCTTCTTTGGGGCGAATACGCACATTGCGATTGGCCCCTTTAAACATCGCGGCTCGAACTTGAGCTTTATTATCTTTGAGCGTGAAGTACCAGTGCCCAGATGCTGCCGCAACAAAGTTAGAAATTTCGGCTGACAGCCAAATAAGACCAATCTCGCCCTCAAGTACGGTTCTGGCTAAGCGATTTAGCTTGGTAACTGTTAAAATTTGTCGAGATGTAGATGGCGAATTTGTAAACATAAAAAAAATCACAGGGTTTAATACATTTAGAGTTTACCTGAAAAACAAAAAACACTACAATTGCGCCGCAATTAACCCTCAACTGAATAGGTGTTGTTGCATGCTACGTATCATCCAAGAAGCCCTGACGTTTGACGATGTGTTGCTGGTTCCCGGCCACTCGACCGTCCTTCCCCATACTGCAAATTTACAGACCCGTCTAACGCGCGGTGTAACGCTGAATATTCCAATGGTGTCTGCTGCCATGGACACGGTTTCTGAAGCCCGACTCGCTATTGCGTTGGCTCAAGAGGGTGGTATTGGTTTCATTCACAAAAACATGAAACCTGAAGAGCAAGCTAAACACGTACGTGAAGTTAAAAAATACGAAAGCGGCGTGGTATCTGACCCGGTAACGGTAGAAGAAAACGCAACTATCGGTGAAGTTATCGCTCTCTCCAAGCGCCTAGGCTACTCAGGCTTCCCGGTAACAGACAAAGACAATAACCTGATTGGTATTGTGACAGGTCGCGACCTTCGTTTTGAAAAACGTTTAAACCTTCCTATTAGTAACGTCATGACCGGAAAGGATGATCTGGTAACGGTTAAAGAAGGTGCAAGCTCTGAGGTCGTGTTAGACCTTATGCATGAACACCGTATTGAAAAAATTCTAGTGGTTGACGACGCGTTCAAGCTAACCGGTTTGATCACAGTTAAAGATTTCCAAAAAGCAGAAAATAAGCCTAATGCATGTAAAGACTCGCTTGGTCGTCTTCGCGTGGGCGCAGCGGTAAGCGTCGGTCCAGGTACTGACGAGCGCATTGCGCTATTGGTTGAAGCCGGCGCTGATGTATTGCTTATTGACACGTCTCATGGCCATTCACAGGGCGTTATTGACCGTGTTAAGAAAGTGCGTGCCGACTACCCTGAAGTTCAGATTATTGCAGGTAACGTAGCAACAGGCGATGGTGCGAAAGCCCTAGCCGATGCAGGCGTAGATGCAGTTAAAGTGGGTATTGGCCCTGGTTCAATTTGTACAACTCGTATTGTTACCGGTTGTGGAGTACCACAAATTACTGCGGTATCTGATGCAGTTGAAGCGCTTAAAGGTACAGATATTCCTGTTATCGCTGACGGCGGTATTCGTTTTTCTGGTGACATTGCCAAGGCGCTGGCTGCTGGCGCAAGCTGCGTAATGGTCGGCAGTATGCTGGCGGGTACTGAAGAAGCACCAGGGGAAGTAGAGCTTTTTCAAGGCCGCTATTACAAATCTTATCGCGGAATGGGTTCATTAGGTGCTATGGATCAGAGCCATGGCTCGTCAGATCGCTATTTCCAAGAATCTGATAACGCGGAAAAATTGGTACCAGAGGGTATTGAAGGCCGCGTAGCGTATAAAGGTCCAATTGCGAACATTATTCACCAGCAAATGGGCGGCTTGCGTTCAGCCATGGGCTTAACTGGCTGTGCGACCATCGAAGAACTCAACACTAAAGCACAATTTGTGCGAGTGACGTCTGCCGGAATGGGTGAGAGTCACGTTCACGATGTAAGCATTACCAAAGAAGCGCCAAACTACCGCTTAGGTTAAGGCGAGTTATCGTTCAGCGTGGTCATAGTGTTTGACACAACCACGCTGTAAACCCATCCATGGGAGCTTGGCCTCGGCATCCATGCCTCGGACAGGTTGTTTACAAACACTATGCCCACGTTTTATTGCGAAACGTAGCTTAGTGGTTGGAATAGAAAAAGGCTTTTTATGAGTTTAAACATACACGACCAACGCATACTTATTTTGGATTTTGGCTCGCAATACACGCAGTTGATCGCGCGTCGTGTTCGCGAAATCGGTGTTTACTGTGAACTTTGGGCATGGGATGTGACCGAAGAACAAATCCGCGAATTCAACCCGCAGGGTATTATTCTGTCAGGCGGCCCTGAGTCGGTAACCGAAGAAGGCTCACCACGCGCGCCTGAGTACGTATTTGAAGCCGGCGTGCCGGTGCTAGGCGTGTGCTACGGCATGCAAACTATGGCACAGCAATTAGGTGGTGGTGTACTGGGTTCAGACAAACGTGAGTTTGGTTATGCACAGGTTGAAGTAATAAAGCCAAGCCCGCTGCTGGATAAAATTGAAGATGCTATTGGCGATAATGGCGCAGCACTTTTAGATGTATGGATGAGTCACGGTGATAAGGTAGCGGCGATTCCTGAAGGTTTTGAAACCATTGCGCAAACCGCATCTTGCCCGCATGCAGCTATGTATAACGCTGAAAAACAATTCTACGGCGTACAGTTTCACCCTGAGGTAACGCACACTCGCCAAGGCATGCGATTGCTTACTCAGTTCGTTATGGACATCTGTAAATGCGAGAAGCTTTGGACTGCTGACGCCATCATTGATGATGCAATTGAGCGCATTAAACAAAAAGTAGGCGATGAGAGAGTCATTTTAGGGCTGTCTGGTGGCGTTGATTCATCAGTAACCGCTATGTTGCTTCATCGTGCTATCGGCAAAAATCTGACCTGTGTGTTTGTTGATAATGGTTTGCTTCGTTTAAACGAGGCTGATCAAGTCATGGAAATGTTTGGCGACCACTTTGGTTTAAACATTATTCGAATTGATGCTGAAGAACGCTTCCTTGATCGCCTTAAAGGTATAGAAGATCCTGAGCTTAAGCGTAAAGCTATCGGTAATGAATTCGTTCGCGTGTTCGATGAAGAAGCGGGCAAGCTTGAGAACGCCAAATGGTTAGCGCAAGGTACTATTTACCCAGATGTGATTGAGTCAGCGGGCTCTGCCACAGGTAAAGCACACGTTATCAAATCGCACCACAACGTGGGCGGTCTTCCAGAAGATATGGAACTTGGCCTTGTTGAGCCACTGCGTGAACTATTCAAAGATGAAGTTCGTAAAATAGGCCTTGAGCTAGGCTTACCATACGACATGCTTTACCGTCACCCTTTCCCTGGCCCAGGCTTAGGCGTACGTGTACTTGGTGAAATAAAGAAAGAGTATTGCGATTTACTGCGTCGTGCTGATGCAATCTTTATCGAAGAACTATACGCGGCTGATTTGTATCAAAAAGTTAGCCAAGCGTTTACGGTATTCCTTCCAGTTCGCTCTGTGGGCGTAATGGGTGATGCCCGTAAATACGACTGGGTGGTAAGCCTTCGAGCTGTAGAAACCATCGACTTTATGACAGCGCATTGGGCACACTTGCCATACGATTTCCTAGGTAAGGTGTCGAACCGAATTATCAATGAAATCGACGGCATCAGCCGTGTGGTTTACGATATTTCTGGTAAGCCACCCGCTACGATTGAGTGGGAATAGGCCGCTAATTACTACCTATTCTTAGCCAACTATTCTTAGTTATTACATTAAAAGAGCCCGCGGGCTCTTTTTTATTGTCTGTAAAAACGCTGAGTACCATTTAGTATAAAGATAAATATAAAAGTATTTATTGTTATACCTAGGGTGTCACTTAAATGTCACAAAAATATCATTTAATGGCGCCGTCCTACTTACAATTCATACTAAAGGTTAAGCCGTGTTCAACTACACAAGCATCAGCCGTTTGGTGATGACCCCCGTCCTCGCCAGCTTTCTCATTCTTGTCCTACTAAACGGCGCGTCCATCTATAAGTCGTTTTCACTGCTTAACTCTTTTGACGAGCTGGAGAACACCCTTGTTCAGTCAGAACGTGACGTAAATACTACGCTTGGTACGTTTAAAACGCAGGTGCAAGAGTGGAAAAACGTATTGCTTCGTGGCTACAAGGAAAGTGATAGAGAAAAGTACTGGGATCGCTTCAAACAACGGGAAGCTGAGATCACCCGTCAGTTTGACATAATGCTAGCAAATGGCGTCATTAATGACGCTGTTAAATCCGACATACGCAAGTTTCAGCAGGCTCACTCAGTCATGGCTGAAAAATACCGAGAGGGGTATGACGCCTTTATCAATTCAGGGTTTGACCCAAAAGTAGGTGACAGCTATGTTAAGGGTATTGACCGAGAGCCTGCTGAGCTTTTGTCCACCATAGCGTCAGATATTGCAACAGATTCAGCAAATGCAATTGCTGAACTTAAATCAAGTACTCGCGCTATGCTTTGGATGATTTTATTGGCCGCCATTGTACTGTCTGTACTTTCTATGGTGTATGTGATTGCTCGACTGCGCTCCCAAGTCATTAATCCAACTAAACAAGTCGCCGCGTGCATATCAAACCTTGCCAACAGTCGTTACGATTACCACTTAACCTATTCGAGTGACCATGAACTCGGGATGCTGGCAGATTCAGCGCGCGCACTGCAGTGCAAGCTAAAAGACTCGGTGGCGCAATTACAGCAAGCTGAGAAAGAAATGGAAAAAGCGTTCGGAACACTAGGTAATGTTAGTCAATCCATCATGGAAGGCGCGAATGGCCAGCGAGATGCTTCCAGATCTCTTGATAGCAGTACAGATAAGCTTAGAGAGATTGTGCAAAACTTGGTAGCAATCACTGACCAAGTGGCTGTAGCAACGAATAATTCAGAAAAAAATGTGGCAAGCTGTTATGCGACTTTTGAAAGTGCAAACGCAGGCTTTAAACAGCTGGCTAAAACGGTGACAGAGTCGAGTAATATCGTATTAGACCTTCAAACGCGCAGCACGAATATCTTGAAAGTGGTAAACGTTATCAACGAAATTGCAGATCAAACGAACCTGCTTGCGCTTAACGCAGCCATTGAAGCTGCCAGGGCAGGGGAACACGGTCGAGGTTTTGCTGTAGTTGCAGACGAGGTTCGCGCGCTAGCGGCTAAAACACAACAGTCGACGAAAGAAATCAACGATATATTGAGCAGTTTCGAGGCTGAAGCAAAAGGTGCTGTGTCAGCAATGTCCTCAGGTAAACAGCTATCCGATACTAACGCAGCTGAAGCGGCGGCCGCTCTTGAAACGCTGAATAATGTGGTGAGAGATATAAAAGAAACCGCAAGCGTTGTTGTTGCGTTAAACGATGCAGCTGACGAACAAGAAGCGGTGCTGCATCAGGTAGAGGCAATTATCAGCAATGTGGTTACATCGTCAGAGAAATACCATCAGTTGGCGCAGCGTGACGATATGTCTCGCTCTATGAAAAGTATGTCAGATAACGTGGAAAAAGTGGTGAATAGTTTGACCCGCTAATCCCTATTTGTCAGTATAAATCGATAACTAAAAGGAGCGCATTGCTCCTTTTTTCATAGCGCGATGCGCGCTTGTTTTCGAGAAATTACGCTGATCCCAATGACAACACCACTTGTATTTCATCCGATTTATAGCCAACTAGACCTTCCCGAGCGTCACCGCTTTCCAATTGAAAAATATGTGGGAATTCGCGATGCACTCATAAACCGCGGTGTTAGTGCGACTCGGTTTGTTAAGCCGGAGCCTATCAGCGATGAGGTGCTCACTAGCTTCTATGATCCTATGTACGTTGAGGCGCTCACCGCAGGTTCGTTAGATAAGAAAGCCATGCGGCGTATTGGCTTCCCTTGGTCGCAGCAGCTGATTGAACGCACCCGCACAGCTGTTGCTGGTACTTGTTTAACTGCGTCACTTGCGTTAGAGAATGGTAAAGCCCTCAACCTCACAGGGGGGTATCATCATGCCTTTGCAGATTTCGGCTCTGGTTTTTGCTTATTCAATGATTTATACCTTGCCGCTAAAACCATGCAGAAAAATTCATCCATCGATAATGTGCTTATCGTTGATTTAGACGTGCATCAAGGCGACGGTACGGCAAAGCTTGCTGAGAATGATTCAGATATTTTTACCTTATCCATTCACGGAGAAAAAAACTTTCCGCATAGGAAGCAGCATTCGGATATTGATATTGGCCTAGCTAAAGGCACCGAAGACGATGAATATTTAACTACGCTTGAACAAGCGCTGACATTAGCTTTACGGCAATTTCAGCCAGACGCCATTATCTACGATGCAGGTGTCGATGTGCACGTGAATGACGATTTAGGGCATCTACATATTTCTACCCAAGGCGTTTATGAAAGAGATAAGCAGGTGTTTGCTTTGGCCGATCGCTTAGGTGTTCCGATAGCGGCAGTGATTGGCGGGGGGTACCAAAGAGATATTGCAGCACTGGTGGATGTGCACATTCAGCTTTATCGCGCTGCCGGTGTGATTGATTAGCTGCAACGAATATATAGCGAAAAATAAAAAGCGCGCTCAAACAAGATAATAAAAAAACGAATCGTTTGTAGCGCGCATTTTATTTCAAACATGCTTAGTTGTTTTACAAAAAGAGTAACTGGAATCCGATACCAATACGCTCTTGAGAACGGTTATAGTCGATAAGCGAGTCGCCGTACCCGTTAAAGTACTGAAGAAGCACTTCATAGCGGTCTGAAATTGGATAAGTAAAGTCTAGTTGAATGCTGCCTCTGTTTTCATCAAAGTCCAGGTTGTTTCTAAGCAGCGCAAGTACTTTGAAAGCACCAATTTTTCTACCGTACCCAAACTCCATACGGCCGTAATAGTCTTCGATATCAGGGTTATCATCACCAGTAGGATCTAGAGGGTCTTCTTTTTCATCTTCAGGAATGCGATACCACGTTTTAAGATAATAAATATCGTCGTTGTCACTAAATACAATAGAGGCAAATAGGCGGTTCCAGCTTCTTGATTGTAGACCGCTTTGCCCATTAGACATGTGATTGAAGCCTACTTGAAATGTATTAAATTTATATCCCAGTACGGAATAATCAGCGGTTTCCTGCCAAAAAATTTCTGGCTCGTAGTTGGTCTCGCGAAACGGCTTAGATGCCTCGCTATTATACAGCTGCCAAAATGATGTCAGCGTAAAGCCAAAATACACCCCGTCGAATCCTGTATCTTCTAAGTAAAGGGGGAGTTTGGCACTGACTTGGAATTTTGCTTCTTTATTGTCGACGTTTTCGTCCGTCAAGTCTTCGTTTCCAGTGGTATTGGGGTTGGAAACGTAAGTAATGGGAAGCAGGTAATTTTGTCGATGTTGCGTAATAGCAAACACGTTATCCAGTGCTTCTTTATCGCCTTCTAAACGGTCATCTAATGCGCTTTCGGAAGTGGTATCTCGCTTGATGATATCTATGATTTCAATGCCGTCTTCATCTTGCGAGGCATCACTGACGTCGCTTTGAGTAGATTCCTGTTCGACGCTTTCAACTGTCTGGGGCGGGTTATTAACAACATTTGATGATGTTTCTTGTCCACACACACTCGCGCTAGCAGCAAATGCAGCCAAAAATACAAAAGGCTTTAACACTGACACCTTAAATTCTCCGTAACATGGGGTTATTGTTGTGCTTAACTGAAGTCCAGTGTTTGGCCTTCGGATGATGCAAAAACATGTAAAGTAGACTCTGCTACTGTGACATATTCATTACAATGCTTTACAACATCATCTATATCGTCATCGGTACGTTCTGGATCATGACTATATAGTGCTAATTTTCTTGCATTGGATGCCATTGCTAATTTTACTGCTTCCTCGGCCACAGAATGGCCCCACCCGTTTTTAGCTGGCATATCAGTTAGCATATACTGTGCATCGTGGATAAGTAAGTCTGCATTCGCGGCAAATTTAGCAAAATCAATAAAATCAGTTTCTTTTTTATAGGGAGGGTAAAGTTCATTATCTGTAATGTAGGCAACCTTCACACCGTCAGCTTCAATGCAATATGCGCTGCCGCTTCCCGGGTGATTCATTGCAAGTCTCGCGATTTTCGCACTTCCTATCGCGAAGGCTTTTTCTGCTTTCGGAATATCAATGAGTGATATGTTTGCTTTAAGCGCACTCCTTGGTACGGGAAACAACGAGCCTTCCATTTGTTTTAAAATTTGGTCGGGTTCTTCAAATATGGTTTGCCCGGGGTAGATATTTATTTCTCGTTCCGCTTGGTATATTGGAGGAAAAAAGGGAAAACCCTGGATGTGGTCCCAATGATTATGGCTTAGCAAAAGATGAATAGGCGTGTTCTTTTTCACTAAGTGCTCGCCAAGTAGGCGAATGCCCGTACCCGAGTCGAGGACGATGTCGGTACCGTCCTCAAGCTCGATATGAACGCATGCTGTGTTACCGCCATAGCGAACGAAAGCTGCTCCCGGTGTGGGTATAGACCCTCTTACGCCATAGAATGTTAACCGCATACGCCCTCTTTACTTTAACTTTGGGGCAAGTTCAGATGTTAGAGTGCGGCTACAAAGTCTTTTGCTGCGCTGAGATCTAATAACTGCTTCTCGCCAGTACGTCTATTTTTATACTCAACCTGTTGATTATCTAGGTTTCTTTCACCGATAACAATACTGTGAGGTATACCAATTAATTCCATGTCATTGAACATAACACCTGGGCGCTCTTTTCTGTCGTCAAACAGCACTTCTACACCTAGCGAGATAAGCTCTTCGTAAAGGGCTTCGGCCGCTTCTTTGATACGATGAGACTTATGCATATTCATTGGTATTAATGCAATTTTAAACGGTGCGATAGGATCTGGCCACTTTATGCCAAATTTATCGTGATTTTGCTCAATCGCTGCCGCGACTATGCGTGATACGCCAATGCCGTAACAACCCATAGTCAGCGTTTGATGTTTACCTGACTCGCTTAGCACACCACAATTCATGGCCTTTGAATATTTTTGGCCAAGCTGGAATATGTGGCCTACTTCAATGCCTCGTTTAATATCAAGGGTGCCTTTACCATCAGGAGACGCATCACCCGCCACCACGTTTCGAATATCAACACCGGTTATATCTTCTGACCAGTTAGCGTTAATGTTCACCTTACCGCCTACGCCAGCTCCAGTAGTGAAGTCTGCAAGGGCTGCTGCGCTGGCATCAACATACATGGGAATCGGCAGGTTATTTGCGTTAGCAAACAACGGAGAAACGCCAAGAATGTCTTTTGCCTGTTCGAAAGAAGCTTCAACAAGCGGTGTAGCAACACCCTCTAACTTTTCTGCTTTAACGTCATTTAACTCATGGTCAGCACGTAGCACTAATGCTACCCACTTATCAGAATTTACTTCCTCACCTTTGTCGTTAAGTTCGTTAGCGGCTTTAACCAAGATAACTTTAACGGCTTTTGTTACATCTGCTTCAACGCTTTTTAAAATAGCGTTGAAATCTTTACCCTTGGCATCTTTTGTTTCAACAGCCGCGCCAGAAGGCGTCGCTTTTTCTGGAGCAACGGCTGCTGCCATTTCAACGTTTGCTGCGTAATCGCTGTCGCTTGAGAACGCAATATCGTCTTCGCCCGAAGCCGCAAGTACGTGGAACTCGTGAGAGTGGTTACCACCAATTGAACCTGAATCTGCAATTACCGCTCTAAAGTCTAGGCCCATACGCGAGAAAATGGCGCAGTAGGCGTCGTACATTTTCTGATAGGTTTCTTCTAAGCAGCTGTCTTCTAAGTGGAAGCTGTAGGCATCCTTCATAGTAAATTCGCGACCACGCATAATGCCGAAACGGGGGCGTACTTCGTCGCGGAATTTAGTTTGAATTTGGTATAGATTAAGTGGAAGCTGCTTGTAGCTGCTAATCTCATTACGTACAAGCGCAGTAATCACTTCTTCGTGCGTAGGGCCTAATACAAAATCACGCTGATGGCGGTCTTTAATGCGAAGCAATTCTGGGCCGTATTCTTCCCAGCGACCAGATTCTTCCCACAAATCGGCGGGTTGAACAACCGGCATAAGCACCTCGATTGCGCCCGCTTTATTCATTTCCTCGCGAACGATATTAGCGACTTTATTTAGGACACGAAGACCTGATGGCAGCCAAGTATAAAGACCTGAAGCTAGCTTTCTGATCATGCCAGCTCTTAGCATAAGCTGGTGGCTAATAACCTCTGCGTCTGCAGGTGTTTCTTTCTGCGTGGCAAGCAAATATTGACTAGTGCGCATGTAAAGCAGGTATCCTGTTATAAATGTATTTATGAGCGTAAGTGTAGAGGCCTATCAAAAAACCATTTAGGCAGAGATAAGACGTCACACGTTTGGGCGTATTCTAATTAACTGTGAGCCTTTTCGCCACAGACGCTTAACACTATTCGTGTAATTATCCCAACGGAGCGAGTTCTGTGACCCACACAACCGCGTCTTTTATCATAAAACCCACGTCAATATCGTATAGCGTGACACGATAGGTTTTTTCGTCATTATCATGCTGCTGTTTATAGGCAGGGCGAGGATCTTGTGCAAGCACAGCGGTCACAAGAGTGGAAAAATCACGATGTCGATGTTCAATTTTGGCTAGCGTTGTCGAGAGATTCGGCGCGAAAAATACCTTTCGATGGGGGATAGGATTAATGTCATCGAGGGTGTCGTTCGCTCCAGAAATACTATCAGCGTAGGAAATATAAGGTTTGATATCAATGAGTGGCGTACCGCTTACTAAGTCTACCCCTGCGACTTTTAGCGTTACTTTGCCTTCCTCTATCGTCACGCCCTCGTTTTCAACGACAGACATGCCAATACTATTTGGTCTATGAGTGCTTCGGCTTGCAAAAACGCCTATGGTAGCGTTACCGCCTAATCTGGGGGCTTTTACCGCGCTTTTCCAACCACGTTCAATATTTTGATGAAATACGAATAAAAGCCACAGGTGACTATAGCTTTCGATACCCTTTAGCATATTGATGTCGTTGAAACCTTCGTTGAAGGTAATGGTGCCTTTTGCTCTGGCTAGATTGGCCTGTCTTGGTACAGCAAACTTTTGCTTAAAAGGCGTCTCAATAGTCGCAATGCTCGACACTTCAAAGGAACTAGTAGAGCTCACGCGGTATTCCTATTGTCATTAAATGTGAGTTGAATTGTCATATATCTCTCATAATTGGCATGTACTATAACGCTTCAAGTTAACGCTTGGACCAAGCAAGGATGTTTTTGTCGAAAAGACCACGTCCTTCTTTGGTTTCCCTGGAGTAATTCAATTCTTTGGCCTGCCAAAGCTCGTACTTAGTTTACCGTTTGAGAAAGCGCTATAAATAGCCTTCCACGCAGCGTGCTAAATTAACTAACGTGCTTTATAGGGTGGGCTTATCTTTTTTTAAGTCCCTCTAGCACATTTTCAAAATAGGGGCAGCCCAGTGCCTGTGCCTTCTCGATGTTATGACTAAATATCTTCTCTGCATCCTCTTCTTTTTTCATATAGCGCGAAATGTCAGCTTCGCGAATTAAGTGCAGAAGTGGGTAGGGGGAGCGATTCGTGTAGTTTTCAGCATCGTCTACGTCACTACCGTCGAACACATAGTTTGGATGGAAGCTGGCCAGTTGGTAAGTGCCACTATATCCCCAATCGTGAAGCATATTATCACCAATAGCCAACACATCGAGGTACTCATCAAAATCAGCAATAGTTGAGTGGGTAAGCGCAATTAACGTTGTGGCAGTGCTTTCATTCTCTTCTAAATGCCGCAACTCATCAAAAAGGGATTGAATGACATCTCCCGTATCGCCAGCAACGACTACACAACGAATTTGGTTGGGCGTTCTTACATAACGCGCAAAGGGGCAAAAGTTGTGTTTTATTACGATATCGTCAACCCACATAAGCGTAGCATCGATAACGTGCTTATCGCACAACGAAGAGGTTGGTTCTGCCATAAAGAAGTTATTCAATTTAGGTCTGTATTTAAAGTGTGGAGAGTATAAAGCAAAAAAGGCAGAAATTTACTTTCTGCCTTAAAAATTAGATTTAATGTAAGCTCTTTATGAGTGGTATTTCACATAGGCTTCTAGGGTATTCTCAATAAGACTAGCCACAGTCATTGGCCCAACACCACCGGGTACGGGTGTAATCCAACCAGCACGTTCTTTTGCTTTTTCGAAATCTACATCGCCCACTAGTGAGCCGTCGTTTACGCGATTAATGCCCACATCAATCACAATCGCGCCCGGTTTTACCCAGTCGCCCGGTATGAAGTTCGGTTTACCGACAGCAACCACTAATAAATCAGCGCGTTGAACATGGCTTTTTAAATCTTGGGTGAACTTGTGGCAAGTGGTTACCGTGCAGCCTGCGAGCAATAGCTCTAGGCTCATTGGGCGACCTACAATATTAGAAGCGCCCACAATAACAGCATCTAACCCTTTCACAGGACGCTTAGTAGACTCGATCATGGTCATAATGCCTTTTGGCGTGCAAGGGCGTAGCGCAGGAATACGCTGTGCCAGGCGACCAATGTTATAAGGGTGGAACCCGTCAACGTCTTTATGTGGGTGAATACGCTCTAGTACTTTTTCTGCATTTAAGCCCGCTGGCAGAGGAAGCTGTACCAAAATACCGTCTATCTCTTTATCTTCGTTTAGTTCGTCCACCAAATTTAGCAACGTTTCTTCTGTGGTATCAGCTGGAAGGTCGAAAGAGCGAGAGAGGAAGCCTACTTCATCACACGCTTTTCGCTTGTTTGATACATACACTTGAGAAGCTGCATCGCTGCCAACTAGCACAACGGCTAGCCCAGGCTGTCGTTTTCCAGCTTGTGTAAGCGATTCAACATAGGAGGTTACGTGTTGGCGAACTTGTTTGGCAATTAATTTGCCATCAATAAGATGAGCGGTCATAGTCTTGTACGATTCTTATATGGTTGAGTGGTCAACAAGTGCCCTATATTGTTTCACAAAATGGGGCTAATACTCTAGCAATTATTGGAAACTGACGATTACAAACATCTTGAATGCTTCTTGGAAAATAAACTAACGCTTTCCATCAACATCATCAACGCGCTATTGGCGCCTGTTTTTGTATCTTTAAGTAATCGCTCAAACAGGGCAAAAGTATAAAGATAGCGTCACCATATGATGCTCGAATTGTTCAAAAAAACGTGAGAATGGATGCTTTGTGAGCGGTTGTTTATTTTATTTGAAAAAGTGTTTGACGAGGTGGGGGGATGTCAGTAATATTCGCACCCCGTGACGGCACTGAGGCTAAGGCGTCAAGGTCGAAACGACAGTCGGTGAGTGGCGCAGCTTGGTAGCGCACTTGTTTTGGGTACAAGGGGTCGCAGGTTCAAATCCTGTCTCACCGACCATTTTTGCAGTAAAGATTCGCCAAGCGCCCGTAGCTCAGCTGGATAGAGCAACGGCCTTCTAAGCCGTGGGTCGCAGGTTCGAATCCTGCCGGGCGCGCCATGCGACTCAGGTAGGTCCTGATAGTAAGGCTGAATTTTTACGTTTATATTGCCAAATCATAGGCATGTAAACTGCAAACACACCCTATGGTGGGCGTAGCTCAGTTGGTAGAGCCCCGGATTGTGATTCCGGTTGTCGTGGGTTCAAGTCCCATCGTCCACCCCACTTTTTTGCGGGAGTGGTGGAATTGGTAGACACGCTGGATTTAGGTTCCAGTGCTTCACGGCGTGAGAGTTCAAGTCTCTCCTTCCGCACCATATTTTCAAGCTTTTCTTAAAAGCTTAACAAAGCATTCCTGTCGGTGAGTGGCGCAGCTTGGTAGCGCACTTGTTTTGGGTACAAGGGGTCGCAGGTTCAAATCCTGTCTCACCGACCATTTTTGCTTTTTCGATTTAATCAGTGCTGTCCGTCTAAGTAATTCTTCGGGCTGCTCATAATCAAATCGACATTAAGAATACAATCGAGCATAATTGTTCAATCCTTACAGCTCGACAGTCGTTTATGTGTTTTCAATTCACACATGAGACGAAAAAGGATTACTGTGGTGGGCGTAGCTCAGTTGGTAGAGCCCCGGATTGTGATTCCGGTTGTCGTGGGTTCAAGTCCCATCGTCCACCCCACTTTTTTGCGGAAGTGGTGGAATTGGTAGACACGCTGGATTTGGTTCCAGTGCTTCACGGCGTGAGAGTTCAAGTCTCTCCTTCCGCACCATATATCAAGCTTGCAAAAGTTTGTCTTAAAAAGATATCTCTGTCGGTGAGTGGCGCAGCTTGGTAGCGCACTTGTTTTGGGTACAAGGGGTCGCAGGTTCAAATCCTGTCTCACCGACCATTATCTTCTCTCAATCTTATCATTATCTCTTTTCGTATTTTTCACGAACACCTGCTTATTTGTTTCAAAACCGCGCGTAAAGTCTTGCTTTTTGCTCAAAATGCATTCAAAAGCGTGTTACAAACTTGTGTTTGCCTCTCGACTCTTGTGGTATGCGGCTGTATACTACCGCGTCTTTTTTTAACCAGTACGTTTGCTTCAGGTTGGTATTTTGACGCGAGTTCGCGACCTAACTTTGAAGTGATTAACGTCGAATAACGACCTCTACCCCGGCGTGATATGCAATTAATGCATGACGGGAGAGGGGATTGGGAACAAAGCGCCTGTAAAGGCGTATAGTTGAGGTAACATAATGCAAGTTTCAGTCGAGACGACCCAGGGTTTAGAACGCCGTCTTACTATCACCGTTCCATCTGATACGGTTGATTCAGCAGTTAAGTCACGCCTACAGCAGTTGGCAAAAACACAACGCATCAACGGCTTCCGCCCAGGCAAAGTTCCTGTAAGCGTAATCAAAAAGCGTTTCGGCCAGGCAGTTCGCCAAGAAGTCGCTGGCGATGTTATGCAGCAAAACTTCTACCAAGCAGTGATTCAAGAAAAAATTCAGCCTGCAGGTATGCCTAAGTTTGAACTGACTAAAGATGAAGACGGTCAGGACCTAGAGTTTGTTGCATCTTTCGAAGTCTACCCAGAAGTAGAAGTGAAAGGTGTAAGTGATATCGAAATCGAGAAGCCAGTAGTAGAAATTACTGACGAAGATTTAGATAACATGATGGAAACCCTTCAGAAGCAGCACGCCACTTGGAAAGAAGTTAAGCGTAAAGCGAAGAAAGACGACAAAGTAATTATCGACTTTGTTGGCTCTATTGATGGCGAAGAGTTCGAAGGCGGTAAAGCTGAAGACTTCGCGTTAGAGCTTGGTAAAGACCGCATGATCCCTGGTTTCGAAAAGCCACTCGTTGGTGCGAAAGCAGGTGAGGAAGTGACTATTGAAGTGACTTTCCCTGAAGATTACCATGCAGAAAACCTGAAAGGTAAAGACGCTGTATTTAAAACTACCGTCAAAAAAGTTGAAGGTCTAGATCTTCCTAAAGTTGACGAAGAGTTTGCAAAGCTATTCGGTGTTGAAGAAGGCGGTGTTGACGCGCTTAAAGCAGAAGTTCGCAAGAACATGCAGCGTGAACTAAACCAAACGCTTAAAGCGCAAGTTAAAGAAGATGTTATTGCAAAGCTTGTAGCAGCAAACGAGTTTGACATTCCTGAAGCGCTTATCGATCAAGAAGTCAATGCACTTCGCGAGCAGGCCAAACAGCGTTTTAGTCAGCAAGGCGGCGGTCAGAACCTACCAGACCTTCCTGCTGAATTGTTCACAGACAACGCTAAGCGTCGTGTTTCTATTGGTCTACTTCTAGGCGAAGTGATTAAGCAGAACGAACTTAAAGCGGACGAAGCTAAAGTTAACGAGATGATCGAAACTGCCGCTTCTGCGTATGAAGACCCTCAAGAAGTTATTGATTACTACAACAATAACCAAGAGCTTATGCAGCAAATGCAAAACGTTGCGCTTGAAGAGCAAGCTATCGAGTGGGTTCTTGAGCAAGCAAAAGTTACTGAAGTAACTAAAGCTTTTGACGAGGTTATGAACAAACAGGCGTAATTTTTTACTGTCTGATTGACAATACTTGTCAGCAACTGCTTAAATGCTCGGAGCCTTCCGAGCATTTTTGTTTTTAACGCTAGATAATCAAGGTAGCTATGACTAATACCCCGTTTGACCCAATGAATGCACTTGTTCCTATGGTTGTAGAGCAAACCTCTAAAGGTGAACGCTCATACGACATTTATTCACGTCTTTTAAAAGAAAACGTTATTTTCTTAGTAGGACAAGTTGAAGATCACATGGCCAACCTCATCGTTGCTCAAATGTTGTTCTTAGAAGCGGAAAATCCAGAGAAAGATATTTTCCTATACATCAACTCGCCAGGCGGTTCAGTTACTGCGGGTATGGCAATATATGACACGATGCGCTTCATCAAGCCTGACGTGAGCACAGTATGTATGGGTCAAGCTGCAAGCATGGGCGCATTTCTTCTTTCTGCAGGTGCGAAAGGTAAGCGTTATTGTCTACCTAACTCGCGTGTTATGATCCACCAACCGCTGGGTGGTTTCCAAGGTCAGGCATCTGATTTTGAAATACATGCGAAAGAAATTCTGTCTATTAAAGAGAAATTGAATCGCCTAATGGCAGACCATACCGGTCAAGACTATGAAAAAGTCGCGCGCGATACAGATCGCGATAATTTCCTAAGCGCAACAGAGGCAAAAGAATATGGCCTAGTTGACCAAGTTTTAGCAAATCGATCTGACGTAGCCGGAACTAAGTAGTATAGTTATAGTAGACCTGAGTCAGTGCAAAGCACGTTTTGGTTTTCGGCTCAGGTAAGGCAGAGGCAAAAGTAATGAGTGATAAGCAAAGCGGTGACGGTGATAACAAGCTACTGTACTGTTCGTTTTGTGGCAAAAGCCAACACGAAGTAAGAAAGTTGATAGCAGGCCCGTCGGTATTCATTTGCGACGAGTGTGTTGAGTTATGTAACGATATCATTCGCGAAGAAATTAAGGAAATCGCGCCAAAGCAAAAGCAGGACGCTTTACCTAAACCAAGTGAAATTCATGCTCACCTTGACGACTATGTTATTGGGCAAGAGCATGCAAAGAAGGTATTGTCAGTAGCGGTGTACAACCACTACAAGCGTTTGCGTAATGGCGATGTTCATGATGGCGTTGAGCTGGGCAAAAGCAATATTTTGCTTATAGGCCCTACGGGAAGTGGTAAAACGCTTCTCGCCGAAACCTTGGCGCGCTTGTTGGATGTACCGTTTACAATGGCTGACGCCACCACGTTAACCGAGGCTGGTTATGTGGGGGAAGACGTAGAAAACATTATCCAGAAGCTTCTTCAAAAATGCGATTACGACGTTGAAAAAGCACAGCGCGGCATTGTGTACATTGACGAAATTGATAAGATTTCTCGTAAGTCTGATAATCCGTCTATTACACGCGATGTATCCGGTGAAGGTGTTCAGCAGGCACTTCTTAAGCTGATCGAAGGCACGGTTGCTTCGGTACCACCTCAAGGCGGTCGTAAGCATCCTCAGCAAGAATTCCTACAAGTTGATACTTCTAAGATCCTCTTTATCTGTGGCGGTGCGTTTGCTGGACTTGATAAAGTTATCGAGCAGCGCGCGCAAAAAGATACGGGCATTGGTTTTGGTGCAACAGTTAAGTCGAAAGACAACAGCAAGCAAATCAGCGAGTTGTTCAAACAGGTTGAACCTGAAGACTTGGTTAAATACGGCCTGATACCAGAGTTTATTGGTCGTCTACCGGTTGTAACCAGCCTTGAAGAATTAAATGAAGAAGCGCTGATTCAAATTCTACGCGAACCTAAGAATGCGATTACCAAGCAATACGGTGCGTTGTTCTCAATGGAGGACGTTGAGCTTGAGTTCCGTGACGACGCTTTAAATGCAATAGCGAAAAAGGCAATGGTTCGCAAAACGGGAGCTCGCGGCCTTCGTTCAATTGTTGAAGCTGTGCTGCTTGATACCATGTACGATCTTCCTTCAATGGATGATGTGAGCAAGGTTGTCATTGACGAGACGGTTATTCGCGGCGAGTCGAAGCCTATTTTGATTTACGACAGTAATGAGAAAAAAGCAGCGTCTGAATAATAGTTAGCGTTACTAAACTTGTCTAAAAAGGTCCTTCGGGGCCTTTTTTAATTGCTGTTGCCTATCTCTTTCGAGCCAACAAAAATCATATACCTGTTCGAAATATTGATAACTTGAGCGATATTTAACCGCTTGAAGCCATACAATCTATCCTTTCTGCTAGATTTTCCAGTTAAGTGTTGCCTTAAACGAAAAAATCGATAATGGTTATAGTATAGGTCAACAGGCCCTAGAGCAGGGAAGGTAAGATAAAGGAATTAACGCACTTTAATAAGTTTCGATTGAACTTTGCTCTTGCATCCCCATATAAAAATGACATTTCAAACAAATTGAGAACAAGTATGACAGTTGAGCGTGAAAATCGCATTGAAATTCCTGTGCTTGCCTTGCGGGACGTGGTTGTTTACCCGCATATGGTCATACCCCTATTCGTTGGGCGTGAGAAATCTATCCGGTGCCTTGAAGCGGCAATGGAGAATGACAAACAAATCTTCCTAGTAGCACAAAAAGATGCAGGCGTTGATGAGCCTGAGTCAGACGATATCTACACCGTAGGTACTATTGCCACTATTCTGCAGCTTTTAAAGCTACCTGATGGTACGGTGAAAGTGCTGGTGGAGGGAAGTGTTCGCGGTGAAATAGAAAGCTACAAGCAATCCGAGCCTTTCTTTGTAGCACATGTAGATAAGCTAGAAGACGAAGGTATTGATGAAAACGAGCAAGAAGTATTAATTCGCTCTGCCGTTTCTCAGTTTGAAGGTTACGTAAAGCTCAACAAGAAAATTCCACCAGAAGTGCTTACATCACTTAACGGTATAGAGGATGCAGCGCGTTTAGCCGATACGATGGCCGCGCACATGCCCCTTAAACTTACTGAAAAGCAAAAAGTGTTGGAAATGCAGGGCGTCAATGAACGCCTTGAGTATCTTATGGCGCTAATGGAAGGCGAGATTGATTTGCTGCAGGTCGAAAAGAAAATTCGTACCCGTGTTAAAAAGCAAATGGAGAAAAGCCAGCGTGAGTACTATTTGAATGAGCAAATGAAAGCCATTCAAAAAGAATTAGGTGAATTAGACGACGCGCCTGACGAGTTTGAAGCGCTGTCTAAGAAAATCACTGACGCGAAGATGCCAAAAGAAGCCGAAGACAAAGCGAAGGCTGAACTTCAGAAGCTGAAAATGATGTCTCCTATGTCAGCTGAAGCGACCGTTCTACGAAGCTATATTGAATGGCTAACAAATGTACCTTGGAACAAGCGTTCGCCTGTGAAAAAAGACCTTTCCCGCGCTGAAAGTGTGCTTAATGAAGACCACTATGGTCTGGAAAAAGTAAAAGAGCGCATCCTTGAGTATCTCGCGGTTCAACAGCGCGTGAAAAAGCTTAAAGGCCCGATATTATGCCTTGTAGGGCCTCCAGGCGTTGGTAAAACCTCGTTAGGTCAATCGATTGCAAAAGCGACCGGTCGAAAATATGTGCGTATGGCGTTAGGCGGCGTGCGTGATGAAGCCGAAATTCGTGGCCACCGTCGTACTTACATCGGCTCACTGCCGGGCAAGTTAGTGCAGAAAATGGCAAAAGTTGGTGTTAAGAACCCACTGTTTTTGCTCGATGAAATAGACAAAATGTCTTCAGATATGCGCGGCGACCCAGCGTCAGCGCTCCTTGAAGTGCTTGATCCAGAGCAGAACAATAGCTTTAGTGATCACTACCTAGAAGTGGATTACGATTTGTCTGACGTGATGTTTGTTGCTACATCAAACAGCATGAATATTCCTGGGCCGTTGCTTGATCGTATGGAAGTGATTCGCTTGTCAGGCTACACCGAAGATGAAAAGCTTAATATTGCTAAGAATCATCTCATCGGTAAGCAAATGGAGCGCAATGGCCTAAAAACCAAAGAACTTGAAATTACCGATTCCGCCGTCATTGGTATGATTCGTTACTACACCCGTGAAGCAGGTGTACGTAGTTTAGAGCGCGAAGTGTCTAAAGTGTGCCGCAAAGCCGTGAAAGATATCTTGCTGAAGAAGAGCAAAGATAAGGTGGTGGTAACACAGGATAACCTTAAAGATTACCTTGGGGTGCAGCGATTCGATTACGGCAAAGCGGACAAGGACAATCAAATCGGTCAGGTGACCGGTCTTGCGTGGACTCAAGTAGGTGGCGATTTGCTTACCATCGAAACCACGTCAGTCCCTGGTAAGGGCAAAATGACGTCAACGGGTTCGCTAGGTGACGTTATGCAAGAGTCGATTAAAGCTGCGATGACGGTAGTGAGAAGTCGCGCTGAAAAACTTCGCATCAACGATGATTTTTATGAAAAACGTGATATTCACGTCCATGTACCTGAAGGAGCTACACCGAAGGATGGCCCAAGTGCAGGTATTGCGATGTGCACTGCGCTGGTCTCTTCACTCACCGGCAACCCTGTGAAATGTGACGTGGCGATGACCGGAGAAATAACCCTGCGCGGTGAAGTGCTCGCGATTGGCGGCCTTAAAGAAAAACTACTGGCAGCCCATCGTGGTGGTATTAAAACAGTGGTTATTCCGAAAGAAAATGAACGTGATTTGGAAGAAATTCCAGATAACGTAAAGAAAGATTTGTCTATTCACCCGGTCAAGTGGATTGATGAAGTACTTGATATCGCACTTCAGGAGCCAGTGGAAAGCTTTGAGGTGGTTAAAAAATAACTGACGTCGTGGCTGTAATCCTTTAATTTTAAAGGCGTGCAGCCACATTTTTTATATAAAATTGCAATAATTGTATAAAAAACGTTCGTTGGCGGAAAGAAAAGCCTATTTTTTTAAAAATAGGGCTTTCAAGTCACAAAAGTTGTGTTACCTTTAAATGGTATTCGCTTGAAGCCTTGCCACAAAAGGGATTGCAGCGATTCATTAATAAAGTTAATTAATTGTGACTGAAGCTTGATGTTAACAAGCAAGCTTGCTATAACGTCCAAGCAAAAACGTTTTGGACAAACAGTATAATAACAATCGAAGGGGATCATAATTGTGAACAAGTCTCAACTTATCGACCAAATCGCTGCTGGTGCAGACATTTCTAAAGCAGCCGCTGGCCGCGCTCTCGACGCATTCACTGACTCAGTAACTGCGGCGCTTAAAGACGGCGACCAAGTAGCACTAGTAGGCTTTGGTACTTTCTCAGTTCGCGAACGTTCAGCTCGCAGTGGCCGTAACCCACAAACTGGTGAGACTATTCAGATTTCAGCAGCGAAAGTTCCATCTTTCAAAGCTGGTAAAGCACTGAAAGACGCTTGTAACTAAGCAAAAAATTATAGAAAAAGGCGATGGCTAGTCCATCGCCTTTTTTATTTGTGAACAAAATAATTCAATATTGGGGTAAGCGGCTTGACGTGACCTCACTATTTAAAGTCAGAATAATCCCTGAGGCGTCATGAGTCTTGTGCTTAGCCTCGCAATGCGGTTTCAACGCAAAAGACGACACAATTAGTGTGTTTTGGCGTTTATATTCGGCAGCATTGGGTTATAATCAGCGCTTATTTTACCTGGCCCTTGCCAATTAATGGTGTGCCTCGGTAATTGTAGTAAGCAACGGAGTTGAAGAACAATCATGCTAGAAAGAATCAGAGAAGGTTCTCAAGGCCCTTGGGCGATGGCAATTATTGCGCTTATCGTCTTAAGTTTCGTATTCGCAGGCGTAGGAAGTTATCTGACGTCATCAGGTACTACTGCAGTAGCTACTGTTAACGGCGAAGAGATTTCGGCACAAGAACTAGAGCGTGCATATCAAAATCAGCGTGCACAAATGGAATCACAATACGGCGAAAGCATTGCTCAGCTTTTCTCTAGTGAGCAGTACCTTGCAGATTTCAGAAGAAATGTTTTAGACAGACTGATTGCTGAGAAGCTAATTCAGCAGCAAGCTACCGATATGGGCTTGCGTGTAAGCGATGAACAAATTCGTGAAACCATAGTTCAGATGCCTGAATTTCAGTTCGGGGGTCAGTTCGATAACGAGCGATTCCAGGCTATTCTTCGTCAAAATGGTTTTCAAGTAGCCGACTTCCGCGATTATTTACGCGTCCAGATGACGCAGAATCAGTTGGCCGCTGCCTTGACTAACTCTTCGTTTGCTCTTGATGGTGAAGTGGAGCTAGCAAATGCGCTTCAGCGCCAAACTCGAGACGCCAAGTACGTATTAGTGAGTTCTGACGAATTTGCGAGTTCTGTTGAAGTAACTGATGCCGATGTTGAAGCTTTTTATAACAACAATATCGCGTCTTTCGACACAGAAGAACAGGTTAAACTTGCCTACGTAAAACTAAGCGTTGAAGACTTAAAAGGCCGCGTCTCTGTGAATGATGAGGCTGTGCGCACTTATTACGAAAATAATATTGCTAGCTACGGCACTGAAGAAGAGCGCCGCGTTTCTCATATTCTTATTGAAGCGGCTGACGACGTAGACGGTGCCAGAGAGAAAGCTCAATCACTTAAAACCGAGCTTGATGCTGGCGCTGATTTTGCCGCTCTTGCCAAAGAAAATTCTGACGATACTTTTTCTGCCGAAAATGGCGGTGATTTAGATTTCATTACACCAGAGATGATGGACCCTGCGTTCGACGAAGCGGCGTTTGCATTAGAAAGTGTAGGTGACGTATCTGATGTTGTTGAAACTGACTTTGGTTTTCACATTATCAAGCTAACTGAACTAAAAGAAGCACAAGTTAAATCGTTTGACGAAGTGGCTAGTGAAATTCGCGACACGCTTCTTTACGATGCAGCAATGGAAAAGTATTTTGAGCTTCAAAATACGCTAGCTGAGATTGCATTCGAAGTGCCAGATACGCTAGAAGACGCAGCTAATGCGGTCGATTTGCCTGTTCGGGAATCGGTATTGTTCAGTCGTAATACAGCGCCCGCAGACCTAAGTTCTCCGGGGTTACTAGACGTTGCGTTTTCTTCTGAATTGGTAGAAGAGGGGCTTAATAGTGATATTATCGAGCTAGACGAAGAGACCGTTGTTGTTGCTCGTGTAGTTGAGCATCAGCCTCAGCGTACACAGTCGCTTGATGAAGTACGCGAAGGTATTGAAGCATCAGTGAAGGCCGAGAAATCAAGAGAAGCAGCGGAAGCATGGGCATTTGACGTAGCTCAAAAGGTACGAGCAGGTGAAAGCGTTGAAAGTGAACTCTCCGCAAAATCTGTATCTTGGCAAACGGCAACCAACGTCCAGAGAGCCGGCGGTACGTTATCCCGTGCGCTGGTTGACACTTTATTCTCTCTTGCCCTTGAAGGTGATGATAAGGTTGACGTCGCAACGACAGTAAACGGAGATGTGGCTGTAGTTATGCTTGAGGGCGTAAACCCAGCGCCGGCCCTTGAAAGTGAGCTAGGTGAAAGCCTTAAGCAGCGCTTAGCGCAGGTTCAGGGGCAGCGCGTTTATCAGCAGTATATCGATGCATTACGTGCAAGCGCCGACGTAACTATTTCCGAAGCTCTGTAGAGATTTATCCACTGCCCCCCATAGTACAACGAAATGGGTGGGCATAGAGGATACAGCGTTTTAAAGCCAGCATAGTTCATTATGCTGGCTTTTTTATTGAGTGTGCAAAGTAGTTAATGTTGAAAGTGATGCCCCAAATTCAGTGCAGAACCTGGGAAGAGTTCGGTAAAGCTGAAGGGCATTCTAAGAAGAGGTGCCTTCAAAAGAGAACTTTGAATAACGAGTTTGTGAAAGAGAGCCTTAAAAATTCAACTCAGAAACGCTATTCATGTTTTCCTAATAACGCACACTGTCTTTGAAGGTGTTTAGCACTCTGGTCTACTGAAGTTGGCTAATGCGTTAAAAAAAGCATAAGAGTGTAAAACGCAGAGATTACACCTGAGAGTACGAAGATATATAAGAACCCCTGTTTACCTTGTTCTAACGTGTACTTGTTTGCTCGCAAATAACCAAACCAAAGCAGAGATAGAATAAGTGGTATTAAGACAATAATTTTTAACACTGTAATGCCTTTTTAAAGAAGATGTTCTAGTTATAACAAGCCGCTGCGCGTTAAACAATCTCTAGCGGTAATATTAGCGTTGACTGGCGTTTATGTTTAACCTATTGAGGTGCCGAGAAAATCAACCCACGTCTGTCATTGCATCGTCTCAAAACTGTTATAAACGTGTCACCTTAAGTTCGTGTAATAGACCCAAGTTTTACTATAGGTCTATACGTATGTCTGTTCATTCCCCAGCCTTAAGTGCTTTCCGACCTTGTGAAGCGTATCTGAGCAAACCTAACAATAACGCAGAGGTATGCTTAATCACTTGCATAGAAAATGCGATAAAATCTGCAACCGGGCGCTATCCAGTGGTGAGCACATCTGGCGGTACCTCGGATGGACGGTTTTTTGCCAGTGAGGGTACGCAAGTGGTAGAGGTGGGGGTTCCCAATACAACCATCCATCAGGTAAACGAACACATCCATTTATCAGATTTACTTACCCTTGAAGATATCTATGCCGCCGTCCTTGTAAACGTGTGTGGCAGGTAAAGACACAATGTTGTTTACCACACTTAAGGCAGTTATCTTTTAAGATGTTTTGACAGCAAAGGGTTTAGATAACGTCACTAATGCAATCTAGTGAGGGCTGGTAGACCACTTCGTATTTATGGTGACGTGGTCAAGCAAATTCACACAACCCAGTTAAGCAGCTTTTTCTAAGTCCG
>NZ_JAEFCD010000014.1:91126-114972 GCF_016405965.1 Alteromonas sp. IB21 | reverse complement strand
CCAGTTGAGATAATTATCCCTTAACTGGCTGTGTGAATCTATTGGAGCACGTCATTCTCTGACTACAGGTTCGCTGTTTTTTTGTAGGCTGTCCAGCATCGCCTCTACTGATGAAAACCCATGTTGCTTGGCAAGTTCAGAAGAGCTGGAGACTTCATCTCGCAGCGCATCATAGTAGCCGTTTAAATATTGCCGGTAGTGCTCGGCTAAAATAGGCACCTGCAGCGTAATAATGAATAAAACTGCAAATACTACTTTATCGAGAACACGCACTACCATTGAATACTCACTATAGTTTTTAATTCTAACCCGCTCAATAAACATCAAAGGCGAGTACCATTACTGCCACCGATATTGCCGCTCTCCATCACCACTCTCGTTATAGAGCCTAAAATCCTGATTTGCTATTTTAAGGCTGTATAGATGGCGTGGGTTAACTTACTTAGCTGGTCTGGAGATATAATATAAGGAGGCATAATGTATACCAATCTCCCAAAGGGTCGTATCCACACCCCTTGTTTCACAAAGTGGCGTTGAATTTCGGCAACATTGACGGAATTTACCGTCTCAACTACTCCTATAGCACCTAGCACTCTAACATCAGCAACGCGGGGTAAGTCTGCACATTTTGCCAACTCGGTTTGTAATTGTTTCTCAATAGCAGGTATTTGATGCTGCCAATGATTTTCATTAATAAGCGACAAACTAGCGTTTGCCACGGCACAAGCTAACGGGTTACCCATGTAAGTTGGGCCGTGCATGAAAACCCCTGGCTCACCTTGGCAAACCCCTAAAGCCACATCTTCTGTACATAACGTTGCCGCCAGCGTCATATATCCGCCCGTAATCGCTTTGCCTAAACACATTATGTCGGGTGAAATGCCCGCATGCTCACACGCAAAGAGTTTACCTGTACGACCGAAGCCAGTAGCAATCTCATCGCAAATCAAAAGCACATCATAGGTGTCACAGAGCTTGCGGCAGCGCTTCAAGTACTCTGGGTGATAAATACGCATGCCTCCTGCACCTTGAACAATGGGTTCTAATATAAGGGCAGCCATGGTGTGGTGATGCTTCTCGAAAATCTCTTCGAGTGGAAGAATGTCGTCTTCACTGAAAGTTTGTCCAAAGCGCGTCTGGGGAGCAGGTGCAAATATTTGTTTGCTTAGTACGCCTTCAAATAAGCTATGCATACCATTTACCGGGTCGCAAACGCTCATGGCGGCAAAGGTATCACCGTGGTAGCCATTGCGAGGTGCAACAATACGTGATTTCTCTGGCCTTCCTTGACATGCCCAGTACTGAATCGCCATTTTAATCGCTACTTCAACAGACACTGAGCCAGAGTCTGCTAAAAATACCCGCTCTAAACCTGCAGGCACCATGCTGAGTAAAGATTTACATAAATCAACCGCCGGCTGATGAGTAATGCCACCAAACATAACGTGAGAAAAGGCTTCGATTTGCTTGTGTGCGGCATCGTTGAGTACGGGATGGTTGTAGCCGTGAATCGCTGCCCACCAGCTAGACATGCCGTCTACCAGAATTTCTGAACTGGCTAACGTTAGCTCCGCGCCCTTCGCGCCCACCACTTCATAACAGGGAAGGGGATTAACTGCGGAAGTATAGGGGTGCCAAATATGCTGTTTATCAAATTCTATATTGCTCACAAAGTAACCACTAGTAAAGTTTTTGAATTGGTCAGAGTTGACAACTCGATATTGAGCCATAGACTAAGCCAGCAATAATAATTAGTAAAGGACAGTCAATGACACTGGCATACGCACCGACCGTGCAAACAACCACTATTCGAAACGATTGGACCAAAGCTGAAGTAGAAGCTTTGTTTGCAATGCCATTTAACGATCTATTGTTTGATGCCCAGGTTGTGCACAGACAGCATTTTAATCCGAATGAAGTGCAGGTAAGCACACTTTTGTCGATTAAAACCGGGGCGTGCCCTGAAGACTGCAAATACTGCCCTCAAAGCGCCCGTTATGACACTGGCCTTGAAAAAGAGCGTTTGCTTGAAATTGAAAAGGTCATTCAGCGAGCAAAAGAAGCAAAGCAAGTGGGGTCAACGCGCTTTTGTATGGGCGCTGCTTGGCGAAACCCCCGCGACAGAGATATGCCTTATATTTTGAAAATGGTTGAAGAGGTCAAAAGTCTGGGGCTAGAAACCTGTATGACGCTGGGTATGTTAACCCGTGACCAAGCGGTTGCGCTAAAACAAGCGGGCCTGGATTACTACAATCACAACCTTGATACCTCTCCTGAATACTACGGCGACATCATTACTACGCGTACCTATCAAGATCGCTTGAATACCCTTGAGAACGTGCGTGCTGCAGGCATGAACGTTTGCTCTGGAGGCATTGTCGGTATGGGCGAAACCGTGAGTGATCGCGCTAGTATGCTGGTGCAACTCGCCAATCTTCCCGAACAGCCTCAAAGCGTGCCAATTAACATGCTGGTGAAAGTAAAAGGTACGCCACTTGATAGCGTAGAAGACCTGGATTATTTTGAGTTTATTCGCACTATTGCAGTAGCTCGTATCATGATGCCAAAGTCACACGTGCGTTTGTCGGCAGGCCGTGAAGCCATGAACGAACAGATGCAGGCACTTTGTTTTATGGCAGGGGCAAATTCCATTTTCTACGGCTGCAAGCTCTTAACTACTTCAAACCCAGATACTCATGAAGATGTCATGCTGTTCAAGAAGCTTGGTATTAACACTGAGCGCACGCGAGACTTCTCGGATGAAGCACACCAACAGGTGCTAGAAGAAGAAATTATTCAGCAACAAGAGCAAGCTAGCAACGGCAATGACTTGTTTATTGATGCGACCAAGCCTAAGGTAGCGGCAAGAAAACAGCATGCTACGGAGGCGTAATGGCCTTTAATTGGTTAGAAGATTCTTTGAGCTTGCGAGCCCATCAAGGCTTGCTGCGCCAGCGCCACTGCCAGCAATACGAAAAAGACAGTATTATTTGTATTAACGGTGAGCACTATCTTAATTTTTCAAGCAACGACTACCTAGGCATGCGCCAGCACGAAGGCGTATTGCAAAGTTGGGTTGAGGGACTGGCGCAATTTGGTGGTGGCAGCGGTGCATCGCCATTGGTTACTGGGCATACTCAGGCACACTTGGCGCTTGAAGCGTATATTGCTGATGGTTTAAATCGGGAAGCTGCGCTTTTGTTTAATTCTGGTTTTGCCGCCAATCAGGCCTTGTGCATGGCACTTTTTCCTCACATTTCTCATTCTAATGAAGGCGCGAGAGCGGGTTATATTATTGCTGATAAGCTAATGCATGCGTCGTTTTTAGAAGGGGCGCAGTGTGTTTCTGAAAGCGCTAGGCTTCGTCGCTTTAAGCATAACGACCGTGCCCATTTAGAAAGCGTGATAAACAGCGCCTGTGATAAGAGAGTAGACCGTATTGACACAGCCAATGCTGCTAATACTGGTTATCGGGCAAACCAGCGCGATATTCTTATTGCCAGTGAAGGTGTGTTTAGTATGGATGGTGATGTTGCGCCCAGCAAAACTATTGCAGAGCTTGCCGCTAAATATGACGCATGGTTTATGTTAGACGATGCACACGGCATGGGTGTGCTGGGTGACAACGGTTTTGGCACAGTCGAAGCGTTAAACTTAAGCCAGCAACAGGTGCCTATTGTTATGGGGACGTTTGGTAAAGCCGTGGGCACGGCTGGTGCGTTTATCGCGGGAAGCCAAACGCTGATTGATTATCTTGTGAACTTCTCAAAACACTATGTGTATTCCACCGCTATGCCGCCGGCACAAGCAGTCGCAACCTTGTACTCACTCACTCATATTGCTAGCGATAAAGGGCGTCGCGAAATCCTCAATAGCAATATCGCCTATTTCAGAGAATCGTTTCACAAACGTTTTGGACAGACACTTCAAAGTCACCAAGAAAGAAGTCAATCAACCGGCTGTACTGAAAAAAAGCGCCAAAATGGACAGACACTTGACGTGGATAAAAAACGTGGAGAAAAAAGCCAAATTACATTAGGTCAGTCGCAAAGTGCAATTCAGCCTATCATTTTGGGTAGCCCAGACCGCGCGTTGGCGCTTAGTGAAGGGTTGAAACAACGCGGTATTTGGGTAACGGCAATAAGGCAACCTACAGTACCGAAAAATCAAGACAGGCTTCGTGTAACCTTAACTGCAAATCATACCGCCCAAGACATTGATGTGCTGATTGATGCTTTAGAACTATCGTTGAATCGCTTGGAAGAAACTGGAAGTTCAATAGAAAGCTCTGAGAGCGCCGAAATTGGCGTACCAGATGGCACTAGCAAGAACGAGATTTAGAGATGTCATCAAGCTCCGCGCGGAAACCAGTTATACCGGCAAGACCGCTACGTACTTTCGACGGTAAAATGTCCCATGATACATCTAGTGGGTCTCTTGCCATTAAGAGGGATTTTCCAGCTGACGGCTTTTCCGGGGCTGAAGTGGCGGCCAACACAATAGGCTCTTTATATACTGAAGGCTCTCTGGTGGCAGAAGACTCTATCAAAGCCGAGGCCTACATGGCTGCTGATGAGGGAGCAGCAGCGAAGGGCTCCCTAGCAGCGCAATCCGTCGATACCGTTCCTGTGATTAACGAGAAAGATATCGCCCATCGCTTTTCTAAAGCCGCAAAGCAATACAACAGCATCGCATCCATTCAGCGTGTTATCGCCGAGCAGGCACTGATTAATTTACCTAATTGTTTGCAGGGCCAGGCCCTTGATATTGGCTGTGGAACGGGAGTCCACACGCAGGCGCTTTGTAGTAGAGGGGCAAGTGCAACCGGCGTGGACATTGCCGAGGGCATGCTAGCGTTTGCCCGAAAAAAGTACTCTGACCCCATTTTTATGCAGGGGAGTGCGCTTGACTTACCTTTTTCGGAGAACACATTTTCAACGGTGTTTTCGTCGATGGCGCTTCAGTGGGTTAGTGATGCAGGCCTTGCAGCCAAACAAATAGCGAGAGTGCTTAAAAAAGGCGGTGTAGCTGAGCTTGCTATTATGGTGGCTGGCTCATTTGATGAGCTTAAAACCGCGCGTAAAGTGGCGCAGCTTGCGCAAGCGGATACTGCAATGCCAACAGCAGCTCAGTGGGCTGACAGCTTCAAGCAATCGGGACTCTCGTTGCAACGGGTCATCACCAAAGACTATGTAGATACCCATAACGACATTATGTCTCTGCTGCGCTCAGTGAAAGGCGTGGGTGCAGGGGCAACAGGGCGAAAGCAACCCCCGCTTAATCGCCGAGATATCAAAAAACTAGCCATGGCTTACTGTAATGCGCGTGGTGTAGAAAGTAAGTTACCGCTTACTTATCGTGTGAGTCATTTTAGGTTGGAAAAACGATGAAGCAGTATTTTGTTACCGGAACCGACACAGAGGTAGGGAAAACCTATGTCACCTGCCAACTATTAAACGCCGCGCAACGCGCATCCCTCTGTGCCATTGGTTATAAACCTATCGCAGCCGGATGCGAGTTGATAAACGGCGAGTGGGTAAATGAGGATGCGTTGAATATTCAAAAAGCGAGCTCCAAAATACGCGTTCGCAAAGCCACCAATGATGTTGAAGGCTCAATGGCAGACAGTGAAAACATAGAAAGTGGACAGACACTTTCTCTGAACATAAAAAGTGGACAGACACTTCCTTTGTGTCAAATAAACCCAATTGCGCTCAAACCAGCGATTGCGCCACATATCGCAGCCCTTGAAGAGGACGTAACGTTAACCTTCGAAAAAATTGTGCAAGGGCTTGATTTGCTGAGAACCTATCAGCCAGACCTATTGCTAATGGAAGGCGCTGGCGGTTGGCGTTTACCACTAACAGTGGGCGATGAATATACGCCCACGTATTATCTTTCTGATGTGGTGAAATCGCTTAAAATGGACGTGATTTTAGTAGTGGGTATGCGCCTGGGCTGTTTGAATCACGCTCTCCTCACCGCAGAAGCTATTCGCGCTGATGGGCTTACTATTAGAGGGTGGGTAGCAAACGACGTTACAGGTAACATGACGCGATACCAAGAAAATCTTTATTCTCTTAAAGCCATGTTACCCGAACCGCTGCTGGCGGAAATTCCCTATCAATCTGAACCCAATGAAAAGGCGTTATTCGCCGCTATCGAGCAAATACGTTAAATCATCACCTGAATCAATTTGCGTTTTTTCTTCACCTAAAAAGATAAAACCATCTTTTTCGCCAACTAATTTAAGTTGATTCTCAGTTAGGCGAAGCGCCGTACCTTCGCGAATGGCAACCACGGGTGTCGTTGGGTTTAGCGCTGTGAATTCGGCTAATCGCTGGTCGCGTGTTTCGCCATTATGACCGGGTGGCTGGTAGTCGGTATAGTGCGGGTTCAATTGAAACGGCACTATATCTAACGCATCAAAGCTCGGTGGCTCAATAATAGGCATATCGTTGGTGGTCCTAATTGATTGCCCACAAATATTTGAGCCAGCGCTCCAGCCAATATACGGCGTACAATCGGCAATGGCGTGCTTTATTGGCACAATAAGCGCATTAGCATAAAGCGTCGAAAGCAGATGAAAGGTATTACCGCCACCTACCACAATGGCTTGCCCGTTCTTCTTCGCATGATTGATAGCAGTAACGGGATCATCGACGGTGTGCAATCCGACCACATTGCACTCAGGGAGGGCATTGGCCACAGCGCTTACATATTCGTCGTAAGACTGAGTTACAGCAGCATAAGGAACAAATAGAAGGTCGCGTACGTCGCCTAAGTGTGCAAAAATAAGCGCTCTAGCGTGTTCTAGGTAGGCCTCGTCACCTTGGCGAGAGCTACTAAGCATAAGTACATGTGCGGTCATACTAACTCCACAATTTTTCAGACGGCGTATCATACGTGAAACGAACTATAAAGTTTAGTCGCGCTCCGTCACTGCATTGAAATAGGACAATGAATGAAACAATCTACATCGGTGTTATTCGTGTGCTTGGGAAATATATGTCGTTCTCCCACAGCTGAAGCCGTTTTTAAAAAGAAAGCTGCTGAAGCGGGTTTGGATATTGATATTGATTCAGCCGGTACACATGGTTACCACATTGGAAAGCCCGCGGATAAGCGTTCTCAGGCTGCCGGTGTAGAGCGCGGTTATAGTTTTAAAGGACTAAAGTGTCGTCGTGTTGATGAAAATGATTTTGAGCGCTTCGACTATATTTTAGCGATGGATAACAGCAACCTCGCCAACCTTCACGGTATGTCCCCAGGCCAGCATCATAATAAAATTAAGCTATTTTTAGACTTTGCTGACGTTGAAGATAAAGAAGTCCCAGACCCATATTATGGAGGGAAACGTGGTTTTGAACTCGTATTGGATCTCATTGAAGAAGCGTCAGACGGCTTAATCGCTCATATTAAACAAACCCAAACCCAAACCCAAATATCGTAAGGCGGAAATTACGTTGATAAGGCGCAACGTCGTCAATGTTGTAATCATTTCTGTAGGTCTCGCGCTGTTCCTAGGTGTTGCGGGAATTCTAGGGGCGACGTGGTGTACTGATGCGCCTTCAGGTTTAAAGCAGCATATTACCGTTGAATTACAACTGCCTCTGATGCTAACAGCGTGCTTGGTTGGCGCTGCGCTTTCCGTAAGCGGCGCAACATTGCAAATGGTGCTGCGAAATCCGCTAGCAGACCCAGGAATTATAGGTATAACAAGCGGGGCCAGTTTGGTGGCTGCGCTCTTTTTGCTTTTAACGCCACAATGGGCATCAGCATACCTTCATTATTTGCTGCCCTTGGGGTGCTTTGTTGGTGCGCTGCTATCCACTTTTATTATTTACCGCATAGCTAGAAAGTTGCTGGGCTCTTCTACTGCCGTCATTCTAGCCGGCATTGCAATTTCTACACTGAGCGGCGCCGTCATCGCTTGGCTCTACATGTTTAGCGACGCCAATGCCCTTCGCAATCTTACCTTCTGGTTAATGGGGAGTTTGTATCAAACTAACTGGTTAATTTTGTCGGTGGGAGGCCCTTTAATTGCTATTGCTGTTGCGTATCAGCTCTATCTCGCGGGTGATTTAAACAAGCTGTACGCGGGTGAGCTTGCAGCAAAAAGTAGTGGTGTGGATGTGGAAAAGCTTACCGAGCGAGCGCTCATCGTTTGTGCTATCGCTGTAGGTACTGCGGTGTCTATGGCTGGTTCTATCGCGTTTGTAGGTTTGTTAGTTCCACACATTTTACGCTTGATTATAGGGCACAATAACCGCTATTTGTTGCCGCTAAGTGCGATAAGCGGTGCGAGTTTGTTAATTCTGGTCGCGTTAAGTTCTGAACTTACCCGTGCTATCACGCTTCCAGTTTCCATGGTTACGGCAACGCTAGGTGGCCCGTTACTTATTTGGGCATTAGCTAAAGGTCAAATAAAAGGGTAGTGGTGGGTTAATCAAATGACGACAAAGAGTTTTAGTACCCAGCAACGCCCTGATTCTTGCAGCAATGAACGAATAAATGCTAGTGAGCAAGACACCATCAGTACTAACCCGACGCAAAACGTTAGCGGCAAAGATAACGTAGCAGATAGCCAGAGCGCAGCAGATAGCCACAACCAAGCGGATGATCATATTGTTTTAAGCCTACAGGATGTAAACGTCGCATCACGGCTTTGGGTTGAGGGGATTAGTGCGAAAAAAGGCGAATGCATTCATATAATAGGACCAAACGGGGCTGGAAAATCAACGCTGTTGCTTACCCTTGCGGGCCTTATTGAAGCTGATAAAGGCATCGTCATGTTGCAAGGTAAACCAATGAACGATTGGTCGCTGGCAACGCTTGCGAGTGTGCGTACCCTGTTAGCTCAGCAAAGCGAAAGTGGGTTTCACTTGTCGGTAAAGGAATACTTAAGCTTTTATTCGTCCGCCCAGCGAAGGGTGCTTATACCTGCTGTTTTAGAAAAAGCGCTAGAAGTCTCTGACTTCTCAAATAAAATTCTCACTCAGCTGTCTGGCGGCGAACGTCAGCGAGTAGAAATCTGTCGAGCGCTACTGCAAATTTGGCCTCAGCTAGAACACGGCGAAGGTATCGCGCTTTTAGACGAGCCATTACAAGGGCTTGATATAAGGCATCAATATGCCTTAGCGAGTTTAGTGAAGTTCCTTTGTAAAAACGGGAATACCATACTTATGACGTCTCACGATATTGCCCTGAGCGCTAACTATTGCGACAGTTTATGGCTCATGCAAAAAGGCGGCATGGTGGCGTCGGGCAGACCGCACGAGGTAGCAACGCAAACCAACCTTGAAAATGTGTTTGAATGCCATTTTGCTATAAGCAAGCACGATAACTTTCTAGAAATTCAAGTTTGCGCACCTATTTCCCTAGAATAAATGTGGTAAAGTGCCCCAGTATTTTTTCAGATTCATATTTTCACATTAGACTGATTAGAAAAAAGCGCTACAGACAAATTGTGAAGCGCGTTACAGTCTTATTATTCGGAGCGTCTAGCTTCAGTAAATATTTTCACTTAAACGTTTGCCCTACGTAATTTTTATCAGGAGAACACCGTTGAGTAATTGGCAAGTAGACAGTTGGAGAAATAAACCTATTCTTCAGCAACCAGAGTACGACGACAAAGTACGTTTAAAAGAAGTAGAGCAAACACTGAGTTCTTATCCTCCGCTGGTATTCGCTGCTGAAGCCCGCGAACTTAGACGTCAGTTAGGTGAAGTCAGCCTGGGGAAAGGCTTTCTTTTACAAGGTGGTGACTGCGCGGAATCGTTTGATGAGTTTAACGCACCTAAAATTCGCGATACGTTCAAAGTTATTCTTCAAATGGCAATTGTGCTTACTTTTGCTGGTCGTTGCCCGGTAACCAAGGTTGCCCGTATGGCAGGTCAATATGCTAAGCCTCGTTCGTCGGATTTCGAAACCCGCGATGGGGTGACCTTGCCGAGCTATCGCGGCGATATTATCAATAACTTCGAATTTACCGAAGCGGCGCGCCGACCAGATCCTGATCGTTTGTTGGAAGCGTACCATCGCAGTGCGTCAACACTGAATTTACTTCGCGCATTCGCGCAAGGTGGTTTGGCCGACCTTCATGAAGTTAACCGCTGGAACATGGCGTTCGTTGAAAACAACCCGCTTAAAGAGCGTTATTCTGATATGGCCAACCGTATTCAAGACACCCTTGAGTTTATGGATGTTATTGGCATTAACGCCCAAACTAGTTCTACGCTGCACGAGACCTCGTTGTTTACGTCGCACGAAGCCCTACTGTTGAACTACGAGCAGGCGTTAACGCGTATAGACACGCTTACCGGCAAGCCTTACGATTGTTCTGCTCACATGGTGTGGATTGGCGAGCGTACCCGTCAACTTGACCATGCTCACGTTGAGTTTTTTCGAGGCATTCACAACCCAATTGGTGTGAAAGTGGGGCCAAGTATGCAGGAAGACGAGCTTATTCGTTTAATTGATGCGCTTAACCCGCTAAACGATCCGGGTCGTTTAACGCTTATTACGCGTATGGGCGCCGATAATTTAGCTGACAACTTGCCGCGCTTATTGCGTAAAGTGAAAGCTGAGGGCAGACACGTAGTGTGGAGCTCTGACCCCATGCATGGCAACACGTTCTCGGCCTCTAGCGGCTATAAAACCCGTAACTTCGATGCGATTTTAAAAGAAATTAAGCAGTTCTTCCAAGCCCACGAAGCAGAAGGAACTCACGCTGGTGGTATTCACCTTGAAATGACCGGCCAGCACGTGACTGAGTGTACTGGCGGTGCTTATAAAATTAGCGATGAAGACTTAGCGCAAGCCTACAAAACACAGTGCGATCCGCGCTTAAATGCAGACCAAGTGCTTGAAATGGCATTCTTGGTGGCTGATCATTTGCGTAATGCTTAAAGTGACCAACATCGCATTGGCAAGTTGAAGAAACGGCATCATTGAGATGCCGTTTTTTTTACCTAAATTTTACGCGTATATTTGGGATTAGGTTGATATGCTCATGGTGTTGAAGTAAACACGATTGACCTATGACCCCATTTAAACACGGTTTCTATACGCTTTTTATTATGGCTACGGCCATTTTAGGATGTTTAGCACTTAGTAATTGGTTCTTGCCGCTTGGCGGCATTCTACTTATTCTACAGCTTGCGTGTGCCATTGTGGCGTTAACGACCTCTAGGTTTTACGGCTTGCTTGCAGGGCTCGCCGGTGCTCTGAGCTTTAATTATTTTTTCACCGCGCCTCTATACTCGTTTCAAATAGCAGAAGTTGAAGACAGCATTAACTTCGTCGTATTTTTCATTGTAGCCATTCTTATCAGCGAGCTAGCTGTTTATGTAAACTCTCAGCAACATGCACTACAGGTTGTTAAAACACAATCTAGTGTCCTGCGATCTGTGTCACACGATTTGCGTACGCCGCTCTCTACCATTATCGGTTCTGTTGAAACCTATATGACCTATCAAGACAAACTTGATGACGTTGAGAGACAGGCACTGTTGAAAGGGGTTCACGATGAAGGTAAACGTCTTTATGTGTATGTTGAGAACCTGCTTCAAGCTACGCGAATTGAGCATAACGCGTTAACGTTAAATCTAACCCATGTAAATCTAGACACATTTTTAGCTGCCCTTGAAAGTCGAATTGATAGTCGTCGGCTAAAATTGACCAACAACTGTAACAGCCTTGCAATTACTGTGTCTGAATCGCTGTTTCAACAAGCCTTATTTAACGTAATTGATAATGCCCTTAAATTCAGCGATGACAGTGTATTGCTGGTGGTTAGCCACTCTGATGGAGAGTTTGAGTTTGAAATAGCTGATAAAGGCGAAGGCATCAGCGATGAACAGCTACAAGCGCCAATACAGCTTTTTCAAACCAGTCGCCGCAGCGATAGCGGAAAAGGCGGCATTGGCTTAGGGCTAAGCGTAGCAGCAGGCATAGTTCACGCCCATGGTGGTGCTATCAAGCTGTCGAATACCACACCAGGCCTTCTCGTCAGTATTTCAATTCCAAAAAGGAATTAGCGTAATGAGCCACACCATTTTAATTGTTGAAGATGATGCAAATATTCGTCAGATGCTGAGCATTGCGTTAGGTGCAGAAGGTTACCAGTGTATTGATGCCACTTCGGTTCGAGAAGCTTTGTCAACGTTTAGTCAGTATCACCCTGACCTCGTCATTTTAGATTTAGGTTTGCCTGATGGCGAGGGCAGTGAAGTGCTTAAACGCATCAGAGAAACCAGTCGCCTACCAATTCTTGTTCTGTCTGCAAGAGACCAAGAAATAGACAAAGTTGACCTGTTGTCTCGGGGGGCAAATGATTACGTTAGCAAGCCATTTGGGATCAGAGAACTTGTAATCCGTGTAAAAGTCCTACTGAGAGACTTCAATCCTGTGGTTGAGCCTACAATGCCCACACGCAAGATTGGCAAGATTGAGTTGGATATTACCGAGCGGCGTCTTCGCATTGAAGGCGAGAGTATAGTGCTCGCCCCAAAAGAAGTTCAGCTTCTTGATGAGCTTACAAAACATCCTGGGGCATTTATTAGCCAAAAAGAATTGTTGAGAAGAATATGGGGTCTGCATCACAGTGAAGATACCCACTACATCCGGATTCTTGTAAGGCAGCTAAGAAAGAAGATAGATCCGTTCGAGAAAGATTTAATAGAGACAATGCCTAAACAAGGCTACCGAATAGCGGTTGACAAACCGGAGGCTAATTAATGTCGCATTATAGTGTAATTGGGCTTGGCAAGTTTGGCTTAACGGCCAGTCTAGAGTTAATTCATATGGGGCACACCGTTACGGGAATTGACCAAAGTGAAAAGCTGGTTGAACAGTATGCAGGCGAATTTACGCAGTGCGTCGTGTGTGATGCCAGTGATGAGCGTGCACTTAAGGAATTAAACTTGTGTCAGAGCGAAGCCGTGCTTGTTGCTATCGGCGAGGACATGCAAGCTAGCTTACTGTGTACATTGGCGTTAAAAAACTTGGGCGTAGCCAATATTTGGGTAAAAGCTAATAGCTCTGCTCACCACGCTATTCTATCGAAGCTGGGTGTGTCGAAAATTATTCATCCTGAAGAAGAAATGGGAGCGAGAGTGGCGCAAGCGCTCAACTACCCAATGGTAAATGACTACTTGGGCATTGGGCATGGCATTTATATCGTTGATGTTATTTTATCTGACCACTTTTCATCGCAGCCACTTAAAGATGTGTTGTCCATCGGCAAGGGGCAGGTATCTTGTTTGTTAGTCAAGCGAGGTCATCAACTGTTTCGCAACCCATCATTAGACTTCGAGATTACTTCAAAGGATACCGTTATCCTCTGCGGCCATCGAGAGAGCCTAGTCAAAATAGCGCCAAGGTTAGCACAATGAACAGATGGGATCCTGGCTATAGACCTATTGAGCGTTCGCCTAGAGGTATCAACAAAATTCAGGTAGGGCCACCCCTTATTCTTTCTCTAAGCTTTATAGCGGTAATTTTTTTAGGCACGGTTATCCTAAAATTACCAATGATGACTCATGAGCCCATTTCGTGGATCCAAAGCCTATTTACCTCCACATCGGCGGTGACGGTTACGGGTCTTGTGGTAGTCGATACCGGATCTGTTTTTACAACTGCCGGACAGGCGGTGATTGCGGTTTTAATTCAGCTGGGGGGCTTAGGGTTGATGACGTTTGCCATCGTCACGCTCATTGCCTTAGGAAGTAAAATAAGTTTCTTGCAGCAATCGGCAGTGAAGGAGGCGTTTAATCAAACAGATTTATCAACGCTTGTGTCTACAGCAAAGTCGGTACTGATTTTTGCCTTCTTCGTTGAGTTAGTGGGTTTTTGTATTCTGTCGGCCTACTGGATGCAGGAAAAAGGAGTAAGTGAAGCGTTATTTCACGCGTTTTTTTACACCATCTCTGCGTTCAACAACGCAGGGTTTGCATTAAGTGGGGATAGCCTTTCCGCCTATGTGGGAGACCCGGTTATCAACATTACTATTTCTGCATTATTTATTATTGGTGGTCTCGGGTTTTCCGTTTGGATAGAGCTTCATAAAAAGCGCAGATGGCAACGCATCTCTGTGTATGCCAAGACAATGATATTGGGTACGCTAATTGTCAATGTAACCGCCTTTTTGCTTATCTTTGTTATTGAAAGTGGTAATCCTGCAACCTTGGCAAACCTCGATACCCAAAGCGCACTATGGGCATCATGGTTTCAAGCTGTTACTCCAAGAACTGCTGGCTTTAATACGCTGGATATAGCGTCGTTAGAAGATCCAACTACAGCATTAATGTTGTTGCTTATGTTTATCGGCGGGGGCTCTATGAGTACTGCAAGCGGTATAAAACTGATGACTTTCATCGTTTTGATCATTGCCGCATACAACTATATTCAGCGGGGAGCTGCGCCACGACTCTTTGGTAGAACGATTTCAAATGACACTATTAGCAAAGCGCTGGCACTTACAATGATTTCTATTGGCATTACATGGATAGCTATATTTCTTCTGTTAATGTCAGAAAAAGCTGATTTTTTGGATATTGTTTTTGAAGCGGTTTCCGCTCTAGGGACTGTGGGTCTTTCCAGAGGACTAACTGGCGAGCTGTCAAACAGCGGTGAGTGGATTATTATCTTACTGATGTATGCAGGTAGATTGGGGCCTTTAACATTGGCTTATTTTATTGCCAGCCCTCGAATAAGCCGCATTAAATACCCAGAAGCTAAGCTAGCCATTGGTTAATCTGTAAAAATGGCCGCTCGTTCTTCTTCACTCAAAATTCCGGTAAAGATGGTTTCTCTTCTTAAGTTGGCTGTACGCTCATCGTCAGCCAATAAAAGCGCTTTAAATACGGCGGGTTCATCGCGAGCTTCAATAATGCCTTTCCACATTAAGTAACTGCCGTAACGCATCATTTTGTTTTGATAACGCGCTTCTAGGGTTTGTTCGGCTTGCGCAAAAAGCGCAGGGTGAGATATTAGTTTGTCGGCTATTGCACTGTGAATTTTTTTGATGCGTTCGTTTACATCACTTCGACGTTGTTTTCTGGGTCTTGCTAACATAAATAGTCTTTTCGCTTCAATTTACGCGTTTCACAATCATGAGGGCGATGTTTCTTTGTTTTCCAGCTGACATTTAGTCATCTTCTAGCAGAGGCTCTACAACTGATTCCAATCCGTTCAACTTTATTTCATACATTAAGGCAAGCTGTTCACCCAGCTTGTTTTCGGGAAAACCTTGTTTGTGAAACCATACCAAATAAGGCTCGGGTAAATGAAATAAACGTCTTCCGGCATATTTTCCAAAAGGCATAACCTGATTGATAGCCGATTTGATAAGTGTTGGGTCCATCTATCCCTTATCTCCGTCAATGACGTTGTTGAGGTGAGTTTCGACATGCTTTTCAGCGATTTCCTGAATATCTTCTTCACTGTCGCGCTGCTGAGCTTGCCATAATGTGGCGTACTCTCCTTGGTGTTCAAGTAAAGAAGTGTGTGTCCCTTCCTCTACAATCGTCCCGTTTTTTAGTACCAATATTTTATCTGCATCCACAATGGTAGAGAGTCGGTGGGCTATCACTAAACTCGTGTGGCCTTTTGCCGCGTCGCGTAGGGCTGACAATATAGCACGCTCAGACGTGCTGTCTAATGAACTGGTGGCTTCATCAAATATCATGATAGGAGCACCTTTTAACAACGCGCGGGCTATAGAAACCCGTTGTTTTTCACCGCCAGAAAGTTTGAGGCCGCGTTCGCCCACAGTGGTTTCTAGTTTATCAGGAAGGCTTGCGACAAACGCCTCTAGGTGAGCCAACTTCAATACTTGTTGTATTTCTTCATCAGACGCATCGGGGTTACCATAGCGAATATTTTCAAGCAAAGTGGTGTTAAAAAGCACTGTGTCCTGCGGCACAATACCAATATGAGCACGCAAGCTTTGTTGAGTGAGCAATGAAATGTCTTTCCCGTCGATGGTAATTTCCCCTTTATTTGGCTCATAAAAGCGGAAGAGTAGTTTCATAAGCGTCGATTTACCTGCACCGCTTTCACCGACAACGGCAACCTTAGCACCTGGCGGTACATCAAAACTCAGGCCCTTTAATATTTGACGATTTTCGCTATAGGAGAAATGCACGTTATTAAATGCGATGGCTGGATTCGCGCAGGTTAATTCCGTAGCGTTATCCGCATCCTTAATGGAGGGTGTTTGGGAAAGAAGTTCAAACAATTTATCTATGTTGGCAAGGCTCCCTCGAATTTCTCTATAGACAAAACCTAAGAAGTTCAGAGGCATGAATATTTGCATGGTAAATGCGTTGATAAGTACGAAGTCACCGATGGTCATTTCGCCATTCATTACGCCGAGGGCGGCGTTTCCCATCATTGCGGTCATGGCAATAGCAATAATGGCTGCCTGTCCGCCATTTAGCGCGAACAAAGATAAGCGATTTTTTCTTCGCGCCTTTTCCCATGCAGCTAAATCCGTGTCGTAGCGATTGGCTTCAAAAGATTCGTTATTAAAGTATTTTACGGTTTCAAAATTTAGCAGGCTGTCTACGGCGCGTGAGTTAGTGGTTGAGTCAGCTTCATTCATTTGAGTAACAAAACGAGTGCGCCAGTCCGTTGCTTTCATTGAAAAGCCAATATAAGCGATAACACTGCAAACAATGATAAGAGCAAATGAAACGCCAAATTGAAATAATAACAAGCCGACTACCAACGCGATTTCTAGTAGCGTTGGGACAATGTTAAACACCATAAAGCGCATGAGAAAGCTGACGCCATTTGTTCCGCGCTCAATGTCACGGGACAGGCCACCTGTTCGTCGATTCAAATGAAAACCTAAATCGAGATTATGCAAGTGCCTAAATACCTTCAAGCCAAGTCGGCGCATAGCACGTTCTGTAACACGGCCGAATAATGTATCCCGTATTTCGCCTAGTAAAACGTTTAATAATCTCAAGGTTCCGTACGCAGCAATAAGGCTAATAGGAACAGCAAGGGCCAACGTTGTTAAATCGCCATTTAAACTGTCTACCGTATACTTCAGCACATAGGGAAGGCCGATGCTGGCAATTTTAGCAGCAACCAAGCAAAGCAGCGCCAGAAAAACCCGTTGTTTAAACTCAAGTAAATAAGGCCAAAGTTGCGAAAGAACGTGCCATTTAACAGGTTCATCGTGATTAGTAGGAAAACGGTTTTTTCTCATTTGATAGTGTGCTTAATTGTTAAATTCAAAGTAGTTAACTGAGTGTTTGCAACATTAATAGCCAGATGGATAAGGTTTTAAAAGAGCCAAGGCACTAGTCTTTGTAAACCAATGAAGAGTAGCACGCTCTAGTATAGTGAATTTTGCTCTTTGATGTACGTTTTGAGATAAGCTAGAGATTAAAACGGTCTTATTTATAGCGATGAATGTGTTTAATTTTAGTTATGTGGCGCGTACACTAACAGCCTGTTTAATTTAGTAACCTTGCTAGATCGCCTTTTGATTGTCGATTTAAACGGCAATTTTCAAACATTTTCGCGGAGAACGCGCCCACGTTAAGGAGTTAGTTTGTTAGAAGATAGTTTCGGTAGACAGTTTCACTATTTACGTTTGTCAGTGACCGAAGCGTGCAACTTCCGTTGTCAGTATTGTTTGCCTGATGGATATGAAGGACCTTCTAGTGATCAATTCATGACGCTTAATGAGATAGACACCTTGCTTAAGGCTTTCGCCAGACTAGGCACATCTAAAGTGCGCTTAACTGGGGGAGAGCCAACATTACGACGAGATTTTCTCGATATTTTACGTCTAACCAGCAATACGCCTGGAATTGAGCGGGTGGCAATGACCACCCACGGCGCACGAATGGAAAAATTTGCGCATCAGTGGAAAGACGCTGGGCTTGACCAAGTCAACGTAAGCATAGATAGCCTCGACCCTCGCCAATTTGCAGCTATTACTGGTCAAGATAAGCTTAAAGCCGTGCTCCGTGGTCTGGATGCGGCGCTCGATGCTGGTCTTGATGTAAAGGTAAATTCCGTGTTGCTCAATGACTTTTCTGACAGTCGACTTCATCGTTTCTTAGCGTGGCTTAAAGATATGCCTGTTACGCTTCGCTTCATAGAACTTATGGAGACGGGAGATTTACATTCTTTCTTTAACAAGCAGCATCAAAGCGGCTCACCGCTTAAAAGTACCTTGTTAGAAATGGGGTGGCAGCCTCTGTTACGCAGGAAAGATGCAGGCCCCGCTCAAGAGTTCTACCATCCCGAATATGCCGGAAAAATTGGCCTGATCATGCCTTATAGCAAGGACTTCTGTAAAACATGCAATCGTCTTCGTATTTCCGCGCCAGGTAAGCTGCATCTTTGCTTATTCAGCGAAAACGGAATTGATATGAGACAGCTTCTGACTAAAGGCGATGTGGACGAGGTTATCGCCTTTCTGAAAAATGTGCTCGGACAAAAGCACGAGACACATTATCTTCACGAAGGAAAAACAGGGGCAACTAAGCACCTTGCAATGCTAGGCGGGTAAAGTCTGCGCCTCAATCACGCTTAAACATCTGTAATATATTGGATTTTATTTATTTGGTTTGTTGCAAAAGTAAGCTATATTCACTTTTCTAAGTATAAGTAAAATAATAAGTATAAAGGAAGTTTATGCATATCAAGGACAGTGCGCGTCTTTCCTATCATTACATCACCGAAAAAGATGCCGATTTTTTGTGGGAGCTCGATCAGGATGAGCTAGTCATGAAGTTTATTAACGGCGGCAGAAAGTCGACGAAAGATGAGATAATTAATATCTTCGTTCCCCGATTTCAAGCCTATTCCAACCCTGCCCTAGGGTGGGGGTTATGGCGGGTAGAGACGTTAGAAGAGCGGGAAAGTATAGGTTGGATACTTGTCCGCCCCTTTGGCTTTTTCACCCAATACCCAGAAAGCGATAATATGGAGTTAGGGTGGCGCTTTAAACGCCACGCGTGGGGAAAGGGATATGCAACGGAGGCGGCGAGCACCATAAAAGAAGCACTCTATGATATTGGTGTAGAACAATTCTCAGCAATCGCAAACCCGCAAAATTCAGCATCAATAAATATTATGAAAAAGTTGGGCATGACATTTAGTCACGAACAAGAATATAAAGACAAACTTTTCCACGAAACCGTTGTGGTTTATAAAAGCTAGCGCTTTTTTCCTCAGGTATTGTGGCGGGGTGCGCTATAAACGCGGCTATTCGCCATTTAAAATCGTTTTAACATTGTCATAGCGGGATTGTTGCTCCGCTGATAACTGGGCTGACTCTAGCGTTTCTCTGCATTTTCTAATTTCAGCCATAGTGTTAAGGGGCATGGCCGTCTTTGATGTCCTTGCGCGTACAATCGATTGGAGATAATTCAATGCAATTGACGGGTTCTTCGGCATCACTCGAAATGCCTGAGAAAAAGTCGTATACGACTGTGCTAAATTGCCCCGTTTGTATTGGGCTACCGCCGTGTTGTTGAGCGTTTTGGGGCTCAGCGTAATCGCCTCTTTTTCTGCCTTTTCCTGTTTTAGATAAGCGCGCATTAGGTTCGTGTCATCTGAAACGTCTTCCCCTCTAGATGAGATGGCATCTAATATGGCGAGTGATTCTTTTTTCATCCCCACTTCATGCAGCGCTTTCGCTCTGTCTAGCAAAGCTTCAGTAGAATGGTGTTGGTCGTAATCTACGTGAAAGTCTGAAAGCAGCGATTGAGCCTTAGCCGAGTCATCTTTTAAATAATGTAGCCTTGCGTCTATTACTGCCAGTTCGTCATTGAACGTTGCTCTAGGGTGCGCTTTTTTTAATTGACGCAAGTACTCATTGGTCTGCTTAACAATATTGTTTACATGTTCTGGCTCTGACGTCATCGCGAAATCAACGCCGGCGCGGGCAGCACTTAAATAAATCTCGGGCTTATCGTGAATCGAGCCACGTGCATAACGCACCACTTTTTTAGCGCTATTGAATTGGCTTTCGTAGTCATGGGTAATTCGCGCTAAGTTGATTGCTCGTTGATACCGCTCAATGTTGCGTGGCGACATGGCGCACGCTAATGAGGTGCATTCTAACGCATCATCGAAAGCTTCAAGTTTGATTTGAAGGGTAGCGAGGAGATCATAGGCTTCTAATGTAGAGTCTGGACGGGTAGCGAGTTGAATAATCTCTCTTTCTGCATCATCGAATTCATTCAGTGCAATAAGGCTTTTAGCTATCCCCATTTTAGCCCAGTTAAAATCTTGAACATTTATAATCGACTCAAAGAAGGCGATAGCTGTTTGGTATTGTTGAGTGAGAAGAAACAAATCTCCTTTTATTTTCATTGCAAGTGGAAAGTGGTCAGCATTTTCAGGCTGTAACAAGAAGAACTCTACCTCAGCTATAGCTTTTTCGTAATCTTTTTTATCCATAAACGCATAGACGTTTTTCAGTGCCTTTTTTCTGGATAACACCCGCGTAAGCCTTCTGTCTAGCTCATTTACTGAGAAAGGCTTTGCGATAAACTCATCCGGCTGCAGTTCAATAATAGCGTGTACAACTTCTGTTGAGGTATCAGCACTTGTGAAAATGAACGCGCTTGTAAGGGGGAGGGTATGTGCTGCATTCAACTGCTCTAACAAAAAATATCCACCCTGCTCAGAGCGTAAATTATATGAACAAATAATGGCGTCGTAATCATGTTCTTGTATTGCAGATAAAGCGTGAGAAGGTCTATCTACATAATCCATGTTCCTAAAACCCAATTGCTCAAGCGCATAGTGAATGTGGCTTTTGGCCAGCACCTGATCCTCCGCAATCAATAACTTGGCGTTTTTAGCTAGCTGTAGTTTCATAGGGTGGTAGCCTCGGAAGCAGGAGTTTAATTACCTTACCACGGTATCGGTTGTCCAAGTATAGCGCTTTATGAAAACTATCGCATAACTCGGGTTTTCGTAGTAACAACAAATTCGAAGGTTGTCGGAGTCGGAGGTGTATACCTGTTTCAACATGAGCTGTTAATGGATGCTGCGATAAACGTTGGTTACTGATACAGCAATGACGTTTACTGTATAAGAGTTGAAACCTAGACTTTTCCGAACGGGTCGCTAAAAACTAAAGGGATGTTAGCGAAGACGGCAGAGGGTTTTATCTGTGAAATTTTGTCATCTAACGGACAGCAAAATGCTTCAGGCAATACACCTGTCATTTATAAGGGACTATCAAAATAGTAGTTATTGAACGAGGAGAGATGGTGGACGCTACTGGGCTTGAACCAGTGACCCTCGCCTTGTAAGGGCGATGCTCTCCCAACTGAGCTAAGCGTCCGTATTTTTGGTTTCACTGTTTATCCACTGTGAGAAAGTGGTGGACGCTACTGGGCTTGAACCAGTGACCCTCGCCTTGTAAGGGCGATGCTCTCCCAACTGAGCTAAGCGTCCGTATTTTTAGTTTCACTGTTTATCCACCGTGAGGAAGTGGTGGACGCTACTGGGCTTGAACCAGTGACCCTCGCCTTGTAAGGGCGATGCTCTCCCAACTGAGCTAAGCGTCCATATTTTCCAAACCTTGCCTAAGCAAGTGGGGCGGTATTATAGAGTCGGTTCCGTTAGTGTCAACAATAAAATTAAAGAAAAATGACTGTGTGCCTGAAATTTAGTCACTATGGCTGCAGCTTCATTAAATTGATGAAAAGAACAACGTTTTGAAGAGTGTGAGCGTTTAAAAAGTATGTGATGAAAAAAGCAGAAGTGATATAGAAAAAATGGACAGACACTTATTTGTTTCAACATAGACAATTTATCTTAAAAGCAAAATGGACAGACACTTAAAAATAATGAATGTCTGTCCATTACGTTCCTTAAATCCGTTCCATTAGTGACCTCATCAACAATAGAACAAACGACCATACAGAAATGCTCCCTAGGAGGACAAATGTGTGTCCACAATTGTGGATGAGCATCGAAGCGAAAGGGGCCTGCAACGATAAGTGTCTGTCCAATTTTTATCTATTCCCAATTCTTTCTTAGACTTTCTTTTTTCTTCTGTTCTTAACTTACTTTTGAAGTAGCACGGACACTGGTAGAATGCGCTTAACTTTAGAAATACATTAACAATAGAGAGTGACCATGTCGGTTGTTACACGATTTGCACCCAGCCCAACAGGCTATCTTCACGTTGGTGGCGCACGTACTGCGCTTTATTCTTGGCTGCTTGCTAAAGGCAAGGGCGGTGAATTTGTTCTTCGTATCGAAGATACAGATATTGAACGTTCCACAGAAGAAGCTAAGCAGGCAATATTAGATGGCATGCAATGGTTAGGTCTAACTTGGGATACTGGCCCTATCTATCAAACAGAGCGTTTCGATAGATACAAAGAGCTAATTCAAAAACTACTAGATGAAGGTAAGGCATATAAATGCTTTATGAGTTCTGAAGAATTAGACGCCATTCGTGAAGCACAAAAAGAACGCGGTGAGAAACCTCGTTATCCAGGTACGTGGAGAGACAGAACTGATCATCCTGAAGGTCAGCCTTTTGTTATCCGCTTTAAAAACCCTCTAGAAGGCAAAGTGGTTATTAATGACCACGTGCGTGGAAAAATTGAAATTAGTAATACAGAACTCGATGACCTTATCATCCAGCGCTCTGACGGTACGCCTACTTATAATTTCTGCGTTGTTGTTGACGATTGGGATATGGGAATTACCCATGTAGTTCGTGGTGAAGACCATATCAATAATACGCCCCGTCAAATAAATATCCTTGAAGCGCTAGGTGCGCCTGTCCCTGAATATGCCCATGTCTCTATGATATTAGGTGACGACGGTAAAAAATTGTCAAAGCGTCACGGTGCGGTAAGCGTAATGCAATATCGCGATGACGGCTTTTTACCTCAAGCTGTGCTTAACTATTTGGTTAGGTTAGGGTGGTCTCACGGCGACCAAGAAATTTTCTCAGTTGATGAAATGATTGAGAAATTTAGCCTAGACGCCATCGGTCAATCTGCATCTGCATTTAATACAGAAAAGTTAATCTGGTTAAATCAACACTACATTAAGACATTGCCAGCGAGTGAAGTTGCTTCATATGCTAAATGGCATTTTGATGAGTTAAATGTTGATTTAACGGCAGGTCCTGCTCTTGAGTCTGTGATTGCTATTCAAGCCGACAGAGTAAAAACACTCAAAGAGCTGGCAGAGATTTCTACGTACTTTTATCAAGACTATGAAGATTTTGAAGCGAACGCGGCGAAAAAGCACCTTCGTCCAGTTGCTAGAGGTCCGTTAGAGCTTGCTAAAGATAAATTAATGGCAATAGAAGAGTGGAACCCAGAAAATATTCAGGCCGCCATCAATAGTACTGCGGAAGAATTAGAAGTGGGCATGGGCAAAGTAGGTATGCCGCTGCGTGTAGCTGTGACCGGGGGAGGCAATTCTCCGTCTTTAGATATCACGTTGAATCTTATCTCAAAACAGAAAATTGGCGAGAGAATCGACAAAGCGCTTACTTTTATAGCAAACAGAGAAAATTCATAAAAAAACCGTTGACATGACGGGGGGGGATGCCTAGAATGCGCCCCGCTGTCACGGAACAGTCACACAAAATGACTGGTACCATGATGGGGCCATAGCTCAGCTGGGAGAGCGCCTGCATGGCATGCAGGAGGTCGGCGGTTCGATCCCGCCTGGCTCCACCAAGTCACACTAAGCTGTGGTTTGATATAGGCTGAAGTTTTTTAAACTTCGGACTGAAAATTCGAATATTTAGTTTCGAAGAAAGAATTCAGTCCCCTTCGTCTAGAGGCCTAGGACACCGCCCTTTCACGGCGGTAACAGGG
>NZ_JAEFCD010000014.1:86936-91028 GCF_016405965.1 Alteromonas sp. IB21 | reverse complement strand
GACACCGCCCTTTCACGGCGGTAACAGGGGTTCGAATCCCCTAGGGGACGCCATATCAAAAAACCAGCCATTTGGCTGGTTTTTTTGTTTCTGTCCTTTAAAACGCAATGGACAGACATTTATTTCTTTTCTGTCCTCTAAAACGCAATGGACAGACACTCGTCTTTCCTTTCCTAAGCGACCAAGCCAATGTTTACACCATCCTCTTTTGTAGAATTTGGAAACTCTTATCAAGGAATGGTCAACACGTTTAATCGAAAACTATTATTAAGATTTGATGCGTAAAGATCTCATGTCATAAACATTTATGAATCTTTAGTGGAATAGATACTCACGCCCGTCTAACTGATATGATCTCTAAATTACTAAAGAGGTGCTATATGCAGAATTATCCAATTGGAACTCCGGGTGAGCCATGGGGCGAAGAAGAAAAAGCCCAATGGAAAGCACAGCAGGCTGTGAAAAGAAGCTATCAAGAAGAAGTACTTAATAAACTTTTTAATATTATCCCTGAAGGGTTTGAGTTAAAGCAGTATGGCGCGCTGCCTTACGATACTGCGCGCTATCCACTATATGCCGTAATCCCCAAGAATATTGACGCTAAAAAGCCATCTGCGCTTGTTACAGGCGGTGTGCACGGCTATGAAACAAGTGGTGTGCAAGGCGCACTTCAGTTTATTGAAACTAAGCTGTCAAAGTATGCAGATCAAGTAAACATTATAGTTGTACCATGTGTGAGTCCTTGGGGATATGAAACAATAAACAGATGGAATCCGTTAGCATTGGATCCAAATCGCTCGTTTTACAGTGACTCTCCTGCACCAGAGTCTGCTCAACTTATGCAATTAGTATCTGATTTAGCGTTATCTCTATCGCTTCATATTGATTTACATGAAACGACAGACACGGATAACAGCGAGTTTAGACCAGCATTAGCTGCGCGGGATGGGGTAACCCATGACAACTGGAACATTCCAGATGGTTTTTATACGGTTGCCAATACTCCAAGTCCACAAATAGAGTTCCAAAAAGCTGTTATTGATGCTGTGAGAAAAGTAACACATATCGCACCGGCAGATGAAAACGGAAAGATTATAGGTGCAGACGTGGTAAGTGAAGGTGTAATTTGCTATGACAAGAAGGCGCTGTATCTTTGTGGGGGTATGACAGATGCCCTGTATGTAACAACGACAGAGGTTTATCCTGATAGTATTAATGCAACACTTGAAAATTGTAATGACGCCCAGGTAGCTGCCATTTGTGCAGCACTCGATTATTTAAGATAGACGCTTGAACGTTTAGACGTCTGGATGTATATTTGAGCCTCTTTTTTAGGAGGCTCTTTGTGTTTACTTATTCAGCGGTTATTTACGACGGTAAAAAGCAAAATTTAGTGAGACATGAATGTGGGACAGACACTGAGTTTACGTCGTATCTCGATTCTCGTTTTGGTTGTCACGTTTGTTTGTGGTCCAACAAAGAGCTATCAGCAAATACTCTAGCGGTTATTGAGGCTGCTCGGTCAAACAGTAAAAAAGATGACTTTGATAAAACCAATGTATTATGAATTTAGTATCTCCATGTAAAGCTCTCTGCAAACTGACTGATGACGATATTTGTGCTGGCTGTCAGCGCACTATTGAAGAAATCACAAATTGGCGGACATACACTGAAAATCAAAAGCAGGCTGTATTCGCTCGACTAGCGAGTTTAGAAAAGACTAGGCCGAGTTAATTGCCGTTTTTGACTAAATTTAAAGCTATCTTAAGTTTCATGGCTTTAGTCGATAATTAGACAGACACTCAATATTGACCTCTGGACATCCACTCAGGATTGATTAGCTCATCTTATTTTAACAGAGATCAAACCACCACCTCACACGCTCAGTTCAGAAAGGTGGTTAGCCCGCGCAATAACCGGACAGCCATATAAGTTGCAAAACAAAACACCAAAGCCTGGCTGGTATTGTCGCTTTTTGATAAACTCCCGCGCCAATTTTCTGTTTTAGCAGTTCGAGAAATACATAATGAAAGTAATGCTTGCCCCCATGGAGGGCGTTGTAGATCACTTGATGAGAGATATGTTGACTCGCGTGGGTGGCTTTGACCAATGTGTTACTGAATTCGTTAGGGTCGTTGACCAAAAACTGCCCAAAAAAACCTTTTATAGGCTTTGTCCCGAACTTTATAATGGTGGAAAAACGCCATCTGGAATTCCCGTAAGAGTTCAGTTATTGGGGCAACACCCCGAATGGCTTGCTGAAAATGCCGAAACCGCAGTAGAGCTAGGCTCTCCCGGTGTTGATCTCAATTTTGGTTGCCCTGCTAAAACAGTAAATAAAAGCAAGGGCGGCGCCGTTTTACTCAAAGAAACTCAAACACTTTACGACATCGTGAAAGCAGTAAGGGATGCTGTTCCTCCAGATATTCCTGTATCGGCTAAAATCAGGTTAGGTTTTGAAGATAAGTCGTTAGCTATCGATAATGCTGTAGCAATCACGGAAGCTGGAGCTTCCGAACTAGTGGTGCATGCAAGAACAAAAACAGAAGGATACAAACCACCTGCGTATTGGGAGTGGATTGCAAAAATTAAAAAACACACTGATATTCCGCTCGTGGCAAACGGAGAAATATGGAATTCAGCAGATGCGAAAAGATGCCAAGACGAATCTGGGTGCACTAACCTTATGATAGGTCGAGGCGCTTTGGCTATGCCCAACTTGGCGCGCTGCATAAAAGGTGAAAGAGCACCTATGCCATGGGCGGAGCTAGCAGCTTTGCTCATACAATATTCGGGCTATGAAATATTCGGCGATAAGGGAAAATATTACCCCAACCGTATCAAACAGTGGTGCGGCTATTTAAAAAGACAATATCCCGAAGCAGAAATTTTATTTAATGACATCAGGCGCCTAACAAAATCTCAAGATATTGTGGATGTATTAGCTCGCCAGGCCGATATATAGGTCTGTAACGTGCTTTGTTCAAGATAGATACTTTTGAGCATTAGATACGTTCGGCCGACAACCCCTATCGCAGCATTTGGCAAAATCATCCATTAACTTAGGGCATCCCACTGGGCCGGTAAAGAGAGTTTCGAAATTGCTGGTTACTAATCGCCAATTTTCTTTCGTCATACCGAGTTTTGTGAGTAGCCGGCTCGGAAATTGTGGAAATTTCTGCTCCATTCTCGACTTATCGCTTTTTAAGGTGTCGTTTAGAAGCTGAAGGTAGTCTGGAAAGTCGAAAGGTAACGCTACCTTCCCAGCCATGCGTTTGTTATTGAAAGGCATTAGGAATTTAGGCAATTTGTTTGACCGCTGCGCATTTAATCTATATTGGATACTAGTAAAGTGCGAGTTACTGAGTGTATTAGCTATTTTGGCACGTATGGGGTTTAAATCTACATAAGCCATAACGCTGGCCAGTGCTTTTTCATCAAGTATTGCCTGCGATCTAAAGCGTCTTTCCCAAAAATACCCCTTACAGCTATCTTCCTTGTTTGCTTTTCTCGCTATATATTCGTTTAACATTCGCATGAACCAACTAATACTTTGCAATCGTTCTCTATAGATTGCCGAAAATGATTTTAACTCAAGCAATTCATCAGGTTGTATCGAATCAAAGTCATCAAAATAGCGCTGTACTAAGGGGGGGCATTTATAAAACATTCTCCAGCGCAACAGCACTTCCTCCATAGACCATGTATCAGCTCTCCCTTTTGCTACGTGAAGGACGAGGTGAACATGATTGTGCATCACCGCATAGGCACATAAATCTATAGCGAAAGCCTGTGAGAGCTTGTGAAGCCTATCTTGTATCCATTTTCTTCTGTGTTCGTAACTGATACCCGTGCGAGAGTCTCGTCCGCAAAGGTAGGATTGCCTCACACAGCGAGAGATGCAGTGGTAAAAAGGTGTAACGTCAGTATTTATTTGCTTGTATCTAGGTAAAGGCATATCCGTATCCCAAAGTTATTTATTTGCATTATGAAATGTAAGAAATGAAATTTAAGTGGTCTTTGGGACAGTTTTGAGTAGGCGATATAAATTGAACGGTATTACCTACGGAACTTCTTGAGTAAGGAGAAAGA
>NZ_JAEFCD010000014.1:0-86839 GCF_016405965.1 Alteromonas sp. IB21 | reverse complement strand
AGAAAAATAAAAGCCGCTAGATTTAAATTAAAACATCGGACAGACACTTGTTGTAAACCTAGATGTATGGCCTCTTCAATTTGGGTGTGTGTCCAACCAAATTCTTGAGTAGGCTATATAAATTGAACGGTATTACCTACGGAACTTCTTGAGAAAGGAGAAAGAAAAATAAAAGCCGCTAGATTTAAATTAAAACATCGGACAGACACTTGTTGTAAGCCTAGATGTGTGGCCTCTTCAAGTCGGGTGTGTGTCCGACCAGACCAAATTCTATCGATGAGAATTAGTGTCTGTCCCTCGGATTCGCTTTGGGATTTACGCATTCATCTCGAGTGCGATTTTTTGATTGAACAGAATTTAGAGGTCAAACGACAACGTTAATTCTAGATCCCACGCGACTGTCGGATGTAGTTGCCACTTGCTGAGTGTTTTCCGTCTGTGTTGCCGGAGTTTCTTGCTCGTTTCTAGGTGCGACCTGCTGGGGAGTTCGTTGGGGAGACTCTAGGATTGCTGAAACAGGTGTTGAATTAACAGAAGATACGTCCATAACCGAACCTTGCGATAAAATGTTCTATTGTCTAACTGTAGCACAATTATTGACCATCAAGTATTAAACTTCTTAAGTGTCTGTCCATAAATGTTGCTATCAATGGCTGAGCACTTGCATTTGGATGAATACCATCGTTTTGCATTAGGTCTTTATCCAATGCTATCTCTTCAAGGAAAAATGGTATTTTCTCAACGTTGTTTTCACTAGCAACCTTATCGTAATTCTCTGTAAACATTTTCGTATATCGGCCACCATAGTTTGAAGGGATCTGCATTTCCTGAAGATAAACAGTGGCGCCATTTTCCCTCGCGACGTTGACTAGCGTGTTTAAGTTGCTCTTTATTTTGGAAATATTATGCCCTTGAAGACCATCGTTTCCTCCTAATTCGATTAGAACATGGGTAGGGTTATGCTGATTTAACAAGCGAGGAAGACGCGCTAATCCGCCATCAGTCGTTTCACCACTTACCGCAGCGTTTACTATATCAATCTTAATCTCATCGTCATGCCACATGTTTTGTAACAAACTGACCCATCCTTCATGTTGCTGTAAACCATAAGCTGCGGATAAGCTGTCACCTAAGATGAGTAATACCGCATTTTCGCCTGAATCGATCTGCTCCGCTTGATCTGATAACGCTTTAGAAGGTATTAAAAGAATAAGTAAAAAAACGAACAAATAACGATACTTAACAAACACGAATTGATGACCCCTTATGATAAAAGCTAATTCAGTAACCAAAGTAGTAACTACGAGTGAAGGTTCGTTGCAGATCCTTCGTCCTATTTCTTTTGAAGTCAAGTCCGGTGAGTCAGTTGCCGTTATCGGTGCGTCAGGCTCTGGAAAATCAACCTTATTGGGCTTGTTAGCTGGACTTGATCAAGTTTCAGAGGGAGAAATCTTCCTGGATAATGAAGCGCTTCATAATATGGATGAAGAAGAGCGGGCTGTACTCAGGGGAAATAAGGTAGGGTTTATTTTTCAAAGCTTTATGCTGGTTCAAAGTCTTACGGCATTAGAAAATGTTATGTTGCCAGCGGAAATTGCTGGTCTTAAAAACCCCAAAGCTCTTGCCATTGAGATTTTAGAGCAGGTTGGGCTTAAACATCGTGCGCATCACTTTCCAAATCAGTTATCAGGTGGAGAGCAACAAAGGGTTGCAATTGCTCGTGCTTTTATCACCTCGCCGAAAATCCTTTTCGCTGATGAACCTACAGGAAATTTAGATGCTAAAAACAGTGAGAAAATAGAGGCGCTGCTCTTCCAAATGAATAGAGAAAAGGGGACCACACTGGTATTGGTCACTCATGATAATGAACTTGCTGACCACTGCGATAGACAACTAACCATGAACGCAGGCGAACTTGTAGAAACAACGCAAAATAAAATTGCGAAAAAGAAAGAGGCGGTGTAAATGTCGACGTCTTTCAGCTTGGCCTGGCGGCTTTTTAAACATGAAGCTCGACGGGGTGAACTTACTATCATCTTGTTGGCCATTGTATTATCGGTAGCTGCTGTTCTATCTCTATCACTCTTTAGTGAACGACTACAGGGTGCGCTTAAATCTCGCTCAGCGGCATTTATCGCGGCCGACGCACAACTTCGGTCAGATGAGCCGCTTGATGAGGAATGGTTGCTCAAGGCGCAACAAGAAGGTTTATCGACAGCGAAACAGGTATCAACTCGCTCGATGGTGTTCAACGGCGATGCAATGTCGCTAGTAGACTTGCGAGCAGTTAATAACACGTACCCATTGAAGGGAACGGTTAATATTACTGATGAGCCTTTTGGCGAGAAACGCGACACTTCAGAGCTGCCGCAGAGCGGAGAGGCTTGGGTTCAATCCCGGCTATTTCAAAGTCTTGGCTTATCTATCGGTGACCGCATCGAAATTGGAGACGGAAACTTTACCGTTACCAAGGTGCTGGTAGACATTCCTGATGCAGGCTTCAGCGTATTCAATACTGATCCTATCGCACTTATAAACATTGCAGATTTAGAAAAAACAGCGGTGACAGGGCCCGGAAGCCGAGCGCGCTATATAGGCTTTTTTGCTGGTGACGCAAGTGATATTAGTAGTTTTAACAGCTGGCTTTTGCCAAGGTTAAACGATGATTTGCATTCATGGCGCACGGTTGAGGACGACGAGTCGGCGATAGGTCGTTCCGTAGCAAGTGCTGAGCGTTACTTCCTTTTAGCCAGTCTACTGGCAATCGTCTTAGCTGCGGTGTCAATAGCCGTTGCTGCACAGCGTTATGCGCAACGTCACTTTGACCCCGTAGCAATAATGAAAACACTTGGCGCAACGAGTGCAACTATTCGCAAAATTTATCTGTATCAAATTTTGTTGATTACGGCTCTTGGGATTTTGATTGGTTTGGTGATTGGATTTATAGGTCAGCAAGTCGTGGTTTCACTTGTAGCAGACAAAGTTGATGTTTCTCTTGACGTTTGGCACTGGCGGCCGCTGGTAATAGCAGTAGCAACGGGTGCTACTTGCGCACTTTTGTTTTCCTTGTATCCATTGCTACAGCTATTTTCGGTGCCTCCGCTGAGGGTATTGCGCAAAGATATTTCTACCAATTTACGCTCTAGAGGTATTCAGTTTGCTGCATCAGGTGGCGCTATATTCACGCTAATGTGGATATATAGTCAGGACCTTAAAATCAGCGCAATCTTGTTTGTATCTGGCTCTGCATTGGTGCTTGGTTTGCTCGGTGCTACGTTTGTATTAATAGCGGTAGGACGGAAACTTGGCAGCGGAAAAATGGGGCCATGGCAATTAGCTTGGGCTCGAATCAAGCGCCGTGCTATGGATAACAGTGTTCAGCTTATCAGTTTCTCGGTCACAATCATGTTGCTACTCGTCGTGTTAGTGATGCGAAATGACATGGTTTCACAATGGCGCTCACAATTGCCAGAGGGGACACCCAATTACTTTTTGATCAACATCACACCTGATATCCAACCAAAACTGGACAGACACTTTTCTGATAATGGAGTGAAGATAGAAGAATTTTATCCAGTTATAAGAGGGCGTTTCGTTTCTGTTAACGGAGAAGGAGTCAATACCGACGTATCTAAAGAAGATGAGCCTAGTAGAGAAGGGCGCAGAGGACTAGGTAGAGAAGCAAACCTTACTTGGAGCAACACGCTGCAAAAAGAAAACGAAGTTTTAGAAGGTGAATGGCATGGCGATAGTGATGAAACTTTTACCGACGGCTTATTTCCCGTGTCTGTTGAAGAGGGCGTTGCGGAACGTTTGAATATCCAAATGGGCGACAAGTTGACGTTTAACGTGGGGAGCGAGATTGTTGAGACGAAGGTTACGAGCTTGCGTAAGGTTAATTGGCAAACCATGCAGCCAAACTTCTTTTTTGTAATACATCCGGATGCAATGGCGGCGTTTAGTCCAACTTATATCACTAGTTTCTATTTACCCACTGAAAGAAAAGCTGAATTGACTAATCTTCTGAAGCCTTTTGCGTCAATTACCATGTTTGATGTTGATGCGCGGATAAACCAATTGAGGGAGATTGTTGACCAAGTATCTGTGGCCGTTGAGTTTATTCTGGTACTCGTTTTACTAGCGGGAAGCTTGGTTCTAATTGCTCAGGTTCAGGCAAGTATGGATGAGCGAAGTCAGGAAATTGCGATATTACGGACTCTTGGCGCGAAGGGCAGACTAATTCGCAAAAGCGTCATCTTCGAATTCGTGATCATAGGTGTGGTTGCTGGCTTTATGGCAGCCATGGCGAATGAGTTGAGTCTATACCTACTTCAAACCTCAGTATTCCAGATGCAAGCTAGTCTTCACCCTGAATATTGGGTTATTGCGCCGGCGGTAGGTGCTGTAGTAGTTGGTGTTTTAGGTGCAGTGGGGTGCTGGAGATTACTGACATTAAATACCAGTCAAATGCTTCGTAATATGGTTTAAGAAAATAAATATTGTGGACAGACACTTAAAATCGATAGGTGTCTGTCCTTTGTTATCTTTCTGTCCTTTGTTATCTTCTGTCCTTTGTTATCTTCTGTCAGCTGCTCCAAAAGTTCTGTCGTTTTAAAATGACTAGGGTTAAGTGTCTGTCCGTAGTGTTCTCTGTCCGTAGTCTTCATAGTCTTATCGTGATGTCCGCAAGCGGTTTGGTTTTTGTGATAAATATCGGGAAATTTCTTTGAGAAGGACAGCTAGCGTTAGCGGTGGAGCTAGACTAGGAGGAAGTCGGAGAAGCAAATCGGACAGACACTTTGTTGTGATTAGGTGTCTGTCCATAATTAGAGAACTATTACCGGACTAGCGCTGTAGAGCACTAATAAATGTCGCTTAACGCCTCTGTTAGAGAAGGGAATTTAAACTTGTATCCTGCAGCAACAAGTTTTTCGGGGATGACGCGTTGTCCTTCCAAAATCATTGTTGAAGATTCGCCCATGGCTATTTTCATTACAAAGCTAGGCACGTTGAATAGGCAAGGCCGCCTAAGTGCTTTTGCAAGTGACTTTGAAAACTCTTTATTGGTTGCGGGTTCTGGTGCTGTTAGGTTGAATGCGCCGCTACATGCACTGTTATTGAGTAAAAATGAAATCCCTTGAACCATGTCTTGCAGGTGGATCCATGCTAGATACTGTTTGCCAGAGCCTAATGTTCCGCCTGTACCTAGCTTAAAAGGTAGAGCCATTTTGTCGAGCGCCCCTCCTTTATCGGTTAAAACAACCCCTGTTCTAAGTGTCACTACACGTGTTTTTTCTTGAACAATGCTATTAGCTATTGCCTCCCATTTTGCGCACAACTCATGAGTGAATTCGTTGTGAGGAGGCGTATCCTCAGAAACAACCCTATCTCCTTGGCTTCCGTAAAAGCCGATTGCTGAGCCCGATATAAAGACATCTGGAGGGGAAGTGCTGTCATTTATCTTCGAGACCAATTCAGCCGTTGTGTTCCAACGGCTATCGCAAATCTTTTTCTTTTGCGTGCCTGTCCACCTTTTATCCGCAATAGGCTCACCCGCTAAATTTATTACAGCATCAAATTTATCGAGGTTTTTTATCGCGGCAATACTCTCCACATATTCAACGTCCTCTCCCAAACGTTCCCTTGCTTTAGCAAGGTTTCGAGAAACGACAGTAAATGAATGTTTATCCAAAAATTGTCGAATAAACTCACTGCCAATTAACCCGGTGCCACCGGTCATTAATATGTTCAATGCACGCTCCTTAAAGGATTACTCTACGCAGACTTGTTACACGAAAGCGTTAGGGATACTGAGTCAGAAAACCTTAATGCATGGGGCTTATCAACTTCCACCTCTGCGTAACGCACTGATGAATGCTCAGCCGCGATACTTAACACATCCGCTGTTAACTTTTCTAAAAGTGAAAATCGATTGTCTTCAACTAGTTTAATAATTGCCTTTGTAATGGTCTTATAGTTTAACGCATCGGACATGTCGTCGGTATTGGTAGCCTTTTCGGCGTCGTAGTCAATTTTTACATTAACAACAACGTCTTGTTTGTTTTTTATCTCATCTTCATTGATACCAATGTATGTGCGTAGTCTGAGGTTTTTAATTTTTATAGTGGCAAGATTAAAATTCATTGGAGTCTCTTGTTTGTAGTTGTCTATAAGTCGTTGTAAAGTGTAGTCGTTTCAGTCAGGAATGTAGCACAATATGTCAATGGAACTACGCTCGCCAACAGCAAAAATTCTTATCGTTTTAGCATGCTTAGTGGTTGTAATGGCTGGCGTGAAAGCCGCTAGTACAATAATGGTACCTTTCTTTTTATCTGTTTTTATCGCCATAGCTTGTAGTCCAATAATTCGCTGGACCTCTAAATTTGGTGTACCGAAATGGCTTTCGATTACCTTTGTTATACTGCTCATTGTAGTATTTGGTTTTCTTTTGGCAGGCCTTGTAGGTCAGTCAATGACTGAATTTCGAGAGAACCTTCCCGAATACAGAAGCAAGCTCGATTCCGAGTTCGCCTGGGTGGTCGCCAAACTTGCTGAATTCAATATTCACATCAATAGAGAGCTCATTGCTTCTCACTTGGATCCTGCAACGGCCATGTCTGTCGCGACAAACTTCATAAGTGGTATGGGGGGCGTACTTTCAAACCTATTTTTGATACTACTAACTGTCATATTTATGCTTTTTGAAGCAGATAGCATACCTCGTCGTTTACATATTGCACTTGCTGATCCTGGTATGAAGCTAAAGCATATCGACAAGTTCATAAAGTCAGTAAATAGTTATCTGGCAATAAAAACAGTTGTAAGCCTTGGGACAGGCTTAATTATAGGTACTTGGTTGTACGTGATGGGGGTAGACCATTTCATGCTATGGGCTGTGTTGGCCTTCATGCTGAACTTTATACCTAACATAGGTTCAATCATCGCCGCGGTTCCAGCAGTGCTCATTGCATTTGTCCAATTAGGGCCTGCATCAGCGGGTTTTGCCGCGTTAGGCTTCTTACTCGTCAACACTATTATGGGAAATATGGTGGAGCCAAAATTAATGGGCAAAGGAATGGGGCTATCGACCCTTGTTGTATTTCTCTCGCTCATTTTTTGGGGGTGGCTATTAGGAACGGTGGGTATGCTTTTATCAGTTCCGTTGACGATGGTTGTGAAGATCGCCCTTGAGTCACGAGAGGAGAGTAAGTGGCTCGCTGTACTATTGTCGAGTGAAGGCCAAAAAGCCTCATCATAAACGTGGTATTTTTGTTGGTTAATAGAGGACAGACACTTCTTTTCTTTTGCGCTGATGTGGAAGTGATTTAAGCAACAATTTAGGGAGCGTTGATAAGCTTGCCTAAAATGGACAGCCACAGCATTTTTTTGATTGGTTAGATTGGACAGACACATCTTATGAGACTAAGTGTCTGTCCCTAATTTTTTTCGATTGAATAACGCCTCAAACTAAAGAAATTTATGCACTAGACATCTTAGCTCGATGTTAACCGTGGTTTGGGAATTCAACAATGATGCTTGCGCCACCGAGAGTACTATCCTCTATGTGCATTCTTCCTTCGTAAATAGAAACTAAATCGGCAGCTAGCGCCATACCGATGCCATGTCCTTCAGCGTACGTGTCTAAGCGTGCTCCTCGCTCTAAAAGGAATGCTTTTTTATCGTCGGGGATCCCAGGCCCGTCATCATCTACTTTTAAAATAAGCCACTCAGCATTTATCACGCCGTAGACTATGACATTTCGTTTCGCTGCTTTACATGCGTTATCTAGAAGGTTGCCACAAAGCTCCATGAGATCGGTTTCGTCTCCCTTAAATGCAATGTTTTCGTTAACGCCAAATTCAATGTTAAGTGCTTTTTCTTGATAGACTTTATCCATCGCATCGGCAAGTTTGTGAAGAACCGGTGTTATCGCAACGGCTTTTTGCCAGCCTGACTTTCCTGCACTGGCTCTTTTGAGCTGTCGCTTAATTATTTGGTCAATCTGTTTTAACGCTTCATCGACCTCAGTCGGAAGCTCAGGGTTGCCAGAGGCCACAGCCAGCGGGGTTTTTAAACTATGAGCTAAGTCACCCAAGCTATTCTTATACCTCGCTCTTTGTGCCGCCTCACTTTGAAGTAGACCATTGATAGATTGTTTCAATGAGTCAAACTCCACAGGATAGCGTGAATTAAGCTGTGGTTTAACACCATTAGATGTTTGAGATATTTCAGCAATTAGTTTTCTTACGGGCAGCAGTACTACGCTTATACCAACAATAATAAAAACGAGAAGCACGAAGCAGAGTGTGATTATCCACTGCCACGTGGTATTTATAAAAGTACGACGCTCGCTTTCGAAAAGGGCCTTGTCATTAAAGATATAAAATCGTACTGGCTCAAAGTCTCTGCTAGAAGCAAATTCTGCGGTAAAAGCGTAGACAAAGTACGAAGCATTTTCTTTAAATGCTGGCGTGAATGACTCCAAAAACAGCTCGTTTCCTACCGCGACCTCTATTTCTGGTGATGAAAAGGTGTATTCGAGGGCTGAAGCCGACTGCCAAATTACTTCATCACGAAATACGATAACTCCGAGATACCCTGAACCTGGGAGATTTAATTGTTCCTCGTAAAGGATTTCAGGCATGTAAGGTTGGTCACCATCCAACTCAAATGCAGAAAGCAAACCTAGATTCATTAATCTAAGTTCGCTCATTTTGGCTTGTGTCAGGCTTTCAGTGTAAGCTTCGTCAAGAATGATAACGGTGAATGGCGCAAAAAATGCTAAAATAACAACCGCAAAAAAGATGCTTCGCAGGCGAAGTGACAATTGTCTCATAAACTTTTATTTATCCGATAGCCTCTACCTCTTAGGGTTTCAATCGGCTTCAAATCGCCCGAAGGATCGAGCTTTTTGCGCAACCTACCGATAAATACTTCAATCACGTTACTGTCTAAATCAAAGTCTTGATCGTAGATGTGTTCAGTAAGCTCAGTTTTTGAAATAACTTTGTTGGGGTTTAGCATCAAGTATTCCATCACTTTATACTCGTAAGCCGTTAAATCTAGTGCTTGCCCATTTAGCGATAGCTCTTCACTTACCGTATCTAAAGCAATAGGACCAAATTGTATAGTTGGGTTAGCTTGTCCTGAGGCCCGCCTGATTAACGCCTTAGCTCTGGCCAGTAATTCTTCATTATGAAATGGTTTGGTGAGGTAGTCGTCGGCACCTGCATCCAAACCTTCAACTTTCTCCTGCCACCGATCTCTTGCAGTTAATATTAGAATAGGGCACGGAATGTCGGCTTGACGCGCTTTTTTGATAACCTCAAACCCGTCAAGCTTTGGCATTCCTATATCAACGATAGCAAGGTCATAGCTATATTCTTTTATAAGAAATAGCGCGTGTTCACCATTATCTGCCAAGTCAACGCTATAACCGTTTTGCTGCAATAAAGCGTCAAGTTGGGTCAGTAGTCGGCTATCATCTTCAGCTACGAGGATACGCATATTAATCCTTACCTTTACTTTGTTTGACCTTACCTGAGCGTTTGTCGACTTCGACTGAGACAACGCGACCAGACTTCTTCAAAACTTTAACCCGGTAGTTCTGCGAGGTTTGTTCAACTTTTAAAACACGGCCATCTACAGCTAAACGTGCACGCTCCGCGGCCTCACTTTTAGAGATATCGCCGCCTGAACTTTGTAACGCCATAGCGGGTGCAACGCTTGACAGTGCTAACGCTGCACAAAACACCAAAACTCGAAGCGATAATGTCATACACCCTCACAATAATTGTCCTACTCAGGCCAAACTACAGATAAGTATAACTTGGTAAACTGAATCTATTCTGAATTAGATTAAGTCTACCTTGCCAGGTAAACACTGTACATAACGCACCAGTTACTTACGTTCCAAGAAGAGACGCAAGAAAAAACGGACAGACACTTAAAAAGGATAGAGGTTAAAAATTTCCTTTTCGAAAACTTTGGACAGACACTTAAGCTGTAGGAAAATTTAGGACACACACTTAATTGACAATAAAAGTAGTAGCACTTCCAAAACAATCTTTCAAACGAATGCAATAAAAGTGTCTGTCCACGATTTCCCACGGTTTCCACAACAACCTATCAAATCAACGTGGTGAGTGTCTGTCCATAATCAGTACACAATCAGGCTTCAAAGACAAATTTACATTCAGGCTGCAAAACAAGTGTCTGTCCAGTACGAGTTCAGAACGAGTTTTACATTCAGGCTGCAAAACAAGTGCCTGTCCAAAACGAGTTTCAAATCGACTTCAAAACTAACTTGAATCAGCTTTAAAAAGAAAAAGCCCCAGAAATTCGGAATTATCCGATTTTTTGGGGCTTTTACTATTTATAAAAAATCAAAAACTCTAGGCCAACAGCTAAGGCAAAACTTTTTTGTACGGTTTCACTATAACGCTTTCATAAACACCGGCCTCGATATACGGGTCGGCGTCAGCCCAAATTTGCGCATCTTCTAACGAATCAAACTCTGCTACTACAAGTGAGCCGGTAAATCCAGCTGGACCTGGGTCAGGGCTATCAACTGCTGGAAAAGGTCCTGCCATAATCAAACGTCCCTCATCTTTTAAAACATTCAAACGTTCTAAATGAGCAGGTCTTGCGGCAAGGCGTTTCTCTAAACTGTCCGCCACATCGGTGGCACAAATCATGTAGAGCATGCGCTTACCCCTTTGCCGTGGCGGCTTTCATGCTCTCAACAAAGCTGCCAAGCTCACTTAGCATTTTGTGACTGTCCGATAAGTTAGCCGCGATAATATTAACTGTCGCTGAGCCAGAAATTGCTCCGGCAGCGCCAGCATCAATGGCAGATTTAACCTGTTCAGGTGTAGAAATACCAAACCCTAACAGTGCCGGGGCAGCTTTGTGCTTGTTCAAGCGTTCGATAAGTTCAGATGCTGGTACATTCGCTGCGGTCTCTGCACCTGTTACGCCAGCACGACCAAGCAAATAGGTGTAACCTTTTGAGTATTCGCCAATCTTTTCCATGGTTTCGTCAGTTGCATTTGGTGGAGCAATCAAAATTTGTGAGATGTTTGTCGCCTCAGCAGCCTTTTGAAACGGCGCAGCTTCGCGGATTGGTACGTCTGCCACTAATATCGAGTCGACGCCTGCTGCTTGTGCTTTGCTGTAAAAGTTTTCAACACCCTGTGCCATCACTAAATTGCTGTATAGAAGCAGCCCAATCGGTACCTCTGGATATTTTGCGCGCACTCGCGAAATTACTTCAAGGCAATCTGCTACGGTAACTTTGTTTTTAAGAGCGCGGATAGCAGAGGCTTGAATAGTCGGACCATCAGCTATCGGATCTGAATATGGAATACCTAGCTCCAGCGCATCTGCGCCACTTTCTACAAGTTGGCAAATGATGGCTTCAGACTGTTCTAAGCCTGGGTCGCCAACCATCACAAAGGGTACGAATGCGCCTTGGTTCTTTTCCTCAAGGCTAGCAAACATTTGTGCGTATCTATCCATTATAAATCGTCCCCTAAAATGTTGATAACGTGCGCTAAGTCTTTATCACCACGGCCCGACAAGTTGACTACAATAATCGTTTCTTCGTCGGCTTCGTCAGCCATGTTGAGCGCATGTGCAAGTGCGTGTGATGATTCTAGTGCTGGGATAATCCCTTCTTTTCGCGCCAGAAGCTGGAACGCATTCAACGCTTCTTCATCGGTTGCAGCCACATATTCGGCACGGCCAATGTCGTGTAGATAGGCATGCTGAGGACCAACAGCTGGATAGTCGAGTCCAGCCGATACTGAGTAGCTCTCTTCAATCTGGCCTTCTTTGTCCTGCATAATGAAGGTATATGCGCCATGAAGAATACCCTTTGTACCCGTAACTATGGTGGCACCATGTTCTTTGGTGTGAACCCCTTTTCCTGCAGGCTCAACGCCCACCAATCGAACTGACGGTTCATCGATGAAGTCTGCAAACATACCGATTGCATTCGACCCGCCACCTACGCACGCAACTACGGCGTCAGGCAAGCGGCCTTCTTTCTCCATTATTTGTGCGCGCGTTTCTTCACCAATCATACGATGATATTCACGAACAATGGTCGGGAAAGGGTGAGGGCCCGCGGCGGTACCTAAAAGGTAATGTGCAGTATCGTAGTTTGCAGACCAGTCACGCATCGCTTCGTTTACCGCATCTTTAAGCGTGCCAGAACCGGCATTCACGGGAATAACTTCAGCACCCATTAATTTCATTCGAAATACATTCGGCGCTTGACGCTCTACGTCTTTTGCACCCATATAAATACGCGCTTTAAGGCCAAGTAAGGCACACGCTAGTGCAGTTGCAACACCATGTTGGCCAGCGCCTGTTTCAGCAATAACTTCTTTTTTACCCATGCGCTTGGTAAGTAGCGCTTGACCCAATACCTGGTTGGTTTTGTGGGCGCCACCGTGAAGTAGATCTTCACGCTTAAGATAAAGTTTCACTTTTGGGTTGCTAACAAGGTTACGGGTTAACGTCATCGACGTAGGGCGACCGGCATAATCTTTTAGCAGTGATAAAAACTCTTCGTTAAAACTTGGGTCGTCTTTGGCATCCAAGAACGCTTTTTCCAACTGATCCAACGCTGGAATAAGTAATTCGGGCACATACATGCCACCAAATTCACCAAATTTTGTGTCTAACTGGTTCATTACGTTGTCCTGTTTTTTAAATTAGTAACGGCGGCAAATAGTAAAAAGTGCGTCGAGCTTACTTTCACTCTTTGTACCTGGGGCGATCTCAACGCCGGAATTAACATCAATAGCACCACAGCCTGTTGCGATTGCATTCGCCACATTGTCGGCGTTTATACCGCCAGCAAGCACTAACTTATGCTTGGCTTCAATATCATTAATAAGTTGCCAGTTGAAAGATTCACCTGTACCGCCTTTGGCGTCGCCTACTTGGCAGTCAAGTAGCACACGGCTTAGTAAGCTATTCTTTAAGTGTCTGTCCACTGTTTCGGGAAGGGCGCTTGAAGACGTTGCTTGTACGCCCTCTGCTTTCCAAATTTCACAACCTTCAGGAAGTTTATCTGCTAATGCTGTGATGTATGCTTCATCCTCGCTACCATGAAGCTGAACGGCAAAAAGGCCTAGTGAGGCAGCAAGAGACGCCACTTCATCAACATCATGGTTTACAAATACTCCCACAAACGCACCCTCTACATCTTGCGTGATAGATATCGCTTGTTCCTTTGATACATAACGGGGAGATTTCTCTGCAAATATGAGCCCGCCAAAACTAGCGCCACTATCGAACGCCATCTGCGCTTGTTCTTTGCTGGTTAATCCGCAGACTTTCACTGCTCCATTAACCAATGTTTTCACAGCGCGTTGAAGGTCGGTCTCTGCCATTAGTGCGCTGCCAACTAAAAAGCCCTGTGATACAGGTGCCAAGCGCAATACGTCTTGATGGGTGTAGATACCTGACTCTGAAATAACCACATAGTCGTGTGTGGCTTTCTCTAACATTGGCACAAGGCGCTCAGTAGTGGCTAGGTCAGTAGAGAGATCACGAAGATTGCGGTTATTGATACCAATAATATTAGCTTCAAGCGCAATGGCACGTTCCATCTCTTCTTCATTGCTCACTTCGGTAAGAATGTCTAATGATAGCGAATTTGCTACGCTAGCCAGCTCGCGATACTCATCGTCGTTCAAAACGCTAAGCATGAGCAGTACAGCGTCAGCGTTATAATGGCGGGCTAGATACACTTGATAGCTGTCGACAAAGAAATCTTTGTTAAGAACCGGCTGAGCAACGCGCTCTGTCACGTAAGCTAGGTATTCAAACTTCCCTTGAAAATACTTCTCGTCGGTAAGCACTGATATGCCAGCTGCATAAGGAGTATAGGCCGATAAAATCTCGTCTAAATTGAAATTCTCTCGAATAAGCCCCTTTGAAGGAGATGCCTTTTTACATTCAAAGATAAAGCCTGCATTTGGCTCGTTTAGCGCAGCAAATAAGCTTTTTTCGGAAGCAGTCAAATTAGCTTTAAAACTATCTAGCGGCAGCGCCTCTTTACGCGCGGCGACTTCTTCTCGCTTGTCTGCAACAATTTTCTCAAGCACATTAGCCATTCGTGCTTACCTCCTGAGTAATTTTGGCAACCTTTGATAACAACTGAATGGGTAACCCTTCTGCCATGGCGTTCATTGCCATTTCGGCACCTTCTTTGAACGTGGTAGCTTTGCCCGTGACTTTCAACAGTGCACCACAGTTCATTGCAATAGCCGCACGGTGCGCCTCTTTGCCTTCACCGTTAAGGGCTGCTTCAACAAACTGTTTATTTTCTTCTGGCTCGCCACCTTCAATTGCCGATAGCGGATAGTGGGGCAAACCAAAATCTTGTGCAGTTACCGACAGCTTACGAATATCGCCATGTTCTAGATCGTAAATGATTGATTCGCCATGAAGAGCCAATTCATCCAGTCCGTCTCCGTGAACAATCATGGCGCGATGTTGGCCAAGCAGCATCAGTGTTTTTGCATAGGGCTCTAGCAGCTCTGGAGAGTATACGCCGAAAACGCCGTGAGTTGGACCCGCAGGGTTTGCCAACGGGCCTAATATATTAAATAGCGTTCTGGTCTTCATCGCAGCGCGCACGGGGGCTGCGTGGCGCATGCCTGCGTGATAAACCGGTGCAAAAAGAAATGTGAAATTTGCTTCATCTAAACATTTACGAGAGGTCTCAGGACTTATTTCTAGATTTAAACCAAATTGACGAAACAAATCTGCTGAACCAGACTTGCTTGAGACACTTCTATTCCCGTGTTTAGCCACCTTTACGCCGCACGATGCTGCAACTACACCCGCAGCACTGGAAATGTTTATAGTGTTATGCCCATCACCTCCAGTACCAACAATATCTGCAAACTCGTATGACGGCGTAGGGAAAGGCAGGGCATTGGCCACCATTGCGCTCGCTGCGCCGGCTATTTCGCCTGGCGACTCTTTTTTCATTTTCAGCGCGGTAAGCACGGCTGCAATCATTACTTCACTTTGCTCACCGTGCATGATGCTGTTGAATAAGCTGTACGCTTCGGTTTGCGACAGCGATTCTCGCAGCATAATTTGTTCAAGTAGAGGGCCTGCGTTAAGCATGGTTCGCTCCCTGTAGCGTTAAATAATCAATACTTTGTTTTAATAACAAACTGCCGTGTGCCGTTAAAATCGATTCTGGATGAAACTGGAAGCCAAGCATGCGGTCTTCATCATTGTAAACTGCCATCACAGCCTCACTTCCATCATCGTTTATTGTTGATGCACAAACGGTAAGCTTCTCAGGCAATTCGTGGGCTACTAACGAGTGGTAGCGTGCAACGTGCAACGGTTGCTGAAGACCTTGAAACATGGCTTCTTCCGAATGCGTAATAGCCGACGATTTTCCGTGCATTACTTGGCTAGCGCGTCCAACTGTACCGCCGTAATACTCCACAATTGCCTGATGGCCAAGGCAAATACCAATGACCGGAAATACGCCGCTGACCATTTTAAGCAAAGCAGGCATACAGCCAGCATCACTGGGAGCGCCAGGCCCTGGGGAAAGCATCAATAAAACAGGGCCTTTCGTGGCTTGTTCCTGCATTTTATTAAAAAGCAGTTCAGCTGACACAGTATTTCGATACACTTTTATGTCTAGGTCTAATGTACGCAGTTCATCAACAAGGTTATAGGTAAACGAGTCTACATTATCGAGCAAAAATAAAGTGGTAACTTGGTGGTTCATGCGTTGCCTCCTTCATTTAACGCTGCACTGATGTGTTCTATTTCCTCTTGAAGTGCCGCCTTAACTGCACCTATTACGGCCTGTGCTTTGGCTCGCGTTTCATCAGCTTCAGCTTGGGGAATCGAGTCGTATACCACACCAGCACCAGCTTGAATGTACGCTGTGCCGTTTTTCACAAAAGCAGAGCGTATAACGATACAAGTGTCCATGTCGCCCTGGCTATTTAAGTAGCCTACTGCACCACCGTAACTACCACGTCGTTTTTTCTCTACTTCACGTATCAGGGTGGCTGCGCTGACCTTTGGTGCACCTACCAGTGTACCCATGTTCATGCAGGCTTGATACGCGTGCAATGGGTCTAAATCTTCGCGCAGTTGACCTACTACGCGAGACACTAAATGCATTACATGTGAGTAGCGATCTACTTTGAGCAAATCTTTAACGAAGCGAGTACCCGGACGGCTAACTTTAGCAACGTCATTTCTCGCCAGGTCAACCAGCATGATGTGCTCAGATTTTTCCTTTGTATCTTCGCGAAGGTTTAACTCTATGCGACTGTCCAAATCTCTATCAGTGCTGCCGTCTGGACGCTTGCCTCGAGGACGAGTTCCTGCAATAGGATAAATTTCTACTTGATTGCTCTCTCTTTCGTATTTAAGCGCCGATTCGGGTGAGGCTCCAAATATACTAAAAGCGTCATCTTGCATGAAAAACATGTAAGGGCTTGGATTAGATTCTTTAAGTTTGGCATAAGCGAGCAGTGGCGAAGGGCAGGGGAGAGAAAATGTGCGCGAGGGCACAACCTGAAAGATATCGCCAGCAAGAATGTGCTGCTTTAAATCAAGCACATGGTCACAAAACTGCTCGTCGCTAATGTCTACGCTTGCTTCAATAGAAGAAAGTGTCTGTCCGTTTTGGGTCGCTTCTTTTAATTTGAGTGTCTGTCCACTTTGCGATTCAGTCTGTTTACTTGTTAATAGTGGCTCAGCAGGCATCTCATGAAGCAGTTGATGAATAGCCTCTAATCGCTGCGCAATTGCAAAATATTGCTGAGCTACATCCTCACCGCTAAATACGCTGCCGATAAGGTGGGTTTCGCGGGTTTGATGATCAACGGTAATTAATGTCTCCGCCAAATAGAACACAAAATCAGGACAGTCATTTTCACCTTCAGCAACATCCGGCAGTTTTTCGAAGCCCGCAAGCATGTCGTAAGCGAACACACCGCCCAGAAAAATAGCGTGAGGGTGTTGGCGTATGGGGGTTACTTTATTGAGAACAATACGCAGCGCGTCCATAACGCTCGCGGCTTTCAATCGGCTATCTTCGTCTAATTCGTTGTTTGCGTCATCGCAAAGAAGAACGATAGAAGTGTCTGTCCTATCAATGATGTTCAGGCCTTCGGGAGCGTGCGTAGCAAACAAAGGTAAAACTGAAGCGCCGTTTCCTGTTAGTGCCTTAACCTCAACTCGGTTGCCTCTACATTCCATGCGAAGCGCGGCATCAACCATCAATAAACTTTGCAGGTCATCTTTTGAGTCGATTTCTGCTGATTCTAAAAGTAGTGCGTTACTTTTGTTCCCACAAAGGTGGGCAAACGCGGCGAGTGGATCATCAACATAGTGACCTACCTGCTCTATTGTCTCTACTTTACCTGGGGAAGTGCCCAGTTCCGCTAAACTCATTTTTGCTACTCTCCAATTGCAAAAAGATAAAAAAAAGGCCCGTATAAACGGGCCTTTATGTGTTTTCACTCACGCACTACAGTGCACACCGCCCGTTAATTTAGGGAGTGCCACCACCAAGCTGCAACTGTCATTGCGGTAGAATTGTTGTAAGGATGCATGAATTACTCGTTGTTTTTTCAAACTTCAATAGGATCTGAAGCTGTTAGTACGTATACTTTGTGCGTATAGAAGAAAACAAATTGCCTTTCGTGTCAACCTAAAATTTGCATATTACTTTGAAAATAGATTTACATAGCCATACAAAATACTCAGACGGCCATCTCACGCCAGAAGAATTAATCCTTCGAGCTCACACCATGCAGGTGGATGTACTTGCGCTTACCGACCACGACACCGTAGCGGGCCTGGACGAGGCTCATGCCACTCAAGCAAAACAAAAGCGGTCTTTAACCATTATTGACGGCGTTGAAATTTCCACTACTTGGCACGGTTTTGATATCCACATTGTAGGCTTGAACGTAGACAGACAATGCCCAACGTTCTTATCTCACCTCAATGGTCAAGCTCAAGTCCGCGAGGCACGCGCTGAAAAAATAGCTGATAAACTTGAAAAATGTGGGTTTGAAGGCGTTTTAACGCGAGCTAAAGCGCTAGCAGGTGTAGGGCAGGTCACACGTGCTCATTTTGCTCGAGTGTTAGTGAACAATTATGGCGTGCCCACAATGCAGGCTGCGTTTAAAAAGTACTTGGGCAAAGGTAAACGGGCAGCGGTAAAAGCCGAGTGGCCAAGTATAGAAAGTGCAATTGAATGGATCCACGATGCAGGTGGCCAAGCAGTGCTGGCGCACCCTGCGCATTACGACATGACGGCCAAATGGTTAAGGCGTTTGGTTGCTCTGTTTGCGCAATCTGGTGGTGATGCCATTGAAACGGCGTTCCCCGGTATTAACAAAACTAAGCAAGAACTTATCAATGAAATTGCACAAACTCACAATTTGCTAGCTTCAGCAGGCTCTGACTTTCACTTCCCCTCTCGCTGGACTGAGTTAGGTAAAAACCTTGGAATTAATAGCCAACTAACGCCTATCTGGCACGATTGGCTGCAGATAAAAGGGCTTGAAACTGCGCCGTGAGCAAATCTATAGTTAGACGTGAGCGGTAGCAGTAGAAATGAGTAGTTGATAGAAGTAAAGCGATAAAAAGTCGTTGCTCGGTCAACCAATGTCTATAGAGACAAGCATAAAAAGCGTACAACGCAAATCTGTTGAAAAACGCTTTTTAGAAAAGGAAGTAATCATGAGTCAATTTTTTTATGTACACCCAGATAACCCGCAAAAACGCCTGATAAGCCAAGCATGCGAGCTAATTCGCGAGGGGGCGGTTGTGGTCTACCCCACAGACTCAGGCTACGCCATAGGCTGTCAAATGGAAGACAAGAAGGCGTTAGAGCAGCTTTGCCGCATCCGTCAAATAGATAAAGACCACAATTTTACTTTGATGTGTCGTGATATGTCAGAGCTATCAATTTATGCCAAGGTTGATAACACTGCCTTTAGGCAGATAAAGAACAATACGCCAGGTCACTATACGTTTGTGCTAAAAGCAACGCGAGAAGTACCGAAGCGCTTACAGAATCCCAAACGCAAAACCATTGGGATCCGCGTGCCGGATAACGCCATTGCGCTAGCATTACTGGAAGAACTTGGCGAGCCGTTGATGTCTACGTCTTTGATTTTGCCAGGCAACACCATGGCTGAATCAGACCCTGACGTGATTCGAGATAATTTAGAAAAGCAAGTCGGGCTTATCATTCACGGAGGTTATATTGGCGAACATCCTACAACTGTGATTGATTTATCAGAAGATACACCCGTTATTTTACGTCATGGTACTGGTGACCCGTCTCCTTTTGAATAACTAATGGGTGAACGGCACGTTTAAGAAAATGGCGAAACAGGCATATGACGTTAATGAGTGAACGTTAGAACCAAATAATAATCGCTGCGGCAGCATGTAAAAACGGTTGTAGGACTGTGTCTGAACTAATTAATAAAAATAATAACAATAAAGAAGCGCCTCTTGACAAAGGGCTTGCGGCACCTGTTCAGCAACCGCTTCCGCTTGCGTTTATTAATGGCGAAGCGCTTATTGAAAAACCGGAAGATTTGTTCATCCCTCCCGACGCCCTAGAAGTTATTCTTGAAACTTTCGAAGGACCTCTCGACTTACTGTTGTATTTAATCCGTAAGCAAAAATTTGATATCACTACGCTGCCAATCGCCGCCGTTACCAAGCAGTATATGGAGTATGTAGACGCCATGATGGCGCTAAAACTAGAGCTGGCAGCAGAGTATCTATTGATGGCCGCTATTCTGGCCGAAATAAAGTCTCGTCTATTATTACCAAAGCACAGTGAAGACAGTGAAGAAGAAGACGATCCTCGGGCCGAATTAATCAGGCGTTTAAAAGAATATGAATTGGTGAAACAGGCCGCGGAGGACTTGGATATTCAGCCCCGACTTGAAAGGGATGTGTTTAAAGCACACGTGGAAGTCAGTGAGAATGTCGCGCCAATTCGTGTTGAGCCTAACGTATCTTTAGCTGAGATAGTGCTGGCATTTAGCACAGCGATGAAAAGGGCTGAAGCGTTTGAACACCATACTATTGAAAGAGAGGCCTTAAGCACGCGAGAGCGCATGTCGCTTATCTTATCGTTGCTTACGTCCGCAGAATATACGCCACTCGAACGCCTTTTCACCATTGAAGAGGGAAAGGCCGGTGTGGTGGTTTGCTTCTTAGCAATTTTAGAATTAGTAAAAGAACAGCTAATTTTGTGCATTCAGGCAGGTCCTTATGCAAAAATTCATGTAAAATTAGGTTCGCATGAAGAAAATTAACACGGCGCAGCTAAAACAATTGGTCGAGGCCGCAATATTTGTGGCCGACACGCCTGTAACAAAGCAGCAGTTGAAAGAAACGGTGCTTAATGAGTTCACCGTGGCTGATAGAACTTTGAGTAAGGTAATTAACGAACTAAAGTTAGATTATCAACCTCGAGGCATTCAGTTAGTAGAAGTAGCGAGTGGCTATCGCTTTCAATCATTAGATGCATTAAGCCCGTGGTTAAGTAAATTATGGCAAGAAAATGCGCCTAAGTACTCAAGAGCAATGCTTGAGACACTTGCGCTTATTGCCTATCGTCAACCTATAACCCGCGGAGAAATTGAGCAGGTAAGAGGTGTAGCGGTAAGCAGTAATATTATAAAGACACTCACAGAACGAGACTGGATTAAGGTAGTTGGCCACAAAGAAGTGCCGGGGCGACCTGCACTTTATGCTACCACGAAAGGCTTTTTAGACTACTTTTCAATGGCGTCATTGAGCGATTTGCCCAATGTTAATGCTTTTGAAAATATGGCCGAAAGTATTGCGTCAGACTCGCCGCTTAAGGTGTTAAATGAGGCACCGTCTGAATAGACCGTGCGACCGTAAACAAGCAATTAAGAGTGAAAAACCATGACTGAAAAGTTGCAAAAAGTACTGGCTAACCAAGGGCTAGGCTCGCGACGAGAAATGGAACGTTGGATTGAAGAAGGCCGAGTATCGGTCGATGGCACCAAAGCAACCCTCGGGGATAGAGTTGACCACACCGCACAAATTCGAGTAGATGGACATCTATTGTCTCGTCAAACTGAACAGCCGGTATGCCGTGTTCTAATGTACAACAAGCCTGAAGGTGAACTATGTAGCCGTCATGATCCAGAAGGGCGCGACACGGTATTTGACAGATTGCCAGCTATTCGATTGGGCCGTTGGATCACGGTGGGTCGCTTAGATATGAACACTAGCGGCCTGCTGTTATTTACCAATGATGGTGAATTAGCAAACCGCCTGATGCATCCTAAATGCGAAGTAGAGCGCGAATATGCCGTTCGCGTATTCGGTGAAGTAACGGGTAAAACACTGCATACTTTGCAAAAAGGCGTTGAGCTCGAAGATGGTGAAGCCAAGTTCCTTACCATCTCTGGCGCTCCAACCCCACAACATGCTGAAGATGAAAGCATGAACCGCTGGTATAACGTGACGTTAAAAGAAGGTCGTAATCGTGAAGTACGTCGGCTATGGGAATCACAAGGTGTTCAGGTTAGCCGACTGATCCGTGTTAAGTATGGCCCGATAGAGCTTCAAAAACGTTTGCCTCAAGGTGCGTGGGTTGAGCTTGGCTTAGAAGATGTAAACGCGCTACGCAGTCATGTTCAACTGCCAGATGAAACGCAAACCATGATCAACGTGCGGCAGGGCAAACTTGATCACGCGCGTTTAAGTCGCATGCGCCGCTCGGTTAAAAAGCATAAAGTACGTAAGCAACAAGGCTTAAGTAAACGTGCTGGGCGCCCAGCAAAACGCAAATAGCGAACAACCCACTTCAATACAACGCTAACAAAGCCGCCAGTTACGCTAGCGGCTTTTTTATGTCTTCCGCTTATCGATTATTCACCAAATGTTTATCATTTCTTTTTTACGGCGTTATTTTAAAGCGCGTTTATACCGATCTTCTTTGCGAAACCTGCCGTAGCAAAATATGAATGTGCTACTTGACGTAGCGGATGTCTAAGACACGGAAAAGGAGATGGTAATGAAAGACATGCCTCAGTTAGGAATGGGAACCTTTCGTTTAGAAGGTGAGGAAGCCCGAGAGTCAGTCAGTAAGGCGCTAGATGTTGGTTTTAGACACATAGACACCGCCCAGTTTTACGGAAATGAAGCAGAAGTCGGAGACGCGATTAAGACCAGTGGCTTAGACAGAAACTCGCTTTTTGTAACGACGAAAGTGTGGCATGAGTCATTGGGGGACGCTCATTTTGTTCCAAGCGTGCATGAAAGTTTGGAAAAATTGAAGCTAGAATACGTTGATTTACTGCTTATCCACTGGCCCTATCCTGGAAATGACATCACGTTAGAGAGTTATTTGGGAAGTCTTGCGCAAGCAAAAGCAGACGGCTTGACGCGACACATCGGTGTGTCAAACTTTACCATTGACCTGCTAGACAAAGCAGAAAGTATTTTGGGCAAAGGCGAAGTGTATACCAATCAAATTGAGATCCACCCCTTCATGCAAAACAAAAAGGTAGTGGACGCCTGCAAAGAAAAAGGTATCCGAGCGACCGCTTATATGCCATTCGCGGTGGGGAAAGTCATGAAGGATGAAACGCTGAAGCGAATTGCTCAAAATCATGATGCAACTCCGGCACAAGTGGTATTGGCGTGGATGGAAAAACGTCACATTTACGCTATCCCATCATCAACCAGTAAACAGCACTTAGCGGAAAATCTAGCTTATGGTGGTGTGCACCTAACCGATGAGGAGCTAGCGCTTGTCGACGATTTAGACAATGGTGAACGTATTGTTGATCCAGACTTCGCGCCTGTCTGGGATTAAGCTCATCCCGCCATTATGGCTGTTGAGTTGATTAACGAAGCAGTAGGTTAGCTTTGCATGCCGCCGCCTCAAAATGTTAATTTTAGGCGGCAAAACATTGAGTTGAGGAAACGAGGGTAAGCTTCGAGCTGCTCGCAATAACGCCCTAAGCGCGTTTAATTCTTTTCTATTTCAATGCGTCTAAGAATTCTGGCTGGGTTGCCTCCAATAACCACATTGTCGCCAAAGGATTTAGTGACCACAGAACCTGAGGCGACAACCACGTTATCCCCTAGGCTCACGCCAGGGTTTATAACAGCCATTCCACCAATCCAGCAGTTATCACCAATGGTTATGGGTTTAGCAAACTCAATTCCTGTAGCCCGTTGAACTGGGTCAATTGGATGGGTAGCGGTATAGAGCCCGACTTGAGGTGCGATCATACAGTTATCGCCAATGGTTACTTTGGCCGCATCTAAAATAACGCAATTGAAATTGGCGTAGAAATTTTCGCCTACATAGATGTTTTCACCGTAATCGCATTTAAACGAAGACTCAATGTAAAGCCTTTTTCCAGTCGAACCGAAAAGCGCTTTTAATAGTCTGGTACGCTTTTTATGGTCACTTTGACAGGTCGCATTGAGCTCGTCTAATTGAATACGGCATTGCTTACGCAATGCCGTTAATGATTTGTCTGACGGGTAGTAAAAATCGCCAGCGAGCATCTTTTCTTGTTCGGTCATAAGGTTTTGAACACGGTACTATAAAGTAATGTCGATACGTTACTGCGCACTACCATAGCTTACAACGACTTTTTGTTTTAACGCTTCGCTCTCAATATCTAAATTGACAGGGCGTTTTAAAATAATATTGCCTTCAACAGTAACTGAAGCGCTTATAGACAACGTAGGTTTGTCGTCAGATTTGCTTCCCCATGAGCTTTCATTCTCTCTGTAAATAATATCGCCATGTACGTGAGAATTACCAGAAAGCGTAATATCACCGTTTAACGTTTTGATGTGTTTCTCAATTTTTGAATCAACTGCAGTGATATCACCATTTACTGTTTCAACACTGCCACCAATGCTACTTTGAGAAGGAAGCGTCACGTTCCCATTTACAGTCTCTACGTCTTTAAGCACAGTTAAATGAGACGATGCACTCACATTTCCATTGACGATATCAATATTTCGGACAGTCACATGACTACCCATTTCAAGGTTGCCATTAACAATGTTGACTTCGTCAGCACCCGCATTGTCGCTAATCTCAACATTGCCGTTTACCGAAGAAATATCGCCGGCATGCTTTCCTTCTGCAATGTCTATATTGCCTAGAATAGAGCTTAAGTCACTGCCATCCAATGCACTAGCATTCCCCACGTGTATAACGCAGCCTGAAAGCAGAGATGCCGAAAGCAATAGAGCTGTTGAGGCGAAAATAGACTTTTTCATATTCTTATATCCTTAACGGTTTTTATATATTTGAGATAACACAATTATTTCATCGTGTTAGTCATTTAACTATCGAGTTTTAATTCAATGTTACTTATCACATTAATCATCACGTTGCGTGCCATTATTTAAAATATAATAAAAACATAAGGATAGCGTTTTTTCTAGAGTGGCGTAAGTCAACTTTGTGGTGTAAAAATGAGTTTAATAGCGTCATCTACTAACGTGTAGCGCATTTGACCACCTTAGATTTCGATGCACGAAAGTACAGAAGTGGACAGACACTCAAAGCTTTACTTTAAAGTAAGGGACAGCCACTTAAGAAAAGTAGTTTGAAGCCAACCGAAAAAGGTTTAAGTGGGTGTCCAAAACATGCACGTGATCCATGTACGAAAGTACAGACGTGGACAGACACTCAAAACTCCGCTTTAAAGTGAGAGGGAGACTTTTGAGAAATATGATTTTGTTTCAATCCACTAAAAGATTTAAGTGGGTGTCCAGAAATGACATCCAGAAATGACACCAAGAAATGCACTGTCACTGATGATTTTTTCGCAATATAAAATAGCGTTGATCGAGTAAGTAAGCGTTGAATATGTGTACAACTTATTTATTAAACTCTGCTCATCTTTTCACCTGAGAAGCTGTCCTCATAATAGGTTTGGCAATAGCTGAATTAGGGCTACTAGATGACTAAGTGACAAACGAATTCATTTTGACTTGATGCTCAAGCGCGCAATTTTTGTGATTAGGCCTATTGTTTGCATATTTGCTCATGATTACGACTTCGTGGCTTTTACATCTTCACGATGAGCGATGGTGAAGACATCTTTAAGAGTGTGAGCGAAACAGTAAAACGCTAACGCGTGAGCAAAGCGCTTTAATTAATTTTCCTCTGTGGCCTCGAAAGTTTTTGCTAAAGAAGAAGGCACACATCTAATCGACAACGATGGTCAACGACTAATTTAAACGGAGCAGTATATGCAGGACAAATATGCACAATTGAATAAAGCTAAGCGGCTAGCGATGTACTGTTTAATTTTTGCCGCGTGTGTATTTGTTGCAACGATATTATTTCCTAAGTTCTATACAGAACTGCAAGATGCCTGGTGGTTGGGACTTATTAAGATGGCCAGCGAGGCGGCGCTTATTGGTGGTCTTGCTGACTGGTTTGCTGTGACGGCTCTATTTAAACCCATTCCCTCCCAGTACCCTATTCCTCATACCAATATCGTGGCTAGCAACAAGTCCGTAATTGCTAATAACTTGTCATTGTTCGTTAAGGAAAAATTCTTTCACCCCGAAGCGATAGAAAAACTGATTCGAGACAGCGATCCTGCGAAGGGCGCTGGAAGGTGGTTGTCTCAAGAGAGAAACGCTACCCGATTAAGTCGCTTTCTATGCGATGCTTTTGCAGGCGTTCTGCGCGTGCTCGATGACAAACCTGTGAAAGCGTTTATCGCTAAAACGGCGCAGAAAGGTATTAATGAACTTGACCTCAGGCAGCTGATGGTCACGTCATTAGGCGCTGTGACGAGAGAGCGGCAGCATCAAGTTGTCCTTGATAGGGTGCTAGGAAAACTAGCCAAACTGCTCGCGGAGCCTGAGACCCAGATTTATATAGCAGATACATTATTTGTTTGGTTAAAAACCGAATACAGCCGAATTGAAAAGTTGTTGCCGTCTAGCTGGTTGAGTGAACAGGGCGCGTTAATTGCTGTTAAAGCCGTTTCGAGTATTTTAGAAGACATATACGAAGATGAGCACCATCCGATTCGCCATGCCTTTGATGAGCAGGTGCACGAATTTTTATACGAGTTGCAGCACAGCCCATTAATGGAGAAAAAGATAAACAGCTATCGTGAAAAAATCATCAATGACCCTGCATTAAATACCTATGTTCAGCAATCATGGGCCAAATTCCATCAATGGCTTTTAAGGTCGCTTGAAGAGCAAAATGGCAAAGCAGAAACTAAAGTGTCGGGCCTTTTGAAAGATTTGGGCACAACGTTAACGCAAGACAGCGAGTTGGCAAAAGCATTTAACAAGCACATTGGAGAAGCCGCTAAATATATGGCGCCAGAGCTGGCTGAGTTTCTCACACGTCATATTCGTGACACGATAAACAGCTGGGACGAGCGAGAAATGGCGCAGCAGGTGGAGCTAAATATTGGTCGCGACCTTCAAAAAGTGCGAATTAATGGCACGATTGTCGGTGGGCTTATTGGTGCAATACTGTTCGGGATAGAAGCTCTGATTGGCCTATAGCGCTGTTCACTGATAGGCAAATCGCGACATAACTATAAATTGTTTACAGTGTGAATGACCCCGAAACGAAAACTAATATTCGCTTCAGGGCGCTCTATGTAAAGTTTGCTTGCGTTACTTGATTTGGAGAGCGAACACTAGATTCTCAGCTTCAACCTTACCCTTTAATCCACCTTCTAACACAGAGCGTTCAAGACGGTTGATAGTGTATTTATCGGAGTAAAGGGACGAAACTGTATCTTCATTTACGCTAAATGGAGGGCCTGCCACTTCATTTTGATCGTAGTCAAAAGAAATAACTAACTGCGGCGCGCACTGGGTGATTGCAACTAAGTGTGCAGCATATTGCTCGCGAAGCGGGCTAGGTAGTGCTACCAATGCCGCTCTATCGTAAACACCCGTTACCTCACCTAAGTCGGTTGGCGTTAGTTTAAAGATATCACCGACGTATATGGTCAAACCATCTTTAGCATAAATTTTACCGTTTGCAGTAGTAGTAACTGTGGGCTCTGCATCTAGCTCTTCAAACAACTGTATAACCGCTACTTCGCTAAGCTCAGCACCTACTACTTCACATCCTTGCGAAAGCAACCAGCCTATGTCACGCGTCTTCCCACATAATGGTACAAATATACGTTTCAAAGAAGCTTCAGAGGTTTCGTCGCCGAGTAGAAAAGACGCGTACTTTACCAAAAGCGCATTGCCTTTTGGTTCATGAAATCCAATTTCGTTCTTTTGCCATTTACTGTGCCAAAAACTATGTTCCATGCGAAACTCACTTATTTTAAACTGCTGACTTCCCTATAAAATAATTGTCACTTTAGGGTAAGTAGAAACAGAGAAGATAGCGGGATAGCGCTACCTTCTCGAAGTTACTTAGTTATCAAGTGGTGTGTTGAAATCTTCGGAGAGTTCAAAGTCACCCTCAACTGCAGTGACTTTGTTATCTACAAAATTTATCACCATTTGCTTTTGAAAATCCTCTCCGCGTTTTTTCATACCGCGCTTCATATCGTATACATAGTACCACGTATCATCGTTGAACGAGTCTTGGACGACCGGATTTCCTAGTACATAGATAACTTGCTCTTTTGTCATGCCAACCCGAAGCTTTTCAACGTCTCTCTGATCTAAGAAGTTTCCTTGAGGAACGTCGATTCGATAGATCCAGTTCGAGCAAGCGGTTGATGTTAGTGTGATGGCGAGAATTACTAATAGGTGTTGCAACTTCATTCGTTAATTTGTCCAGTATTGCCTTTGTTAGTGCCAGCGAGCGTCGCTATCGCGAAATTCGAGACTGTTTTATTGCAAGCGCGAAGGCATGCTACATTGACAACTATGACCAATCAACTGCATTTTAGTTCGATGCAGCGCTTTTAAGCAGCTCTTTTGCATTCGCTAATGCGGATTTCGTGACTTTATCACCGGCTAAAAGTCTTGCAAGTTCATCAATTCTATCTTGCTTGGTAAGCGGCAGCATCTGCGTTTCTGTACTTTCACCATCTGTGATCTTGGTAACAAATAGTTGATTGTGTGCTTGCGCTGCTACCTGAGGTAAATGCGTTACACACATTACTTGTGACTGGCTGCCTAGCTTACGAAGCAAGCCGCCAACGATAGAGGCTGTAGGGCCACTGATGCCTGTGTCCACTTCGTCAAAAATCATTGTTGGGGTGGCGTGATGGTCGCTCGCAATCACTTGAATAGCTAATCCAATGCGCGAAAGCTCACCGCCTGACACGACTTTTTCCAGCTTATCTGCATCTTGACCCGGGTTAGTCGAGACTCTAAATTCCACTGAATCTAACCCCGTACTTACAGGCTTTTTAAGTTCATCATACTGTATTTGAATGTCTACTTTTGCGTGAGGCATATTCATCTGACGAATTTGCGTTTCAATATCTTCACTTAGTTTTTGCGCCGCTCGCTGCCTACTTTCCGAGAGGCTTTGTGTTGCAACTAAATAAGCTGCTCTTGCCTCGGCAACTTCATTTTCTAATGTGCCTAACAGCGTCTCTTGATCCGACAGAGATGCGAACTCTGCAGCCAATTCTTGATGGTGCTGATAAAGGGCCTCGGGCATGACTGAATGTTTACGCGCAAGATCCATCGCCTTCGAATAGCGAGCTTCAACCTGCTGAAGGCGCAAGGGATCGATCTCTAATTGGTCACAATAGCTACGCAACTCGCTTGCCGCTTCTTCTACTTGAATAGCGGCATCGTTCAACAATGCAATCATTGGCGTAAGGCTAGCGTCGTGCGCTTCTAACTCACCCAAGCGCTCAATGCTGCTTTGTATTACAGAAAGCGCGTTGCCCTCATCATTTTCATACAAGTTATACACACTGGTTTGCGCTTGTTCTAGCAGACTTTGTCCATTACTTAACCGCTTGTGCTCCGTTTCCAACTCCTCAAATTCGCCATCCTCAATAGCGAACTCGTCGAGTTCCTGTACTTGATATGTAAGAAGCTGAAGGCGATCTTCTCGTTGCTGAGCTTGTTCTTGAAGTGTTTTGAGTGTGCGCTGCTTGTCTCGCCATTGAGAGTAGGCGTCTTTTACCTTTTCTAAAACATCATTGTGTTTTGCATACCCATCGACAAGATCACGTTGGTGGTCCTCCTTGAGTAGCTGTAGGTGGGTGTTTTGCCCGTGAATAGCAAGTAAAAATTGCCCAAGCCCCTTCAATTGCTGTAATGAAGCTGGCACACCATTTATGAATGCTTTTGAGCGACCTTCTTTTGAAATAACGCGGCGGATGAAGCAGCTGTTTTCATCTTCATCAGACGTCAGCTCGTGCTCATCAAGAAACGCTTTGGCTAACTCATTTTTACTAAGTGAAAAATGAGCAATAATCTCAGCTTTCGCACTGCCTTTACGAACGGCATTTGCGTCTGCACGTTCTCCCAAACAAAGGCTTAAAGCGTCTATCGCAATAGACTTACCAGCACCGGTTTCACCTGTTATAGCAGTAAGCCCGTTTTCAAGCTGCACTGATAACTGTTTTACAACTGCAAAATTAGAAATAGAAAGATGCGCTAACATAACCACACTCGGAAAAAGTTGAACATGATGATATATACAGCAACTGATAATATATACAGTGTTTCGCTGTGTAAAGTGTCGTCGTATAAAAATTGATAAAAAATAGAGGGGATAGGAGTAAGTATATGAATTTATATGGTTTATGAGTGGCTTTTGGTGATTTGTTTACGCGTAACAATTAAATTAAAATATGAAGTTACTGATTTTATACAGCGAAAAGGAGAGCAAAAGCCCTCCTTTACATAAACCTATCTAGATTCGTAGTGTGCCGCTTTACAATTGGCAGCGCACGCAGCGTTATAATTTACTGTTGCAGTTCACCGCTGCCAGACTCAATGTGGGCGCGAACGAACCACTGGAACTGTTCTAAATCTGCCAGCTGGCCTGTAATCATGTCTTCTGAAACTGGGTCGATGTCGCCCAAAATTTCTAGCGCTTTCCTGTGGTCGCCGTTTACGCCGTCATAAACTGCATCCAGAGCCTTAAGGTGGTCAAGCACTAAGCCTTTACCTAGCTGGTAATCTTCCCAGCTGCGGCCTTCTACAATCGCCTTTGGCGTGCCCTTAGGTACACCACCTAACGTGGCAATACGCTCTGCAATGGTATCCGTCATGCCACGGACCGCATCAACTTGCGGATCTAACATTTCGTGCACACCGATAAAATTCGGTCCCACAACGTTCCAGTGAACGTGTTTAAGTGTAAGCTGTAGATCTAATAGCGCGACCAATCGTTGATCCAATACCTTGATAGTTTTGGCAGCGGCATCGTTATCCATTCCTGGGGCTGTAAATTTGATATTGGTATTACTCATGATATCTCCTATTGCTCATTAAAGTAGCAGCGACGTCTTTATGAAGAATTTACGTAGATGTCAGAACACTAAATTCGACAGCGTGTAAATCTTGTTTCGCTGAAAGCTTGGTAAGGAAGCTGCAACAGGTATGCCGTATGTGGAACAGTTTATAAGTAACGGATTTCTTTAATTATTTTTCGTAAGATTAAAAAATCTTTATTTTTCAAGCCTGTAGCTTTGGGAAAATGCTACAGGCTCATGTAATAAATGCACGATAGAGGGTGTTGCGCGGGAATCTAGTAAAGCTTGCTGCCCCAACCTAGTTTTTTGCGAAGTACATTGAAATAGCTATAGCCTTTGGGGTGGACTAAATGAAGTTTATCGGTACTTTTATTTATTCGAATCTCGTCGCCCGGCAGAACCGGAAGCACAATATGGCTGTCGCAGCTAACCTGAAGAGAATGGCTATTTACCTTTGATACCTTCATCGATACTTGGCTGTCGGCGTCAACAACGATAGGGCGACTGCTAAGGGTATGGGGGAACATGGGCACTAGCGTAAGGGCGTCTAGTTTAGGCATGATGATAGGACCACCAGCAGAGAGTGAATACGCTGTTGAACCTGTTGGTGTGGCAACAATAAGCCCGTCACTGCGTTGACTAAACACGAACTGCTCATCTATATAGATTTCGAACTCCATCATATGGGCAACTTTTCCGTGATGCAGCACCACTTCATTCATTGCAGAGTTATTACTTTTGAGTTTTTCATGCCTGTAAACGCCCACTTCAAGCAGAAACCGTTCTTCAACTACACACTCCCCGGTAAAAATGAGATCGAGTTGTTGAGTAATTTCATCGGGGTGAATATCTGTTAAAAAGCCTAAATTTCCGCGATTGACGCCCACCACGTGAATGTCGAAACGTGCCAGTACACGAGCGGCGCCGAGCATACTACCGTCGCCACCAACAACAACCGCTAAATCAGCGTTTTTACCGATGGCAACAAGATTACAGCTTTCAAAATTTTCAGTTTCAAGCTCTTCAGCAATGGTTTCTTCAACAAGCAGTTTGCATCCTTTGGCCAGCAAATAGTCCGCAAGAATGTTTAAGCTGTCATGGGTTGCAGCGTGCTGAGGCTTTCCGATTAACGCAACGGTTTGATAGGGCATGGAATGCTAATGTCCTTTCATTTCCAATGGTTGGACATTAGCACAGGTATTTCGTAAAAGAAAAGCGTAAAGCGATTCAGAGCATGAGGTTTATCTATCCTCTAACCGGTTGTAGTCTAAAAGCCCCCCTTCAATAGGGTATTGCTCTTCTGACCACCTTAGAAGGTTATCGCTAAACGTCCAAAACTGTGGATTAGTGCGGCGCATTCCCACTTTATCAAGTAATGCTTTGTAATCCTTCTCGTTTTTAATTGATTTTAACTGTTCAATTGAACCGATAACCTCCGAAGTTTTGATGAACCAAAATGCGTCGGGGTAACTCCCTAATAATCCGTGCACGAGGGTAACAGAATCTTTAGAAGGCTCGCGATTTTCCTCTTCTTCAAACAGGCTGTTCACGTTGTAATGAGCACTATTTCTAAGCGCCGTAAAAACGTCAATTTTCTCCGGTTCTTCATCGTCTTTTATAACAATTATTGTGGTCTCTGGCATTAAGGTAGCTTGCTGTGCGGGAAGAAAGTCAAGACTCGCTAGCGCTGAAAACTGTTTCTCTGACAATATATTTTTATCGTAGGTCGTGCCTGATGGCAGAACATTGGATAAATGCGTAGAAAGCATTTGGTAGAGCTCTTGTTGAGGGTTTTCTGTTTCAAATACAATACCCGAGGGTTGTTCAAAGCTGTTTATATCTCCCTCTAGGTAGTCGGTTAACTCAGGACTTGCATTTTGATACCACTCCTTAAGTAGCGTATGGCGCGTTTCTGGAGGCAGTAAATTAAGGAAATTTGACTCACCCTCCATGCGCAAAAAGTCCATATACAAACGCGTCATCAATTGATGGCCGTAATTACCGTAAACATCAAAACCTGCCACGAGTAAATAGTGAATTCGCTCTAACAAGGCATAATCGATAACCCATGCGGTTTTAGTAGGCTCACCTGCCATACCCTTTACCACAGTCGCGTTATCGAAATGACGGAACACCGTTAGGCTTGCGTTAGTGTTGTCGCCATCGCCATCCCATATGCTGGAGATATTTAAGTGTTCCCCGTTTTTAAATTCTTCATTCATAAACGCAGTGCGAGCGCGCACATATTCGCCTTGACGTTTAGCATACTTGACCCAGTTAACAGCTAAAGCAGAGCTGTCTTTTTCAGCGGGGAGGTGAAGGTTTTCTTTCTGCGAAGCGTAGAACGCGTTCATGTCTTCAGAGGCAGCTATATCGGGGTCGACGAAGAACACCCAAAATCTGTCGTTAATCACATTGAGTGCGACCTGACCGCGGCAAACAGGTCCTTTGATATAACCCATAATTGTGTTCTGCGCCCGCTCAAGCATAAAGCGATAGCGACTTTCCACAGGAAGCAAGGCAAACGCGGTAAGGGGGTTAGCGGCGACTTCTGATTCGTAAGAGGGGAGCGTTTCAACGGTATAATCGGCGTCGTCAAACCAGGCTTGCCATTTATCGGTTAGCGATTCGTTGATGGCATAAGCTTGATGAGTTTTGCTTACGATAGTTGAAAATACAGGTTGTAGGCGGTAGTAAACCCGGTCGACCTTGGGGTCGTCAAAAGGCCTGCGCGTAGCAATAATATCAAGGGGCTCGCCAGAGGGAGTACGTGAGCGTACTAGGTTAAAAAATTGAGGTTGCTCTTTTTCAGCGGTGACATTTTCGAAATATAGATGAGACGTAAATAAATGCTCATAGATATAGCGGGCAGACAGCCGCATTTTGTTGCTATCGCCATTTAACCATTTTTCTAATGCCACTATTTTAGCGTTTAGTTCTTCTGATATGACATTACTTGAGGAAAGCGGTGCACCGTGATGTAGCCACTGCATGAGGGTATTGTGCTCAGCGTCTGATAATCCAGGCAGGGCATAGGGCATCCCGCCTAAAGGTTGGTCAGCAATGTATTCCCCCATTTCATCAATAGTAGGGCATTGGTTTTCACGGCTTAAACTAATGTCAAAGCCAGAACCTAAATGAGATGTATCGGGAAGTGGATGTTGCTTTTTTAGCAAAAGCATTTGCGCTAGAACTGAAGATTGTGTTTTAGGCTCATTTGTTTCCTTATCTACAGGCAATACATCAAAGAAGCCTCGCTCACGCCACGCCTTGGTGCTGTGAGCGTCTAGAAACATGCGGTTGGGTTGGGCAGCGGTAATTCGGGTTCCTTCGTAAACTTTCTCTTTACTCGCTCCCCTGGCAACGCCCTCCGAGGACGACATTTTCAATTGACAAGGCGCGTCATAACACGCGTGGCAAACCACACAGCGCTGCGTAAGCAAGGGGTTAACTTGCTCATCAAAAAAATTGTCAGGCAAATGTTTTGCAACGGAAAAATTCTCCGTGTCAACTAATAAGGGAGCCTCAGGTTTCGGCCATTGCCATAACGCTATACTAAGAGCGACTGCAAGCAACGCAATTACACCGAGTTTTTTCATAATTCTTATCCTGGGTAAAAGTGGTCACAGTTTACCATTCAATTTTAGTAAAAGGAGGTTAACGTCATCTTTTTAAATGGCCGTCGTTTTATCCGAAAATGACGTTGTTTTAACATCAATTTCACATGTTTGTTGCTTTGCGTACAGCGGTAGGTATGCTGAGAGAAATACTGACTAAGCGTGCAATGAAAAAGCGAAAGAAGCAATTTCTGTTTATCTTGTTACTCGCTTAACGGTAAGACACAAATCAAATAGTTGCAGCGAGGGAAACATGGCTCATCAAATTATACTGCCAAGAACGATGCATATAGGCAAAGATGCTAGCAAGCAAATTACGGAAACGTTGGCTAGCTTAAATTGTTCTAAGCCTTTGCTTATTACCGATAACGTGATGGTTGAATTAGGATATGCAGAGCGCATAGCGAGCTACTTAGCCGAGCATTCCATAGCACTTGATGTTTTCTCTGATACTGTACCTGAACCGACAGTTGCTTCTATATCAGCCGGCGTTGAGGCTTTGCGCGGCAAAGCCTACGACTGCATTATTGCGCTTGGCGGCGGCAGCCCAATTGATAGCGCGAAGGCAATTGGTATCTTGGGTAAATACGGTGGCGAGATGCGCGATTATAAGTTCCCCAGAGTGGTGAACGAAGAAGGGCTGCCTATCATCGCAATTCCGACGACGGCAGGCACTGGTTCTGAGGTGACGCGCTTCACTATCATCACCGATGAACAAACAAGTGAAAAAATGTTGTGTGTGGGCTCAGGGTTCATGCCCACTGCTGCACTTATAGATTTTTCGCTTACTTTAAGTTTGCCGCAACGAGTAACAGCAGATACAGGTATAGATGCCCTCACTCATGCTATTGAAGCTTATGTGAGTCGCAAAGCGAATCTATACAGTGACGCTCAGGCACTTTCAGCTATGGCCCTTATCGCGCCGAACCTACGTACCGTGTTTGCAGATGGTAAGAACGAGAATGCTCGTGAGGCCATGATGTTGGGGTCTACGCTGGCGGGAATTGCCTTTTCCAACGCATCAGTGGCGCTGGTGCATGGCATGAGTCGCCCCATTGGCGCGGCGTTTCATGTCCCACATGGGCTTTCAAATGCGATGTTACTACCCGCTGTTACTGCATTTTCAATTCCTAGCGCCCCTGTGCGTTATGCGCAATGTGCTCGGGCCATGGGAATAGCAACCCAAAGTGATTCAGACGACTTGGCTAATCAAAAGTTAATTAATGAATTAAAAGCCCTTAACGCCGATCTGCAGGTGCCTACTCCGAAAGATTTTGGAATAGATAAAGAGGCGTTCTTTACGTTAACCTCGACCATGGCTGAGCAAGCATTGGCCTCGGGATCACCGGGAAATAACCCGCGTATACCGACCATTGAAGAGATGGTTGCTATCTATGTTTCGCTATGGGATTAGAAAAGTATAAGTTTGGTTTGAAGGGCGCAAAAAAAAGCGTATCAGGCTAAATAAAAAAAGACTGCACTGAGCAGTCTTTTTAACTTCTAAAGCATGAAAGCAGCAGCACTGCGCGGCTATCTTGCCGTCCAACCTCCGTCAAGCACCATGGTTTGCCCGGTAATGTTTCGCGCACTGGGCGACATTAAGAAATTCGCTGTATCTGCGAGTTCTTCCACGCTTACAAATTGCTTTTTGGGCATGGGCTCTAACATTATCTTCGTTATCACCTCTTCTTCGCTCAAATTATTTTCTTTCGCCTGGGCCGCAATTTGCTGTTCTACCAACGGCGTTTTTACATAGGCGGGGCATAGTGTGTTGATGGTCACGTCACAGTCACCGGTTTCAAGAGCAATGGTTTTTGCGAACCCCAAAAGCCCGTGTTTGGCTGCTACATAGGCAGATTTAAAAGGAGAAGCCACAAGAGAATGTATTGAACCTATATTGATTATGCGTCCATAATTTTGCTCTCGCATTGCGGGTAAAAACGCTTGAGTTAGCAGAGCCGGGCCCACCAGCATAATGTTGATTAGCTGCTGCCACTTATCTGCAGGGAAATCTTCAATGCGAGAGACATGCTGTATGCCTGCATTATTAATCAATACATCAACAGTATATTTGCCTAAAGCGTCAGGTAGTGCCGCCACCTGTTGGGCATTACAAACATCAACGGCAATAGCACTAGCCGAGCCTTCCAAATGGGCAAGCTTAGCTACGGCAGCCTTAGCCGCCTGTTCGTTTATATCAGCAATAATAACGTGGTGGCCTTGTCTGATCATAGATTCAGCAATACCGAAACCAATACCGCTGGCGCCACCTGTGATAAATATCGTTCGCTTACTCATCGGCGTTTCCTTTATTGTCCTTCACAGGAAGACGAGTGTTCAGTGAAAATAGCAGCTCTTTAACGGCGGCGATTTGTGCGCCATCCCTGTTAGCGTAGTCACTGGACGCATAGCCCCACCAATCCCAGCAACCTTGCGGATTTAGCGGCATAAACAGCGATTTTTTAGTTTGCGGATAAAGCACCACAATATTGTTGTCATCGGCCCACTCATTTAGCCCTGTTTGAGTTGTGTAGGCGTCGCCAACGGCGTCTGCGTATTGATTACAGCCGTGAAAGCTAATATGCGCTCTACAGGGTTCTCCTTGTGCGCAGCTTTCTGGTACATACACAAAGCCTTCATTTGCTAAGGTTTTTGCGTTGCTCCCTGCTATTTTTTGCTGGTCTATGGAATGTATTTTCCCAGAAAGTGATTCATCGGGAGGGCTAACGTCTGCGATGAGATGAGAGAGCAGGGCGCCCGCGGCGTCATAGTCGCAGTTACCTATGAAAGGGCTTTCTGATTTCATGCAGTCTACTCCCTTTTCCTTTGTTGGGAATACATGCGCCATTGGCTTGTCGTTGATATAGGTAATGTTTTGAGTGTCTGTCCATAGTTTGTATTGTTCAAAAAGTAAGGCGCTGACTTTCGCGACCACTCGGGTGTCTTGGGTGCCATGGAAAAGCCAAATTTTGGCATCTTTCATATTATTGAGGGGCGCAATTTTTCCTTCTGATTCATACTGTTTAGCTTTTTCGTTTAGCGCTTTAATGTCTATATCGCCCTCAATTTTATTGACACATTGTGCTAGGGCAGTGGTTATGTCTCCTTGAGCACAAAAGTAAGGGCCACCGGCAATAACGCCCACGCCTTTTACCCAGTCGCTATGGGCTAGCTGGAATTGGGTGGCCATATACCCGCCAGAGGATAGGCCAGACACGGTGACATTTTCTAAATCGAGTGCGAGCTTGGGAATCTCGTTATTAGCAACCGAAGCAGCACTGAACGTAAGCGCGCTAGCACTGAAAAAAGAAAGACACAGAGCCCGGCGTAAATAAAAATGTTTTTTCATCATAAATTTGCTTCCTTTTCATTTTCTAAAAATTGGCGAATGGCTTTTGCCTGAGCGGAAACGTTACTGACGCCTTCTAAGTGTCCTAACTTACCGTTTAGTGTTAAAAGTGTGGAATTCTTGTTCTGTGAAAGTAAGCCTTGGTGGGCATCTTGCGACAAATAAGGCATGAGAAGTAAATCGGTTTCTGCTGGTATAAAAAGTGTTTTTGCTTTTATCGATGCAAGGCTTTGCTTAAGATTATTATCATGGCCTGCCACAAATAGCTGGCAGGCACGAACCAAGTATAAAAGGTGATTAGCATCCATACTTTTTGCACGGGCCTCGGCGCGTTCGCGTAGCCAAGTCACAATGCTATGCGACTGACGAATATCGTCAAGCGGAGCAGATTCAATATTTTTAAACCCTAGGTTGCTGCCTTGCTCGTTAAAAAATGTTGGGGTAAGCGCATGTTGAGTGATCAGCATCAACGAGGCCACCAAGCCTTTAAATGGTCTATCGTTTTCGGTGTAGGCACCGTCGTTCCATTTGCTATCAAGCTTGATGGGATTAGCCCAGTGCTCTAGGGCAGATGTGGTCCAGGCGTCACTTTGTCCAGCCCCGATGACAGAAATCATTCGTTCAACCCAGTCGGGATAGGCACTTGCCCAATCAATGGCCTGCATCGACCCCATAGAAGGCCCGATAACGGCGTAAAGTTTGCTAATGCCTAGGTTTTCAAGCAACGCCTTCTGCACGTTAACGAAATCTCGAATGGTTACCACAGGGAAGTCTAAACCGTAGGGCTTTCCTGTATCCGGATTAATTGAAGCGGGCCCTGTAGTAATAACGTTGGGGTCATAAGCGTTTAAATTAGCCAAGGTATCTACACTGACAACGTAAAAGCGGTCCGTATCTATAGCTTTCCCTGGACCAATGATGCTGTCCCAGTATCCTGTGGCAGTATCATCGGGATTATATTTTCCAGCTGCATGGGATGAACCTGAAAAATAATGCGTAATAAGAATAACGTTACTTTTATCCTCATTTAACTTTCCGTACGCTTCCCAGCCGACCTTCACGTCTTTAATACGCTGGCCACCAAACGTTGTAAAAAGCGGCATCTCAAACACTTGTTTTTCTACTACCAACGGAGATGAAGGTACCGTATCTGGTTTTCCGATACTCATCGCTTCACTAGCGAACGACGGAAAACTGAGTACGGTTACGAAACACAAAACTAAACAAAAACCTAAAGAAAGTCTTAGGTTCAATTTTCTATTAGACGGAGCATGTTGTTTTATAGCAAAACGGTCTGTTACCCCCGCCATAAATGCCGAAATCAACAGTCTTTGCAATTTGCTATTGATTGAAAAGAGCCTCATGGCAAGTTGAGCTATATTTTTTACACACTCACTTTTGGCACTCATAGAACCTTTCTTTTTTACATCTTTTGTTTTGCGTCTTTTGCATAGCGCAGCATATCCAGTGTTTGTTTTTTTCATAACGTTTATGCCACCCTACAAAATGCTAAAAAGACCAATGGCCATGGCAAGGCCAATAACCGGCACTACTACCGTCAGCGCGCCAACTGCCCAATAGGCGGCCTGATGGGTTTCATGACATATCGCACGTATGGTAGTGACGACGTAACCATTATGAGGTAGCGAATCTAACGCACCTGACGATATAGAAACAATTCTGTGTAACTGTTCAGGCTCAACGCCTTGGTCAAGATAATGAGGTGCCACTAAGGGAAGGGCGATGGCCTGTCCACCAGACGCGCTACCCGTTAAGCCAGCAATAACACTGACTGCAATGGCGGCGCCAATTAGCTCGTTTCCAGGAATTTGCGTCATTAATGCAACGGTCGTTTGAAACGCGTCAGTGTTTTTTGCAATTGAACCAAAACCTACAACTGCTGCAGTATTACCTATCGCAATAAGCGCGCCCGTTGTGCCCGCATTAATGGCCATTGGTAGACTCAGAAAATGCTTGAAATTAATAGTCAACAAACATAATACGCCACCGCCTAATGCAAGAATAAGCGCCAGTTGCGCAAGCTCTTCATGAAATAAAAAAGAAATAACTAACACCACAACCAGCGGAACAATGCCGGTAAGCGGGTGGGGCAGGGCTCTTTCACGCACTTGCGGATCACTTTCTCTTGCTTCGAAAACCTCGCCGTTGGCCACAGCTTTTGTTATCATTTTAGCGAGCCACCAATAGCCAAAACAGGCCATAAACACCGCGACAATAAGGCTAACTTCCCACGCTGCAAAGGGTGAAGTACCCAAATACTTTATAGGGATCCAGTTTTGGATTTCAGGTGAGCCCGCAGAGGTCATGGTAAACGTCACCGAGCCAAAGGCCATGGCGGCAGGAATGAAGCGACGGGGTAAATTGGCATCTTTAAACAGGCTTACTGCCATAGGATAAACAGAAAACGCCACCACAAAAACGCTGACGCCACCATAAGTTAAAATAGCGCAAGCGAGCACAACGGCCAAAACGGCGCGCTTATAGCCAATCTTGGTGACGATCCAGCGAGATACCGCATCTGCAGCCCCAGTGTCTTCCATGAATTTACCAAACAGTGCACCTAGTAAAAACATAAAAAACCAAGAGGCAATGAAGCCTGAGAACCCACTCATATAGGTCTCAACAAAATTTACGTCACCAGTAAATACCCCAATGTTGTTAGTTACGGCAACGACGAGGGCACACAAGGGGGCAGCAATAAAGAGGTTCATTCCGCGTATTGTCAAAACAATAAGCAACAACAGACCGCCTACCAAGCCAATCATACTTAACATAATTATTATTCCTTAAAAATCTGTGACCGCAGATGATCCGAAACAGTTAAGTCGATTAGTGATTTGCTCACACTCAAAACCGCAAAGTGTATACAAATCAGATAAAAAGCATTCATAACAGACCCAGAGTTTGACGTTACTTTTACCAAAATCCCATAGTACGATGGTACTACATACTATTAACAATTAATTAACTAAAGTGATTTTGACCGTAGGCAATACATCCGGCAGTGATGAGGGCCTGTTGATCTTTTCTGTACAGCAAAGATCAAGAGGCCCTATAACTTAGAACAACAAGGACTCACTATGTCTAAATCAACACACACACTAAATTGGGTTTCATCCTACAAAAGAAAATCAAGCACATGCGCTGTGGCTAAAAGGCCCGCTCGTAGTCTCTGTGCTCTTGCAGTCGCCGGCGTACTTTGCGCTACGCCAGCGTTTGCACAAGAAAATCAAACGTCGACAAGTGATCAGGATGCAGAAAAAGGCAAGTTAGAACGCATCGAAGTCACAGCGCGAAGAACCGTGGAGTCGCTTCAAGAAACACCGGTTGCAATCACATCCATTGGCGCAGTTGAGCTGGGCGAAAAAGGCATCAGCGTGCTAACCGAAATCCAGCAGTTTTCTCCGAATACCACACTGCAAACAAGCCGCGGAACGAATTCAACGCTTACTGCTTTTATTCGCGGCTTAGGCCAGCAAGATCCGCTATGGGGCTATGAACCAGGGGTTGGGATTTACGTTGATGACGTCTATATTGCACGCCCCCAAGGTGCGGTACTTGACCTGTTGGATGTGCAAAGAATTGAAGTACTGCGTGGCCCTCAAGGTACGCTATACGGTAAAAATACTATCGGTGGTGCAGTAAAGTATGTGACCAAAGAGATGACCGGCGACACTCAAATGAATGTAGAGGCTACGTTAGGCAGCTACAGTCAGCGGGATATTAAAGTTACCGGTCAAATTCCCCTTGTCGAGGATACGGTTTATCTCGGTGTTGGCTATGCTAATTTGAACCGCGATGGTTTCGGCGAATACCTGATCAGCGCACTGCCAAATCAAGATAGAGAAAACTACAACAAAGATTTATGGGCAGCGAGAGTATCTCTTGAAATTCACCCTAACGAAGATCTATTTTTCCGTATTGGATGGGACAAAACGGAAGACACGTCTAATGCAAAAGGAGGCTACCGCTTAATTCCAAGTATCTTAACCGATGCACCTGTGCCGGATTCAGTGTACGACTCTTATACCAGCCTACCGACGTGGAATAAAGTTGAGCTAGAAGGGTATAACTGGTTAGCGCGCTATAACGTGAATGACAACTTAGAGCTTAAGTATATTGGCTCACACCGCGAAAGTTATTCACCTACCAATATCGATTTTGACAACACGCCGTTGCCCATCTTTGACGTGCCTGCAGAATACGATGACAGTAATGATACCCACGAGCTTCAAGCAAACTATATTGGAGATACTTTCAGTCTTGTCTCAGGATTATATTTCTACGACGGTGAAAGCTGCGGAAACTTTGACGCAATCCTAGGTGTGCTCGGCCAATCACTTGGAGCGCCTGGGCTAACCCGTGAAGTCACTGGATGTAACAACTCAGAAAGCTGGGCCGCTTATGCGCAAATGAACTATGACGTTAACGACAAACTATCGCTTTCTTTGGGGGCTCGTTTTACCGATGAAGAAAAGTCGGCATTTGTTAACAACGGTTTGGTGTTTGCCAATGTTTACCCGTCGACAGATTGGATTCAAGGCTATATAAGGCCCGATGGTCAACTTGTACCCCAAGTGTTAGGGACAGACACTGATGGAGACGACATCGTAGATGCGCCAGCAGTGGAGAGTTGGTCGCGATTTACGCCGCGGGTGGGCGTAGAATATCAGATGGACCGAGACACTATGTTCTTTGCCAGCTATTCCCAAGGCTTTAAATCTGGCACATTTAACCCACGGGCTCAAACCAATGAGCCTGGCGTTAGACCCGAAGTGGTAGATAGCTTTGAACTAGGCGTTAAAAGTGACCTAACCGATGCGCTTCGCCTGAACGTAACCTTGTTCTCTTATGATCACAAGGACCGTCAATACATAGGTGTTGAGGGAGATTTGTCTGACCCTACGGCGCTTGATCAGCGCTTACGCAATGCGGCGGAAACCGCGGCAAAAGGTGCTGAATTAGAGATGACATGGGTAGCGTCAGATAATCTACAGTTTGATGTTGCTTATGGCTATATCGACTTTGAGATTAAGAAAAATAACGCCATTCCTCCGCTTATCGGTTTGGCAAGCACGCCGGAAAATACTTTTAATTTCAATGCCAACTACTTACTGGAAACGAGCTTTGGGGATATTGCGTTCAACGCCAACTATTATTATCGCGATGACTACCTTATCTTTGAAACCAGCGACCTGATTCAGCAAGATGCCTACGGTATGGTGAACTTAAGCGCCCGCTGGGAAAGTGTTGAAGGCGACTGGTATGCCGGATTACACGTTAAGAATCTGACCGATGAAGAATATCTGGTTGGCGGTTACGACTTTGTCACTCAAGATGGCGAAGGTAACTTTGGTCCCGGCCTAGGCGGTGACACTACGCTTATTGGTTACTATGGCGACCCGCGCACGGTGCACTTGACCGTTGGCTATAGATTCTAGGTAAAACTATTTAGATTCACTTGCTATGCCTAGGCTTAAGTGCCTAGGCATGCTTGCTTTGGCTCTCAATGCAGAGACGGTCATGCCAAGCTGGCTTTTAGTTAAGCAAACACGTTAACTTTTTTTACTTGCGTGGTAGTATGTGAATTAACAAGGTAGTTACAAGTTGATAGCATTATGTCTGTAAAAATCCTGATTGCTGACGATCATCCGTTATTCAGGGCCGCAATGTGCCATGCACTTAACAGCATCGAGCGCATTTCGCTTGTAGAAACGTCCACCTTTCCTGATACCCTTAACTGTCTAGCGTCAAATGACGATATTGATATACTTTTCTTAGACCTTACCATGCCTGGCAACGAAGGATTAAATGGCCTTGCCGAGGTGCATGCGTTACATCCCGACGTGCTAGTTGTTGTGGTTACTGCGCAGGAAGATTGCGATGTTATGGCTAAGTCGTTTGCGCTAGGTGCAAGCGGTTTTATTCCTAAGTCAGCCTCTGTCGATTGCATTATTGACGCGGTTAATACTGTACTTGATGGGGAGACTTGGATTCCTGCCACATCACAAATGTCATCGGGGGGGCTGAATACGTCCACCGGTCTTGATGAAAATAGTAGTAGCGGCGACGATGATTTTACTCGCCGATTGAAGCAACTCACGCCTCATCAGCTTAAAGTACTTCGCATGGTATCAGACGGTTTGCTTAACAAGCAGATTGCCTACGAGTTGGCTATTTCAGAGTCTACTGTTAAACAACATGTGTCAGCCGTATTAAGAAAACTTGGCGTGATTAACAGAACTAAGGCTGGCATAGCGTTTAAAAATGCGATGCATTTAAATTAGCAGTGTATTGGTTTCAGATAGTTAAAGCTTAGGTAAAATGAGTTATTACCTGAATACACTACAAACGGTGTAGCTAAGCTTACTTTTGAGAACCTTTTTCAAGGTGAACCTCAAAATTTAGAGATGGACAGCGTAAGATCGATCTCTTCTTCTTCCTGTGATAACGTAGTAACGAAGGATTAAAATAAAAAATACAAAGGGATATTATGAAGCATTTTCTATTCTTTATTACTTTTCTTGTTACTTCTCACAAAGCAGTCAGTGCAGTTACGCAATGGACTGATTTTACGTTAGACAACGGCCATGTATTTCTTCCGATTACCATTGAGGGTATAGAATCGCGGGTAATGCTGGATTCTGGTGCACAAATAAATAGCATTAATCGCGCGTTTATTGGAAAGCACAATTTAGACTTACATAAAGGCCGGCCTGTAAATGTAAAAGGTGTCTACGGCGTTGAAAAAAGAACAGCCTATAACAATGTCGATGTCGAAATTTTTGGTACTACTTTTGAGTTAGATTCATTAGTGGAAACAAACCTTGGTCATCATTCAAACGGTTTACTGCTAGGGGCCGGCTTTTTCAATAGTTTCGTTGTTCAATTAGACTACCCGCAAAGAAAAATTCGCCTTGTGACCCGAGATTCGGTCGATATGAGTGAGGTAGCAAACGTGCCTGCAACCACACAAAAAGGGTCAGGTATGCCCATCGCACAAGTGGAAATTAACGGTGTATCCCTATGGCTTCTGATAGATACAGGTAACGCTGGGACAATCCTTATTGACCGTCGCGCTGCGTCAAAAGCGGGATTAGTTGAAAAAGTAGAGGGCGCGAGTACATCATTTGGTGCAAATAGCTCAGGCGTGAACGAATTTGCTACGTCTGATGTGGTAAAATTTGGACCGTTTGAAATTAGTGACGTTAAAGTAAGCTTTCCCGCAGAAGGGCAAACCACTAACTTAGAAAGTCAGTACGAGAGAACGGGCAGTCGAATCGGTGGCAAGCGAGTGGTTGGGCTAATTGGTTATGACCTGCTAAAAGATTTTATTGTGACGTTGGATTATCGCTACGGAAAACTTCACATTGATTTGCCTCAATAACTAAATACAAGCCACTGGCTATTTAAGAAAACTACGACAGACGAAAAAGATTAGTAGATCCGATTATTGAATAGCCAGTGTTTTTAGTCATAATCAACCTCATCGCCCTGCGTTTTTAGCCCGATAATTTACCAGTGCTTCAAGTAAGAGACTGTTTTAGTAGTCGCTTCAGTGCCGCTGGCTTTAAAGGTTTAGGCAGATAGTTAAATTGATGTGCTGTTGCTTCTTCTCTTATTTCGTTACTTCTATTTGCAGTAACCAATACCTTCAACGCAAAGCTCACTTCGGCGCGAGACAGTGATGTTGCCACATCAAAACCGGTTTCCCCAAAGTTCAGATGATAGTCGGCAATAAGCGCGTCATAGTGTTTTTCTGAAAGGCTCAAAACATCTTTTCTGCAAGTGATTAATGTTGTTCTTGCTCCCCAATCCTTGAGGAGTGCGCACATTGCATTTGCTACTTGCTCATCATTTTCAACGAGGAGAAAGTGGGTGTCAGCTAAAAATAGTTCAGAACTTCTTTTCTCGGTACTAAAAGAATATGGCTGAACTAGGCCCGTACGATCAACGCGCGGGTGCGCGTCTATCGTTTTAGCTTTAATGTCCGTTAGGCTACTTTCCTCATTTTCTGCACCAGAAACTACGTGCGTATCATCCACAGTGCTACTTGCTGAGTCATGGTTTTTAGCATTAATCGAAAAGTTACGCAGACCAGGCGTTAGCGCTTCACAGGGAAATGGGTTCTTCTGGGGTTGATGCGCTCTAGGCACAGTAACGCTAAAACAACTACCTTTATCTGGCGATGATAAAAGCGCCACTTCATGTTCTAGCAATCTGCATATCTTATCGACAATGGTGAGGCCTAACCCGAGCCCTTCACCTTTATTATTGCTATCGAGTTGGTGAAACTCACTGAAAATCTCTTGCTGATGATGCTCAGCGATCCCTGAACCCGTATCGTAAACGCAAAGCCTTATTGCTTGTTTTGTATCCTCAACGTCACTGCGCCTGACCCCAACTAAAATAGAGCCCTTCGTTGTATACCGTACAGCATTAGACAGCAAGTTTTGCATTACTCGACGCAGCAAAGTTTTATCTGAGTACACATACACGTCGCTTTTAACATACCTGAGCGCAACACTTTTTTGATTAGCAATAACGCTAAACTCTTGGACTAACGAAGACAGCATGTCGTCGATAGGGAATATGGACTTTTGTGGTGTTAATACGCCAGCATCTAACTTGGTAATATCAAGCAGCATCGAAAGCAAACTTTGCGCATTATCCAGCGAATTTACGACGCCCTCTGATAGCACAGCCAGCTCGCTGCCCTGTGTTTTTTTACTTAGCATACTGGCAAACAGTGTCGCGGCATTGAAGGGCTGCATGAGGTCGTGCCCGGCGGCTGCCAAAAATTTGGTTTTACTCTCATTAGCTTTATCAGCTTGGCGTTTTGCGTCCTCTAATTCGGCAGTGCGTAGCGCAACCCTTTCTTCTAAGTCTTCTTTTGCGCTTTCTAGTGCTTTTTGTATTGCCATGTATTCGGTAATATCGCTATACGTGGTTACGTAGCCGCCGCCTGGAAGCGGCGCGCCGTTAACTTCTATCACTTTTCCGTCAGGCTGTTTGCGGATATGCTTGTGGCGGGTACCCTCACGCATATAGCTCACCCGTTTATCAATAGATGAAGGGTTAAACAAGCCCCGATTTGCGTTGTAACTCAGTATATCGGTAATCGGCATACCTGCTTTTAAAAAGCCTTTAGGGTAAGCAAAAAGCTCTACGTATCTATCATTCCATGCCAGTAATTGCAGCTTGTCATCAAGTACACTGATTCCCTGTTCAATATTTTGTACCGATGATTGCAGTACCTCGTGATTGAATTGAAATGATTGGGACGCTTCTTCTACCCAATCAACCAGTTCAGGCAAGCTATCACTGCCGGTATCAGCAATCGCGCCCAATAAAATTCGCGCACTCGGTGCTCCCACTTGGGCGGCAAGCAGTTTGTTCACTCTGTCAATAAGAGCCTGACTGGCATATCCGCTGCTTGCGGCGCGGTTAACATCCACAGAAAGCTGCTGCACAAGTTGACTGTGAGTACTGGTATCAAGAACACGCTCTGTAAGCGCTATTAAATCACGGACTTTTACGAGTAGATGAGGAGCACCGTCATGTGGTGTTTCTACATTATTCTCGTTAGCGCCACGTTTTGATGTGATCAGCGCTACTGCAATAAAGGTTATGCAGTTGGCCATTAATGAATAAGCAAATCCCAGGCCTAAAGCTTGGTCAGTAGGTACTGGGTCAAAATAGTAGCTAGACATTAAACTGGGGTAGAGCAGAAATACAGCCCAACAAATAAAGCCTACTAGCAATGCGCAAATAGCTGCAGCTTTCGTACTCCGTTGCCAGTAAATACCAAACATAAGTGCAGGCATACATTGCCCCAATAAAGCAATGGCGATAACGCCGCTTTTTACCAAAGGCGCAGCTTGGCTAATATTTAAGTGATACCACAGTGCAATGCTAAGTACGATTAAAACGGTAAGCCGCCGGATTGAAAGAATGTTGCTCGGCTCCATAGAGCGGTTAGGTGACGTTTTCAGTCGCGCTTTTAGCCAAAGTGGCGTGACCACATTATTGGAAATCATGATCCCGAGGGCTAAAGTAGCTACAATTACCATGCTGGTGGTAGCCGATAACCCCCCAATAAAAGCAAAGCCGGAAAGAGCAATGTTGTCGGTCGATAGGGGCAGGGCAAGTACGTAGGCATCTGAACTTGTTGTTGATGGAAGCAGCATTTTGCCGGCAAGGGCGATGGGGATAACAAACAACGTCATACCGAGTAGATAGAGTGGGAACAACCACCTTGCAGTACGAAGTTCGCTCTCACCGTTTTGCTCGACAAAATTCATATGAAACTGCCTAGGTAGTACGAACATGGAACAAACGCCAAGAACTACATGTGATGCATAAACCCAGGGTGCGCTATCAGCGTAAATGACCTCCCTGGCACTGTCATTTGACGAGGCGTTAGAAACTAAATCTAAGACGCCATCGAATAAAAAGAAGCAAACAAAAACGCCTACTGCCAAAAGCGCCACAAGCTTTATCACCGACTCGAAAGCAATGGTTAGAAGTAATCCAGGATGCTTTTCCGTCAAGTTTAGCGTACGCGTACCAAAAGTTATGGCAAATATGGCCAGTAAACTTGCTACGTAAATACTCAACCAAGGTGTGCTTGATTGTGGCTCTGCGGTAAGCAAATTTATCGATTTCGTAATGGCGTCTAACTGCAATGCTATATAGGGCACAACGCCAAAAAAGCATAGCAACGTGATAAGTGCGGCGATTAGATGAGAGTGTTGGTACTTGAGTGAGATGAGGTCTGCTAGCGAACTAATGTTGTGCTGCTGGCATAATCGACTTATATGAAGCACTACAGGAAAGGCAAATGCCATGGTGAGCATAATGCCTAAATAGGTGGGAATAACTGCCCAGCCATATTGGGCAGCCTGCGACGTGGTGCCGAAAAAAGCCCAAGATGTACAGTGTACGCCAAGTCCTAGGCTATAAAGCACAGGGTGCTGTCGATTATCGCGTAAATGCCTGTCGCCCCAAAATGCTAAAGCGAAAAGTGCGAGAAGGTAGAAACCGACAATAGTGCCAACCGTCCAGATACTTAGCATAGGTATTCCGTGTAATAGATAGTCCGTGTAGCTGCACGCATTTATTATCGTGCGATAAAGCGCGTTTTTTTATGTTTACATTAACATGGAATTTACAGGCGTCACATCTTCATTTATGAATCACGATTTACTAGACCTAAAGCGTCACTTTCAAAGATTTTAAAAAATCATCCACAAAAAATGTGTGGATACCCTTGATCACCTTAAAACTAGCCCCATAACTAAGCGCAACGAAGTTATTCCCAATAATTTACGTGTTATTGGGCACCACCTAATTGAGAAAAACGTTTGGAGGTAGGCATGAGCGATAATCGCGACGTGCAGGCAGAGCAAGAAAATACAGTAGATGAAACTGTAGTAAACGCAGATGAAGCGCAGGTTGAAGCGACAGAATCTGAAGGTGTAGAGCTAGACGAAAATGCACAGCGCATTTACGAACTAGAAACGGCCCTTTCTGAAGCGCAAGCAACGATTAAAGAACAGCAGGATGGTGTGCTTCGTGCGCGTGCAGATGCTGATAACGCACGTCGTCGCGCTGAAGGTGAAGTAGAAAAAGCACGTAAATTTGCTCTTGAACGTTTTGCTGGCGAATTGCTACCGGTTATCGATAACTTAGAGCGCGCTATCGAAATGACCGATAGTGACAATGACGCTGTGAAGCCGCTGTTAGAAGGTGTGGAAATGACCCACAAAACTTTCTTAAGCACTATTGAGAAATTTGGATTAAGCCTTATTGATCCGCAGGGCGAAACCTTTAACCCTGATTTGCATCAGGCCATGTCGATGCAAGAAAGTGCAGACCACGAGCCGAATACTGTAATGGCGGTTATGCAGAAAGGTTATCAAATTAATGGCCGTTTGTTACGTCCTGCCATGGTAATGGTATCACGTGCACCAAGCGGTGGTGTGGATACGCAAGCTTAATACGCTTTTTTGCGACGAACACACAAAAATGCCAGTTTTTTTACTGGCATCTATTGAAAAGGCGGGGAATAACCCCACTAAAAGTACAGTATTAAGAAAATCATTCGGAGACACGAAATGGGTAGAATCATAGGTATCGACTTAGGTACAACGAATTCATGTGTCGCAGTTCTAGACGGCGACAAACCTCGCGTAATTGAAAACGCGGAAGGCGATCGTACCACACCTTCAATCATCGCTTATACAAACGATGGTGAAACACTAGTAGGTCAATCAGCGAAGCGTCAGGCGGTAACTAACCCGACCAACACTTTATTCGCAATTAAGCGTCTAATTGGTCGTCGCTTCCAAGACAAAGAAGTACAGCGCGACATCGACATCATGCCTTTCAAAATCGTAGGTGCTGATAACGGTGATGCATGGGTAGAAGCGAAAGGCGAGAAAATGGCGCCTCCGCAGATTTCTGCTGAAGTACTTAAGAAAATGAAAAAGACCGCTGAAGACTATCTTGGCGAAGAAGTAACTGGTGCAGTTATCACTGTTCCTGCTTACTTCAACGACTCTCAGCGTCAAGCAACAAAAGACGCGGGTCGTATCGCGGGTCTTGAAGTTAAGCGTATTATCAACGAGCCAACCGCTGCTGCTCTTGCCTACGGCATGGACAAAAAGCAAGGCGACAACGTTGTTGCGGTTTACGACTTAGGTGGTGGTACGTTTGATATCTCTATCATCGAAATTGACGAAGTAGACGGCGAGCATACGTTTGAAGTACTAGCGACTAATGGTGACACACACCTTGGTGGTGAAGACTTCGATAACCGTGTTATCAATTACTTGGTTGAAGAATTTAAGAAAGATCAAGGCATCGACCTTCGTAAAGACCCACTTGCTATGCAGCGTCTTAAAGAGGCCGGTGAAAAAGCAAAGATTGAACTTTCTTCTTCACAACAGACAGAAGTTAACCTGCCTTACATCACGGCTGATGCAACAGGTCCTAAGCACTTAGCGATTAAGCTAACTCGTGCAAAACTTGAGTCTTTGGTTGAAGACCTAGTGAAAAACTCGCTTAACCCGCTTAAGCAAGCGCTAGCCGATTCGGACCTATCTGTAGGCGACATTAACGATATCATCCTTGTTGGTGGTCAAACGCGTATGCCGCTTGTACAGAAGTATGTAACTGAGTTCTTCGGCAAAGAGCCACGCAAAGACGTTAACCCTGATGAAGCGGTAGCAGTCGGTGCGGCAATTCAAGGCGGTGTACTTTCTGGTGACGTTAAAGACGTACTACTGCTAGATGTTACGCCTCTGTCTCTAGGTATCGAGACAATGGGTGGCGTAATGACTGCGCTAATCGAGAAGAACACGACGATTCCAACGAAGAAGTCGCAAACCTTCTCGACAGCAGAAGACAATCAGTCAGCGGTAACAGTACACGTACTCCAGGGTGAGCGTAAGCAGTCAAGCGGCAACAAGTCTCTTGGTCAGTTCAACCTTGAAGGTATTCGTCCAGCCGCGCGCGGTGTACCGCAAATCGAAGTAACTTTCGATCTAGATGCTGACGGTATCTTACACGTGTCTGCGAAAGATAAAGACACAGGTAAAGAGCAGAAGATCACTATCAAAGCTTCTTCAGGCCTAAGCGATGAAGAAGTAGAAAAAATGGTAGCTGACGCGGAAGCGAATAAAGAAGCTGATAAGAAGTTTGAAGAGCTGATTCAAGCGCGTAACCAAGCTGATGGTATGGTTCACGCCACACGCAAACAGCTTGAAGAAGTTGGCGATGCACTAAGTGCAGAAGACAAAGCGCCAATCGAAGAAGCCCTTTCAGCACTTGAAACTGCAGTTAAAGGCGAAGACAAAGCAGAAATCGAAGCGAAAACGCAAGAACTTATTCAAGCGTCTAGCAAGCTGATGGAAGCGGCGCAAGCTCAACAGGCAGCAGCTGGCGGTGCAGAAGGTGCTGAGCAGCAAGCTTCTGGTAAAGCTGACGACGACGTTGTTGACGCTGAATTCGAAGAAGTGAAAGACGACGATAAAAAATAAACTGTTGTGATTAGCCCGGCGCGCCGGGCTGTGTAAGCAGTTCAGGCGCAACAGGATATTCTTGTTGCGCCTTTGTTGTGTAAATAACTTGGTGCACGTGACTTGGCCTTGTTTAACAGTCAGTCAGGTTATTTTCACAACAGTCAGATGTAGATTCGATAAGCATTACAAGCTTGTCGACAAAAAAGTAGGATATGTAAACGATATGTCGAAACGAGACTACTACGAAGTACTCGGGGTAGATAAAAGCGCAGGCGAACGCGAAATTAAAAAAGCGTACAAAAAGCTTGCGATGAAGTATCACCCTGACCGTACGCAAGGCGATAAAGGCCTGGAAGATAAATTTAAAGAAATCCAGGAAGCCTACGAAATTCTGTCAGATTCGCAGAAGCGTGCTGCATACGACCAATACGGCCACGCGGGTGTTGATCCAAACCGCGGTGGTGGCGGCTTCGGTGGTGGTGCCGACTTCGGCGATATTTTTGGCGATGTATTTGGCGACATCTTTGGCGGTGGTGGCCGCGGTGGACGTCAGTCTCGCGCGCGCCAAGGTTCAGATCTTCGCTACAACCTAGAACTAAGTCTTGAAGAAGCGGTTCGCGGTAAGAGCGTAGATATTCGCGTACCGACTTTGGTTGAGTGTGACGTGTGCGATGGCTCTGGTGCGAAGAAAGGCTCTTCACCTAAAACCTGTCCAACCTGTCACGGCAACGGCCAAGTTCAAATGCGACAAGGCTTCTTTGCCGTACAGCAAACCTGTCCAACCTGTTCGGGTAAGGGCAAGATCATTGAAGACCCATGTAACAGCTGTCATGGGCATGGTCGTAAAGAAAAAACTAAAACGCTTAACGTTAAGATCCCAGCTGGCGTGGACACAGGCGATCGCATCCGTTTATCTGGTGAAGGTGAAGCGGGTGAAAATGGTGCGCCGGCAGGTGACTTGTACGTACAGGTTCATGTGCGCGAACACGAAATCTTTAAGCGCGACGGCAACAACCTATACTGCGAAGTGCCGCTAAGCTTTACAACGGCTGCACTAGGTGGCGAGCTAGAAGTGCCAACGTTAGATGGCAAAGTGAAACTCAAAATTAGCGCAGAAACGCAAACAGGCAGGATGTTCCGCTTGCGCGGCAAAGGCGTTAAGTCTGTACGTAGTGGCGCCATGGGCGACCTGATGTGTAAAGTTGTGGTGGAAACACCAGTAAACTTATCAGCACGTCAAAAAGAGCTACTTCAAGAACTTGAAGAGTCTATGGGCAAAGCATCAAGCAAGCACAGCCCGAAGGCGCAAGGATTCTTCGACGGTGTCAAAAAGTTCTTTGATGACCTAACTAACTAATTAGATATGTCATTGGTTCTATCTTAAAGCCCTCATCCAGAGGGCTTTTTAGTGTCTATCAAATTTTTCAGCAAATCAGAGGTACTAGAGGGATGACGTTACGAAATCCCCGAGTGACTGTCTGAAACTGTACTTTGCGAAAAACCCTGAGTGGCTGTCCGAAACTGTACTTCCATGCGTTAAGTGCCCGCCCAGAACTGTACTTTCGAAACTGTACTTCCATGCGTTAAGTGCCTGTCCAGAACTGTACTTTGCTGGGTATTAACAGGTGTTCTTTGCGTTTCTTAGACTGGAGTTAATCTCTCCAGTAAGACAATTCACCGATATATTTCTTGCGCAGACATAAACTATTCGTCACGATAGACTTATAAGTAAAAGATTAGATATTTGCATACGTGTTTTGTAGATATAACCAACTCAAACAAAGGGAACAGGCATGAAATTTTTCAATAAAGCGATTATCGCTGCGGCAACGGCGGGTGTGGTAGTGTCAACGTCAGTAGCAGCTGATGTAACTGAGGCGTCTTCAGAAAAACACGCTAAAGCGGCTACACAATACCGTCAAGCAGTGTTTCAGCTGGTACGCAGCAATATGGGCCCGCTTGGTGGAATGGCAAAAGGCGCGCTTCCGTTTGATGAAAGCGTTATGGAAACCAACGCAGTACGTCTAGAGCAGCTTGCTGATATGATGGGTGATTACCTTTCCGTTGATACACGTAAGTTTGACGTTGAAACCGGTGCGAAAGATAAAATTTGGGACAATTTCTCAGATGTTGAGACAAAAGTGATGGCGCTTAAAACTGCTGCACAAGGCTTACAAGCGGCAGTTAAAGCGGGCGATGAAAGTGCGTATCGCGGTGCTATTGGAAAAATAGGCGCTAGCTGTAAATCGTGTCACGACGATTATAAAAAAGATTAAGTAATCAAATATCTTTGAGGCGCTTCTTTTTTCCATTTCATTTTTTCTTTCTTACAACGTGGAACAGTGGAGCGCCTTTTCAGTAAATAGTCCTTACTTCTTCTCTTAATAACGTCGCCTAATGTCTGATCATTTATTTACGTGAAATTGCTGGAATAATGTACGGTGGTTGGCTATATTTCAGAGCATGTCAACACTTCGCTTGTCATTAAAAACAGTTAATTTGGCAATTAGAATATTGATGAAACCTTTCATAAAGGTAAATTAAAACATAAGCTAAACAAGTAAATAGAAGGTACACAAGGAATGTTGCCTTTATTCTACTAACATCATGTGATGTCACTATTTTTAAATTAATGGATTATTTAAAGGTTTGCTTAGATGGATTTACGCAGTGAACGCATGTTATCGACAGTACGAACCACGCAGCACAACTTCGCTGCGCTTCTCACTGAGAACAAAACGAAAGCGCAGGCCCTTTGCATTTTATTAGCTTCAATAAATCAAAATAGCGGTCGAGCTACGATTGTCGCAAGCGATACAAATCATTCATTAGATGATGCCCAAAGCATTATATTTCCCGCTCACGTTTTGCTTATGCTCCCACTTACGCACTTGAGTGCGCCTATTTCATGTCGTGAATTTGAGTTGCCCGACTCTCTGAAGCAATATTGCAACCAACATATTGTGTTGGCAATGATACGTGATGTTCAAAGTGAGGTGATAGGCGTTTTACTTACCTTTGTGCAGCACAATGTGCTGAATGCCCGACAACACGCGCTTATTGATATCACGCGGCAAAAGGTAGAGGTGAGTTATCAGTATGAGCTAGTAAGACACCCTTACTCCGATAAACTGTCTGAGCAGCTTTCCCTTTTAGAAAAAGTGAGTTCAATCTCTAAGGTGGGCGCGTGGGAGATTGACAGATTTGCAGGGAATTTTTCCTCAACTGCGGTCATGAAACAGTTCTTGGGCTTGCCACAGATTAGAAATGTCAGCCTCCGTGAAGTCCTTTCGATGATAGCGCCGAGCGATAAGGTAACGCTAAAGCGTAAAATAATAAAAGCGTTGAAGGGTGACCGTCAGTTTTCTATGCACTTTAACTTCCGAGATAAGCAAGGGCAAACAAAAAGTATTAAGCTTTCCGTATTTCTACAAATTGAAAAAAGTAAACGCCAAGGCTTAAAGATAGTGCGCTTCTATGGCACGGCTCAGGATGAAACTGATATTCAACGACTTTCTGAGTCGCAACATAACTATACGAATTATCTGGCCACATTGTTAAACAGTGTTGATAGCGTAGTGTTATGTATAGATGAAAATGGGACTATTTTGTCAGCCAATGATCATCTTTCTAGCGTTTTAGGTTTCGAACCTGACGAGTTGATAGGGCAAGACGTAAGATTGATTTCCACAAAAGTGCAAAATAGCGATAGCCTCTCTTTGTTTTCGAATCTTAGTGCAGTTTTTAAAACCTGTGCTGAAAAACGAGATGTAAGGGAATGCTTGCGGCATAAGAGTGGCAAGCGCATTTCATGCGAAGTGAGCTTAAAGCCTTGTGTCATTGATGGGCAGCGGCTTATGGTAGCTTCCATTAGAGATGTGTCATCCCATCACTTCGAGTTAGAGCACTTTAAGCAACTTGCGCTATCAGACGCGGTAACAGGTCTTCCTAACCAGCACCAATTTGAGCGTTATCTTGGCGAGAAAGGGCGCTTAACGAGTTCATCTGAGCCTCTTTCGTTGTTTATGTGCGTAAATATTTGCAACTTTAACGAGTATGAAGAAGCATTTGGAGAGCCAACTATTGATTACATATCACGTATTTTAGCCAGCCGTTTCGTTCGAGTATTCGAAGATAAAGGCAGTTATAAAGCGCGTGTATTCAAATGCGGTAGGGGCGCATTTTTTCTTCACATTGACCAGTGTTTTAGCGAAGAAGCAGATGCGATAAAGGTTGCAAAAAACTACTCAAACCAGCTGCAAGAGCACGTTCTGCTGCCAATCACGCTTCATAACAGCCTTCTAACAATAGAAACGCAAACAATTAGCTGTACTTTGCCTGCTACGCATTTTTCGTTTAAAAAAATACGTGAGACGTTAGCGCACAAACCTCGGCGCGTAATTAGCGACCAACCACCGAGTGCAAATGATTATATTCATATCAAAGCAAGCGATGTCGAACGTTACAGCTACGTGAAGCGTTCATTGGGAAGAGCAATCTCCAATGACGAGCTATTTATCGAGTTACAACCTCAATATGATGGGCTAAATAATGTTATCAGCTCTGAAGTACTATTAAGATGGAACCACCCACATCTCGGCGTAGTCAACCCCGCTGAATTCATTCCAATTGCAGAAGAGAATGAATACATCGCTGAATTTGGCTTATGGGTTTGCAATGAAGCATGTAAGTTGTTGAAAGATTGTCAAACTCAGCATATCGACACTAAGTTATCCATCAATATCAGCGCTAAGCATTTGGCGAGAGCTGATTTCGTCGGTAAGTTTTTAGCGATCGTAAACAAATGGCAAGTACCGCACGAAAGTTTAACGCTGGAATTGACAGAAGGCGCGCTAATAAGGGGGGTAAGTGTCATTCAGTATCGTGTCAGAGAGCTTGCTGAAAAAGGTTTTTCCCTATCAATCGACGATTTTGGAATCGGAGAATCAAACCTTAATTATCTTCAAGATTTACCTATTAAAGAGTTGAAGGTTGATAAGGTGTTTATTGAAGCGATGGAAGGTTCAGAACAGAAAACACTGTTAGTAACAAGTATTTGCAATATGGCCAAAGCACTCCATTTGAATACAGTAGCAGAGGGCATTGAAACCACTGGGCAACTCGACCAAGCTAAAGCGTGCGGTTGCAGTGCTTTTCAAGGTTTTTATCTTGATAAGCCCATGAGCATTAGCGATTGGCGTGACAGATTAGGGCATAATTCGCAATAGCGTTCTATGTAAATATTTCGCGCCCGGATTGAAAATAAAAGTTTAATATTATGTAAATCATGTGGTTATAAAGTCTACGCCTGAAGTCTTATAACCATATTGTCGTGAACTGAAGTAGGTTGAACATAAACCCTACTCAGGACATGGTTATGACTTATAAAAATGAATACATTGCCTCTACACAGCATCCCGATGAGTTTTGGTTAAAACAGGCTAGCAACATTGCCTGGTTTGAGCCTCCCTCAAAAGGCTGCCAAGCGACAGATAATGGCTACTATGACTGGTTTCGGGGTGGTCAACTCAACACATCGTACCTAGCGCTAGATCATCACGTAAAAAATGGGCGAGGTGAAAAGACTGCCCTGATATATGATTCGCCAGTCACACAGACAACGCAATACTTTACTTACAATGAATTACTTTCACAGGTTGCTGCATTCGCGGGCGGACTTTCGACCTTAGGGGTGTCAAAGGGAGATAGGGTCATTATTTATATGCCTATGATCCCTCAAGCAGCAATTGCCATGCTTGCTTGTGCTCGTCTTGGTGCAATTCACTCGGTCGTATTTGGCGGTTTTGCTGCCAATGAACTTGCCGTGCGAATTGATGATGCAAAACCCAAAGTCATTGTAACCGCATCATGTGGCATCGAAGGAACTAAAATACTTCCTTATAAACCTCTTGTTGATGAAGCTGTATTGTTAGCCAGCCATAAGCCTAGCGCTTGTGTTTTGTTTCAGCGAGAGCAGCTAACAGCAAAAGTAGACCAGGAGACCGACCATGACTGGAATACATTGGTAGAAAATAGTACACCAGCCGCGCCCGTCGCGGTTGACGCTACCGACCCACTTTATGTGCTTTATACCTCGGGAACTACCGGCAAGCCAAAAGGTGTGGTGAGGGATAATGGCGGTCATGCTGTCGCGCTTCACTATTCTATGGGTGCTATCTACGGCATTAGTGAGGACGATGTATTTTGGGCAGCGTCAGATGTAGGCTGGGTTGTGGGCCATTCCTACATTGTTTACGCGCCGCTGATTAAAGGCGCTACTACTGTGCTCTATGAGGGAAAACCTGTGGGCACACCTGATGCTGGTGCGTTTTGGCGTATGATTGAAAACCATAAAATCAATGTGCTTTTTGCGGCACCCACTGCGTTTAGAGCAATCAGGAAAGTGGATCCAGATGCTGAGTTTTTTTCCAAATATGATACGTCTAGCCTGCGAACATTGTTTATGGCAGGTGAGCGACTAGATCCTCCTACCTATTATTGGGCACTTGAAAAAATAGGTGTATCAGTCATCGATCATTGGTGGCAGACAGAAACAGGTTGGCCCATTTGTTCTAACCCAATTGGGTTGGAACCCATGGATACCAAGCCCGGTTCTTCAAGTGTTCCTACGCCTGGCTTTAATGTAAAAGTGCTAAAAGGCCCCAATGAAGAACAAACAACGGGAGAAAAGGGGGCGATAGCAATCAAATTACCGCTACCTCCGGGCTGCTTATCAACAATCTGGCAAGATCATCAGCGTTTTAAGGACGGCTATTTACGTGAGTTTGATGGGTACTACAGCACTGGCGATAATGGCTATGTGGACGAAGATGGTTATGTGTTCATCATGGGGCGTACTGATGACGTCATTAACGTTGCAGGGCACCGGCTTTCAACAGGAGAAATGGAAGAGGTGTTAGCTGCACACCCTGCCGTTGCCGAGTGCAGTGTGATTGGTGTTAACGATGCACTCAAAGGTCAACTACCCGTTGGGTTAGTATTGTTAAAAGATGGGGTTTCAGTTGATGAAAAAGAATTGGAGAAAGCCCTCGTTCAACGTGTACGTGACGCCATTGGACCTGTAGCGTGCTTTAAACGAGCAATTGTTGTGGAGCGACTACCTAAAACTCGCTCAGGTAAAATTCTACGAAAACTGCTCCGTCAAATCGCAGCGAACGAGACGGTATCTGTGCCATCGACGATTGATGATCCCGCCAGCGTAAAAGAAATTGAATCCTTAATGCGTCAAAAAGGTTTGGTTGAAGTACCAAACTCACTTAAGTGTGAGGTTTAGTTTTTAACTGCTAAAGTGGGGATGGCTTGGGCCTGTGGACGCTATGTCTAAGGCCCTTGCACGCCAAGCTAATAATAATATTCTTCTATTTCTGGTGTTGGCGGATAAAGTTCAATTGCTACATATACAATAGCTGCGGCGAGTAATGCGACGACAAGTGCGCTAATCAATCGAGAGCCAGCAATGCCCACTGTTTTTGACACCTTTTTTCCATGTACCATAGCTGGCACCAATTTTTGCTTCTTATAAATGCCATAAAAAACGACAGCGGCAATGTGAAGAGTAATCACATAGAGCAATAAGTCGAAAGCAAGGTGGTGAAGAGAATTCATCAGCGCTAATGTTTGTTCATCTGCCAGCGGTCGGTAGGGGCCATCCAGAAATATATCGTCCGTCATAAACAAGCCAGAAATTGCTTGAACCGCTACTAAAACAAGCATTATGACAACAAACCAGCCTCCTAATGGGTTGTGCCCGATTGAAGGCACTGAGCCTTTATCAAACAAGGTTTTCATGTAGCGGATAACTTTTCGCGGGCCTGTAACAAAGCTGCTGAATCTAGCGTACTGCGTTCCTACAAAACCCCATAAAATCCTGAAGATAACCAGGAATAGGGTGAAATATCCAATATAGAAATGCCACTGGACTGCATTTTCTAACCACTCGGCTGTTGCATACTGGGCCAAAAGACTCGAAACAAGAAGCCAATGGAAAACGCGGGTGGGAATATCCCAAACGAGTACTTTCTGCATAGTTTTTTTATTTACGTTGAAAATAGTAATAGTTGACTACAGCGTCACTCAACTAGGCTAAGAAAACAAGCCTGATGAGCGTTGAAGTGTGTATGTTTATCGAAAATATCTATCGAGTCTGGGGAGAATGAGTTTTAATGTGTGAAGGGTGTAAGTAGAGCACAAACTTCATCGAATTGTCTTTAGAACAATGTTATCTGAGCCTATACCCACGCTTTTCCGTGAATTAATACTGCACTGTATAAAAGCCAAGGGTTTACTACGTTTGTTGTTATGCGTATTTATTATGAAACTCACATTGCAATAGTGGGGGTATTTGGCAAAATGCGTGCTAGTTGAAGGCAAATAAAAGTGTAATACAAATAATGAAAGTAGGATTGTTTGGCGCCAATGGGCGCATGGGGCGTGTTCTTGTTGAAGCACTTGATTTAAGTGATGATGCAGAACTCAGTGTTGCAACAGTGCGTGACGATTCTCCATGGGTCGGTTTAAACGTAGGCGAGCTCGCAGGTATTGGTAAGAAAAACATCGATTGCTCGGCGCTATCTGACTTGAGCGGAAGTGACGCCGACGTGATGATCGATTTCACATTACCTTCTGTTATTGAAAGCAATCTAGCGTGGTGTGTCGACAACAACATGCCTGTCGTTATTGGGACCACTGGTCTCAACGACAGCCAACTTAATGCGTTAGATGAGGCGGCTAAACATATCCCAATTGTTTTTGCGGCAAATTATAGCGTTGGCGTAAACCTTATGTTGTCACTCGTTCGGCAGGCGGCGAGTGTACTGGGTGAAACCGCAGATATCGAAATTACTGAAGCGCATCACAGATTTAAACAAGATGCGCCATCAGGTACGGCAATGGCAATAGGCGAAGCAATTGCCGATGAATTGGGCCGAGATTTAAAGGCATGTGCGGTTTATGGTCGCGAAGGCAAAGAGCCAGAGCGAGACCAGGGGACCATTGGTTTTGCCACAATAAGAGCAGGTGATATTGTTGGCGAGCATACCGCGTTATTTGCCGATATTGGTGAGCGACTAGAGATAACGCATAAAGCATCAAGCCGTTTAACTTTCGCCAAAGGTGCAGTGCATGCGGCAAAATGGTTGTATGGTAAGCAACCTGGTCTATACTCCATGGTTGATGTACTAGGTTTGTAACGCTAGATGTCTCTTCTGTTAGCGCGCGAAAAAGCGAGCTAACGTAAGGGCGTTATCAAAGTGTTAAACTAAAGTTGCACTTTAAATGAGCAATAAGCCGTACTTTCAGTGGTTCTGCGCAAAAAAGGTGGTATAAGCGTTATTTTAGTAAATTATTGCAAATAAATTTGCCATTTTCGGTCAGTGATGTATACTCGCCGGAATTTGCCAGAATTTCGTATTCTGAAGCTGTCAAACCGGCTGCAGAGTGCGGTTTTATTAGCTGCAAAGATCGTAAAACGGGATGTATTGTTATCAATAACTCCCGTTTTTTGTGGGGTTTGTGCAGAAAAATGCGCAAACACATAGTTATCCTTAATCTGGAGGTTGACTTGGCTAATTCTGCCCTTTTGGTGTTAGAGGATGGTTCTGTTTTTAAAGGTACGGCGATAGGCGCTACAGGCTCCGCCGTCGGGGAAGTTGTTTTCAATACTTCCATGACCGGCTATCAAGAAATTCTCACCGATCCATCCTACGCTGAACAACTCATCACCCTTACTTATCCACACATTGGCAACACCGGAACTAACGAAGAAGACGTCGAAGCAGATAAAATCTGGTCGAAAGGTCTGATAATTCGTGATTTACCTCTTGTTGCTAGCAACTTTCGTCAACAGCAAACACTGTCTGAATACCTTAAAGCGAAAGGCGTTGTGGGTATTGCTGACATTGATACACGTCGCTTGACGCGTATCTTGCGAGACAAAGGTGCACAAAACGGCTGCATTATATGCTTTGATGAATTAGACGAGTCTAGCGCCCTAGCGCAAGCAAAAGCTTTCCCAGGTCTTAAAGGCATGGATTTAGCAAAAGTCGTAAGCATCACTGAACCAAAAACATGGACAGAAGGTAGTTGGGAACTTGGCAAAGGTTACGTAACACCAAGTGAGTTCAAATATCACGTTGTTGCTTACGACTACGGTGTGAAAAACAACATTCTTCGCATGCTAGCTGACCGCGGTTGTAAAGTGACTTTAGTTCCAGCGCAAACGCCTGCCGAAGACGTGCTAGCCATGAATCCAGACGGCGTATTTTTGTCAAATGGACCAGGCGATCCAGAGCCATGTGACTACGCAGTTAACGCAATTAAAACCATCGTTGAAACCGGTACGCCAGTATTCGGTATTTGTTTAGGTCACCAGTTACTTGCTATCGCAAGCGGTGCGAAAACTGTGAAGATGAAGTTTGGTCACCACGGCGCAAACCACCCGGTTAAAGACCTAAAGCGCAATGTAGTTATGATCACCAGCCAAAACCACGGTTTTGCTGTGGATGAGTCTAGCTTGCCAGATAACCTAGAAGTAACTCACATTTCGTTGTTCGACAAGTCGTTGCAGGGTATCCATCGCACCGACAAGCCTGCGTTTAGTTTCCAGGGGCACCCTGAAGCCAGCCCAGGTCCTCATGAAGCGGCGCCGTTATTCGACCACTTCATTGAACTTATTGAACAACACAAGCAGTAGGAATTAGCCCGCTATGCCAAAACGTACCGACATAAAAAGTATTCTTATCATTGGTGCTGGCCCTATTGTTATCGGCCAGGCTTGTGAATTCGACTATTCAGGCGCGCAAGCGTGTAAAGCCCTTCGCGAAGAAGGCTACCGTGTTATTTTGGTTAACTCTAACCCAGCAACCATCATGACCGACCCAGAAATGGCAGATGCAACCTACATCGAGCCTATCCACTGGGAAGTCGTTCGCAAAATCATCGAAAAAGAACGTCCAGATGCCATCTTACCTACAATGGGTGGTCAAACTGCACTTAACTGCGCACTAGAGCTCGATAAGCACGGTGTGCTCGAAGAGTTCGGTTGTGAGCTTATCGGTGCAACGGCAGACGCTATCGATAAAGCGGAAAATCGCGAACGCTTTGACAAAGCAATGAAAAACATTGGCCTTGAATGTCCACGTGCAGAAATTGCGCACAGCATGGACGAGGCACACGATGTATTAAGCCGCATCGGCTTCCCATGTATTATTCGCCCGTCTTTCACCATGGGTGGAACTGGCGGTGGTATCGCGTATAACATCGACGAGTTCAATGAAATTTGTACCCGCGGTCTCGACCTTTCGCCAACCAACGAACTACTCATCGATGAATCGTTACTAGGCTGGAAAGAATACGAAATGGAAGTAGTACGCGATAAAGCAGACAACTGCATCATCGTATGTACTATTGAAAACTTCGATCCTATGGGTGTTCACACCGGTGACTCAATTACTGTTGCCCCAGCACAAACGCTGACTGATAAAGAATTCCAAATTATGCGTAATGCAGCTATGGCTGTACTACGTGAAATTGGCGTTGAAACCGGTGGTTCAAACGTACAGTTCGGTGTAGACCCGAAAACGGGCCGTATGGTTATCATCGAAATGAACCCACGTGTATCCCGTTCATCTGCGCTTGCTTCAAAAGCAACCGGTTTCCCAATTGCGAAAGTAGCAGCGAAGCTGGCGGTGGGGTACACACTCGACGAGCTAGCTAATGACATTACTGGCGGTTTAACGCCAGCGTCTTTCGAACCGTCAATCGATTACGTTGTCACTAAGATCCCACGCTTTAATTTTGAAAAGTTTGCCGGTGCTAATGACCGTCTCACTACGCAGATGAAATCAGTGGGTGAGGTTATGGCGATTGGTCGTAACCAGCAAGAATCACTTCAAAAAGCCCTTCGCGGGCTTGAAGTAGGGGCGACAGGTTTGAACCCTATGGTTGACCTTGAAGACCCAGAGTCACGCAATAAAGTGGTTTATGAACTTCGCCAACCGGGTGCAGAGCGTATTTGGTACATCGGTGATGCATTCCGTATGGGAATGTCTGTTGATGAGGTATTTAATCTTACGAATATCGACCGCTGGTATCTTGTACAGCTTGAAGATCTTATTCTTCTTGAAGCAAAGGTAGCTGAGCTTGGCTTACCAGGTATTGATGCTGACTTTATGCGTGCCCTTAAGCGTAAAGGCTTCTCAGATGCGCGTCTTGCTGAATTAACAAAAGTGGCAGAAAGCGACATTCGTGAAACCCGTCGTGGTTTTGGTATATCTCCAGTCTACAAGCGTGTAGATACCTGCGCTGCAGAATTTTCTACCAGCACAGCCTACATGTACTCTACGTATGACGAAGAATGTGAAGCTGCGCCAACTGACAAAGATAAAATCATGGTATTGGGTGGTGGCCCTAACCGTATCGGTCAAGGTATCGAATTCGATTATTGCTGCGTTCACGCTGCACTTTCAATGCGCGAAGACGGTTACGAAACTATTATGGTTAACTGTAACCCTGAGACGGTGTCTACCGACTACGACACGTCAGACCGCCTATATTTCGAACCAGTAACCCTGGAAGATGTGCTTGAAATCGTTGCTAAAGAGCAGCCAAAAGGCGTTATCGTGCAGTATGGTGGTCAAACGCCACTTAAGCTTGCCCGTGCTCTCGAAGCCGCTGGTGTTCCAATCATGGGTACATCGCCAGAGGCGATTGACCGTGCGGAAGACCGCGAACGTTTCCAGCAAATGGTGAACAAGCTTAACCTTAAGCAGCCAGCGAATGCTACAGTTACTAACGTTGAGCAAGCGCTAACTATGGCCGAAGAGATTGGCTTTCCGCTAGTGGTTCGTCCAAGCTACGTGCTTGGTGGTCGCGCGATGGAAATCGTTTACGACATTAAAGACCTTAAGCGTTACTTGAACGAAGCGGTAAAAGTGTCTAACGACGCGCCGGTATTGCTAGACCGTTTCCTTGACGATGCTATCGAAGTTGATATCGACGCTATCTGCGATGGCAAAGAGGTCGTGATTGGCGGCATCATGGAACACATTGAACAAGCGGGTGTTCACTCTGGTGACTCTGCCTGCTCACTACCTCCGCACTCGCTTTCAAAAGAGATTCAAGATGTCATGCGCGAACAGGTAAAAGCCATGGCCCTTGAACTTGGCGTTGTGGGCTTGATGAATACCCAGTTTGCGATTAAAGATGGTGAAGTATACCTTATCGAGGTTAACCCTCGTGCAGCGCGTACGGTTCCATTCGTGTCTAAGGCAACGGGTGTACCATTAGCAAAAGTCGCAGCACGGGCCATGGCCGGCGTTAGCCTTTCTGAACAGGGTGTAACGGAAGAAATTATACCTCCTTTTTACTCTGTGAAAGAAGTGGTACTTCCGTTTGCTAAGTTCCAAGGTGTTGACCCACTGTTAGGCCCAGAAATGCGCTCAACCGGTGAAGTTATGGGTGTTGGCGATACGTTTGAAGAAGCGTACGCTAAAGCGAATTTAGGCGCAGGTGCACCTTTGCCTAAAGAAGGTAAAGCGCTTATCTCTGTGCGTGAAACCGACAAGCCTAAAATCATCGAACTCGCTAAAGCGCTGGTTGCCGCTGGCTTCAGCATTGAGGCAACACGCGGTACGGCGACAACCTTATACGATGCGGGCATAATGAGCACGGTGGTTAATAAGCTATCGGAAGGCCGCCCTAATATTGTTGATGCAATTAAGAACGGTGAATACGCCTACTTGATTAACACAACAGAAGGTCGTCAAGCCATTACCGACTCGGTATACATTCGTCGTGAAGCCTTGGTGAACAAGGTAACTTACACCACAACGATGAATGCAGCATTCGCTACTATTCGAGCGAAGTCTGCCGATGACCGTAACAAAGTTGCTTCAGTTCAAGAACTGCACGCTAGACTTAAACACTAATGACATAAGCTAGGATACGAGGTATCCTAGCAATATTACATTTGTGTGAACGAATAAAAAGTGCGCCTTCGCGGCGCACTTTTCTGTTTAAATTACTAGCTAAGTGAGACAGTATTCATGAGTCAGTATCCAATGACAGCGCGCGGCGCTCAAATGCTGCGTGACGAATTAAATGAGCTAAAAACCAAAACACGCCCACGTATTATCGAATCTATTGCCGAAGCCCGTGAGCATGGTGATTTGAAGGAAAATGCGGAATATCACGCGGCCCGTGAACAGCAAAGCTTCTGTGAAGGTCGTATCCAAGATATTGAAGGCAAACTTTCAAATGCACAAATCATTGACGTCACTAAAATGGAAAACACCGGAAAAGTTATTTTCGGTACTACCGTTACAATCTTAAATGTTGCTAATGATGAAGAAACGACCTATCGCATTGTAGGTGATGATGAGGCTGATATTAAGAATAACCTGATTTCGGTGAACTCACCTATCGCACGAGGGCTAATAGGTAAAGAGCTTGATGATACAGTGACTATTCAAACGCCAGCGGGCGCAGTTGAAGTGGAAATCATAGAAGTCGAGTACATTTAGTTTATTTTTTAATTTAAGTGAAAAATTAAAAAAACAGCAATTCTAAGTACCCCCAAATAATTGGATATTCCAATAACTGGGGGTTTTTTATACTTAAAATTCACAAAGTCTCTTAATCCGTTTCCCACATCATTTCTCGAATGGTTTATAGGCCTCAGTTTTTGAAAGGCGCGTGCTCTACGTTAAATTTACAAAAATAGTGACAATCACTCGAAGTTTCTGCTTCGACCTACTATATTATTTATTAAACAATTTTAATAAGTGTGCTTTCAACTAGCACCACCGCTGCTTCGTGGCCCTGATGCTTTGAAATTTAAACTTCGTTGAATGTAGTCAAGGTGAAGTCATGAAGTCGATTCCTTATATTCAAAATGTATTGATACTCACTAGTGTTATTACCGTATCGGGTTGTGGAGCAGATAAAGAGCCTACTGTCGAAGAAAGTTCGTTGTCTACGCAATTAATGACAACATTGAACGAGCAATTAGATGGCGGCGCGGTAGGGCTTCTATTGCCTCAGTCTACAGATTTCTCAAGTATTCCCGCTGACCCAAATAACACTCTTACTGAAGAGAAGGTTTTTCTCGGTATGATGCTCTTTCATGAAACCGCCGTTGCAACGGAAGGGGTTCATGAGCAACTGGCCAACACTTGGTCATGCGCAAGCTGTCACCATGCCGCTGCTGGCTTTAAATCTGGTGTTGTGCAGGGAATTGGAGAAGGCGGAACAGGTTTTGGTGTTGCTGGAAAAATGCGTGTCTTAGCCGAGGGCTTTGATAAATCAAGCACCGATCCTAGTCTAGTTCCCGATGTTCAACCACTAACTTCCCCCAGTATTCTAAATACGGCTTATCAAGAAGTAATGCTTTGGAACGGTCAGTTTGGTAATCAGCATGGAGGGCTAGTTAATGCTAAATTACCTGATGAGATATTAGCTACGCCTGGTACGCCGAAAGCTGAAAATACTCGTGGTTTAGGAGGCTTAGAAACCCAAGCAATTGCTGGTACAAAAGTACATAGACTCAACACATTCAACAACTCTCTCGTCCAGCAAAATATGGAATATCAATTGTTGTATGAAGCTGCATTTCCAGAGGGGGGCGACGATATTCTTGAAAATATGGGTAAGGCAATTGCCGCATATGAGAGAACGGTACTAGCAAATCGAGCGCCTTTCCAGCGTTGGTTACAAGGCGAAGACGCAGCGCTCACTGACCAAGAAAAGCGAGGCGCTTTACTTTTCTTTGGCAAAGCGGGTTGCGCAAGCTGTCATACTGGCCCCGCTTTGAGCTCGAAAATAGGTGCTGCTAACGAAGAAATGTTTATGGCCATTGGATTTGCTGACCTCGATACATCAAACCCCACAATAACTGGTGTAGTAACTGAAAATGATGCAAAGGGTAGGGGTGGTTTTACTGGCCGAACAGAAGATAACTATAAGTTTAAGGTACCACAGCTTTATAACTTAAAAGATTCAAATGTGTTTGGTCACGGTGGAAGTTTCACGAGTGTTAAACAGGTGGTGTTATACAAGAACGCCGGTGTGCCACAAAAAAGACTGGCGGATGGCGTTTTAGATGATCGTTTTGTGCCTTTGAATCTCAATGGCGAGGAAATTGATGATTTAGTCGCATTTTTGGAAGAAGGACTTTATGACCCGAATCTCGAAAGATATGTACCCGGTGCTTTGCCATCAGGAGCATGTTTTCCTGTAGCAGATGAGCAATCTAAGATAGACCTAAACTGCGCACTCTAGATAGAAAAAGGCGCCAACCGGCGACGCTAAGCAAAGGAAAACAAACTAAGAACTTAGGTTCGTTACTTTTTTCTTTTCATTACGATTTTTTCGTGTAAGTCATATCACCCATGACTGCATTATATTTGCCTTTATTTGCCGCATAAAACAACGGTTAGATAATCGATTTGCGCTTATTCTAATGTTTCCTATACTGAAACGAGCTGCCTATTTTTACGGCAATTATAGGAGGTATATTTTTCCTTATCCGTATTGTTGAGCAGTACTGTTTTACATGGAGTCTTTATTAGTGCGCTTGCTACAACGATTTTCTATTCTTCAGCTGTCTGTGTTGGGTGCGGGCATACTATTAATTAGTGTTGCATATTTGGCTTTCAAAGATATCAAACGGTCATTGGACGACACTCGAGCGGCTTCAACCGATATTGAAATGATAGCGCTAATTGCCTCCGTGGAGTCTGTGGCGCACCATCATGCAGTTGAACGAGGGTTAACGGCCGGCTACTTAGGTAACCCAACCCCTAAAGGCCGAGATAACGTTGAGGCTCAGCGTAAACAGGCAGATCTCGCAGAAGCGCAATTAACCTCATTACTTCAAAATGATCGTGCGTACGGCGATAGGGTAACCAAAATTCTTAACCCACTACTTGGTTATTTAGGTGATAAAGATGCACTAAGACGAGAAGTGGATAGTCTACAAGGTACGCGGGCGTTTAGGTTCTACAGTTCTCTTAACGCATCAGCGCTGAATGCCGCCACGGCATTAACGATGTACGTTAACAACTTAGCGTCAAAAGAACAGTTGTCCAGCGCCATTCTTTTAGCGCAGTTAAAAGAGCGGTTGGGGCAACAACGAGGGAAAGTGAATGGCGTAATAGCGCGACAAGAGACCAGTGATACCGTCATAAGTGAGCTAAAGGGTTATCAACAAGAAGTACAATATATTTCAGGAAAACTGGAAAACAGTTTACCTAAAGACAGTGTTGCGATGTTCACGAGAGCAATGACATCAGATAAAGCAACGTTGATAAACCGAACACTTAAAAACCTCAATTCAAGGAAAGTCGACGTTACTATGCTTCCTACTAACAGCGAATGGTTTGAGGCAGCGACATCGCAAATCAATGATGTAAAGTCGATACTTGATAATATATGGGTACAAGTAAACAAAAATGCAAAAGACATGCACAGTGAAGCCTCGTTCGCACTGATACTTACACTCATCATTATTTTTGTTGGCATTGTGGTTATTACCCTCATCTATCGCGCGCTCTTATACATACTCAACACGCAACTCACCCGTCTTACACAAAATCTTTCAAAGATTGCCGAGAAAGGAGATTTGACGGTTGATGTAAAGATGCAGGTACAGAATGAACTTGGCACCGTGTCTATTGCGATTAATAAAACGATATTGGCACTTAAAGATTTAATCAGAGGGCTAGAGCAGTCTATTGACGCAAGCTCTCGTCTATCATCAGAATTAGAAGCCTCCTGTACGGAAATGGTACAGGATGCGGGAAAAACGCAACAACGCTCCCTTAATATCGCATCAGCGTTAGAAGAAATATCGGTAACGAGTACCGACATTGCTAAATCGGCCTTTGATACGCTAGCTGCGAGTAAATCACTGGATCAACTGGCAATAGAGGCTTTTGATATTAACGAGTCGATCAGAACGGCGATGAAGCAGTTAGAAGACGACATGACAGATGTTAAGGATAATGCTGCGGCTATGGAAAAGCAGGTGACCGATATCAGCAGCATACTTGAAACAATTAACACCCTGTCAGATCAGACAAATTTATTGGCGCTTAATGCAGCTATAGAGGCTGCCCGCGCAGGAGAGCATGGCAGAGGGTTTGCCGTTGTTGCCGATGAGGTTCGCAAACTCGCGCAGAGCAGTAGAGACGCTTCCGCTCAAATAGCCACACTACTTGCAGCGCTACAGCAAGCAAGTTTGGTGGTTGTGCAGGACGTTAATAAAAATGCGATGGCGGTGAAGAAGTCAGTTGAAATTACAGGAAGTGGGCGAGAAACAGCTGAAAAAGTGAAAGATGCCGCGTCGAACGTAGAGCTTATGGCAAATAATATGTCTGCGGCGGCAGAGCAACAATCTGTTACGACGCAAGAAGTAGCAAAAGATATTGTTGATGTTGAAGCAGCAGCAAAACATGAAGTTGAGTTGGCGCAGGCATTGTCAAAATTGTCTCATTCAATGAAAGAGAACAATTTAGTACTAAGTCGAACTATCGCTAATTTCACAATTGACTGAGCAATTTTCATCGCCCACTATGTCTGTCGAGTAACGTTATTAAAGCACTTGAATGCACTGATAAGGACGGCGATGGCAGACATTGAAACACTTCATTCAAAAATAGTGTACGAAAACAAATGGCTTCGTGTAAGAGAAGACAAAATACGTCGCAGCAGCGGTAATGAAGGTATTTATGGTGTAGTAGAAAAGCCAGACTTTGCCATCATCTTACCTATCGAAGGCGATAAGGTTTACATGGTAGAGCAGTATCGATATACCATAAAACAGCGCCAGCTTGAGCTACCACAAGGTGCATGGGAGGGTAATCCTGATGTTGATCCTGTGGAACTTGCAAAGGGAGAAGTCAAAGAAGAGACTGGGTTAATCGCAGATTCGATGGAGTACGTAGGCTTCCAATACTTAGCCTATGGGTTTTGCGACCAGGGTTATCATATATACGTAGCGAAAGGACTTACTCAAGGTAAACAGAAGCTCGACGAAGAAGAAGAGGACCTGCGCGTTGTCCCTATTACGTTTACTGAACTAAAAGAAAAAATAATCAGCGGTGATATTAAAGATGCGAGCACTTGTAACGCAGTGGGTTTAGCAATGCTTAAAGGGTTTATATAAACACTCTGTTACAATTTGCCGGCTGTTTTATTGTGACTGACAAGCTAGGGTTTACCGACTTAGGTTTACTAACAATTATTAAGAGAACGCCATGGCCCTCGAGGGAAGCTTTTCCATTTTAAAATGGAATGAAGAAATACTTAAAGAAAAGTCAGAAGGGATAAAAACATCTCATGCAAGCATTGAGCAGTCGTATACAGGTGGCATGGTTGGAGAATCAACCATTGAGTTTTTGATGTCTTATCAGGCGCCTACGTCTGCACAATTCACAGGCTTTGAAAGTTTTATTGGTGTTATAAATGGTTTAAGAGGAACTGTAACTTTTCAACATATTGGTATGTTCGAAAATGGCGTTGCGAGTAGTGAATTCGCTTCAATAGACGGCTCGGCTACCGGTGAGTTAGTTGGGAAATCAATTACGGGTCACTTTAAGTCGGGAGAATCTGGTAAAGCAGAATACGTCATCGAGTTGAATGAACGGTAGGTTCTTAAAAGCGATATTACATGAATACCCATGCTGACTTCTTAGTTGGCCAATCTTATCGATGTTCAAATAACGAAATGTATCAATTTCAAAAACAAAAAAACGGCGCCGTAAGGCGCCGCTAAAAGTTGGGAAACAAACCAAGAAACAATTAATTTAGTTTTCGAGTAATCGAGAACCAATCTCTATTTGACGAGGCTTCTTGGCTTCAGGAATGACTCGCTCCATATCGATATGAAGTAGGCCGTTTTCCATATCGGCTGCCAGTACTTTTACGTGGTCGCCTAGCTGGAATTTACGCTCAAAGTTACGCTCTGAGATGCCTTTGTGTAAGAACTTACGTTCTTTACTTTCTTTGTCTTCCGCTTCAGCTTTTTTCGTGCCGGTAATGGTTAATGTATTGTCTTCAACCTGAATAGATACATCGTCTTTGCTAAAGCCTGCTATGGCCATAGTGACACGATACTTGTCATCGCCAAGTAATTCAATGTTGTATGGCGGATATGTGCTTTGCTTCTCAGCACGAGATGCTGCATCGATAAGTGATGCTAAGTGGTCAGAACCAATGAATGAACGGTAAAGTGGAGATAGATCGATAGTACGCATAGTCATATCCTCAAAATTAAGCAATATGTTTAAAGTTTAAATGCCCCGACGTTGCGGCGGCGGTTTTGTCGACCTGACCTTTCAGCGCCGACAAGTTATATATAGGAATGGCCGAAATACTTTTCAAGCAAAACAGTTAAAAAAATTTCAAATTAATTTCTTTTCAATGGCTAAGCTAAAGAATTTATTGGCTATTTTTCTTTTTTCGTTAGGAGAGGGCGCGGCGTTAAACCTGTTTTTCGCTTTAATCAAGGGGAAGTCGCGTACGTAAAACAAATTTTCGAAAGTTTTTATAAAACATTTAGCATTACTTTAACTAACTAAAATGTTTATAAATGCTACAGTTAGCGCTAATAAAAGTTGACCACTTACATTTGTAAAATTTGAACATGAAGAAAGAAGTTATAGTTTTAAATTGCGGAAGCTCATCCGTTAAGTTTGCGATTATTGACGCTGAAACTGGCGAAGCTGGGCTGTCAGGTATTGCCGAAGCACTAGGCAACAGCGATGCCAGTTTGTCTTATAAGCTAAACGGCAAAAAAGAAAAGCAGGCGCTGCCCGAAAAAGCAGGTCATACCGAAGCGCTTGATGCGATTGCCAAAGTTATCGCTAGCACAGGCGTGCAACCTATAGCCATTGGGCACAGGGTTGTGCATGGCGGTGAAAAGTTTAAGCAAGCTGCACTGGTTGATGACAGCGTACTTGAAGCAATCGAAGATTATGCGAGCATGGCACCGCTTCACAATATGGCGAATTTAAAAGGTATTGTCACTGCACAAGCGGCATACCCAGATTTACCGCACGTAGTTGTGTTTGATACTTCTTTCTTCCAAACCTTGCCAAAGAAAGCCTATATTTACGCTTTACCCATGTCGCTTTATCGCGAGCATGGCATAAGACGCTATGGTTTCCACGGCACAAGTCACAAGTTTATTCTTGATAGCATGGCGAAAATTCTTGATAAGCCCGTTTCAGACACCAGCATCATCAGCGCTCATTTAGGCAACGGCTGTAGTGTGTCGGCTATTGAAAAAGGTAAAGCTGTAGATACAAGTCTTGGCTTTATCCCACTTGAAGGCTTAGTAATGGGGACTCGCTGTGGCGACCTCGATCCAAGTTTGCCAGGTACGTTACAGAAAAAGTTGGGTAAAACGGCGGATGAAATCAGCGATCTTCTTAATAAGCAGTCAGGATTGTTGGGTATTTCAGAGCTAAGCAATGATTGCAGAACGCTAGAAGATGCAGCGTTAGAAGGGCATGAAGGCGCGCAATTAGCGATCGAAATCTTTTGTTATCGTTTAGCAAAATATATTGCGGGTTATATGGTTGCAGTACCAACATTAGATGCCATTGTATTTACAGGCGGTATAGGCGAAAACTCTTCGCTTATTAGAGAAACGACCATGGGATATTTTGCTCACTTTGGCATTACTTTAGATGAGCAAAAAAATACCAATGCGCGATTTGGTCAGGGCGGAAAAATATCCACAGAAAACGCATCTACAGCCGTTTACGTAGTACCTACTAACGAAGAGTGGGTTATCGCCGCAGAAGCTGCAACCTTCGCCTAAACTAAATGCGCTAGCGCATTGAATAAGTAAAACCAGGAGTAACTATGTCTCGCAGAATTATGTTGATCCCCGTGGGCACTAGTGTGGGCCTCACTACGGTCAGCATGGGCCTTGTTCGAGCAATTGAAGAGCAAGGTATAAAGCTAAATTTCTTCAAGCCTGTGGCACAGCCACGAAGAGGCGATAACGGTGAAGAGCGTTCAACGGCCATTATTGCTCATCACGCTAGCGTGTCGCCTATCACGCCCTTTGCGCTCGACTATGTTGAGCGTATGATTAGCAATGATAGTACCGATGAATTACTTGAAGAAATCATCGAGCGCTTCGAAGAAAATAGCGAGCAAGAGGCCGTAACCGTAATTGAAGGGTTAGTGACAACGCGACACCACCCTTACGCCGAGCGTTTGAATCTAGAAATAAGCCGTGCGCTTGATGCTGACATTGTGTTTGTCGCTGTACCTGGAAACGATACCATCACTGATATCAATCATCGTTTGGAAATCGTGGTCGACACTTACGGCGGTCATAAAGGGCAGAAGGTAGTGGGTTGTATCTTCAATAAAGTAAATGCACCGTTTGATGAGCATGGAAGGCTTCGTGCCGATATCGGCGCAATAGAAGCGCCTGAACATGACGAAGCGCGTACGCAAGCACTTCGCGAACTCCCCATCTTCAGAAAGGGCTTAAGTTTACTTGGTACTATCGATTGGAGCGCTGATTTAGTATCTCCTCGTGCGACTGATGTAGCTAAACACCTTAAAGCGACACTCCTTAATAAAGGTGAACTTTCTGAGCGTCGTTTAAGCAGTGTAACCTTTTGTGCGCGCGAAATTCACAACATGACCCATACCCTTAAACCAGGTGCGTTATTGGTTATGTCAGGTGATCGCGGTGACGTGTTTGTATCCTGTTGTCTTGCGGCGCTCAACGGTACAAAGCTAGGCGCGCTGCTGCTGACGGGTGGCTACCAGCCAGATGAAAATATCATGGCCTTGTGCAGCCAAGCCATGGAAACGGGCCTGCCCGTAATGTTGGTAAACTCTAATACGTGGCAAACAGCGCAAGCGCTACACGCTTTTAACCAAGAAGTGCCGGTTGATGACAGTCAACGAATAGAAAAGGTAATGGTTCACACAGCGGAAAGTCTGGACGCAAGTTGGGTAAATTCGCTTACCCAAAAAGTATCTCGTCAGAAAAAGCTTTCTCCATCGGCGTTTCGCTTTTATCTCACCAACCGTGCAAGGCAGGTTAACAAGCGCATTGTACTGCCCGAAGGAAATGAACCGAGAACCGTTGTCGCAGCGTCTATTTGCGCAAAGCGAGGGTTGGCAAGACCTGTACTGTTAGGCGACGAAACCGAAATCAGACGGGTAGCGGAACAGCAAGGTGTAGTGCTTAGTGATGGCGTGGAAATTCTTTCGCCGTCGGCTATAAAGAAGGACTACGTTGAGGGCTTAGTCGCGTTACGCGGTCACAAAGGTGTGACCGAAGTGGTTGCCCAAGAGCTTCTAGAAGACAACGTGACGTTAGGCACTATGATGCTTCAGCAAGACGATGTAGACGGTTTGGTTTCTGGTGCGATTAACACCACGGCTAATACTATTCGGCCCGCTTTGCAATTAATAAAAACGGCTGAAAATGCGTCCTTGGTGTCGTCTGTATTTTTCATGCTTTTGCCTGATCAAGTTTTGGTCTACGGCGATTGTGCGATTAACCCTGATCCTGATGCAAAACAACTTGCAGACATTGCTATACAGTCTGCAGAATCGGCGCAAATGTTTGGCATAGAACCAAGGGTTGCTATGATCAGCTACAGTACTGGGTCATCGGGTGCGGGCAGTGATGTGGAGAAAGTGCGAGAAGCCACTAAAATTGCGCAAGGTCTTCGCCCAGATTTACTGATTGATGGTCCGCTTCAATACGATGCGGCGGCCATTGAAAGTGTAGGTAAGAGCAAAGCGCCAAATAGCCCGGTTGCAGGTAGAGCAAATGTATTCGTGTTTCCTGATTTAAATACCGGTAACACCACGTATAAGGCTGTGCAGCGCAGTTTCGACCTAGTGTGTATTGGCCCAATGCTGCAAGGCATGAGAAAGCCGGTTAACGATTTAAGTCGCGGTGCCTTGGTAGACGATATTGTCTTTACCATCGCGCTCACGGCAATTCAGGCAGCGGGTAGTTAAAAGTTAGACGGTAACTAAGTTACAAATTTAAAGCTGCTCCTCGTTATAAGGCGCAGCTTTTTTTGGATTATTTACTTTGCTTTGTTGAACAGCCTAGCTCTTTTCTTATCCCTTACCCATAAAACAGAGCCATTAGTCTTCTTCATCTCAAAAAGGTCAATCGCTTGAAATAAATCACTCAACTTTTTAAAGCCATAATTACGTTGATCAAACGACGCGTGATTTGATATGTGCGTTCCAATTGGGCCCAACATTGCCCAGCCATCATTTTCTTCTACTGCCTCAACTGCTTGCCTGAGCAAGTTCATTAACTTAGTGTCACTCTTTATATTCTTTGTTGCTTTCAGAATAGGCAGTTCTTTTTCGTTTTCTTTATCGAGGTAAAGAAAGCGAGAGCAGCTATTGACGAAAGCGAGTGGAGCTTTTCTTTCTCCAAAGCCTATAACAAACTTTCCGTCGGCCAATGAACGGGTTACAAGGGGAGTAAAGTCACAATCTGACGAAACAAGACAAATTACGTCTATATCTTTTGTATACAAAGCATCCATGACATCAATGACCAGTGCCATGTCTGTTGCATTTTTGCCTCTAGTAAGATCAAACTGCTGAATGGGCTGAATAGCAAATTCATGAAGAACATCTTCCCACGGCTTCAAACTTTGATTTTTCCAGTTTCCATATGCCTTTCTAATATTGACTACACCATAGCGAGCCAATTCAGATAGTACCTTATCAATTTTATGAGCAGGTGCATTATCTGCATCGATAAATACAGCTATTTTTTCTTTATCTTTCAATCATGCCTCCTTGCAACAAACATCATTTTCGTTTTTTTCTAATTTCAGATTTGATATTGACTTAACCCTAAAGCGTTAGAAATACCGTCTTCTAAGAGCTAAGGCAGAAACCATCAATACAATCACGAGCGTCCAAACGCCGAACTCCTGTAGATGGTAATACGGTGTAAACCCGCGAGTTGCCACAACTGGCGCCGAAATATTACCGGCCATAAATTGCGGCAAGCGTGTTGTCACTTCGCCTTTGTGGTCGATAAAGGCAGTAATACCATTGTTGGTCGCTCTTACAACCGGTCGGCCCAGCTCAAGAGCACGCATCTGCGCAATTTGTAAATGCTGCGCCGGGCCATGAGAGTGTCCAAACCACGCATCGTTACTTACCGTAATGATCATGTCTGTATCTTCATATACATTTGCCATCACTTGGTGAGGAAACGCAATTTCAAAACAGATAGCGGGTGCTAAGTGAATGCCATTAGCTTCAAGATTCGCCTGCTGATAATCACCGCGAGAGAATGACGACATAGGCAAGTCGAATAGGGGGGCGAGGGGGCGCAGCCAGTCTTCAAAAGGTACAAACTCGCCTACAGGTAATAGGTGATGCTTTGAAAAGCGGTTATTGTGAAAATACTGGTAATCGGGGTAGACGGCATCGGGCGTTCGCTTGCCCAATACAATTAGGTTGTTCCAAGCCTCGTCGGTTTCCCAGTTATAATTTACGATGCCACTGATAAGCGCTGTGTTTTCCTGAAATGCTCTTTCGTTAACTTTAGCAAGATAAGGCTGTGCTAATGGTTCTAGTTTCGGTACGGCAGCTTCGGGCCAAATTATAAGGTCGTTATCCCATAGGCTTTCGGTTAGCTTCCAGTATGTATCCATGGTAGGACCATCTTGCTCAGGTACCCATCGTAAGCTTTGCGCAATATTGCCCTGGGCCATGCCTACCGAGTAGGTCTTTTCTGGCGTAACCCAGGTGTGCTGCTTTAAAATGTAGCCGCTTATAAACAGGCAAAGTATAACGAGTGTAGCGTTAGCAAGGGTTCGCTTATTGTTTATTAATGCAAATAGGGTGGCGCTAATAACGATAAGCGCACTTATACCTGTTTCCCCGATAATAGGTGCAAAGCCAGACAATGGACTTTCTAGCTGGCTATAGCCCAGCGATAGCCATGGAAACCCGCTTAACATCCAGCTTCTAAGCCACTCTGCGGTAACCCAGAAAAAGGGCAGTGCCATGGGCCATAACCGGGGCGAAAAATATATTGCGGTGAGTTTAGTGGCAAGGGCAGGGTACAAGGCTAAATAACCGCAAAGCAGCGCCATTAAACCAATTGAAGCAACAAGTGGTAAGCCACCAAAATCAGCAATGCTTACGTGAACCCAACTTATGCCTGCGCCGAACCACCCCGCTCCAAATAGCCAACCAGCAAGAAATGGGCGGTGCTTAAGCTTTATTACCTGGCGAATAGCAAGTGCAAATGCAGGAATAGTCAAAAGCCACATGTTAAAGGGAGCAAATGCCAGCGTTAAGCTCGCACCGCTTAGAACAAGAATAAGGTGGGGGAAAAACCGTTTCAGCATAGGTGTCATCTGATTGTGGTTAATGGGTTCGTAGCTTCAGCACAAGAATACGGGTTTAAAGCTGCGTAGCCTTGTGCTGAAACAAGATGGGTCTCGCTGATTTACTATTCCAGCGAAGGTACTGAAACCTTTAGTTGAATAAGACGGCGTTTATCAGAGTTTGTGACTTTAAACAGAATATCGCCAATGGTGATCTCATCATTAGTTTCAGGCATATGACCAAATGCTTTAAGCACAATACCACCAATGGTGTCGGCTTCTTCTTCGCTAAACTTTGTTTCAAAAAATTCATTAAAGTCATCTACAGGAGTCAGCGCTTTTACTGTGTAGGTCGACTTATTTAACGGGCGAATATCGTCAGTACCATCTTCTTCGGTATCGTATTCATCTTCAATTTCGCCCACGATAATTTCGAGAATGTCTTCAATAGTAACTAAGCCAGACACACCGCCGTATTCGTCTACAACAATGGCCATGTGATAGCGCTGCTGACGAAATTCTTTTAATAGAACATCAACACGTTTGCTTTCAGGCACGATAACTGCCGGGCGTAAAATATCTTTTAAGTTGAACTCTTTCTCTGCGTTAAAGGCAAACGCGAGTAGGTCTTTAGCAAGTAAAATACCTTCAATGTGGTCTTTATCTTCGCTTATTACGGGAAAACGAGAGTGGGCAGATTCAAGCATAAGAGGTAGAAACTCTTCTACCTTTTTCTCAACATCTATGGTGGTCATTTGAGCGCGGGGGATCATAATATCCCTCACTCGCATTTCATTTACCCCAATTACCCCTTCAATCATTTCACGGGTTTGTGGGTCTATGATTTCGTTATGTTCTGCATCAGTAATAACCGATACTAACTCTTCTTTACTTCTCGGCTCGCCAGAAATTGAATTTTTTAGTTTATCTAACCAACTCTTGCCTGAGGAGCCGTTGGTAGAGTGAGGATTATCGTCGCTCATAATTTCCATTTTACAGTTAACAGACGAACAAGTTAAAAAATAGTTGATTGCTCGTCAATACATTATTGCTTCAAGCGTACGAGTGTAGCATTACCCAATCATTATTGGAAAAGCGCATGTGCATTTAATTGAGATGTATTTCATTGATGCGTCTGCTGTTAGTGGCTCAACACCAACGTGTTTTGTTACTATTTATAACTACACGCTACGAGGCTAACAATAAATATTGACTAAATGCTAATATGCATTTTTGTCGACAAAGGTGCCAATGGCTGTTTTTATGATTATTTTTATGTCGAGCCATATGGACCAATTGTGAATGTAATCTAGGTCAAACTGTACTCTCTTTTCCATTTTCTCAATGGTATTGGTCTCACCTCTAAAACCGTTCACTTGCGCCCACCCCGTTATCCCAGGGCGAACTTTATGACGTAGCATGTACCCTGATATCAACTTTCGATATTGTTCGTTATGCGCTACTGCATGCGGTCGTGGCCCGACAATCGACATTCTTCCTTGGAGAACGTTAATGAACTGAGGAAGTTCATCAAGGGAGGTCCTTCTTAAAAATGCGCCTAATTTGGTTATGCGAGGGTCGTTTTTTGTAGCCTGTTTCACCTGAGACCCATTGTCTTGCGTAGACATAGAGCGAAATTTATACACCCAAATTTGCTTTCCATCGAGCCCGTAGCGTTTTTGCTTAAATATTGCTGGTCCTTTAGAGGTGAGCTTTACAGCTGCGGCAATGATTAGCATTGGAACAGCCAGAACCGTTAAAAAGAGCAAACTTAACAAAATGTCTTCTATTCGCTTAAGTGCTTCGCTTGCCCCTTGAAAAGGAGTGTCGAAGATACTCAACGCTTGCACAGTGCCAATGCTCTGCCACCTCGAGTTCATGAGGTTAAATACAAAAAAGTTCGGAATAAGATAAACACTTGCGGTGGTATCGGAGCAATAATTGAGAATTTCTCGAATTCTATTTTCAGCGCCCATTGGAAGGGCAATATATATGTAGTCGACCTTATTTGTTTTCGCCATGTCAATGGCGTCTTGAATAGAGCCTTTCAAAAAGAGTTGTGCGGAATCTGGAAGCCTCTCTGGTTGTCTATCGTCAAATATCCCCAAGAAACGAATGCCTAGTTCGTCATGGCTTTCTATCTGCGACGCTAATTCTTGGCCAATTTTGGTTGCACCTATCACAATGGCCTGGCGAGAGTTAAGGCCTGTTTTTCTGATCTTAAATAAAAAGCTCCTCATAACATAGCGCCAAGCACTCAGTGTAAAGAGGGAAGAAGCAAACCAAGTTATAACGGTTAATGGTGTTTTTGTTGATGATTCGGCAAAAAAGTATCCACATGTGAGTGTTAGCAAACAGGTGATAGACCAACAAAATGCCGTTGCTTTAACCATTTCCGAAGTTTTAGCGCCGCGCCAAGAGCGATATAAATCCGTAGCCTCAGCACATAATTGAAAAACAATTGAGAAACAAAACACTAGAACAAGCGCGCTGTCATCAATCGCAACACTAAATGCGTTGTAACATAAATACCATGAAGCAAAAACAACGACCAAATCGGCCAGTCGGTATAGTGTAGAAAATCCGCTTTGGTTTCGAACGACGAAACCACCGCTGCCAGAAGATGAAGACAAAGTAAAATCCGTATTTAAACCATCATATTCTAATTTAGCCATCGTTTGCAGCCGCTTATTATTTAAAAGATATCCTTAAACTACATGGACAGGCAACGATTCTATGTTTACTGAGCCGAATTGTATGCTGTTCAAATAAACAACAGATAATTTTAACTTTATCAGCTCATATGCAAATAATGGCGCGTAAAGCACTTGCTTGCAAGGACTGTTTGAGGATATTACTTCATCCATGTCAAAATTTTGGCATTGTCGCTGTGTATTCCCTACAAACAATTCACTTTTCGAGAGAATAACCAATTGACACTAGTGAAATACCTGACATCATAGTTGATATAAATAATAAGCTTTAAGTTGCCTTTGCCATAAAATTGACATGTTTTTAATGGTATTTTTCTTTGCCGTTGGCAACGAAACAATAGTTGGCAACGAAACAATAGTAATTAAATAGTTAAGTTGATGCCATTCAGTCGCACTTTTTACAAAATCTAGAGTAGTCTTAGCACGCTAAATGTGTAAGAAGATAAAAAAACAGGGCGCTCTGGTTTTACGATTTCGTTTCGTCCTTCCACCGCAGTAAAAGAAGCGAAGTTGTAGCTTTTAAAAACGCATATAAAGAGTTAATAGGGAAACATTATGAACAATATGCAGAAAAAATGCTTGGTTACCGTTTTAAGTGCAATAGTATGCGGTAAAACGATTGCGCAAACTCCTGCTAGTATCGAGCTAGGCGGTTTTGACTTATACCCTTCATTGAAGGGCGAGTTCGGTCACGATGACAATGTACTTCGCGACGATGACAGCGAGGTTGAGAGCTGGAAAAGTACTATTGCGCCTGAATTCATTCTTGTTAACTCTTATGGCTTAAACACAATTCAAGCGGGTTATAGGCTTGAACGTGGAAACTATTTTTCTAGTCAGGCAGATAGCTACACCGACCACCTTTTTAATCTGGCAGGTAATTTTGAATTAAACGTTCGACACCGCGTTTCTGTTGAGGCGGTCTACAAAGATGATCACGATGAGCGTGGCACCGCGTTTACAATTGGTCAAGGTGACATAATAGACACACCCGACCAGTATAAAAGCAGTAAAGTTGATGTCACTTACTCATACGGGGCATTAACAACTAAAGGACGTATAGATTTAAACGCAGGCTACCAAACAACAGATTATGATATCGACACGCCGTTGTACAGAAGCCGAGATAGAAGCACTAATACGCTCGCCGGTACTTTTTATTACAAAATTATGCCAGCAACTGATTTGACCTTCGATGTTATTTACAACGATATAAATTATGATTTTGCTCTTGACCCGACTACTCCACTAGATAGTGAAGAGGTTCGTACGCTTGTGGGTGTCGAGTGGGACACAACTGCGAAAACTACAGGTTATTTCAAAGTAGGTCATCGACAAAAAGAATTTGACGATGGTTCGAGAGAAAACTTCAGCGGGCTAGACTGGCGCATTGGTGTTACATGGAACCCAAGGACTTACTCTACAGTAGACTTCACTACGTTTACAAATACAAATGAAACCAACGGTGTTGGTGATTTTATTGACACTCAAACTTATCAGTTAAGTTGGGACCATGAGTGGTTGGATCGTGTATCGACAACAGTTAAGGCTTCTTACTCGGAAGATGTGTACACTGGCTCGAATGCAAGTCGTGTTGACGACAACATAACAACGATGTTTACTGTTAATTACGTCGCCCGCCGCTACATGGTTGTACAGGCTGGTTTCACTCACGATAGAAGAAACAGTAACGAAGATATAATTGACTTTGACAGAAATATTGTTAGCTTAACCGTTAATATTACGTTGTAGTTAATAGTTGCATGAAAAACGTCCTAACAGTCTTTTTGTCATTTCTTATTTTTGCTGGCGTATCTAACGCGCAGAATGCTGCATTTAGCCAATATACTTTAGGGTCTGGCGATACGGTGAGAATAACAGTTTACGGCCAGGATGATTTGTCTTTAGAGACAAGGCTTACTGATGTTGGTGTTGTAAACTATCCCTATCTTGGCGAGATATCTGTTTTAGGAATGACAGTAAGTCAATTAGAAACCTTTATATATGACGGTTTAAAGGGTGACTACTTAGTCAACCCTTCTGTTTCGGTGAGCATAATCGAGTACAGACCATTTTTCATAAACGGTGAGGTTAAAAACCCGGGTGGATACCCTTTTCAGCCGGGCTTAACGATAGATAAAGCAGCTGCACTAGCCGGTGGTTATACCGAGCGAGCATCAAAAACAAAAATCTACATCGATAGAACCATAAATGGAAAGCAAGTAACGCTTAACGCCAATCGATACATGCAAATTTTACCTGGCGACATTATAAACATTGATCAAAGCTTCTTTTAAATAACAATGTGGACGTTTTATGCTTTCTGAAGGAAATGATCTAAGAGCTGCGCAGCAAGACGCAGATGATGACGTTATCGACTTAACGCATTACTTTAGAGTCATCAATGCAAGTAAATGGCGAATTGTAAGTTTAGCTGGAATAGTTACGCTGCTGGTCGCGCTTGTCGTGTTGTCTATGACGCCAATATATCAAGCAACCTCTTCTTTGCTTATAGAGAGTGAAGAGACCAATATTGTTTCTATTGAGCAAGTTTATGGTTTAGATGCGAGTAAAAAAGAATACTTTGAGACGCAATATGAAATACTTAAATCAAGACATATTGCGGAAAAAGTCGTCGACAAGCTTAATCTTGGTGAAAACCCAATTTTCACCCAGTATTTAGAAGAAGAGTCATCGTTTATTGATGACGCAAAGGCATTTTTGAAAAGCGTACTTACATTTCTTCCTCAAAAAGAAGTAGAGCCGCTATCAGCTGAGGAAGCCGCTCAGCAGCGTAAAGAGCAACTTATTTCACTCTTTTCCGAAAACCTCTCAATTTCTCCTGTCGCTAACACCCAGGTAGTGAAAATTTCGTACATGAGCGAGTCGCCCAAGCTCGCTGCACAAATCGCAAACACGGTTGCTGACGTTTACATCGAAAATTATTTAGAAGCCAAGTTCGATATGACGAGTAAAGCGACTACTTGGCTAAACGACAGCTTAGCTGGCCTTCGAAATAAATTGGAGGCTTCTGAAAGAAAACTTGCTGATTTTTACGAACGTGAACAAGTTGTTGATTTAGACGGTGTAGTAGGCCTTGCTTCGGAAGAACTGCAAGGGCTTAGTGAGCAGCTACTCGTGGCCGAAAATCGCCTAAAGCAAACACAAATAATTTTTGAGCAAGTTCAAGATTTTAATGGTGATCCTGCCGAACTTGCAGATATGCCTGCGGTACAAAACCATCCATCTGTTCAAAATGTGAAGGAAGCTGAATTATTAGCAGAAAGTAACGTTTCTGAACTTAGTAAAATTTATGGCCCCAAGCATCAAAAGATGATATCTGCACAAGCAGAACTTGCTTCAATTAAACAAACTTTAATTAATCAAGTTCGTTCGCTGATTTCGGGTATCAACAGTGAATACAGGCAAGCAGAGTCGCAAGTCAACAGTTTAAGAGTATCAGTTGCGCGAGCAAAAGAAGAGTATCGAAAACTTACAACGCTTGAATCTAAAAGAAAAATATTGCAACGCGAGGTTGATACGAATCAGCAGCTTTACGATTCATTTTTCACTCGATTACAAGAAACAAGTGAAGTTGAAGGTTTCGAAACAGCTAATGCACGAGTACTCGATAAAGCAACAATTCCTCTTATCCCAGCGAAGCCCAAAAAGTCTCTGATTTTGGCTGCTACTTTGATACTGAGCCTAGGCTTTGGCGTTTTCATTGCTTTAGTACTAGATTTTCTTAATAGTGGGATACGTTCAGTAGACGATGTAGAGCGTAAACTAGGTCAGCGTATGATGGGGTTAATTCCTTGGCAACCACATAAGAAAAAAGAAGACTTACCTTTGAGAGAGTTTTTTGATAAGTCTAACCATACTTTTAGTGAGGCTATCAGAACGCTCAGAACAAGCATACAACTTCTCGACTTGTCAGGTAATAAAAAGGTGACGATGGTAACGTCTAGTGTGCCTAAAGAAGGGAAAACGACAGTATCAATAAACTTAGCGTTTGCTATGGGGCAATTAGGCAAAACATTGTTGATCGATGCAGACTTGCGAAAGCCTTCAGTTGCTAAACGGTTCGACTTGCCAGGTTTTCAGCCAGGGCTTACAAATCTTGTCGCCGGTACGCACACTTTGGACGAGTGCCTTTGCAATGATACCGCTTCGAGCATTGATGTTATTACGGCAGGTTCCAGTTCACCTAATCCTCAAGAGCTTTTGCTAAGTAGTGGGTTCAACGCAGTTATTGAAAAGTTAAAAGCTAAGTACGATCATATCATTATCGACACAGCGCCAACACAGGCGGTAAGTGATGCGATAATAGTAAGTGAATCTTGCGATACGCTTCTCTATGTTGTAAAAGCCGATGCTACCAATGAAAAGCTAGTATCTAGTGGCCTTGAGCGTTTTATGAGAATTGGTAAGCGAATAGACGGCGTTATTCTAAACCAAGTGGATGTAAAAAAGGCAGGAAGTACCTATGCTTATACAGGCTACTATGATCAATATGGTTACGGTGCTCAACCTGAAAGCTAGTGACTTAAATATTTCAATAAAAGCGGGTTATTAGCGTTGATCGATTTACATTGTCATTTGTTACCAGGTATTGACGACGGTGCTCGCAACATCTCTGAGTCAGTAGCATTGGCTAGAATGGCTTACGATTCTGGTATTACGCATGTGGTTTGCACTCCTCATATCCACGAAGGGTACTTTGACAATAACATCGAAATAATAGAGAGCACCCATGAAATATTTAAAAGTGCGCTTGAAAGAGAAGGTATACCACTTAAGAGTCATTTTGCGGCAGAGGTCAGAATCAATCCAAATATTGTAGCAATGGCGCAACAAAATAGACTGCCGTTTTTGGGGTATTTCGACAACCAACCTGTGTTATTATTGGAACTACCGCACAGTCATATCCCACCAGGGACGGAGCAATTAATAGCGTGGTTAAAAAAGCAAGGTATATTGCCCATGATTGCTCACCCAGAAAGAAACAGAGATATCCTGTCCAGCTACAACAAAGCGAGTTGGCTTCGTGGTAAAGGCGTTTTGTTCCAGTTGACCGCTGGTGCCATTACGGGAACATTTGGTGAACGTGTTCAAGAGTGCGCGTTTAAACTCTTGAACGATAGATTTGCTGATATTATTGCGACTGATGCGCATAACCAAAAGAAAAGGCCTCCAGAGTTAGCTGGTGCTTACCAACTTGTTAAAGATGAATACGGAGAGGCTAGCGCGAAAGACCTTTGTACGAACAACCCTTTAGAGATTGCCCGCTGTTGGTTCTAAATGAAAATCTTTAAAAATTTTAAAGTACTGTTATCTTTCACCCTCTTATTCTTATGTGTGTTTTGTTTAAGTATTACGTCTCTATCTACAGTTATAGCGTCGATTAACTTCTATGGCGCAAAAAACTACTTAGAGCAATGGGAAGATTCAGGAAACATAACCAAAGACGACTTAACCGCTGCTTACCTACATGCCAAGAATGCAAAAGAGAGCCATGAAAATCATCCTCTTTATACGGATACTTTAAGCACGATACTACAGTATAAAGCCCTATCTAAAAGTGACTACAACGATTCAAAGCAATTACTACTTGAAGCGGAAGCAGAAAACTGGAACAGTGCGGTAAATCGGCCAGCTTGGCCCGTAACCTGGGCGAACATTGCATATACAAGGTGGTTAAAAGGTGAGGTTAACACCGAACTAACTAGCTACATGAAAAGGGCATCTGAACTAGGCCCGCACACCCCTGAAGTTCATATAGCGTTAGCTGAAATTGGCTTAGGCATGTCGAAGCGCTATATACGTACTTTTTTGAATAATAAAGATATTATAAAAAAACATACACTCTTAGGATTACGCCACCCCAAAACTAAAAGCACCATTGTTAATATTGTAACTAACACCAAAACACAGTCGTTAGTGTGTACTTGGCTTACACAAGAAGACGCTACAATGAGTAAAAGGCTGAAGTGTGCCTAACACTAAGAATTAGTTTTCTAGGACCGCTTTTTAGCTTCTCGGTTTGCCAAGCAATTTTTTCCTAAATAACAACATTGATATCAACATTAAAAATAAAGTGCGCGGTGCGTCTACGCTTGCGCTTTCAATTCGAAAGCCTATCAATGAAACATGTTCTAACGTGTGTCTGCCATCTCGGCTAGCACCTTCGTTAATGAAACCAGTAATACCAATTGACTTAAAAGTTTGATCTAATGGCGCTATTCATATTTGAGTGA
>NZ_JAEFCD010000013.1 GCF_016405965.1 Alteromonas sp. IB21 | reverse complement strand
AGGCCAGCTACTGGAGCTGGCCTAAAAACTGTCAACCTATCTTAGGACGGGTCAAAGTAAGGCGGTAACATTCAAACTCACAAGGTTTAATACTATGGCTTTTCGTTCGTCTTCATTTTGTTTCACGCCAACGAAAGGTACAATACGTACAAAGACCACAACGAATGATAAATATGGCTTGGCTACAACTTCGAATCGACACATCTTCTGAACACGCTGAATCCATTGGCGATATGCTTACCGCTAACGGCTCACAGGCCGTGACATATGTTGATGCGAAAGATACTCCCATGTACGAACCGAAACCTGGTGAGGTACTGCTGTGGCCCGATACACAGGTTGTCGGCTTATTTGAGGCTGATGCTGATATGAAAAGCATTTTAAAGCGGTTAGGTAAAGCTAAGGTGTTGGGGGAAAATTTTAAATACAAGCTTGAGCCTCTTGAAGACAAAGACTGGGAGCGGGAGTGGATGGACAACTTTCATCCTATGCAGTTTGGCGAGCGATTGTGGATTTGCCCAAGCTGGCGCGATGTTCCAGATCCTAACGCCGTTAATGTGATGCTAGATCCGGGTCTTGCCTTCGGAACAGGAACCCACCCAACCACTGCGCTATGTTTACGCTGGCTAGACGGCATAGATATGACCGGCAAAACAGTCGTCGATTTTGGCTGTGGTTCGGGAATTTTAGCGTTGGCTGCATTAAAGCTTGGCGCTACGCGTGTTATCGGTATTGATATCGATCCGCAAGCACTTCAAGCGACAAAAGAAAATGCGCGTCGCAATGGTGTTGAAGACCGCCTAGATGTGTATCTTCCTGAAGATCAACCTGAACTTGAAGCTGACGTGGTAATGGCGAATATATTGTCAGGCCCTTTATTAGAACTTCAAAGCGTTATCACAGGCTACTGCAAATCAGACGGTTTGTTAGTCCTTTCCGGCATTCTTGCTGAACAAGTCACTCGAATAGAAGAGGCTTATTCGAAAGACATAGAACTTGAACTAAGCGCCATTGATGGTGAGTGGGCAAGAGTGTCTGGTAAAAAACGCTAGGGCGACGAATTAATCGACTGGGAATGCAAAAATTCTGCTTGCCTAGTGCACTAAGCAGATGAAGAAACGCGCACTCAACAGGTAGCCCCTCTAAATAATTGTTAAATTTTTTCACAATACAGCCCTTTTAATACGGGGCCTGTAAGACTTTCGTACAATAATTGCGCTAAAAAATAGTGCTAGCTTACTAATGTGACAGTTTTTTTTCACTGTCAATACCAGGAAGTGAAATTTTGTGTGATTTTTAGCCTTTTCAAGCATTGCGAAAACACGTACACTTAGCGCCCCGTTTTAGCCGGGTGTATAATTTCTGTGCAGTTTTAGATGGCGAGCTATACATTTTACGATGCGAATTGGACCTTACGAGTTAGAAAACAATTTGATGTTAGCCCCCATGGCTGGCGTAACAGACAGACCGTTTCGTCAACTCTGTAAGCGCTTGGGCGCTGGTCTTGTTGTTTCTGAGATGCTTTCGAGTAATCCGAAAGTTTGGAATACAGCAAAATCACAAGCGCGCATGAACCATGAGGGTGAAGAAGGCATTCGCTCTGTACAGATTGCTGGGGCTGATCCTGAGCTTATGGCTCAAGCAGCACAATTTAATGTTGAGAACGGTGCGCAAATCATCGATATCAACATGGGTTGTCCTGCCAAGAAGGTCAATAAGAAGCTTGCAGGTTCTGCGTTGCTTCAATACCCAGACACAGTGGAAGCGATTATTAAAGCAGTAGTTAATGCTGTGGACGTACCCGTGACACTGAAAATTCGTACCGGCTGGAACCCAGAAAATCGCAATGGGGTAGACATTGCCCGCATTGCAGAGCAAAACGGCATACAGTCGCTTGCGGTTCACGGCAGAACGCGAGCTTGTATGTATAGAGGGGAAGCAGAATACGACACCATACGTCAGATAAAGGCGGCAATATCAATTCCTGTTATTGCAAATGGTGACATTACTTCCCCAGAGAAAGCACAAGAGGTGCTGAATTACACCGGTGCAGATGGCGTAATGATAGGCCGCGGCGCGCAAGGTAAGCCTTGGATATTTAAACAGATCCAACATTATCTTGAAACGGGCGAGAACCTAGCACCACCGCCGCTGTCAGAGCTGTATAAGCTTTTGCACGAGCATGTAGCCAATGTGCAGGACTTTTATGGTGATATAGCCGGTGTAAGAATTGCCCGTAAGCACGTGGGCTGGTATCTCGCGGAGCACGATACGGATCGTCAGTTTCGTAAAACGTTTAACGCTATCGATGATGCGAATGAGCAACTCGATGCACTAAATGCATATTTTCAAGCGCTGCAGACACGAGAAACCCGACAGATTTCTCCCGCAGCATAGTGATGACTAACTTAAGAGCAACACAGTATTATGTTCGATCAAAACGTGACTTCACCTTTTACTACTACAGTAACTACGCCTTCACAAACGCAAGCGCAAAAGCCTTTGCGTGACTCTGTAAAGCAAGCGGTTAATAAGTACCTTAAGCAACTGGATAACGCAAACATCGACAACCTGTACGAAATGGTACTGGCTGAAGTAGAAGCGCCGCTTCTAGAAGAAGTCATGACTTACACTCGCGGCAATCAAACCCGCGCGGCCATCATGATGGGCATCAACCGTGGCACACTTCGCAAGAAGCTAAAGCAATACGGCATGAACTAAGATTCCAAGGGCTTTGCCCATCAAAGAGCACCAATCGGTGCTCTTTTTGTTTCAACACTACAACATTAGAAACTAAAATTTATGCAAACACCAAAACCCATTAAACGTGCTCTCCTTAGTGTCTCTGATAAAACAGGTATCCTTGATTTCGCGACAGCGCTGCATAACGCTGGCGTAGAACTTCTGTCGACAGGTGGTACCGCAAAACTTTTAGCTGAAGCTGGCTTACCGGTGAAGGAAGTCTCTGATCACACAGGTCATCCAGAAATAATGGCCGGTCGTGTTAAAACCCTTCATCCAAAAATTCATGGCGGTATTCTTGCTCGCCGTGGTGTTGACGAAGCGGTGATGGAAGAAAACAACATTGCGCCTATCGATTTAGTGGTTGTGAACCTCTATCCGTTTGCTGCAACCGTGGCAAATGAAGACTGCACGCTTGAAGATGCGATTGAAAATATCGATATCGGCGGACCAACCATGGTACGTGCTGCTGCGAAAAACCATAAAGATGTGACTATCGTGGTTAATGCGTCTGACTACTCTCGCGTACTTGCTGAAATGAACGACAACAATGGCTCGCTAACGTATAACACGCGTTTTGACTTGGCCATTAAAGCGTTTGAGCATACCGCTGAATACGACGGCATGATTGCAAACTACTTCGGTGCACGTTTAGACAGCACGGGTTGTGAAGCTGATTGTGATCACCAGCACAGTGAATTCCCGCGAACTTTCAATATGCAGCTGACGAAGAAGCAAGACTTACGCTACGGTGAAAACAGCCACCAAGAAGCAGCGTTCTACGTTGAAAACAACATTCAGGAAGCGTCGGTTGCTACAGCGACTCAGCTGCAAGGTAAAGAGCTGTCGTTCAACAACATCGCTGATACCGATGCAGCGCTAGAATGCGTGAAAGAATTCGAAGAGCCAGCTTGCGTTATCGTTAAGCACGCTAATCCTTGTGGCGTAGCTATTGGCGAAGATATCCTAAGTGCCTACGATCGTGCGTTTAAAACAGACCCAACATCAGCATTTGGCGGCATTATTGCGTTTAACCGCGAGCTTGATGCAAAGACAGCACAAGCAATTGTTGACCGTCAATTTGTAGAAGTGATCATTGCACCAACCGTAAGCGATGAAGCGAAAGAAGTAGTAAGCGCAAAGAAAAACGTGCGCCTTCTTGCCTGTGGCGACTGGGCAGGCCAGCTTACTGAAGGTTATGACTTTAAACGTGTAAACGGCGGATTGTTAGTGCAAGAGCGCGACTTCGGCATGGTTGAAATGGAAGACCTAGAAGTTGTGACTAAGCGCAAGCCAAGCGAAGACGAACTACGCGACCTTATGTTCTGCTGGAAAGTCGCAAAATACGTGAAGTCTAACGCGATTGTTTACTGCAAAGACGGCATGACAGTAGGCGTAGGCGCAGGCCAAATGAGCCGCGTGTATTCTGCAAAGATTGCGGGTATTAAAGCAGCCGACGAGAACCTTGAAGTGGCAGGCTCTGTCATGGCATCTGACGCATTCTTCCCATTCCGTGACGGCATTGACGCTGCTGCTGAGGCGGGTATTAAAGCGGTCATCCAGCCTGGCGGCTCTATGCGTGACCAAGAAGTGATTGATGCAGCTGACGAACACGGTATTGCTATGGTGTTCACGGGTATGCGCCACTTCCGTCACTAATAAGCATTTACACAACAGCTTATAGTGCAGGCTTAGTGAGGGAAACCAACAACTAAGTTAAACACGCAGTAAAGTAGCATTTTGCTACTTTACTGCGTGCTTGTCGTTTTCCTTTAATCCTTTTATTACGCATGTTTTATCTCATTTGCATGGCTAAAGTGAACACTATAGCTAAGCGACAGAGTTGCGACATAGTCGCGAATTTCTCTGCTAAGGCGTAAGTGCAATTAAGGGTTAGCTGATAGGCTTGATCTAACCTGTGGTAATTTGTAGTAAATATGTTACCAATAAATGTTATGTTATTCGCCTACCCTCGACAGAAAAAGGAAATAAGAATGAAAAAGTTAGCCCAACTTGTGTTAGCCGCAACACTTGGTGTAACAGCAACTTATGCTAGTGCTGATGCTATTTCTGACGCCGTGATGAGCGACATCCGCTCTGACAACGCAAAAGTGCGCGACGAATACCGCAACCCGCAACAAACCTTGCGTTTCTTTGGCCTACAGCCAGACATGACCGTTGTTGAAATCTCTCCAGGCGGTGGTTGGTATGCCGACATTCTTTATTCTGTTGTAAAAGAAAACGGTAAGTATGTTGCTGCGCATTTCTATGTTGATGAAGAAACCAGCGGCTACTACAAAAAGTCGGTTGAAGGTTTCAAAGAACAAATGAAACCGGGCATGAAATACGAAGGTGCTGAGCTTACGGCATTTGATCCAGTTAAAGCGTTAGATATTGGCGAAGCTGGCAGTGCTGATATGGTGCTAACCTTTCGCAACGTACACAACTGGTATATGCGCCACGGTGACGAGGGCATCGACAACGCGTTTGGTGCTTTCTTTAAAGCACTTAAGCCAGGTGGCGTACTGGGCGTAGTGGAACATGAGCTACCTGAAAGTGCAGACGATGAAGCGATGAAGAAAAGTGGCTACATGAAGCGTTCTTATGTTGTGGCTGCCGCACAAAAAGCAGGTTTTGTACTTGAAGCAAGTAGCGATGTAAACGCAAACCCAATGGACACAGCAGACCACCCGAAAGGTGTGTGGACGCTACCTCCGCGTTTGGCGCTAGACGACCAAGACCGTGGAAAATACATGGCGATTGGCGAGAGCAATCGCATGACGCTAAAATTCACCAAACCAAAATCATAATATTAAACACTCAAAACGGAACAGTTAATGAACGTACTTGTAATTGGCGGCGGTGGCCGCGAACACGCGTTAGCGTTTAAAGCAGCGCAGTCTTCTGATGTTTCAACAGTATTTGTAGCACCTGGTAATGCCGGCACCGCTACAGAGCCAAAGCTTGAGAACGTAGCGATTGATGTAAACGACATCGCGGGCTTGGTGTCTTTTGCGCAAGGCAATGATGTTGCGCTTACTATTGTAGGCCCAGAAGCGCCGCTAGTTGCAGGTGTAGTAGATGCGTTCACTAACGCGGGTTTAATGATTTTTGGCCCCACTCAAGCTGCTGCGCAGCTTGAGGGCTCGAAGGCCTTTACCAAAGACTTCTTGGCTCGCCACAGTATTCCTACGGCTGAGTATCAAAACTTCACGGAAATTGACCCTGCGATTGCCTATGTTCGCGAAAAGGGCGCACCTATTGTGGTTAAAGCCGACGGCCTAGCTGCCGGTAAAGGTGTTATCGTTGCCATGACACTTGAAGAAGCCGAAGAAGCTATTCGCGATATGCTAGCGGGCAACGCGTTTGGCGAAGCGGGCAGCCGCGTAGTTGTTGAAGAGTTTTTAGACGGTGAAGAAGCATCGTTTATTGTAATGGTAGACGGTAAGAACGTACTGCCTTTTGCCACCAGCCAAGACCACAAACGTGCGGCTGACGGCGACAAAGGCCCAAACACAGGTGGTATGGGTGCGTATTCACCGGCTCCGGTTGTAACACCAGAAATCCACGACCGTATTATGCAAGAAGTGATTATGCCAACAGTGAATGGCATGGCCGCCGAAGGCAACGACTACGTAGGTTTCCTGTACGCTGGGCTGATGATCATGGCAGATGGCACACCTAAGGTGATTGAGTACAACTGCCGCTTTGGCGACCCGGAAACCCAGCCGATTATGCTCCGCCTAAAATCTGACTTAGTGCCGCTTTGCCAAGCTGCTTGTAAAGGCGAACTTGCAGGTAAAACCATTGAATTTGATGAGCGCGCATCGGTAGGTGTTGTGCTTGCCGCGGGCGGCTATCCAGGTAGCTACAACAAAGGCGACGTCATTACCGGCTTCGACGAGGCGGCTAAACTAGACGGTAAAGTATTTCATGCTGGTACTGCACTTCAAGATGGCGAAGTTGTTACAGCAGGTGGACGCGTACTTTGCGCGACAGCGTTAGGCAACAACGTAACCGAAGCTCAGCAAAAAGCCTACGAACTGCTAAAAAACATTCAGTTTAAAGATGTGTACTACCGCACTGATATCGCGCACCGCGCGATTTCAAGAGAGTCTCAAGCGAAATAGATAGAACATAAACATACCTCACTAAAAACGCGGCTCAATGCCGCGTTTTTTTGTATTGTATTCAGTTGAGTAAAGTACTTTATACCAGTCGGCATAAATAATTACCTACTCAAAAAATATCACTACTTAGTCAACACAATTTTCCCAAATACCGACGCATCCTTATACCCCAAGTTTTTATCACCATTCACTGGGGTAATCTCGTGGGAACCCAAAAAATGCTCTCTATCGCCGCCATCGGCGTCGCAGTAGGCCAGCATAAAGCCCAGCGTCATGCCTTCTTTTAAGATTACTGGTAAATTATCTTTTCCATGCTGATAGCTGTCATCGAACACACGTACTGCCGCTTCCCAATACACCTTATGGGGTTCCAATGCTTCTCGCTGCCATTTGTTCATAACATGGTCGTTGTAGCGTTGTGGTACCGCCTCTCCTGCTTCATTTGGGCCTATATCAATGACCTGGTTATCAAGCGCCAAGTGATATGCAAACGCATTGTAGTTATTGAGATGATCGCCACCAGAGGCATCTGCATCAATAAAAATTTCTAGGCAATCATCATCCCAATAACGCTCAAGTGGGTTGGCATAGGTATCTGAAAGGTGGTCATCTTGTATTTCCGCCAACAGATACAACGCGCTGTCGTTCCAACGCAGTTTATATCTACCAGAAAAATCGTTGGGCTCAGGTGAAGTCCCCCACATGAGTGAGGTCATGTCGTGCCAATCTTCTCCTTCCCATGCTGCATCGGTTGCTAAACCATCAATAAGAGGCGGAGTAGATATAAAAAGCACGCTGTCCGACTTCGCTATCGCTAAGGGTACAAACATCGCTACGAGGAGTGCCGGTGCGATTGCAGTTACTAGAGATTTTGTACTTTTCAATTAAGCATGCTCTTAAATTTGATGGCTAATAATTAAAACTAACACGTTTTTAGATTAAGCACGCCAGAATTAGCTCTCAGCAGGGCTCCCTTCTCATTAGAAGAATTACCAATTTACTGCTGTAATTGGTATAAGACATTTATCTCTATCTAATCAACGCCTATATGTCATTTAGAAACGCGTGCTACCACATCCTCGCTCCTGCTAGCGAAGCTCATGAGTACAAAAAACGCAGCCAGTTGTTTGATGCACTTCTTATCGCGTTAATTATCGTAAATATAGCGGCCATGATGCTAGAGACCGTACCGGGCATCCCTGCTGTTTGGCAGCATGAACTTCACATTATTGAAATAGTGTCGGTACTTATATTCACCATCGAATACATGCTTCGGGTATATAGCAGCGCATCAGGGCCTAACCATCCAGCCCGCGAAGCAACAACACCGTGGAAAAAGCGTTGGGCCTATATAAAAAGCCCAATGGCGCTGGTCGATTTGATGGCGATTTTGCCTTTCTACCTAAGCGTATTCGTGGCCTTTGATTTACGCATTTTACGGATATTTAGGGTACTTCGAATTTTAAAGATTGGCCGCTATTCCCGTTCAATGCAAACCCTTGTCACCGTGTTGCGCAACGAATCTCATAGCCTTATTGCTGCAATCAGCGTACTACTGCTGTTCACCGTCATTGCGGCAACCTGCATTTACTATATTGAGCATACCGCCCAGCCCGACGTCTTCAGTAGTATACCCGCCTCACTATGGTGGGCGCTGGTTACACTCACTACGGTAGGCTATGGCGATGCGGTACCTGTCACGGCGTTAGGCAAGGTATTTGGCGGGCTGATTACCATCATGGGCATTTGCTTTTACGCCTTACCGGCGGGCATTTTGTCTTCCAGCTATACCACCCAAATGCAGCTGAAAAGAGATCGCTTTAAAGACACCGTACGCAGTGTCCTTGATGACGGGAAGCTTAGTGATCACGATGTGCACCACCTTGAACGCGTACGAGCGCTACTTGATTTAGACGAAGAAGAGGCAAAGTTAATTGTGCGCTTATTGCAGCATCATCATAAAAGCGCAGAAGATTGAGGATACGTAAGATTACACAGAGGTGTTTACAGAAAACTGGGCGGCACGAGCCATCATGCCCCCTTGATTCTTAGCGCACATCAGCTTATAACTAGTACCCGTCATTTCCAAAAAGAATTTCTATGTCTGTCAAACACCCTATTATTGCTATAACAGGTTCTTCTGGCGCGGGTACTACCACCACGACCAATGCTATTCGCCATATATTCAGGAACTTAAATGTTAATGCTGCAGTAGTCGGCGGTGATAGCTTCCACCGTTTTACCCGTCCAGAAATGGAAGTAGAAATTCGTAAGGCTCAAGAACAAGGCAGACATATCAGCTACTTTGGCCCCAAAGCCAATGACTTCGAGTTACTCGAGACGCTGTTTAGAGAATACGGAAGTTCAGGTACTGGCCAGTTCAGACAATACCTTCACACGTTTGATGAAGCCGTGCCATTCAATCAAATGCCTGGAACTTTTACTCCCTGGCAAGACTTGCCTAAGAACACCGACTTGTTGTTTTATGAGGGGTTACATGGTGGCGTTAAAACCGAAGAAAATGACGTTGCCAAACATGTAGATTTACTTGTCGGCATGGTGCCTATTGTGAACTTGGAATGGATCCAAAAAATTGTTCGCGACACCACAGACAGAGGTCATTCTCGTGAAGCAGTGATGAGCAGTATTGTGCGCGGGCTTGATGACTACTTTCATTATATTACACCTCAGTTTTCACGAACTCACGTTAATTTCCAGCGCGTCCCTACCGTTGATACTTCAAACCCGTTTAGCGCACGTGAAATTCCAACTCAAGATGAAAGCTTTGTGGTTGTAAGATTTAGACGGGAAATGAAAACCGTAGACTTCCCTTACCTACTGCAAATGATCGACGGTGCATTTATGTCTCGCATCAATACGCTGGTTGTACCCGGCGGAAAAATGGGCCTAGCCATGGAGCTTATCTTAACGCCGCTTCTTGAAGATATTTTGAATAAGAAGCGCAGAGCCGGCCATCAGATGGATTGGCTAAGTAGCGACGAATAAAGCTCAATATACATCCCTTCTATAGGCATATATTTAAAACAGTAAGTCGTAATGACTGAATCCCTGCGCCAATCTAGGTAATTGATTGATGTGTTATCGACCTAGTTTCTAATAAAATAACAGCAGGCCTTATTATGACCGCAATAAAAAGCCAACAAATTTGGGTAGACCAACAAAACCTCGCCACCACCAAAGTGGTTAACTGCGATATAAACACCAATGACTTACAGCAAGATGAAGTCCTGCTTGAAACAGACAGCTTTGGTTTTTCAGCCAATAACATTACCTATGCGGCACTGGGGTTTAAAATGGGCTACTGGGGCTTCTTTCCTGCTAAATATAATAATGACAGCAGCGATACTGGGTTTGGAATAGTCCCTGTATGGGGTTTCGCCACGGTTAAGGCCTCGCGCCATACCGATATCGAAGTAGGTGAAAAAGTGTTTGGATACCTGCCCATGGCAAGCCACTGGGTGATAAAAGCCGGTAAAGTTGCGCCGCATGGTTTCTCTGACGTGCATGAAACACGTAAAAGTATTAGCCCGGTTTACGACCAATACCTTCGCTGTACCGCCGACCCCGGCTACGACGCTAGCCGTGAAGCATGGCAACTCAACTTCAGACCCCTTTATATGACGTCGTTTGTACTCGACGACTATGTTGCTGAGAAAGCGGGCAACAAAATCTTGCTCCTATCGAGTGCCTCAAGTAAAACGGCGTTGGGTACTGCCCAGTTACTTAAAGATCAAAAAATTTCGCGTAAGGCCAGTTACCGCGTAATTGGATTAACTTCCACAGCCAATGTAGATGCGGTTAAAAATTCAGGCTGCTACGATGCCGTGTATAGCTATGATAAATTGTCAGAGCTCAATAGCGATATTGGCAGGGATGCAGAATATTGGCTTCTTGATTTCGCTGCCAACGGTACGCTTATTCATAACTTAGCCAAGCAACTTGATGACCGTTTAAGCGACGTAACATTAATAGGTGCTACCGACTGGAAGGCTCAGGAAAAACCAAATCCGAAGCTGCTTAACGCAGAGATTTTCTTTGCGCCAGCGCGCGTGAAGCTGCGCCAAAGCGAATGGGGGCATGCAGCCTTTTTATCTAAATACGCCGCTGCATGGCAGCGCTTTGCAGCGAAAGTTAGTGGGCAGTTTTTTGAACAAACCCACTGCGGCACCGAGGCCATAGCAAAGTTATATCAAGAAACGCTCAACGGTACAGCACAAGCTAATGCACTTAACCTAGTGACGTTCAATTGATGACGTTCAATTGACACGCCATAAATAGTCCCCCCTTTGTTTTTGAGGGTTTGTACTAAGCTTAGGTAATTTACTCAGAGGCCGAGTTACTTATCGGCCCCTCTCTTTCTAGACACTATTTGTAACAAACATACCGGGCCTTTTACGTTTTTCTCGCTTTTGTATTTCACATCTAGTGGTTATAGTGAAACAAAAGTAAAACGAAAGGTATGAGTATGGGTCAGGAAACCTCTAAAATTCTCGTTGTTGATGATGACATGCGCTTACGCAGCCTGTTAGAGCGTTATCTTTTAGAGCAAGGCTACCAAGTTCGCAGTGCTGCAAACGCAGAACAAATGGATAGATTGCTGGAACGCGAGAATTTCCATTTGATGGTTTTAGATCTCATGTTGCCGGGTGAAGATGGTCTGTCTATATGTCGACGCTTGCGCCAGCACGAAAATGATATGCCCATTATTATGCTTACCGCCAAAGGCGATGAAGTAGACCGTATCATTGGCCTTGAAATGGGTGCAGATGACTATTTGCCTAAGCCTTTTAACCCGCGAGAACTGCTTGCCCGAGCGAAAGCGGTATTACGCAGACGCAGCAGCGAAGCGCCAGGCGCGCCTTCAAAAGACGTGCAAATTATCGAATTTGGCAGTTACAAACTCAACCTCGCTACCCGAGAAATGAGCGCAGGCGATAAGCCCTTAACCCTGACGAGTGGCGAGTTTGCGGTATTAAAATCACTGGTTACGCACCCCCGTGAGCCCTTGTCGCGAGATAAGCTTATGAACTTAGCGCGAGGCCGCGACTACAGTGCGTTAGAACGCAGTATTGACGTTCAGGTTTCGCGCTTACGAAGAATGCTTGAAGAAGACCCTGCCAACCCTCGCTATATACAAACCGTATGGGGGTTGGGCTACGTCTTCGTACCTGATGGCGAACAAGTGTAGTACCTGTGACGGATACGACGGGTACCGCTGTCTTAGCCAGTATGCTTATGAAGTATGTTTACTTATGACACCTAATTGCGCGCTAACATGCCGCCTATACAGGCACTGGCCCAAAACACAGAGTAACGGCATGTTATGCGTTTAATTCCAAAAAGTGCGTTTGGCCAAACCGTCATGCTTATTGGCGTGTTGCTGCTTATTAATCAGATAGTGTCCTACATCTCTGTTACCTACTACTTTATCCAACCAAGCTATCAGCAAATCAATAGCTTGCTAGCAACGCAAGTGAAGTCTGTGCTTGCTAACGATTTACTAGTGACCAATCAAGAAACACGCGACCGATACTTTGAAAAAACGCAGGTACATGTGTTCGATGAAAGCGTGGCTAAAAAAAATGGTTTAGAGAGCGCCGTCTACTACAACTACATCTCATCTCAGGTTAGCGAGCAGCTCAATCTACTTGCAGACGTACGCATTAGCACCACAGGTCAGGCTAGCGACGAAAATGCCCCTTATATTGTTTGGATATCGCTAAACCGCTATCCGGACACATGGATTTCTATTCCTATCTCAGGGCTAAACGAAGCGAATATCTCGCCACTTACTATGTATCTTATGGTTATTGGCATATTAAGTGTGGCAGGTGGATGGTTGTTTGTAAGACGTATGACTCGCCCTTTATCTGCTCTTCAGAAAGCGGCAATTTCTGTGGGTAAAGGTGAGCACCCAGCTCCTCTTCGCGAACAAGGCAGTACCGAAATGATTCAGGTTACTCGCGCGTTTAACCGCATGAATCAGGGCATAAAGCAGCTTGAGAATGACAGAAATATCATGACAGCAGGTATTTCCCACGACTTACGTACGCCACTCACTCGCATTCGCCTTGCCTCGGAAATGCTGCCCGAAGACCAAGATTGGATAAAAGACGGTATTGTGAACGACATTGAAGACATGAACGCTATTATCGATCAGTTCATTGATTATGCGCGTTACGATACCGAAGAAACGACGCAAGAAACCGATTTAAACGCTATTATTGCAGAGCTTGTTCAAGCAAGACACCTTGATGATAAGCATCACATTGACTTAAAGCTTAATACCATTCCCCCCTTGTCATTGAAACGCATTGCGATGAAGCGCGTGCTCGATAACCTGATAGAAAATGCGTTTAAGTATGGCTCGGACAACATCGCCATCAGCAGCTTTTACAATCGCCATGAAAAACGCGTGTATTGCAAGGTTCGAGATTTCGGGCCAGGTATTCCAGATGATGAATTAACTTCGCTTTTCATGCCTTTTGCGCAAGGTGACAAAGCCAGAAATTCTTCTGGCTCTGGGCTGGGTCTCGCTATCATTAGGCGTATTGTCGAGGCCCATGATGGAGAGGTAACCTTGAGAAATCACCCTCAGCAAGGCTTGGTCGCCGAGTTCTATCTGCCCTACTTGGCTGAACTGCCCGACAAAAAATAGAGCGCTTAATACTCACTTATTCAATGGGAGAGTGTTAGACGGGCCTATCGTGGTACTTGATTTTGCGGCTGTAGCCGTATGAAGCTAGCCATAGTAAACATCCGCCTATAGGAATGACCCAAAACGCCGTAGTGAGCGGTGCGAAGTTTGCCCATAGCCCCGTTGAAAATGACGCCACCTGCACGCCGGTAGAGTTGCCAATGATTGCGATCCCAGACAGTACAGGGCCGTTATCGCTGTCGATATTCATGGCGGCAGATAACATTAATGGAAACAGCCCGCCTAATCCAAGCCCCAATAGAAGATTACCCGCGCCAATGCCGTACATACTAGGCATTAGCTTAAGAGCAAATACCCCTGCCAACGAGGCAGTCGCCATTAATACAATTAAGCGGTGCACTGATACAAAGCGAAGCAAAAAAGGAAACGTTAAGCGACTTATTACCATGCCTGCGGTGAAGCAAGCCAGAAGGTTACGAGATTGCTCACCGGTGAATCCTAGACCATTTTGCGCATAGCTAACAAACCAGTTGGCATTACCGAATTCTACCGCCCCATAACCAAAAGAAAGCAGGGCCATAAAAATAAAAACCGGCTGTTTAATAATAACGCCAAATGCTAACGTCTTTTTGGGCGCTTTAGGCTGGCCTTTAAGCACCTTGGCCTGTGAGCGGGCGGCTATAAAAGTATAGCAAGCCAGTAACACCATTACTCCAGCTATAACCTGAATGGGAAGTCGCCAGTTTTGGTCGACCAGATATAACAGGGTTACAAAAAATGAAGCTGCAAAGGTCCCAAGGCTAAACATAAAATCCATCAGCCCCATCATAGTAAAACGCTTTTCGGCATACATTCGCGCTATAAGTGTGTGCCCTATGGTAAAAATGGTCGAGCTCACTACGCCAATGAGTACGGCAAGCACTAAGAACCATTGCCATGATGATAAAACGGACACCATCAGCAGAAGCACGGTGTTTATACTGAACAGGGTGGCTAAAAGAGGCATGTACTCGAAGCGACTGGCATATTTTCCGCCAATCACCGCACCTAACATCATGCCTACAGAGAAGAGGGAGAAAAGCGCCCCACTGACAACCTCAGACATTTGAAGGTCAGCAGCGATATCCGGCAGCAGAATTCCCCATAGCAAAAATAATTTACCGATTAAGAAAAAACCGGCAAAGATAACAATAGTGGCGGGAAGTCGGCTCATTTAGGCTCCATGGTTGATATCAGTGCAGATACATCGGATATAGACGAAAGGGCACAGCGTAGAGGTGCGCCCTTAACCACAACGTGAACCCTTACGGAAACTGACTTTTCGTATACCCTAGTCAGTACCGTTAATTATCACATAATCACTACCTCTACAGATTGCTGATAGTCGCATGAAAATGCAAGTGAAAGCGTTTTCCCTTTTTCATCCCACATTGCCGGTACACTATTACCATCAATTGAAACGCTTTGTGGTTTATCCCTTAAACCATGTATTACGTAGGTGATATTTCGTTGTTTGGGCATACCAATATAGCTACCCTCGCTATCAAGCGTTAGGGTTAAAGCAGCGTTTTCATCTACAGACGAACGAACATGTAGCTTTGTGTACAAGCCTTTTTCAACAGACGCGGGGTTTTTGCCATCATCCTCGTAATAAGTATAGGAAGATGAATCTACAGAGTTATCGTGCCAGTAATGCATGTCTATTTGTCGGACATCAAACTGCTCAGTGCGTTTTAACCCTTTAACCATCGGCATAAAGCTTCCCGCTTTTACCCACACAGGAAAGTTATCTTGGGTTAATGAGTAATCAACAGTTTGACCACCTTGGTAGCGCGTATCAGAGAAAAAGTCGAACCACACGCCTTCAGGAAGGGCTGTCGGCCATTGGGTCTGATCAGGGCTAGTCACCGGTGACACTAACAGCGCATCACCCCACAAATAACTTTCAGCATTCTCAAACCAATCGTTTTCACCATACGCCATCGCTAACGGGCGCATTAGTGGCGTGCCATAAAGCGCATTTTCAAAGGCCAGTGAATAGTTATACGGCAGCATGTCGTAGCGAAGCTGGATAAACTTGCGCGCAATAGACTTTACCGGGTCGTCATGGAAAACTGGCTCTGGCGCAATATTATCTTGAGCATGAGGCCTAAACACCGGTGAAAAAGTGCCGAACTGAAGCCATCGCGTATAAAGCTCTGCATTAAGGGTTTCGCCTCCAGCAAATCCACCTAAGTCTGAGTGGGTGTAAGCCAAACCAAAAACACTCATTTGAAGTGCCAACTCTACCTGAGGTTTAAGTCCGTCCCAGCTTCGACTCACATCCCCCGTCCAGGGCACCATACCGTAACGCTGGCTGCTCAAAAAGCCTGAACGCATGAGAACAAACGGGCGCGTATCAGGTTGGAGCTCGGTTAAATTGTTATACACGGTTTTCGCCCACTGATGACCATAACCGTTATGCACTTCGGCACCGCTCACCGTCTTATCACCAAGACCTGCGTTGCTCCAGGTGTGCTGAATATCATCAGGATGAACCTCCGGCTCACCTAAATCGCCCCACCAGCCAGCAACGCCCTGTGCGGCTAGCTTTTCATAATATTGCCAAAACCAGTCTTGGCCCGCGTCACTGAACACATCAACAAGGCCGGTATTGCCAAAGTAAAAGTCAAAGGTATACGGCGTACCATTATCGTTTAGAGCAAGGGCATCATTGGCAACGGCGCTCTCCCATTGCTTTGACGTCGTCAGAATAAACGGTTCTGTTATGAGCACGGTTTTTACGTCTTGATTGCGAAGTTCACTCATCATTTTCTCTGGTTCGGGAAACGTCTCACTGTCCCAACTCAAGTTACCCATATGACCCTGAATGTCTTTACCAAACCAGTATAAATCCAGCACTACAGCGTCAACGGGAATATCTTGCGTATTAAAAGCATCGACTACGCTTGTGACTTCATCTTGCGATTTATAACCGAAACGAGACGCGAAGTTACCCAATAGCCAGCGCGGAGGTAGAGGCTGTTTGCCCGTTACCGCAACAGTAGATTGCACAGTATCAGACAAGCTTTCACCCAATACCATGATGTAGCTGGCGCGACCACCTTGTGCAGTAAATAAAAGTTCATCAGGTGTGCTGCTGCCTATATCAAGCTGACCGGAGGCGGTGTTATCAAAAAGCACGCTATAGTGTTTAGAAGACATCACCGCGGATAAGCCAAAATACATCTGATTCGATGACGTGGTATAACCATAATGGGCCTTGTTATAAAGCGGCATAATGTTACCGCGACGGTCCATACCCAGTATGCGCTGGCCACCGCCATAGAGCTTTTCGCTTTCATCAAGAGTAAACGACAAGCGTACACTGTCATTGGTAATAGAAAGGCCGTCGCGCTCTTTAGCAACCACTTCCCCGTTTAACGCATAACTTATGACGTGACTTTGCTTGTCGATACTTGCAGTAACCTTGTTATAGGCCAGTGTGATAGCGTTAGGTGTCTCAGACACATCGACATCAAGTCCATTGATTTCCGCTTCTGCTGGCAATGCCATAGATGGTAAATTCAAATAAGACTTACCGTTGTCATCCGTTAAGAAAACAACCTGAAAGCTTTTATTGCCGAGCGCCGTTATCGTAAAATCATTGGTATTGGTATCCACGTGAAGGGTGTTCCCTTCTAATGAGAACTGCTCGACTTCAGCCAGCGTATTGCCTGACGCCAACGTCAAAACGGAAAAAGCCGCCAATAAACTGCGGGGTAGCGCCGTACTCACGATGGTTGATAAAACGGAACGCCTAAATCTTGTTGTCATGCTAAAACCTTCATTTCGTTTCAGCATTAAGCAACCGCTGCTCACACTGAAAGCCCTATATGTTAATTAAATGATAACGGCAGGCGATGCTGACTTAAATAAACATACGTATTCATTGCGTGAAAAATGCAAGCTGGCGAGCGTATTAAATGATCAGACATAAAAAAGCCCGCAACACGGTGCGGGCAAAACATCAATCACGTTGAGTGTGATGAACGTTGGGAAGGGGCGAACGAGGTATTAGTTACCCGGCCCGGCTTTAACGATAGTGTCGCTAACGTCGTACTTTTTAAAGTTTTGTTTAAAGTCGTTCACCAAGTTAGCGGCGTACTCGTTGTATTTTTCTTTGTCAGCCCACGTGTTTTGCGGCACAAGCAGGTTACTATCTACGCCTTCAATGGACACAGGTACATCAAGGTTTAGCGCATCAATATGCTGGGTTTCTACATCAGCCAAACTGCCAGATACAATTGCATCGATAATGGCGCGGGTAGTGGGAATGTCAAAGCGACTGCCCGTACCGTAAGGGCCGCCGGTCCAACCGGTATTAACTAAGTAAACCTTTGCACCAAACGCTTTAACGCGCTTGATAAGAAGTTCTGCATACACGCCTGCTGGGCGCGGGAAGAAAGGCGCACCAAAACAGGTTGAGAAGGTTGATTCGATATCGCTAGTAGAACCAATTTCAGTAGACCCTACTTTCGCTGTGTAACCACTCAGGAAGTGATAGGCCGCAGCCTCTTCACTTAACACTGAAACAGGAGGCAATACGCCACTTACGTCACAGGTCAAAAATACCACTGAGCGCGGCTCACCGCCTCGGTTCTCTTCAACACGCTTTTCAATATGAGAAAGCGGATAGGCCGCACGTGAATTTTGAGTTAAAGAGGTATCGGTATAGTCTGGCGTGCGCGTTTCATCAAGCACAACGTTTTCTAATATCGTACCAAACTTGATAGCGTTCCAAATTACCGGCTCGTTCTTTTGAGAAAGATCGATACATTTAGCATAGCAACCGCCTTCAATATTAAATACGCTGCCTGGCGCCCAGCCGTGCTCATCATCGCCAATTAAGAAGCGCTTAGGATCGGCTGAAAGGGTAGTTTTACCTGTGCCTGAAAGGCCGAAGAACAAGGTCACATCGCCTTCTTCGCCCACGTTGGCAGAGCAGTGCATAGGTAGCACATCTTTTGCTGGAAGCAGGAAGTTTTGCACTGAGAACATGGCTTTTTTCATTTCACCTGCGTAACGCATGCCCGCAAGCAATACACGCTTTTTAGCGAAATTAATGATAACTGTGCCGTCGCTGTTTGTGCCGTCACGCTCTGGTTCGCAAGTGAAACCAGGAACGTTTAAGATTTGCCAAGGCTGGTCGCCTTTCACGTTCCACTGTTCTGGAATAATAAATAAATTACGAGCAAACACGTGCTGCCAAGCAGTTTGCGTTCTTACTTCAAGAGATAACGCGTGCTCAGGGTCTGAACCCACCTGAAGGTGTGAAAGGAAGTGTTCTTGTGTTGAAAGATACGCCTCTACTCTGTCCCACAGCGCATCGAACTTGTCAGCATCAAAAGGCTTGTTTACCTTGCCCCAATCGATATCGTTTTCGGTCGTTGGCTCTTTCACGATAAAACGATCGTTTGGAGAGCGACCAGTACGTTTGCCGGTTTCGACGACAAGGGCGCCGTTTTTATCTAATACACCTTCGCCGCGCAATACAGCGCGTTCGATAAGTTCTGCGTTAGGCAGATCAGTGAGTGGCGTTACTTTCAGTTCCGTTTGAATTGAGGCTGCTGCGGTCATGGCTGTTACCCTATATGTAATTTTTCAAAAGTACTTTCAAAAAAGTATCACCTCTTCGATTGTAATGTAAACAAGGCCTAACGCGCATTTTTAAAAAGTATAATCACTATATTCGGCATGCCATTTTCACAAATATTGTAAATTAATTACAGGAAAAGCGTTTTCCTTCGGTATATATGCAATATTTGTGGTTAAGAGCACGTGATTGATCGATGAATTTCAAAATAAAAAGAAATGAAAAACGAAGAAAGTATTTTTAAAAACTTTCAAATATTTGAAATCCTATGAAATGACATTGAGAGACGATAAGGGAAACCATTGCCGCTGGTTAATTTTTAACCATGAGTTAAGTATTGTTTCGCTTCTTATCCTGTTAGTCAGGTTTACGAAGAAATTCTGAAGTAAAATAAAAAAGCACCTAGTGAATTAGGTGCTTCTGGCGTGTTCTTTTTGCCACCGCTTAAACAGTTAAGGTTTACTGGTTAGATGATGACACATCAAAATTACCGCTATGAATGGCTTCAACGTCGATACTGTCAAAACTGTATTCAGTATGGCAGTACTGACAATTCATTTTTATCGCCCCCTCTTCAGCGATAATGGCGTGAAGCTCAGACTTTTCCACATGACGGAGCGCCTCTGCGCTGCGCTCTTTTGAACACGAGCACGCAAACGTAACGTCTTTTGCTGGATACACTTCCACGTCTTCCTGATGGTAAAGACGATATAAAATGTCTTCAACTGATAAAGAAAACATCTCTTCTTTTGTGAGTGTTTGAGTAAGTTTAGAGATATGAGCAAACTCATTCGCTTGCGACACATCGGTAGCGCTAGCATCGGTAGGCAGTACCTGAAGAAGCACGCCTGACGCTTTCGCGTTTTTAGGGTCGCTCATATCCGTCATAAGATGAACGCTGGTCGCGAGTTGCTCAGACTGAGCAAAATAGCCTTCAATACATTCAGCAAGAGAAGGCTTGTCTAGCGCTACAACACCCTGATAGCGTTCGCCTTCATCTGGTGTAATGGTAATGACTAGTACTGCCTGCGACAAAAGTTCTGAAAAGGTTTCAGGCAAACTTTCCAACGTTTCATCCCAACGTGCTACGCCTCGAAGCGTTTGTTCATGAGTAGCGTTTAACACCGCATAGCTCACAGGCCCCTTGCTTTGAATTTGCAGTGAAATTTCACCTTTGAACTTTAGGGTTGCCGTTAACAATGATGTTGCCGCTGCCATTTCACTTAGCAAGGTTTGAATTTGCACAGGGTACTCATAGCTGTGCACAATTTGCTTTAAGCTCTCGTCAAGGCGCACTAACTCGCCGCGAACGTTAGCTTGCGTAAATAAGAAGCGGTGTAATTGATCGAAATCGCTCATAAATAATCCTGTTGAGCAGCGCATTACTGCTGCTTAAATTTAATAATCTGTCGTCGCTGCTTTTTGTCAGGCCTATGATCTGGTTTAGGACTGTGAAATGCATTCATTTTACGGGCAGCTTGGTTTTCTTCACGTTTTGTTACACTTTCGTCAGTTTCTTCAAAAAGCGTTTGTGCAAGGGGCGCGCTCAAGCGCTTATCACTTAAGCCTAGCACCTTAATTTCACGCATATCCCATCCGACGGGAACTTTAATCGTGGCGCCAAGCTCTACATGCTTACCAGGTTTGGCTCGTTGCCCGTTGTACTGGACCTTTCCCGACTGCACCATGTCTCTGGCAACCGCACGGGTTTTAAAGAACCTTGCAGCCCATAGCCACTTGTCCAGCCTGACATTTTGTGTTGTATTGTTACTTTCCAATTGGCTCATGTAATAATTTCGTAATGGTGTAGCTTTAGTGTTGTGACCCTCACCTTTACTAGGCTATTATGGGTTTGCTAAAGCACGGTTAACCAAAAATTCACTATATTATAATAAAGCAGTACCATCAGTGGCAGCATGACATTCAATAAACCCAACCCACATTCTCTGGTTGTTTATCTAAACCAGCACCAAAAACAGCTACATACAATAGTAGTGGTTCTGCTTAGCCTGTATTTAATTGCTTTTGCTGCCAAACTCGTGTGGCAAATTATACCCGAACCTCAATTATCTGCGACACCCACAGCAAGCCGAGCTCCGGTGATTTCTTCGTCATCTGGCAAAGGTGGGGTCAATATTGCCAAAATACAACAGCTGAACTTATTTGGTAACGCGGCGGCTAAACCTGCCGAACCGGTTGCTGAAGTAACCGACGCGCCAGAAACACGACTAAACTTAACCCTTACTGGTGTGGTCGCTAGCTCAGAGCAAGATGCGGGTACCGCTATTATAGAAAACCGCGGCAGCCAAGCTGTTTATGGGCTGGGCGAAAAAATTGAGGGCACTAATGCCACGCTCCAAAAAGTGTATAACGACCGCGTAATCATCAAAAACGGTGCGAGAAACGAAACCTTAATGCTTGACGGTATTGATTATGAAGAAGCCAACCGACGTCGCGAATCTCAGGTAAGAAACCGGCCTGAGATAGAAGAAGATGAGTACGAAGATGATGACGTTGAGTTGAGTGATGAAGCACTAGAGGCAACCGTCGCACTCAGGGAGCGTCCTGCGAGCTTCACTGACTTCATTTCAATATCGCCGAAGACGGAAGAAGGCCAACTAATCGGTTATCAGGTAAGCCCGGGAAAAGAGCCTGAGTTATTTAAGTCAGCCGGCCTTCAGGCAGGCGATGTTATTACCCAAATTAATGGGCTGGACCTTACCGACTTGCAACAATCGCAAGAGGCACTGTCTGAGCTACGCAATGCACAAAATATAGAGTTAACGATTATTCGAGATGGCAGCTTAACCACGCTATACCTAGATTTACCCGAGGCGTAACAATAACTAAAACGGTAACGGCTCGTGCTTATTAGATTAGGTATACACTGATGATTACAAAGCAATCCAGCCATCAACAGGTTAGGAAATGAAGGAAGTTAGAATGAAAAGGCGCACTAGCCATAAACTATTATCTCGCTTAGGCACAGCTATGTGTACAGCGCTTCTGTGTTTTTCAGTGACGGCTGCTGAGTACATGCCTAATTTCAAAGATACCGATATCAATGAGTTTATTAATATTGTTGGCAAAAACCTTGAGCGCACCATTATTGTCGACCCTAACGTACGTGGGAAAATTAGTGTACGCAGCTATGACATGCTCAATGAAGATCAGTATTACCAGTTTTTCCTAAACGTGCTTCAGGTTTACGATTTTGCCGTTGTAGAAATGCCAAGCGGCATTTTAAAAGTTGTGCGTTCTAAAGACGCAAAAACTTCCAATATTCCTGTTGTGGAAGGCATGCAACAAGATGGCGATGAATTCATTACCCGCGTAGTGCCTGTATATAACGTGCCAGTGCGCGAACTTGCTCCCATATTACGCCAGCTAAACGACCAGGCAGGCGGCGGTAACGTGGTAAGCCACGACCCATCAAACGTGATGATGCTGACAGGTCGCGCTGCGGTGGTTAACCGCCTTGTAGAAATTATTGAACGCGTTGACCGTGCCGGTGATGAAGAGGTTGAAATTGTTAAGCTTCGTTATGCATCAGCATCTGAAATGGTCCGCATTATAGACAGTATTAATAAATCTCAAGGCAAAGCCAATACCGGCGCGAAATCTGAGCCTCGCGTCGTTGCTGATGACAGAACAAACTCTGTCATTGTTAGCGGCGACGTTAAAGCGCGTCAGCGACTTATTAATCTGATACAGCGCATGGATCAGGAGCTTGAGTCTAACGGCAATACACGCGTTATGTTTTTGAATTACGCGAAAGCAGAAGACTTAGTTAAAGTGTTACAGGGCGTGTCGGCGAGCATTCAGGCGGAAGAGCAAGGCGGCGGCACAACGACTCGTCGAGCGGGCTCAAACCGCGAAATTAGCATCGACGCCCATGAAGATTCGAACGCTATCGTTATTACCGCGGAGCCCGATATGATGCGCTCGCTAGAAGAGGTGGTACGACAGCTTGATATTCGCCGCGCGCAGGTACAAGTTGAAGCCATCATCGTTGAAGTCTTTGAAGGCGACGGCGCGACCTTGGGCGTACAGTGGGTGTCAGAAGAAGGTGGCGGCACGCAGTTTAATAACGGCGTTATAGGCGTTGGCTCGCTGGCGGTTGCACTGCGACAAGCCGAAGACCGGGAAACCACGCAAACGAATATCACAGCCAACGGCGAAGTAGTAGAAACCACAGACACTATCGAGGGTGATTTTACCGCGCTTGCCAGCTTACTTGGGGGTGCTAACGGCATGATAGCAGGCGTTATTGAAAACGGCTGGGGCGCAGTGGTACAAGCGGTAAGCACTGACACCAACTCGAATATTCTTGCCACGCCACACCTAACCACCATGGACAACGAAGAAGCGTTTTTCATCGTAGGTCAGGAAGTACCTATTATTACGGGCACAACAACCGGTGCGAATAACTCGAACCCTTTCCAAACCGTTGACCGTCAAGAAGTGGGGATCAAACTGAAAGTGACGCCGCAAATTAATGAAGGCGATGCAGTACAGCTTCTTATCGAACAAGAAGTGTCGAGCGTCAGCGGTGCAACCTCGGTAGATATCTCAATTAACAAGCGTGAAATCAAAACCACAGTAATTGTAGATGACGGCGGTACTATCGTTCTTGGCGGCCTTATAGATGAAGACGTTCAGGAAAGCGTATCTAAAGTACCGCTGCTTGGTGATATTCCTATTCTTGGTCACCTGTTTAAGAGCACATCAACAAGTAAACGTAAGCGCAACCTAATGGTCTTCTTAAAGCCCACAATTGTGCGAGATGGTGCGACCATGAATGCCATTAGTCATCGCAAGTACAACTATATCCGTGCGCTTCAACTTAAGCGTCAGCAGGACGGTGTATCTTTGATGCCGTCAGCCGAAACACCAAGTATGCCGCAATGGGATGACGAACTTTCTCTACCGCCTTCGTTTGAAGAGTACCTCACTGAAAAAGAGAAGCTAAAAGAAGGTAACGAGTAGAATGGCTGGGCAGGACGAACAACTTACTCAAGCATTAGAGGCGCAAGAAGAAGCCTTGGAAGCCATGGGTGAAGACGCGGGTTTACCTGAAGCTGAGGCTGGCCCTAGACAGCTTTCATTTAGTTTTGCCAAGCGCAACCAGGTGTTACTTGAAACCAATGAAACCCCTGCTGTGCTCTACTTTACCGAAAACACACCTTTTGATGTGTTTGCAGAAGTTCGCCGTTTCTACGGCGAGCCTTTTGTGCCAAAAACCATACCCGCTGATGAATTTGAAAGCCTTCTGACTAGCGCGTTTCAACGTGACAGTTCAGCGGCGAAACAGCTTATGGAAGATCTTGGCAACGAAAGCGACTTGTTTGCGTTAGCTGAAGACCTCCCAGACACTGAAGACCTGTTAGATAGCGAAGATGACGCCCCAATTATTAAGCTTATTAATGCCATGCTTGGTGAAGCGATCAAAGAAGGTGCGTCAGATATCCACATTGAAACCTTTGAAAACCAGCTTGTGGTTCGCTTTCGCGTAGACGGTGTATTGCGAGAAATTTTGCGCCCTAACCGCAAGCTTTCTTCCATGTTGGTATCGCGCATTAAAGTAATGGCGAAGTTAGACATTGCTGAAAAACGGGTTCCGCAAGATGGTCGTATAACGCTGCGTATTGCTGGGCGAGCAGTAGACGTGCGTGTTTCTACCATGCCATCGAGTCATGGCGAGCGTGTTGTACTGCGTCTTCTGGATAAAAATAATGCCCGCCTGAATCTAGAAGATTTGGGCATGACGCTGCAAAATCGCAATCACTTTTCCACCCTTATTCGCAAGCCTCATGGCATTATTTTGGTTACCGGGCCTACAGGTTCAGGTAAAAGTACTACCTTGTACGCTGGCCTCTCTGAAATAAACTCGCGAGACAGAAATATTCTAACCGTTGAAGACCCGATTGAATTTGATCTTCCAGGCATTGGCCAAACTCAAGTCAATCCGCGCGTTGATATGACGTTTGCCCGCGGCCTTCGCGCTATTTTGCGCCAAGACCCAGACGTGGTAATGGTCGGTGAGATCCGAGATATTGAAACGGCACAAATCGCCGTTCAAGCCAGTTTAACCGGTCACTTGGTACTTTCTACTCTGCATACCAATACCGCTGCCGGCGCCATAACGCGTCTAGAAGATATGGGCATTGAGCCTTTCTTGTTGTCTTCAAGTTTATTAGCGGTATTGTCACAGCGCTTGGTGCGAACTTTGTGTCCGGAATGTAAGAAGCCTCATATACCGGATGCCTCAGAGCTAGAAGTTTTGGGACAAGAGGCCACCAGCAGCACAACGATTTACAAGCCTCACGGCTGCGCCGCCTGTAATCAAACCGGCTATCGCGGTCGTACTGGTATCCACGAGCTATTGTTAGTAGACGAAAAAGTGCGTGAAATGATGCACGAAGGCGTAGGTGAACAAGCCATAGAACGCTACATCCGAACATCCACACCAAGCATTCGTGAAGACGGCTGCCGCAAAGTTCTTTTGGGTGTTACCTCACTTGAAGAAGTGCTTCGAGTTACGAGGGAAGACTAAATGGCGGCCTTCGCTTATAAGGCGGTTAATGCCCGCGGTAAAAATACAAACGGCGTACTAGAAGGTGATAATGCACGTCAGGTGCGTCAACAGCTGCGCGAAAAGGGTTTAATCCCTCTAGAAGTAGAGCAAGTTGCCGAGCGCACACATAGCGAAGGCAAAGGCCTTTCATTTTCTCTGTTTAAACCTCGTATTTCAGCCTCCGATTTAGCGCTACTTACTCGGCAAATGGCTACCCTTGTAGAGTCGGCCCTTCCTGTTGAAGAAGCGCTGCTAGCAGTGGCTGAACAGTGCGAAAAGCCCCGTCAAAAAAACATGATGATGGCCGTGCGCAGTAAAGTCGTGGAAGGTCACGGGCTTGCCGATGCATTAGGTCAGTTTCCTAGTGTATTTGACGAGCTTTACCGCGCGATGGTGGCAGCGGGTGAAAAGTCAGGCCACCTTGATACGGTACTTAATCGCTTAGCCGACTATACCGAGCGCAGACAGCAAACCCGCAGCCAAATTACTCAGGCTATGGTTTACCCGACGTTAATGCTGTTTTTTGCGATGGGGATCGTGTTACTGCTGTTAACCGTGGTAGTACCTAAAATTGTGGGGCAGTTCGACCATATGGGGCAAGACCTGCCGGGCATTACTCAGTTTCTGATCTCTGTAAGTACATGGCTTCAGAACTACGGCTTATTTATGCTAATCGGCATAGGCGTGCTTATCGTTATCATTCAGCGCGTATTGCAGCAAAAGCTTATGAAACTGCGCTATCACAAAGCGCTATTAACGCTTCCATTGATAGGCCGAGTATCGAGAGGCTTAAACACAGCGCGATTCGCTCGCACCTTGAGTATATTGAGCGCCAGCGCTGTTCCTTTGCTTGAAGCGATGCGAATCTCTGGCGATGTGCTTGAAAATCAACATATTAAGAACCAAGTGGCCGAAGCCGCTATTAACGTTAAAGAAGGCAGCAGTTTGCGGGCTGCGCTGGATAATACAAAAATGTTTCCACCTATGATGATGCATATGATTGCATCAGGTGAAAAGTCGGGCGAGCTCCAGCAAATGTTAGCTCGAGCCGCAGATAATCAAGATAGGGAATTTGAAGCGCTTGTTGGTGTCTCACTTAAGGTATTTGAACCCTTACTTATCGTATCGATGGCAGGCATTGTTCTGTTTATCGTTATGGCAATATTGCAGCCAATTTTAGCATTGAACAACATGGTGAATATTTAATGAAAACATTTAATCGCAGTTCTGGTTTCAGTTTGATTGAAGTCATGGTCGTACTTCTGATCATCGGTATTATGGCCTCTATGGTAGCACCGCAGATTTTAGGTAACCAAGAGGAAGCACAGCTCAAAAAGGCAGCTGTAGATATACAACAAATGGAAAGCGCACTTGAGATGTACAAGCTGCGTAACAATCGCTTCCCAACCACTGAACAAGGGCTAGATGCGCTAGTTACTGCACCAACGATTGATCCTATCCCTCGTAACTATCCTGAAGGTGGTTTTATTAAACGCCTGCCTGAAGATCCGTGGGGCAATCCATATGCGCTCATCAGCCCAGGAGAATTAGGCGTAGTTGATATTTTCTCAAACGGTCCAGACGGTGAACCGGGTACTGATGATGACATCGGTAACTGGAACATTAACGAATACCTGAACTAGCCTTTATGCGCTACCGCAGCAGTACATCGTTTAATGAAGCAGGCTTTACTCTATTGGAAGTCATGCTAGTACTGCTGCTTATGGGCTTGGCAGCCGGGTACGTTATGTTTAACGCCTTCGGCGCAAGCAAGTCTGATTTATTAAAAAGCCAAGCACAGCGTCTACAAGTTATCGTCGATATGGCTAGCGACTTTGCCGTGTTGAATCAGCAGCAGCTTGGCGTGCGCTTCGAAGCTGATAAAAACCAATATTACTTCGTTTACTTAGATGATGATGATGAATGGCAGCGTATTGAGGGTGAAAAAACCTATGAGCCCTACACTTTGCCTGAACCATTTACTTTCACATTAAATTTAGACGACTTACCTTGGGACGTAGAAGACAGACTCTTTGACCGAGAGATATTCGACGAAAATTTAAGTGTTGCTAACGAGGGCGTTGAAATAGGTAAGGAAGAAGAGAAAAAGCTTCCTCCCCCGCAAATACTTATCATGTCGAGCGGCGAAATCACGCCATTTACTGTGTCGTTTAACTACGAAGGCGAGGATGGCGACGCGCCGGTTTATTACAGCCTGCAAAACCAAGATTTACCGCCTTTATTAGTTGAAGGGCCGCTGGAGCGTCCGCTATGAGCGCATCCATCTTTACACGCACAACAGTTCCAAAGACACCGTCAAGCACGGCGTTTTTCAAACCTGTATTGAGTAAACGCAGCAATTTACCCCACGCCCCACATTACCAAACAGGCTTAACTCTGCTTGAAGTGATGGTGGCCCTGCTTATTTTCGCGCTCACAGGTACGGCAGTACTCAAAGCGGCAGGTGAGCATCTCTCAAGTGTAGGTCAAATTGAAGCTGTCACGTTTGCCAACTGGGTGGCGAGTAACCGCCTGAATCAGCTTCAGCTAGATACCACTTGGCCGCCTAAAAACAATTTAAAAGGCACGATGGAAATGGCCGACCGTACTTGGTACTGGCAACAAACGGTAGCGAAAACAAACGATAACGATTTACGAGCCGTTACCGTTTCTGTGGGTGAAGACAAGAGCTACGGTAGCTCGGTCACTTCCGTCACCACATTTGTGGCAAAGCCAACGGCGGGCAATTAGTATGCAGCGCGGCTTTACGCTTATAGAAATATTGATAGCCATGGCCATTTTCACGCTTATTGGCCTTGCGTCTACTGGTTTGCTCACTACGGTTATCGACAGTAACGATATTTCAGAAGAACGCTTTGCAAAGCTTCAACTATTGCAGCGCGCCATGGTCACGATTGAGCGAGATCTGCAGCAAGCCGTACCTCGAGCTATCCGCTATAACGGTGAAAAACAAGATATGGTCATGGCTGGCGGTAAATTAGACGGTAGCGACGACGACGGCATTGGCTTCGTACGAGGAGGCTGGCACAACCCTCAACTTATGCTGCCACGCAGTACGCTTCAATATGTCGCGTATCGCCTTAATGAAAACAGGCTAGAGCGACTATACAGCAACTATGTTGATAACGTCATTGGCTACGAGCCGAAGGTGCGCGTACTGTTAGAGGACGTAGAAAGTCTTAAGATAGAGTTTCTTGCTACGTCGAGTAACGAATCCTTAGACCAATATGAAGACCTTTCTTGGAATGAGAGTTATAAAGGGACCGCGCTTCCGCGCGCCGTGGCAATAGAGTTTGTCAGTAAAGACTTCGGTAAAATCCGCAGAGAATTCACCTTGACCACAGGTGGAGCGTCATGAAGACTCACGTTGCTTCATTCCGCCATCCCCAGCCTAAACGTGTCAACCGCAATGCGGTTATTGGTACTTTTCGCTCACCGCCAAGTAAGCAGAAAGGCGTGGCGCTGATGATTGTGCTTATGATTGTTGCACTAGTGGCTGTACTCGCTACAGAAATGGGCACGCGCTTACAACTTCAGGTTCAGCGCACAATGAATCTAAAAGATAATAACCAAGCCTATTGGTACGCCATGGGCGCAGAAGCTTTTGCACGAAAATCTATTCAGTCGTTGATAAAGGAAAGTGAAGAGGTTATTTCCATTGACCAACCCTGGGCGCAAGAATTTAAGTATCCGTTGGAAAACGGTGGCCTTACCGCTAACTTAGAAGATTTGCAGGCGTGTTTCAATCTTAACGCTATTGTCTCTGGTAGCGTGTCAGGAAACACAAACAGTAGCGGCTCCAGTAACACCACCGAAGCTATGGAAGCCTTCCACACTATGCTGCTCTCGCTTAGCGTAGATGGGCTAGATAACTTTACAGCAGATACACTTCGAGACAGTTTGGCCGACTGGGTAGATGAAGATGACAGTATGCGACCTTATGGTGCTGAAGATAGTGAATACGAGTCTAGAGAGTTTCCTTATCTTGCCGCTAACGGACCACTGGCATCGAAAAGTGAATTGCGTATTATTAACGGTGCATCGCCAGAATGGCTCGATGACGTGTTACCTTTAGTTTGCGTAATTCCGGATTACAATGAGTTGAAAATTAACGTCAATACATTAGAAGAAGAGGATGCGCCATTGTTAGCAGGGTTGACGGGGCTAGACATTCAGCAAGCCACCAGTTTGATTAGCAGTCGCCCGCAAAACGGATGGGACGATACCAATGCTTTTTTAAGTGAACCGTCTATTCAAGCGCTTAATTTGACAAGCACGCGACAGGAATGGTTTTCAGTAAAAACCGAATATTTTATGTTGCACACAAAAACACAGTACAACAAAGCAACCTTTAAGCTTTCCACCGTATTTCACGCCAGCGCCGATAGTGGCGTACGTGTTGTGAACCGCGAGTTTGGGGGAACCTATTAATGGAACAATTATTGGTGCGTTTAGGCACCAACTACACCGACCCGATAAGCTGGCTCGTATATTCAAAAACAGAAGATGAAATTATTGCTTCTGGCGAACTTCCCAGTGCAGGAGACTTATCTACGCTCACTGAGCGCGCTGGCCAGCGAAGCGTTATTGCGTTAGCGCCCGGTAGCGACATATTGCTCAAGTGGGTTGAACTTCCACCCAAAGCGGGTCGTAAAATCATTTCTGCTATTCCGTTTATGCTTGAAGATGAGCTTGCAACCGATATAAGCCAACAGTTTTTTGCCATTGGTCCAAGGCGGGGTGACCAACAAGCCGTAGCTGTGGTCAGCCATGAAAAAATGCAAATGTGGCAATCATGGCTGGGCGAAGCCGGTCTATTTTGCGACACCATTATACCTGACGTCCTTGCCGTACCAGTGACGCAAGACGGGTGGTCAGTATTGACCCTTGGGGAACAACTTTTAGTACGCCAAGATACCTTTAAGGGTGTACAGGGCGAACAAGCATGGTTACTACCAACGCTTATCCACTTTACCGCTCAGCAAGACAGTCCTGTGACGATAACCAATTACGCCGGCATTGATTTGAGCAGCTTGCCAAATATTGAAGAAGCGCAAGCGCCGCTAGAGCTACCTATGCAGGTACTGGCTAAAGAGGCGATGCAGAGTAGCTTTAACCTGTGCCAAGGCGAATATAAGATTAAACGCAAGCGCAGCGGAGTGTTGAGTCAATGGCGTGTAGCTGCGGTGCTTGCTGTGCTGGCGTTATGTACTAGCCTGATTGACAAAGGCGTTTCTCTCTACCAGCTTAAAGCGCAAAATCAGGCGCTGAGCAGCGAGATAAATGCTGCGGTAAAAGCAGGGTTCCCCAATATTGGTACCTATCGCAACGTGAAGTTAAAGCTTCAGAGCGAATTAGCTAAGTTAGAGCAAGGTGGCGGCGATGCCTCTATGCTCGTTATGCTTGATCAGCTAGCGCCCGCGTTTTCAGCCACTGATGTAAAGCCGCAAACACTGAGGTTCGACGCATCGCGCACAGAAATTCGCATTCAAGCTCAAGGTAAAAACTTTGAAGCGTTAGAGCAGTTTAAACGTACCGCAGAAAACGCTGGGTTTGTGGTTGAACAAGGTGCTATCAACAATCGAGACGATGGTGTTGTCGGAACTGTGTCGGTAAGGAGTACCTTATGAACGCACTTTTAGAAAAGTATAAAGCGCTGACTGAACGCGAGCAGAAGCTTGTGTTAATTTCAGCGGTTATGATTGTGATAGCGCTATTTTATTTTGTAATTTGGTCTCCGCTTAACGCCGCATTAGACAAGCAAAAGCAACTGCTTGATAACCAGCAATCCTTATTGGTTTGGGTAAACGACAGTGCAGCAAGAGCACAGCAGTTGCGCCGCGTTAGCGGCGGTAAGCGCGCCTTTTCTGGTTCATTACCACAAGCGGTAAACCGCACTACTGCGCAGCACGACATTGCCATTTCACGAATGCAGCCTCAGGGTGAAGAGCTGCAAGTATGGGTCGACCAAGCCCCTTTCAACAGTGTTTTAGATTGGCTTAAGGCCATGGAAAACATGGGAGTGGTTATCCTTCAAGCCGATATTGCCGAGGCCGATGCGCCAGGCTATATCAAAATTCGCCGACTACAGTTAGGTAAAGCATGAAGTCGAAAGTTAGTTGGATTATAGGTGGCGTTATCGCCTTCTTATTGTTTGCCATAGCCTACATGCCTGCTACTCAGGTGATAGGTCGGGTGTCGTTGCCGAGTAATATTTCGGTTAGCGGCGTCAGCGGCACGCTGTTCTCAGGCAAAGCGCAAACTGTGGTAGCGAATGGCTTACCCATTAATAACGTTAAATGGGAACTTAGCCCGCTTTACATGTTGTTGGGGAAGATAAAATTAGATCTCAAAGCAGGAAACATTCGCGATAAAAACGACATCGCGTTTGAAGGGCCTATAAAAACGGGGCTGTTTAGCCAGAATACGATAAGCACCGAAAATTTCACACTTTACCTACCGGTAGACAGAGTGATTGCCCAAGTTCGCTTGCCGTTGCCAGTAAACGCTGGTGGACGCTTTAAGGTAACGCTGGACGACCTAACGTTCGGCCCTGCGTGTCGGTCGTTAAGCGGCTCTGGAGACTGGCTAAATGCGACAGTAGCGGGAACCCAAGGGCCTATTGATTTTGGCACCTACTCTGCAAAACTGCGCTGCGAGGGCGAGCATATTGGTATAACGGTGAGCGAGCCTAATCTACTTAATTTGTCTATGGATGCCATTATTCCCACCAACATGAAGAATATTCGTGTTAGTGGTAAATTTAAACCCGATGAAAGCTTACCTGATGAGGTACAGCAGGCATCCCGTTTATTTGGCGCACCTAACAACAACGGCTACATTGCTATACAGCTTCCCCCCGCTCAATAGTGATAGTAACTACAGCAACGTATACGTCTTGGTATCGACTTATCAGGGCCAACTGGAACATACTCAACAAAGGATTGTAAAATGAACAAACCTCTTCTAGCCGGCGTCGGCGTCACATTAGTTGCGCTCGGCGTTGCCCCTTATTTCATTGGAAATAGCGTACAAGACAACGTCATGTCAGCTATCGACGAAATAAATCAGCAGGCAATGTATTCTGCCGACGTTCTGTCTTATAAAAAGGGCTGGTTTTCTACCACCGCTGAAATAAAGCTTGCCGTTGATTTTCAAGCATTGATAAATGCGCAGAATGCTGCGCCTAGTGAAATGCCATTTGAAGAGAATCCAAGTGTCGTTGCGACGCTTGTTGCACATCACGGACCAGTCTATTTCGGCGACGGTGTTGGTCTAGGTCGCATCCAATACTCCGTCTCTATTGATGGCGATGAACTAAGAGAGTACGTGCAGTGGGACGGTCAAAAGCCAATTTATCAAAATGACGGCGTAGTGGGCTTATTCGGTGGTTTGCACTACGCAGATGTTATTCCTGCCCTTAGCGCAACCAGTGAAGAAGAGGGGTTCACCCTATTATTCTCGGGTTACAAAGGCGAAGCAGAGCCGGAAGGAAATGAGACGGTATATACCTCTTTTGGTGAATCACTTAGCATTGATGCTGAGGATGTCTCAATGACCCTGTCTAATCTATCAATGGACGTAAGTTACAAGGGCAGTATTGTAAATGCGTTAAAAGGCGACCTGTTTGAGTCTGAAGTAAAAGCGCTTATTGAAAGCATGGAAATCACTGGAATAGAACCAGGCACAAAAGTTCAACTCGACAACATCGCACTTATTACCGATACCGATGTAAACGAAGATGAAAATACTGCTGACGTGTATGTGGAGTATGCGATTGATAGAGTCGTTGGCCCTGAGATTGAGGCCACCGATATGGTGCTAGGTGTAGCTATCAATAACTTAGACATAGATTTCATCAAAGCCTATCAAGAATTCAGCAACACCTCATTGCTTTTGCCTACTGAAGAAGTACCTGCCAAGATGATGGAGTTTGTTGAGGCAAACTTACTCCCCCAACTTAAAGCTGAGCCTGAATTAAACATAACAAAACTGAAAGCAACGTTACCAGAGGGGTCATTTAATGCTCATGCTCGTACGAAGTTAGTTGGCATTGATGCGCTGCCAGGCACCATGGAAGATGTGGCTTACTGGGTAACCCATTTGCTGGCAGATGCGCAAATTACTGCCGACAAAGCCTTTGCAGAGAGCATGGCATCTGGTTATATGATGGGCCAGCTTTTAGCCACGCCACAGGCGCAGAACATGACACAAGAAGAACTTCAAGCTGCGGTAGACCAGCAAACGCCCATGATGTTGAGTACATTTGCGCAACAGGGTTTGATAAAAGAAACTGAAAGCGGTTATGAAACTAAACTCACGTTGAAAAATGGAGAAGCCAGCGTGAACGGAACACCTATTCCGCTACCTTTTGCCCCGCGTTAACGACTTAGCAACAGTATCAAATGTAAAATGCAGAGCCACTCGCTCTGCATTGTTATTTAGCGCGGCATAATACGTTTAACACCTTGTTACTCTCAAGGTTAAGGACGCTCTGGCGCACGCGTTTGAAGTTAGCATACAAAAGGCGGACAATTGCCCGCCTTCTAACGCTAAGTAGCTTGCTGACCGTTAGTCTGCAGTATTTTCCGCTACCATAATGGTTTTGATGTTAACGAATTCACGCATACCATAGCCACCGTGTTCACGGCCATAGCCACTATCTTTAACTCCACCAAACGGTAGATTAGGCTGTGCTAACGAATAACCGTTAATATTCACCATACCTGTATCGAACTCATCTTTCGCCAGAGCAATGGCTTTATCAGTGTCGGTGCTGAAAATACCACCGCCCAGTCCGTAGCGCGAATCGTTCGCTACTTCCATTGCCTGCTTGTCATCTCGAGCTCTGATCAAAGATGCTACTGGGCCAAAGAGTTCGTCATCATAAGCAGGCATACCTGGCGACACATCTTCAAGAATAGTCACAGGATAAAAATAACCGTTTGAATCTGGTATTTCCCCACCAAGGGTGAGTGTAGCACCGGCCTCCAATGATTTTTTCACCTGTTCGTGCAGTTCGTCGCGCAAGTCTTCGCGCGCCATTGGGCCTAAATCTGTGTTTTCGTCCGTAGGGTCGCCCACTTTCAACTTTTTACACTGCGCAACAAATTTATCTCTAAATTCGTTATACACACTATCGACCACAACAAAACGCTTCGCGGCTACGCAAGTTTCGCCATTATTGATTACTCGACCTTGAATACACATTTCTACCGCGTTATCGATATCCGCATCTTCAAGTACGACGAACGCGTCGTTACTGCCAAGCTCCATCACGGTTTTTTTCGACAAGCTTGCTGCCTCTTTAGCTACCTGCTTACCTACTTCATCACTACCAGTAAAGGTTACGCCGCGAACATGCTTGTGTTTAATCAAATCACTTGCCGTACTACCGTCTATTAACAGCGATTGGTATACATTTTTGGGGAATCCCGCATCTTCATACATTTGTTGGATTGCCTGCGCCATACCGAATACGTTTTTAGCGTGCTTAAGTACAGTCGTGTTACCTGCCATAATATTTGAAACGCTATAACGAATAACTTGATAAAGCGGAAAGTTCCATGGCTGAATACCCAGAATTACGCCGATTGGCTGATAAGTGATAATGGCGCGACCACCTTCAAAAATACGATGTTCATCTTCTAAGATAGATGCACCGTGCTCGGCAGTGTAGCGACATATTTCCGCACACAGCTGCACTTCTTGCTTACCTTGAGCTGTTACTTTACCCATTTCCCGCGTCATTAGGCTGGCTAAATCATCAATTCGCTCTTCCATTAAGTTAGCAAGGTTATTCAACAAGTCTGCACGGGTTTCAAATGATGTACGACGCCAGTTCAAGTACGCTTCTTGTGAACGGGTTACGGCTTGCTCTGCGTCCTCAGCTGACATCAAATGATAATGATCGATTTTTTCACCTGTAGCAGGGTTGTAGGTATTAATTGTCTCACTCATTGTCACTCTCCTTAATCCTTTTGGAATGAGAGTGGTGCAACTAGAAAGCCAAGGTGACAATTGAATTATTTTCAACTTAATTCAATGCCTTGCAAAGATAAAAGCAAACTGATGATAAAAAAATAACGCCGTAGATCAGAAAAGATTACTTAACGCGGTAAAGATTTCAGAGCAACGCAGTAGACGATATTAGTATCAATACCTGCGGTAACACGACGCGATTGCGAACATGTTAAGTCTCGCTGAATGTGGGATTATCTACACGGTCTGGTATAACAAGGTAAGTTAGTCAAATATTTCGACTAAGGCTCACAGTAAATCATCATCCTTTGTGAGCGCTTAGTGCTTAACTTGAAGATGGCACTAGCATAACGAAGTTATGGCGGCGCGACTAATCGGTGTAGAGATCGGGGAAGTGAAACTTAGCCATAGCCAAGGTTAACGCAACTTCATACACACTTTGCCGTGTGGCGTGATTCAACGTAAGCAGACCGATCGCGCCGCCCTTTTGCTTAACATTCGTCATATCAAAGAGTTTGTCCATTACCGGCCCTAGCTCTTCGCCTCGCTGAAGCGCCTGATAAACACTTACGGGAAGGGGTAAACTGGCACTTCTTGTTACTGACCAATGACCCTCATGGTATATAGCCACATAAGCAAATGTCGCTGGGCCATCTTCAAAAACATCCACTCCCCCTTCTATCGCCACATACCAGGCGTCAGTCAGCCCACCTTGGTGATGAGCTAGCATAGCTTTAACCCGATTTATTGCCCCCAAACGGGTTTCGTCCTCGCTCATTGGCTGGTCTGGCACGCCACTTGGAACTGCCATACCTTGCGCATCGAAGTCATGTTCTAGGGTGTCAGATAGGGTATTTAATGCAGCATTAATCTTAACAGGGTTTATTGAGCCAACATAAATTGTATCGGAGACCATTTACTTTCGTCCTTTAAAAACGTTTTTTTGCAGCATTACTCACTGGATTTGCTTCGATATCTTCAAGCATCAAACGATAGTCGCGCACCGCTGGAAATTCACTAATATTCCTGTTTGGCAGTGTGCTGTCGGGATTATCAACGGCTAATAAATGTTTAATTCCGTAGGTTTTTGCCGCATTCAATATTGGCAGTGAATCATCGACAAACAACGTTCTGTTGGCGTCAAATTTCACCCGCTTTTGTAAACGTTCCCACAACAACTGTGACTCTTTGGTAACGCCAAACTCATGGGTCGAAATCAAATTATCGATGTGATCGTCAAGCTGAGTATGTTCGATTTTAAGCGCCAAGCTATTGGGGTGCGCATTGGTAACAAGCACGACTTCTCTACCCGACGCATGCAGCGCATCTAGAAATGGGATGGTATCCTCTCGAAGCGCAAGCAAATGAGCAAGCTCCCGTTTCAGCGGCATAAATTCATTTTCTAAGTCTAAAGCCAGTGACTCGGCCCAATAATCTAAGCAATACCACTGTATTTGACCAAACACTGCTTCATAACGCTCTGACATTTCCTGTTGGCTTTGTGCTTCTGAAATGCCTCGCAATTCCGCTAAACGCTTGGGTAAATGGTGCAGCCAGAACTGATTATCATAATGGAGGTCCAACAGGGTTCCATCCATATCGAGTAGTACAGTATCTATTTCATTCCAGGGCAGAAAGGGCAAGCGATTTTCCTTATAATGAAGTAAGCTAATAAATTGTATACAAGTATGATAACAAAGTTGTAGCGAGAGACATGCCGAAAATTGATCCGAACAAACCGTTACCACACATTCATTCTCGTGAAATCGTTGCCCAAAGTAAACTCTTCAGGGTAGAGCGCCTAGACCTTGAGTTTTCTAATGGCGCCACCCGTGAATTTGAGCGCATGGCTGGGGGTAACCGGGGCGCGGTAATGATTGTGCCTATGCTAGATGAAAACACCATGGTGTTAATTCGCGAATATGCCGCTGGAACACACTCGTATCAACTTGGTTTTCCAAAAGGTCTCATTGACCCGGGCGAGACCGCCATTGAAGCAGCTAATCGCGAGCTCCAAGAAGAAGCAGGCTTCGCCGCCAACGACCTTATTGAACTTCACAAAGTAAGTATGGCACCAACTTTTTTTAACGCCCATATGACCATCGTGTTGGCCCGCGACTTGTATCCCAAGCAACTAGAAGGTGATGAGCCTGAACCTCTTGAGGTGATTCATTGGCCTTTAGATGAAGCAGATGCTTTACTTGCTAGAGAAGACTTTATAGAAGCACGCTGCATAGCTGCGCTGTTTTTAGCTCAAAAGTGGTTTAAGGAACAATAAACTATGCCCGATGACGCCCATGCCGACCTACTAGAACTTGCCAAAAAAATTGCCGTTGAAGCTGGCGAAGCCGTATTAGAAGTGTACGACAAAGGTGACTTTGACGCTTACCAGAAAGAAGACGAATCCCCTGTCACCAGCGCAGACTACTTGGCAAACGATATCATTAACAAGCGCTTAAAAGCCGCTACGCCTGATATCCCCATTCTTTCTGAAGAAAATAAACACGCAAGTTTAGAAGAGCGAAAGCATTGGCCGCGCTATTGGCTCATAGACCCCATCGATGGCACGCAAGAGTTTATTGCACGAAGCGGCGACTTTGCCGTAAATATTGCCTTAATTGAAAATAACGAACCAACCATTGGCGTTATATTTTGGCCTCCCGGGCAATCACTGTATTACGCTCAAAAAGGCAAGGGCGCATTTAAGTTATCGCCAGATGGTGATCACCCTATTAAAGTACGTAAATTAGACGACCCTAAAAATAGCGTTGTTATGATCGCTATCAGTCGTCGTCAGTCGCGAGAAAAAGTGCTAAGTAGAATGTGCGCGAAACGGGTATATCAAACCCTTCCCCTTGGAAGTTGTTCGCTGAAAGCGTGCTTTATCGCAGAAGGTAAAGCCGACGTGTTTATGCGTATTGGCATTACTGGCGAATGGGACACAGGGGCTTCTCAGTGCATTGTTTCTGAAGCAGGCGGCAGTATTGCAGCGGCAAATTTTGAACCTCTCACCTATAACCAACGTCATTCGCTAGAGAACCCAGATTTTGTGGTAATGGGCGATCAACGGGTGCCATGGCAAGACGTTGTCCAGTATAATGATTTTGTAAACCCGCATCGGCATTAACGCGTATCAAACTGATAGCGCAGCGTGCTAACCTACGTATAATAGCGTGGTAATGTTGCTGGGCCTCATTACTCTGGTCGTGGTTAAATCAAGCCAGATGGAACCCAATAGTAGAAGGAGTAACCTATGATGATTACACGTATTCGCACGTTATCGGCAGCATTGCTGACTTGTGGGCTAGTATTCCCTGCTGCAGCCGATTGGACAATTGACGGTGAAACCAGTGTGCTGCACTTTTTATCAACGAAAAACGCGCAAGTTACAGAAATTCATAAATTTGATAGCTTCGAAGGTTCGTTGTCTGATAGCGGTAAACTCAACGTTGCGGTGGACTTGTCGTCGGTTAATACAGCAATTGATATTCGTAACGAACGAATGCAGGAGATGCTGTTTAACGTAACGAAATTTGCACAAGCAACGTTTGAAGCAAACCTACCTGAATCAATGATGAGCCTTCAGACTGGTGATGTGGTTAATGGAAAGGTAGACGGTATACTAACGTTACACGGACAAGCTGTACCTACGTCATTCTCTGTGCAGGCGAGTAAGGTCAGTGATGATTTACTAACGGTATCAACTACCGCACCAACGCTAATCAAAGCAGAGTCTTTCGGACTGGCTGAGGGTGTAGCAGCACTTCAAAAAATTGCTGGCCTCAAAAGCATCACAACAACGGTTCCTGTGACTTTTTCAGTAACTTTTGAACAGTAATAGGTTGGCAAATAGGGGAAGAAACCCAGCTTTTGCTTGCACCACTTTTAGTTAAAGTTGTTGATACCCAACACATAAAAAACCGCACATGGAGTGCGGTTTTTTTATGCTTGTATTATTCAACACTTAGTGGGCGCTATTGGGTAATCTATAACGCATAGGTAAAGGCTTTTCACTAAGCGCCTGTACCGGCATACTTTGCCATGCGTTATCTGGTAGTGTGGGCACCTCTGCTTTATGCTGTGTGATGGCAAAATAGTGCATTGCTACACGTAAACGCTTAAGGGCTTTGCACTCGTAAACCTCTTGGTCGATAACAAATACCCCCCACTTACGCATGATGACTCCTAGCTTGTCACTGCTTGTTAAACGAATAACTGGCGCGGCCAATACCATGCCAACTAACACTGGTAGCAGCCACATAAATAGCGAAGGCGTAAAGTAGAATGTGGTTACTCCCCACGCTACCGCAAGGCAACTCATAATTTGCGTATGTTTAATAGCAACGCTCCAAGGCACCTTACGTCCTTCACGCTCTTGCGCTTCCCATTTGACAGAATGACCAACAAAAACGCTGATCACAAAATAGCTGTGGTAAAACATCATAAGAGGAGCAATAAGCACAGCCATAGCTAGTTCAACAACGGCGCCTTTGAGCAATGACCACGCACCGCCAAACTCACTGCGACGCTTTATTAACGCTAATGCAATACCTAGCACTTTCGGTAAAAAGAGAAGTGCTGCGGTTCCCCACATCGTCACCATCATCATATCTTGACGAGCCACTTGCCAGCTTGGAAAAAGTTGATACTCAGACACGAAAAATTCAGGTACTGACGTTGCACGAATTAACGCATCGGCCGTGCCTAGCGCCAACATGCAAAATAGAATGAGTGAAGAAATATAAGCGAAAGCACCAAATAAAAAGTGCAGACGATTCGCCATTTTTAGGCCTTTCACATTAAGTAGACCCAAATGCTGTATATTGCCCTGCACCCAGCGGCGGTCGCGAATGGCATAATCAACAATATTGCTGGGTACTTCTTCGTAGCTGCCTGTTGTATCTGTAAGCAAGTAAGCTTGCCACCCAGCACGGCGCAGTAAAGCCGCCTCAACAAAGTCATGACTTAATATTTCGCCACCAAATGGGGCTCGCCCTTCAAGCGTAGGAAGCCCACAATGCTGCATAAAAGGCGCAATACGAATGATGGCATTGTGCCCCCAATAGTTAGCGCTATCGGTTTGCCAGAAAGACAATCCAGTGGCAAGCATTGGGCTATATAAATGGGCCGCAAACTGTACAAAGCGACCAAAAAATGTGTTCTGGCGCACTGGCATTGGAATAGTTTGCACAAGCGCGGTATCTGGATTTTGTTCTATACGACGAGCAAGATCTTGCATCCGTTCTCCGGTCATAACGCTGTCCGCGTCAAGTACAATCATTGACTCGTAATTAGCCCCCCAACGTTCGCAAAACTCCTTTAGATTGCCCACTTTTCTATGAAGATTTTGCTCGCGGCGACGATAAAAAACCTGACTTGAGAACGCACCTAAGCGTTTCTTTAAGCGGGTAAAAGCGCGAAGTTCAGCATCGGCTTTTTCCATATCACGGGTATCACTAAGCATGTAAAAATCGAACTTATCGCGATTATTGCTTTCCATTAACTCGCGAATACATGCCTCAAAACCCACCATAATACGACGGGTATCTTCGTTATATACCGGCATTACGATAGCGTGCTTCTGCGTAAGTGGCAGATTAGCACTAGGCTGCGCTTGTTTTTTCCGTAAGCTAAGCGGATCGATATTAAAAAGCTGTAGAAAGAAACCGATGATACCGGTCCAAAATGCCATACATAGCCACGCAAATAAGGTAAGCCCTAAGCCTAACTGCGCAATTTCTAAATTAGTCAGCCCATTAGGTAAGAATATTTCGTACAAACTCCAACCGGCCAGCGCCGTACTTGGAATAACTAGCATTGCCATGATAAACAAACGCATATGCTCTCCTTTTAAGATGAAATGTGACTGACGTGCTGCGCTGTCACCTTTAACTTGAGGTACGGCTTTAGCCTCGTTAGATAATGTATTCACGGAGTTATTTTGGTTGATAGACATAATTCCAAACCTCGCTCACACGTTTACCGTCGCGCTCGATGTAAGCACGCATATCAACGGTTTGTTTCTCTTTAGGTTTTACGAAGAACGTGGCACGCCATTCTTGACCATCAGCAACAGGATAAAGACGCTGCTTTGAAATTGCGCCGTTGGTGCCCTGCACGATAAGTTTCATTGACTCGTCATCAAAGGAAATCGAAGGAGGAGCGCTGAAATCTACACTGAACTGCCTGGTGGTACTTAGACTGTCGTTTTTGAACTCGTCGCCCGGTAACACAGCTTTACCCTGACGGGAGCGTACTACGGATGCAAGTTCACTTACAAATGGATTTTGCTCTACGGTCTTCAATTCATACGCGAAATAAAGGGATTCACCCGATTGGAATGGCTTTTCAGGGGTCCAAAACGCCACAATATTATCGTGTATCTCAGATTTAGTAGGAATTTCTACCACCTCCAACCGGCCTTTTTCAAAACCTGCTTCTGGTGTTACCCAAAGGCCCGGACGTAGATGATAATTGGCCTCGGCATCTAGATAATTATCCCATTCACCATCGCGTTGAAGCATGCCGAATCCCTTGGGATTTGCATCACTTAACGAGGTAACCTGCAGACGAGCAGGGTTAGTAAGCGGGCGCCAAATCTCTTCATTTGCGTGAGTGACCATAAGCACGCCGTCGCTATCGTGTACTTCAGGGCGATAGTCATCGTGGCGCTTCTCAGTGTTCTCGCCATACAAGAACATACTGGTAAATGGTGCAATACCGAGCTTACTCACATCGTCTCTTGCAAAGAGCCAGCTCTCCACTTTCACACTAGTGTCAATATCAGGCTGAATCACAAATTTATATGCTCCTGCTACTGAGGGGCTTTCAAGACGTGCATAAATTGTAATGGGCTTACCTTCGCTAGGCTCGATAACCCAAAACTCGGTAAAATGCGGGAACTCCTCGCCTTTTGCCAACGCTGTATCTATAGCCAGACCCCGTGCTGAAATGCCATAGACCTGATTTTTACCCACAAGGCGAAAGTATGACGCACCTAAAAATACCGCGAATTCATCTTTGTATTCTTCGCTCTTAATCGGATAATGAACGCGAAATCCCGCAAAACCGGATTTTTCGTCGGTTAATCCATCTAAGCCCGATGCCGACCCCTCGTAGTTAAACATATCGCTATTGAACGCAAGGCGTTCAGGCTTGTTACTTTCACCTATGGTGTGAATAGTGACCGGGTATTCATATAAAAAGCCAGGGTGAAAAAACTGAAGTTCATAGTCGTTCTCGCCGTGCCATAGGCTCTGTTCCGGCTTAAAGCGAATTGAACGATATGTGGTGTAATCTATCTCTTTTAACTTACTGTTTAACCCATGATCATCTTGCTCATAGCCTTGCGTTGCAGAATCGCGTGCAGCATCTATGATTGACTGTAAAACCGGTGATGTTTTTTGAGGCTGATTGCTGTCGTTAACCTCGATTGCCATGGCTTGCTGAAAATTAACGAGTGCGATAACACTGGTCATCGCTAAAAGAATGCGTGATAGCACGTGTTTACGTGAATGCGTTGCACTCTTTTGTGAAACTTGGTTGAAAAATAAAACTGGCTTAGCCATTTGTCCTCTCCTTTTGAAAAGAATAGTCATCCGGGTGATGGTAAACAGAAGTATGTTTTGTCTCTTCACAACGGATGAATGCACAAAACAACATGGTTACTTCTGCTAACGCTCAGAAAGGTGCTCTACTCCTTTCCTTTCACCTTCGTGATTACCTGCTTTTGTAATCACGAATTCCGTGCCGAAATGGCATAGGTGAATATTGGATAACTCGTAGGCATATCAGCAAAAGGCGTTCCAACACGATAAAGCGTGCGCCAGCAGTGTGTTTTTTCTTTTACTTACAAAAACTTGCGACAAATCTAATTTTAAGACAGGGCTAATTAGCAGTGTGTAAGAACGTCCGATGACTTATTCAAAAGGATAACTGTTGTTTTTTAGAGACAGTTCCTCATGCCAATATGCATAGAGAATGGAAAACGTCTCAGTATTTCTAGACAAAACGGCGGCGTACAGCCCGAAAAACCAAGAAATATTTCTGTTTATAATTAGAAGCTTATGGAGAATACATGCTAGACGGATAGCGCTGCATTCAGCTGTTGGCAAACCCTTTGCAACAAACCCTTTGCAAAGTGTTTAGTGAACGTCATCTTGATAATCAAATCTGACACGATGTCTTTATGGAAAGCATAACGATGTCACGAAAGTAAAATTTTACTTATGTGTTCATCAACCCGGCAATTCGTAGCGTCCTTTTAGCACGTGCTAAGACACACTTTTCAACGTTAATCGGGCTGCTGAAATTTTAAGGAGTTATCACATGCGCAAAACAATCACACTTATTACAGCGGCACTGACTGCAGCTACACTTCCTCTTTCAGCCATGGCTGACAAGCCAGACTGGCGTTATGTGGAAGGTGGATACACTAAGATGGACTTCGATGACAATGAGTCATTCGAGCCAGATGGGTTGACCATCAACGGGAAATACCTTTTAAACAGCAACTGGTACCTTAACGGCGAATACAGCTTTTTTGAAGAGGGTAACTTCGACTTCGATATGTTAACCCTTGGCGCTGGCTATCGCTTACCTGTTAATGCCACTACCGACGCATATTTTGGCGCAAACTTAGAGCGCATTGACGGTGACGTAAACGACGAAACAGGCTACAGCATTAACGCAGGTCTTCGCTCAATGATTACAGAGCAAGTAGAGCTAGCGGGTGAAGTGGGTTACTACGATGTTGACGACGGTGAGGCGACATTCAGAGTAGGCGCTAACTACTATATCACCCCTCAATGGGCGGTAGGTGCGAATTACCGCATTATTGATGATTTGGATATTATGCAGGTCACTGCACGATACGCGTTTTAAGCCTCCCTTTCCTCAGGAAGGTTGCCGGGTTGCTCGACCCGGCTTTTTTATTCAGTTTCATCACTTGGCTGAATATCTTCTTTTCTCTTTATGTCCACGCTTTCATGAAGCTCTGAGTAAACTAATACGGCCTCACCTGACTTAAGTCTATCTAGGACTTGATGGACTTTAACGTCAAGAGACACTTCTTCTTCGCCATAGTCGGTTCCTTCGCGCAGAACAAAAGATTCGGCCAAGCTGTACAGCGTATCGGCTTCTAGCGCGTCGATGGGAACTATCATTGAAACTCCTCGTTGAGAACGTCGATTGCAATTTTTTACAATAAAAAATCGTTAATTAGCGGCTCACATAACTACAGGTCGTATTAACGGGCAACGCTTCGCTGACAAAGCGTTTCACACGCTCATGCAGCCACACCTTCGGATTCAACATAGAGCCTTGCATGAACCCTACATGTCCACCACGCTCGCTCAACTCTACCGTGACATTACGCGCAAGCTCTTCTTCTTTGGGCACAATTAAATGGTTCATGAACGGATCATCAATACTATGCAGTACTAACGTGGGACAGTGAATTGCACTTAAGAAATGATAAGCGCTACACTTTTCATAATAATCTTGGGCGTCAGCAAAACCGTGAAGCGGTGCCGTGATTTTTTCATCAAACTGAGTAAAGCTAGTAATACTATCTACATCACTTTTCGTTAACTGAATGAGTTTGCGGTAGTCGATGTACTCCATCTTTTTGCGCAATGTGTCTTTCATACTGGTTAGCAGATATTTCTGATATACCCTTGAAAAGCCTTGATTAATAGACTTTGCACACTCAGAAAGCTTGAGCGGAGAAGAAATAGCGACGGCGGCCTTCAGCCATTTTTGCGCGGGATGCTCCCCAAGCAACTTCAACAACATGTTACCGCCAAGCGAAAAGCCAATAGCCACTTTAGGGATCCGTGGAAATTTATCGTGCAGCCACGCTAAGAAGAAGCTCGGATCTTCGGTTTCACCACTGTGGTACGCTCTCGCTTTAAGATTCGGTACGCCGCTGCAGCCACGATAGTGCATCATGACCACCTGCCAACCATTGACTGATAGCTGAGCCATCATATCGTTAGCGTAATGCGAACGTATACTGCCTTCGAGACCGTGGAACATAACAACGATCCCTGATGTTTCTTGTGGCTTAGGACCCCAAGCAACATCGACAAAATCATCGTCAGGTAGCGTTAATCGCTCCATGTGGTAAGACAAAGGCAAGCGCTTTTGAATAAAGCGCGGCCAAATCGTTTGCACATGACGGTTCTTGGCCCACCCTGGCACCTTAAAGCTACTTTTTACAATCTTTCCATGTGAAAGCGCTAATTTACTCATTCTATTTTCTTATTCTTTTACGATAATTCTTTAATCACGAGACTGACAAGACGACGCGCTTCAGCATTATCGCGAAGACCATATGCATTGATAAACGCGGCCACAGACGCGTTAAATACCGACCCCGTCGTCGACTGAGCTTGCCCTAGACGAACCACTGACTGCTCGTTAAAAGCGGCAACAATATCGCGCTGTTGTTGACGTTCAAGCTCAAGCTCCTCAGCTTTCAGCGTAGCGTAAACGGCCGGATCTGTGCCGTTGTCAGGGTGAGCCTCTTTGCGTTTGGCTCTATGAACCCTAAGTTTTTTTTCAACGGGACTTGAGGCCTCTATTACCGCCTTGAATTGAGGCAGATTTATAATGAAGTTGTTCTCAAGACACCAACCTAATAGCAGCAATACGTTTACATTAACGTTGTGATTATCTTGCAGCGAAATAGCAAGTGGCGCCATATCCCCTCGGGTATAGCGGGACAAACTATAGTCCCAGAACACGCCAGGTTCGAGATTAAGCGATGGCACTGTCATACTCTTCTCGCTTTAGCTCAATTTGTTCTTGGGCATCTAACCAGGCCATCTCTTCCTCTTCAAGCTGCTGCTTGAGTTGAGTTTGTTTGTCGAGCAAGGCTAAAAGTTCTGCTTTTTTATCATCAGTATAAAGGGATGTATCACTCAAAGACTGTTCGACTTCCGCAAGCGCCGCACTGTATTTTTCCATTGCTTTTTCGTGTTTCTCAATGGCCTTTTTAAGCGGCGCGACACTTTGCCTAAACTCGGCTTCACGACGTTTTTCTTCCTTACGGTCTACTTTACGTTCCGGCTTATTTTGCACGCCGTTTTCTTGTTGCGCTGCTTTTTTATCATCCCTGTTGGCACTTTTCGCTTCGCTGTTCGCTTTTGCTTTTTCTGCCGCTTGCTGCTTTAAGATCCAGTCTCGATAATCATCTAAATCACCCGTAAAGGGCTCTACTTCGCCGCTGTCTACCAGGTAGAAATCTTCACACACCGATGAAAGCAAGAAGCGGTCATGCGATACCAGTACCATAGCACCCTCAAAACCTTGGAGTGCGATATTAAGCGCATGGCGCATTTCCAAGTCTAGATGGTTGGTAGGCTCATCCAGCAGCAGCAAATTTGGCTTTTGATAAACAATTAATGCCAACACAAGACGCGCTTTTTCACCGCCCGACATGGGTGCTACAGGAGCTAGCGCTTCATCACCGTTAAACCCAAAGCCGCCCAAATAGTCGCGCAATTGTTGCTCTGTTGCTTTTTCATCAATACGCTGCAAATGCAAAAGCGGCGTGGCATTCGCATCCAATGTTTCTAATTGATGCTGGGCAAAGTAACCAATTTTTAGCCCTTTGGCGGTATTGAAAATACCTTGCTTAGGCACATGAACACCAGCCAGTAATTTAATAAGCGTCGATTTGCCTTGTCCATTGCGCCCTAAAAGCCCAATCCGACTGCCTGGAACCAAGTTGAGCTTCACCTGCTGCAGCACAATATAATCATCATACCCCAGCTGTATTTTTTCCATTTGCACAAGCGGATTTGGCAACGCAGTTGGTGGAGCAAACGAGAAACTAAAAGGGCTAGCCATATGCGCAGGCAATAAAGTTTCCATTTTTTCTAACTGCTTAATACGACTTTGCGCCTGCTTTGCTTTACTCGCCTTCGCTTTAAATCGCGTAATAAACGAATTTAAGTGTGCCACTTTTTGCTGCTGCTTTTCATACTCTAGGTTCTGCAAGCGAATACGCTCTGCTCGTTGGGTCTCATAGGCTGAGTAGTTACCCGTATAAGTAATCAATTTTTGCTGCTCAACACTTATAATTTGAGCGACGGTGTTATCAATGAAAGCTTTGTCGTGTGATATCAACAGGAGAGTACCCGCATAGCGCTGTAACCACTTCTCTAACCATATAACGGCGTCTAAATCTAAGTGGTTTGTTGGTTCATCCAGCAGCAGAAGGTCTGACGGGCAAAGTAGTGCCTGCGCCAGGTTTAAGCGCATTCTCCACCCTCCGGAAAAGTCTGTCACAGGCGCACTCAACTGGGTATTGGTAAATCCAAGGCCTGATAAAATCGTCGCCGCGCGGGATTCAACATCGTACGCGCCAGCCTGCTCCAATTGACCATGTATTTGCCCAATTTGAACGCCATCACCGTTTTTTTCAGCGGCATCGAGATTAGCCTGTAATGCACGTAAATGTTTGTCGCCATCCACAACATAATCTATCGCAGTTCTGTTGGTAGCCGGTGTTTCCTGTGCCACACTCACAATACGCCAGTCACTCGGCACGCTGCAATCACCCGCATCTACGCTTAACTCATTGCGTAATAGCGCAAAAAGCGTGGATTTACCGCAACCATTACTGCCAATAAGCGCCACTTTATGGCCCGGAAAAACCTGCGCAGACGCGTCTTCTAGCAGCATTTTACGACCGCGCAGTAACGATACGTTAGAAAGCTTAATCATGAGTAACCTGTGATGGAACAAACAAGGGCGCGTATAATATCAAAAACTTAAGGTAAAAGCTGATCAACGCATAGTATTTCACGGTATAATAACGATGAAATTTCTTAAAGGTGTATGTATGTCAAATCGTCTAAAACGCCGCTTTGTTGCTGGTGCAACCTGCCCAAAATGCCAAGAGCAAGACACTATTTCACTTTATTATGAAAATAATGTTGAAAAATTAGAGTGCGTAGCGTGCGGCTACAACGAAGCCCAGACCGACGAGAAAGTGAGTGCTGCAACTCGCTCAAATGAAAATGTGATTGGTATCTTTAAACCTCACTAGCATTCTTACCTGCTATTCGGTAAATCTTACCTCTTAAACCTTCTTGCGTGCGCTATCAAAGCGCCGCAATAGCGTTATTATTTCCTCAATAGCACGCCAATAGGGCGTCTGTCATTTCTCATTCACCAAACGCACCTTGGGTATAGTTTTTGTATCCACAGGTTACAAGGAGTGAACTATGAAGCAGGTAAAAAAGCGTATTGGATATAGTTTAGCGGGTTTATTACTGGCACTTATTGCCGTTCGTTTATATCTACCCTACGCCGCAGCGAATTATATCAACACGACGCTAAGTCAGTCAGACAAGTACGACGGGCGTGTCGGTGATGTTGACCTTATGCTGTGGCGCGGTGCGTACAGTTTAGAATATGTGTTGCTTTCCAAAGCAAACGGCGAAGTTGAGAGACCCTTATTTAAAGCTGACTATGTGGAATTTACGCTATCTTGGTCTCAGCTTATGAAAGGCGCGGCAGTCGGCCGGGTTGTCGTCAATGGGCCTGAGATTAATTTTGTAGATGGCGACACGGAAGAATCGAGCCAATCGGGGAAAAATGAAAAGTGGTTATCTATCGCCGACCAGCTTTTCCCACTACGAATAGATAAGCTGGCTATTAACGACGGAAAAATTGCTTTTTATAATCCTGATACGTCACCTGTTATTGATATCGCCATTCACGATATTCAGCTTGAAATCAATAATTTAGTTAATAGCGAACGCTTGTCTGATACCCGCGTGGCCACAGCCAAAGCCACGGGGCAAACCGCCGAACAAGGTACCATTTTATTAAATGCCAAGCTCAATCCGGCCACTAAAGCCCCCACATTTGATATCGACATACAAGCAGACAACGTGGGTTTAGTTAACTTTAAAAACCTCCTTGATACGTATGCCCCCTTTGATTTAGAAGCAGGCACCCTTACCCTTGCGGCAGAAGTTGCTTCCAACGAGGGGCAGGTAAAAGGCTATATCAAGCCTATATTACACAACGTGGAAGTGTTTTCGTGGAAAGCCGATATTGAGCGTGATGGCGACGGATTAATTGAAGGCAGTATTGAAGCGCTATCGGCGTTTGTCACAGAGCTTTTTGAAAATCAAAGTGAAGACCAGGTCGCTACCCGCATTCCTATCGAAGGGGATTTATCTAGCCCGAACACAGAGATCTGGGAAGCGTTTACTGCCATCTTGAAAAACGCGTTTGTAAAAGCATTTCAGGGAAATGTTGAAGAAAGTATAGAGCTTGAGCGACTAGAAGAGGTCGACAACACCGCTGATGGCTAGCACCAGCGGTGTTCTCGCAAAACCAAGGCCTAGACGATTAGGCTAACGGGTTCATAACAAACGATTATATTGTGCAACTATCACCGCAGTCGTTGGCGCCATCTCGCATGCCTTCAATCTCTTGGCTTTCTTGTTTGTCTTTCTCAGCCTGTTTTTCGGCTACTGATTGTTCTAGTGAATCAAAGTCGATGCTGTCAAATGCATCCATATCAAAATCGCTCATAACTAACTCTTTTTAAATGCTGAAAATAACTCCCTTAAGCGGAGTCTGCTCAATGGGGCGCGCATGGTAAGTCACGATAGCAAATAGCCAAAATGAAGAGTTACTCTAAGTCATAACGAGATAGAATAGCCGCTGCGCCCTTAATGTATTGAAAGCTCTAAACTCCAACCCTGATCAATAGTGCGGAGGCGGCGTCTCTTCCGACTGTCTGGCAATATTAGACGGCTCTATAGATTTAACACGGTCAATCACGTGGCGCACTTTAAAGGTTAAGTCATCAAGCTGTTGCTGCTGAGAAGACAATGCATCGTTTAACGCTTCTATTGTATGCTCGTGAAACGCAACTTTCATTTGTAGCTCTTCAATATAGCTATTGGCGCTATCTATTTGCTGTTGTAGATGCTCAGCGCTTTTGTCTGTCATGTATATTCTCTATCTCTCTCGTTGCCATTCTTCGGCAAGACCACTACTGCTAATAGATACTATATTATCATTGGGAAGGAAGGCGACGCCATAAACAACTGCAGTAGGTGGCGAAATCGACTCTCTAGAAGCAACTTGGATTGACTGTATTTGCTGTCCACTCTTTAAATCCCATAAGTAAACTTTTCTCGAAGGAGAACCAGTAAGCAAATATCCACCATCTTTTGAAAATTCCACGTCTGTAAATATTTTTTGCCGAGAAGCAAATTTAAGGGCCGTCACTGGCTGCCCCGTTTGTACGTCCCATACTTGGGATTTACTTTGACTATCAGCAGTAAACGCATACCGCCCTTCGTCATCTAGCGCTACTTTAGTAACGCGGGTAGGGTGAGTAAACGTATGAATTATCTGGCCCGTGTCGGTACTCCATAAGTAAGCAATATAGTCATTGCCGCCAGTAAGTGCGTACTTTCCATTAGGAGAAATATCAATTGAATTGACTTTTTCTTGATGCCCAAAGAATTCTAGGCGTCGGGAAGTGCGAGGTTCGAAATACATAACTTTGCCATTCGAGCGAGCAACTAAGATGCCGTTACCATTGTTAGTCACAGCAACATCTCGAATAGACGCTTCATCGATACGCCAGAAGCCTTCGGGTTCACCTGTCTCTAAGCTCCATAGGGCAAATGCCTCTCTATCAGCAGTAACTACATAGCGTTTATCTGCACTGATGTGAACAGACATAACTAAATTGTTGCCTTCACCCTGATGGCTCCAATGAAACAAAGGCTCGCTTTGTCCTATTCGCCATACATTGACGCCGTTATTTACGCCGGAAACCACGGCCAAGGTACCGTCCGTTGAAATATCGGCAGCATAAGCACCTTCTTCTACATGACGCCACTGCTGTATTGGCGTAGTATCAGGGACAGAACATCCCATGGAATTGCCAATAAGTACGATGAGTAACACTATTCTCTGGAACATTTGAGGCCTAAACATAATCAAATGGGTTTCGCTTTGTAAACGCTAGGTTTAACATAGCATGGATCACGCATCTTTAACTATCGTGCACACTGCCTTAGATGCAGCAGTATAGACATAGACGCATGATGATAATAATTAATGGAGACGTTTTTATGCAGAAGTCGCTCGTTGCCTTATCTACTATCGCTGCGCTAGGCCTTTTCGCTTGCCAGCCAAATACATCTGATGAGGCCGCTTCTACTAGCGCTGATAGTGCAAAAACCACTGCTGTTTCAGCAGAAGAAATGACAGATACACAAAAGCAAGCTTATGCAATGGGCGCAAGCATGGGTTTATTTGTTAGCAACCGTGCGGAGCAGCAAGAACAGCTAGGTTTAACTTTAGACCAAGATGCGCTGCAACAAGGCTTTAAAGACGGCCTTAACGACACCCTTAAGTTTACGCCAGAGCAAATTCAGCAAATCGCTCAACAAGGCGAAGAAGTACTTCGAGCTAAGCAGCAAGAAATGGCTGCGCAAGCCGCTGAGAAAAACATTGAAGCAGGCCTGGCTTACCTAGAAGAAAACGGTAAGAAGGAAGGCGTAGTGACTACAGAGTCTGGTCTTCAGTACGAAGTACTTGAAGAAGGCGAAGGCGCAAGTCCAGAAGCGACTGACATGGTAAAAGTTCACTACCTTGGTACGTTGCTCGACGGTACAGAGTTCGACTCTTCGTATAAGCGTGGCGAACCCGCTGAATTCCCGCTTAATCGCGTAATTGCTGGTTGGACCGAAGGCGTACAGTTGATGAAAGAAGGCGCGAAATACCGCTTCCACATTCCATCTGAACTTGCCTACGGACAACGCTCTACTGGCGCCATCACTCCTAACTCAACGCTAATCTTTGAAGTTGAGCTTTTAGAAGTAGTTAAGCCTGAAGCTGAAGCGCCAGCGGAATAAGCGACTGCTTTAAGAAATGAGAAAGCCGACGCATAGCGTCGGCTTTTTTGTTTTAGTGAGTCAGCGTGATCCTTGCTTACCTTTTCCCTACGAGCCAGTGGATTTTCACCACGCGCGTACCCAAATAATAAAGTGGGTTATTCAATATGCTTGGTGCCTCGAATTACACTATTAAGCTTAGTCTAAAATGCCATTTTTTCACGGCCAAACTGCGATTTTCTTGAAACAAATTCGACTTAAAAATCACAGCTTACAACTAAAGGTTTTAACGCTGAGGAGCACGACGTCTTTCGGTGTGCACTTTAAATGTGGCAAAGTGGTTTAACAAAGACTGACCCACTTTATACATAGTACAGCCCAGAATGAGGTAAAACACGGTTCTCAAGCTGTTTAAGCGAACAACAATATCGAGTAACGCATACAGCAACAACAGCGCGCCGCTTAAAAACAGCATAAAACCAATGATAGTACCGCTAATTTGAAGAGGTTCTTTTCCCGACCTTCGGCGGTACAACACAGGTGTCTCATTGCGCATTCGCTTCCCCTACAGGTTTGACATTTATTTATACTGTGACATTCGTGAAAAGGTTTATGTTCAATAATTATTCAAACTACCCATTTTGTCACTTTTTACGACAGCCAAAGATTGCGTTTTACCGCATTACCCACATAAAGTAGGGGTAACTAGCAGGGATACGTAAAGAACATTGTGAAAACACCGCTTATCACTCGAAAGGGCTACTTAAAGCTTAAACAAGAATTAGACTTCTTGTGGCGTGAAGAAAGGCCAGAAATTACTCGCAAAGTGACGTGGGCTGCAAGCCTCGGGGACAGAAGCGAGAATGCCGATTACCAGTACAACAAAAAGAAACTGCGTGAAATTGACCGCCGCGTTCGCTACCTTCGCAAATGCTTGGAAAACCTTAAAGTCGTGGACTACGATCCGCAGCAAGAAGGGAAAGTTTTCTTTGGTGCGTGGGTTGAAATTGAGAATGAGGCAGGAAAAGTAATGGAGCTTCGGTTAGTCGGTTATGATGAAATATTTGGCCGCAAAGACTACATTTCAATTGATTCACCTATGGCCCGTGCGCTTCTTGGAAAAGAAGAAGACGATGAGTTTACTGTTAAAACAGAAGCGGGAGTAAGAGAATGGTGGATCAATCGAATTTGGTACGATGCAACAGACAAACTCTAACCAATGACAAACACCACTTGTTTATCCTTTAAACCCCAATGATCAGACGACTTCCCATACATGGCGGTGATATACTCACCGTTCCTATTTTCACTACCGACGCTGTGTATATAAGCCTTTCACACACCGTTTATTCGCCAGTGCCTTGCGCGAATTTTTAGTATCTTAGAGCGACTTATGATTATCAATAAAATTGCAGATGAACTTAGCGTTCAACCTTCGCAAGTAACCGCCGCCGTAAAACTTCTTGATGAAGGGGCTACCGTACCGTTTATTGCTCGCTATAGAAAAGAAGTGACTCAAGGTCTTGATGACACGCAGCTACGTACGCTCGAACAACGCTTAACCTATCTACGTGAGTTGGAAGAGCGCCGCGACGTCATTCTTAAATCGATTGAAGAACAAGGCAAGCTTACCGATGAGCTGAAAAAAAGTATTGGTAGTGCAGACAGTAAAACTACGCTTGAAGATTTGTATTTACCCTATAAGCCTCGCAGACGCACTAAGGGCCAAATTGCTATTGAAGCGGGTCTAGAGCCACTTGCTGACGCCTTGTTCAACAACCCAGACACAGACGCTGAAAGTGCAGCCCAAGAGTACGTTAGTGCTGACAAAGGCGTTGCCGATACTAAAGCCGCGTTAGAAGGTGCTCGCTATATTCTTATGGAACGCTTTGCAGAAGATGCGTCGCTGTTAGCTAAAGTGCGTCACTACCTTATTGAAAACGCACATGTGAAAAGTACAGTTGCACCAGGAAAAGAACAGGAAGCTGCGAAATATAAAGACTACTTCGAGCACAGTGAGAAATATAAAACGGTACCTTCTCACCGCGCTCTTGCTATGTTCAGGGGCCGTAATGAAGGTATGCTTCACATTCAGCTTGATGCCGACCCCCAGTCAGAAGAAAAAGGCCCGTCGCACTGCGAGCATATTATTGCGAGCCACTACGATATTATGCACCGCGGCCGCGGTGCGGATGATTTCTTAGCCCAAGTTGTGCAGTGGACGTGGAAAATCAAAATTGGCCTACACATGGAAACCGAGCTTTTCAGCGCGCTACGAGAGCGAGCCGAAGAAGAAGCCATTGAAGTGTTTGCCAAAAATCTGAACGACCTGCTAATGGCAGCGCCTGCAGGTGCAAAAACCACGATGGGCCTGGATCCAGGTTTGAGAACCGGCGTTAAAGTGGCTGTGGTAGACAGCACAGGTAAGGTAGTCGCAACCAATACCATATTCCCACACGCACCACAGAATCAGTGGGATAAGTCTATGCGTACGCTTACCACGCTGTGTAAGCAATACAAGGTAGATTTGATCAGCATTGGAAACGGCACCGGCTCGCGCGAAACCGACAAACTGGTTGGCGAAATGCTTAAAAACAACAGCGAGTTGACCGCACAGAAAATTATGGTTAGCGAAGCGGGCGCATCGGTATATTCTGCTTCTGAGCTTGCTTCAAAAGAATTGCCTGATCTAGACGTGTCCATTCGTGGGGCCGTTTCAATTGCGCGACGTCTGCAAGACCCGCTTGCAGAGCTGGTTAAGATTGAGCCTAAAGCCATCGGTGTAGGTCAATATCAGCACGATGTTAGCCAAAGTCAGTTGGGCAAATCCCTTGACCGTGTTATCGAAGACTGTGTGAACGCGGTGGGTGTTGATTTAAATACCGCGTCACCTGCACTGTTAAGCTATGTGTCGGGATTAAACAAAACCCTTGCTCACAATATTGTTAATTTCAGAGATACCAACGGTGCTTTCCCAGACCGCAAAGCGCTATTGAAAGTAGAGCGCTTAGGGCCAAAAGCATTCGAGCAAGCGGCGGGCTTCCTTCGTATTGTAAACGGCTCAAACCCACTTGATGCCTCGGCAGTTCACCCCGAAGCATACCCAGTGGTAGATAAAATTGTAGATACCACTGCTGTTGCGGTAAACGATATTATCGGTAACACCGAACTACTAAAGAGCTTATCGCCTGATACCTTTACCAGCGACGAATTTGGTCTTCCTACGGTAAAAGATATCCTTAAAGAGTTAGACAAACCAGGGCGTGATCCTCGTCCAGAGTTCAAAACTGCCGCGTTTAAAGAAGGCGTTGAAACCATAAACGACCTCAAGCCGGGTATGATCTTAGAGGGTGTGGTCAGCAATGTGGCTAACTTTGGCGCATTTGTTGATGTGGGTGTGCATCAAGATGGACTCGTGCATATTTCCGCACTGACTAACAAGTTTATCTCAGACCCTCGCGAAGTGGTGAAAGCGGGCGATATTGTTAAAGTAAAAGTGCTGGAAGTAGATGTACCGCGCAAGCGTATTTCCTTCACCATGCGCTTAGATGATACGCCAAGTCAGAGCAACAATGCTGGCGGCCATAGCGCTACAGGTAAGGGGGCTTCAGGTAAGGGCGCTAATAACCAGCGTACAGGTAAAGCGCAACACAAAACGTCTAGCCGTTCCAACGCTAACCCACGTTCAAATCAGGGTGGCGGCAATCGCAACAGTCAACCGCAAAACAGCGCTATGGGCAACGCGTTTGCCGATGCGTTTGCTAAAGCGAAAAAGTAAACGGCAGTAGCCTATCAAAAGCTTATTCTATCTCATAAAGGGCCTGTCAATTAGACAGGCCCTTTTTTCATACTTCCATTTGACTGTTCCTTTTTGCTACATTAGTTCCGAGGTATAGCTAATGTATGCCTCCAAGTACTCCAGAATAGGGAGTGCCACATTAAAAAACCGAAACAGTGAAAAGGTATTGGTCATACCGAAACCGAAGTTTGTATGTTGTTCATGTATAGCGAGTCCGTTAATGTTCACGAAATTTCGTAACGTTTAACGAAGGTAATATCGCGCATTTGACCACAGCCGTTTTCAAGGCAGCACTTTCGGACGACAGTAACGAGCTAAGGGCTATCGACCTATGGTGTACGCACTTTTTATTTATCTGTACAACCAAGATCATCAGTCCTAATCAGAGGATGATGTTATGAATTTACCTGTTTCAAAAGACATGCTGAATGTCAGCGCCGACTACCCCGACCTTCGGGACCGTTATTACCAACCTAACCTTACTCCACTTAAGCCTTTTATCGACCCTCCTGGCAACCTAGTCATTTTGGACCAAGGTAAAGATGGAGCCTGTACGGGCTTTGCGTTGGCAGCGACCATTAATTTCATTTATCGTCAGCAGGGCCGAAAGCATACTGTTAGCCCGTGGATGCTTTATGCCATGGCGAAACGACACGATGAATGGTTGGGTGAAGCCTATGACGGCTCGAGCTGCCGGGGCGCTATTAAAGGCTGGTACAATAGTGGTGTATGTAACTACTCACTGACTAAAGATATACAGCACAGCAAAGAGTTTGAAATGACCCTTGCTATTGCTAATAACGCTAGCAATCACAGATTAGGGGCCTATTACCGCATCGAACGGGAAATCAGCGATTTTCATGCTGCGCTTAACGAGGTGGGCGTTATCTTTGTGTCTGCCAGAATTCACGAAGGCTGGAAAGACGGTGAAGGGGATAAAATAAACTTAAGACCTGAACCCATAGGGGGCCATGCGTTTGCTATTGTCGGTTACAACGACGAAGGCTTTTGGATCCAAAACTCCTGGGGGACGGATTGGAAGAAATCGGGGCTGGCACTGTGGCATTACGATGACTGGGCATTAAATGTTATGGATGCCTGGGTTGTCCAGCTTGCACTGCCTATCTCAGGTACCGGTACCTACCATCAAGCGACACGCTCTATTGCACAAGGGCTATTCACTCGCTCCACGCCGCGCGTGAGTATTCAAGATCACTTTGTTCATTTCGACGACGGACACTTTGATACAAGAAGCAAATATTGGAGCAACAAAAACCACGTAGATACCATTATTGAGAAACTATCTGACAGTAACCATCGCCATGTGATGCTTTATGCTCACGGCGGCTTAAACAGTATAAAAGCCTCGGCTAAGCGTATCGCTGCAATGAAAGATACGTTTCTAAAAAACGATGTTTTCCCCATTCACTTCATGTATGACACTGGCATGCTAGAAGAGTTAAAGGATATTCTAGGTTTTAAAAATAAAGAGATTAGCAACAAAGTCGGTGCTTTCAGCGACTATACTGACAGAATTCTGGAATGGGCAACGCGTAAAGTAGGCGGCGCATTGTGGCGTGAAATGAAATCGGACGCGTGCACGCCTTTTACCCGAACCACGTCGGATGGCACATACTTTCTCACGCAGTTAGCCGCCTATTTGAGAAATAACTCAGACATTCAGCTACACGTCGTAGGTCATTCGGCTGGCTCTATCTTTCATGCGCACGGCCTATCAAGGCTGTTTAAAGTTGACGAAAATATAAAAGTTAAAAGCCTTCACTTACTGGCACCCGCCATTAGCACCCCTTTATTTAGTGAAAAGCTCTCTACTCTTATTGAGGGAAACCATATTGAGTCGACCACGGTTTACAACTTATCTGAGGTATTGGAAAAAGATGATCATGTGGCGCGTATTTACCAAAAATCGCTGCTTTATCTAGTCTCAAACGCGTTTGAATCTAAACCGGAGATGCCGTTGTTAGGTATGGCCATATTTAATCAGCCGATTGCTAACGTGACGTTTAAATATAGCGAAGGTAAAGAAGGTGATGCCACGGCTGCAACATCTCATGGCGGGTTCGACAGCGATGTAGACACCATGAACTCAGTGCTTTCAGACATTACTGGCGGTTCACCTAAATACCCCTTTACGAAGGCAATTCTCGATTATTAAGGCCAGCTTAAAACATTACAAGCCTTTACGCTTGGAGCGATAAGCCCTCTCTTGATGGCGTATAGGCTTGTAAATAAGCGCTTTGAATTCGGCCAATTCGCGCCTGCATAAAATCAGATTCGTTGGCCCCAAGCCCTTGTAAAGTTGTAGCGTCTGAGAACCTAGACTGGGCTTCTAGCACCGCGTCACCAACGGTACCTGGACTCGCTTCTGGCTGTGCTATCGTCCCATTGCCCGAAATGTTATTAACACTATTCGTAGAAGCGTCTTCGACAGAAGTCTGCTCTGTAGAAAAACCTTCAACCTGACCTTTTGCAATCTCGCTTCGTGCTTCGGTGGCCTTTTGAGATGCCTCAGCGGCTACCTTTAAATCTTGTGATGAAGGCTCTGCCGGCGCAAGTGCGGCAGCACGCACTTGTTCCATTTTTTTCAGCGTTTCTTCGGGCGTTTTTTCTTCTGAAACATCAATAGATACCTGACCACCGGTGACGTAACGCTTATTATCAGGGCCAGTGGTGTACTCATACTGCGGCGCACCAGCATATTGACCGCCCGTTGCAGCATGCGCTTGCTCGTGAACTCTTACTTCCTGATCTCGGGCTTTTAACTGTTCAATTTCAGCGGCGTCTTGTTTCTCTTGCTGTTCTTGTTGCTTATCTTGCGCGTCCTGTTTGCCCGCACTTTCATCCTGCGCATTGTCTTTTTCTTGCCCAAAGACGTTTTGGAAAGCAGCTTGAAGGTCAGTTTGTATCTGAGGACGTTCATAAGTAACCGGTGCTGGCGGCTGACCCGGGCTTTTGGCCTTATCGGCTTCAGACCCTAGGCCTTTCTGAGAAGCGCCTTGCTGTGAATCTGACGTCTGGGGAATAGTTTCCCGCTGCACGTTATCTCTGCGCGCAGATTCTGTGTTTATGTTTGCCGTAGGGTATGCAATGGCGTTTAGAATTGGCGTGACGATGTTCACTGCGACTTCTCCGCCTACGCCAGCACGTCAATAATAGTGCCGAGCATCTCGTCGGCAACACCGAGCACTTTGGCGGACGCCTGTGCATTGCGCTCGTTTACATTAAGCGCAATTAAATCGTCAGTTAAACGTGAGGTGGAAGATGTTGAATTAGGCGTCGCGTTATTTGTGTCGGTATTAGCTGCAATGGGTTGAGCGGGCGCAACCGCGTCTTCAGCGGTACGCTGAGCAATATTCGATGCCGCTTGCGAAATGCCATCGCTTGCACTTTGTAAACCATATTGGGCGGCTGCAAACGCAGAGCCTACACCATCAATACCTGTCATACACTACCCCCAACCTCTCATGTGCAATTATTAACCAACTTTGCGTAAATGAAAAGTCGTGTATTACAACCTAGCAGTAACTACTTGTAAGCAGTCGATTTTTAATGACTTGCAATGTGGTTAAAAAGCTTCAAACCAACGGTCAACATTGGCTTGAAGCGTTATTTAAAGACGAGGTCAAGACGCTTTTCGTTGGTAAACACCCGCGGCAAAACGAAAAAGAATGTCAGCGGTTTGCTGAGGATGGGAAATAAACGGTGCATGCGATGCATGAGGCAGAACAACAGTATCAGCCTGAGGATGTAGCTCGCAAATTCTGTCGATACCACTGGTTGGTACAAGACTGTCTAACCTGCCATACAGTCGCAAAGTTGGCGTAGTGATGCGCCCAACTTCTTGGCGCATGTCTTCCGTAGACAATATACGCAAGCCTTTCTTAAGTGCTTCTTCAGCTGGGTCTGGAAATTGGGTGACCTGCTCTCTAATTGCCTTAATATCTTTCTTAGCCGTTTCACTTCCCATGGCTTGAATTGCTAAAAAACGTTCCAGTGTTTTTTGGTAATTCTTTTCTAGCTGGGCTTCAAACATAGTAAGTAGATCGGCAGCAATACCCGGCCAGCAAGGACCAGCAATAAAACGCGGTGTTGAAGCAATGGTCACCAACCCAGTGAGTTTTTCTGGGGCTAGGAGCGCTAATTTCTGTGCTACCAAACCGCCTAATGACCATCCTACTAATACACATTGGTCGGGCAATGTATCAACAATCGATTGCGCAAGGGTTTCAACATTATAAGGTGAAGGAATAATTTCAGCGTTTTCTCCAAACCCGGGAAGGTCAATGGTAGTGACGCGAAAATTATCGCTGAGGTAAGGGATAAAGGATGTGAACGCCCCGCTGTTCATACCCCATCCATGCAGAAATACTACATCTACGCCTGTACCTTGAGTACGGGTGACAAGCTCGCCGTTTGTATGCAAAATTTCCATTTACACCTCCTTAGGCAGTCACGTGTTTGTGAGACAACACGAAATGATGAAAATAGGTCAGCGTTCGACATTTCAAGGAAGTTGATGGAATCAACACTATGAACCTTTCATGCTTACTATGTTATCAGGCAAGTCCTACGCCAGTATGTCACTGGTGTGAAAATGACATGTTTTTTTTCGATGCCACCTCGCATGGAAGTAACCTACTTCAATACGGTCCGGTCGCAGGCCACGTCAAACATAGCCACTATGATGCGTTGTGGGTACTAGGACTTCATACATGGCCCATGTCATCGCTGGTTCACCAGTTAAAGTTTACGCATTCCCTTACAGCAGGAAAAGTATTAAGTAACTGGTTTGTCCATAAAAAGCGACAGTGCACTTTAGCAGTGCCCAATTTGTTACTTCCGGTTCCAATTAGTGCATGGCGCCTTGCAACGCGACATTACAATCAGGCTTCGCTTCTGTGCGAATGTACAAGCCGTGAGCTGAATATACCGGTTAATCAATCATGGGCTAGACGAAAAGGCTTTAGCGTGCAGCACCATTTATCCAAAGCAGCCAGAGCGGAAAACGCAAGCCGTGCTTTTAGCTTATCGAAACGGTGTATTGATGACCAGATAGCAGCAGCGCAAAGTAAAACCGACGGCAGCAGTTTCACCGTCGCGATAGTTGATGATGTTCTTACCACCGGCGTGACCGTAAATACCCTGAGCAAAAGGCTTAAGCAGCGCTACCCCAAAATAGGCATTCAAGTATGGGTAGCGGCGTTTACTCCGCCGCCCAAAAGCAGCCTGTATCAGAAGTCCTAAGTTTCGGAACGTATAAGTTCCACAATGGGTAAGTTCAGGAACAAAAAGGGACTAAAACGTAATGTTTAAAGCGCGGCATTTACCGCGCTCTTCTCACTGATTCAGCGAATAAAGTGCGACTGATAAATCGCATTAGCCAGCATCTTGTTTGTGCCGTACCAATACCCTCTAAACTGCGTATTGTCGGTAAAGCCAATGACAACACCACGGCCCATTTTTTGCGTGGTCACAGCGGTTGATTCCGCCATTAGCTCCACCATTGCACTATCGCTAAACCCAGCCATCAGAGGCTCTTCTGTGTAACGCGCTGGCGTCACAAAAGGGGAACTACTAGCTTCTATTATCATATTGTTGGTTTTAAACATGGGCAGCGTGTCACCGTCATATCCGTAAAACAGCGGATGAGAATTATCGATGTTCGCTTCAAATACTGCCCCTGCCACTAGCTTTCTGGCGTATAACGATGAGCCGTCTTTGTAACTTAATTCGCTTTCATCGAACGCGTTATCAATACTTTCTCGGCTAACCACTTCTACATCTAACCATTTATGCTGAGCAAAATAACGAAGCGCGGATTTCTGACCGACAATCACGCCACCCGCTTTCACCCACTCCTCAATTTTTGCTCTCTCGCTCTCCGTAAAACGATAGCTACCGCTTGGAAATAGTAGATGTGTATAGGTGACGCTGGCGTCATTAAGGGCTCTTAACAGATGCTGTTGCTCTACAATACTGGCGGCTAGCCCTACCTTTGTATCGAAGTAATGCCACATTTCACCGGCTTCGTATTCACTGGTGCCTTCACCGCCTACGATCAACACTTGCGGCAACGCCACTGGTGCCATGCTTCGGCTGCCTAAGTCATTCCCTGTGGGTGTTAACCCACTGCGTAAGCTAAACACCGGCACCTGAAGTTGCTGTTGTGCTTTACTTAAAATGGACGCCAAGTTTTCAGGCTGCCCCAAGCCTTTCGGTACAACAATACTGCCAGCTTGCAGCTCAACGTGTTCACCGTCGTATTTCACGGCAGAAAACGCTTCTTCACTGCTGCGCACTTTTACACCTGCTTCCAATAAGGTTTGCAGCATAGCTGGGGCATAATAATGCTGCCAAGAGAATGCGTAAGCATAAGCGTCAGGATGAATATCATTAGGTGCTGCTTGAGCTAATGCGGTGTCGTCACTTAACTCAAGGCTCCGCACATCGCTCTTGTCTAAAGGCGCGTAATCTAAATTGAAGGCGAGCGCTAAATTCCACGTTGAAACATCGTAAAACGTGTTGTTTTCGAACGACGTTTGGGTAGAAAAAATAGATTTAACTAAGCGGTATTGAGACTGGCTAGTAGGAATATATATCGCTTTTCCTGCCCCGTAACGAACTTTGTCTGCCTCGAAGTTTTTTGTTAATACTTTATATTCAATGTGATGTTGTTCTAGTAGCGCGATAAAAGCATTAAAGCGAGCAGTATCATTCGATGCACTTACAACAAACCCAGCTTGTGCATCTTGCTTAGCTAACGACTGCGTGCTCTTAACAAAACCCGATTGGTAGTCAAGAATTGCAGCCTTATTTGCTAGTGCGCCTTTGAAAGTGCTTAGCGAGGTAGTGATTTGGTTCGCTATGGTATCTTTGAACGCCAGCTTTCCATTGATGGAGTCCTGCAGGTGACCTCGTGAACTAGCTTGCTCGAATAAAATACCTATGCTGCCGTGTAAATCTGGATATGTAGAGCCTTTTCCTGCATAGAAGTCGTCAAATGCTTCTTGAGTGAAATATAGCTCGCCTTGTTTATCAAACGAAGCAGCATGATATTGCGCCAGCGCTTCAGTGAGGGTGACGTTCTCATCTGGCGTTAACGGATTTTTACGCGAGCGTACGCCAGGCTGAAAAAAATAGGTACTGTCTGTGCCCATTTCGTGAAAATCGGTCAGTATATGCGGGCGCCACTTATGAAACTGTTTAATGCGTGCTTGGGATTCTGGATGCGCCAGTAATAGCCAGTCGCGATTCAAATCGAACCAATAGTGGTTTGTGCGGCCGGATGGCCAACCCTCGTCGTGTTCACGATGACGACTGTCAGAAACCAGCTGCTTACCCTTGTGCATGTTAGCCCATTGAGCAAAACGGGAAAGTCCGTCGGGGTTGAAAGACGGATCGAATAGCACAATATTCTTGTTTAACAAGGCATCAATTTCTTCACCTTCGGCGGCGGCTAAATAGTACGCCAGCGCTAGGGAAGCATTGGTACCAGAAGGCTCGTTACCGTGAATACTGTAGCCCATGTAGAATATCAGGGGAGCATCGCTACCTACTTTTTTACCGCTTTCCATGGCATCAATGTGTTGCTGTCTCATGGCTTCAATATTGTTTCTATTTGACGGCGCGGTGATTGTCATTAGCAAGAGCGGACGATTTTCATGAGTGCGTCCGGTTTCCTCAATAGTGATGCGGTCAGAGGTTTCGGCAAGTAGCTTCATGTAATTCACAACTTGATCATGTCTTACATGCCATTCACCAATGTTGGCGCCAAGGACAGATTCAGGCGTTGGAATAGCCGGATTATAGGTTACGGTATCAGGTAAGTATGCTGTCACCGGCTGACCGCCTACATCAGGTACAATAGTAACAGCTGATGCTAACGCTGGTTGGGCTACTGCTTGGTGACTGGTAGTTGCTCCGAATGCAATAGTGCCTAGGGCTAACAATGAAGTAAGTGATAAAAGGTGGTTTCTGGCGGAGTTTTGCAATTTCGCTAACATAGCGCTTCCCGTCTTGTTGTTATAGTTGAGAACACGTTGCACTTTGCAACTTTCCCAACAAATTCGATTTACTGGAATAATTTATTTAATTAATACCTGACTGTTTTACTCAGGTAAATTTGATACAATAATCCAAATTTCAAAATATGTAGGACTTGCTGATGATAACTATATCAGAAGAAGCCCAGGCTCACTTCGTAAAACTGTTGAGTAAACAAGAGTCTGGCACGAATATTCGTGTATTCGTCGTAAACCCAGGCACTTCATCGGCAGAGTGTGGCGTGTCCTATTGCCCGCCAGACGCTGTTGAAGAGACGGACACCCGTTTGCCGTTTAATGGATTTGATGCCGTAGTTGATGAAGAAAGTGCGCCGTATCTAGATGAAGCGGAAATTGACTACGTTACCGATCAAATGGGCTCCCAGCTAACGCTTAAAGCGCCTAACGCAAAAGCGCGTAAAGTGGCAGACGATGCACCTTTGATTGAACGAATCAACTATATGATTGAGTCGGAAATCAACCCTCAGCTAGCAAGCCATGGAGGCAACGTTGTGCTTACTGAGCTGACAGAAGATGGCTACGCCATACTTCAATTTGGTGGCGGTTGTAACGGCTGCTCGATGGTAGACGTAACGCTTAAAGAAGGTATTGAAAAGCAAATGGTTGAACAGTTTGCTGGCGAGCTTAAGGGCGTGCGCGATGCAACTGAACACCAAGCGGGCGAGCACTCATACTACTAAGTAGAGTTTAGCTAGGCCCCTCTAGGTATCTTAACCTATGCTGACGCAAGACATACATAAAAGCTGGCAACGATTCAAAAAAGGCTTAACTATTTTCGTTGTCGGCGTCTTGCTGCTATTTACATTAAGCCATTTACACACGTCGCTATACGTTCTCGGTTTAACGGTGTTATTTGTTGGCTTTGTCATTGCCATGTTTGGCTATATTGGCATTTTTCTAGCGCGTTTTTCGTCGTTGAAGAACAAGAAGCCGCCCCCCAAATTTTGACTTTACGTTCGTTATAATTATCGCCTTACAGCAAATACGCACAAAAAAAGGATGTTAACGACGTCACTCTTTGTTCAGTATGCCCATCTAAATTTGTGTCGCGCCCCCGCTAAAATAACACCGTTATCCCTCTCTCTACGGTTATTCGCCCTACTGATTCTCTTTTCGTGCCAGTGGTTAAAAATGGATGTTATAGTTAGGTAAGATGTTGTGCTAAGTGCCTGAAAAGTGAAGGTGACCTGTGGTGAAGACAATGAAGAAACTTGGCCTACTCGGCGGCATGAGTTGGGAGTCTACGGTAAGTTATTATCAAGCGATAAACCGCGGCGTAAATGCGCGACTTGGCGGCCTGCATAGTGCGCCGCTTGTGATAAGCAGCGTTGATTTTGCACAAATAGAACAGCTTCAGCATAAAGGAGAATGGGATAAAACTGCTGACATTCTAATTCGCGAGGCAAAGCATTTAGAAACGGCCGGTGCAAAGGCCATATTAATTTGTACCAATACCATGCACAAAGTTGCTGCTGATATAGAGCAAAATATCTCTGTTCCTCTTATTCACATTGCTGATGCCACAGGGCGCGTGTTAAAGCAAAACAAGGTTAAAAAAGTTGGGCTGCTAGGTACGCGCTTTACTATGGAGCAAGACTTTTATACCTCTCGCCTTGAAACGCTTTTTGGCATTCAAGTTGTTGTTCCTAATACTCAGCAAAGAAACACGGTTCATAACATTATTTATGAACAATTATGCAAGGGCGTGATTTGTGTTGACTCCCGTAACGCGTATATTGAAATTATTAACGCGCTTGCTGCTAAGGGTGCTGAAGGTATTATTCTAGGCTGCACTGAAATCGCGTTATTAGTTCAACAAAAAGACACCAACGTTAGGTTGTACGATACGACGGCTATCCATGCTTCTGCGGCGGTAGATTTTGCGTTAGCCCAGTAAATCGCGTGTAACTTAATGTTGATAAAGGGGTTTTTCCCCTACTATTCTCAGAGGACACAACTATGTTTAGTCACGTTATGTTAGGTGCGAACGACCTTGAAGCATCAAAGAAATTCTATGATGCCATTTTAGGCGTACTGGGCCACGAGCCCGGCGTTTATGACGAACACGGACGCGTATTTTACTACACGGCAAAAGGTATTCTGGCGCTTACAAAGCCGATTAATGGTGAAGAAGCCACGCATGGTAACGGCACAACGCTAGGCCTTGCAGCCCGTACACCAGAAGTGGTGGATGAATGGCATAAAGTGGGCAGCGAGAATGGAGGAATTCCATGTGAAGATCCTCCTGGCATTCGTGGCAGCGGCGAGCGCCAACTTTATCTTGCTTATTTACGCGATCCAGCTGGCAACAAACTCTGCGCCACGCATATCATAAAAAAATAACCTACACTTAGCCTGCTAAAGAGGCCGATCGCTTTAGCAGGCGACTCGATACATCAGCGTTATGATGACACTAGCTCATTCCGTTGGTCTAGAATATAAAAGCTCCATGCTAAGGTCACACCACGGGCTAGCAGGAAGGCAAGGAGAGCATACCACAGGCTGACGTTACCCTTTTGCTGCGTGAGATACCACACGGGAAAATATACACCTAACGCACTCATTATCATGGTATTTCTCATTGCGCTGGCTCGAGTAAGCCCAACAAAGACACCATCATACAAAAAGCACCAGTGCGCCAACAAAGGAAGTACAACCATCAAGCCAAGGTAAGGTAACGCTGAATTTACAATGTCATCATGTTCGGTAAGAAGCTGAATAATGGCTTCACCTCCCGCGTAAAATATCAGACTGTAGATAAGGGCAAAACCACTCGACCAAGCCAGTCCTTGGTAGGTACGGCGTTTAATTTCTGCCCTATTTGAAGCACCTTTAGCTTCACCCACCAGCGCTTCAACGCCATAGGCAATACCATCAAGCCCCAGCGCAATTAAAACAAAAAACTGCATGAGTATGGCATTAACCGCCGCCGACGTTTCGCCATAGCGGGCACCTTGAATGGTAAGAAACGCTAAGCAGCCTTGCAGTGCTAAATTCCGTAGCAGCATGTCACCGTTTAGCTTCATCAGCACTTTTCGAGCTGCACGGTTGAACCATGACGCTCTTACCGTCACACCGCCAACCTGCTTAAACGCTACTGCTAACGCCATCATTGCCATGGTATATTCAGCAATTACACTGGCCAGCGCCACGCCAGCCACCGACAGGTTAAACCCAAACACAAACACTACATCGAGTGCAGCGTTCAATAAATTCCCTACGATTTGTATTGTCATAACGCTGCGCGTTTTTTGCTGCCCAACCAACCATCCCACCAATGCCAGGTTAAGCATGGCAGCTGGCGCGCCCCATACTCGCGCTGAAAAGTAACCTTGAAGGTGAAGGGCAACTTCACTGTTGGGTTGAGTTAACGTTAAGCCTAAGGAAAGAATTGGAGATTGAAGAGCAAGCACGGCTCCCCCCAATAGTACGGCTACTGCAACCGTTTGCCACAATACTTTTGCTGATTCAAGGGTATTGTTCGGCGAGCCTTTAGCCTGTGCACTAAGCCCTGTCGAAGACATGCGAAGAAACCCGCACACCCAGTATATTTGCGTTAAGATAAGCGCGCCTACCGACGCCCCCGCAAGCATGGCAGGTAGCGACATATGGCCCAATACCGCGGTATCCACTAAACCTAAAAGTGGCGTGGTAATATTCGCTAGGATCATTGGAAGCGCTAAAGCTAAAAGACGAGTATGATCATCAAAAAATGAGCGCTGAGTTACGTGGGCACGGGACATAAATGATCTCAGTAGGGGTTGGTTTCGCTATATACTATCAACCTATGCAACAGCATAAGTGGAAGGCGTACTTGTTTAACCAAACAAAAAAGACTGGCCAAGTCGCCTTGTGTGGAAGTTTAACACGCTATCGAATTTAATCAGGTACTCAGTGGATGATGATATGAAAACCAACACTTTGATTCAAAATAAAGAGAAGAATCGCATTAGTCTAAACGTGTTATCTTCGATGTTAGTGGGGGTTTTCAGCGCGCTGTTCTTTGGGTCTAGCTTTGCTTCAGGTCCTGCTTTATATACTGCTGCAAATCCTGTTTCATCTATCACATCTAATATACAGGGTGAGGGAGGGTTAAGCAGCGAGCCTAGTATAAGTAACGCGCCTAACGCCGCTATTTTACTTTATCACCACGTTTCTTCTTCCACGCCTGCCAGTACCAGTATTTCACCTGAGGCCTTTAAATCTCACATGGAATACTTAGACGCTCACCACACAGTCGTGCCACTGCAAGATGTTGTTTCAGCCATACAAAACAATACTACACTGCCAGAGAAAGCGGTCGCTATTACCTTTGACGATGGATACGCAAACATTTTAAACAATGCGCATCCCATACTCGCTGACTTGGGCTTTCCGTATACCATCTTCATAAACCCTGATGAAATTGGCGTAGGTCCGAAGCAATTAACATGGGAGCAGGTGATTGCTATGCATAACGACGGTGTTGTTTTTGCCAATCACACCCTAGATCATTTGCATATGCTAAACGGTGAGCAAGCTATGGACGAGCGCACATGGCTCGACAAAGTATGGCAAAACGTAAAGAGCGCTGAGAAGAAAATAGAAGACAAATTGGATATTAGCCTTAAATATTTAGCGTATCCATTTGGAGAGTACAACACGGCACTCGCTAACAAGCTTAAAACTGAAGGTTACATTGGGTTCGGTCAACACTCAGGAGCAGTAGGCCCAACGAGTAACATGCAGGCGCTTCCGCGTTTTCCGGCGGCAGGCCCATATGCCAATTTAGCGACACTAAAAACTAAGTTAAATAGCCTTGCTATGCCGGTAACGCACAGTTCACATGAAAACCCTCGCATGACAACACGAAACCTATCATCACCTATCAGCTTAACGATAAACAGTGACGATGTGCGCCTTACCCAAGTGAACTGTTTTTTTGGTGGCGATACCATAGAGACAAGCGTTGAAGGCAACGTACTTTCTTTTACTCTGGACAGAACGCTTCCGGTGGGACGTTCACGGGTGAACTGTACGGCGCCGTCAAAAACACAAGCAGGGCGCTATTATTGGTACTCAACACCTTTTTTTGTGGCAGACGAAAAGGGTAATTATCCTGACTAGGGCGCAATTATTAGCGAGACTTAGGCTAGGTGCGAGCGCGTATTATAAAGCCCGCACTTACATAAGAAAACGTTTACCTATACGGGCTTTGCAAACCGTATAAAGCCTTTGTTTATCGACTCTTCTTGGAAGTTATGATGCTGGTAAAAGCGAATAGCCGGAATGTTCGACACTTCAACATCTAGCACCAGCTTACGCTTTTTCAGCTTTTCCGCTCTCTCATGCATGATATCAACCAATCGAGAGCCCACTCCGCTGCGCTTCGCGCTTTCAGCAACAGAAAGGTGCCCAATCATTAATTCAGTTGTAGTGGGTGGAGTAAGATTGACAGCAACCGTTTGATTGCGCATTAAGACCGTCATGGCTTCGTCTAAAGTGAAATATGACGTGATACTATCTAGCGTCGCTCTATCGAACGCAGCTCCTAGCTTACTATGCCATGAAGTGACAACACCCAGTATTTCGCTGTCTTTACTAGCCACCCAATGGTTCTTGAAACCGTATTGGCCTCCACCTAACTCCCAAGCGTGAGCAAGATAACCATCGGCTGTTTTATTTTTATTGTGTCCGAAAATAGACGTTAACAATGACTGTGCCGCGTTTAATATAAGCGGCGTAGTTTGCGCAGCATCAGATGCTATGCCTTGCCTGATTATGATTTCCATATTACTGCTTCGAAATAATTACTGGCATATCTGCCAATATTTGCTGAGGATCACTTACCGATAGCTTCCCTGGCTCTCTTTTTGGTTTAAATCTTCCTATCACCCTAGCTTCAGGGTCGACAAGTACAACAGAAGCACTGTGATCAACTAAATAATTGGGGTTATCGGTGCTTTCTGCGATAGCATACATCATTCCCAAATTGCGAACGAAGGGAAAAAGCGCCTTATGCTCACCGGTTACGGCGATAAATTCCTCATTAAAATAGTTCACGTACTCTGCAAGTCGCTCTACTGAGTCGCGTTTGGGATCTACCGACACAAAAACGACTTTGATAGGTTTGACACTGTCTAGAGCTTTTAGTTCAGGGTATATACCGTTCAATTCAGCCATGGTGGTAGGGCAGATATCAGGGCAAAAGGTATAGCCCACAAACACAAGACTCCATTGCCCTTTCAACGATGAGTTATCGAAAGCCTCGCCATTATGTGAGGTTAATTCAAACGGCGTGATTTCACGAGGTTCAGGATAGGCTTGAAAGTATTCAGGTAGACTTTCACCAGTCGGGGGCGCAATATATAGCGCCCCGACGATGCCCGCACATAATGCTAAAAATGCGACAAGACCTACGGTAGTTCGTTGATTCATAAACTCAGTGGTACATAGTGATCTAAGAGTAATATGACAAACAATACCATGAGATGAATAATTGAAAACCTAAAAGTTTTCATAGCAGTTTCAGGTTGCGCATCGAATTTAAGTTTTAGCGCATAATACAAAAACCCAATATTGAGAAGACTTGAGCCTATCAAGTAAATAAGGTCGCTCATTCCCGTCAGATAGGGAAGTAAACAAACAAGCCCTAACAATACGGTATACAGCAGAACAGAAGTTTTAGTAAAGGCAACGCCATGGGTTACCGGCAACATGGGCACCTTGGCCTTGGCGTAGTCTTTTTCTCTGTGAATGGCCAGCGCCCAGAAATGAGGTGGAGTCCATGTAAAAATGATGAGTACGAGCAGTAATGCGTGAGAGTGAACTTCTCCTGTTACCGCGGTCCACCCCAAAAGAGGAGGAGCAGCCCCCGCTAACCCACCAATAACGATGTTTTGTGGCGTAGCGCGCTTTAGGTACATTGTGTATATGAACGCATAGCCAACCAAACTGGCCAAGGTTAACCACGCTGTTAGCATGTTTACGAAAAGGGCAAGAACAACAAAGCCCAATACTCCCAAGGTGCCAGCAAACCACAGCGCGTGGTTAATGCTTACCTTACCTTTAGCTACCGGTCGGTTAAACGTGCGTGCCATTACACTGTCAATCTTGTGGTCTACAACGTGATTAATAACTGCTGCAGATGCTGACAGCATGCCAATGCCTAACAAACCACATATCAGAACCTTTGCATTGACCCAGTTTGGCGTGGCTAAGCACATGCCCACAAGGGCGGTTAATAGAAGTAGCATAACCACATTAGGCTTAGTCATTTCATAATAATCACGCCACGTTACGACCTGATGTTGGCGAGATGAACGAGCGTGTAGCGAAACCGATTTAGCCATAGAAACCTCCTGGAGCTCTAGGGAGAATATGAGAAGACGTAGACCCAGCAATAGAGTTAGATGTCGATGCGTCCGTTCTGAATGCGCCAGCACCATGCAAAGAACGTGAACCTGATAATGCATGACTATTTTGTCTATCACTGTTGAGGACACGCGTATGCTGGGACCTTGTTACTAGCGTGAAAATTAGATTTATCAACGATAGAAGTAATATCGCAGCCACCGCGTTGTGTAAAACGGCCACGGCGAGTGGCAACATGAAGACTACATTGCTGATACCTAAAGCCACCTGTGTGAATAGCGTTAGTATCATAAATGCACTTACATATTTTTGTTTTGATGTCGCGTAACGACTTACTAGAACGCTAATCCCCAAAGCGAGTAAGTACACGAAGGTGATGAGAGCACCTAACCTATGGACAATATGCATAGTGACTCGCTCACCATAATCATGGGCGCCAAATTCATAGTTTTGTGCATCAGGAACACTAAAGGCTCCGGGGATATCAATACGGTCTTGCCAACCACTCTCACAAACGAGCATCTCTGTGCACGCAAGTGCGGCATAGTTAGCAGAGGTCCAACCCCCAAGCGCAATTTGTGTTATTAGAACGCCCGCGCCAATGAAGGCTGCAAGTTTAAGGGATGACTGAAATGAATTAGCTCTCTGTGAAGTATCTAAGGCTGCCTTTTCGATTGGAACGTCAGTCAGACCCAAATGGTATGCTTCGTTAGTGCGATTGTGTAAACGTAAATAAAGCACAAAAAGACAGGATAGAACCGAAAAGCCTCCCAGTAGATGGCCCATTACGACGACAGGCAGCAAGTTGAGTGTTACTGTCCACATGCCAAGGGCAGCTTGAAAAATTATTAACCCAAGAAGAAACAGAGGAAGCTTCACCGGCGTACCTTTATGACGCTGTCTTACCGCAATGATAGCAATAGCCAGTACACAGAGCCCCAAGGTCCCGGCAAAGTAACGATGAATCATCTCATTCCACGCTTTAAACGCCTCGACTGGACGCTCTGGATAGGCTGCGTTTGCCTGAGCCACTTTTTCTTCACTTAAAGGCACGGTAAGGTTGCCGTAACATCCAGGCCAGTCGGGACAGCCAAGGCCCGCATCGGTCAAACGTGTATAGGCACCTAAAATTATGACAACTGCGGCAAGAAAAATACTGAATAGTGTTAACTTTTTCATAGCGATTATCCTATACGTGATAATTTCAAGAGCTTTCTCATGTCGGCCAGCATATTGCGACTTTCCATCACAGCATCTTTTCTATCATCCTTAATCTCGTAGAAGAGCATGGCATTATTCTGCGTATCAACAATATAGACACTGCTTGAGGCAAGAGAGGTGGGTGTGGTAACCATCATTGTCTCGACAAAAGGGTATTCGCGTAGAGCAGCTATCGCACGTTTATCACTGGAGGACGTTGCAATCACCAGTGCCTGAGCACGGTCAGACTCTTTTCCTAGTGCGAGCCAAACTTGATTAATGCTGAACAGTGCGTTATCACATACGGCATCACACTCGTCAGGCATCACGTAAAGTAAACGCCATTTAGGCTCTGCGTCATTAAGTAAAGCGCCCATATCGATAGTGGGCGCCAATAGCTGCCCCTTATTAGTAGCGCCTTTGGTAAACCAGTCATTTTCAAGTGCTAGCTTTGCCAATACCACCGGCAATACAAACACAGCCACCATCATTATTAAGGTCTTCTTTGAAGCAGTATTACTCATAACTTCGTCCTTTCTTACTAATTGCATAACCGCCGATGGCCGCTGCCGCGATGGCTAACCCAAACCATTGCACTGCGTAGCCAAGGTGCTTTTCTGGAGACATTACAACGGCTTTGTATTCGCGCACATAGGTGGGGTCAGGCGTTGTAAGGTGAAGAATAAACGGTAAAAACTTTCTCTCTAGCGCACCGCCAAGTGCAGAAAAGTCTATGTGTTGAATAAGTGTTGGGCTGGTAGAAAGCGACATATTCGTTTCTCTCACCAGCGGGTTTTCGCCAGGCACACTAATAACGCCTTCGAACGCCCGCGTTTCACTCACTAAATTAATGTCGGGCAAGGTTCTTACCAAGTCTGGCGCGGGCAACCAGCCGAAGTTGACAAGTAACCATCCTGCATTTGTATAAACCGGTGCTAAAACATCAAAACCAACGCGCTGATTGTGTATTTGGTTGTCTAAAAGAAGTATGTGATTACCATCGAGTTGCCCCTTCATCGACACAATAATATCTCTAGGGTCTGAATGGGTTAGCGCTTCTTCTAAACTCAAGGTTCCATTACTCTGCTTTTGCGCTATGCTAGCTAAACGTTGTTGCTTTTGGACCATACGCTCGAGTTGCCAATATCCCAAGCCGCACATAGCTGCCACACTAATACCCGTGAGTAACCAAGGTATAAAATGGCGTGGGCAAGAAAACATGATTATCTGGCTCCGTGGCGCATTAGAATAAAAACAGAGGTCAATATGCTGATAAAAATCGTCCTTGTTGCATTAGTGCTATTTATGATTGTGAACTTGTTCATGGCAATGCGAATTATGATTAAGAACGACACGACAAAAGGCCCAATGAGTAAATATATTGGTCGACGGGTCCTCACTTCTGCCATCATTGTCATTCTTATCCTTATCGCTATTGGTACAGGCTTGATTACCCCAAACCCAAGACCTTATTGAGTCTGGGGGCTTTTTCATAGCACGTAGACAAAGATGTAGAGCATTACCCACACTACGTCTACGAAGTGCCAGTACCAGCTCCCCGCTTGAAACGCGAAATGGTTGTCTGGCGAAAAGTGCCCTTTTAACACTCTGAAAAATAGTACGATCAGAATGATGGTACCCAAGGTGACGTGCATACCATGAAACCCAGTGAGCATAAAAAAGGTGTTTCCGTAAATGCCTGACTGCAGCGTTAGCCCTAAATCGCGATAAGCATGGATATATTCCTCCACCTGAAGGAACAAGAACCCACATCCAAGTAAAATCGTTATGCCAAGCATTAAAGTTAATTGCTTACGTTTATTTTGCTCCAACCCTACGTGCGCAAAATGCAGCGTAATTGAAGAAATAAGCAGAATGACAGTATTTATAGTTGGAAGACCTGCGGCTTTCATCTCTTGTGTGGTAATGCCACCAGGTGTAGTAACAAGGGGCCACATCGCCTCAAAGGTTGGCCATAACACCTCGTTGGTCATGGCGTTGTTTGATGCCCCACCCAGCCATGGCACAGCAATGAATCTCGCGTAATAAAGTGCGCCAAAGAACGCGGCAAAAAACATGACTTCAGAGAAAATAAACCAGCTCATTCCTTGGCGATAGGAGCGGCCCAATTGATCGCTATAAAGCCCCGCCATCGATTCATCGATTTGATTTTTAAACCAGCCAATCAACATCACTAGTAAAACCGCGATACCTGCTAAGAGAATATAACCTCCATAGCCGGCTTCACCTCTCGTCGCTTCAACCACAAAGTTGCCCGCGCCTACGGCGATGAGGAACAACGCAACGGCTCCTACAATGGGCCAAGGACTTTGCGCGGGTACGTAATATTTCTGGTAGTCGTTATTCTGAACTTCGGACTGCATTTTTTTCTCCTTACCCCTTGCGCCTATTCACCGGCAGACGGTGCTGAAGCCATAAAGGGATTCGGTGTTGTCGTTAGGTCACTTGCTCTCGCTGTGACGTCATAGAGTGTGTACTGCAATGTAAAAAATGTAATGTCTTTGGGTAGCTGAGGGTCGACGTAAAACTGCATGGGCATATACGCTTCACTCCCGGCATCCAGAGGCTGCTGGTTAAAGCAGAAGCATTCGGTTTTGTTTAAGTAGAGCGCTGCAATACCGGGAGATACAGAAGGAATCGCTTGCGCCACAATATTACTCGACGCCGGGTTTCTCACGTAGAAAGAGACGGTATTTAGTTCACCAGGATGGACTTTTACGCGTTTGGTTTCAGCACGAAATTCCCAAGGCATTCCAGAATTAGTTCGGGCTATAAACTCGACCGTGACTTCCCTAGATTCATCAACTTCTACTGATTGGTAAACCGCTGCACTTCCCTCGGTCTTGCCGTTAATCCCTGTTATGTCGCAAAACACATCGTAAAGGGGCACCAGGGCGAAGCCGAAGCCAAACATACCGATGACAATCGCGACTAGCTTGATCACCATTTTGTTATTTGCACTTTGTTGTGACATCACGCTACCTCCGGCTAAATCCAAAGGTGAGGGCAATTAGACGTGTGAAAAAACAATCTAACTACTCCACCAGCTAGACAGCGTGGATTGTTATCCACACTGTCCACATTCATAGCAAAAACTACCTGCTTATTTCACAACGGGTGGTGTTTCGAATGTGTGATAAGGAGCAGGCGATGGAATCTCCCATTCTAGACCTTCAGCACCATCCCATACTTGTGACGACACAGCCTCGCCCTGCTTCTTACACGCCTTGATAAGTAGCGCCAAGAAGATCAGTTGAGAAAGGCCAAATGCAAAGCCGCCTAAGCTTATCCATTTATTGAAGTCGGCGAACTGCAGTGCGTAATCTGGAATACGGCGAGGCATACCCGCTAAACCAACGAAGTGCATAGGGAAGAACAGAACGTTTACTGAAATGAGCGAGCACCAAAAATGCCACTTCGCAAGTGTGGTGTCGTACATTTTCCCTGTCCATTTAGGCAGCCAATAATAGACTGCAGCCATTATGGAAAAGACAGCACCTGTTACCAAGACATAGTGGAAATGAGCCACAACGAAATACGTATCGTGATATTGGAAGTCAACGGGCGTAATCGCTAACATTAACCCTGATAAACCCCCAATGGTGAAAAGCACAATAAAAGCGATAGCGAACATCATGGGCATTTCAAAGCTTAGAGAGCCTCGCCACATAGTCGCAACCCAGTTAAACACTTTCACACCCGTTGGCACAGAAATAAGCATGGTGGCAAACATGAAGAACATTTCCATGTACACCGGCATTCCTGTCGTAAACATATGGTGAGCCCATACAATAAACGATAGCAGTGCTATAGACGCGGTAGCATAAACCATCGACGCATAGCCAAAGAGTTGCTTTCTGGAGAAGGTAGGCACTATTTGAGAAATAATGCCAAACGCGGGCAAAATCATAATATAAACTTCAGGATGTCCAAAGAACCAGAAAATATGCTGGAACATGACGGGATCACCACCACCGGCAGCATCGAAGAAACTCGTTCCAAAGAACTTATCAGTTAATACCATGGTTACCGCACCCGCGAGTACTGGCATTACTGCAATAAGTAAAAACGCGGTTATTAGCCATGTCCACACGAACAGGGGCATTTTCATCCACGTCATGCCTGGCGCACGCATATTAAATATGGTGACGATTACGTTAATCGCTCCCATGATTGACGAAATACCCATGATATGAACAGAAAACACGAAAAGCGCCGTTGAATCCCCGCTATAAGTGGTTGAAAGCGGAGCGTAAAAAGTCCAACCAAACGCAGGGCCGCCTCCCTCCATAAAGAGCGAGCTAAGTAAGATTAAAAACGCGCCCGGTAATATCCAAAAACTCCAGTTATTCATTCGAGGCAGTGCCATATCTGGCGCGCCAATCATCATTGGAATTAACCAGTTAGCCAGACCCGTAAAGGCGGGCATTACTGCCCCAAATACCATGATAAGACCGTGTACCGTGGTCATTTGGTTAAAAAAGTTCGGCTCAACTATCTGTAGACCTGGTTGGAAGAGTTCGGCTCGAATGACCATCGCCATCGCTCCACCCACTAAAAACATAATAAAAGCAAACCACAGGTAGAGTGTGCCAATGTCTTTATGGTTAGTGGTAAACAACCATCGAGTTATCCCCTTTGGAATGTGATCGTGGTGTTCGTGGTTATGCTCATCATGCCCGTGGCCAGCGTGGGGCGCAGAGGTATCTGGCGAAATAACTTCAGTTGCTTTGCTCATGATCTGCTCCTAGTTTCCGTTTGCCACAGCGTTGACATCTTTGGCCTGAACCATATCTCCGGTATTGTTACCCCAAGCATTTCGTTCGTAGGTAACCACCGCCGCTATTTCTTTTAAGCTAAGCATTTTGTTAAATGCCTGCATTGCCGTACCCGATTTACCGTGAAGCACGATATCAATATGGCCTTTTTGATCTTCAAGGGCCATTTTACTGCCCTTCAACGCAGGAAATACGCCCGGCAAACCTTCACCGTTAGGCATATGACACGCGGCACACGTCGCGTTATAGACTCGCTCGCCCTCTTTCATCAACTCATCCATTGACATGTTCATTGAAAGTAATCGCTGCTCCTCTTCTTTCGCCCGACGAACCTTTTCCTCTTGTTCACCCATCCATTTATCAAACTCAGCAGGCTCTTTTGCGATAACTACAACCGGCATATAACCGTGATCTTTTCCACAAAGTTCTGCGCACTGTCCGCGGTAAATTCCCGGTTCGTTTACTTTCGCCCACGATTCATTGATGAACCCGGGGTTTGCGTCTTTCTTCACGGCAAAATCGGGGACCCACCAAGAATGAATAACGTCATCAGACGTAATGAGAAAACGAACTTTTTTGCCAGTAGGAATGACCAGTGGACGATCGACTTCCAACAAATAGTTGTCTGTTTTTTCGAATTTGTTTTCGATTTGTTCCCGCTGAGTCGCTAGAAGCGAATAAAACTCGACGTCACTATCCATGTATTTGTAGTGCCATTTCCACTGTGACCCTGTCACCAACACAGTCATATCGGGTTCAGTGGTATCTTCCATGGCTATAAGGGTGTTAGCTGCGGGAACCGCCATAAAAATAAGAATGAGAAAGGGAATAACGGTCCATGCAATTTCTACTTTTACATTTTCATGAAAATTTGCTGGCTTAGCGCCTCGAGACTTTCTATGTAAGTACATAGAGACAAACATTACGCCAAAGACCACTACCGCAATGCCGACACAAATGAAAAACATCAGCATGTGAAGGTCATATACTTGGCCACTGATATCAGTAGCGCCGCGCCTTAAGTTCAATGAAGACACTTCTTCTGCAGTTTCCTGCGCAAAGAGCAATGAAGAGAACAGCAAAGAGGATATCGTTGCACACCACTTTGCCAATACGGTCGTTTGTTGTTTCACTCAGCACCTCCGTAATGGTAGGACTGAAGACGCTTTCTTTGAGCGCGATACCCTACCAAATGAATTGCGAACGCTTGACCCTTCACCTCAACTTGTAAAACAAATTTAGAGTCATTGTTATTATTTTGTTAATCTTTGTGTAAGAATTGCTCAATAATGTCGTGCCGTCTAGTCTTTTCTATTAAAAATTTAATGAAAAGGTTAAAATTTAATCATTTGAGAATTGCATAGCATGAAACGATGCTGATCATGTTGAAGTCGACACAAAATGATGTGTGTTAAGATTAAACGCTCATTTTGAACAGGCGTTCGACGACACCTTTCTTATAAATGATTAAAAAATAGAGAAGTATTCAGCGAATAAATATTACTTTCAAACAGCGTTCGAATTAGAAATCGACATTCTCATCATCGAATAGCAATTTTGATAGCGTCGAAATTGGTCAGAAATAGCACAGTAATGCACCGTACTTTTACTGAGACATTAAACCCTAAGTTGCCTAAACGGTGAGTGGGGAGGGGATAAAGAGGCATAAAAAAAGCGGCTAATGCACCGCTTTTAAACAAAGTCGCTAAAACCTTACATCCAGTCTGCGTTTCTAATAACGCCCACCGCAATACCTTCAATGGCAAACGGCTCATTAGCGAGATCAACCTTAATTGGCGCAAACTCTTCATTTTCAGCATGAAGCAATACTTCACGGCCTCGCCTTTCCAAGCGCTTAACCGTAACATCTTCGTCTACACGGGCAACAACAACCTGACCATTGTGAACATCCGTCGTGCGATGAACCGCTAGCAAATCTCCGTCTAAAATACCGATGTCCTTCATGCTCATGCCGTTTACACGAAGTAAAAAGTCAGCTTGAGGCTTGAACAACGCGGGGTCTACCTTGTAATGCGATTCCACATGCTCTTGCGCTAGAATAGGCTCACCAGCGGCAACGCGCCCTATAAGCGGCAGACCTTCTTCCTCAGCCGCCTCGCTCTCAAGAGGAATGTTAAGCTTGATGCCTCTGGACGTGCCCGGAAGAATTTCTATCACGCCTTTTCTCGCCAGCGCCTTTAAATGTTCTTCGGCCGCATTAGCGGAGCGGAAGCCAAGTTGACGAGCAATTTCAGCACGGGTAGGCGGCATTCCCGTTTTTTGCATGGTTGTCTTGATAAGTTCTAAAACTTCAGTTTGTCGAGCTGTGAGTGGGCGCATAAAAGACCTGTCTGTTCATACAGTTCCTGTAAGTATATACACCTAACAACAAATAACAAGCACTTGCCTCGTCTTTTGCCCTTAACTCACCCAAACCACCTTGTTTCTTCCTTTTTCTTTCGCTAAATACAGAGATTTATCGGCATCAGATAAAAGCGAACTAAAGTCTGCGCCAAACGTATCTTCGATGAATGCAGCACCGATGCTAATGGTTAAGTTTATTGCGTCCGATCCATAAGAAAGTGTGCTCTCCTCAACAGCAATGCGCAAAGCCTCTAACTGAACATGTATTGCATCTTTGGTTTCACCAATAACGACGAGCGCAAACTCCTCCCCACCAAGTCGGGCAACCACACTAGGCGCCTGATTTTGTTTAGCAACCTTACTGGCAATCATGATAAGCGCTTGGTCGCCAGCATCGTGCCCGTACGTATCGTTAACCTTTTTAAAATGATCTACGTCTATGATGGCAACACAGCCACTGCCATACCTTTGTGACACAGCATTACATTCATCTAGAAAAGCTCGGCGGTTGTACAACCCTGTTAAAGAGTCGGTCATCGCTAGCCGGCGCAGTTTTTCTTCTGCAACCGCTCTCGCCTCTTCTAGTTCGACAGCATAGAAAAGCCCCGCAAGGGCGTCTAACAAGGGCTGTAAAAACTCTGCATCTTCGACGGTATATACGTCAAACTTGTTTGCTAGCCCAATCATTCCCACCACTCTGTCTTTAATCTTGATGGGCAACCCTAAAAATCGGCTTATTCGCGGGTGGCCTGTTGGCACCCCTTTAGAGTTGGGGTGACTCCCCGATACGTTGCTAATAGTCACTTCGCCCGTCACGATGGTGGTACCGAAAAGATTGTTGAAATTACTGAAGTACAAATTACGTTTTTTATACTCAGTGTATTGGGTGAAGCTGCTGCTATCCCACACTATTTCGGAAATGGCATGTATGAAAAGCCGGGGCGATTCACCTTCTCCCTTCATTTGGCCTACGAATGCAAATTGACTGTCAGAGATATCAATTAATTCAGGCAATACGGTTTGGCAGGCCAAGGTTAAATCATTATTTTCAAGATATGATGCCCGAGTCTTGTTGATAAATTGAAGCAACTGTGTCTTTTTCTTCTCGTGAAGCTCTCGTACCATTCGCTCGGTAATATCACGATGGATACCTGCAATACGAGTAGGCCTTCCTTTCTCATCAGTCTCTACCGTTTTCCCATAACTTTCCACCCAAACCCAGGAATCATTGGTGTGTTTCATGCGAAACGTCGTATTAAAAACGCTTGTATTACCTTTTAAATGGTCGTGAAGCATCTTTTCTACATTAACGTAGTCTGCAGGGTGAATAAGCTGTCGAAAAAAACGCGCACTGGTATCGTAATATTCATATTCAATACCGACGATATCGCACCACCGCTTATTCACTTGGTTAACATCGGCGGGTAAATTCCAGTCCCACGTTCCTAACTCCGACGCTTCTAACAACAAACGCATACGCTGGTTTGTCTTGTTGAGCTTATCCTCTACATATTTTTGATCGCTCGTATCGAATAGAAACGCCTGCACAGAATATAGCGCGCCGTCTTCGCGAAAATTCGCTGTCGAAATCATGCTCACCCAAATAGTTCTGCTAGGTGTGGTGATTTGCAAGCGGCACGAGTGGGATTCGACACCTTCCATATGCGCTTGCATAGCGAAGGTAAATGCGTTATCCGCTTCCTGTGTAATGACATCGCTGAGTTCTACCATGCCGCCAAGCAAATCATCGGATGAAATACCCAGCACCCGTTCACTATTCTTCGATATATGGACTAACCGTAGTGAAGTATCGTAGCGCCATGTCGCTAGAACGATAGGAGACTTTTCAATTAAACCATGCTCTCGTTTGAGTGCTTCATGCTCTCGTGAAAGGGAGATATGCTGACTAACTAATACACCAACTCTTTCCAACAACGTTAAACGCTTCTCATCCATTTCTCGTGGCACTGTATCAATCAGACAGACTGCACCAACAACTTGGTCATTTGCCTTTATCGGCGTTCCCGCATAAAAACAAATATGGGGCTCGCCAGTAACCAGAGGGTTATCGGAAAAACGGGGATCCTCTTTCGCATTGGATACGACAAACTGTTTTTGCTCATCGACCACATGACTGCAAAAAGCATGCTCTCGATTTATACGGTGTAAATCTGTGCCATATCGGGCTTTAAACGTTTCTTCGTATTGCCCTACAATGCCGATAAGCGCAATGGGAACTTGATATGCCTCAGCGAGAATCACCATTAGGTCATCCAAATCCAACGGCAATTCACTGTTTAACATGAAGTCGTCAATGGTTTTTAAACGAGTTTGATCGTTCACTACACCTTTCTCATTAATTTTTACCTATGTAAAAAGTAGTAACAGTAACTCCTTATCGCAACAAAATACGGGGGATCATGAATAGTAAAAAAGTCTAAGTGGGGTGGTAACGCGCGTTTACACAAGAAAAGGACAACACGTTTTTGAACTTGTGCGCTATGATCTAGTCATTACAGCAATGAAAGTGGCATATCGCGAGATCGTACGGCGATTATGTTACACTTCACCCGTTTTTATTTCATAGGATTACACAATTCATGTCGTGGATGCGAAAAGCCCTTCTGTCGGTATTTCATTATCCTGTTAAGTTACTGGTTAAAGCCCACAGTATACCCGTCAACGTTGAGACCGAACTTGGGATAGATAAAAGCAAACCTATTGTTTATCTTCTCCCCTCAAACTCAGTGACAGACCAACTTGCATTGAGAATGTCGACCGAAGCACTAGGTTTACCTAGCCCAACCGAAACCCTCACGCTAGCGGGCAGGGAATATTCGTCAACCCTGTTTCTGCGAAAAACCCAACCCATTTTTCGCTCATCAACGAGAGATACGGGTATCGAAGACGTGTTCACTGAGCTTTTCCATTTGCACAGAGACCATGAAAATCTCGATTTGCAGGTTGTGCCTGTATATGTGACATGGGGAAGAGCACCCGGTCGAGGTAATCCAGGCTTGAGCGACTTGATCACAGAGGCGGCAGCACCAAGCTGGCTTCGCAAGTTATTTATCGTGCTATTTTTGGGCCGAGATAACTTCATCAACTATTCCAAAGCCGTCTCAGCAAGGGCCATGTCTAACCAACATGGCAGCGATCAAAGTATTGCTCACAAGCTTGTACGAGTAGCAAGTACTCACTTTCAACGTAAACGCCAAAGTATGACTGGCCCAACGTTGTTAGAGCGTCAAGAACTAAATAATAGTGTATTGGGTTCTGATGCAGTTCGTCGTGCCATTGCTGAAGAGTCACGAAGCAAGAAAGTGTCTCACGAAAAAGCGAAAGAGACAGCGCAAAGCTATATCACGGAAATCGCGGCAGATTACCGTGAGGGATTGATCAGGTTCGGTGATAGGCTGCTCACCCGCATTTGGAACAAGATATATAACGGTATTAGTGTAGGTCATGCAGACCGTATTCGTGAGCTAGCCGCAAACGGCCACGAAATTATTTACGTGCCCTGTCACCGTAGCCATATGGACTACTTGTTGCTGACTTACGTGATTTATCATGAAGGTATGGTAACGCCGCACATTGCAGCGGGCATAAATCTCAATTTTTGGCCTGTGGGCAAAATGTTTCGTCGTGGCGGAGCGTTTTTCCTACGCCGCAGTTTCGCAGGTAACAAGCTATACACTGCCGTATTCAGAGAATATTTAGAGCTACTGTTCAATAAGGGTTACTCAGTAAAGTATTACCCAGAGGGTGGCCGCAGCCGCACGGGCCGTTTGATCCCACCTAAAACCGGCATGCTAGCCATGACTATTCAGGCCATGCTTAAAGGGGTTAATCGCCCAGTCAGCATTGTGCCTGTTTACATTGGCTATGAAAACGTAATGGAAGTGAAGAGCTACCTAAATGAGCTTAAAGGTTCTAAGAAGAAAAAAGAGTCTAATCTTCAGGTGTTCTCAGCCATTCGCAAACTAAAAAATTATGGCCACGGCTACGTAAACTTTGGTGAGCCAATCGCGCTTAATCAATTTCTAGAAACTCACGTGCCCAACTGGCGTGACTGTCGTGACGCTGAGCCCGAGAAAAAGCCTGCGTGGCTAACGCCAGCGGTTAATGAATTAGCAAACAACGTTATGACACGCATAAACCGCGCTGCTGCGTTAAACGGCATGGCGCTAACTTCACTGTGTTTGCTGTCTTCAAAAACCCAAACCATGAGTGAATCCGAGTTAAAACAAGCCATCGGCGATTTTATGGATTTGTTTAAGGCAGTACCCTTTAGCGAAGATGCAACTATCCCAGAGTCGACGGCTGGAGAGTTGCTGCGCGACACGCTAAAACTCGGTCGATTTGAAATAAAAGAAGACGACTATGGCAGGTTAATTAGCCCTCAACCTAAATCAGCGGTTTACCTTACCTATTATAGAAACAATATTTTGCATTTATTCGCGATCCCGGGTTTGATTATGGCGTCTGTTTTCGCGCGAAAAGGGGCAACAAAGAACGAGATACTGCAGCTAATTGCAGCGCTTTACCCTTTGTTGCAAAGAGAACTGTTTTTGCATCTTACCCAAGATGAAGCCCTTGCTCATACCGACGCGCTGATCACTGCTCTGTTAAATAATGGGCTTTTACGTCAAAAAGAGGGAGAACTTCTTCCTCCAGATGCGCACTGTAAAGAATTCCATTCAGCTTGGCTATTAAGCCGATGTATGCAGGAAACATTACAGCGTTATGCCGTAGTGCTGACCATTCTTGATAAAGAAAAAGTAATAAGCCGTCGCGCACTAGAGCGAGAGAGCAAGCAAGTAGCAGAGCGTTTGTCAGCGCTTTACGGGCTAAGCTCACCAGAGTTTTACGACAAGAATGTACTGTCTAGCTTCATTGGTGCACTTAAAGAAAATCATTGGCTAGACTCTGAAAAAGATGGCAGCCTCAAATACTCAGAAGAGTGCGAAGCCCTTCGCCAAGACGTTATGGCGCTGATATGGCCTGAAATGATGCAGCACTTAGAGAACGTAGCGCTTAACGGCGCGAATGAGTAGGACCGTTACACAACGGTATTTTCTTTCCAAAACAAAAAGCCCATGTAGCGTGATGAAGTGAAGCCACATGGGCTTTTTTATGCAGCATATCTAGGCGTTATTGCTCTCAGTTGCTCTAAATAGCATACACTGAATAAAAGATAGTTTAGCTTGAAGTAATGCCGCTTTGCATCGCTTCACGGTAAACCTAGGCTTAACGTGAAACAATGCAAAGCGATGACTGGTTGAGCCGAGCGCGTTTACTCAGCCATATGTTTAGGCGGGTTGAGACAAGAAAAAGCGATAAGCCGGGTTATCTGTTACCTCTTCTACCTTGTAACCAAGTTCTGCAACGTGTTGATTAAAGTCGTTACGGCTTTCAGGTGCAATGTCAAACCCAGCTAAAACTAGACCTTCCGCTGCGCCGTGGTTCCGGTAGTGAAACAAAGTAATATTCCACTGCTCACCTAACGTGTTTAAGAAATTAAGCAAGGCACCGGGTCGCTCTGGAAACTCAAAGCTGAACACCTGTTCGTTGAGTATGGTCGGCGGTCGACCACCTACCATATGACGAACATGGAGTTTTGCTAATTCATTGTCGGTCAAGTTAACACAGTCGTACCCTTTGCTTTCAAGGTCACCTTGCAGCGCAGCAAACTCTTGCTGACCACCTTTGAGTTTAACACCCACAAAAATATGCGCTTCGCTCTCGCTGGCATAGCGGTAGTTAAATTCGGTAATCGCTTTTGCACCAACACACTCGCAAAATTGCTTAAATGCACCTTTGGTTTCAGGGATCTTAACCGCAAATACGGCTTCTTTCTGTTCACCTAGCTCACAACGCTCAGACACATAGCGCAGGGTATGAAAATTAATGTTTGCACCACACAAAATACCGCCTAGCTTTTTACCCTTGAGCTCGTGCTGCTTGGCGTACTTGCGAATAGCTGCTACCGAAAGCGCGCCCGCAGGCTCAGCAATAACCCGCGTGTCATCGAAGATATCTTTAATTGCGCCACAAATTTCATCATTAGTAACGGTAATGGTTTCGTCGACTAAACGATTACACAGGCGGAACGTTTCTTGACCCATAATTTTAACGGCAACGCCATCGGCAAAGATGCCGACACTTTCGAGTTCAGTAGGCTCACCTTGTGCTTTTGCTTTAATAAAGCAGGCAGACTCTTCCGACTCAACTGCCACAATTTTAATGCTGGGCTTTAGTTGCTTCAGGTACACCGCAATACCAGCGGCTAATCCACCGCCGCCAACGGCAATAAACAAAATATCAAGATTCGGGTTTTGCTCTAGCAACTCTCGTGCAACCGTACCTTGCCCTGCAATAACATCAGGGTCGTCAAAGGGCGGTACAAAGGTATAGCCGTGTGTTTCGCACAATGCTTTGGCATGGGTACTGGCTTGGTCAAAGCTAGTTCCGTGCAACACCACATTGACGTTTTCACCACCAAAGCGACGTACAGCGTCTACTTTAATGTCAGGCGTGGTTTCAGGCATAACGATAGTGGCCTGAATGCCTTTCATTTTTGCGCTATACGCCAAGCCTTGGGCATGGTTACCGGCAGAAGCACCAATCACACCGGCTTGCAACTGTTCATTGCTCAGCGAGCAAATGCGGTTGTAAGCACCGCGCAGCTTAAAGCTTTTAACCGGTTGCTGATCCTCACGTTTTAAAAAAATATCATTGCCAAGCTCAGCCGAAAGCAATGACATATAAGAAAGTTCACTGGCCACCGCAACATCATAAACCGGAGCCAGCAATATCTTTTTTAAATATTCGTGGTCGCTTACGTGCACACCTGCCATTACAAACCTTCCAGCTTGCTGACGTCACGAACGGCACCTTTATCGGCACTGGTTGCTAACGCCGCAAAGGTTTTAAGTGACGTTGATACTTCGCGCACTCGATTTCTTGGCTTCCAAGGGTTAGCGCTCGCTTCCATTTTCGCCCGGCGCTCGGCGAGTTCTTCATCACTGACGGCGATGTTGATACTTCTGTTCGGAATATCGATTTCAATTTTATCGCCATCTTCCACAAGACCAATACCGCCACCACTTGCCGCCTCAGGAGAGCAATGACCAATAGACAGGCCGCTAGTACCACCGCTGAATCGGCCGTCGGTAACTAATGCACAGTGCTTACCTAGCCCTTTAGATTTCAAGTATGACGTTGGATACAACATTTCTTGCATACCCGGCCCGCCGCGTGGACCTTCGTAACGAATGAATACCACATCACCCGCTTTCACTTCATCACCTAAAATACCCGCTACCGCATCGTCCTGACTTTCATAAATACGCGCTGTGCCGTTGAATTTTAGAATAGACTCATCCACACCTGCGGTTTTTACAATACAGCCATCTTCGGCCAGATTGCCGTAAAGTACCGCTAGACCACCTTCTTGGCTAAATGCGTGTTCAATTGAGCGGATACAGCCATTTTCACGGTCATCATCGACTTCATCCCAGCGACAGTCTTGACTAAACGCTTTCGTGGTACGAATACCCGCAGGCCCCGCACGGTAAAACGTGATAGCGTCTTTGTTTTCAGGGTTGGTGATGTCCCACTCGCTGATAACATCAGGAAGCGATTTACCTAAAACGTGATTGACGTCAGTGTTCAGCAGGCCCGCTTTGTTAAGCTCGTTTAAAATACCTAGTACGCCACCAGCGCGGTGTACGTCCTCCATGTGGTATTTAGGTGTAGAAGGCGCCACTTTACACAGGTGAGGCACTTTGCGAGACAATCGGTCGATGTCTGCCATGGTAAAAGGCACTTCACCTTCCATCGCTGCTGCCAACAAGTGCAAGATGGTATTTGTTGAACCACCCATGGCAATATCCAGGCTCATGGCATTCTCAAAAGCCTTAAAATTCGCGATATTGCGTGGTAATACACTTTCATCGTCGTCGCCGTAGTAACGCTTACAAAGCTCAACAATTTGTTTACCCGCTTGTTTAAATAAACCTTCACGATCGGCGTGGGTAGCTAGCATAGAACCATTGCCCGGCAGCGATAAACCTAACGCTTCGGTTAAGCAGTTCATGGAGTTAGCAGTGAACATCCCTGAGCATGAACCACAGGTAGGGCAGGCTGAACGTTCAATTTCGTCGCTATCAGCATCACTAATCTTATCGTCGGCAGCCGCTACCATAGCATCAACTAAATCTAGCTTGATTAGCTGATCAGAAAGCTTGGTTTTACCTGCTTCCATCGGGCCACCCGATACAAAGATAACCGGCACGTTAAGGCGCATAGACGCCATTAACATTCCCGGGGTAATTTTGTCGCAGTTAGAAATACATACGATGGCATCGGCACAGTGTGCGTTCACCATGTATTCGACCGCATCGGCGATAATTTCGCGAGAAGGCAAGCTGTACAACATACCGCTGTGCCCCATGGCGATACCATCGTCCACCGCGATGGTGTTGAACTCTTTCGCAACACCACCCGCTTCTTCCACGCTGCGTGCCACTAGCTGGCCGAGGTCTTTGAGGTGAACGTGCCCAGGTACAAACTGCGTAAATGAGTTTGCAATTGCAATAATAGGCTTTCCAAAATCAGAGTCTTTCATTCCAGTTGCACGCCATAACGCGCGAGCGCCGGCCATATTTCTACCTTGTGTGGTAGTTGCAGAACGTAACTTGGGCATAAATCCTTCCCGTTAATGTAAGGTACTAGGTTTAAATGCTAGACCTTTTTCGTGAAACTTAAAAAACAGTAGTAAACCAGTAATGCTTTGGATCGTTTTCCAATACACGCTGTTTTACTCGAAATTGCGTGTCATACTGATAACGTATTACATCATCTTAGGTCGTTAAAGCGAAGGGCAACAAAGCCTAGCTGCTAACTTATCAGTAGCGCTTTGTTTTAAATGATATATTTGACTTACAATACCGCTTTCCGTTGGCATTATAAAAATGAAATGTTGTTCGTAAGAGGTTATGGCTTTACCCCTCATAACAACACGCGTTTAAACGACATGTTGCTATTGGGCAAAGAAATAGCATGAAATGTACGGTTCGATCAAGTTTTTTGCGGTAGAAATAGCGAGTTCTTAAGGGCAGTAAAAAGGTAGAAAACATGTTCGATTGGTTTCATTGGCTAAACTTAGCGGGCGTTGCAGTTTGTGCAATTTCCGGCACCCTTATGGCCTATCAAAAGCGTATGGATGGGTTTGGCGTAGTGGTCCTCGCCAGTGCGACCGCAATCGGCGGCGGTACGCTTCGCGACGTGATGTTAGATGTTCCCGTATTTTGGATTGCCGATACCGACTATCTTTATACCACCCTTATCGCCGCCTTTATTCCAATAATTTGGCTGCGCATAAGCCCGCGATTTCCCTTTCACTATTTGTTAATAGCCGACGCTTTTGGTCTAGCGCTTTTTAATGTGGTTGGCATAGAGAAAGCCTTAGCTAACGACACAGGCATGGCAGTAGCCGTTGCCATGGGCACCATTACTGGCGTTTTTGGTGGCCTCCTGCGAGATGTAATTTGTAGAGAAGTACCACTGGTTCTAAACGGCGAACTTTACGCTATGACCTGTATTGCTGGTGGTATTGTGTATGGCATTGGCCTACAGTTCGATCTTGCTACACAGTGGTGTGGTATCGCGGCCCTGATCACAACCGTACTATTTAGATTAGGCGCCATGCGCTGGCACTGGCAGCTTCCTGTTTTTTACAACGATCATCATTAGCGCGCATTAGCCTTCGCATAGCATTTTCGAACTGTGCTTAACGTGCTGCCCTATAATTACCGCCGTTAGTACAGTTACATCTTGCTTCCACTCTGACTACAGTTTACGCACCAGGGCGAGTGCAAATCATGTTGGCTGCGCGCTTACTTTTTATTTTCAATACATCGAACGATGAGCGTGTAGGGAGAGGGGTTGTTTTCATATGGGTATGGCTGTGGTTAAAACTTTTGCAGGCCAAGGCGTATCGGCGCCAGAGGTGAGTGTAGAAATTCATCTTGCTAACGGCTTACCCGCCTTTCAACTCGTCGGCATGGCTGAAACCAGTGTAAAAGAAGCCCGTGAACGGGTGCGAAGTGCGCTTATCAACAGCGGCTTTGAGTTTCCGGCCAAACGAATAACCGTTAATTTAGCGCCTGCAGATATTCCTAAATTCGGAGGGCGATTCGACCTTCCTATCGCCGTAGGTATACTCGCCGCTTCCGGCTATATTTCTGATACTAGCTTATTAAATATTGCCTTTGTGGGTGAGCTTGCTTTAAACGGAGAAATCAAGCCCGTTAATGGACTTATTCCTGTGGTAATGGCGGCGGCTAACGAAGATATCGCGTTAGTGTATCCAGGTGACAACGATGTTGAAGCCGCTTTGGTTTCCCATGCAACACGCTTTCCTGCTTTTGATTTACTGTCTGTTTATGAACACCTTACCGGTCATAAAAAGCTTGCGAAAGGTCAGCCATTTACATCACATGCACCTCGTAATTCCCACACCGGATGGGACGACATAATTGGCCAAGAGCAAGCCAAACGGGCCCTAATTATTGCGGCAAGTGGTGCGCATAATCTTTTGATGGTTGGGCCTCCGGGCACAGGAAAAAGCTTGCTTGCCAGCCGTATGCTGTCGCTATTGCCTGATATGAGTGAGGAAGAAGCCCTTGAAGTAGCCGCCATTCATTCGGTAAAGGGTGAAAAGCTGCATGCAGAGCGTTTTTTAGCTCGCCATTTGCGTTCGCCACATCACACGAGCTCCGCAGTGGCGCTCACTGGCGGTGGCTCGAATCCGGTACCAGGTGAAATATCATTGGCCCACAACGGTATTTTGTTTTTAGACGAATTGCCTGAATTCGGACGCAAAGCGCTAGATGTATTGCGCGAGCCACTTGAAACCGGTGACGTGCATTTGTCTCGGGCTTCAGGAAGCGCGACTTATCCAGCCAATTTTCAACTGGTAGCGGCGATGAACCCAAGCCCTACTGGCGATATTGACGATAATCGCCTGACACCACAGCAGCAGCTTAACTACTTAAACCGGTTGTCGGGCCCGCTGTTAGATAGAATAGATATACAGGTAGAAGTGCCTCGTTTGCCTGATTACGACTTACCGGAGCGTGCCAATAGGCCTAATGACTCGTTGCACTCCACGCGAGAAAGGGTTATCGAAGCAAGGTATAGACAAGAACAACGACAGGGAAAGCCGAACGGTGCACTACATGCTGGTGAACTGGCGGATATCTGCCTACTTGACGACGCTGACCTAGGATTTCTACAAGCGGCTGCCAAGCAACTCAATTTGTCTATGAGGGTATTTCATCGCACATTAAAAGTCGCCAGAACCATTGCCGACCTTGAAGATGAAAAAGCCGTATCTCGAGCACATATTGCAGAAGCGTTAGGCTATCGCGCCCTAGACAACCTCATTAAACAGTTGAGTGCGAGCTGAGGGGGTTTATCTATGCGGACTAATGGTATTAGGTATCTTGCTGCAGGTTTAGCTGCATAAACGCGTTAACAAGGGGTTCATTTTGCTTGTCTTGGAGGCAACATAAACCAAGCGCATAGGGCTCTATATCAGCCACTGGAATTTGCGTTACCGCACCGGCCATGCTGGAATGGTCAAGCACCACTTTTGGCACAAACCCCACTCCACATTCAAGGGCAACCATACTGACGATGGCCTCGTTACCACCGACATACGCATACACGTTAGGGCGAATACCGTGCTCGGCAAACCAGTGGTATGCCGTTCGGCGCGTAGGGCCGGTTTCAGGCATGATCACTTGGTGTTTCGTCCAGTCAAGTTGGCTTAATTGGGTCAAGCGCCATTCTCGAGGAGCAATAAGCACCAAAGGCACGTTATCAAGGGCGGTGAAATGCAAATCTGTTGGCATATCAGGTGTGTAGATGGCGATAGACAGGTCGCACTGCTTGCCCTTTACTTTTTCAATCGCTAGCGCTGGGTCGCCGGTGATAAGGCGTATATCAACGCCCGGATGTTGCTGCCTGAATTGCCGTAGCATAGCGGGTAGATGACTTTGACTGGCGGTCACCGAACAAAATACGCTGAGTTCACCCTGCAACGCATCGTTATCTTCTTTTAAATCTATCTTTAGTTGCTGCCATTCTTGCAATGCGTGTTTAGAGAACGAGAGCAGTTTATGACCGCTATGGGTAAGCGCAACTTTACGGTTATCACGTTTAAACAAGCTACAGCCCAATTCGTCTTCAAGGCGCTGAATAACGCGGCTAAGCGTAGATGGTGATACATACATAGCCTCTGCGGTAACACCAAAATGTAAGCTGGTGGCAAGATGGTTAAAGAGTTGAAGGCTACGAAAATCCATAAACGTTTCACTATTTGCAATATTATCTTGCAAATATATCATTTTCCAAAACAAAAGAAATCTTTTAGTCTCACTGCCAAGTCGTCATAGACGAGGTCTGTCAACGCCAAGGTCGGTGTTTGATATTGACAAAAATGAATGTTGTTCGGAAATTTTTATGGCTAATTATTTCAACACCCTGTCACTTCGCCAGCAGTTAGATCAGCTTGGCCGCTGCCGTTTCATGGCACGCGATGAATTCGCTGACGGTTGTCAGTTCTTAAAAGGCAAGAAAATTGTCATTGTAGGCTGCGGCGCGCAGGGCCTTAACCAAGGCCTGAATATGCGTGACTCGGGGTTAGATGTCTCTTATGCGCTGCGTCAAGCGGCCATCGATGAGCAACGCGACTCTTATAAACGCGCTACAAGTAATGGATTTACCGTTGGTACCTACCAGCAGCTTATTCCAGAAGCAGATGTAGTTTATAACTTAACACCTGATAAGCAGCACGCAAGTGTGGTAGAGGCAGTAATGCCGCTTATGAAAAAAGGCGCAACGTTAGGTTACTCACACGGCTTCAACATTGTTGAAGAAGGCCAGCAAATTCGTAGCGACATCACAGTAATTATGTGTGCGCCGAAAAGCCCAGGCTCTGAGGTACGTGAAGAATATAAGCGTGGCTTTGGTGTACCAACACTAATAGCTGTGCACCCAGAAAACGACCCTGAAGGTAAAGGTTGGGAGCAGGCTAAAGCACTAGCAAGTGCAACTGGCGGTGACCGCGCAGGTGTACTTGAGTCATCTTTTGTGGCTGAAGTTAAATCTGACCTTATGGGTGAGCAGACCATTTTATGTGGTATGCAACAAGTTGCAGCAGTACTTGCGTTCGAGAAAATGGTTGATGACGGTATTGACCCAGGTTATGCAGGTGCGCTTATTCAGTACGGTCTAGAAGCCATTACTGAAGCACTTAAGATTGGCGGCGTTACTAACATGATGGACCGTCTATCAAACCCTGCAAAAGTGAAGGCATTTGAGCTTTCTGAGCAGCTAACTGATTTACTTCGTCCGCTATTTGAAAAGCACCAAGACGACATCATCAGCGGTGAATTCTCTCGCACCATGATGGAAGATTGGGCAAATGGCGATGCGAACCTACTTAAGTGGCGTGAAGAAACCGGTGAAACCGCGTTTGAAAATGCACCGACTTACGAAGGTGAAATCAGTGAACAAGAATTCTTTGACCACGGCATTCTACTGGTTGCCATGATCAAGTGTGGTGTTGAAGTTGCGTTCGACGTAATGGTTGAAGCCGGCATTCTACCTGAGTCTGCGTACTACGAATCACTGCATGAAACACCGCTTATTTCTAACACAATTGCGCGTAAGCGTTTGTATGAAATGAACGTGGTTATTTCAGACACAGCAGAATACGGAAACTATTTGTTTGCCAATGCAGCAATTCCGATTTTGCGTGAGAAGTTTATGCCTACCATTGATACCAGCGTTATCGGTAAGGGTTTGAATGTTACTTCTAATCAAGTAGAGAACAAACGCCTTGTTGAAATTAACGAAGCCATCCGTTCACACGGTGTAGAATCAGTAGGTAAGACCTTGCGTGGCTACATGACTGATATGAAAGCCATAGTTGTGTAAAAACAGAGGTTAGGACAGTTTCTGTCGTTAGGTGCTTAACTAAGCCCTCTTGCCCGACCATTTTGGTCGGGCTTTTTTATATCTATAACTCAGTGAGCCTCGCCTCTTCTTAGTCCGCCCCGTAGAAGACACGAGTAATGCTTATCTGGTTACGAAGTAACACCTTCGCGAACCCGCTCAGCGAAGCGGACTGATGCATAAGCTAATGCAAAAAAGATAAGAAAACCCCAACCAATAGGCATCAAGTTTCCATTCAAAAAACTATCAACGATAAGGGCAACGGGCACCGAGAACAAGCTCGAAAAACAGCCAATAATAGCAGCGCCCAACCCCGCCATTTCGCCTAGTGGCTGCATTGCCATAGCGTTTAAATTACCAAACAAAATACCTACAAAGAAAAAACCGACGAACATAACGGCAACGGTAGGAATTAACGGTGGCAGCCCGTCGTATACGAACAGCAGCGCTAAATACACCACCGCAAACCCATTTACACCTTTTAGCGCAAATCGACACAGCTTGCGCATACCAAAACGCATAACCATTTTACCGTTAAAGTACGACGCCAGCCCGATAGAAAAAGCAAGCGTAGCGAAGATATAAGGGAACCACTCACCTACATCATAAAACACCGTAAAGATGGTTTGTGATGCACTTAAATACGCCAAGAAAGAGCCAAAAATACAGCCCATTGCAAAGGTATAACCCATAACTTCTGGGTGGGTTAGAATAAACTTTGATGATTTAAAAAAGTGTGCCCGCGAGAATTTTCTGCGCTTTGCACGAGGCAAGGTTTCGCCTTGGCGAGAGAAGAACCAAATTCCTGCCATAGTGGCTACGACAAGAAACAACGTAAAGATATGAAACCAAGATGTTAGTTCCATTACGGTTTGACCAATTATTGGGGCAAGCATGGGCACTAAAATAAATACCATCATGATAAATGACATGACCTTTGCCATCGCATCACCCACGTACAAATCGCGTATAATCGCCATAGATGCTATGCGAGGGCCAGACACCCCAAAAGCCTGGATAACGCGCCCCATCAGCATGGTTTCTAAATTAGATGCAAGCATACAAACAAACGTACCTAAGGCAAAAATGCATAAGCCCACAAGTATTGTTAGACGGCGGCCACGGCTGTCTGAAAACGGACCGAAAAACATTTGCCCGAAAGCCATACCTAAAAAGAACACGGTCACAATCAAATGGGTATGATGTGCCTCTTGCACATTAAGTGACTCACCAATTTGGATAAGTGCGGGCAGCATAGCATCTATGCTGAGGGCAACCAGCGATGTCATGGTTGCCATTAACGCAACAAATTCAACAAGGCCAAGGGCGGGCTTTTGCACAGCTGCCGTATCTTCAGATACGCCATTAGATGTCTGGGGCATAAAGTCTCGAATATGAAATTAAGTGTGGGAAAGTAAAAAGGCGCGAAATAATCGCGCCTATATAAGTGTACCTGAAATTTGGTTAAAAAGCCGCCAGCACGAAGAAATCTTGTCTTAAATACTGGGGCGTTTAACGGGTACTATTCAGTGGTAAGACCGGCTTTCACCGCATCGTCCTTTGAAGCAGGTTTCAAATACTGATTCAAAAACATATCCATTTCTTTGAAGAATAGGTGCCGATTACGCTGAATAGATAAAAAATGATCGCCACTTTCAAGTTCAACATATTTAAAGACTTTATCGTTATCTTCCAATTCATCTGCCATGTAGCGACTATGTAGAGGCGGGACTATGCGATCTTCCTCTCCATGCACTAGCAAAATAGGGATCTTGACGTACAAAAAACAATCCATGATATTTTACTCTGCCAGGTGTTAGCGCAAATATTTGATCTCTCATCGTAGTTTGGGGATACAAAACGCAATTGTGGTATCATTAACCGCGTTCACAATACGGACTTTACTATCAAGCGGTATGCTTCTTAGCCCAGCGTTATCTTAAGGATTTAGCCTTTTCATGCCTTCAATTTGGACCGGGCTTGCCAGTTTGCAAGACCCACTTTTCCGACAGTTTATGTTGAAAACATTCAAGACTCATTTGGTTTTGATGTGCGGCGTACTGCTTTCGCTGATCTGTACGTTAGCATCGACCGCGCAAGCGCAAGAGGGCATTTCCTATAATATTCAAGGCGTAAAAGACGATAAGCTACGCAACAATATTCGGCTTCACTTGAACAGCCTCGATGTTGAAAAAGCACTACTTACTGACCCATATTGGCAAGGGGAAGTGAGCGATACAGTGGCAACAGCACTTCAGCCGTATGGCTATTACAACAGCGAGACTAACGTTGTTATCGATGACGGCGACAAGGTTACGGTTAATGTTTCGTTAAACGCCCCCCTAACCATTAATAAAGTGACCCGTGAAATTATTGGGGCAGGGCGTGAAGATAAAGAATTTAGAGAGCGTTTTAACGCACTTAAGCTTAAAGAAGGCGATGTACTCAATCAAACCATCTATGAATCGTTTAAGTCTTCGATGTTTAACTATGCCCTTTCCAACGGCTATTTTGACTTTTATTGGCAGGCTACCCGACTTGATCTAGTGCGTGGTGCGAAGCAGGCAAACGTACTGTTAATTGCGCAAAGCGGGCCTCAGTACCAGTTTGGTGAACTCAAAATCGTCGGCGAAGACAAAGCAAAAGCCATCATCAGTCGCCTCAAACCATTTGAAACCGGAGACGCTTATTCATCAGCAGTGTTGTCTGATTTCAATCGGCGATTGAATCAATCTGGGTATTTCAATCGTGTGATAGCCAGGCCGGTAGTGAGTGACGCTGAGGGTTTACGTGTACCTGTTGAGGTGTCACTACAGCACAGGCCTACCGACGCATTTAATGTGTCACTTGGCGCGGCCACCGATACCGGCCCGCGGGTCAGACTTGGCTGGGAGCGCCCTTGGGTAAATGACAAAGGGCATTCGGTATCATCGGATATCTTTATATCTGAGCCCGAACAGTCAGTTACCGCCGACTACCGCATTCCCATGAAAAACATCACTCGTGATTACGCCAGCATTGAGGCGGGTTACCAATTTATTGAATACGCCAACACGTCCTTTGAAAGTGAAACCCTTTCGTTGTCTGCCCACCGCTACTGGCAAAAAAACGACTCGCCATGGCAGCACGATGGTTCGATAACTTACCTTAGAGAAACCTACGACCAAGGGGAACTTAGCACCAATACCACGTCACTGGTTTTACCGGGGTACTCGTTAACCTATCGCAATAAAGACAGCGAGCTTAACATCAGCAACGGCAGCTACATTCAAATGCTTGCACAATATGGCAAAGAAGGCTTTGGCTCTGACATCGACTTTGCTAAAGCGGTAGTAGAGGCTACGTTGATACGCACGTTTAACGATGTACATAGAATATCCTTACGCGGTGAAGCAGGCGCTATTAAAACCAACAGCTTCGATGAAGTGCCCACCTCTTTGCGTTTCTACGCTGGGGGAGACCAAAGCGTTAGGGGTTTTGACTATCGAGAAATATCGCCCACCGCAGATGTTATCGACCCCGAAACCGGTGAACTTGTGACCGATTCAATAGGCGGAAAATATTTGCTTACCACAAGCGTGGAATACGCCTATCGCGTAGCCGATAATTGGCGCGTCGCGGCATTTGTTGATGCCGGTACCGCCACCAACGACACCAGTACAACACTAACCTATAGCGTTGGCCCGGGTGTCCATTGGCTTTCGCCAATCGGCCCCGTTCGTCTTTATGTTGCAAGGGGGTTTGCCCCCGATGAAAATACATGGCAGTTACATATCATGCTGGGGCCTGAGCTATGAGAAAACGCACAATATCGGCCATTTTACTCTCACCTATTCTTTTGCTGGTAGCCGTATATGCGCTGCTAATTAGCCCATTAGGCGGCCCAACCGTTAAGCTTGTAGCCAACACTTTTGTAGATAACTTGTCTATCGATGCGATAGACGGCGGCTTTGCCGACACGCTTGAAGTACACAACGTTCAGTGGGAGAACCCGCAATGGAAAGTGTCAGCCCAATACGCCTATATCGATGTAACATGGCGCTGCCTGTTTGAACCTAAAGTGTGCGTTAATGAACTCACGCTTGAAAATGCGACGTTAACCCAACTTGCCTTAGCTCCAGAAGCGCCAGACGAAACCGATGCTAACGATGAGTTTGCTTTGCCACTTCCCATCGAAGTCGAGTACTTAGCGTTAAGCAATATTAAGCTTGCGCTACTCTCCACTGTGGTCGAAATTGATAAACTAGAACTCGTCGACTTTAACGGTAATGAGGCACTTTCACTTGATAGTTTAGCGACGAAAGGGGTAAAGGTAGCGCTTGTAGAGCAAGGCATAGATTCACCATCGACATCACCGGCTAACGCCCCTAACACGCCACCCAAGAATCAGAAAAACGCAGAGCCAGAAAAGGTAAAAGACAGCCCTTTGCCTACGTCGTACTCATTGACCTACGATGTACCACAGTTACCTACAATTACATCACCGATTCCTTTTTCCCTCGGCACCTTATTAGTTGAAGACTTACAAGTTATACAGGGTGAAAGTATCGAACGAGTGGCGCTTATCTCGCTTTTGCAAACCCGTTTTAAAGGCAGCGAAATAGCGGTTGAAGAAATGACAGTGGTGCATGAAAAAGGGGAGCTTAGAGGGAGCGCAAGTGCCACACTTAAAGACAATTTCCCGCTCAATGCCAAAATTAAGGTTAACACTCAATTTGATGATGCGCCGCAAACACTCGTTATGGATGCATCCGGTGCTGCAGACGACCTCACGCTATCGGTTAGTGCCACAGGAGCGATTAGCGCTGATGCCAATTTAAAAACCAATATTCTCGACGAAAATTTACCTATTGAGTTCACCACGAATTGGCAAGAGCAGGCTATACCAACCATGGAAAATGCCCTGTTAAAAGAGGGGCAACTATCCCTTTTTGGCACCATGGGTGATTACCAGCTTCAAGGTAATGGCGCGGCAACGCTGCCCGACCTTGGCAATATCCCCGTATCGTTAGATGTGGTACTTAAAAAGAATAATATTTATGTTAACCAGGCCAATATCAGCGCACTGGAAGGAAGCTTAGCGAATACGGGAACGCTGTATTTAAATGAGACTATCGCCTGGGAAGGCAAAACCACCTTAACGGATGTGTCAGCGCAACAATTCAGCACTTATGCCCCTCAACAGCTAAACGGCGAAATTGACAGTATTTTGCAATATTCCGAGCGCGGCGGCCTGCACATGAGCTTAAGAAATTTAAACATTTCAGGTGTACTACAAGGTAAGCCGCTTCAAGTAAAAGGCAATGCAGTATATGCAGGCCCGAGCGACTTATTCGTTACCAACGTCAATATCATCCAAGAAGACGAGCAAGAAAAAAATACCATTCGTGCTATCGCTCAGGTTTTAAATAAGCGTCATTTAAATGCAGATATTGATATTAGCGTTAATGCCATCAATAGCCTTTACCCTGATGTGACCGGCGCCGTGAATGGCAATATCAAAGCGTCAGGGCCTTGGCAAAACCCTCGCGCAAACGGTGCGCTAGCGCTTTCTGAGATCACCGTGTCTCCTAACGTAAATGCTTCAGCCGCTCAGCAAGGGCCGTTAAACGGGAACGTTGCCATAGACGGCACCTATAAAGATCATCACGCTGAGATTGACCTTGCCGTACCTGATAACAACATAGCCCTTAGCCTCAAAGGGGCGTGGACTAATAGCCACTGGATTGGCGAAATTAGTGATACCACGTTAAAGCTTGCCAATATGCAGTGGACATTATCAAGCCCGTTTAGCCTAGATATCGGCACAGCCCCCGTCACGGCAAAGATAGGCAGGCACTGTTGGACTTCCCGCAGAGAAGGCGAATTGTGCGTATCAAACGTTAACTATCAAGAAAGTAAGGCCAGCTGGGACATTAGTGCCTCATCCTTACCGATAGGCCTATGGGCCAATGAGCTGGCACCCACCATGGTTTCAAGCCCCTCCAAAGCTACCCTTAGTATAAAAACAAAAGGGAGTTACTCACAGCAAGACCCTATAGACGCCACGTTTACGGCGTCAATGAGTGCTGCCCCTTGGCAGCTGGGTGAAACCAGACCGCTAACCCTTACCATTAACTCAATCGAGACGACCGGTAAGATTAAACAAGGGCAATTAGCGTCAACCTCACTGATTTCGAGTCAAGACATTGGTGATGCTACGCTAACCCTAAATACACGACCATTCGACGAGCAAATCCCTCTTGATGGAAAGCTGGTCATGGAAGGACTAAATGTAGCACCGTTTAAGCCACTTTCTCCTGCTATTAGAACGCTTACAGGCTTACTCAACGGCAACATTACACTTAGTGGCTATGTTGACGACCCATCGCTGAACGGTGAGCTTACTGTTTCAAACGGCGCTATCGATATACAAGATACCCCAGTCACCCTCGCTGACTGGAACCAAAAAGTGGTGCTTAACGACCAAACCGCCTCGCTAGACGGAACCTTTGTATTGGGCGGCGGAAAAGGTACGCTAAAAGGGGAACTGGATTGGTCGTCTACCCCAAGCGCCACCTTCAATTTAAAAGGCAACGGCTTTGAAATTAGACAGCCCGACATTCGTCTTAAAGTGTCGCCTAATATTGACATTGCCGCGACGAAAGAAAAGGTCGATGTGAACGGCGAGGTCAACATACCGTGGGCGCGAATTGAAATTGAGTCGCTTCCAGAAAGCGCAGTGTCGCCGTCTAAAGATGTCCACCTGCGGGGTGAACCGGATAGAGAAGAGCCGCTAGATATCGTGCATGCGTCGGTGCTTGTAAACATCGATAAAAACAAAACCGAAGAGGTAAAACTTGAGGCGTTTGGTCTTACCGCCAGCTTGTTCGGCGGCATACGAGTGAATACGCAACCAGCGTTAGTTGGCTATGGCGATCTACAAATAATAAATGGCCGCTATAATGCCTACGGACAGCAATTGATCATCCAGACCGGTGAAGTGCAGTTTAACGGCCCTATCGACCAACCGTTGCTACTGGTAGAGGCCATACGCGACCCAGCTAAAACTGACGACGATGTCATAGCCGGAATTCGTATTGACGGCGCGGCTGACGCCCCCAGTATAAATTTGTTTTCTGAGCCCGCAATGGACCAGCAGGGCGTATTGTCATACTTATTGACCGGTTCGGGCCCTAATTCGGGCACCCAAGACCCTAACTATGCTGCACTGCTATTGGGCTTTGGGCTTTCTAATACAGAAACTCTGACAGGGCAGGTAGGAAGTGCGTTGGGCATTGATGAATTCAGCTTAAGTACCAATGAAAATATGCTCTCGGTCACTGGGCAAATTAACGACCGCTTATCAGTAGAATATAACGTAGATGTAGGCTTAAGTAATAATGATGCTAACAGCACCCTACGACGCAGGCAGTTACCGCCAGACTTAGCGCTAAAATATCAGCTGCTTCCAAGCCTTTACTTAGAGGCGATTCAAACCACATTAGAAGACCAGTCGGAGTTTGCTTTAGATCTCTACTATGAGTTCTTCTTGGGCGATAACAGAACCGATAGACCCCGTAATGACGTTGAAGACGACAATGGCGCTGATGAGGCTGATGAGGCTGATAAGGAGAGTGAGCCCGTAGAGCAAAGCCAAAAGAGCAACGCTACCTCGGATGGCAACACCCCTAACGCAAGCCCAAAAGACTCATTGTTTTGAGCTTAAACAGCGCCTAGGGGCAGCCTTTAGTGCTGCTGCGCTATAGCTTCCAACTTTTTGAGCTGTCGCTCAAAGCGTTTTTGTCTATTGTGTGCCCATACATACCAAATTAGCATACCAATACTCATTGATGTTACTACGATGATTAATTTGGTCACCTTTTCTGGCGCAAGGTCTCCAAAAAAGTAGCTTTCCAATATGAAAGCGAACCCAAAAACTATGGCAATCCATGTTGAATGCTTGGTCATGAACGCTATCTTTACATTGTTCTTGACCTGCTTTGTTAGCTGCATTAAATGATCAGCAGTTTGGCTATCTTTGTAAAACGCTGCCACTCTTCTTAACCATAATTGATAAACAAGCAGTGGAAGCGATGTAGCCAGCATAAAGACAAACATCATTTGTGCTACCAGCGACATATTTCCCCAATATTTCGCAAGAATATAAATAGCAGGAAAAACCATCAAAGAATCCATCACCATATAGCAACGCTGTTTTTTTCTTTCGCTGCTAAGGTTGGCTTTTACTTCCTCTAGGTTAATAGCGGTAACAGGCTGAGCTTGCCAAAGGGCTAAAAGACTATCGTCTTGCTTTTCGTCTGTTCTAACTGACGGTGTCTTTTGTTTCTCTTTATCTGCGTTATGCATGAGGTTGCTCCTGCATGATACTTTGTTTGGCGCGCTTTAAAATAACGCCAACATGGTTTTTGGTAAGGCCGCACACCTCTGCAATTTCATCGTAACTTAGGCCCTCAAGGGAAAGCGTAAGCACTTGCCGTGGCTGCAAAGGTAACGCCCGTACAGCACGTAATAAACGCTCTAATGACTGGTGCTGACTCGATACTTCCTCGGGAGAGCGAACCTGGCTTACAAACCCATCTGAGCCCTTATCGTCTTGATCGTATTGATGGGTATCGAGGCGCTTCACTTGATTTGCTACGTGGGTTACCGCGCGGTTGTGAGCTATCTTTAATATGTAGGTTTTCACGCTGCTGTCGCCCTTAAAGCGAGACAAGCCCTGCCATACGGCAATCGCAATTTCTTGCAAGAGCTCTTGCTGCATTGCCTCGTTTGCCTCATAGCTATTGGCTACGCGGCTTAGCAGTGCGCCGTGCTTTGCAAAAATATCGTCAAAACCCTGCCCCAACGTCATATCCCTAATCAAAAAAACTGTTGTTATTTTATTATGTTACTTTTATCAGTCTGCGTTCTCTGGCTTTTATTACAAACTTTTTTCTTAAACGCTGTAATTTTTTTGCGCACCTCATGACTACGAGTAATAGAGCGTGCTTTAACGTGAAGCTATAAAAAGTGGTGAAATAGCAAGAAACACAACGCATGCTCTTTACGTTAATCCGTTTGGCACTAGCGGGCCTTTACAAAGGGCCTTAAAAATTCGATGGGAAAAACACTATGTCTACATTAAGTTTAGTTTTGATAATTGGCAGTATCACGTCGCTTGTACTCTTGGCCAGCTACCTAGATGCAAAATTTCAGTGGCGATTAAACGACTGGATGAACGGAGAGTGTAGTAACCCGTTCGTAAAAAGCGTGACCGACAAACAGCAACAGCGTTTAGAAGAGAAAGACGCACAAATTCAAGCCCTTACGGCACGGATTGAAACCCTTGAAACCATAGTGACCGAGCCCGCGTACGAGCTAAATAGAAAAATAAATGCGTTAAAGTAAGCCGAGTTAACTGCCGCTTTACCGCTTTACCGCTTTATCAATGCTGGCGTCGCGCTAACTGGCCACAGGAGGGCGACGCATAAAGCGTGGTACTTTTCCCATGGCAATCGCATTACCTATAAGCACGATAATCACGCCGATTACAGACAATGTACTCCACGTATAACCTTCAAAGAACGTTGAAATAACCAGCGCAACCATAGGGTATACCAGCACAACATAGGCAGCCTTGTCCGCGCCCATTTGTTTTAAAAGCTTCATATACGCCCCAAACGCGAATACTGAGCCAAAGACCGCTAGGTACAATAGTGATAAATAAAAGGCGGTATCGGTTGGAATAATTAGCTCACCGGGCATCGCCAAAGAAGTGATAAAGAGCAGCACCATGGCATAACTCATTGCATAGAAGTTCATTTGGATCACGGGCGTTCCCGAAGTCAAAATACGTTCTGAAATGACATTGCCCGTTGAAGCACAGAAAAAACTCACAAACGCTATGGCAAGACCAGTAGCAAGAGCAGCATCCATCGTTACCTTGGAAAACTCAGGCACAAACAAGCATATAATGCCTGCTAGACCAAACGTCGCGCCAATAACTACTTCTTTTCTAATAGGCTCTTTTAGCCACCAGCGACGAAGCACCACGTTAATATAAATAATGCAGGAGCTCATCAACGCTAACAGCGCGCTGATAATGTGTGCCTGTGCCATATACAGCAATGTGTAGTTTAAACTGTAGAGAAATAGTCCGACGGCAGCCATTTTTATGTGAACATGCAACGGCAGCTTAAGCGGTAAACGTCTTATTACGCAATAGGCGCCCAAGCAGGCTGACGCCAAAAGATAGCGCAGCGCAATAGCAAAGGTTTCAGAGGTGTGCCCAATTTGGTAAGTAATAGCAATCCAGGTAGAACCCCAAATTAAGCAACACAATGCAAACAGCGTAGCGTTATTCATATCGCCATTACTTCCCTAAAAATGTCGCTAGATGTGCAAGGGCTGTATCAAGCAGTTTTTGTCTTGCTCCATTGCCAACCCACGCATTGTGAGGGGTTACCAGCAAGTTTGGTAACGATTCTTTTAGCAACACATGGTCAGCAGGTGGTGGCTCAACGCTTAATACATCAAGCCCAGCACCGCCTATTTTGTTATGTTTAAGCGCATGGTATAACGCCTGTTCATCAATAAGCCCGCCGCGGGCGGTATTAATAAGAAAGGCGGTTGGCTGCATTAGCGATAAGGTATCGGCGTTAATGAGTTTATCGGTATCTTCTGTAAGTGGACAGTGAAGACTTACTACGTCTGCGTGGGTTAATAGAGAAGCTAGGCTAGGGCGGGGATCATCTTTTTTGCCGGGACGAGCAGCAATACTTACTTTCATACCCATAGCTTTGAACAATGCTTCTACACGCTTGCCCAGCTCGCCATGCCCTACAATCACCGCATGTTTACCCGCAAGCTCCACCACGGGGTGGTTTAGCAAACAAAAGTGTGAGGATGCAGACCACGCCTGATTGCGCACATCTTGCTGGTAAGCCACAAAGTTTGTGGCCAAATTAAGTGCCAAGGTCAACGTGTGCTGGGCAACACTGTCAGTGCCATAGCCTTCAACGTTTTGCACAGTAATGCCTGCTTGTTGGCAATAGTCGATATCGATATTGTTCATACCTGTGGCTGTTACGCCAATATAGCGAAGCTTTTTTGCCTGCTGCAGATCTTTAGCTTTCAACACAACCTTGTTAACGAGCAATGCATCGGCAATGCGAATACGCTCAGCGACGTCGGCGTTTTGGGTTTGCTGATATAAAGTAACGTTGGCATCAAGATTGTCGAGTGCGCGAGTATCAAGGCTGGACAAGTCCATCGTTTCTGCGTCTAGAAAGACAACTTTGTTCATCAACGTATTATCGTTATTGCATGCCGCTACTTTCGTCATTCCAGCGCAACCTACATGACTTCAACGATGGATTCCAGCGCGGTTTTAACACTCACCGGAATGGGGATAGCTTTGTCAGATTTTCGGTCGACAAACACATGCACAAATTGGCCATGCGCCACTCGGCGCTTGTTGTCACCCGCATAAACAGACAAACCGTATGTCACCGAACTCCTGCCAATTTTTATAACGCGCAGACCCACAAAAATATCCTCTGGATACGCTGCTGGGGCGATGTATTGACATTGACTGCTCACCACATATGCCACTGTTTGCCCGTTATGAATATCTAACCCACCTTCATCAATTAAAAAGCGGTTCACTGCAGTATCAAAGAAGCCATAATACACAACGTTGTTAATATGTCCGTAGACATCATTATCTTGCCATCGCGTAGCTATCGTGACTCTATAAGGGTAGTCTGCAAGTGTTGGTGTAATATCAGTCATGATTATCTCTTTGCGTTATGCGTTTTCACGGTTTCGTTGATATCGATATTTAACGGATCATGGCACCCGTTGCGCGTTAAAGATAGATACTTCTGGGCTGTTCACGCAACTGCCGTAAATTAAACATTGTTAGTTCGGTAGACCGTATTAATACAGCACCATATCGTCGCGATGAATTGCGACATCACTCGTTTCATAACCTAACACACTGGCGATATCTTTCGACTTTTTACCTTTTATGAGGGATAAGTCTTTTGCGTTATAGAGGCAAAGCCCTTTCGCTATTATTTGGTCTTCGCACATCACTTCTACTGCATCACCTTGTTCAAAGTGACCCGTTACATCAATAATGCCAGAGGGTAATAAAGACGCTCCCCTAGCCACTAATGCCTGTTTTGCGCCGCTGTCTACTTCAATTTTCCCCGCCGTTTTAAGCGTATGGGTAAGCCATAAGCGACGAGCGCTTGCGGGTGAACTGCTTGCACTGAAAAGCGTGCCCGGTACCTTCCCCTCTAGCAACGCGTCAAAGGTTTCTCCTTTTCTACCATTTACAACAAGGGTTTGAATACCGCTACTAGTGCACTTATCTGCCGCCTCAATTTTCGTACGCATACCGCCTGTACCGACCGAAGTGCCAGCACCACCTGCAAGACTATAAATTGTACTGTCTATTTTATCTACCTGAGGAATAAGTGTCGCAGTGGCGTCTTTTCTGGGATCCGCAGTAAACAAGCCGTCGATGTCTGAGCAAATAATCAAGGTGTCAGCTTGGGCTACCAATGCGGTGTAGGCGCCCAAGTTGTCGTTATCTCCCACCTTAAGTTCGTTCACCGCTACGGTGTCGTTTTCATTCACAATGGGCAGCGCATTGTGATTCAGAATTTCTCGTAATGTGTTTTTGATATTGACATAGCGCGTTCTATCCCGCAGATCGTCAGCAGTTAACAATACTTGTGCGCAGGGAAAATCAAAAAAGCGCTGCCAGTTGGCCATCATTAAGGTTTGACCAATGGCCGCCATGGCCTGTTTCTCTGCAATTGACGCGTTGTGACGAACCTTCACTTTGCTTCTGCCGGCCGCGACACTTCCTGACGAAACCAAAATAACGTCTTTTCCAGCTTCCCGGCTGGCGGTAATAAACCGAGCGAGAGACAGTAAATAACGACCGCTGCATTCATTACCTTCTGGCGCAATGAGCGCGCTGCCTACTTTTATAACGGCACGTTGCCAACTAAAACGGTTCATGAGGGGAAAGAAAAAAAGAAAACAAGGGGTTAAGAATACGACAGTTAAAGCGCGAAACAAAACGTTCTGTTACAGTTTTTTTGCGTTAAAACATGGTTAGTTTACGGCCAAAAAATTGGATTGTGGTAAGCATGCTTATATACTTGACCACGTTATTTTATAACAATTTTAACTTACAAGTTGCAAGGAAACTGCATGAGCACCGCAAAACGACACTTATTCTGGCTAGCGCCAGTGTTGTCTATGCTGATTTCTCTTCCTAGTACCGCCGCTATAAAACAAACGAAAGGCGATTTTGAAGATAAATTCCGTCAGCTAGACGAAGTTCTACCTACTCCGAACGTTTATCGCAACGCGGCAGGTGAACCAGGTCATCAATATTGGCAACAGCAAGTAGATTACGATATCGATGTAAAACTACTTGAAGACCAGCGCCGTATTGAAGCAAGTGAAACCATTACTTACCACAATAACTCGCCAGATACGCTTAAGTACTTGTGGATTCAGCTTGATCAAAACAAGTTCCGTGATGATTCGATGTCAGCGCTTACTACCACCTTCGGTGGCATTGGCAACCGTGGTCCAGGTACACAAGCGGCTAGCGGCGATGCGCCAGCAAAGCTAAGCATGGGTGCACTGCGCCGCCAGCAGTTTGTTGACGACAATGAACTGGGCTACACCATTTCCCGCGTTGAAGATAAAGCGGGTAACGATTTGCGTCACACCGTTGTAGGTACGCTGATGCGTGTTGACCTTGCTAAACCATTAAAGCCGGGCAGCAAAGTTACCTTTGATATTGATTTCGCTTTCAACATTGTAGAGGAAGACGCCGTTTCAGCCCGCGCGGGTTATGAGCACTTCCCAGATGACGAGCGCGAAGGCGGCAACGACATTTTCTTGTTAGCTCAATGGTTCCCGCGTCTAGCCGCATACACAGATTACGAAGCATGGACAAATAAAGAGTTTATTGGCCGTGGTGAGTTCACGCTAGAATTCGGTAACTACGAGGTAGATATTACCGTACCTGCGGATCACATCGTATCCTCAACGGGCGTACTCCAAAACCCAAAAGACGTGCTTACTAAAACGCAGCGCGACCGTCTGAAAAAGGCCGAGACCGCTGATCGCATCGTATTCATCGTTTCTCCAGAAGAAGCCATTGAAAATGAAAAAGAGGGGACGACTAAGCTTAAAACCTGGACCTTCAAAGCGGATAATGTACGTGACTTCGCATGGGCTTCTTCGCGTAAATTCGCGTGGGATGCGCGTGGCTACCAACAAGGTGGCGACACTCAGCCATTAGTTATGGCGATGTCTTTCTACCCGAAAGAAGGTGGCGAACTATGGCAGAAGTATTCAACGGAATCGATCATCCACACTATGGATGTTTACAGCCGTTTTAGCTTCGATTACCCATACCCTGTTGCCCAGTCTGTAAATGGCCCGGTTGGCGGCATGGAATACCCCATGATCACCTTTAACGGCCCGCGTACTGAGCTTCGTGACGATGGTTCACGCACCTACTCCCTAGCTGAAAAGCGCTTCCTTATTGGCGTAGTTATTCACGAAGTAGGTCATATCTATTTTCCTATGACGGTAAACTCTGATGAGCGTCAGTGGACATGGATGGATGAAGGTCTTAACAGCTTCCTAGACGGCGTTGCCGGTCGTGAATGGGATCCAACTATTCCATGGGGTGTTGAGCCTCGCGATATTACAGGCTACATGAAGTCTCAAACCCAAGTGCCAATTATGACACAGTCTGATTCAGTACTTCGTTTAGGCCCTAATGCTTATACTAAGCCAGCGGTAGCACTTAACATTCTTCGTGAAACCATTCTTGGTCGCGAGCTTTTTGACTTTGCGTTTAAAGAATATGCGCAGCGTTGGATGTTCAAGCGTCCTACACCATCTGATTTCTTCCGCACCATGGAAGAAGCGTCAGGTGTAGATCTTGATTGGTTCTGGCGCGGGTGGTTCTATACTACCGATCACGTAGACATTAGCCTAGACAGCGTATATAAGCTGCGTTTAGACACTGAAGACCCAGATATCGACTTTGCTCGCGAACGCGAAGCGGAAATGGAAAAACCAAAGTCGCTTACCGATATTCGCAACAAAGAAGAAGGTAAAAAACTTTGGGTAGACCGCTTTGAAGATATCAGTGATTTCTACGACGAAAACGATCGTTTCACCGTAACTAACAAAGAGCGTAATAAGTACAAGAAATTCTTAAAAGATCTTGAGCCTTGGGAACGTAAAGCGTTCGAACGTGCGGTTAAAGAAGACAAAAACTACTACGTGCTAGATTTCAGCAACAAAGGTGGTTTGGTAATGCCCATTATCCTTGAACTAACCTTTGAAGACGGCACGAAAGAAGAAATGCGCATTCCAGCAGAAATCTGGCGTCGTACGCCTAAAGCCGTAAGCAAGCTTATTGTTACCGATAAGGACAAAGAGCTAGTGAGCGTAACAGTCGACCCGCACTGGGAAACGGCTGACGTAGACGTGGAAAACAACCACTATCCACGTCGTATCATTCCTTCGCGTATTGAAGCGTATAAGAATAAGCCGCGTAATACTTACGAGTACCGCGACCTTATGCACGATTCGAAAACCGAGCTAAAAACTGACGATGAGGAAAAAGATGACGAATAAGTTGTCTTTGACCCGCTTGCAGCAGAGCACTGATGCTCTGCTTGCCAGCGTTTGTGTAGTTGCTTTAACGGCTGCTTTATTAGTCAGCGTAACGTTCTACAGCACTGCCGTTCATGCTCATCAAATAAAAGCGGCCATCACCACAGTACTGTTCAACCCAAGAACAGAAAATATTGAAGTGATGCACCGTTTTAATTTGCATGATGCTGAGCATGCGGTAAAAGCCTTGTTTGATAAACACGCTGATATTATGGATGACGTGGACACGCAGCAACAATTTGCTGATTACGTTGCCCAGCACTTCGCGATTTTGAATGCTGAAGGTACACCGTTAAAGCTTGCCGATGTAGGTTTTGAAGTTGAAGGTAAACACTTTTGGGTTTACCAAGAAACCGCTGAACCGCCAGTGCTAGAAGGCATTAAAATTCGTCACGACGCTTTGCGTGACTTGTGGCCAAAACAGGTGAATACAATCAATGTAGAAGGTAAGGGCGACATTAAAACCTTAACCTTTGCTGATAGCGTAAACTTGCTGGAAGTTAGTTTTAAAAGCCAAAAAAGCGGCCATCACTAATACATAGCGGTATAAAATTATTAAAAGCCCACCCGCTTTCACTGTTGAAAAACTCTGAATGCTGGTGGCTTTTTTTTGTTGACGTATTCAAAGACTATCTTTCGATTGATTAATGCCCATTCTTCCTATTTTTAGTATTACCGTCGAATGTCAAAAACCATGGCCGCAACTTTCCATGTGAGACCGAAGTCTTATAGTGATTTTCGCAATCATGCACTATCTTGATTGTGGACAAACACGTTACTGAAACAGTTAATGAGGTACATCATGACCAATAGCGCTGCAACAACGTTGCCTTCACAGGTCAAGAAAACCCAATCAAGAAGCGAGCGTAGTGAGCGTAAAAAGCGCTCTGCGAAAGCGTTGGAGCGTGCCGAGCAAGCTGAAAACACCGAAGACTTACAAGATGCTAATGCGTCGATGAATACAAATCGCAACGTGTTTGCGGATAAGAAAAACGTGATGTGGGTGTTACTTAGTGGTGCCATGGCGCTGACCTTTGTCGTCATGCTATTTTTACCAGATACTGGCATGGGCGGCGGCCTCATATCCACTTATGCGGCGATGCTATGGTGTGGATTCTTTGGCGCATCGCTTTGGCGTTACAGATCGGCGAATGGCTGGGCGGGTTTTGCTTATGGAAGCGTAGTTGGCTTAATTATTCAGTTCATTTCTCAAATCATCTAGGGCAGGGTGACCACTACCTCTGTTTTTCGCACTGATTGCTTTAAACACCGACGGTGAACAAGTAGCCCTCGGGATATAACAACGCGTGCTGACGATAAGGTGAATCATACTTAATAATCACCTCTTTCCACGATCCAGAACCCTAATCTTTGAGTATCAAAACTATATTAATTTGGGGCATAGCGTTTCGTTTTTTGTACATGCCGTGATAAATATTCTAGTCTCGCCTTTTGACCAAACCTGAGTGAGTTTATGGCAGAGAAATCTAATGGTACTGATAACCCGACACCACGTCCCAGCAAAGCAATCCCTTCATCGCGACTTTCTCGCATAGGTCGTTTGGGCGCTTTGGCCGGGAAAATTGCGGGGAACGTTATAAGTCAAGGTGCGGGTCAACTCTTGCGGGGGGAGAAGCCTGCGCTGTCTTCGCTACTGCTTACGCCCAAGAATGTTTCAAACATTGCCGATCAACTTGCTAGTATGCGTGGAGCGGCCATGAAGCTTGGCCAACTAATATCAATGGATGCCGGTGATTTTTTACCTGAAGAGCTCGCTGTTATTCTAGGTAGATTGCGAGAAGACGCCGACCCCATGCCAAAAGATCAGTTGATAGAAACATTGAGCAAAGCGTGGGGTGAAAAATGGCAAGACGATTTGCTCTATTTTTCATTTGCGCCTGTTGCTGCCGCTTCCATTGGTCAGGTTCATAAAGTGATTACCATGGACGGCACTATTTTAGCGGTTAAAGTACAATACCCCGGCGTTAGAAGGAGTATTGATAGCGATGTTGACAATGTAGCTACCCTTATAAAATTAACGGGGTTAATTCCTAAGTCGCTTGATATCGACCCTTTATTGGAAGACGCCAAAAAGCAACTTCATCAAGAAGCGGATTATGAGCGCGAAGCTCAAATGCTCGATCGCTATCGTAAGCTGGTCCAAAATTGTAACGCCAACTTGCAGCTAGGCTCGGCCTTTGTTATTCCAAAAACCTACGCCCCCCTTACTACCGATACCGTGTTAGCAATGGATTTCATAGAGAGTCAAAAATTAGCGGCGTTGGAGCAAGAACCTCAAGAAATAAGAAATGCAGTAATGACGGCGTTAATGACATTATTTTTTAATGAAATATTCAACTTCAAGCTGCTTCAAAGCGACCCAAATCTAGCCAATTACCGATTTAAACCTGACACCAAGGAAATGGTATTGTTAGATTTTGGCGCCACGCGAGAGGTACCTGATGCGATAGCGACAGCGTATCAATCGCTGTTAAATAGTGCAGCTCAAAACGATAACGTTGGCATGCAGCAGGCGGCGTTATCAATTGGGCTGATTGATGACAGTCATTCTCAAGAGCAAATAGACGCCGTACTTAGTATTGGTATGGAAGCCTGTGAAGCTATTAGACACGAGGGGGCGTATGATTTTGGTCGAAGCGACCTTATCACCCGACTTCACGAAAAAGGCATGGCGCTTACCATGGAGCATAACTTCTGGCACACACCACCAGTAGACGCCTTGTTCATTCACAGAAAGCTTGGTGGCTTGTTCCTGCTGGCCAAACGATTAAAAGCGCAGGTGAATATGCAAAAAGCCGCTAGTGCATGGTTACAAAGCTGAGCGGCAAAAAGACTAATAAGGCAAGTCCATACTAAAAGGTAGTGCCATCTGCTCTTTACTTTTCGGAGGATTTCCAATCATTTCATCGTAAGGCGTATCATGCTTCATCACCGCTTTTTGAACGTGGCAGTGAGCAAAGGTTTCACGTATGTGGCCGGCACTAAAAAAGCGCATAGGCTTATCTTTCTTGTCGTAAAGCATGCCGCTTTGATTACCAATTGACAGATAGACCAGATACACATTCATTTCATAAGATTGAACTTCTAAGTATTCGATAGTCGTTGGCGTATCTTCTATATTCCGAAAATAAAATTTATGCATTATCTACCTCTTAAACACAGCGTACAGGTTTGTGCCTTCCACCTCGTTCTGCGGTAAATCGTTATCTCTATTCTACGCTACCAGCAAAAACACACTATCGATGAAAAAGCTTCCTATATACGCTAAACGAGGTTTTCGGGTTCATTTGATAAATTAAGAGGCCGTCTATGATTGCGATGCCGTACCGCATTAGCCAAAACAAGCAATGAAACCATTGATGACGCGCTGTATAGCGTTGCCGCCATGCCCATTCCAGAGGCCACCCACATAAGCGGAAACACAAGCAACCTTGGCCCTTCCAAGGCAAGCGCAACTTTCGCTTTAGACAGGATAAACCCATTTTGAATACTCATAGCCACCACGGTAGCAACCGCGACTAACTGATGTTCTATGCTCAAGCTAGTTATGTTTACAAGTAGGTAGGCCGTGATACACAGCATGATTACATATTGCAAAAGACTGTAGCGCTTTACGGCGAAGTGGAGCTTTGGGTGATATTGCTTAAATTTATTCACGCTTAATTTCCTGTAAGTGGCATAACGTACTTTCGCCCCCGTTTTTCTGTCAACATGCTCCTAGTCTGGTAGATAGCTGACACTTAAGGTTTACGAATCAACACATTAGTACATAAATAGGTTTTGTTAAACAATTGTTTCAAAAACACAGCACTTGTTTACATATTAAGGACACCCAAGCTCCGTCGAAATAAATAAATCCCTCTAATTTTCTGTTTAAACAAATCGAAAACTGACTTTTTCACGTTAAAAAGATGTTCTAAATAAGGAATTTGCAACGTTTGGGAACAATTCTCTTGATTGATTTTCTAAATTTAAGTGTTATGTCTGGTAGTATTATCCAAAGGATATTTTTTGTAGCGGAGTCATTATGAGCGAATCGTCAGAAAAGAAATCGTTAGGCCCACATTTTATTATTGTTGGCATTCTTCTTATCGTAATTCTGGCCGTAGTTTTTTGGCCCAGCGAAGATGAGCCAGAGACAGTTATCAATCCTGAGTCAGAAGTCACTGAGCCAGAGGTAACACCTTCCGAAGAACCGGAAATCTTTGAACCGTCTCAACCAGCACCTACCGTTGAGTTAGAAGAAAAAGATGAAGTAGAGCCACTTCCAGAACCTATGGAGCCAGACCCTGAACCACTTGATACTAGTGATCCAGCAGTAAAAGCCTCATTAGTAGAAAGCTCGTCTGCCGATGAAGAAACGGTTAATCGCATGCTGGTAAACGAAGGCCTCATTCAACGCTTCGTGGTATCAGTGACTAATTTAGCTAATGATGAGATGGCCCCTAACCATCAGTTGCTCACGCCTCCCGAGCAAAACTTCCGCGTATATTCTCAAGCGGGCAAACAATGGATAGATGCGGCAAGCTATAAACGATACACGCCTTATGTAGATATGTTGGAGTCATTTAATAATGAAGCGCTTCTCAATATTTACGGTATATACAAAGAAGATATCCAAGCTAAGTTTTCAGAAATTGGTAACCCCAACGAAGACTTCAACAAGGTGCTACTCCAGGCTATAGACCAACTTCTGGATACGCCTGAGGTTCCTGTTCCCGTTGAGGTATACACAGATTCCGTTGCTTATAAGTATGCTGATGAGCGTTTAGAGAACTTAAATGAACCTCAGAAGCAACTGCTTCGCACTGGCCCGGACAATATGCGCCGCATTAAAGCGAAACTTCGCGAATTAAAGGTTATGGTGGAAGCGCGTGGATCTAACTAGGTTTCAACAGCAATTGAAGGGCACGTCATCTAAAGCGCGCCCTTTACCTCCTGTTGAAAAGTGGAACCCCGACTTTTGTGGAGATATTAATCTTACCATTGCGTTAGATGGCCGGTGGTTTTATGAAGGAAGCCCTATTGGACGTGCAAGTCTTGTTCAACTTTTTGCATCCGTATTGAAACGGGAAGGGGACAGCTACTTTCTCGTTACGCCCGTTGAAAAGGTGGGTATCACCGTTGAAGACACGCCTTTCCTTGTCACGCAGTGGGAGAAGAAAAAAGACGAAAAAACAGGTGGCAATGTGTATCAATTCACAACACAAACCGGTGATGAGATAAGACTAGAAGCAGCCCACCAACTTGAGCTTAGGGTGCCGCCAAAGGCGATACAAGACCCACAAGCAACGCCAATCCCTTATATATGCGTTCGCAGGAACCTGTGGGCTAGGCTACATCAAAATGTTTATTATCAACTGCTTGAGAATGCCTCCGAGCAGCAAAATGATGGTCTCACATCTTTTTATATAACCTCGAATAGTCAACGGTTTGTACTTGGCGAAGTACCGAAATAGCAAAATACGCAAAAAAGACGCGAAAATAGATATAAAAGGTCACTCATCAGGGAAAAACCGCCGTTAGTAGCGCTTTGCTTTGCGTTATAACAACGGGTGAATTACATTCGATATAGTCTATAGAACAATCAACAAGAAGACCTATATCATGAATAAGCCTCTCATTTCGTTAGCAGTAGCCAGTGCCCTAATGTCAACGTCTCTGTGTGCAACCGCAGCAACGCTAATCCATGCGGGAAAAGCATTTACAGGCACCTCGAAACAACTTCAAGATAACATCACTATCATTGTCGATGGCAATACTATTTCATCCGTGAAGAAGGGGTTTATTCAAGCCCAAGAAGGCGACACGGTTATCGATCTGAAAGACTCAACTGTCATGCCAGGACTGATGGATATGCATGTGCATTTATCGTCGCAACATGGCGGGCCTCAAACCTATCTAGAACGATTTTCGCTGAATGAAGCTGACTACGCATTACGGGCAGCCAACTATGCAGAAATAACCCTCAACTCAGGTTTTACCACCGTTAGAAATCTTGGCGATGGTCATAATGAAACCGTTGCATTGAGAAACGCAATTACCAAAGGATACGCGTCAGGGCCACGCATTTATACTGCGGCCAAATCTATTGCGACAACGGGAGGACACGCCGACCCAAGTAACGGTATGTCGCACTTACTACGGCCTGACGTTGGCCCTAAACAAGGCGTGGCCAATGGCGAAGTAGAAGCCCGTGAGGCAGTAAGAGCCCGTTATCAAGACGGTGCAGACCTTATAAAAATTACCGCAACAGGAGGCGTGCTCAGTGTTGCTAAAAGTGGTCAGAACCCACAGTTTATGACTGACGAGTTAGAAGCTATCGTAGACACCGCGAAAGACTACGGTATGACAGTCGCGGTGCATGCTCACGGAAAAGAGGGGATGAAGCGAGCTATTGAGGCGGGTGTTGATTCCATCGAACACGGCACTTTTATGGATGATGAGATTCGAGCCCTTATGAAAAAGCATGGCACGTACTACGTACCGACAATTTTGGCCGGAAAGTTCGTTGCTGACAAAGCGAAAATCGACGGTTTTTTTCCTGAATTAGTTCGCCCAAAAGCCGCTGCCATCGGCCCTCTTATTCAAAATACTTTCGCTGAAGCACACAAAGCGGGTGTAAAAATTGCTTTTGGTACAGACAGCGGTGTGTCGGCCCATGGTGACAATGCTCAGGAATTTTCACTAATGGTAGAGGCGGGTATGAAACCTGCTGATGCATTACTTAGCGCGACGGTTAATAGCGCTAAGCTACTAGGTATTAGCGATATTTTAGGGTCGTTAGAGCAAGGCAAATTAGCTGATATTGTGGCAGTGCCCGGCAACCCGCTAGACGACATTACGCTTATCCAGAAGGTGTCTTTTGTAATGAAAGATGGTGTTATTTATAAGCAATAGAGACAATTTAGCAGTAGGGATTACATGGCACTCGGTAAAAAGGTTAAAGACAAAACCAAAAAGCTCATCGACTCTAAACATATGCTTAAAGGTATTACGCTAGCATCATTTTTAGAATCAACCATAGTGCCTATTCCCCTTGAAGCCGTCATGGTTCCCTTGATGCAGGCAAGACGTGAGTCGCTTTGGAAAGTCGCACTCATGGCAACGATTGGCTGCATAATCGGAGCCATATTTGGCTACGCCCTTGGTTATTACCTGTTTGATATGATTGGACAGTGGCTGATTGACACGTTTTTCAGCCAAGACCAGTTCGAGAATGTTAAACAGAACATGCAAAGCCAAGGCTTTTGGTTTGTTATGACGCTTGGTATTGCCCCTATTCCCTTTCAAGTTGCCATGCTTGCTGCAGGCGCAACCAAGTTTTCACTGCCTCTGTTTCTTTTAGCCACCGTTATAGCAAGAGCAATACGTTACTTTGGCCTTGCGCTTGTCGTGTATTACGCTGGGGATAAGGCCGAACAGCTCATTAAACGCTATAAAATGAAAGCGGTGATCGTTATCACTCTCGCCGTGCTTCTACTATGGTGGCTATCTAATGTAATAGCATAATTACAATCGCGCTTCGGGCCTTTCATCTAGCAATGCTTACCGCTTGATTAACAGCTTCTCTGAAACAGTAATTAATCGAATAGATTTTTTGAACTTTACATTTGATAATGATTCTTATTTGCATTAATGTAGTAAAAAACAGGAGGTGCTTTTATGAATACTCAGCGTCTATGTCCAGTCTACAAAAAGTGGCTGCAATTAAACCCTTCAGATGCACGTCAACATCGCCTTTCCATGCAGGCGCAGGCCCAAAAGGCGCGTCAGCAAGGCAGGCTAGAACACGCACGCGAGCTCGGTTACCAAACTTTTGAGGCTGCGAAAACCATTCTGTGCGCGCTGCAACCCATATCGGCTGACAAGGAGAGGACGGTTCAAGAAGATGTAATCGCATTTGGCACCGTGGGTATGTATCTGTCGTCCTTACTTACCGAAGCGCAAAGAAAACGAGAGGCTCATGCTATATTACAAGAATGTCAGCAGCAGTTAATCGCAATATTACCACTTCATGCTACCCGCCCATCAGTCTGCAAACTTATCGCAGCAATACAGCAAACCCTCGAGCATGTTTATTTACCCAACGAGGTAAGTCAGCCGATGTCTCAAGCACTTCATTAAGCGGAACGATAAAAAGGGGGAAAACAATGACACCAAACCAAAATTCAAATGACGAAGGATTTGTTTCACTGAACGTCAAAGCCTCAGTATTACAAAAAATGTTAAGCGGAGAAGTATTGCACATGACGGATATCCACTGCACTTGCGCTCGTAGTAAACGGGTTTTACAAAAGTTGTTAATACAAGCCGCGGCAAACAGCCCAGAAAGTTAACGTAAAAGCGGAACACAATTTGATACATCACTTGAAAGTAATCTATTAATTTTGCTAAAAAGTGATGAGAAGGAACTGTGAAAACTTCGTTTAAATGGAAGAAAGTGACAGCTAAAGCAGGGTATAGCGCAAAGACTGTTATGTACGTAATGCTTGGTGTCTTCATCCTGACTTCTGTACTGAACACGCTGAACCGTGAAAAAGCCTCCCAGTCCAATGTGTTTATTACATTAAAGCAGCAGCCCCTTGGTCAGATTTTCTTATGTATTCTTGTCATAGGCCTTGCGTGTTACGCCTTATGGCGCTGGCTTCAAATTTTTATTGAAGATAAATCAGAAGACGACAGTCTTTTTATTCATATTATTAATAAACTTTTTTTCTTTGTCTCAGGTGCTTTTTACTTTGCCGCAGCATATGCGGGAGGGAAAACCCTACTTAAAATACAAAGCAGCTCGTCTTCACAAGGAAGTAGTAAAGAAATTAGTGAGTACTTACTTCAGTACGAATGGTGCATGTTCCGGCCCATTCCGATCACCCATTTCGGTTCAATCCGATCACTGATTT
>NZ_JAEFCD010000012.1 GCF_016405965.1 Alteromonas sp. IB21 | reverse complement strand
ACTCTCTGTTGGAGAGAGTGGATAAATTTGGTCAATTAATTAATGCAATTGGTATAAGTGACAGTTCAATCGTTTGATTTGTAAACCAAAGTATCATTGCTTAGGGAGTAGAGGAATTAAGACAAAAAAGGTAGTTGGAAGAGCTTACTTTCAATTAAAACATGACATAAAAAAACGAGTACTTTTAAAAAAGCACTCGTTTTTGTTTATATTCTGTGTACGATTTTAAGTTTCACTTGCGCATTAAAAAGAGCGTAAGGAAACCTCTGGCAAATGTTGGCAACAGTAAGCCTTGGCTTAGTACTCCCACCACCCTTCTTGCCACCACTCCAAAAACTCTTCAAAGTCGATGTAACCGTCGTCATTACTATCGATAATCTTGAAGCCCTCTTGTACGTGGCTCGCTTTAGTTTTTGGCGAAATAACGGTTAGAAGCTCAATGAACTCTGGCAAATCAATTTGGCCATTGCCATCGCGATCGAAAAAGCTAAAGTCCTTCCTAATTTCTTCAATTTTAGATTCTGAAAGTTGAGTGCTCACTCGCATTCCTTAATTTCAACTGCAATAAACACGAGTGTAACGTCCTTCTTTCTGGCTGTCTACGCCTGATTTTCTTTCGCTTTAAGTGCGCGTAAACGTTGAGCTTCCGCTTTTTCTTTGCGTTTTTGTTCCATGGTCAAACGCGCTTCAGTTCCTACGTGTTCTTGTTGACGTTCTTTCGCCAGCTGAACTTGCTTTTCACGCTCTCTAAATCGAGCAATTTGGTCTTCAGTATGTGTACCAAAACAATGAGGACAGCTTACGCCCGGCTCGTATTTATCGCTTTGCTTGTCTTCTTCGGTGATAGGAAGTCTACATGCATAACACTGCTCGTAATGGCTTTTCTCTAAATCGTGATTAACGGCAACACGGTTATCAAATACAAAACAGTCCCCTTCCCACAGCGACTCTTCTTTTGGAACATCTTCAAGATACTGTAAAATGCCGCCTTCTAAGTGATAGACCTCTTCAAAACCCTGTTCTTTCAAATAAGCGGTAGATTTTTCACAGCGGATACCACCAGTGCAAAACATTGCAACTTTCTTATTTTTAGACGGGTCTAGTTCTTTTGCTACGTATTCTGGAAACTCGCGAAAAGTTTCAGTTTTTGGGTCGATCGCGTTTTTGAAAGTACCAATTTCAATTTCGTAACCGTTTCGTGTGTCAATAACCGTAACGTCCGGATCGCTAATTAGCGCGTTCCAATCTTTAGGTTTTACATACGTACCCACAGTTCGGCGCGGGTCGATACCCTCAACACCCATCGTAACAATTTCTTTTTTAAGCTTTACTTTAGTGCGGTAGAAAGGCTGCTCGTCGTGAAGTGACTCTTTAAAAGAAATTGGGTTAATACGTTCATCACTGTTCAAATAAGCGAGTAAAGCGTCGATACCTTCACGGGTGCCCGACACAGTGCCGTTTATACCCTCGTGAGCGAGAAGAAGAGTGCCTTTAATGCCATTTGCTTCCATGGCTTCAAGGAGAGGTTGACGAATTTCTTTAAAGTTTTCGAGCGCAACAAATTTATACATTGCGCAAACAATATATTTAGACATAGTTTTTTACCTTTGCTGATTGGAGCGTAAGACCAGTGCAAAAATGCGGCGCGCAATATAACAAAACTATAGGTTAAAAACTAGGAAAGATGTGATTTAGTGGGTCGTTTTTGGCTCTTTGTGGTTCAAAGCGTCGTGCTAAGCCATACTTCTAAAGGTCGCTGAATTTAGTTGTCCAGGGTTTGCAGAGTCGGTTTCACCGCGTTGAGAAGTAAGAATGTCATAGAGTAATGTATTGTCTTCTTTAACTGAATTTGCATATTGTTTTTTAAGTCTTTTTTGCGTAGCAAGGCTGCAGTTATGTATTACGTCATCGGGCAGTCGCTTTTCATCGTTGGTTTGTGCCAAAGGTGCAGGTTTTAATGCCAAGTACAGCCGCGCTGTGGCATAGTCCTGTGCAACAAGCAAAGGCATTACGTGCATTGTTTTCCATTCACTTTTGCCCGCAGCGAGTGACGGCCGCCTGTAATGATTTAATGAGGCAAGTTGTGCCTCTACGCTATTTTGTTGTTCTAAGCCTGAACTTGCCGGTTCAATTTGAAACGGCTCCGCAACACTGTGTTGCTGCATGGCAAGGTATAAGGAAAAAAGTGCACCTTGCGCTGATGCGCGAGCAAGCACCCCACTTCGCTCCCAGTAAATACTGGGGTCGATAGGCGTATTGTCGTTAGCAGCGGGAGTGTCTAATGGCATCCATTTTTATTACTTAATTTGCATACTTATGTTTTCGGCAAGATAATGTTTTTCTTAAGCTTATTTTTAAAAGTTAGATATACTTCTACTAGGCCTAGGTGCGCTCATTCACGGATGCGAAATGCAATTTAGCAACAAACAAGTCTTGATTGTTGAAGATCAACGACCTTTCCTCCTTCTCCTCAAGGGATTAATGCACTCTATGGGCGTGTCTGATGTGGTCACTAAATCGTCAGCAGAACAAGCGCTATCACTTTGCAAAAAGCATAAATTCGATATCATCATCTGTGATCTTCATTTAGGCGCAGACAACAAAAATGGATATGAATTAGTCGAGGAGCTGCGCACTGGCAGTCTCATTAGTCCAACGACCGTATTTATTCTAATTAGCGCCGATAGCGCACGACCGATAGTGTTAGGCTCAATAGAGCGTCGTCCAGATGACTTTCTTATCAAGCCCTTTTCACAGGTACAGTTAAAATCTCGAATTGTACGCGCTTTTCAAAAACGCGAGTTCTTAAAAGAAGCTTATACACTGATTAATAAAGGAGAACTCAATAGCGCTATCGACCATATTGAAGCGCTCCTAGATGCGCCGTCTCATTATAAAGGCCACTGTGAGCAACTCTTGGTGGAGTTATATTGGCGAATTGATCAGCCTAAAAAAGCGCTTGATGTCTTAAATAGCTACATAGATGGAAAGCCTGTGCTTTGGGCTCAAGTGGCGATTGGCAAAACCTACCTTCAATTGAAAGACTATGAAAAAGCTATATCAGTGGCTAAGAAAACCCTCAAGCGCAACAGATTTAATGCAGATGCACACGATATTCTTGCTCAGGTTTACCAAGCAATCACATCTGGTGAAAAAGCATTAGAAGCTATCAAGGAAGCAATTAAACTCTCTCCCTATTCGCTGCCAAGGCATTTTAAAGCCTGCGAGATTGGCAGAGATAATGAGGATTTGCTACTCGCGGCAAGCTCTAGTTTAGCTATTTGGGATTTATCAAAACGTACCGTACACAAAAACAGCCTTCATTGGTGCGGCATTATCAGAAGCTATTTAGACATTGCGGAATTTGCAGAAGATAAAAAACAGCGCAACAAGTATCAACAAGAAGCCCTTCTCACACTGCAGCGGGGAAAATTTGATGAACATCTTCAAAAAATAGACCGCGACTTTGACATAAGTATCTTTGGAAAAATTGTTAACGCCAGAATAAGCGCGATAGATGGAAAGTTAATAGACGCAAAGCGACATTTAGCCTTGTCTCAAAACTTACTAGATGAAAAGTACACTGACGTTCCTACTGCTTACATCCCTGATAGTATAAATGTGATGTTTAAATTGGGGGAATTCGATGACGCGATTCAGTTAAACGCGTTACTAGAGTCTCGGGACGATGAGCTCGACCAAAATAGTGCAAGTATGCTAAGAAAACAGGCTCAAAACGCGCAAAAAAGCCTGGCTAGCTATCAGCAGTTTAATCGTGAGGGTATTCAACATTACCAAGAAAAGGACTATGAGCGTGCTAAGGCATCATTTGCCCTTGCTCAAGGCTTTGCACCTGTTAATACCGGTGTTGCACTCAACCTACTTCAATGTCTTCTTCAAATATTAGTGAGAGAGGGTAAAGCCGATGCAAACTTGATTAATGAGTGTAAGCGTTTATTTAAGTTAATAGACGACATGGCGCTCAAAGCACCTTATAAAGAGAAATACGTCAATCTTCGAGACGAACTCTCACAATACATCGGTTTTTGACCTCTACACCAACGAATTGTGATTTATCGCAAAAGCACATTCTTAAGCCCGCTAATCGTCCGCTATCAACAAACATTCACACTGCGCATTCTTGTCTTTCCCATACAGTTTGATCGAGTATCAACATAACAGATTTGTACTGTATATATATACATGCTATAAAGCCGAATAGTCTTGGTGTGAATGAGCATAGATTGACTAAAGACTATGTGACAAAGCCGTTAAACTGTTTTTACCTAAAGGAAACACTAACCTGCAATGCATGACAAACTGATACAAAAACTAGAAATTCTTTCAGACGCCGCTAAGTACGATGCGTCTTGTGCAAGCGGCTCAGCAGGCAAACGGCAGGCGGGTAAAACGGATAAAGCCGGCATAGGCTCGCTGACTGGCGGTTCGGGTATATGCCATAGTTTTACCCCTGATGGACGGTGCGTTTCGCTATTAAAGATTTTGATGACAAACTACTGTATCTACGACTGCCATTATTGCATCAATAGAGTATCAAGCAATGTACGACGTGCCCGTTTCTCAGTGAAAGAAACTGTAGATTTAACCCTCAATTTTTATAAACGTAACTACATCGAAGGTTTATTTCTTAGTTCCGGTATTGTTGGCTCACCAGATTTAACGATGGAAAGTATGGTGCGCATTGCTAAATCTCTGCGCCTCGATCACGGGTTCAAGGGCTACATACACCTAAAAACCATCCCAAACGCCTCGCCCGAATTACAGGCTGAGGCCGGTTTATACGCAGATAGATTAAGTATAAATGTCGAGATGCCAACTCAACCTTCATTGAATAAGTATGCTCCAGAGAAAGACCTTGGCGCGATTCATGGGGCGATGAATACACTTAAAGACAAAATAACGGAACATAAAGTCGATAAAACACACTCAGGCAAACGCCCTCCCCGCTTTGCGCCTGGTGGACAGTCGACCCAAATGATCATTGGTGCGGATGATTCGAATGACAAAATCATTTTGGGAACCAGCGTTAAACTCTACAGCGAACAAAAACTCCGTCGGGTTTATTACTCTGCATTTTCACCTATACCTGACGCCTCACAAGTTTTACCTTTAAAACCAGCGCCTTTGATCCGTGAACATCGCCTCTATCAAGCTGACTGGCTTCTGCGTTTTTATGGGTTTACCCTCGATGAAATTGTTCATGACGACATGCTGGATATGGATCACGACCCCAAGCTCGCATGGGCATTACGAAATCGCCATGTATTTCCAATCGATTTAAACAAAGCCGATAAAATGCTGTTGTTGCGAGTACCGGGGCTTGGTGCACGCACGGTACAAAAAATTTTGTCTATACGCCGTTACACTAAACTAAATTGGATAGATCTTACGAAAATGCGGCTACCCCTAAAAAAGCTGAAACCTTTCATTAGCGTGGGCGACTACTCACCAGACATTCACTTACTCGATAGCAACAATTTTGAACTCCAATTTAAGCAGCCCAAGCAAATTGAGTTATTTGGTGCTTGAATGAAAGTCACACTAATAGTCCTAGGTTAACGTTAAAGGTAGTAACGAAATGAAGACGATAACCGTCACATCGGTGCCTGGCTTTGATAAATGGCGCGAAGCATCAAGGGAGTGCCTAGCACACGGCATTCCTCCAGAGCACGTTATCTGGCAAAACGCTCACTCGGTACAGGACGATCTGTTTGGCCATGAAGAGCAGACCCAAGCTACTAGCAATTTTCAAATAAAGTACACAATTCCCAAATCTGCTTTGGCGCTATTTAAATATGCACTGTGTCATAGTGATACGAACCGCTTTGCTTTGTGTTATCGCGTTTTGTGGCGGATAATTTATGAAAACAAAAATCTTATTCAATTAAAAACAGACGAAGACATAATGCAGCTTTATGCGCTTGCAAAAGCCGTCAAACGAGACGCATATAAAATGAGCGCTTTTCTGAGATTTAGGGAACTCAATAATGAGGGTAACGAGCACTTCGTCGCATGGTATGAACCAGAACATTACAGTTTAGAAATCAAGCTCGACTTCTTCCAAACGCGCTTTAAAAATATGCGGTGGTCTATCTTAACTCCTTACCGCGCCGCTCATTGGGATACCGAAACGCTTTTCCTTGAGGATAACCCGGATCCCAGTGTCGTTCCTGATGATGATCGTATTGAAAAGTACTGGCTTACTTATTACGCAAATATATTTAACCCTGCGCGCATTAAGACGAATGCGATGCTAAATCAGATGCCTAAGAAGTATTGGAAAAATATGCCTGAAACCTCGTTGATAGACGACATGATTAAGCAGTCGGGCGCCCGTGCACATAAAATGATTATTGATGGAAATAAACACTAAGTGGCTCTGCAGAGGATGTAGCCCCCTGCTTAGTCCTTAAAGTTTTCTACCGTGTTAATCAGGTCGTTAATATTTTCTATCAGTCTCTCGCGTTGGTTATCAGTAAGGGTGGAGAAGATTTCTGAAATCAGTGTTGCGGTAACCGTCATATTGTGCCCACTGCTCTGCTTATAAACATCTGTTTTATAGCTATCAGGGTTTTGCATCAGTGTGACAAGGTCTCTCTCAAAGTCACTATTAAATGTGCGCGTTACAAATAGCTTTCTTGCTGCATTTTGTATATTTCTGCGATATTTAAGCCATTCATCACCTGTAGAAATAAACTGTGAAGCGTATGTACGCACAATTTGTTTTTGCTCGACGGTAAGCTTTCCAATACGTTCATTAATGGTCTCTTCAATACGCTCAACCCGTTCTTCTAAACGCTTTTCTTCTGATTTCGCAAGCAATTCAAGACGCTCTTCTTCTTCCTCTTTATTGTCTTTTTCAAGTGCAGCAAAAAGAGAAACGACTTGTTCGTCATCTAAGGTTTTTGCGATTAACGCCAACTCAGGGCTTATTTCGTCGCGCACTCGCTCCCAATGCTCCCTTGCTTGAACTAGATGGCCCTGCACTGCGCCAGAATCTAGCCTACCTTCTTTGATTTGGCTTTTAATCTCGCTGAGGTGCGCTTTATAGCGCTCAAGCTCTGACGTTTGGTGCCAACGCAACCAGTTTTGCAAATAATCATCAAATTTTTCTTCCTGCTCATCCTTAAGCTCTATGTAGTCGTCCATATACCAATAAACCCACCAATCGAGGTTGTTGTAGGCCAATTTCGAACTACATGAAGCAAGAAAGATTAAAGAAAACAATACTAACAGTGGGCGCATAACTTATCCTTTTATGTTGACTACGTTCTTTGCCGTAAAATCGCTTATTAGTTTTGAAAATGAAAGAGCGTAAATAGTGGATAGTTCACTATATCGTACCGATTTACTATTTTTAGTGAGGTTTCTACTATATTAAACAATATCTACGTTCACTTTACGTAGCGAAACCTTACCGGTACTTTAACCATATTACCTGAAAAAAGAAGGATTTTAGTGTGTCAAAACGTGTCGCAATTTTAACCTCTGGTGGCGATGCACCAGGTATGAATGCATGTATAAGAGCAGCCATTATTGCGTGTCAAAAAGCTAAATTTACTTTGCTAGGTTACAAACATGGTTACAATGGCTTACTGCAACAAGAGCATGTTTCACTTTCTCTCGATTCGACCCACAATCTTATTCAACAAGGCGGTACTATTTTGCACAGCGCCCGTTGCAAGGAGTTTAAAAACCGAGAAGGGCTGATGAAAGCAGCTGAAAACCTAAAGCAAGCAGAGATTGACACACTTATAGTAATTGGTGGCGATGGTTCGTTTCGCGGAGCATCCAAATTGAGTGAACATTGGGATGGCCAGATTATAGGTATACCCGGCACTATAGATAACGATATTGCCGGGACAGATGCAACTATTGGCTATTTTACCGCCATAGACACCGCGATGAGTTCAATAGATAAAGTCCGAGATACCGCAGATGCGTTTGAGCGGATTTTTCTAGTAGAAGTTATGGGGCGCAATGCCGGTTTTTTAGCATTAAATGCAGCCCTTTCCTCGGCTGCAGATTACGTGGTTGTGCCAGAATTTTTTGAATCTGCCGACGTCGAGATTCAAAAAATGGTAGCGCAAATCAAAGCGCAGCGGGCATTAAAAGGCGCGGTAAGCTTTATCGCTGTGGTAGCAGAAAACGTCTGGCCCAATGGCCTACAAGGTTTAACTGATGCTTTGCAGCAGCACGGTATAAGTGATGTCAGGCCGGTTACATTAGGCCATGTTCAACGTGGAGGCTCACCGGTGGCTCAAGACCGTTTGCTGGCAACAACTCTTGGAGAACATGCTATTAGTTTAGTTGGGACTGACCTTACTGACATTATGGTAGGTGAAGTGAATCAGCGCCCTGTCACCGTTCCTTTGTCGATGACGTGGAAAAATACAAAGCCGCTCAACGAAGCACGCGTAGAGGCGATGCGTACGCTGATGAATGAAAGGTACGTTAGTCACCAACTAATTGCCTATGACCATTAGATCTGATTTTTGATTCAATTAGCAATGCCTACCGGTGAAAGACAAAAAAAGCCTTGTTTTTGGATAGAACAAGGCTTTTTGGCACGTGTTACTCATTCAGCATCCGCTTTACATTTTCATAGCCGCTTTTACTTTGTCACGATGGCTACGGCTTACTTTGAGTTCGGTGTCATTTTGAAGAATAAGGTGATATTCACCGCTAATATGACTCACTAACTTCTTAACAAATCGAATGTTGGCAATCGCTGAACGGTGAACGCGAACGAAAAACTGCGGGTTAAGCTCTTGTTCTAACTCTTTCATGGTTTTGCGCATAATATGCATGCCATCAAGTGCATGTACACACATGTAGTCACCCGCAGCATCAATCCACTGTATGTCTTGAACATTAACACGCGTTACCTCAGAGCCGTCTTTTATAGCGAGCACATCCGGATACGGATTGGTCTCCACCGGTTCACCATTAGCTAGCTTGCGAAGAATTTCTTCGCAATCGTCACCTGTTAATTCAGCTACCAGACTTACAAGCTTTTGCGACTGCTCGTCTTGGTGCTGCGTTAAAAAATACTCACGTACTTTGTTTAACGCAGCGCCTAAACGTTCGTCGTCTGCAGGTTTTAATAGGTAATCAAGTGCATGAACGTCAAACGCTTTGATAGCATAGCTATCATACGCGGTTACAAACACAATCATTGGGATGGGCTGCTTTAATTCGCGAAGCTTATGAATGACTTGAAAACCATTTAAACCTGGCATTTGAATATCTAAGAACACCAAGTCCGGACGGTGTTGAGAAATGCTGCTCACCGCTTCAAGGCCGTTTTGACATTCGGCAACCACCTGGACATCGTCGTGGCGCTCTAACCTAGCACGAAGCCCCTTGCGAGCTAAAGGTTCGTCGTCCACTACAATGGTTTTGATCACTTGCTTTGTCATGTTATACGTCCTTAACTTCATACGGAATGCGGATTCTTACTCGCACACCAGAAGGCTGATTGTGTTCTATTGAGAATGCAAAATTACGGTGATAAAGGGATTGTAAACGCTCTTTAATATTGGCTAAGCCCACGCCGTTCTCTCGACTAAGCGTACCGTCTTTTATGTCCGCGCCTGGCCCGTTGTCGGCAACGTCCATCAATAGGTCGTTGCCGAAAGTACGTGCTGTTATTGAAATACGACCACCATTTTCCATCTTAGATATGGCGTGCTTTATCGAATTTTCAATAATTGGCTGTAAAATCATGCTTGGTACGAGAGCACTCACGCAGCCTTCATCAATGTCCCAGAGCACTTCTAAACGATCATCGAAACGCACTTTTTCAATCTCTAAGTATAGACGCAAAGCCTTAATTTCCTGCCCTAATGGCACTCGCTTTATCGGGTCGTTATCGAGTGAGTACCGCAAGAAGTCGCTGAGGCGCGACACCATTGCTTCTGCAGTATCATTCTCTCTTAGCAGAATGAGTGTTGATATGGCGTTGAGCGTATTAAACAAAAAGTGCGGATTAAGCTGATAGCGTAGCATTTTTATGTGCGCTTGGTGCGCCATAGTGCTTGCTTTTAGCGCATTTTGCTTTTCTTTTTGTAGCATCTGAAAGTTCTTGATGCCGAAGTATACGCCGCTCCAACAGCCGACCATTATCAAGGAATTAATGGTGTTGGTGAAATACATATACCATTCATCTGGGCGATATCCATGTTTATAGATTTCCCAATAGTTGATGTTCTTTACCACGGCCCAAAGAAGCGCAACAAAATAGCAAGACACTATCACGATTATGATCATGTGAAGCGGCGACTGCTTTCTTGCCCATCGGTAGACATATCGAAGGGGGATAGTTAGCAACCATCCCGCATAGGCGTTGAGCATGATGATGAAGACCCATATAGGTCTTACATCGTGGAGAAACGATCCAATGTAATAAATTATCGCAAACCCTGCCCAGCCTGCACTGTGCAACGTCCAAAATAATCGTTCATTACTTTCTATTACACGCTGAAAGCGACTCACAATACTACCAGTTTAAAAACTTATAGTAAGATTATACGCATGCATTGCTATCACCCAAGCAGCTTGGTCGTGCCACTTATGCTTCTGGTCGCAGGTCAAAATCTTGAAATTAGACATTTTTTGGCGAAATTAAAGGGGTTATCAGATTAAAGCCGCTTGGCTTTAGTAGCTAATATTCATTCTTTTCAGCCAGTGTACCCACCACCAAGCTGGGCCAACTAAAAGAAACCGTAAATCATCCAAAAAAGAGGGTTTCTTTCCTTCGATATGATGACCGACAAATTGAAGAGCCCACATAACGACAAACAAAACAAGGGAAAAAGACCACACGGTAATATTGAAATGTTCAAGGATGTTAATTGCACCAAAGCACAGAATAGTGAGTAAGGTCATTGCCGCCCCAATGGGCCCTGAAAGAAGGAAATAGTAATAAAGTACAGGCAAGGCGATGATGTGCGCCCACGTTACATCAAACTGCGCGATAAAACTTGGTACAGGTATACTCCATAACAAACCAATTGAGACAAAATAAATGCTCGGCACCGCTATCGCATGGATAATGACGTTAGTTTTATTTTGATGACTTTCACCGTATTGTATTAATAAACGCTCAATGCTTCTCATGTAGCCCCCTTAAACTGCTTACTTAACTAATATTTAAAGCGCACCCGTTTTGTCATTTTCATCGCACTATTACGCCAAAAGTGTGTGACGCGCCAACAGCGTCTTTATCAGCTTCTCTTCACAAGTAAAGGCGAGCCCGTAGTAAACCACATCGTTTTCTATCTTATGGTTTTTTACTTTAGCTGTAAGCACCACTTCCTTACCATCTAACGAATAATTTATTTTAACATCTGATTCATCAATCATTATTGGCCAATTCGGTTTCGCTTGTAACGCAACTTTCGCCCCTTTTTCGCTCAAATCAACGATAATCCCCGTCACATTCTCATCGTTTGGGTACACGCCTGCATCTAGCGTTACTGATACACCAAGTTGTGCACGCTTAACCGACCGAAGTCCGATACTTTCAATTCGTTTTGGAAAGGTTGTAATAAGTAACCCTGAAGGCTTTGAGAGTAACTTAAGCACTTTTACTTTAAACGCAATTACCTGACCGGTATCGCCTTCAAGCACAGAGCGAACGACGACATCGTTACCTACGGTAAGAGCATCTCTCACCGTTATCCATTTAGCAGATGTTGGAACGTGAAAGAGCAAGCACTCGTCAATAAGCATGCCTATGTAGTCAGTTTTAACGCGCTTTGGCGCAGCCGGCATAGCAATTTGCAAATCGACGGTATCGCCGGGTACCAACGTTCGCAAAGAATCTAAACTTTCTTCGTTCAATAAACTGCTCTGTATTTTTTCAGCCATTTGTCTTTGTTATTGCTGGAACCAACATTTATGAAGTTAATGTACGCATCAAACAAAAACTAATCAATACTGTGAGGTGAAAGAGCCTTAATAAACATTAAATATTACGGTATATGAATATGTTGGGCTCAGAGCGATAGATTGGTATAGTTAATAGTTCCTGTTCTTCACCCTATCGGACGTTTATGCCTACAGCTCTCCGCTATACGTTAACTATTTCAAATTGGCGTGCTCATCAATTCATCGTTGTGCTTCATATCCCTGAACACAGCGAAAACACGCTAGAACTCTTTTTGCCAAGCTGGATCCCAGGAAGCTATATGGTTAGGGATTTTGCCAAGAGCATAATAGATATCGACGCAACCGTTAGTGAAACGACAACAGAAGAGGAAGTGGCACTTCTCCCTATCACCAAACTCGACAAGCAAACGTGGCAGATAGGAACGCAAGGTAAGCCATGTACTGTTCGGTATTCAGTTTATGCAAACGATTTGTCCATTCGATCAGCATTCATCAACGACCAGTACGCTTTTATCAATGGTACCAGTGCTTTTCTTAAAGTGTCTGGGTTCGAAAATGCAGGCTGCGAACTTAATATTAAACTTAACGAGAATGATCCAACAACCGCTAATTGGAAAGCCTATACGTCAATGCCTACGCGCCTAGATAGCGCATCTTCTTCTGGGTGGCATTTCGTCGCACAAAATTACGACGAGTTTATTGACCATCCTATTTATGTAGGTATTGCCGATACCCATTGTTTTAATGTGGATGGTGTTTCATTCACCCTGCTGTTTTCTGGCAATAACAACATCGACTATGAGCGTATCGCTCAAGATTTAACGCCTATTTGCAAACATCACCTTGATTTGTTTGGCACCCCTCGGGCTATCGATAATTATCTGTTTATGACACTGCTTGCCGATAATGGGTTTGGAGGTCTTGAACATAAGTACTCTACCGCTTTACTCTATCCCCGTTTTGATTTGCCACAAGTTGGCGAAAGTAGTAAAAAAACAGATAGCTATATTACATTTTTAAGCCTCTGTAGCCATGAGTTTTTCCATACATGGCACGTAAAGCGAATTAAACCCAATGTTATGGTAAATCCAGACTTGTCGCAGGAAACCTATACCAATCAGCTTTGGATTTATGAGGGATTTACGAGTTTTTACGATGATGTAACCCTTGCAAGAACCGGTGTGATCGAACCGCAGAAATACCTCGATATTGTGGCGCAAAACGTGAGTCGGCTTTTACAGAATGCAGGGCGCTTAAAACAAACCGCCTCAGAGAGTAGTTTTGATGCATGGACAAAGTTCTATAAGCAAGATGCAAGCGCCACTAACAATATTGTAAGTTATTACACAAAAGGCGGTGTTATTGCCCTAGGACTGGATTTATTGCTTAGAAAAGAGTCTAACGACAAGGTAGGCCTAGATACCCTAATGCAGTTACTTTGGCAGCATTATGGGATAGATGAAAAAGGTACGCCTGATAGTGTTATTCAGGATTTATGTAAAACACATTTTGATATTGATGTATCAGCATATCTAGACCAGGTGGTTTATGGCACAAATGACGTAGAACTCGCTTCCCTCGTTAGAGAAATGGGTGTTGAATACCGCACTCGCCCTCGCGTGTCGAGTGACGACAAAGGTGGTATAACGTCTCAGCCCGCAATTATCAATCAGCTTGGCGCCACGCTAAAACCAGCAAGCTTTGGCTTAACGGTTGTACAGGTTTTTGAAGGGCTTGCCGCCATGGATGCAGGAATTCTGCTAAACGATGTGATTATTGCGCTTGATGGGCACATCGTGAATGTGCAAAAGTTTCAACGTCTTCTAGATAATGCACAGGCGTCAACGGTAGAGATAACCCTCATTCGTGATGGCAGACTCATAACCTTGCCCCTTAATGTAGTTAAAGCCCGCCCTGACATGGCGTACTTTACCATTACCGATGAGCTTAAACTCAGTAAATGGTTAGGTCGAAAGAGCTAAAGAACCGAGTTATTTTTTATTTTCAGAGAAAAGGCACCATACAGTGCCTTTTTACGTTTGGCGAGCGCACGCTACTGTGCTCAATCCTCTTCTGGAGAGCCAGATACTACCGTCTGTGGGTCTAAACGTATTTTCCCAAGATTAATACGCCAATCTAGGTGCGGTCCCGTCGAGCGCCCGGTTGTTCCAATCGTACCAATTTGCTCACCTTGCTTTACCGTATCACCCACTTCTACAGTGATGGTGTCCATATGTAAAAACGTCGAAAACACACGCATACCATGATCAATGATGAGAGTGTTTCCTGAGTAGTAGAGGTCGTCAGCCATTGTTGCAACCCCATCTACCGGCGCATATACAGGTGTACCTGTTTCATTTGCTATATCAAGCCCGTAATGAGGCCATTTCGGCACGCCATTTAAAATGCGCTGGCTACCATACACGCCAGAAATACGTCCATTGGCTGGCCACTTAAAGCCCGTAAACAATGCGTCTAAATCAGAATTGCTGCTACGAGCATTCGCCACATTGATATTATCTTGCTTAATACGTGCTGTGACTTCAGCAGGTGGTGTAACCATTTTTTGCTCTAACCCATCAATGCGCTGAATATTATATTCCCGCTTTTCTAGCGTAATGTGGCGCTCCCATTTCTGACCGCTGGCTAATTCCACAGTGAGAAGTTGGTTTAGCGGGGCTTCTCTTTCAAACCCCACAACAAACTTGCCATCCTTGTTGGTCGGCACGCTCTGCCCATTTAAGAAAACACTTGCGCCTATTGGCGCTTGCCCGCGCAACAATGCGCCTTGTGTAAACTTCCCATTGAGCGTGACATCTATGTTTGGTTGATGCGAAGGTTTAGCAGTGGTGCCGCTAGTGTCAATCCCTGCTGAAGCAAAACTCACCTGCGGCGCTACACTTAGCGCAATCGAGCAGATTAAAGCACGAGTAAGTAATCTAAAACTCGCGTTTCGCATTCGTGTAATTTCCATAGCCAATTCCTTTCCCAGTTGAGTCGCTATCTTGTCGTGCCGGTGTTTGAAGGTTTCGCCTACCCTTTAACGGTTGCCCCCTTACCTACGCCTTCATAAGCAATAACCTGACAAACGCCATCTGGTGTCCGTTTCTTTTGTTCTTCAAGTAAATACTGTGCCAAACACTCAACCGTAGAGTCAGTTTCAATAATTTCGCAATCTGATTTGGGAATTAACAATTCAAAATAGCCCTGCGAAGACTCATAAGCAAAGCAGTGATAATCCTCTTGATTTTCTACTTTGCCCTTTAATTTTCTGTCACTGTAGGCAATCTGGTCTTCACGAGTGGCAATGTAGATATCTTCCCAGCGTTCAGCCCAGTATCGCTGGCTGTCGACACACACTTCTCCGTCAAGAAGGATATCAATACGAGAACGATGGCCATGAGCGATACGTTGGCAATTACCATCATGCTTTTTTAGCCCGTGGGTATAGTGATAGTAAGGTGAAGTAATGATCTCTTCCCGAAGATGAAGCGTTATATTTTCAACGTTTTCCGGCAAATGCGTAGCCAAAACCTCTTTAAGATAAACACCCACTGAATCCATATTAATTTCATCAGAATACACAAACGCATAAGCTTCAGCAGGACAATGAAGCATGATGCTACGGCCATCTGTGCAGGTAAAACGGGTTTCAACCTGTTCTGAGTCATCGTCATGGATCACTTCTGAGCCTTCATACTCAGCCGGCACAAGCAACTTATGATCAACATATTCGTCAATCAATCGCTTTAAGTTCTTTTTAACATGACCGAAGTCTTGAACCATGCTTTCTTCGTTAAGTTCACCGTCCAAAATCACATCGACAATCCAGCTTTCGCCAACCATGCCGCGCTTTGGGCAAAGGTAAGAGAAGTCCATCACTGTCAAATCATTTACAAATAATTGCATAACATCCTTGAATCGAGTCTATTTTCTGAAAACTAGTATACGTTTTTTATCGCGGCTTCGCAGCGACTAGTCCATTGAAGATTGGCGATTAAGCTGATCTTTTAAATTGGGTGGAATTCCACGGATAGTCAGCGTGTCTGTTGCTGGATCATAAAAAACCCTGTCACCCATAAGTTTGCGCTCAAAGCTCAGCGAAATACCTCCCCCCTGCCCAGTAAACTTAGCAAGCTGTTTCAACGCCGCAGGGTCTGGCTGAATTTCTTTTTCAAGCGGAACTTCCATTGACTGAGTAAATACAGAAAAGTTGCTGCTAGTTTCTTCGTTTTGTGGAAGTCGGTTAGCCAGTTCGTCTACTGACAGGCTTTCACCCGCATCAATTTTTTCCTTGAAGTAAGATTTCACTTCTTCTCTGTGCTGATGCTGCTCTTGTGGGTCTAGCGATTCACTGGCTAAATATGCATCCACAGAAGAAATAAGCTGTTTGTTTTGCTGCTTAACGTCTACCAATTCTTCGCAACCAACAAACTGCATGAAAAAGTCTGATACTTTACGGCCCATTCTGCCTTTGATGAAACTAACGTAGCGCTGTTGCTCTGGTTGAATATCCCATTGGGTTAAATCGAACCGAACGGCGAGCTGCATTTTCGCCAAATCTAAATGCTCGCGGGCTGATAAATCGAGAGAGTTTGTCACTTCAACATGCGACCGGGTATTTAACAACGCAATCATAAGATACTGCGTAGCTAAATATTCGTACTGACAGAAAATTAAAAAACCCGTTTCTACCGTTCCGGTTTCAGCCAGCGTTCGGACTAAGCGGTTTGTCGCTGACACTGAAAATGCGTGAAATGCATCTTCTACATTGTCGCCCGCCGCTTTTTGAATATCCATATACTCTCTTAGGCCTTCCGCAAACTCAGCTACATTTTCCGTGCTTTTCTGCGTCTCGGCGTCCCCCTCTTCATTCTCAACTTTGGCTTCGCGGGTGACTTCACTAACGAAGTGGCCTACTCCTTTTCCCGGCTTAGCGTTAAAACTGTGATTGATTTGATGGGCAAGAAGCTCAATGTCGGGCGTCACTGCTAGGCAGTTTTCTCGCGGAATAGCTTCAATTTTCTCTTCTTTGTTTACAATCAAACGATGTACAACAAAGTGATGAATCAGTGCACTCATAGAGTATCAGGTGTCCTGTGGCTTAAAAAGTGTCAGAATTATTCAAAGAATTGCGGGATTTAAGAATGAATGATTGTACTCACTCAAACAACGATTATAATCATTTTACGTGTAAAACCATTCTTTTTATCAAAGAAATCCTAAAAAAGGCGTAGCAATGCCCCAACAAAGCCGTTATAACAACGACGAATTCGAAGCGCTAATGAATAACGTTATTCTAACTCTTGAACAAGCTGGTGCAAACCGTGACCTTTCTCTTATGGTGTTAGGAAATGTGATTACGCATATTTTGAACACGCAGGTAGCCCCAGAAAATCGTGAAAAAATGGCAACCCAGTTTGCCGATGTTCTAAAGAAAAGCGTTAAAAATAGCTAAGGGATAGCATGATACTTGCCGAATCACCTCGTCGCCAGCGCGTTACAAAACTGGTAAATTGGGGGCACTGGTTTGCCTTGGCGAATATTATCATCGCCATTGTTATTGCCTCAATCTTCGTGTTCTCATCCCCTATGCCTGGCACAGGTGTCGGCACTGTGTACCTTCTTGCCAATTGGTTTGGTCATATAGGATTTATGACCTTCTTTGGCTTTGTTATCTTTATCCTTCCGCTTTGCTATCTGGTCAATAACCAGAGAGTAATAAAGTTAAGTGCATCAATTATTGCTGCAGTAGGCCTTGCGCTTCTGGCATTCGATGCCTTGCTTTTTAACCGTACAGGATTTCATATAAGCTTTCATGCAGCAGATTTGCTGCGCAGTGAAGCACAATCGACAATGGCTATCGAGAGCTGGCAGCAGTGGTCATTTCTACTTCTTCTATTTGTGGTATGGCTAGGCTTTCAACTGGTTTTAGCTAACGCAATTTGGAAGCGCGTCGAGCGTTTTACTCGCTATAAGATAGGGATACCCGTCACCACCTTTTTCGTGAGTTGCTTTGTTACTAGTCACGCTATTCATGTATGGGCTGATGCCAAGCTTTATCAACCAATCATAAAACAAGACAACATGTTTCCCCTGTCTTACCCAGCGACGGCCAAAACAACGATGTCTCGATATGGTCTTCTCGATTTAGCGGCCTATGAAGAGCGAAAGCAACTACAGTTCAATCCAGACATTCATAACATTACTTATCCTGCAGAGCCTGTCTATTGTTCCGTAGAGACAAATAAAAACCTAACGGTAGTGGTACAAACAGACAACGAACAAATCCTACATTTAGGAGAAATGGACCAAACTAGCTTGAACAGAGTAGCCAATTACTATTCAACTGCGAGCAGCATTGAGGGTTTGATGATATCAACCCTCTTTGGTGTGCCTGAGATATATCAAGACGCATTGTCTCAAAAGCGCCCTGTTCTTCTTGCGCTTCCGTTGGGTTTGGGTATGCCAGTTTCTATTCATAGTGATGAAGCGCTACCACTACCGCAACTATCGGGCTACCAACAGCCAATAACGAACAATCACCAAGGGCTTCATATCGCTTTTATGCATAGCGCAGATATAGGAAGTTATGTGAAGAGTACGCTTGAACGTAAACACGATATTATTGTGGCAACGGGATTCGGAAGTGAAGATGGAAAAGGCTCGCTTTACAGTACCCTTGAGTTGAACGCGACGTTAGCGAGTACCGAAGATTTGGCACCTACAATACTCGGCGCTCTGGGATGTAACGCGCCCACCACCTATTATTCAACGGGACAAAATCTATTATCCCCAAACAGAGCTTGGTTGGTGAGTACTTCAGGCGAACGTATTGTCGTATTCCACGATAATAAACGCACTGATGTATTAAGTAATGGGAGTTACGAAATTAGTGATATGGCAACGGGTAAACGCAGTAAGGACCCGTTGAACGTCGATTTACTCAGTCAGGCAATAAAGCACCTCTCACGCTTTTCAACGCAAAATTAGTGATTAACGCTGCTGTGCGGTAATATCCGTTACCCACAGCAGTTTAAACCCTATCCCACTGAAAGTTCTTGATTTTTATTTCAATCTCGGTTACGCATAACCACCTATTTACTTAATCAACTCTTTTAAACTCGCAATTTTTGTTACCGTGTGGTCTTTCGAAAGCTGTGCTTCCTGCTCGCTTGTAGCATTGTCTTTGCTTAGGAAAAAACTTTGCTTTAGCCCAGCAGCATCCGCTGCTTGTATATCCCGCCAGCTATCACCAACTAAAACGCTATTGGCTAAGTCTAGGTCCAAATCTTGGGCAGCCGATAAAAGCATTCCTGGTGCAGGCTTTCTGCATGTGCACTTTGTTGTGTACTGAGGTATTTTTCCATCGAGATGGTGCGGGCAAAAATAAATTGGTAGCGAATGAATACCATGGAAAGAAAAATCTTTTTGAACCCGTTCCATAAGTACTTCAAAGTCACTTTCGGTATAGTAACCACGGGCAATGCCGCTTTGATTTGTTACAACAACCGGGAGAAACCCTTTAGTTTGGAAGAAAAGGACCGCATCAAAGATTCCCTCCATAAAATCAAATTCGTCATACTTTCCAACATAGCCATGGTCCACGTTTATAACTCCGTCTCTGTCTAGAAAAAGCGCACGCTTCTGATTATGACTTTTCATTGAACATCTTCACTGTTATGTTTTTGCCAAAGTTGAATATGAAAATCGGCTGAAACCGACGTTAATGTTTTCACAATCTCCTTAATTTTTCCTTCTGGCAATTTCCAGTAAAACGGCGTCATTTTAATCAACGCAAGTACGTGATCATGACTTTTAAAATCAATAGAAAACGTAAATATCTCATTGTGTAATCTCGTAAACCCTACTCTTGGCGCGTCTTCAAGCTGGTGTTGTTTCGGGTCGTCATAAATCATTGTTTTTAGTTCAAACAAATGATTTGGAGCAGGGTCCACAGTAAGCAAAAGGCCATGGTCTCTTAGAGCCCTGAGATATTCATCGTTGCTCCCTGGTGCAAAAACTTGGATTATCACGTCTTGGCTGTCGTCACCGAGAGGTAAGTCAAAGCTACTTGCTACGACAAACTGCGATCGCTTAAACGCCTTGGCGGCAAGTTCAACCGCTATCTTTGCAATATCACTACCCGCGCCATTAACTGCAAGTCCTTTGGATAATAGGCCGTCGATAATCGCATCCAAGTAGCTACCTTCTCCGCAGCCAGCATCGTAGATATTAATGAGATTAGATTTGTGCCCTTCATCCAAAAGTTCAGAATGAATATCTTTCTTGCTCAGGGCATCCCGGAGTAAAGATATCATTCTCTCTTTCAGAGGTAGGTAAGCGTTTAGCTTGTGAAATTCTCTTCGAGCTCTCACCATGTCCTTATCGTCCCCTGGCAATTTTGATTTTTTAAACTGAACAGGTAATAGATTTACGTAGCCTGATTTTGCCTTGTCGAAGCTATGGCGGTTGGGGCACATGATTTGTTGAGTATCTAAAGAAATCGGGGATTTACAAAGTGGGCAGTGCCACATGACAGGATCTTACTTGAAGGAAATTTGCCGCAAAGGATATCAAATCCAGTACCTTTACGGCAACACACAGTGTTCTCTTGCCTTGTTACCACATCGTCATTGGTACACGATGGAGCTAAAGCACCTCTGAAGGCTTTTAAGACTTAAAGCGACGCCAGCGGATGGTTCTCTTTTGTCCAAGGCGAAGTAAAATGATGTTCAATCTCACCTAGGGGCACGTCTTCGACTTGCTTATATTTCCACTTTGGCGACATATCTTTGTCAATCAAAAGTGCTCTAACACCTTCTTGAAATTCACCACTCTCACCACAACGACAAGACATGTCAGCTTCCATTCTAAAGCATTCAGCCAACGACATATCTCCACCTCGCTTGCACTGTTCAAAAACTAGGTGCATCGTAATTGGAGAACCCTTCGCTAATGTGGCTTGGGCTTTTGATAGCCACTTGTTGTCTTGCATGTCATAAGACAGAACCGCATTCACAACCTCAGTAACGTTGTCGCCTTTACATAACTCATTAATCAACGCCATATTTGGTTCGATATTACTCTGAGGCGTATTTTCTGGCGTCGCAAGACCACTTAAGACATGGGTCACCGACTCAGCTAGACTGTCCATTTCGGTGGCGTTCCAAGAATAATTTACGAGTTGCTCAAGCAAATTTTCCTTTTCAGCGCTATTAACCATAATATCAGCTAATCCAATGAAGCAAGCGTCAGCCCCATTCATCTGCCCACCCGTTAAGCCTAAAAATAAACCTGATTTTCCAGGAAGCCGAGGGAGAAAGTAACTACCTCCAACATCAGGGTAAAGTCCGATGGTGATTTCAGGCATGGCTAGGCGAGATGTTTCGGTGACAACACGATGGCTCGCACCGCAGAGAAGACCCATACCGCCGCCCATCACAATTCCACTTCCCCATACAATAATGGGCTTATTGTAGTTGTGAATGGTGTAGTCTAACGTGTATTCAGTTTCGAAAAACGTTTCCAGAAATGCCGGAATTTGTCCGTGAGCCTCAACCATTGAATTGTACATGGAAACGATGTCACCACCAGCACAAAACGCCTTTTCGCCAGCCGAGTCAATAATTACTGCGGCAATATCAGTTCTCGCCTGCCAGCTTTGTAATGCTTTTAGCATAAGGTCTGCCATTTCGAGATCTAGCGCATTCAATGCCTTTGGCTTATTTAAGGTCAACCGGCCTATTTTGAACCCATTTGTTTTCGTACTGATCTCATCAACGATCACAACTGATCCGGCATCTGTCATTACAACTCCTATCGGGAAATCCGTTTATAAACATGAATAAAAAAGGGTTTTACAGTACGCTTCGTTCGTCTGACAGTAAACGCCTACCGATGATCACCCGCATTATTTCGTTAGTACCTTCCAATATTTGGTGAACCCGGACGTCTCTGAAATGACGCTCCAAAGGATATTCTTTTATATAGCCATACCCGCCATGCAACTGCAACGCATCGTTACACACGTTAAAGCCAACGTCTGTTGCAAAACGCTTTGCCATTGCGCAATACGTTGTTTTGTCAGCGTCATCATTATCCAGTTTACATGCGGCCATACGAACCATTTGTCTTGCGGCAACTAATTCTGTTGCCATGTCTGCCAGCTTAAATTGTAACGCCTGAAAACCAGCAATAGGCTTACCAAACTGTTCACGCTCATTCATGTAGTCTCTAGCCACATTTAGCGCTTGCTGTGCGGTGCCAACTGAGCACGTTGCTATGTTAATGCGGCCACCGTCTAAGCCTTGCATTGCCATTTTAAAGCCCTGGCCTTCATCGCCTAATAGCCAACTTGGGTCGAGCTTCACATTATCAAAAGTGATCATTCGGGTTGGTTGTGCGTTCCAGCCCATTTTCTCTTCTGCCTTACCATACTCTATGCCTGCTGCATCAGCGGGAACAGCGAACGCAGAAACACCTTTTGGACCTTCTTCTCCCGTGCGAGCCATAACAACCAGAACGTCAGTACTACCCGCGCCAGAGATAAATACTTTTGAACCGTTTAACACGTATTCACCGCCTTCTTTAACGGCTTTGGTTTTAAGCGACGCCGCGTCAGACCCAGCGCCTGGTTCTGTAAGGCAGTAGGAAGCAAGTTTATCGCCAGAGACCAGTTGTTCACACCATGTGTTCTTAACCTCTTCAGTTCCCCAAGTTGCAATCATCCACGTTGCCATGTTGTGGATCGTAAGCATGGCGGTCGTCGTGGTGCACCCCATCGCAAGTTGTTCAAAAATAATTGAAGAGTCTAGACGCGAGAGCCCCAGCCCTCCTGCACTCTCTGGCGCGTACAGACCACAGAATCCTAACTCCCCTGATTTCTTTATCGCCTCTAAGGGGAAGTAGTGCTCTTTGTCCCACATCGCTGCGTTTGGCGCCAACTCTTGTTGTGCGAATTGACGGGCGGTCTCTTCAAAGGCTAATTGGTCGTCTGTTAAATCAAAATTCATGAGTCATACCTTCAATTGATTTGCTTTTTCATAACAATAACCAATAGCTACCCCTTACGTAAACGTAAAGGTAAATATTCTTTTAAAGTTTATCGTCATTAACGTAAATATTTTGTGACGAGACAGAGAGTGGAAATAGAGACTCGTTCCCATCGACATGAAATCTTGGCCTATTTGCTAATGCACTTTTTCGCAGCTACTGATAATCTAAGCACTTTGCAATCACTCACTAGGTAGCCGTGGAATTTAGAATTGCCATTGTAGAGGATAATGCCACTGCTCGAACGGCGCTTCGAGGGCATCTCATGTCTATTGCAAACTTGGAAGTGAGTAGTTTTGCGACAGGTGTTGAACTTAAGGCCGCTCTCAAAAAACAGAACTTTGAGCTGTTGCTGATGGATTACCACCTCGGTGAAGGCAAAAACGGCGTTGAATGGATTCACAATCTTCGCGAGGCGGGGTTTATTCGGCCAAGTACCGGTATTATCTTCTTAACATCAGACCGTTCCCCACAAATTATCGGTCGTATTATGGACCTGCAACCTGACGTTCTTCTTATCAAACCTTACACAATCGCATCGCTGACTCGGCAAATTAACCACTACTTGACGTACCGAGACTTTATCAAGAACGCATTGCATTCGCTTGATAATAAACAGCCAGACCGTGCGGTTAATATCATTAGAGCGAAGATAAAAGAAGGCATCCCACCTCGTCTTGTTGGAGACATCAGAAAACTTTACGCCCGCCTTCTTGTTGAGTGCGGAGAAATTAGCCGCGCACTTAGCATTTATGAAGACGTGTTGACGCGTTCGGAAAAGGTATTGTGGGCCCAATGGGGCAAAATTAAGTGCCAATATGCTTCGGGCCAGTGGCCAGATTGCAAAAACCATTTAGGTGAATTAGTTAATTCCAGTCTTGCTCGTGATAAAGCCTTTGAATGGTTAGCATCGATTTCCTTCGAGCAAAGCGCGTTTGAAGATGTCGAAAAGTATCTTAATGAAATCAACTTTAGCGAGCTAAGTCTTCCCGCTGCAAAATTAAAAACTATCGCCTTTCAGAAGCAGGACAAAGTCATTGAAGCTATTGACTTGCTTCAGAAAAAAAGAGCGATGCATAGAAGTGCTAAAGACAGATTTATTGACTTTACCTTCGAACTTGCAGAATTTTATCTTTTTTTAGCGGAAGAATCTCCAGAGACAAATCGAACAGAGAGTTTATCTCAGGCTCGTAAGCTAGTAGGTATAGCAGGACGAAGCCAGGGAGATCCTCAAATTCTTCAAAAGCGAGATTACCTCCTTGCCTTCGGCGCAGTGATTGAAAACGATTTAGAGAAAGCGGCGCATCTGCTTGAAGGCGACCACATTGATAACTATTTGCGTACGGAGCCTTCAATATTAGTGATTGCAGCTAAGGTCCATCACGGCTTGGGAGACGAACGTAAAGCGGGCGAATTGCTTCTCATGGCTAAGCAAAAAAATGCTGAGTTACAGGTTATCTCTGAACAAGTCATGAATGATGAACTCATTTTTTCAGGTGGAGAACGCTTAGGGCTGAATCACGAACAAGCCGTTGCGATTAATCAAACTGGCACGCAGCTCTTTATAGAAGGGAGCTTCACAAGCGCAATGAAGCATTTCTATGACGCGTTTCATCTCTCTCCAGAAACTCCTGCCTTTGGCTTAAACTTACTTCAATGCATGATTGAGGCAGACACGGGCGTATATCGAAAGTTTAACCTTAAACAACTCATTGATAAGATAACGACATTGAAGTTAAATGAAACTAGCAAAGCCCGTCTGGAGCAACTTATTCTATCTGGCCAAGAGCAATCGATGTAACGGAATGAATTAAACGGCGACCCTGACTTTTAGCCAGGACCGGCGTAAACCTTTAATTATCTATCAGTAAGTTGTTATTTAAGACGTGTTAACAGGCTAGACGTATCCCAACGCCCACCCCCTAGCTTTTGAACATCGGCATAATATTGGTCAACAAGTGCAGTAAGCGCGAGGGTAGAACCATTTTTGCGGGCTTCATCTAGGGCAATGCCTAAATCTTTTCGCATCCAGTCAACGGCAAATCCAAAATCAAATGTATTGCTTAGCATAGTGCTGGCTCTGTTTTCCATTTGCCAAGATTGCGCAGCCCCTTTGCTTATTACATCAATTACAGCATTACAATCTAATCCGGCTCTTTGGCCAAAATGCAATGCTTCTGAAAGCCCTTGAACGATACCCGCGATGCATATTTGATTCATCATTTTTGCTAATTGGCCGCTGCCGCTCTTGCCCAATAGCTGACTATGTCGAGCGTAATGAGACATTACTGGTTCAGCTTTATCATAGGATCCTTGATCGCCACCAACCATTACGGTCAGTTGACCATTTTCGGCCCCTGCCTGTCCTCCCGAAACGGGTGCATCAAGAAAGCCGATGTTTTTTTCTGTGCAAGCGGCGTAAAGCTCTCTGGCTATATCAGCCGACGCTGTAGTGTGATCCACAAGTACACTGCCCGGCTTCATCACTTTAAGCGCTTGATAGGCGACTTCTTTCACATCGTTATCATTCCCTACACACATGAAAACAATGGATGCATCTTCGCAAGCCTCAGCAACAGTTTCACATGCCTTAACTTGTGCGTCGCCTACTTGATAGGTCGTTACCCAGTCTTTGGCCTTTTGCGCCGTTCTGTTGTAAACCGTTACAGGGTAACCCGCTTTGCTTAGATGGCCGGCCATTGGAAAACCCATAACACCCAAGCCTAAAAAACTCACTTTCAAATTACTCATACAAAATATACTCTAGAAGATAAACATCGATGTTTTGATTACTTAAGAGTAACAGACTTAACAACAACAAAAACATAGGAATTTACTTTGGAACTCTACGCGCATCCCATTACCCGCAATACCGGCGAACAAATCACCCTTGAACGATACAAAGGCAAAGTGTTAATCATTGTCAATACCGCCAGCAAATGTGGGTTCACTCCGCAATATGAAGGGTTGGAGGCACTTTACAAAAAGTATAAAGACAAAGGTCTGGAAATACTGGGTTTTCCATGTGATCAATTTGGTCATCAAGAGCCAGGGAGTGATGAAGATATTGCAGCGTTTTGTAGTTTAAATTTTGGTGTGTCTTTCCCTTTATTTCAAAAAACTATTGTGAATGGTCCTGAGGCAAATCCGCTTTTTGAGTCTTTGAAAAAAGAAGCCCCGGGTCTTTTGGGAACCAAGCGTATAAAATGGAATTTCACGAAATTTCTTGTTAGCACAGATGGCAAGGTGTTAAAGCGATACGCACCCACCGTCAAACCTTCGGCAATAGAAGCAGATATTGTCAAGCTTTTACCTGTTGATTGATCATCTCAACAGGACTTCATTCATCCTTCGTAGGGATAAAGCATATGGCACAGAAAGGTTTATTACTAGACGACAGTTCCAACATAAACGTTGCGTTTTTTAGCACTCGGCCTTATGAAAAACAGGTCTTTACTGAACTGCTCAATGTACGTAATGAAACGTTAACCTCTCCCATAGAGGCAACATTTTTTGAGCATCCGCTAAACCCTTCTACCGCATTAAGTTGTAAAGGATTCTCTGACGTTGTGGTATTCGTAAATGACGATGTAAGCGAAGCTACAATTAGGGCGTTAAGCCAAAATAACGTAAACCACGTAGCGCTTCGTTGTGCTGGCTACAACAATGTGGATGTGGACGCGGCAGCTAAAATGGGGATCAGTGTGAGTCGTGTACCTGCTTACAGTCCTGAAACTGTTGCTGAGCATACGCTAGCGCTTATCCTAACCTTAAACAGAAAGACACACAAAGCCTATAACCGCGTCAGAGAAGGAAATTTTAACTTACAAGGTTTAATGGGCTTTACGCTTCATCAAAAAAATGTCGGCGTTATTGGAACGGGTAAAATTGGTAAAGCGGTCATTCGAATATTAATCGGCTTTGGGTGCAATGTATTGTGCTTTGACCCGACACCGGACGCTTCTATTAGTAACATGGGGGCTAACTATGTTTCATTAGACGAACTGCTATCAAAAAGCGTTATTATTACGTTGCATTGCCCGCTTAATGAGCATAGTCAGCACATAATAAACGCTGACAGCATTGCCAAGATGCAAGACGGGGTCATGCTCATTAACACGTCTCGAGGGGGGTTACTTGACGATACAGCGGTCATAAGGGGCCTAAAGTCGAAGAAAATCGGCTACCTAGGCTTGGATGTTTACGAACGCGAGTCTGAACTCTTCTTTAGCGATCATTCTCAGGAAATCATACAGGATGATGTTTTCCAGCGACTTACGACTTTCCCCAATGTTCTGATAACGGGGCATCAAGGTTTTTTTACTCAGGAAGCGTTGCGTGAAATTGGAGAAATAACCCTAAACAACATACGATATGGCAGCAACAGACTCTAAAGCGTAGCCGCCTTTCGCGTCTAATCTAACCGCTCCCAAAATTGCGCTTCTTTCTTATTTGGGATATCAAAACCAAGAGGCTGCAGTAATGGGAGCAACGAAATGATGTTATGGTTTTTTCATTACCAGATGAAAATATTTGCCAAGCCACATGTATGGTGCGGTTTTGTGATATTGACGTTCCAGTGCCAGTAGTTCGTCGAACTTACTGCTTTGATGGCTTACATCGCGCATATAATCATGAAAGCATCGAATGCCGGCTTTTTCTAACACTTTAAAACCAAGTGTCTCGCAGTGTTCCACTACGCGCATCGCACTTAATGGCTGTTTAGGGTTAAGTCTAACCTGCTTTTTTACTTTCATGCCTTTAGCGATATAGTCAAAGTTACCGTAAATGGCATTCGCAAATAAGTTTGCATCTTGATTAAAGAAGCTAAGACTCAGACACGCCCCACTCTTCATATTGTTAAAAATATAGTCTATTGCATCAAAAGGCGCGTCAAGCCACTCAAGCACTGCGTGGCACACAACCAAATCATAGTCAGCTAAGTCTTCTATCGCCTGCAGGTACTGCTGTCTTATCGTAATGTTGTCTAACCCATTAAGAACGCTAGTAGCTTGTTCGAGCACATCTTTAGACGCATCGGTTAGCGTAACCGTGTGTCCCATTGATGCTAAATGTGCTGTCATCACCCCTGTTCCGCCGCCTATCTCAAGGGCGCGCAGCGGTTTTGCAACATAAGGCGAAAGCACATCACAGAGTAAGGTATGTCTTAGCTTACCTTTTGTTGTACCGTAGATATTATTTGAAAATTTTTCAGCGATTCCATCGAAAATACGATCGTTATTCATTCACCTTACTCTACATCAAGCAGGATTATTGATATCAATAAAGTGAACAGATAAATCAAACTGCTCTGCTATGTGCTCACCTAAAGATTTTACCCCATAGCGTTCGGTGGCATGGTGTCCGGCCGCAAAAAATGTAATGCCCATTTCTCGCGCGGTATGCACGGTCTGCTCAGACACCTCGCCGGTAATAAACGCGTCAACACCAAGGTCAACAGCTTGTTCAATAAACCCCTGGCCGCCCCCGGTACACCATGCTATGGTCGAAATAGGTTTAGTTACAGGGCCCTCTATTAGAACCTCTCGCCCTAATAGCGTTGCTAACTTCGTTTGTAGGGTTTGACCGTCAACCGACTCTTCTAGGTCTCCCTGCATAACAACGCCTAGTGGCTTAACGCTACTGACCGCACTTACATTTACTATTCCTAAAAGCGCAGCAAGTTGACGGTTATTGCCAAATTCAGGGTGTACGTCTAAAGGAAGGTGATAAGCGTAGAGATTAATATCGTTAGCGAGCAGTACTGAGAGACGACGTTTTTTCATGCCGGTAATGACTTGAGATTCACCTTTCCAAAAATAGCCGTGATGGACAATGATAGCGTCAGCATTCTTTTCCACAGCAGCATCAACTAAGGCTTGCGATGCAGTCACGCCCGTTATGATGGTTTCTATATCGCGTGCGCCTTCTACCTGTAAACCGTTAGGGCAATAATCACTTATTTCTTTGACCCTAAGCATGCCATCAAGATAATTCTGTAGTTCTAGATTGGTAATAGACACAAGTCCTCCGGTTGAAAATTAGACAAAAAAGCCAAAAAGCGCTATCGAAAGACGCGAACGTTACTCAAAATTACTATTTATAGACAAACACAAGTAGTTCGTGAATTTGCAGATGTTCACCTTGTCGGCTTGGGTAATTTGTCGTGAAGCGCTACATCAAACTAGTTCAAGGCAGCGCTTTTATAGGTTTTGAATCGTCCGCTATGTTACCAAATTAAAGAGCAAATTCCGCAGAAAAAACATCAAAGAAAGATCGTACTATTTACCAGCTAGCCCCTGCGCTACAAATGGAACGAGGTGCTGAATCACTTCTTCAATATCAACGTGCTTATGAAAATCTGATTCTGCAATCTCTGTTAATGCTTGGCTCGACGCCATAGAAAACACAAAGCTACCCATCGCAAAATGTAAACGCCAGAATAGCTCTTCCTCCGGTAATTCAGGAAGGCAACGCCTTATAGCGTCAACGAGCGCACGGATACAGTCACCATAATCGTTCATTAAAAACTTACGCAAGTGCCCCTGCGTTTCGTTATACCCGCGCCCTAATAGTTTTACAAAGGTTGCTGTGCCCTGTTCTGAGAGCGTATTAAGATTTATCATAGGTGGGATGAGTGAATAAAGTAGCTGCTCTACACCTTTCACGCCCTCAATGTGCGGTAGCAAAGCTAGACAGGATTTCACTTCTGGCATAAGCTGGTCGAAATAGCGCTTAAAAACCGCTTGAATGAGGTTTTTCTTGCTGCCAAAGTGGTAATTTACGGATGCAAGATTGACTTCAGCTCTGGCAGTAATTTCTCGCATCGAAGTTTGCGTAAACCCGCTTTGAGAAAACAAATATTCAGCCGCATCCAATATATCGGTTTTAGTATGCCGTGCCATATTCTTCTTATTATCTTTCTTGTAGGTTGAAAAACGTAACTCACGCCTGCCTTATTAAAAAACCGGCGAGATACCGAACTTTCAGTCGCAGACGTGAGCTTGACATTAAAACCAGTGACGGGCTTTATTCATGGTTTTCATAAAAACACGCTCAATAACATTTGCTGCCGACATGCCAAGCTTCTCTGCAACATTCTTTTTCACTGAATATTTAACGCTAAAGATTTCTCGCGCTGGATAGTGAGAAAGGATGTAATCATCTGATGTAGTGATGTCGTCAACTAAGCCTAGCGCTTTAGCTTTAATGCCTGGCCAATATTCGCCGGTTGCCACCTTGTCTATATCCATATCTGGGCGCTGACTTTGTACGAAGTCTTTAAACAGCACATGAATTTCTTCAATCTCTTCTTTGAATTTTGCGCGACCTTCATCGTTGTTTTCGCCAAATACCGTTAGCGTTCGCTTGAATTCACCCGCGGTATGCTGTTCGAATTCAATATCGTTCTTCTTTAATAACTTATTAAAATTGGGGAGTTGAGCCAGTACCCCAATGCTCCCGATATATGCGAATTGAGAGGCAAGAAGGTTATCGGCTACGCACGCCATCATATAGCCACCGCTTGCGGCAACTTTATCTACAGCAATGGTTAGCTTTATCTCTTTTTCTTTAATTCGTTGAAGCTGTGACGCTGCGAGTCCATAGCCATGTACGACGCCACCGCCGCTTTCAAGGCGAACCAGCACTTCATCTTCTTTGCTAGCAACACATAGAATAGCCGTGATTTCTTCACGTAAGTGTTCAACTTCATGCGCATCCATTGAGCCTTTAAAGTCGATTACATACATACGAGATTTTTTGGTATCGTCGCTTTTTTCTTTACTCTTGGCTTTCGCTTCTTTTTTCTGTTCTTTGGCCAGCTTTTTCAGTGCATTTTTGTCTAACAGAACCTGCTTAGCGTAGTTAGTGATGTCATTTAACTGCTCTGAAATAGACACGATTTCAAGCTGCCCTTTTCCCTGCTTTTGCTTGCTTGCGACACCAACTATGGTTGAAACAACCACTACGAAAGCAATTACTAGCGTCACTGCTTTAGCAACAAACAAACCGTATTCGTACAAAAACTCCAAACTCTACTCCTAGTAAAATAAGCGGGTGACGTTAAGTCACACCCTCTACGTAAATAGCGACCTTACCGATTAACGGCAAAGTCGCTGTTTTCATTACGCTATAATACCAGTCTCACGCTAGTCTGACGATAGGTTAAGCTGCTCTATCTTATTGGCTTCAATTTCCTCTTCTGTGAAAAAGATATCTCTCAATGTCGGTTGTTCAGAGTAAAGTTGAGTTTGGTCTAAGAAGTGCTCACTGCCATACTTACGTGATTGTGAGTAAGTCAATATACCGCGTCCTTTTGGTCCATTGTCAGTAAAGTTAATGACCATTGCCCAACTCGTGCCATAGTTTATGTGATACCCCTTAGCTTCAGCGCTCATCGCAGTTCTATTGTTAATAGGCTCGTAGTTGTGTCTAGGCAATAGGGTTCCATTTCTATTGCTACTAACATCAAAAACGTTAAAGCCACCCTCAATATTATGCGCGCCAGCCCACGGCAGTTTTATGCCTGAAGCCGTTCCATCAGGAAGACTACGCTCAACAAACTGCACATCACCAAGGGGCGCATCGAAAGCAACCCCTGCCTGCTCGATAACCTGGGTTGCTCTAGCTAAATGTTGAAGAGTAACTTCGTTTTTAACCAAGCCAGATGGCGTGCTGACAGGCGCATCGAGGGAGAAAGGTGTTTCCCATTGTGGCGCTTGATTAAATTGAAAAGCAAACTCTCTGAACACATGGGCTCCTGTGCTTGCCAGGTTCATTGTGCCATCCCAGTCCTCAAGTGCAGCGCAAGCTTGTGATACATCCACACTGGTACCGTCTACATCTACTAGAGTATCACCCTGCTCTGCACATATCGAAAGTAAAGAGGGCAAAATATTTTCTGCTAAATAACTTCTGTTATTAAGCAGCAAACCTTCTACTTCCTCTGGCGTGAAAGTACCGTCGCTCCCAGCTTCATTTTCAATAAACTGTTGACCCATGCGCGAGCGCAGTGATTGTTGGTTGTTTACATTACCGAAAAGCGGGTTACTGACCAGAATAGGCGAATCGAGATTAGTTAGCCAATAGCTATCATTAGAGTTTTGTACCGAGTCAGTACCTTCGTATTTTGGCGCTTCGTCGTAAGGCACAGGCCCTTCGAAATCAAACTGAGAAATATTTCCAGGTAAAACCGTGAACCCTGCAGCCGCTTTAGTTTGGATAAGCAACGGATTTGTTGTGAGCTGCTCTATCGCTGTTTCAGTTAAATTAGGAACGGTTGAGTCATCAATATAAAAAACCTGACCATCAGAAGAAGCCGCCATAGTGTTATTAAAAATAACGCCATCATAATCTTTAAACGCCTGCTTAAATTCATCCATTGACGTTGCCATGTTCATGGCAAGCCAATGATCAACGATATCGAAATTGGGTAAGTTGGCATCTTTTATTGCAAACGCGTTATTCCCCGTCCAATCAAAGTTACCTGGCACTTCTATCATAGGCCCGTAGTTGGTGTAGTAAGCCGTTTTATTAAGCTTAATTGTCTGCCCACCACCTACAGCAACATCTATCTGCAGAGGCTTTTCATAAATAGTTCGTCTATTGCCGTCAACAACATGGGTAAGGCCAGATTCATCGTTTTCATCAAGAGTGAGTTGATAAACCACAAAATGTTCGGCTGTAGAGAATGTATGTGTCCATGCAACGTTCTCATTAAACCCAATATTAACTGCACCTGGCAAACCCATTAACGAGCCACCTGTAACATTTAAATGACCCGGTACTTGAGCATGAAAATTCCAGAAACGAAGGTTACCGGTATGAGGAAAATGTGGGTTTCCAAGAACCATGCCTTTTCCGTTGGTTGTCTTGTCACTGCCTAGACCCCATCCATTTGAACCCATTTCCTGAGGGTTTCTCTCAGGTAAAGTCACAGTTGGCGCAATCTTAACAGAAGCAGCGATCTCGCTTGTTGATGCTGCAGGTGTGGGCAAGTAACTTTCACCCTCAGGTGCAGCAATAAACATTGGCCCAAGGAAATTAGCCGCTCCAGGAAGAAGCGCTACACCCAGTGAATAGGTTAAAAGATCAACACTGTCTATTTCAGTTACCCATGGCTGGCCGGCACAACTTTGGTCTTGCTCTTCAATTGGTGTTTCGCTTAAATAACGGTTGTAGCCCGCGGTATAACCCTGAAACATAGCTCGTGAGTTCGCTGACAGTCTCGGCAAATTCTCTTCGGCCAGCTCTCTTATGCCTAGTGTCAAAAAGCCAAAGTCATTAATAAGGTGCTCGGAGTCACCACTACCGGGGTTTAGGTCCGGTCCATAATATTTGGCGCGTTCTGAGTTGTATTTCAGTATTTGATCTGACAATACACAAAGATTATCTCGTGCAAAAGCGTAACCAACGCCGTAAGCCATACTCTCTAAATTATCCGCTTTAACATGCGGAACCCCGTAAGTCGTCCATCTAATATCGGCTGAAAGAGAACCGTCAGGCGAAAATGCTGGAATTGGTGCTGGTGTAGGGTCTGGCGTGGTTGGCGGGGTTGGTGCCGGTTGCTCTATGTTTGAGAAGTCGTTGTCGTTGTCTCCACAAGCCGCCAACAGCGTCGCAAGAGAGAGTGCAATAAGCGTTCGTTTAGCGGTAAACGTATTTTTATTAATCATCGCATTGAATCCCTGTAATAAATGAAAAGGTCCTTCACTCTTGCTACATACATAGCCTTTCTATGTGTGAAATAAGTAGCAATCGTCAAACTGATCCGACCTAAATTTTACACTACATTAACACCATGAGACATTCAAATAACATTATAGTTTTTATACGAAAAAGCCGGCTGCAAGGCCGGCTTTTGCTACTTTAAATGTAAGCAGTTGTTACATCGTATTTTACACAACTAATTACCTTTTTAGTTTGCTATAACGCTCTCATCCGAAATTGGTAGCGCTAATGCATCAGAAGCAATATAGCCCGCCACTTCTTTTTGCATCTCGGTGGTTACTGCTGCACTTGCTGTTGGGCTTAAGCTAGATGCATGTGCGCCACTGTTGAACAGTACCAAACCGCTGATTGGGTCTGTGCCCGGACCTTGGGTGGTAGTCACTTGCTCTAAACCAATGGTAGAAGCGAGTGGAAGCTGACCTGAGAGCGGCAATGCTGTCGATACAGGAATCACCTGATCAGGTAGGTTTTGCTCGCTACCATCGCCTACCACCGTCATCATATGTACGGATGTATTACTACCCAATGTCTGAGCGTAGTTAGTTGGATCACCGGCATCCATGACTGTTTGTGCAGCAAAAGCGAATTCAGCGAACACTGCATTAACAGCAGCTGCTTGCTCTGGCGTCAAATTGTCTTCGAATACGGCAACCGCAGCGCGAAGTTGCTCTTCGCTCACGTCAGATGTTTCATACAGCTGATTAAGCAGTGCTACAAAGTCCTCAGATGCCTGAGACAACAATAAGCCTTTAATTAATGGGCCAAAAGCAGCAGATTCTAGTAAGAATTGCGCCACGCCGCCTCCTGGAGATTCGAGCGAAGCTTGTCTCACAGCAAACATACCGTCAAGCGCCGCTAAGTCACCACCCATCGACGTGTTAGCAACTGCCGCGAAGTTACCGCCTGTAATCGCACCAAGTGATACACCCATGATAGAAACACGAGACATATCAAACTTAACGTTTTGTGCAGCAGTGGTATCTACAACGGCGTTTAGACCTAAGCGTAGACCAAGTAAATCAGATACACTTTGGCGCAAATTATCCCGCGCAGTAGGCAGACTTGCGAGGTTCATGTAGTGCGTGGCGCTTACGGATGTAGCGTTAAGGTCGTCAGTACCATCTCCATTTAAATCAAAGCCGCGGCTACCGTGTAAGGGTTGGTCAATGGCTACAGACGCAATACCTGCCAGCGACAACGTTCCCGTTATGGCAAGCATGTCTTCTTTTTGACTAGTAATGCCGTGCGCCAAAATAACGACCGGCCACCCTGCTTCAGGCATACTAATCGGGAAGCCTAATGCACCTGCAATTGCCGGATCTGGGATCGTTACCTGAACGTCTAGCGTTTCTGTACCCATGTTTCCGCCCGTAGGCTGTGGATACGGGTTAAATTTAGTAATGTTTCTTGCGTTATCAAGCATTTCGCCATTAATTCGAACGTCAGCAAGTCCTAGCGAAGAACACATAGCTGCATTTGGACCAGGCTCTGCATTTGCAAGTAGCTCCTGCGGTGCGCCGGCTAGTACAATGCCGCTGTCACACGCTGCTTTCCAGAAGTCATTTACCGGTGCTAATGGGTTTTCAGCGCTTGGTACACCTAGGAAATAAGGTAATGCGATGTTACCTTCATAGCGCTGTGCTGCGCAGAATGGCCCTGCTTGCGCCAAGATACCCGTAGATACACCGACTGCAAAATCATTTAGCGCACCCCATTGAGATTCGAGCTGACCAGACACCGTACCGCCCAGACCTGCGCACGTCTCCAACGCGCTAAAGTCAGTTGCATCAATGGCAGCTTGAATGTTATCTGGTAAACCTTGCTTACCCAACTCAACCGCGCCTGCAACAACTGCCTCGTTAACCAATCCAAGCGCTTCCATCGCATTTGGCGCTGCAGAAACGTCGCTAACCGTAATGACTGGAAGTGCTGTTGGTGCTGAAGGGTCACCACCAGCAGCAAGTTGTGCAAATCGACTAATCATCACCTTTTTGATCGTATCAAGTGAGTTAGCTATTGACTGAGTTGTGAAGGCAGATACGTAAGTAATGTCTTCACGGTCATAACCTGCACCAAGCACCGGATTAACTAATGAATTTACTAGGCCCTGCAATTGAAGCTGTGCATCGCTTGATAAAGGGTTGGAGTTAATGTCTTGTCTAACTGAGTCCCAGGTTGTTGAACCTTGTACAGACTTGCCAGAGGAATCTTTCAAATCAGTGGTCATGACAAGCATGTAGCCTTGAGCAGATTTGAGCGGTTTTAATGGAACAAATGTAATAGTGTTGCTGTCCGCTAGACTAAGTACATAATCAACGCCAAAGGTAAGTTGATCACCAAGCTTACAACCCGCTGATGGCGTAGACACTTGTGCGCAGTCTGGGTCGCTTTGGTCAAGACCGAGAGTCGCTTCAAATAGCAATACGCCAGATGCTAGTGTACTTTCATCAAGCGACGCACCCGGAGGCGTTTGTACGTTGATAACAAACGGGTGTTGCGTAGACCAACCGTCTAAAACGTTAAGTGCGTTTTGCGGGTCGGCGAAATCGGTAGGGTCAGCCACCGGAATATTTAGTGTGTAATCGAAGAAACCGTCATCGCCAGGAAGCATAAGCAGGTCGTTCGGAATATTTAGGTTCCCTGTTGCCGGGTCAAAAACGATTCGTGAAAATGGGGTTTGAACTTCTGTTTCGGCCTGAATGTCGGAAAGGGTTTCATCGGAGCCACCACAGCCTGCCAGACCCAGCGCAAGGGCCACACTGGAACTTAATACGAGTTTTCTCATCTCTACTCCCTACAAGCATTGTTGTTATTCTGTGTTTAAAACCTAATTCTTTTAAAAGTAGCCTGCTGTGCATTTTCTTTACAGGTTTAATTAATGGTTTTAAACATGTTAGACCAGTTGTATCTTCCTCAATCTTATTGACTTTGTTGCAACTTTGCAAAGTTTTGTTAACTACTTTTGTTAACTTTTTTTACGTTTGAAGAAATTTTCATTCATTGATTTACTTGTGAGTCAGGCTGGGTATGATCTCTCCCCTATTTTTGAGATGGGTACAAACACCCTTATCACTGCGATAAAAATTAACCTTTTCAAGGATTACAATGAACGACTACAACGCACCGGCTGATTTATTACGGGACAAAGTTATTCTAATTACAGGCGCTGGCGATGGAATTGGCGCACAAGCAGCTAAAACTTATGCTGCTCACGGCGCAATTTGTATATTACTGGGCCGCACCGTGTCTAAGCTTGAAGCTGTGTACGATGAGATTGTCGCTGCAGGCGGGCAAGAGCCTGCCATTGTTCCACTTGATATAAAAGGTGCAACACCCTCGCATTATCAGCAAATGACACAAACTATCATTGACCAGTTTGGTCGATTAGACGGTGTACTTCACAACGCTGGAATTTTGGGTCATTTGAGTGCATTTAAAGACATTGATGCGCAAGAATGGCAAGACGTCATGCAGATAAACCTCAATGGTATGGTATATATGACACAGGCGCTTATAGCTGCTCTAGAGAAAGCCGATAATGCTTCAGTGATTTTCACAACATCCAGCGTAGGTAGAAAAGGCCGCGCGTTTTGGGGGACCTACGCCGTATCAAAATTTGCAACAGAAGGCGTTATGCAAACCCTAGCAGATGAGTATCAAAATAAATCGCTGCGCTTTAATTGTATTAACCCAGGTGGTACTCGTACTCACATGCGCGCGCAGGCTTTTCCAGCGGAAAACCCTGAAACACTCAAAACGCCAGCGGATATCATGCCTATGTACTTGTACCTAATGGGTGATGAAAGCAAAAAGGTAAACGGTCAATCCCTTGATTGCCAGCCAAAGTAATGGGTCAAAAGGCTGATTGGCGTGGTTACGGAAAAGTACACAAAGCGTTAACTTTAGCTGAGATGTTACTTCCTGTTGACGGGATGAATGGTAAAGCGATGAAATGAACACACATCGACTCAACCAAAGCCATAGATACATTTCTCGCTAAATAAAAAACCGCTTAAGTTTGCACTTAAGCGGTTTTTTGGTTGCGACGTTTGCGTTCTCTTACACGCTTAGCTTACTCGCCTATTTTTGCCCACGTGTCTCTAAGGCCGACCGTTCGGTTGAAAACAGGTTTGTGGTCTGTGCTGTCGTTGTCTACACAGAAATATCCCATGCGCTCAAACTGCCATGCACTAACTTCTGGGACATTATTAGCCAAGCCAGCTTCAACCCAACCTTGTTTTATTTCCAACGATTCGGGGTTAATAGCATCGGTAAAGTTTTCTTCCGCAGCAGGGTTAGGTACGTTAAATAAGCGGTCATAAAGCCTAAATTCAGCCGCCTGCGCGGTTGCCGCATCCACCCAGTGAATAACGCCTTTCACTTTGCGTCCGTCAGTTGGATCCTTACCCAACGTCTCAGAGTCGAAGGTGCAGTAAACGGTTGTTACGTTACCCGCTTCATCTTTTTCAACTCGATTAGCTTTCACCACATATGCGTTGCGAAGGCGTACTTCTTTGTCTAGCACTAGGCGTTTGAATTTTTTATTCGCTGATTCGCGAAAATCTTCCGCTTCAATATATACTTCACGGCTAAATCCAATGTTACGCGTACCCATACTCTCATCGTTTGGATGATTAGGCGCAACCAGTGTTTCCGTCTTGCCTTCCTCATAGTTTTCGATAACCAACTTGATGGGGTCTAGAACGGCCATGGCACGAGGAGCATTAGTGTTTAAGTCGTCGCGAATACAAGCTTCTAACATGGACATTTCAACCATGTTATCCATCTTAGTCACGCCAATGCGCTTACAAAACTCAACGATAGAACCAGGTGTGTAGCCGCGGCGGCGCAGACCGGCAATGGTTGGCATACGCGGGTCATCCCAACCATTGACGTGATTCTCTTCCACTAACTGAATCAGGCGGCGTTTACTTAATACCGTATACTCGAGGTTTAGACGAGAAAACTCATACTGACGCGGCGTGCAATCAATACTGATATTCTCGATAACCCAGTCATAGAGACGACGGTTATCTTGGAACTCTAGCGTACACAATGAATGCGTAATGCCTTCAATGGCATCTGAAATACAGTGGGTAAAGTCATACATCGGGTACACGCACCATTTATCACCAGTTTGGTGATGGTGAGCGTGTTTAACGCGATAAATAACCGGATCACGCATGCACATAAACGGCGATGCCATGTCTATCTTTGCACGCAGGCTGCACTCACCTTCTTTATATTCGCCTGCCGTCATTTTAGCAAACTCACTAAGGTTCGTTTCAACGTCTGTATCGCGATAAGGGCTGTTCTGACCAGGCTCTTTTAGCGTACCGCGCATTTCGCGCATCACTTCTTGCGCTGAAAAATCTACGTATGCCAAGCCTTTTTCTATAAGCTCAACGGCATATGCGTGCAGTTGGTCAAAATAATTTGATGAATAGCGCGCTTCGCCATCCCAAGTAAAGCCAAGCCACTGAACGTCTTCTTTTATTGAGTTGACGAAAGTGATGTCTTCTTTTGCAGGGTTAGTATCGTCAAAGCGTAGGTTGCACGTTCCTGTATAGTCTTGTGCAATACCAAAATTCAAGCAAATCGACTTAGCATGGCCTATATGTAAAAAGCCATTTGGCTCGGGCGGAAACCGAGTTTTAATAGCATTGTGTAGGCCACTAGCCAGGTCTTTATCTATAATCTGGCGGATAAAATTGGTCGGACGGCTTTCAGTCTCGGCCATTCGCTTGTTCCCCTTATGCACGTAATATTTCAAAATCTCGTCGAGTATAACACTCTCGCAATTACTTCAACCATGTTTTCTTCAAAGAAGCCTGACAAGTGGTCGAATTAAGAGCGATCCAGATGTTGAGCGTTGGCTTTACACGTTAACGAAGTCAGCTAAAACATAGGTAAAGGCTCACGGTTGTTTCACTTTGCGTGCCAAGTGAACGCCTGCACAGCAAAAAGCACGCCTTGGTTGAAAAATATGTTAATCTAAAACCGCGACAACATTGTCGTAGCAGCAAAAAATGGTGTTTATGAAAGAAAAAGCAACCTCTTTTGATATTGCCCATCTGGCAGGGGTTTCCCAATCTACCGTGTCGCGCGCGTTAAATAACAGTCCGCTAGTAAACCAAGAAACTCGCGACCGGGTTCAGCGTATCGCGCGGGAACTCAATTACAAAGTTGATAAGAACGCCAGTAATTTGAGAAAGCAAAAGAGCAGCACAATAGCCCTACTCTTGTTTGAAGATCCCACGTCTGATGATTCGATGATTAATCCGTTTTTTTTAGCGATGCTGGGCAGTATCACTAGGGCCTGTGCCCATGCGAATTATGATTTGCTAGTCTCGTTTCAAAATTTAGATGACGACTGGCACGCTGAATATGAGGACTCGAATAAGGCGGATGGCATTATTTTGTTGGGGTATGGCGATTACACTGATTATCAAAACAAGGTTGCTCAATTAGAATCACAAGGCACCCATTTTGTTCGTTGGGGAGCGCCAGATGAAGCACACCCAGGGATCAGTATTGGTTGCGATAATTACCAAGGCGGGCAAAGCATAACTGAACATCTTATAAAGTTAGGTAAACGTTCATTTGCTTTTATCGGCGATAATGGTGAGCACGCGCCTGAATTTAAAGCGCGATTTAACGGCTATTTTGACGCCCTCAAAAAGCACGGACTGAGTAGCACAAGCGTGCAAAGAGACGCTATATCCACTGAGGATGCAGGCTCTCAAGCCGTAAAGTCATTACTTGAAAGCGGTGAGTTACCCAATGCATTTGTTTGCGCATCGGACCTCATCGCCATGGGTGTATTAAGAGCGCTGAGACAAGCCAACGTGAATGTTCCTGACGATGTTGCTGTAGTTGGCTACGATAACATTGCAGTGTCTGCATACACTACTCCCTCGCTTACGACTGTTCAGCAGAATACCAAACTTGCCGGCGAGTTACTGGTGAATACCCTGATAAAAGCCATAAACAACGAAGACGTTCAAGATTATTTAATGCCTGCGGATATTATCATTCGTCAATCTTGTGGCAGCGAGTAAACGTCTGCCATTTAAACGTTCATAAATAGTAGATTACACATAAAGAAAGCCCCTAAACAATTGGGGCTTCTTTAGGTTCAAACTTTTACGCGAGCCTGTGAAGCTGCTTTTGTATTACGATTCTGACGTAGCTTGACCGCAATAGTAAGCGTAAGGTCTATAACACTGTATCATTAATCGTTAATCGTTAATCATCAACGCCCAACTCGTTTACACAGTGCTGTAGTAGGTTTACCCCTATTGACGGGCCAACTGATACGTAATTTGCGTAATTAAATCACGGCTGCTGACCTCTCCTTTACGCACCCACACATGAACGCCATTTGGCTCGACGGTTGCCTTTAACGAAGTGCCGTTAGCTACAGACTGCGTCTGTCCAGACAGTTGCTCTACCCAATCGCCGGACTGCATAAAGTCTTTAATATCGAACGACTGTACTGAATTCCCCTTGTTCAGTAACACTAGAGCTGTTTCTTGCGCGTCCTCGTTATCTATTACACGATAAAATGCCGCTCGATGGCCGTTAAGTTCAAGGTTTACCTGGACACCCCGCTGCAGCGCAACTGTGTTTTTGCGCACATTGGCAATTTTTGTTAGCGCCTGATGGATAGCATGATCCTTTGCTTGGTCTAGGCGTTCCTGCCCCACATAGTTACGGTTTCCTGCATGTTCAGTTGTGCCCCGCATAAAGCCTATTTCAGAGCCCATATAAACCACCGGAATGCCTCGAACCGTAAACAGCCAGTTATGCGCGTTAATAAAGCCTTCATCAGTCGCATTCATTCGCGCCATATCGTGGTTATCATAAAACGTTGTTAGTTCATATACGTTGTTATAAGGGCCGTGAGTAAGGTGAAGTACCTTCTCTAAGTCAGCAAAATCGCTCTCTAGCGGCTTTTCAAAAACACTTACCATGGCTTTTTGCATCGGAAAGTCGAGAACGCTGATGCCGCCATTTTTAGGTAGTGTATGCTGTGCAATATTGTTGGCTTCATAATCGAATGCTTCGCCAAACATAAAGAAATCAGGGTGCTGCTTGCGAATGCGGTCAGAAGCCTCTCGCCAAAACGCATGGGGAACATGCCTGATTGTGTCTATTCTAAACGCATCTGCACCTTGAGAAATCCAATAAAGATAACTGTTTATCAGATAATCGCGTACCGCCGGGTTCTCATCATCTAGATTAGAAAGTTTTACTAAATCTCGATAGTCATGAAAAAAGCTATGTAGCGGGTTGTTTTTAGGGTCTAAATCTTCAGGCGCAAGATTTTGATGATCAGCAACTAAGTTTCCATTCTTATCATAAATTTCACCATAGCCCGGTAAGTCTTTTTCCATTGTGAAGCTTGGCGTGCCGTGATTCGCTACAATATCAAATACTGACTTAAGACCGTGTTTACGCATTTTAGCGGTATAGTCACTGACACTTAAATTGTCGCTAACCAAATGCTCGTCCGCTTTATAAAAGTTTGTTGCCCAGTAGCCGTGGTAGCCGGTTTTCCCACCGTCTTTAAATGCACCGCCGTAAGTGATGGGTTCATCACCATTGAACGCATAGTCAGGGTTATCGTGTACAGGCGTCATCCACACTGCTGTGAAACCCATATCTTTGATGTAATCGGCGTTATTCAAGATACCCTGTAAATCTCCGCCCATGTAGCCTACATAGGCTTTTTTGCCATCCGGGCCTTCAAGCGGCAGTTGCCACGTAGGGTGTTCCCCCCCCTGACTTTCATGGTTATTGTAAGGGTCACCGTCAACAAATCTATCGGTAACTACAAAATAAACCGCTTCACTCGCGAACGGGTTACTCGTACCCACAACGTCGAAGTTTTCCGTGCTTTCATTACTGCCAATTGTGGGGGCCGATGTGCTCGTGCATGCCGTGCAAAACATTCCGGCAATGGTTAAGGCAATTGCTGTGCGATTGAAAGACATAGTTAAGCTCCCTGTGCTGCTTCAAGTTCTTGTTTGTCAGCTTCCTTCACAAAGAATACTGAGGCAGCGCCAATCAACATGGAAACGCCCGCTACAACGATGATGTATTTAGCATCGTTATCAAATACGCTGCTTAAAATCCAGCCCGCCGTTAAACCCGACACAATTTGTGGCGCAGCAACAGTAAAGTTAAAAATGCCCATATACACACCGGTTTTATTGGCAGGCAATGCACCTGCTAGCATGGCGTAAGGCATAGCGAGAATTGCAGCCCAGGCAATACCCACACCTATCATAGGAATAAGTAGTTTTACCGCGCCTAGCGGCACTGTTACTTCTGTGATTAATAAGTTTACGTTCACCATAGTCAGATCTTGAAATAGTAAGAAGCTTACATAGCTAAGGCCGCCTAGGGCTAATGAACTTGCATACACCGTTCTTCGACCGAACTTATCAGCTAATTTAGCAAGAAATATAGAGAAGATAGCCGCAAACACTGAATAGGCCGCGAACAAGATTCCGACCCAGTCGCCAGCAGCACCTTTGGCCATGATTATGGTTTCAGGAACCATAGGGGCAGCAGCGATGTAGGCTGGATCAAACCACTGCTTATCGACATTCCAAATGTGCTGGGTAATGGCAGGCGTGGTGTAAACCCACATAATGAAAAGTGCAAACCAAGAGAAAAACTGCACAACTGCAAGCTGCTTCATGGTTTTTGGCATATCCTTCACCAGACGGAAAAATTCGCTTAAACGCTGACCTAACGGCGCTTTTGGCATTTTTTCGTGCACCGGTTCCTCATTGGTGAGGCCTTTGTACCGATTGTATTCCTCTGGTGCGTACTCTTTTGTTCGAACTACCGTCCAAATTACCGTACCAAGCAGCACAGTGGCACCGATATAAAATGCCCACACGACAGAAGGCGCGACCTCGCCCATTTGCGCAGTATTTTCTAAACCAACGACATTGGTCAGCACAAATGGCAGTATAGAGCCAATCACAGCACCAATGTTGATAAGTAACGACTGAATTGAATATCCAACGTTGCGTTGTGAAGGCGGAACCATGTCCGATACCAACGAACGAAACGGCTGAAAGCACACATTAAACGACGCATCCATTAGTGCAACCATTAATGCGCCCATTAGCATAGGTGCTAAAAATGCGACAAAAATGGGCGCGTTCGGCAGCAAAATCATGCCGAGTACGGCTGCGATAGCGCCGGCTAAGATAAAGGGACGGCGTCGCCCGAGACGATTCCATGTTCGATCTGATGCTGACCCTACAATAGGTTGTACTATCAACCCCATAATAGGCGCTACAAGCCAAAACAAGGATAAGGAATGAAGGTCTGCTCCTAAGTCAGAAAGAATACGACTGACGTTTGCATTTTGCAGTGCGAAACCAAATTGAACACCCAGAAAGCCAAAGCTGACGTTCCATATTTGCCAAAAAGAAAGGCGTGGTTGAGTTGTTTGCATACGTTGCTCTATTTATTGTTTTAATTTAAGTAATACGGCTATTGCACAATGAAAACATTCGCCGACATCGCCGGAAGGCTTATGGTATCAGATGATTTAAATGTTTTACCGTCACTTACACGCATTAATGACGCATCAGGCTCTAGCATCTCTGTATATTTTGTTAACGGCAAATCTACTGATTTTTTGTTAAGGATGACCATGAGTTTTTCAACTTGATTGCCTGATCCTGAGACATCGTTGCCACTTGCCACAATAGACGCTTCAGGCGCCTGATGTGCCACTCGAAAATAGGTATAAACACCGTTAACGGGGGCATAGTGTTTCAACTCACCTTTAAATAATTCAGGATGGGATTGACGAAGTCCTAATAGGGTTTTAATACGCGCTTGTGCCCAACGTTCGTCATCAGAAAACCCTTTACCAGTAAAGGCATTCTTTTCACTGTCTGATGGCCACCCGCCCGGGAAATCAGAACGAATGATGCCGTGATCGTCGCTTCCCTCGTTGCCCATTAAAATTTCGGTTCCATAGAATACTTGCGGAATACCGCGGGTGGTGAGCAAAAGCGTCATTGCCATATTCCATTTTTCTTTATCATGCCCAAGCTGAGTATAGATCCTGCTCATGTCATGGTTGTCTGGAAAAATAACAAGATTATTTGGGTCGCCGTATAAGAAATCGCTCGCTAACGTTTCGTACACGCTGATAAAGCCAGAGTTCCAGCTTTCATCGTTATTCAGTGCCTCGACCACTGCGGCCTGCAAAGGGAAATCCATAACAGACGGCAGCGCACTGTCATAGTTGTCGTGGCGCTGACTTCCCGCCTGCCAATAGGCTGTAATAGCTGGGTTTACTGACCACTCTTCTCCCACAATATTGAAATTGGGATATTCGTCCATGATGCGACGGGTCCACTGGCTTAAAAACGCTTTATCAGGGTACGAATAAGTATCGACACGAATTCCGCTAAGGTTTGCTGTTTCCACCCACCAAATGGCGTTTTGAATGAGGTAGTTTGCCAAGTGCGGATTGCGCTGGTTCAAGTCGGGCATGGTGGGTACAAACCAACCGTCACTAAAGCCCTTGATATCGCTTTCTATGGCATGCGGGTCGTGAAGAGACTCCCTTTTATGTGTAGTACCTACGAACTTGCCATTGTTGTTAATCCAATCAGATGAGGGCATATCCTCCATCCAAGCATGATTGCTTCCAATATGATTGAGCACCATGTCCATGATCACGCCAATCCCATGCTCGTCGGCTTTCTGACTAAACGCTATAAATTCTTGATTAGAGCCGAATCGCGGGTCGATATTATAGTAATCTGTTGTCGAATAGCCGTGATAACTGTATTTCTCAATGGCATTTTCAAGCATTGGCATCGTCCATATCTGGGTAAAACCCATCTCTTTTATATAGTCGAGGTTTTCTGCGATGCCTTTAATATCGCCACCATGACGACCGCCTTTGAATGACCTGTCAGCCTTGTCTTTATAACCATCTACGTTGTCATTGTTTACGTTACCATTGGCAAAGCGGTCTGGCGTAATTAAGTAGATGGCGTCTTCTGGGCCAAATCCTTTTCTTTTAGCGGACGCATCTTTACGCACTTTCAACGAGTAACGAATATCTCGCTTGCTACCGTCATCATCGGTCAACGTCATTACAAGCTCTTGCGCCAGTGCAGCTGAAGTATCTAATGTAACGAACAGGTAGTTATCGCTATCAAGTGCCATAGTCTTTTTTATTTTGACACTACCTTTGGCAACAGAAACCTTGTCGTCGGCTACATCCTCTCCTGCAATCATCAACTCTACTTCAGGATGCTGCATACCCACCCACCAGTTAGGCGGATAAACGTTGATATCGTCCTGCTGCGATGCAAAAACAGAGACGGTGTGAAGTGACACGGCACAGCCTACAAACAGTAAAAGTGGATTCTTACGCTTTAGGTTAATAGCATTGTTTACGCGGTTAGTTTTGAACACATGAACACCGATGTTAAAAATACGTTAAAGATAAAGTGATGGAGAGATACTACCTTGCTAGCGCTAACTGACCAATGGTCTGCATACGTATTCACGAGACACCAAAGAAAAATATAGGGTGCCTCGCGTATACAAAGTCTAAGCAAGTCGTTAGTTACTGTGTCAGTAAATAGAGGAAAATTTAGAAGGCAAAAACCTTGGTTTCTAATCCATCTAATGACAATGTTGTTTGATAGTTAACGCCATCTTTTTCTAAGTTTAGTGCGTCATGGGAAAGTAAGGCTTTTACCTCAATACTTTCATCTCTGCTACCAATTAAATCTGAGGGAACGATGAGGTTGATTAAACCGGTAGGATTTTCATCGAAATTAGAGATTACTAACAAACCGTGCTCATCTTTAATTCGCGCAAAAGCAAACTGCTTCTCGGAATACGTCGAGTTGTTCACGTCTAAATTCAGCGCATGAAGGCTATGATATTCGCCTGTAATTGCCGGATTATTAGCGGCAATGGCCATCACGTCTTTGTAGAAGTCATGTAGTTCTTTTTCACTTTTGGTCGACTTCCCGCCATCAAATTTACCATCGTTCATAAAACGCTGATGAGCAGGAACCCCCACGTAATCAAAAATTGATGTGCGTGTTGGGTCGCCAAACCCTGTTTCTTCGCTGCCGTCTTCGCCCACGTCCTGACCAAAATAAAGAAGTGTAGGTGAACTACTGATAAGTGCACTCACTGCAAGCGCTGGCTTGCCTTTTTCAGCACTTCCAGCAAAGTCAGGGCTGGCAATACGTTGTTCGTCGTGGTTTTCCAAAAAGTGCAGCATATGTGGCGCGATATCACTGATTTCCTTATGCACAGCAACCAGTTCACTGACTTCGCCCTTGCCCTGCATGATAGCTTTTAATGTATCGTAGAAGCCTACTTTATCGTAAAGGTAGTCCATTTTTCCTTTTTGGATATAAGCACGATATTTACCTGGCTGGTAAACTTCTGCTAGCAAAAACGCATCAGGCGCCCTCTGCTTAATGCTGCTATTTAGGAAAGACCAAAACTCTACTGGAACCATTTCCGCCATATCGTAACGGAAGCCGTCAACCCCTTTATCAATCCAATAATGAGCGATATCTCTGAATTTGTACCACGAGTCTGGGAGATCTTTACCGTCCCAAAACGCTGCGTGCTCTTCGTACGTTTTTTCGCTGTATTCATCAGGCAAAATCGGGAAATCATAAGTGCCGTCTGGCTTAACACCATAATTTACCTTAACTGTTTCATACCAGTCATTTATATCTGGCTGTGCCGCACGAGCGCCGTTGCCCGTCCACTTAGCTGGATACTCATTGAACTTCCCATCAGATAATGGATGAACTTCACCACCCAAGGGTTGGTAACCTTCAGCTTTGGGCACCTGAAAAGCCTCACCAACCACATAGTAGAAGTTGTTGTCTCGGGCATATTCCACATTAGTGTCATCGTTAGCGCCAAAGTCACTCACACCTTCTGGCGCTGAGAGAGAACGGTAGTCACGGGCAACATGGTTAGGCACGATGTCTATGATCACTTTCATTCCCGCAGCATGCGTCCTTTCAATTAACGCTTCAAATTCTTCTAATCGTTTTTCAGGGTTATCGGCAAGGTCAGGATTTACGTTGTAATAATCTTTGACTGCATAGGGCGAGCCAGCGCGGCCTTTAACAACATCAGGATCATCGTTTGATATGCCGTAATCTGTGTAGTCATTAATAACTGCATGGTGCGGCACACCGGTATACCAAATATGGCTTGTACCCAGAGACTTTATGGCGTTGAGTGCCTGTGGCGTGAAATCACTAAATTTACCTACGCCATTTTTCTCAATCGTGCCCCAAGGTTCGTTATTTGAATTTGTGTTTCCAAATAATCGAGTAAAAACTTGGTAAACAACAGGCTTACCTTGCCTATCAATGTTATCTGTAAGCGTTGACATATCACGACTTTTCCTTGATGTTAAAGGCTGATTCTCCTTGACCTCAACCTTCTGACTACCGACAGAAGATGATGGCCCAGAACACGCAACTAAACCTAATGAAAGCATAGCAACGGACAAAGGCTTAAGACAAAAACCCAACTTTATATTTGGCATAGTATTCACTGTAAAAAATAAGCAATGCCAACAGGATACGCGTTAAATGTATGTTAAAAAACATGCATACGTATTCAAACATAAAAAAGCCGCCTGTAAGGGCGGCCCGTTTGGACTAAGGTCAACAGCGCACTAGGCAGCTTGCGCTATACGCTGAGGTTTTTGTGTATGTTGTACTGTGTGAACGATTGGCGTTGATACATCGCTGATAGCTTGTAACTTTGCGTGAAGCTCTGTGTGTATGTTTTTGTGAAAGCCCTTTAGTGGCTTAGCCAAATCTTTTAATAAAACCTGTGATGATAATCTATAAGGCATGCGTTTCCCCTTAAAATCAACGGCATCCCCTACTGGATGAAAGTTAATCCCGAAGGCTTTCATTCGTCTTGCAAGCTTTGGCTCCATTAGCACATACGCATGCTCTACGTTAAGGTGTTGACAAACACTCGTTGCCATTAAGTACAGCGCGATGGAAAGGTAAGGAAAATGCTCTACGTTAAAGGGCGTGCTTTTTTTCTGTTTAATTTTTTCTAGCTTCTCAGCGGGCAGAATTTTTGTACGCATTTGACGCACTCTAAACTCTCGCGGGATAGCTAGCCTTGATATTTCACATACAGTCTGTGGATCGAGATTAGAGGGTAACAACGAGCCGTTTTCAAACGCTTCAGCACACTTCTCTTCGAGAGGAAGTGAAAGCCCAGCGTTGGTTGGTAATACTAATCTGATCGTGCCCGCACACTCCCCTGTAGACTTATGTTTTATATAACAATTAATAGCACGATCATCGTATTTATCTTTCTCTAGCGCCGTCGCATTTTGTTTCTCAAACTTCATTTCTTCACAATATACTTTATGACGAGTTTTATAACTCACCTGCTTTTCACTTTCTTCATTTGCAATCACGAGTTCATAACGACTGAAAAAGAAATTAGAAATGCTTTCTTCAAGTGAAATTGGACGAGTTAATAGTCGTGTAAACTGGCGTGGCAGTTGTCTCAGTTTATTTGACACAGTGCTATTTAAAGCACGAACCGTGTCCATTGCTCTTGTTTTCAACACAAAGCTCCCCTGATATTGGATATTATTATTAGGCCTGTGGGTAACTTCCTGGTCGCAACGACAGCCTTTGGTTAACGTCTATCTAATTTTCGTTTTATTATTCGTATCTCTGCTCTGTCTGATAAGCGCATCCCCGCTCACGTAGTCAGACTTTGCAAGTCGGTCATACAGCAAGACATTGGCTGTTGCTGCCAAGTTCATGCAAGAGTAAGTTGGTACATATACAACATGGTCACACCATGACAGCTCGTCTTCGCCAATACTTCCGTCTTCTGGACCGAGCAAGTAAAATGCATTTTCTGGGTGATTGAACGAAGGTAAAGGTGTTGCGCCTTCGACTAATTCAACCGCTACTACTGATGCGCCTTCAGGTACAACATCGCGCAAGCAATCTACGCCGACAGTAGGAATGACCTTATGAAACGCTTTAGTGTCCGCATTGAAGTCTTTCGCAAAACGATAACGCTCACCAGTGTAAAAAACGCTGGAGACCCCATAGCAACCCGCCGCGCGCAATATCGAAGCAACATTTACCGGATTTTTTGGGTTTACAAGCCCGATTGAAATTTTTTGTTTTGCTATATTCACGTTTTATTTTTATTTGTTTTTTTCTATTTTCGGATACTGACACGAACGACAGCTAGCTGCTATATGCGAAGGCAAAAAATAGCCTTAAGTATTAATTAATATACATTTCAATGTGAAGTTTATCGTTGCCGACTATTTTTTATTTAATCAAATCATCAACGTTTTGCATTCAAAAAGCCGCAGACTTTTAGCCAAAAAGGGCCGTTTTCACTTTTATCTTTTGTGGTATAGGTGAAATCTTATTTATCGTTTCTGATATGAGCTTTAGCTTTTTGTGTATGGTGTTTTATAACTATCGACAAATAAATAGTAGCAATTTACGCACCAAAACCGTGAAAATATTGCACATTACCTGCAAAGTTTACACACACATCATAGGAAATGGTGAAAGTAACTGTATTTCAGCTAGTTAAGAACGGAGAATGGAAATGAGACTTCTCACAATTTGAAAATCATCAATACACTTAACGTTTTTACAGTTATTAATTCCTAAAACGAGGGAAAAGATAGAGAGGCCTAAGAAATTGAAGTGTTGCCTATTTGTAACACAGTAAATTGCTGTAATCGTTGTATTTTCTAAATCCCAGTTAGAGCTGTCACTTTTATTTTTAAATATAAGCGTAAATGTTGCGAAAAACATACACTAATACATTTACTTGAGGACAGGTTAGACTTCTAGGCGTTGCCGTTACGCAGTCTGCTTCGCACCTGCGTTCATAGCGACCTCTTCCGATTTTAGATAGCGTCTAGCCATTCGCCTTCCCTGACCATAACCTCGCAGTAGTTTTTTCTTATCCATTGTTAAGCGCTTTACACAGAACGCTTCATCGGGTGCAATGACGCGAATCGTACAATCTTCAGGTGGATTATTCAGAAAATCGAGGGTTTCATTGTAGATAGCGGCTCGCTGAAGCATCTTGTCTAGTATGGCAGGCTGGTTTCCATACATTTTCTGTATTAACCAAACGGACTTCACTTCAGGTTTGGTGAAGCCTAGAGGCTGAGAAAGGATCACAGTAATATCCCTCGCCCCCATCTTGTATGCTTGAATTGCGGGAATTGCATCAGCCACGCCACCATCTAAATAGCGAACGCCATTTATTGATATTTCATCTCTGTATGCGGTAGGTAGTGCACAAGAGGCCACCATAAGGTCATCTACGTTATCTTTCGTAGCTTGAACATATTCGCACTCGCCTGTCTCAGCATTTGTTATTCCCACATAAAGCGGCATACTGCTCTTTTCACCGGGAGCGGGAATATTCATCGCTTGCTTTGAATGGTGCCACAACCAATGGACATCTGTCATATGGCCACCTTTGATGAAACGAAGCGGACTAAAGAATTCACGTTTTGTTGCGTATTGAGTGATGATTGTTTTACTTAGCCCATGCATTTTCGATACATAGGTAGAAAGATTAGTCGCTCCTGCGGAGACCCCGAGTGTAAAATCGAAAGGGTGATAATCATGCTCCATGAACTTATCGAGCACCCCAGCAGCAAAAATTCCCCGCATCGCGCCACCTTCTACTACTAATGCCTTTTTCATGTTTTCATCTCCTTACGAAATACGCCAACCATCTGGTACGGCTACCTTTATATGTCATACATTTTCAAAACATCAAGAGATATGCCAAAAAAATTAGGCGCTGTAAAAAACCGCGAACTAGGTCGCGGTTTTTATTAAATCGGTGAGTAAAAACCGACGTTGTGTTACTTTAGACGATTATTTTTTAGTAACCGTTAACGTGGGAGCATTACCATCTGGCCCTGAGACCATGAACTCATAAAGGCCTGATTCTGGAATTTCAATCATAAGATTGTTATTGCTTCCTCCAAGTATTTTTGGCTCGCCAGGGGTGACAACGTTACTCGCGGCATCATTAGGATTACCCAAGTTTACCGTCGACCAATCTTCAGAAGCAACTTTGAACTCGATGCTACCTGCGCTCAACTCAATGTTAGCTGTGTAGACACCTTCTCCTTGATACTCAAACATATCGACCGCACCCCATCCGTTCATGCCGCCACGGATGTAGACTTGAGTGTCACCCCAAAACGCTTCTTTGAACACACCTATTGTCGGTGCATCCGTGTCAGTTACATTGAACACAAAAACATAGCGGTCGGCCGTTTCAATATTTAAAACAAGGTTGTCGTTAGTCGCAGCCAAACCAAGAGTTTGGCCTGGCGCCAAAGTACGATCGGCATCATCGGCAGACATAGCACCAAAATTTACTGTACTCCAGTCTTCAGATGCAACTTTGAACTCATACGTGCCAGGCTCAATATCTCGAGCAAAGGTATAGATACGACCACCTTGGTAATTGAACTCCTCGTCTGTCCCCCACCCGTTCATTGCACCACGAAGATACACAGGTGTACCAACATAGGGCTCCTCGTTCTCAATCATTAAGATCGGCGCTTCACTGTCAGACGCGTCAACAGTGAACAAATATGTTGCGCTAGTTGCTGGCGTAAATGAAAGATTGGTATTAGTGCGCGCAAGAACCTTTTCTTCACCCGCAATTACCGCACCTGCTTCACCATCTGCAGCACCAAAGTTCACGGTACTCCAATCTTCAGACGCAAACTTGAACCCATAAGTTACTCCGCCTTCAAGCGCAGTAGTAGCCGTATATACACCGTCACCTTGATAAGTAAATGCATCATCCGTTGACCAGCCGTTCATGTCTCCACGAAGGTAAGCTACAGTGTCGCCGTAAGGCACTACAACAGGTGCGCCAGACGTGGCATACGCTGATAGACCATAACCTTGGGCTCCAGACTGCGGTTTCAAAAATACAGCAATGGTAAGCGCAGGTACGGTAAAGGTGCCGTTACCGTCTTCACCCTCAACAAAGCTTGCTCCGCGTACCGCAGCATCAACTGAGTTCATTTGGGTAGCGTGAAGGGAAAAGCCAGTTGCTGTGTTAACCGTGATAGATTTCTCTTCGTAACCCGAGTTAACCAGTACCATTACCGCATCATTCATCATATCTAAGTCTTGACGCGGTACTTCACTGCTGTCTGAAACACCATCGTCGATACTCATCGCAATAAGACCACGCTGTTGCCGTGCACCAATGTTGTGGAAACCAATACGGTCGATGATGTCTTTAGCAGTGGTCAATCTAAACAATGGGCTGGTCATCCTAACGTTTAGCAGCTCAGCGAATACATCTGATGCAAACATAATATCTGCCATTGAGGCCGCGCGATTCGGATTGTAAATGAACTCCCCCATTTCTTCCCAACGGGCTTCATTGTCTTGTGCTAATGGTAAGCCTACGTTCCAGTTATTGGTCTCGTAGGTAAAATCTACATAGTTAAACCAGTCACCAGAGTCGTAAGTATTTCTGTCCATTGATTTAGAACGAAGCATGTCGCCGCCCATTTGTAAAAATGGAATACCTTGCGACACTAGGTTGATACCCATAGCCACGTTTTGTGCGCGTACTCGCTGCTCAAGCGTGATGTCCTGTGGAAGTGTGTAATTTAATTGGTCCCACAAAGTTTCGTTATCATGTTTAGACACATAGTTAATGATATCGGCAGGGTCTTCTGCATAGCCGCCTAAGTTACTGGTTGCGCCAGCACTGCCTGAAGACGTTTCTAAAACATAGTCTTTAAGCGTACCAATCATGCCCATTTTCACACGGTCTTGTGCACTTAACAGCCCGTCATCTTCCGGTCTGAAAATGGCGCCCTGGCGAATTGCTTCACGAATTCGGTCGTTGTAGGTTCCTATCTCAGTACCGGCCATATTCAACTGACTCGCCTGCTCGTAATTGCGGTCTATTTTGGTCCAGCCTTCACCATAAAAATAGTTGTCTTCGTCGATAGCTTGAACCGCATCACGCAGGCGTACCATCGTATCCTTTGTCGCTTGGCTCATGATGTCGAAGCGAAAAGAGTCGTACTTATAATGCTCAGTCCACATTAGTAGCGAGTCTTTCATGAACTCTTCCATCATGACGTTACGCGGTTCGGTATCGTCACAACAGGTTTCACGAACAATAGCGCCCGTATCTACCTCGTATCGGTGGTAATACCCTGGCACCGCTTTGTCTAGAACAGACTTACTAAAAACGCCCGACGCATTGGTATGGTTGTACACCACATCTAAAGCTACCCTAAGGCCCATTTCATGAAGCGCTTGAATCATGGCGCGCATTTCTACGATCCGCTCAACGCCTTCTGCATTTGATGCATAGCTACCTTCCGGGGAATTGAAGTGATGTGGGTCATAACCCCAGTTAAAGGTGTCGACATTGCGTAAGTCATTAGTAAGTTGCTGGGCTTTACCCGCTTGCGATAACGGGTCATAAGAGTTGTAAACGTCGATTAACAGTGTATTCGCGTTTTCTTCTTCACATACTGCAGCACTGCTATTTAGGCGACAAAGTTTGCCCACCGTATCGTACAAATCCACAGTGTTAGTTGGGTCTTCATCGATGGTTGCTATGTCGTTTGCCGGTAGAATATGAAAATAGGTAAGCCCTGCCTCAACTAGCTTTTTAAGGTGTTCGACCGGCGCAGTACCTTCTTCGGTGAAAGCAAGGTATTTACCTCGATTTTCTTCAGACGTAGACATATCGCGGACACTAAAGTCTCGTATGTGCCCTTCATAAATTACCGCGTCTTCATAATTTTCAACTGTAGGAATAGTATGAGTATCCCATCCCTCAGGTTTTAAATCTTCATCAGCTAGGTTTACAAAGCGAGAGAAACGGCCGTTCGTGCTCAGTGACACAGAGTATGGATCTGTTACAAGCAGTGTTTCTACTTTACCTGTGATAGGGTGATATACCGTAACCTCGTAGCGATAAAGCTGGCGATCTAGCGACATATCGCCTTCATAACGCCATACACCTGACATGTCATCGCGTGTCATATCAATACGCTGACTTAACGTTTTGTTATCGTTGTAAATCAAGAGGTCGACACTCGAAGCAGTAGGCGCCCACAGTGCAGCGGTAATACCTGCGTCTGTGTAAATGCCGCCAAGTTGTGCTTCGTCGGCATCGTCTTCACCCATCGTATACAGCGCGTCAATGGCATTTGCCAATTGGATACCTGTTGCTGCCACTAGTGTACCGTCAGCATCATATCCACCAACAACGGCCTGGGTTGTGAGTACGGTTTTCGCGTCTTCTACCGACCATTCGCCTTCCCATGCCTGCATAGAAGATAAATGCGGTACACGAGCAGATTGTTCTTCGGTAAGTGTTGTACTCATTAGAGGTACTTCAGTCCCGTTGATACCCTCTTCTAGCGTGCTCTCTAAGTCAGCCTGAGCTGAGTAGTGCAGCTTAACTTCAGCAACGGTTTCAGGCACGTCCCATAAAATGGTGTTAGCGTCTAACCAATGTGCACCAAAGCCTTCTATATCGACTGGCTGTGGACCAAGGGACATAATTGGAAATTCGAAAATCGTTGGTTCACCAGAAAGCGTAAAGTTCATGCGAACAAAGGTGTTGTCCTCTTGAACCAGCGAAGCTTGGAAGTCACCGCCTCCCATTTCTTTACCCGCATCATCGGTGCCTTTGTGAATGATAAAGTTATGACAACTTCCATAGCCTTCTTTGAGGTCTAATATCCAATAAGCGCCGTAGTTTGGGTCGATGCCGCTATGAATACGACCGTTTGCCCAATCCGTATCGGCGTCGGCATAAGCATCACACTCATCGTTGTTCCAAGTATGTAGCCTCCAGCCTTCATAGGCAGTGTCGTTGCTTGAGTTATCCGCATCCACTGCAGCGCGATTATAGTAAAGCACAGCTTGATTAGATGACGGGGTAAATACAGGTGCAGGAAGACTTGGGTCGGCACCAGCTTCACAGACATCGTTCGCTTCGTTAGGAACGAGCGGTGCATCACATTGAATAGGAGGTGGCGGCTCACACGCCGTACCTGCTGCGTTTGGAACATTTGGCACATCACAGGTAAGTAAATCGTTTGCTCCAGACTCAACGCCCGAACCTCCGCATCCTGCAAGTGTATAAGCGCCTACTAAAAGTAACGCTGCGCGCACTACTCTCTTTTTAGTAAACATAAAATTCTCCTGAATATTTTCGCTATTGTTGGCAACCGAGTGTTCCTTCGAGTCGCTAAATAAATTGCCTAGGATGTTGTTATTCATAGTTGGTATGTCATCCCTAGGTAATATTGGGTGCCAAAGTACTGAATAGTGCCGGTTTGCTCTTCTGACGCGAAATAGCTCTTAGTTGGCTCGTCGGTTAGGTTATTAACCTGAAACAGTAGGCTCCAGTTGTCGTTAATTTCGTAGGATGCTTGGTAATCAATAACCAATTCTTCGTCAAAGTTAACCACCTGATCGTTTACCGCTACCTGCTGCGAAACAAACGCATCGCGATATCGACTAGATAAGCGGGTTTCAAAGCCTTCGTATTCCCAGAAAACGGTTAATGTGGCTACATTTTCAGAAAGCCCTGGTAAATTTGCAGCGTAAACGCCGTCGCCGAGAGTGCGCTGAATTTCGCTTTCGGTGTAAGAGTAGCTAGCGCTAACCCCTAACCCTGACCACAAACCTGGCAGCATACTGTAAATTTGGGTGTAAGCGACTTCAAGGCCTCTGATGTAACCGCCTTCTGCGTTGTTAACTGCCGTACTGTAGCTACCATTTTCCGTAGGAACGGTTACGAAGATAGGATCGCCGTTCTCATCGCGAGCAAGCTCAGCCTCTTGGCCGTTAAACTCTGGGGTTAGGTAGACCGGAACGCTAACGTTGTCAGGAATAACAATGCCGTTTGCCTCAAAGTCATAAGGCTCTATTTCAATGTCTTCTACAAACGACTCAATGTCTTTGTAGAAACCAGCGATAACCAAAGCACCTTCTGTATCTGAAAAGTAATACTCCCAAGACACGTCGTATTGCGTGGCGTAAAACGGTTCTAAGTACGGGCTATTACGGGCATTACCACTAACTCTTGCGGTAGGATTCGACAAAGTAATTTCACCTGAATCTCTGTCTTGGAAAGCAGTAACCGTTTCAATGGTGGTAGATGCGTTTGCCGCAAAACGGTTAATTGGCGCTCTACCCATTACTTTTGCTGCTGCCACGCGAAGCTGTGTGTCATCAGTCAGCTTAAAATTTAGATTGATAGAAGGCAGTACGTCTGAATACTCATGACTTATCAAGGCTGGTCGATAGAAGTTGTTGATAAGCCCAACATCGTCTGTAATATTTTGCGCACCTGCGATAGGGTCGCTAACTTCAACTGACGTGCCTGTTTCTAAGTCTTGAATTAGCTGGGTAGCACGCTGCAGCGTTGTTGAGCTCTGTTTACTTTTAACGTAGCGAACACCCACATTTCCCGTAACAGGAATACTGCCTATTTCGGTATTTATCTTAGCCATTAAGTAGGCCGAGTTTACCGTTTCAAATACATCTCCGCTTTCTTGCAGCGTCCATGCTGTAGCGGGCCCTGTACCAGGCCCGTTAATAACGCCAGCTGCGCCCGGACCCCATGTTTGAACAGGCTGAGGCCTACCGCTTGGGAACCATGCATTAAGTGCACTGTCTAGATCAACAGAAAGATAACTTGGGAAGTAGCCAAAGTCACCACTCCAGTCAACTTGCTCGACCATGTCAGACGTTAGCCGAAGCGGCGGCTCGCTTACTGAAAATGCACTGTCGTTTCCGTATTCAAAGACAGAGCGATCGTTGTTGTACTCTCGGTCTGAATAACGATAGCCGAATTCAAAGCCAGAAATGATAGGCACGTCCACATAATATTGAAAATCAACACGATATGCATCTAGCTCATCTTTATTTTCAAACGGATAGATACCGTACTTACTCACCATGACCCGGTCTAAATCAGTAAAGGCATCAGTTTGGTTAAAGCCAATATCAGGCAGATTTAACCCATTCAGCAAATAAGATATTTGAACGTTTTCATCAAACACTGGGTTGGTTGCTGTCGCATCTTCGCCTACAAGCGACCATAACAAGCCGTTTCTAAAGTCACTTTCAGCACTTGAACGAGATACGTCAAACTGTACGGATAAGTCCGGAGAGATTTCCCAAGCCGCGTTAACACCTAAGTTTGTAACACTATCGAAATCTTGATTGTCGTCGTTAACAAGCTCAACGCGGGTAAAGCTGTTATCTGTGCGTGAAAAAGTACCGCCGATGACATTGTTATTCACCACTACAGGATTTGTGATACCCGCATTAATTCCACCTAGCTTAACGCGAAAACCGCGGGCAAATGCTTCAGAATCAAATTTTGAAATGAAGGCATCAGCTTTTAAGGTAAACGTATCGATAGGCGCCCATTCAAACGCAGCAACATAGCCATCGCGGGTTTCTTCACCGCCTTTGTGCTGCATTTCAAAGCCTTCTGAAATGAGTTCACAATTTGGGCAATCTGCTGGCCCATCCGTATCCCCTTCTAGACCATCAACATCTACTTGACCGTTATACGCCAAACCAATAAATTGCGTAGAAACGCTTGGTTGGAATAAACGGGCATACCCTAAAGATACACCTAACGTATCGTCTAAAAACTTACCTTGATAGGAAAAGCTCAGTCTGTGACCGTATTCAGTAGCATCGCTTATTTCTGTTGCTCTATCGTTGTACATACCGCGCATGTTGGCGCTGAACTTATGCTGCTCTTCAATAGCAAGTGGTGATGCTGTTTTCAGTTCTACTGTACCCGCAATACCGCCTTCAATAAGCGACGCCTTGGGTGATTTATAAACCGCTGCCTCACTAATTAGTTCAGACGGATATTGGTCAAACTCAATGGCGCGACTTCCGCTGGTGGATACCTGCTCTCTACCGTTTAGCGTAGAAAATACGAAGTCACCTGATAAACCACGAATGTTAATCTGGGCAGCTTGTCCTCCGGTTCTTACAGCAGAGATACCCGGGAGACGTGTCAGTGCATCTGCCATAGAAACGTCGGGAAGCCCTCCCAAATCGTCTGCAGATATTTGTTCAGAAACCGTATCGGAGAAGCGTTTCTGGTTTAGTGATTGGATCAAGCTGGTACTAAAACCACGTACTTCAATACGCTCTAAGGTATCTTCTTGTGGTCGTTCAACTTCGTCTATTGACGTGTCTGGTGACTCTTGGGCATAAAGAGGAGCTGCGCTAAAGGCGACCCCACTACTTATCAAGGCCGCCATGATAGTGCTGGGTTTGAATGTTTTCATTGGTGTCCCATCCTTGTTTATTATCGACATTTTTAGGACTACCACACCCAAAAATGCCTCTTATGGAATACCAAATACTACTGGTTTGTATAAAAAGGGAGCAATGCTATGCATACGTATTCATTTACAATTGATACACATTTTTCAAACAATAAATAAAAGTTATTGTTTTTTATCGAATTTGCATGGGGAGATTGGAAAGCTTAGTGTGGTCACATATGAGGAATAATACCAACCTTGAAAACTATCCCTGGCTTTCAAGGTTGTCACGTTTAATTTTGTTGCGTTTGAAGCACGAAATTATGTTGTTTAAAATTCAAGGCGCAACCTTGTACAAAACGTTCGATGTCTTGCTCTATGTATAAGTCGCCTCGACCGGGCTGATTTTGTGCCAGCGGGGGAAAGGCACCATAACCCGCAAATAAACAATGCCATGACACCGAGTCCCAGTGCATTCCTATATTTTGTCGCTTAATCTCATTGGCAAGTTCTTCACGTTGAAACCATGTGTTGATAACTGACTTAAGTGAATCTGACAGCACCATGTTATTTCTGTTCGCTCGCCAATAATCACTATCATCACGGGTATTAAGTTTATAATGCGCGACAATGTAGTCTCTCACCCTGTCAAAACGCGCTTTGGCGAACGCATTATACGTGGCTCTCTCGTTGTTCGAGAAATTACCTTTTTCAAACATGTCCGTGAAGTACTCAATACAAATTTGGACTAGGTGAAGTGCCGTTGCTTCTAGCGGTTCTATGAACCCTTGGGATAGCCCTAAAGCCAAACAGTTTTTCTGCCAATGCTGCTCAACTTGCCCCACTTTCATCTTAAGGTGCCTGGCTTCTACTTCACTGTTTTCTAGACCTAAATGTCGTCGTAACTCCTCTTCGGCCTTATCCTTCGATAAATAAGCAGCACTATAAACGTAACCATTACCTGTGCGGTTTTGTAACGGTATTGTCCAGCACCAACCGTTGGAAAGTGCTGTGGATTGCGTCTCTACCGGAATGGTTTCGTAAGCGTGTGTAGGTAATACTACCGCAGAGTCATTAAACAAGTTATCGGAGTAAGAATTGAACTTAACGCCTAGGGTTTGCTGCAATAGATGGGAAGAAAATCCGGTGCAATCGACGAAGAAATCTCCCTCAATGTTACCCTTTTCTGTTACAAGGTGACTTATGTCTCCGCTAAGATGAAGAGCCACGTCACTGATTACCGCACTAATATGAGTAACGCCTTTTTCAACCGCAACATCACGCAGATAGTTACCTAGCAATGCGCTGTCAAAATGGTAACCGTATTCCATTCTGAATGGAAAGTTATCAGGTGTAATTGGCGCCTTGTTCTGCTTTGCCAACACGCCATTTAATAAAAAGTCTTCAGGTGTAACGTGAGTATCTAGCCCCAACCTTCGGGTACGGCAGTTCACTTCAAAAGCACGCTGAGTAAACGTATCTGTTTGAGAGATAAAGGGATGGCGATACTGTTTAACACCGGAACTAGGGCTCCAGTCATTAAACTGAATGCTTACTTTGTAGGTTGCATTACACTTAGGCATCCAATCACTTTCTTTAATTTTTAGCTCTTCAAAGAAGCGTTTTAATGTCGGTGTAGAACCCTCGCCTACACCGATAATTCCTATATCGGGAGACTCAACAAGAGTTACTTTAACCTTGTCCGAGGGCCATTTATGCGCAAAATAATTAGCCGCCATCCAGCCGGCAGTTCCGCCTCCAGCAATAACAATGTTCATTGGTTCATTCATGTTAAACGGCTAACCACAAAACTGCTTCAAGAAGTCATCATGAGTAGCAATTTTTCCAATCGGCTCATTCTTAATACGTTTGATATTTTGCATCAACTCTTGCAGTTTTTGCTCAGACAATGCGTTTGCCAGAGGATGGTAATCACCTTGTGCTATACCTTGCCCCATCAGTACTTGTAGCCAAGAACTTTCAAGGAACAAGTCATTTTGTTCTCTGAATAAATTACCAGACTCTCTGAATAGCTCGATTTTATGCGTTAAGCTATCGGGTACATCCATTTCTCGTAAGTCTTTCCAGAAGTGCGAGTCAGTTCTCTCATTCACGTGATAATGCAGAATAATGAAGTCACGTATTTGTTCGTACTCGGTCTTTGATTGCTTATTATACTCGTCAATTTGACGTTGCTTGAACCCTTCGTGTGGGAACAAATGGATAAGCCTAACCACGGCAGATTGAATAAGGTGAATACTGGTTGACTCAAGGGGTTCAAGAAAACCGCTTGAAAGCCCAACGGCGATCACGTTCTTATTCCACTGCTTGCGTCTTCTTCCAGTCTTAAAACGAATAAAATTAGGATCGGCCAGAGGCTCGGTGTCTAGGTTATTCGACAATATATCCAGTGCTTGCTCGTCAGTATAATAGTTACTGCTATACACAAGGCCATTGCCGTTACGGTGTTGAAGTGGAATACGCCATTGCCAGCCGGCAGAATGTGCTATGGAGCGAGTGTAAGGTAAGGTTTTTTCTAGTCGCTCTGAAGGCATAGCAACAGCGCGATCGCAAGGTAACCAGTGAGACCAATCCTCATAGCCTGTGTTCAACGTTTGCTGGGTAAGAAGGCCTTTAAAGCCTGAACAGTCTATAAATAAATCGCCTTCAATATGTTCACCGTCTTTCAACGTTACCCCTGTGATGAAGCCGCTCTCACTATCTTGCTTGACGTCATGAATAATGCCCTCTTTACGAGTTACTCCCATTGCTTCACACTTTTTGCGTAAAAAGCGCGCATAAAGCGACGCATCGAAATGGTAAGCATAAGGCATTTCGATTATTGGGTCGGGAGATTTTATATGGGCAAACTTACCAGCTTTACAAGCAAGGTAGTTTAAATCGTATTCCCAAATTGAGTCAGACAACCCTAACTCTTGAGCGCGTTTAAAATAATGATGAAAATGACAGAAAGCGTAACTTTTTCCAGGTGCGCCGAAGGTATGAAAATAGTTCTCGCCTTTAACCCGCCAATTCTCAAACTTGATGGCAAGCTTCATTGTGGCATTGGTTTCTCGTAAGAATTCTTTTTCATCTATCCCGAGAACATTATTCAGCGTAATAATAGGAGGTATTGTCGCCTCGCCTACTCCGACTGTTCCAATGTCTTCAGATTCAACCAAAGTAACCGTTAAGTCAGTACCAATTAAACGCTTGATCACTGCTGCAGAGATCCATCCTGCAGTTCCACCGCCAACCACTACTACCTTTTTTACAGCTTTATCGTACATATTTTCTGCCATCACTCTACACCGCTGACCTACCACACTTTGATAACACGACCTGTATTGCTATACAACAAAAAGCCCCAACACATATTACCGTTTTGGGGCTTTGAAATTTCATAATATTGACTAGCGTCTCATTTACAACATTCTTTATGTGCCGCTTGTTTACAACAAGCGGCGGATAGCTATTTAGAACGTGTAGTTGAAACCAAGAAGGAAGTTACGTCCGTAGCTTTGGTACTCAGTAATTTGACGACTGTCACCTGGGTTAACACGAACAGTAGGCTCGTCAGTCAGGTTTTGACCTTGAAGCGTAACACGAAGCCCTTCAAGATACTCAATTCCAGACTCACTGAAATCATAGCCAATCTGTGCATCTATCTGTTTAACACCGTTATCTTCGATAGGTGCTAGAGAAAGGCTGATAGCACGAGTTTCTGTAGCAAACGCATCACGTTTAGTTCCAGATACACGAATTTCAAAACCATTGCTTTCATAGAAAGCGGTTAGTGAGTAAGTCTCTTCAGATAAACCTGGTACCGCTTCACCATTTTCTAACTCACCATCAAGGAACGTTGCACTTGCAAACACGCCAAACCCTTCTAGTGAATCGTGGAACATGTCAAACGGTAGACTACCTTGAAGCTCCCAGCCACGTACAAACCCTTCAAGTCCATCTTCGCGGAAGCTCACAATTCCGTTAAATGTACCTGGTGGTACGATATCGTTTTCATCAAGTACACCATCGTTATTGATGTCAGTTTCACCAGACGTTTCGTGGAAACCTTCAATGTAAGACTCACTAAAATCGCCAACAGTTTGTCCAGCTACGTGCCAGTTAGTCAGGTCTTTATAGAAGAAACTAGCGGCAAAGTAACCTGAGTCTGCGAAGTAATTTTCGTAAGCAATATCAAACTGATTCGCTTCAAGCGGTCTTAGGCGCGCATTACCCGCACTCGCTGACCAAGGGCCATTAGCAACATTTGTTGAAATGATTTGCTGGTCGTTAAAGGTAAAGCTTACTGTGTTATTAGGGCGCATGTCATCCATACGAGGACGGCTAATCACTTTACCTAAAGCGGTACGAATAAACTGGTTCTCAGCGATTTCGAAGCTCAGGTTCAATGTTGGCAATACGTCAGTGTAAGAGTCGCCATCCGATACTGGAGTAACGGCAGTAAATCCTGTTGGACCGGTAGTCGTGTTAAAACCAGTACCTGCTTGGTCAACATTAACAACCTGTAGCCCAAGATTACCGAATACCAGTACATCACCTATTTCAGTTTCAATGTCTAATTTTGCATATGCGGTTAGGATATCTTCTGAGATAGTGTAAGAGTCACCAAAGCGACCATTTTCAAATAGTTCTGCTTCTGTCTCGATGTAGTAGCCGCTTCTGTACAAACCAAGGCCATCGTAAGCTACGACACCGTCAATTCCGATGTGGCTCAGGTCTGCTGTACCGATTGGGTTTGGTACCAGTTCTTGACTTGGCCATGCTGGCGACGTCAGATAAGCACCATTGTTATCTTTAGTTTTTTCACGTTCTTGGTAGTTAACACCTGCAGTCAACTTAGTGAAGACGCCCCACTCAACAAAACCTTCTAGGTCAAGGCGAACAGCATCAAGTGTCTCTTCAAAAATCGGCTCGTTGACGAAACCGTCCTGCGCTGTATTTGGTCCAAAGCCTTCTACGCCTTGGAAGCGTTCTACAGGGCCTAGCGAGCCCCCCCACGCCTGCGGACCAGCAAGGAAGATAGCATTCGGGTCTGCCAGATCAACACTATCAAGAGTAGGATGATCGCTGTAAACCGCACCTGTAGATGTCATAGTCCATGCACGTGGCGTAAGCGGACGACCGTCGATACCGGCTCGGCCCACACCTGAGTAACTCTCGATGTCAGTGATAGTTTTATCCACTTCACCCATTGATACGTCTAACGTTGCTGTCCAATTATCGTTGATAGTATATTCAACATTGAGGCCGAAAGTAGTCAGTTCAGCTTGTTGTTGACGAGAATCGTTACGAATTACAGATAAGAAACCATCGTAGTAGCCAGACGTTACAAGACCGTCTTCAACACCTGTAATAGTGTAAGCACCGGTTCCCCACTCTGCACCACCTTCTTCAACACCACGACGGGCGTCATTTTCTTCGTAATCGATGTAAAGCGCATCAAACTGAACTTTCAGATTATCAGTAGGCGCGTATTCAATTACACCGGCAACTGATGTACGCTCTAGCATTGCTGAACGTGTGAATGAGTCGTGACCACCAAGAATCACTGTTCCTTCAGGTACTTCAACCCCTTCGGCAGCGTTCGCTGGGTTAGCATTTGCATATCCCCATCCACGGAAGTACTGCTCTTGACGTGGTGATTCCATATCGGCAATAACTAACGCCACACCAAGCTTGTCGTCAGCGAATTGATCTACGTAGTTAAAAGACAGGCGATGACCTTCATTATCAAAATCAGGGTTACCCGCTTCCTCTTGGTTTGCCTCATACGTGCCGTTGATTGTTACCGTTTTTTGCGCACTAAGTGGGCTAACGGTTTGAATATCAACAGTACCACCGATACCCTGGGTCATTAGGCCAGCTTCAGGAGTTTTATAAACTAAGATGTTTGAAACAATTTCCGTAGGGTAAAGGTCAAACTCGACACCACGGTTATCGCCCATACCTAATAGCTCGCGACCGTTTAGCGTAGTACCCACATAGTTTTCGTTGAAACCACGAACAGAAATACCGCTAGTACGACCGTTACGGCGTTCACCAGCTAAACCTGGAAGACGGGCGATTGACTCAGCAATACTTGTGTCTGGAAGCTTGCCGATGTCTTCAGCAGATAACGCTTCAACAATTGATGTGTTATCCATTTTAATTGCCTGAGCACGTTGAAGGCTGCCGCGAATACCGCTTACTTGAATAACTTCAAGTTCAGCTTCATCAACAGCATCGGTGTTTGCTTCTTGCGCAAGTGCCGGCGCACTACCAAACGCCATTCCGCCAGAAATAAGTGCAGCTTTAATTAGGTTGGGTTTAAATTGTTTCATAAAACGGGTGTCCCATACGGTTATAGTTGTTGTCTTTTTGTTATTCTTATGACAAGAAAATGACAATACATCATGTGGGCTAATCCTATAGAGGACACACGTCTTGCACAATTGCCTGCATACGTATTCAATAAAATTTATGCAACACAGTATTAACAAGTAGAGAGCGAAAAGTTATGTATGATTACTACATAAAACCAATAAAATCGTGAATATGTAAAATTTTTATGAAATATAATTTCACATCACACTCAGACTGAGTTGTTAGCTTTTCCGGGGAAGTAGGTTCGAAAAATAAATCATTGTTACGTTTGTGCGAATACGAAATCATTACCATGTAAACGCATTAGCAAGAATTTGTGATGGCAGTGTTAGGGGCTATTTTCAATAAACTAATGGCACACACTAAGCTATTAAAGAAAACTTCGTGAGGGAAATAGGTTTTCGAAAAACAAATATTTACGAAGTGTGAAGCCCCATATAATTAGCGAAATTCGGATGTCGAATAATTACAAACGTTTAAAAGTCCTGCAGGTCTGTGCAATCTGTTTATACGAGAGAGCAAAGTCTTTCCCCATTTGTATAAAACTCTTACTCGTATAGTGCCAAGGATCATCACCGTAGGTATAGGAATCAGAATTGGACATATAGGTAGCGCAGTTGTCTGACTCGACAAATAATTGCTGAGCAAGGTGCACTCGTTCAATATAAGGCATAATATCTTCTTCCCCCATTTCGGAATCGGTGATTTTGCCTATAACTACAGGCAACCATCTACCCTAAGTGCAGCACGGAACAAGTTCATCAACGAAGTTAAATTATCAAAATAGGCATTAGCCGACGCTTCACTTGCGTGGGCATCGGCTTCACCTTGCATCCAAATAATACCCATCGGTTTTAACGTGTCTGACTTGCCATCGCCATTGATATCACTAACCGCATAGGCGTTGTTAATTGTCTCTAGTGCAAAATCGTACTGATTGAAGCCGTTACCCTTAGTAAAATTCGGGTACCAGTTACTGTAACCTGTATTAAGTGCAAGGCCAGTTCCACCAACCGCATATTTTATAATGGCAATTTTTCTATTTGGATATTGCTGCTGTATTGTTTTGGCGAAGGTTAACTCTGCTCCAAATCTCTCTGAAAGCGTATTGCTTCTGCCATCCGATTTAAAACCTGTTCCGTGACCGGGTTTAAGTTTGCCCCACTTCCCCACACCGCCGTTATCTTGATTATCAAAAACGCCGTTACCATGAAAAATCATAACGTCTTGTTCTTTTACTAGGTCGTTTGGAAGTTCTGAAACGTATCCATAGCCATCCATATTAGATTGCCCTGCCATAAAAAAAGTCAGATATTCATCAGCCATAGCTGAATGTGACAATATGGAAGCGAAACAGGCCAACGCAGTTTTTTTCATAAGAAATATCTTCGTGTTATTCGATTGTTCAAAAGAGAGTACTTATATACGTAATCTTAACAAGGTGAATACGTTTGTAAGCAATTTAAAACGGTGTACGTTTTAACACAGATAGAAAAAAGCCCGCTTAAAGCGGGCTCTCAATCGTATTAATAAGCGTTAGCTTACCAACCTGTAGTTTCGCGAAGCGCCTTGCCGATTTCGGCAAGTGAACGTACAGTTTTAACGCCTGCGTCTTCTAGTGCTTTGAATTTCTCATCAGCAGTACCTTTACCGCCTGCGATGATTGCACCAGCGTGACCCATACGCTTGCCCGGAGGAGCAGTAACACCAGCAATGTAAGAAACAACTGGCTTAGTTACGTTCTCTTTGATGAACGCAGCTGCTTCTTCTTCTGCAGTACCGCCGATCTCACCGATCATTACGATAGCTTCGGTTTGTGGGTCATCTTGGAACATCTGAAGGATGTCGATGAAGTTTGAACCAGGAATTGGGTCGCCACCGATACCAACACAGGTAGACTGGCCGAAACCTTCGTCAGTAGTTTGTTTAACCGCTTCGTACGTAAGTGTACCAGAGCGAGAAACAATACCAACTTTACCAGGCTTGTGGATGTGACCAGGCATAATACCAATCTTACACTCTCCAGGAGTGATAACACCTGGGCAGTTTGGACCAATCATACGTACGCCTTTTGCGTTTACGTATTCTTTTACGTAAAGCATATCTAGCGTTGGAATACCTTCAGTGATACATACGATAAGCTCAATGCCCGCGTCTGCAGCTTCAACGATTGAATCTTTACAGAAAGGCGCTGGTACGTAGATAACTGTTGCAGTTGCACCAGTTGCTTTTACTGCTTCACGTACAGTATTGAATACTGGAAGACCTAGGTGCTCAGTACCGCCTTTGCCTGGTGTTACACCACCAACCATTTGCGTACCGTAAGCAATTGCTTGCTCAGAGTGGAATGTACCCTGACCGCCAGTGAAACCCTGACAAATTACTTTAGTATCTTTATTAATTAATACAGACATTATTTGCCCTCCGCTGCAGCAACAACTTTCTGCGCTGCATCAGTTAGCGATTCAGCAGCAATGATATCTAGACCAGAGTTCGCTAGAACTTCACGGCCAAGCTCTGCATTGGTGCCTTCAAGACGTACAACAACAGGTACTTCTACGCCAACTTCTTTAACCGCACCGATAATACCTTCTGCAATCATGTCACAGCGTACGATACCACCGAAGATGTTAACCAATACCGCTTTAACATTGTCATCAGAAAGAATGATTTTGAATGCTTCAGCTACACGCTCTTTAGTCGCGCCGCCACCAACATCTAGGAAGTTAGCCGGCTTACCGCCGTGCAGGTTTACGATGTCCATGGTACCCATTGCTAGGCCTGCACCGTTAACCATACAACCTACGTTACCGTCTAGCGCTACGTAGTTAAGTTCCCACTGAGCTGCGTGAGCTTCACGCGCATCTTCCTGTGAAGGATCTTGCATATCTTTCAGCTTAGGCTGACGATATAGTGCGTTACCATCGATGCCCACTTTTGCATCTAAGCAGTGTAGGTTACCGTCAGTTTTGATAACTAGCGGGTTAATTTCGATAAGGGCAACGTCAAGCTCTTCAAACATCTTAGCTAGGCCAAGGAAGATTTGAGTGAATTGCTTAATTTGAACGCCAGAAAGACCTAAAGCAAACGCCATTTCGCGTGCTTGATAAGGCTGAGGGCCTACGATAGGGTCAATCTCAGCTTTAAGGATTTTCTCTGGAGTTTCTTCTGCAACAGTTTCAATCTCAACGCCACCTTCAGTAGATGCCATGAATACAACGCGACGGGTTGTACGGTCAACTACTGCACCAAGGTAAAGCTCGTTTGCGATATCTGTGCAAGATTCAACTAGGATTTTGCTCACAGGCTGACCATTTTCGTCAGTCTGGAAAGTCACCAAATTTTTGCCTAGCCAGTTTTCAGCGAAAGCGCGAATGTCGTCTTTGTTTTTAACTAGCTTTACACCGCCAGCTTTACCGCGACCGCCCGCGTGTACCTGACACTTAACTACCCACTCTTCACCGCCGATGCGGTCAGCCGCTTCTACAGCACCTTGAGCAGTGTCTGCTGCGTATCCTTCAGAAACAGGCAAGCCGTATTCTTTGAATAGCTGCTTACCTTGGTATTCATGCAAATTCATGGTGTTTCTATCCGATTTTTAGTAAGACAAAAGCCGCAAATGCGACTTGATTAGTTTGACTGATATTATAGGGAAAATATCAGCGTTGTGTTAGGCGCAAAGCTAGCATACACAGGCTAGGCACCTAACCACAATTCCGCGAGACGAAAGTCTTATACGTCTAGAAGTAGACGTGTTGGATCTTCAAGCATCTCTTTAACGGTTACCAAGAAACCTACTGATTCTTTACCATCGATAATACGGTGGTCATAAGAAAGCGCTAGGTACATCATTGGTAGAATTTCTACTTTACCATTAACAGCCATTGGGCGATCTTGGATTTTGTGCATACCAAGAATTGCGCTCTGTGGCGGGTTAATGATTGGTGTAGACATTAGTGAACCAAACACACCACCGTTGGTAATAGTGAAGTTACCACCTTGTAGTTCAGCCAATGACAGCTTACCGTCACGACCTTTAAGTGCTAGTTCTTTAATTCCTTTTTCAACACCTGCCATGCCTAGTGTGTCAGTATCTTTAAGTACTGGAGTCACAAGGCCACGTGGTGTAGAAACAGCAATCGATACGTCGAAGTAGTTGTGATAAACGATGTCATCACCGTCGATAGACGCATTAACTTCAGGGAAACGCTTAAGCGCTTCAGTTACCGCTTTCACATAGAAAGACATGAAACCAAGGCGAATACCGTGACGCTTTTCGAAGCTGTCTTGATACTGCTTGCGAAGGTCCATGATTGGCTTCATGTTCACTTCGTTAAACGTAGTAAGCATTGCTGTAGAGTTTTTCGCTTCAAGAAGACGATTAGCAATCGTCTTACGAAGACGCGTCATAGGAACGCGCTTCTCTGTGCGGTTGCCCGTTGGCAGATCAGCTGATAGAGATTCAGAAGGAGCAGGCGCTGCCTTCGCTGAACTATCACCACCTTTAAGGTGCTTCTCTACATCTTCTTTGGTGATGCGGCCATTTTTGCCTGTGCCTTTCACTTTTGCCGCGTCTACGCCTTTCTCAGCTAGTAGACGACGTACAGATGGGCTAAGCGCATCGCTGCTGTCGTCGCTGTCATCGCTCTCTTCTGAAGCCGCTGGAGCAGACGCGCCGCTCGCAGCACCTTCTACAAATTTTGCAATTACTTCTTCAGCAGTAACCGTTGCGCCTTCTTCAGCAATGATTTCGCTTAATGAACCGTCAGCTGGAGCAACAACTTCAAGTACTACTTTGTCAGTTTCAATATCAACCAAGTTTTGGTCGCGAGAAACGGCTTCACCTACCGCTACGTGCCACGTTGCAATTGTCGCGTCCGCCACTGACTCTGGAAGTACTGGAACTTTAACGTTAGAGGTTTTGCCAGAAGCCGCAGGCGCTGCATCTGATTTAGAATCTTCTTCTTTTTTGCTTTCTGTTTTCGCTTCAGACGATGCAGTTGCACCACCCTTTTCTAGTTTAGCAATAACTTGCTCGCCTAAAACAGTTGCACCCTCTTCGTTTAGGATCTCACCAATTGTACCGTCCGCTGGCGCCACAACTTCTAAAACTACTTTATCAGTTTCAATATCAACCAGGTTCTGGTCTCGTTTAACTGCGTCACCGGCCTTTACGTGCCAGGTTGCAATGGTGGCATCGGCAACTGACTCAGGTAGAACCGGAACTTTTATCTCAATTGTCATTACTGTTCCTTATTTAATTGTGAGTGCGTTTTCAACCAGGGCTTTTTGTTGCTGGTTGTGAACGGATACATAACCTACTGCAGGTGACGAGGATGCATCACGGCCTGCATATGTTAATTTCGCACCATCTGGAATTGCTTGCCAGAAGTGGTGTTGGCTACAGTACCAAGCGCCTTGATTTTGAGGCTCTTCTTGACACCAAACCCAATCTTTTACGTGGCTGTATTGTGCCACAACTTTAGCGCATTCTTCTTGTGGGAATGGATAAAGTTGCTCCAAGCGAATGATTGCAACGTCTGTTTGTTCATTTTTACGGCGCTGGTCTAGTAAATCGTAGTAAACCTTGCCAGAACACATAACAACGCGCTTAACGCCTTTCGGGTCAATATCATCAATTTCTCCGATTACGTTGTGGAATTTTCCTTCCGCAAGTTCTTCTAATGAAGATACTGCTAGAGGATGACGCAACAGTGACTTAGGTGACATTACGATGAGTGGCTTACGCATTGGGCGCACCACTTGACGACGAAGCATGTTGTAAACCTGCGCCGGTGTAGACGGCACACACACTTGCCAGTTGTGATCGGCACACATTTGTAGGAAACGCTCAAGACGCGCAGAGCTATGCTCAGGACCTTGTCCTTCGTAACCATGCGGAAGCAATACTGTTAGACCGCACAGACGCCCCCACTTCGCTTCACCTGAGCTTAAAAACTGGTCGAATACTACCTGTGCACCGTTAGCGAAGTCACCAAACTGTGCTTCCCAAATGGTCAAACACGTAGGCTCAGCCGTTGCATAACCGTATTCGAAGGCCATTACAGCTTCTTCTGAAAGTACAGAATCGTAGATTTCGATTTTACCCTGGCCTTCACGGATATGCTGCAGCGGCATATAAGTTGAAGCATCTTTTTGGTTATGAAGCACAGCATGACGATGGAAGAATGTACCACGACCAGAATCCTGACCCGTAATGCGGATATCTTCACCGGCGTCAACGATAGTGGCATAAGCTAAGTTCTCAGCCATCCCCCAATCTAACTTCTTCTCGCCAGCAACCATCGCCTTACGGTCTTGGTACAGCTTATTTACACGAGACTGAAGTTTGTGATCTTCAGGAATAGTAGTGATTGACTCACCTAGCTCTTTAAGCTTCTCAACTGAAAGTGCGCCATCGTAAGGCGTATCCCAGTCGTGACCAAGGTACGGAGACCAGTCTACGCTGTGCTCGGTCATTGGACGCCATTCCTCTACCACACAGGCGCCGTGGTCGAGTGCTTCACGATACTCTTCAAGATAGCGATCTGCATCACGCTGCTCAATCACACCTTCAGCAATTAGCTGGTCGGCATAAATGACGCGCGGAACTGGATGTTTTTTAATTTTTTGGTACATCAACGGCTGCGTCGCGTTAGGCTCATCCGCTTCGTTGTGACCGTGACGACGGTAACAAACTAGGTCAATTACTACGTCTTTCTTAAACTTGTTGCGGTATTCAAGCGCTAGCTGTGTAACAAAGGCAACCGCTTCTGGATCGTCCGAGTTCACGTGGAAAATAGGCGCCTGTACCATTTTTGCTATGTCAGTACAGTATTGGGTCGAACGGGTATCTTCCGTTTTCGACGTGGTGAAACCAACCTGGTTGTTTACCACGATGCGCACAGTACCACCCACAGCAAAGCCGCGAGTTTGTGACATATTAAAGGTTTCTTGAACTACACCCTGACCAGCAATAGCAGAGTCACCGTGGATAGTTATTGGCAACACTGTGTTAGTGTCGTTATTACGACGTGCTAAACGAGCGCGTACCGACCCCATAACTACCGGGTTAACAATTTCAAGGTGAGACGGGTTAAACGCTAACGCTAAGTGAACATTGCCACCTGGCGTTGCAAAGTCTGAAGAGAAACCAGCGTGGTATTTCACATCACCCGCACCTAGCGAGTCGTCGTGTTTACCAGAGAATTCGTCAAACAATACTGACGGGTTTTTACCCAGTACGTTCACCAAAACGTTCAATCGACCACGGTGAGCCATGCCGATAACCACTTCTTTGGTTCCCGCAGTGCCCGCTTTTGTGATCAAGCCTTTAAGCATAGGAATTAGCGCATCGCCGCCTTCTAGAGAGAAACGCTTCGCACCTGGGAATTTAGAACCCAAGTATTTTTCCATGCCGTCGGCCGCAGTAAGGCCTTTAAGAATACCTAACTTCTCATCACGAGAAATTTCAGGTTTGGCCTGTACAGATTCTATCTTTTGCTGTAACCAACGCTTCTGTTCAGTGTCGGTAATGTGCATGTACTCTGCACCGATAGACCCGCAATAAGTTCTGTTAAGAGATTTAAACAGTTCTCCAAGTGGCATTGACTCTTTGCCGATAGCATAAGAACCCACGTTGAAAACCGAATCGAAATCTTGCTCAGATAGGCTGTGGTGAGAAAGTTCTAAGTCGCGCACACGCTCTTGTTGCCAAAGACCTAATGGATCTAAGTTTGCGTGTTGGTGACCGCGGAAGCGGAACGCGTTAATTAACTGAAGGACTTTAACTTGCCTGTCGTCTGAGACAGCAGCAGAAGGAGAAGACGGACTAGACATGCGGGCGGTTGGCCCTAACGCAGCAAGTTGCCTAAATTGATTCTTAATAGTTGTATGATTGGTTTCTAACTCTACGCCATCGACTTTGGGGAGGTTATCGAAGATTTGTCGCCAATTTTCAGAGACACTTTGCGGGTCTTCTAAATAGGTTTCATACAACTCTTCAACATAGGCAGCGTTGGCACCTGCCATGTGCGAGGAATCCCACCACGCTTTCATCACGCTTTCTTGCATTTAATTTGCCTTGCTACGTTTTATAAAATCTAGTTAACAATCAAGATGTATTATAAGGTTATTCTCAGCATAACCAAGTGTTATAACGGAGAATATATAAAAAAATAGCCATCCTAAGTGGATGGCTATTTAGCTTATCGCATCTATAACTTAAAAAGTTATCAGACTATAGTACTAAACAGCCCGTTGTAAAAGCATAGACTTAATTTGGCCTATCGCTTTTGTCGGGTTCAAGCCCTTAGGACATACACTTACACAGTTCATGATACCGTGGCAGCGGAATACGCTGAATGCATCATCAAGGTCGTTAAGACGCTCTTCAGTTGCAGTATCACGGCTATCGATTAGGAAGCGGTAAGCGTGAAGTAAGCCAGCAGGGCCGATGAACTTGTCAGGGTTCCACCAGAATGATGGGCAAGACGTTGAACAACAAGCACATAAAATACACTCGTAAAGACCGTCGAGCTTTGCACGCTCCTCTGGCGACTGCAAGTGCTCACGCGCTGGCGGCTGCTTGCTGTCGTTAATCAAGAACGGCTTGATCTTTTCGTACTGCGTGTAGAACTGCGTCATGTCAACAACAAGGTCGCGCACTACTGGCAGACCTGGAAGTGGACGAACAACTATTTTGCCTTTGCCCAGTGCAGAGAGCGGGGTAATACATGCCAGGCCATTTTTGCCGTTCATGTTCACGCCGTCTGAACCACATACACCTTCACGGCAAGAACGACGGAAAGAAAGCGTCGGATCCTGCTCTTTAAGTGCAAGTAGCGCGTCTAGCACCATCATGTCTTGACCTTCCTCTACTTCTAGAGTGTAGTCTTGCATGCGAGGCTTCGCATCTACTTCTGGGTTGTAACGATAAATCGAAAAAGTTAATTGCATGATCGTTGCCTCTATTAATATGAACGCACTTTAGGCGGGAATGCTTCCCTAAGCTTAGGCGCCATATTCACTTCACGTTTAAGCATTTTATCAGTGTTCGGATCGTAGATGCTGTGGCATAACCAGTTATCATCGTCACGGTCCGGGAAGTCGAAGCGGCTGTGAGCACCACGGCTTTCCGTTCTGAAGTTCGCTGCTACTGCTGTGCTGTACGCGGTTTCCATCAGGTTATCAAGCTCTAAACATTCAATACGTTGGGTATTGAAGTCTGCGCTCTTGTCGTCAAGGCGTGCATGCTTAAGACGCTCGCGAATCTCGCCAAGCTCTTTAAGCCCTTCTGCCATTGCTTCACCTTCACGGAATACTGAGAAGTTAAGCTGCATGCATTTCTGCAAGTCTTTCTTAATTTGTACTGGGTCTTCGCCCTTACCTTTCTCTGAATTTTCCCAACGGTTGAAACGCGTCATAGAGGCTTCAAGATCAGACTCAGAAGCATCACGCGTTGGTGCCATTTCAGATAGTGTCTTACCAAGGTGTAAACCGGTCGCACGACCGAATACAACAAGGTCAAGTAGCGAGTTACCGCCAAGGCGGTTAGCGCCGTGTACCGATACACAAGCAATCTCACCACAAGCAAATAAACCATTAACAACCTTGTCGTTACCGTTTTCATCAACCGTTAGACATTGGCCATCAACGTTAGTTGGAATACCACCCATCATATAGTGACAAGTAGGAATTACTGGAATTGGTTCTTTTACTGGGTCAACGTGTGCAAACGTACGGGATAGCTCAAGGATACCAGGTAGACGCGATTCAAGAACGTCTTTACCAAGGTGGTCAAGCTTAAGCTTAATGTGTGTACCCCATGGGCCTTCACACCCACGACCTTCGCGAATCTCTGTCATCATTGAACGAGCAACAACGTCACGACCAGCAAGGTCTTTCGCGTTTGGCGCATAACGTTCCATGAAGCGCTCGCCGTCTTTGTTTAGAAGGTAACCACCTTCACCGCGACAACCTTCAGTAACCAATGTACCTGCGCCAGCTATACCCGTTGGGTGGAACTGCCACATTTCCATATCCTGAACCGCTACACCAGCACGAAGTGCCATACCCACACCGTCACCGGTATTGATGTGTGCGTTTGTCGTTGAGGCGTAGATACGACCCGCACCGCCTGTAGCAAGAACAACTGCGCGAGACTTGAAGTAAACTACTTCACCAGACTCGATATCAATTGCGGTACAACCAACCACGTCGCCGTCTTGGTTTTTTACTAGGTCAAGTGCATACCACTCTGAGAATACTTTTGTTTTGTTCTTTACGTTTTGCTGGTAAAGAAGGTGTAGAAGCGCGTGGCCAGTACGGTCAGCCGCAGCTGCTGTACGAGCGCCCTGCTCACCACCAAAGTTCTTTGACTGGCCGCCAAAAGGACGTTGATAAATTTTGCCATTTTCAAAACGAGAGAATGGTAGACCCATGTTCTCCATTTCGATGATAGCTTCTGGACCAGTCTTACACATATATTCAATCGCGTCTTGGTCGCCGATATAATCAGAACCTTTAACGGTGTCATACATGTGCCATTCCCAGTTATCCTCGTGTGAATTACCAAGTGCTACGGTAATACCACCCTGTGCTGACACAGTGTGAGAACGGGTTGGAAATACTTTAGATAACAGTGCGCATGATTTACCAGATTGTGAAATCTGCAGTGCCGCGCGCATACCTGCTCCGCCAGCACCAATTACTACTGCATCAAACTCGTGAACGGGTAAACTCATTTTACACTCCCCACAGTACGAATAGGCCAACAGCAACATAGCCGAATGCGATGATATTTAGTATATATTGTAGTCCAGCGCGCAGACCTGCTGATTTAACATAGTCTGTAAGCACCTGCCATAGGCCGATGCGCACGTGGATCATCACTGCTACTAGTGCTGCCAATGTGAAAACTTTCATAGCCAGGCCAGAGAATAACCCTCGCCATTCAACAAACGTTAAATTGTCTGTGGTGATAAAAAACCACGCCATGAAAACCGAGTACGCGAAAATTATTGCTGCTGTTGCGCGAAGAGAGACGTAATCTTGTACGCCGTCACGCTTAATGCTTGCTTGGTTGGTTACCATAATGCAACTCCCAATACTACGGTCAATACAACCCAAAGCGCGATTACTGCTTTCGCACTTGTGTTGCCCGACTCTAATTCTTCCCAGTGACCTAAATCCATAACAACGTGTCTTAGGCCGCCTAGAATGTGATACGTCAGCGCTGAGGCTGTGCCAATTGCGACAAATTTTCCAAGGAAACCGTCCATGATTGCTTGTACGTTCGCAAAACCTTCAGACGAATGAACAGAAACTGCCCATGCCCAAATAACAAATAGTAGCGCGAAAAACATTGCAACACCGGTTACACGATGGAGAATTGACGAAATAGCAGAGGGGGGAAATTTAATAGTATTGAGTTCTAAATTTACTGGTCTTTGCTTTTTCACAATGTATGCCTGTTTAATCCGTAAGGGATAATGAATTTCTTACCTTTTTTATGTCCTGAATAAGTAAATTCGATTTTTAACCTGTTAATTGCCTCATCCACTGAGTTGTTAACAATTTGTGAATTATTCTTTAATGCTTGTTACAGAATAAATATTCTGATGTACAAACACCGCTGAGTATATCCAGCGTAGTATATAATTACAATTTTTTGTGCCGTAGTAAGACTTTAGTCGCTATGCCCACAATTATGTTAATTAATTAGTATGAAAAGAGATCAAAATTGGGTGCAACACGGTTAAATGAGCGCAATTACAGTGTTATAAGTTTAACAGTAGCCCTCTAGAATAACTATGTATATCAAGAGCAAATTAAGCACATTTAATCTGAATGCGTATTTATTCAACGTTGAACGGTTACTTTTTAATCTAAGCTGTTAATATATTTGTCGAACAGTGGTTTACCTTTTGCGAAAAGCCATTGATAATTGCACCGTATCGGGCAAGGTGAGTTTCCATTAATTTAATTAATCGTTATCTGATTGCTAGTATTCTTTTAAGCAATTCAGAATATTTATTGTGCAAATATGCAATTAAATTGACTTGTTGGTACATAATAAAGTACAAATACGCCCACTTTTCCCAACGAAGCGGATATTTTCGTCCGTTTTCGCTGCAAACAGAACCATTCTGAGGAGAGCATTTTATGGCAGATCAGAAAGCCATTCTTAAAGCCGGCGGTAAGGAAATCGAACTTCCTATCTTGTCTGGCACCGAAGGACAAGATGTAATCGATGTCCGTACGTTAGGCCAACACGGTTATTTCACGTACGACCCTGGTTTTATGGCGACAGGATCTTGCGAGTCTTCAATTACGTATATTGACGGCGCTCAAGGTGTGTTATTACACCGCGGTTTCCCAATCGAAGAACTTGCGCGTGACGCAGACTACCTAGAAGTTTGTCACATGCTACTTCACGGTGACGCACCGTCTAAAGAACAATACGAAGAGTTTAAAGCGACAATCACACGTCACACCATGGTTCATGAACAAATCAACATGTTCTTCCATGGTTTCCGTAACGATGCGCACCCTATGGCGATGCTATGCGGTACCGTTGGTGCAATGTCTTCTTTCTATCATAGCGACTTAGACGTATCTAACGAAGAGCAACGTGTTCGCAGTGCTCATCGTTTAATTGCTAAGATGCCAACGTTGGTAGCAATGTGCTACAAATATAACGTAGGGCAGCCATTCGTATATCCACGTAATGACTTGAGCTATGCGGCAAACTTCCTAAACATGATGTTTTCTGTTCCAGCAGAAGAATTCCAGATCAGCCCTGCTGTGGAACGTGCAATGGACCGTATTTTTACGCTTCATGCTGATCATGAACAAAATGCCTCGACGTCTACGGTACGTCTTGCGGGTTCGTCAGGCGCTAACCCTTACGCGTGTATTGCGGCAGGCGTTGCGTCACTTTGGGGTCCTGCTCACGGTGGTGCAAACGAAGCATGCCTTAACATGCTAGAAGAGATTGGCACTGTTGACCGTATCCCTGAGTTCATTGCTCGTGCTAAGGATAAGAACGATCCGTTCCGCCTTATGGGCTTCGGTCACCGTGTTTATAAAAACCACGACCCACGTGCTACAGTTATGCGTGAAAGCTGCCACGAAGTATTAAGCGAACTCAACGTGAAAGATCCACTGCTAGAAGTAGCGATGGAACTTGAAAAGATAGCGCTTAGCGACCCTTACTTTGCAGAGAAGAAACTGTTCCCGAACGTAGATTTCTATTCTGGCATAGTTCTCAAAGCAATTGGCATTCCTACTAACATGTTTACATGTATCTTCGCTCTGTCTCGTACAGTAGGCTGGATCTCGCATTGGCATGAAATGATGAGCGACCCTAAGCAAAAAATTGGTCGTCCACGTCAACTTTACACTGGTCACAATCAGCGTAAATACACGCCAATTAAGTAATGTTATATTGAACTAAGCACGACGCTTACGAGTAAAAATAGCGCCTTTATGGCGCTATTTTTGTTTAAACGATTTTATTTACAAGGATCATCAATGCCCTACTCTGCAGTTTTTCTAGGTATTGCAGGCCTTATTCCTTTTGTAGCGATGCCTCTGGCTTATCAACTTAATCTGTTCTCGATAACACAAAGTGCGGTTTACTTTGTTCAATATTCTGCTGTGCTGCTTTCATTTTTTGGCGGCATCCACTGGTGGGACGCAATAAGCAACCAACGTTACGATAAACAAATGTTGATAGCTATGTTACCGACTATTATTGGCTGGCTGTGTTTGGTGTTCTCACACGATGTGAAAGTTTTTGGCGTATTGTCACTTAGCTACGTCGCGGTATTAATCTATGACAAGTTCACTCTCAGTCTGCCTAAAGAACAGGTCGTAAGTTATATTAGTCTGAGAATGGCATTAACAAGCGTCGTAGTTATCTGTCACGCATGGATGATTTATTTGCTTGTATAGGACGGAAAAAATGTTTGTGGTCCTCGTTTATTTTAAACTAGTAGCACAGCGTTGAAGCCACGAATGGTAGTGGTTAAAAATACTTTCAATAAGTGCTTTTATAATGGGATGACGCTTAACAACAGCCAGTTAAGCGTTACGCATAACCATTTAAAGCTATTGAATAATATATTTTTATGAAATGACATAATAAAAAAGGCGATAATATTTCAATACTATCGCCTTGGCTTTTAGCTAACGCTTTGATATTTAAATCATATAATGCAGCGTTTATTCAGCACGAATAAGCGATAACAACTCTTCTGTTTTCTGTTCCATTAGCGCAATGTCGCCTTTACTTTCGACATTTAAACGAATGACTGGCTCAGTGTTCGATTTGCGCAAATTAAAGCGCCAGTTTCCAAATTCTAACCCTAAGCCATCCGTTGTATCTATGACACTAGCCTGAGGTTTATATTTACTCGTTACACGCTCAAGTGCTGCGTCAGCATCTTTAAGTTTACTATTGATTTCACCTGATGATGGAAACGCTTCAATACGCGCTTTAACCATGCTTGCTAGCGTTTGTTTTTTCACGCAAACAAGTTCAGCAATGAGTAGCCAAGGGATCATACCTGAATCACAGTACGCAAAATCTCTAAAATAGTGGTGCGCGCTCATTTCTCCGCCATACACCGCATCTTCTTTGCGCATACGTTCTTTTATAAACGCATGGCCTGTTTTCGATTTAATGGGCGTACCGCCTGCATTGGCTACAATGTCTTCTGTATTCCAGTACACACGTGGGTCGTAAATAATTTTGCTGTCGGTATTTTTCTCAATAAATGCCTCAGCCAGCAAGCCAACAATGTAGTATCCCTCAATAAATTCACCGTCAGCATCGAACAAGAAACAGCGGTCGAAGTCTCCATCCCACGCGATACCAAAATCAGCACCGGACGCTTTAACCGCATCAGCAGTATCGGCACGATTTTCTGGTAGTAATGGGTTAGGAATACCGTTTGGAAATGTACCATCTGCGTTGTGGTGTACTTTTATAAATTCAATGGGTACGCCCTGCGACTTCATTTCTTTCTCGATAGCGTCTAGTGCCGGGCCTGCGGCGCCATTACCAGCGTTCACCACAACTTTGAGCGGCGTAAAATTACTTAAATTCACATAAGACAGCATGTGAGAAACATAGTCAGACATACACGACTTAACCGCGTATTTACCAGTGTTAGAAAGCTTAACTTCGTTTACATGAGCAGTACCGTTAAAGAACGCGTCGGCATCGATTGTTACACCGTTCGTGTAGTGTGCTAGCCGTTCTGACACGTAATCGTCGCCTAACGCTTCCGCTTTCTCTTTTATTGCGTTTAAGCCTGTGTCACCGCTAATAGGAACAGAACCCGCTTTTACCAGCTTCATGCCGTTGTAATTGATGGGGTTGTGGCTTGCTGTTACTTCAATGCCGCCGTCAACACCAAGGTGCTTTGTGGCGAAATAAATTTCTTCGGTTCCTGCCATGCCGATGTCAGTGACTGTTGCACCAGCGTCTATAAGCCCTGCGCTTAACGCTAGTTTTAATGGAGTGGACGTAAGACGCACATCACTGCCAACAACAACTGTTTTCGCATTTAATTCTTGAGCAAAAGCATAGCCAATTCGGTACGCTACCTCTTCGGTTAGCTGTGAGTTAAGTTCGCCACGAATATCGTATGCTTTAAAGCAGGTAATTGGGGTTGCCATTTGGATCAAAATTCCCTGTGTTTTAACTATTTATGATTACTTTAATGCTTTTTACGACCTAAAAGCGCAAAGCGCTCCTTTATTTGCATCGTAAAAAAGAAGAAAACATGTATTTAAACATAATGATATTAAATCATTAGGGGAAGTGAATTACTATTTCAATTTGTGAAAAGGCAGCATTTGCCTACTCACGGGCGTAAACGCGTAAACTTAGCGTATTAACGCATAGTGCACGCGGTTTGAGGTGGCGCATTTATGACCTTTATCTTAAATAATAGGAAAGTGCCTGTTTTAAACCAAGCGGTTCTAAAGTGAAAAAGCTTATGCCCTTACTTTGCCAGTACACCACTTTGATAATCATTAAACGCCTGTACAATTTCTTGCTGAGAGTTCATCACAAAAGGGCCATATTGAACCACAGGTTCGTTGATAGGCTTACCCGATACTACTATAAACTTACATTCCGTATCAGCAGAAACACAGAGCTGCGTTCCCTTCTGTGACAAAACGCCTAGCTCTCCCTGTCTCAGAATAGTTTCGACGCCTTCATCACCTTTATTAATAACTACATCACCTTCGTAAACATAGATAAATGCAGATTCATCTGCACTCATGGCAATTTCAGAGGGGCCGCTTTTCAATGCCACGTCTAAAAAGGTAGGCGATACGGCGGTTGTCTTAACGGGTCCTTGCACCCCTTCAACCGCTCCTGCCAGTACTTTCACGTCTGCATTTTGCATGTGCACAGTAGGAACACTATCTGGCTGTATGTCTTGATAGTTTGGCGCTGACATTTTCTCTATTGCGGGAAGGTTTACCCATAACTGAAAGCCTTGCAATAAACCCTCTTCCTGCTCCGGCATTTCCTCATGAATAATGCCTCTGCCTGCGTTCATCCATTGAATTCCCCCTGCATCAATCACGCCCTCATTACCCACCGAGTCCTTGTGACGCATTTTACCTGCAAGCATATAGGTAACCGTCTGAAACCCTCGATGAGGATGAGGTGGAAAACCCGCTATATACTCACCAGGGTTATCTGAACCAAAAAAATCTAGCATGAGAAATGGATCTAATCGAGGCAGATCGGGTTGGCCGATAATACGTGTGAGTGACACGCCTGCACCGTCGCTGGTTGGCATACCCGTAACGACTTTCTCTATCGTTTTTTGCGCGTTAACTGTGAACGACATAGCTTGTACCTAACTTAAATTCTTACTAAAAAGCCATTACTCGATACTTTCGCGGCCATGGGCCGACATAAGGTCTTGCTCGGGCCCTACCGGGATGACTTGAGTTGGGTTTATCATGGTATGGCTGTAATAATAGTGTCTCTTGATATGATCAAAATTCACCGTATCAGCAACACCCGGCACCTGATAGAGTTCTTTCATATAGCCGAATATATTCGGATAATCTGCAATTTGCTTCTTATTACATTTGAAGTGACCGTGATAAACCGCGTCAAAGCGAATTAGCGTGGTAAATAAACGCCAGTCGGCTTCGGTGATTTGACTGCCAACCAAATAGCGTTGTTTACTCAGTCTTTCTTCAACCATATCTAAAGCATGAAACAAAGCATTCACCGCCTCTTCGTAAGCCTCTTGTGTTGTAGCAAACCCCGCCTTATACACACCATTATTGATGTCGTGATATACCATGTTGTTAATGGTATCGATTTCTTCGCGAAGGGCTTCAGGGTAATAGTCGTCATTATTACCAGTGAGTGAATCAAATCCACTGTTGAAAATGCGAATAATCTCTGACGATTCGTTATTGACGATGGTTTCTGTTTGTTTGTCCCATAAAATGGGAACAGTAACGCGGCTAGTTATTTCGGGTTCGGCTTTAGTGTAAATCTGGTGAGCATAATCAAATCCGTAAAGCTTGTCTTCGGTTGCCCCAGGATAGTCTTTAAACTCCCATCCGTTATCAAGCATTTCAGGGTGAACAACAGAGACATCAATATGCGCTTCCAACCCCTTTAGCTTTCTAAAAATGAGTGCTCTATGCGCCCATGGACAGGCTAAAGATACGTATAGGTGATAACGGCCTGATTCAACAGGGAACAACGCGCCGCTGCTATTGCTAACTTTGTCACGAAATTTAGACGCTTGACGCTCAAATTTACCACCGCTTTTTTTGGTGTCGTACCACTTATCTTGCCATTTTCCGTCTACGAGTAAACCCATTTACCTGCCCCGTTTTCCATCTCATTAAACAATGAGTTAATTAAAACATGTATTGTGTAGAACGTATGTTGCTTAAAATCGGATTTATTATTCGAAAAAACTGGAGTGTATTGATCTTTGGTATTCACTTTTGAGATGATGCGCGCCCTGCTGTGTGTTTACGCGTTTAAGCGCTAACCCACGTCCGTATTGTTTAATTGTTAAGTGAAGTGAAGCATGTCTGATGATCCCCGTTTAGGCGGTATTGTGCGTTTGTACGGCGCACAACAAACCAATAATTTAGCCAATAGCCATGTGGCCGTTGTCGGTATTGGTGGCGTAGGTAGTTGGACTGCCGAAGCGCTGGCACGTTCGGGCGTCGGCACAATCACACTTATTGATTTAGACGATGTCTGCGTTACGAACACAAACCGTCAGATTCACGCGCTTTCAAATACGATAGGCCAACCAAAGGTAGAGGCCATTGCGACGCGTGTAGCGCTGATTAACCCTAATTGCAAAGTAAACTGCGTTGAAGACTTTGTTACGCCTGAAAATACAGCCACACTTTTAACCAAAGAAATGCACGCTGTGGTTGATGCTACCGACAGTATACGTGCTAAAGCCGCGATGATAGCGCACTGTAAGCGCAATAAAATCCCTATTGTTACCGTAGGCGGCGCTGGCGGTCAGATAGACCCCACACAAGTCACTAAAGGCGATTTAGCTAAAACAACGCAAGATCCTCTTGCAGCAAAGCTACGCAGTGAACTGCGTCGAAACTATAATTTCAGTAAAAACCCCAAGCGCCGTTTCGGCGTCGAATGTATTTATTCGACAGAACAGTTGCGCTATCCACAGCCTGATGGCTCTGTTTGCTATAATAAATCAGCAATGGAGGGGGGCACACGTCTCGACTGCGCAGGTGGATTTGGCGCGGTAGTCACTGTAACAGCTACCTTTGGGATGTTCGCTGCTGCTAGCGTAATAAATAGATTAACTGGACAAAAATAGACATCGGCCGATAAGTTACGCACAATAGTGTAAGAACTGTAACGTGCTGACGTAATGAGCTTTTAATAAAAGTGATTAACTCGTAAAACCCAGGAGAATGACTTTTATCTTAGCGATAAGTGTAAAAATCTTGTTGAAAACGCTGAAAGCTAGCAAACGTCGCAGGTTTTAATAATTAAAATATTGGTATGTATGCCAATGCCATTCTCGGTGAGAAGGAGAACAAGATGTCACCTGATGAACTCGATAAATTAATGTCAGATTGTGCAAAAGACGCAGTAGTAACCGCAGCCGATGAGTTCAATATTGTACTGGACAAAACCCCCGAGAGTATTGCGCTAGTTGATGACGTTTTGCTTAGCTTTGTAGATAAATATCATGATTTAGCATTAGAAGATGAGGCAGTATTTACTATCTGCAATATATTTGGTGCATACATAGGTGAAATTCTAAAAGCGAAATTAGACGGAGAATGGATATACGACCAGTCGAATCCTCAAGCACCGACCGTGTTTTTAAAAGTTGGGGACAACACCTACGCTTTCGCTGGTATTTGCTATGAACGTCTGGTTAACGACAGTCAAGTAAGCGTTTTTGCATACTACGAGAAAGCTTTAGCGAATCACAAGTTCAGTCACTAAAAGCTAACATCGCCACTAAAAAGCGCCTTTATGGGTTAGGCGCTTCCCAATCTTCTATCATCCACCTCAGATGGCGGCTTTTGGAAATAGCGTAGAGCGCTACGCCATAAAAAACAATTTTTACGCCGGTAATGACTTCAAACCCCCAGTGGTGATGCATGGCATAGTAGAGCTGTACATTAAGCAGTAGCAGCACGCCTAATTGTGCGAGCGGTATTATCAGACGGCGCCAGCCTATATACCCCTTTTTCCACAACCTATCTCTTTGGCTAACCAAAACCAGTGCCAGAAGGACTGGCAAGCTAGCTGCTAGCCCCAGGCCTAAGCTTTCTTTTTGCGGATAGAAAAACGTGAGCAACCCACTGGTTTGTGTTCGAGAAGCCAGAGAAAAAATAAACGCTAGCCAGTCAATGCACAACAGAATAAACACAGCGTATAACCAACGAGGAGGCAGTATCCGACCTGACTCGTCGTAACATGAAAGTGGGAGTTTCAGCATGTGCTCACTTTTGTCATCATTATTGTTAAACACAGAACCATACCGTTCTCGCGAATTTGGATTTACCGACCTAAGTCTTCAAAGTGGGGATGACTTCATTTTTTTAAACACGTTAATCTTTCAAATACGTACGTTAACCTTAGTCATTACCCCTTAGATGCTCTTTTTCAAAGAAAGTATTGCTTCACCACATAATATAGCGAGTGTAATGTGCCAATTTAATATTGCTGGCTCGCTATCAATAGTAAACTAGCAACGATTTGTCGCTTAAAACTACTGCGTATTAACGCGAGTTACTGTATAATCCGCGGCCATTTTAGACACAGTCATTTGCCAGGTGATATTTTAGATGACAGTAGAAACGTTTGATCCGAACAAAGTAGTAAACAAAACCACAACGCTTGAGACGCCCGTTAAAGTGCTTAGTGAAAACAAGCCTTCAGACCAACGTGTTGGCAGCAGAATTGGTTTTGTTAGCTTAGGTTGCCCTAAGAACTTGGTTGATTCTGAGCGTATTCTTACTCAACTTCGAACCGAAGGGTATGACGTTGTTCCCACCTATAACGACGCCGACTTAGTTATCGTTAATACCTGCGGATTTATCGATGCGGCCGTTGAAGAGTCGTTAGACACCATCGGAGAAGCACTTAAAGAAAATGGCAAAGTGATTGTAACCGGGTGTCTAGGGGTTAAAGAGGATGAAATCCGAGAGCTTCATCCAAACGTGCTGGCAATCACAGGCCCCCATGCTTATGAAACGGTCGTTGAGCAAGTACATGATCACTTGCCGAAGCCTCAGCATGATCCTTTCGCAGATTTGATACCCGATCACGGTGTAAAATTAACCCCTCGTCATTACGCTTACTTGAAAATATCAGAGGGCTGTAATCACCGCTGTACCTTCTGCATCATTCCTTCAATGCGGGGCGACCTTGTTAGCCGCCCTGTCGGCAACGTGTTAGATGAAGCCAAACGCTTAAAAGATGCTGGCGTCAAAGAGCTTCTGGTTATCTCTCAAGACACCAGTGCTTACGGGGTGGACGTTAAACACAGAACGGGTTTTTGGAATGGCATGCCGGTTAAAGCGCATATGCAGCAGCTATGCGAAAAGTTAGGTGAAATGGGAATTTGGGTTCGTCTTCACTACGTTTACCCTTATCCTCATGTCGACGACCTTATTCCACTGATGAATGAAGGTAAAATCCTTCCTTATTTAGATATTCCATTCCAGCACGCAAACAAGCGCATTCTGAAGCTCATGAAGCGCCCTGGTAGTGCTGAACGCGTGCTGGAGCGTGTTAAGAAGTGGCGTGAACAGTGCCCTTCTCTGGTAATTCGTTCAACATTCATAGTAGGTTTTCCAGGGGAAACTGAGGAAGAATTTGAAGAGTTGTTAGACTTCTTGCGTGAAGCTCAACTTGATCGCGTTGGCGCTTTTGCTTACTCACCTGTGGAAGGCGCTCGCGCAAATGAATTGCCAGACCCTGTACCAGAAGAGGTGAAACAAGCTCGTCTTGCTCGCTTTATGGAAGTACAAGGCGAAATAAGCGCTGCTAGATTACAAGCGAGAATTGGAAATGAGTATCAAGTCGTCATCGACAGTGTTGATGCGGAAGGCGCCGTTGGTCGAACCTACGCTGATGCACCTGAAGTAGATGGTTTAGTTCATCTCAACGGCGTTTACGATGTAAAACCTGGCGACCGAGTGTGGGCTGAAGTCATCCACGCTAACGAACACGATGTGTGGGCCGTACTTTCTGAAGACCAAGACGAAGACGGCGATACTGCAGAATAAACTATAAAGCCAGGTTTACGCATACTTCATAAATGCGCTACTGAGCTCTTGTTGCTTTACTTGGCAATAAAAAACCCTATCGATTACTATTAATCGATAGGGTTTTTCGCGTTTAGGGCTGAGCAAACCGTTAGTTAACAGTGATTTTAAGCCAATTTACCAAGGTAATTCTTCACCATTTGAATGAATAAAGCGGCCAGAGTTGTCTACAGTAAGCTCATCAATACGACTAGCCAAACGCTCTGCACACGTATCAGCGTCGATGTCGCCCGCTCCGTTAACCATTTCGGTTTGCACAAATCCTGGGTGGAAAATGCCAACTGCAATTCCCTTCGCCCTAAGATCGTTTGCCATCGATACACCAGCGGCATTTAACGCGGCCTTTGACATGCGATAGCCATAATACCCACCCGAGCCGTTATCAGACATAGAGCCCATTCGACTTGTGATCAACGCTATCTTTGCATCCTCTGCCAATGCTGGTAATAGCGTTTGAGATACTAATAACGGTCCCATCGCGTTAACGCGAAACTGATAATCAATCGTATTAGGGTCCCAATCATCAATGCTCTCGCGACCAAGCACCCCCGCATTATTGATAAGCAAATCAATTTTTACGTCCATCACGGGCGCCAGTTTTTCTGCCAGTGTCTCTGGCTGTGCTACATCTACACCACTGACAATGTTTACGCCGGCACTGTTTAACTCGTCGCAACTATTACGGCACGTCGCATAAACTTTCGCGCCTCTTGCTTTATATTGCTTGGTTAGCGCAAGGCCAATACCTCGGTTACCACCTGTAATAACTACATTCATAACGAATCCCTTGTTATTTTTTATGTGCTTAAATCAGTCTTATAATTTTAAAAAATAAACGTGTGAATAAGCCAATTACACCCAATTGGCGAAGACTAGACGAAACGAATCAACACGTATACTTCGCTATTTTATAGTCTTTAAAAGACGTTCTAGATCTTCAGGCGTATCAATTCCAACAGGCGGTGGCGCTGACGCAACCTCGCAGTGGATTTTATCGCCGTACCAAAGTGCGCGAAGCTGCTCTAATGACTCAATTTGTTCAAGGGCGCTTGGCGCGTATGAAACGTACTGTTTAATGTAATTGGCACGATAAGCGTAAATACCGATATGACGGTTATAAAGCGCTGTATTAGCAGAGGTAGGGTTAGCCATCATATAATCCCGCTCAAACGGTATCGGCGAGCGTGAAAAATAAATCGACTCTCCTTTTTGATTAACCACCACCTTTACAATATTGGGGTTAAATACATCTTCAACACTCGCGATAGGCGTCGACAATGTAGCCATTTGACATTGCGGCGCATTCGCTAAGTTAGTGGCAACCTGATTAATATTTTCGGCAGGAATAAAGGGTTCATCTCCTTGAACATTCACCACAATTGTGTCGCTAGAAATTCCCTCTTTGTCTACGACCTCTGCGATACGCTCAGTCCCCGACTGATGGTTTACTGAAGTCATGCACACGTGAGCAAAACCAAGGACTACGTTTTTAATCCGTTCATCATCTGTAGCTACAATGATATTATCAGCACCCGCTTCTGTGGCACGTTCAACCACGTGCTGTATCATGGGCTTTCCACCGATAAGTGCTAATGGCTTGCCAGGAAAACGACTTGAACCATATCGAGCGGGGATCACAACTGTAAATGACATATATTTCTTTCGCCCTTACTGTCTAATAGTTAAACGGGTTATCAGCGCGTTGCGTCTACTTCGTCTAGCGACAGTGATATTGCCTTGCTTTCTATTAACACTGGGATGCCGTCTTTGATTTCATAGGCTAACCTATCAAACCGACACACTAACTGCGTGTTATCTTCGTTAAGTACGAGTTTTCCTTTACATACTGGGCAAGCCAATACTTCTAAAAGCTTTTTATCGAACGCCATTGTTGTTATTCCTGTCCGTTCTGGTGAATATTTAAACCTGCGTTTGCAAGTTTCACGTTTATTAAATTAAAAAAATCCGGGGCTAAATGCGCACTAACAGGCAAAAACCAACAGTCATTATGTGCGAATGGTGCGGCTTTTACTGCATCCTTTTCTGTCATTAGCACCCTTCCATCTGGAATATCAGACGACGAGATAGCCTGATGATCGGCTAAAGGATAAGTGACCGATAAGTCAATTCCCATTTCTCTTAGCTGACTGAAAAAGCGCTGAGGAGAACCAATACCTGCGATTGCACTACAGGGAAGCTTTCTAATTTCTTCTACCGTTGTCGTTTTCATCCTATTTGAAACTGATGTGAAGTCTCCAGGAACCAACGTCATAAGAAATTGTGGCGATACTGCGCTGTCAAATGTTGGCATAGAGCGGCTGTTATGAACAAGAGCATCTACGGTACCCAGTCTCCATTGGCCTTCTCGGAGTGGTCCCATTGGAAGCAAATATCCGCTACCTACCTTTCTATCATCCATGACGACAATTTCAACATCTCGATGAAGCGCATAATGCTGCAATCCATCATCGCAAATTATCAGTTCACACTCTAATTCATTCGTTAAGTAGGCAGCTCCCCTCGCCCGCACGGGATCAATGACTACATCACATTGACTTCGAATTGCCAGCAGTCTGGGTTCATCGCCCACTTCAGACGCGTTGTCATCACCTTTCACTAATCTTGGGTATACGGGTGAATCAGCGCCGTAACCGCGACTTAAAATACCTACTTTTAGGCCTCGCGCTTGATAGTAAGTCGCTAGAGCTAAAACCACAGGGGTTTTGCCGTTACCGCCAACAGATATATTGCCTACCACGATCACGGGTACGTCAGCCTTGAATGCTTTCTTGATACCTATTTTAAAAAGCAGTCGTCGAATGGCAGAGGCGAAATAAAATAGTAAAGCGAGCGGCGCAAAAAGCCAAACAAACCCGTGACCAGAGTACCACTTATCGTGAAGAGTGGCGTTTTGCCTTTGGCTCACTTTGTCTCACCAAACTGCAATGCATGTAATTGCGCATAATGGCCGCCTTTTTCAAGCAACGCATCGTGTTTACCCTTTTCAATAATCTCACCTTGTTCTACCACCATAATGCAATCTGCATTTTCAATTGTAGACAAACGGTGTGCTACTACGATGCTGGTACATCGTTTTTGCAATGTTTCTAAAGCGTCTTGGATTAAACGTTCCGATTCCGTATCAAGCGCTGATGTTGCTTCATCTAAGATAAGAATAGGCGCATCTGCAAGTATGGCGCGAGCAATCGCTATGCGCTGACGTTGACCGCCCGAGAGCATAAGGCCATTTTCACCAATAACAGTATCTAAACCATCAGGAAGATTTGCCAGGAATTCCTCTACATGCGCAATTTTAGCTGCATTTTCTATCTCTTTCCGCGAAACATTCTGTCGAGCGCCATAAGCTATATTGTTAGCGATAGAGTCATTAAACAGAGTGACGTTTTGAGATACCACTGCAAACTGAGCACGCAGGTCTTTCAAATCGATGTCGTTAAGCCCAACATCATCTAGCCGAATTTGCCCTTTTTGCGGAACATAAAAACGCGTCAGCAAAGAAGATATTGTAGATTTCCCGCTTCCTGAACGCCCTACCAGTGCAATGGACTGCCCGGGGTTGGCCGTGAAGCTGACATTAGTTAATGCTGGCGTCTGCTTTCCTGGGTAGTAAAACGTAACGTCATCAAACTCTATTTTGCCCGCAGCACGCTTGATTTTGGTTTCACCTTTATCTTCTTCATCAGCTTCATCGAGGATTTCGAAAATACTCGCACACGCAGCCATTCCCTTTTGAAATTGATTATTAATAGTGGTCAATTGTTTAAGAGGCTTAAGCAGCATAACCATACAGAAAACGACATTAATAAAAACACCAGCGGTAAGTTTTTCTAACATGCCTGGTGTACTGGCAATGAACAAAACAACGGCGAGCGCTATGGATGCAATAACTTGGATAGATGACACACTTAAAATAGACGTGACGTTCAGCTTCATTGACTGCTGGCGATTATGGTTGTTTTTCTGTTTAAAGCGCTCTTGCTCTATTTCCTGACCGCCAAACATGATCACAACTTTATGACCTTTTACCGCCTGCTCTACCGAAGAGGTAAGGTTGCCCATAGATTGCTGAATATTTTTGCTAACAACGCGGAAACGTTTACTAACGATAGACACGATAATCGCAACCACCGGACCAATAAGAAGAAAGATTAGCGATAGTTGCCACGAGTAATAAAACATGACGCAAAGAAGGCCAATTACCAGCGCTCCCTCTCTCACTAACGTCAGCAGCGCTTTACCAGAAGCGTTAGCCACTTGCTCGGTATCGTACGTAACCTTACTTATTAAGCCACCAACAGCATGATGATCGTGAAAAGAAACCGGTAAATGAATATATTTTTCAAATAATTGTTGGCGCATACGCATCACAACTTGTGCACCAATCCAGCTCAGCGTATAGCTGCCTAGAAAATTAAACACACCACGCAGCAAAAACAGCGGTACAATTGCGAAGGCCGCTAAACGAAGGTAGTCGTGATCGTTTTTCCCAAGAGATTCGTCAATCATCGGCTGAAGCTGAGAGAATACAAACGTATCTACCGCGGAATAGCCAATCATACCAATAATGGCAAATACAAAAGGAACTTTGTACGCTTTTAAATACTGTAAAAAGCGTTTAATTTGATAATCCGAGTTGTCGGTTTGCTGCATGTAGTTATTTTAACCTGTCTGAAACGTTGGCAAAAACGCGTTAAAACTATTGTACTCGTTCTCGCTTTAATTCACTAATATAGCGATAAAATTGATTAGTCTGTCGACGACTTGAGTAATGTGTGGTCAATTATCACTCTTGTAAAGGTTATACCCCAGTTTCGCCGCGCGGTATGGAGTTACTGTTGAAATAGACTTAAAGATGTCGAGGAGACCTGCCCTTTAAATACCATCGTTTTTTCAAATCACCACGCAACGTCTTTACGTGAAAAGTTCCTTTCTCAAGGGTCACAAGAGTATAGCCTTCTGAGCTTGTAAAGTACTGCTGTACGTTGTGCTGCTTATAGCGCTCTACAACATTTAACGCAGGGAATTTCCACCGGTTTTCATACCCTTGAGTATAAATTACCGCTTTCGGCGATACATGTTTAATGAAAATATCGGTAGACGAGGTATTGCTGCCGTGGTGTGGCGCAATCAATATATCGGCATTAAGCGCTGACGTTCCTTTCGCGAACTCTTTAGTGACTAAAGCGTATTCACTTTCTTTTTCGATATCTCCCGGTATGAGCACGCTGCCAGATGGATCAGAAATCCCGACTACACAAGACATTGCGTTATTATCTTGATCATTGCCTTTTAGTGGCCACAAAAAACTGATGGTTAACCCTTGCCAGTCAAAGTGCGTATCTCTCTCGCAACCGAGCGTTGGAGAATAAAACTTAGCATTCTTTGCAATAGGATGGACCATTAACGCACGCAGACCGCCCGCATGATCATTGTCACTATGAGTATGAATAACATGGTCTACTTGTTTCACTTTCACGCTTTTAAGAAGGGGTAACAGGTATTGCGTAGCCGTTATTGCATTACCTCCATATTGCGCGCCCGAGTCGATAATAATGGCACTATCACCTTTTGTAACAGTGATGGCACTTGCCTGCCCTGCATCAAGCACATGCAGCGCCCAAACCTCATCATTAGGTGGTAGCCATTGAATTAAGGATGTAGCCAAAGGCAGCGAAAGTAAAAATAGGCAAAAGCGCTTAAATCGCCAGTAGGGTAAACAGAAAAGAATGATAGCGGCTAAAAAGCAAAGTGCACTTGATGTGTCTACAAATAGGTTGAGGGCACTCAGATCCAGTTCACTCAAAAAAACCAAAAGTGAGAGCAAATAGCCAAACACGTGGTCACTATATTTCAATATTTCTATAGCAAATTGGCCAATACCAACCGTACTAAAGTAAAAGCTAATAAGTAGCGACATCAGACAAATTGGCAACAATAGCGTTACAAGAGGCAGTGCAAACAAATTCGCAATGAGTGAAATAACGCTCACATTGCCAAACCAAATAGTGGTCAGCGGCATCATGATAACTGTCAGCGCTATTTGAAGCTTTGCTATCGCGAAATACCAGGGTTCTCGATGTATGCTAAGGGTGTTTACAAAGAACCAGATGCAAATTACCGCACCAATACTTAAGTAAAAGCTCGCATTTAACATAGAGAAGGGAAAGAGCACTAAGCATAGCGCTAACATGGCCAATCCAATATTAACTGACCTCCACGCCACTTTGAATATTGAGAGCAAGCAACCCAATGTGAGCAAAAGTAACGCGCGCACTACAGGAAGTGCCATGCCACTTAGTAACGCATAGAAGTAACATACGATAATAACAGAAACTAACACCCATACTCTTAAGCCTGCATTTTTACAAGTAAACACCCCATTAAAATGCAGCCTTTGATAGGCGGAAAAACACGCTATATGAGGAAAAGGGTAACGTTTAAGTGAACGAAGCACATGAATTACGTGCCCGATGACAAAGATGAAGGGAATAAACACAAAGAAGCACACCCCAGCTACTATCGACAGATGCATACCTGAGATACTAAACAAATGTCCCGTTCCAGTGCGTTGCAATAGGGTCCAGTCTTGTTGTGTAAAGTGCGTTTTATTGCCGAGCAATAATGCACTCCACCATGAGTGATGTACTAGATTCAAGCTTGACAGCCAATCGGCCAGCGCGTTGCGCATACTGTGGTTGTGGAGAGTACTCTCAGCATGTAACGTTTTAACGTAACCCGTTGCGTAGATAAACTGACTCACTAAGTGTTGCTGACGGCTGAATCCCACGGGGTTCGCAGTGCCATAAGCAGGCTTGAGTTTAACTACCGCAGTAAAAACATCGCCATCATGCAAGCAGGCGGCCTTTGTTTTCAGGGGTACGGTTTCAATGTCACCATGCTCATCAAACGTTCCTGAATTGCCGACGACTTCACTATTAGTGAAGCTATATTGAGTGTGGCTGAGCCTAGCCTTGAACTTAAAACTGATAAACAACAGCGCGTTAAAAATAGGCGTTTTTATAAATCCATCGGTGCTTTGACCATCTATGGTTCGAATAACCACAACATAGTGATGGGGAGTATGGTCATTTAAAAATCTATGCGATACGCACCCGCCGGCGATGACCTGACCCACTATTGTGACATCTTGTTGAATTTTATCGTGAGGAAGTTGCCAAGCGTAGTAAAAATGCCCTAAACTCGCCACCCATAGAACACCTATTAGCAGACCGCTGATTGCCCAACATAGCAGGACTTCTGCTACTGCTTGCTTAGCAGCGTGTATGTAGTTCCGATAGAGCAGTATAATTGAGCTGGTTACTACGAGTAAGGCAAGCATTACCGCCATGCTTTGTGTAGAGGGAAGTTCTCGCCAGAAAACTGCACTTATTGCGCCAGCGCAAAAACAGCTTAGCCAAATTGTGATACGATTGACCATGTTTTTACGTAGGAACGTTTAGTTATCGGATGTGGTTTAAGTAAAAACACGTAGTATTGGTCCATGTTCTGCCATTTTTGATTTTTTTTTCGAGATGCATTGATATTTATGCCTAAGAAATTTATTCGACGTTTTTTGCCAAGCCATCAAAGCATCAAGCAAAACAAAGCTTTAAAAATATTCGGAAGCGTCCTACACGAGCCTAATTTATGGCACCTAAACCGCCGTTCAGCAGCTGGCGCCTTTGGTATTGGGCTTTTTTTTGCTTTTTGGCCGGTGCCTTTTCAGATGTGGCTTTCTGCTGGTTTAGCCATTCCTTTTCGAGTGAATTTACCGCTTTCCGTAGCAACCGTATGGGTAACTAATCCCTTCACTATTCCTCCCATATTTTACGGCGCTTACAAAGTGGGGACTACTGTACTCGGGACCAAACCTGAGCACTTTGAATTCCAGTTCAGCTGGCATTGGGTAGTGGAAAGTATTAATACCATAGGGCCGGCATTTTTAGTGGGCTGTGGTATTTGCTCGGTGGTGTTTGGCTTGGCGGGGTATTTTTCGTTAAATTGGGTTTGGCGCTTTCAAGTTAAAAAGGCGTGGGAAAGACGTCGTCAATTACGTAGTCAGCAAGCTAATTAAACCAATACCTTACTGAAATATTGTTGAGCCTTAAGTTTTAAGGCGTACTCCATCACCGGATAAATAAGAACGCCACTTCATTGAAGTGGCGTTTTTTATGATGAAATCAGATTCACTGATGAGCAATTTCGATATGGGCACTTTCGAGATGGATACTTTCGAGTTATTTCCTACGCCCCTTACGACAAAAAATCATAAAGGGGGATGTAAGTACTATTCATGCTCAGACAAAAACGCTATCAGGGCAGCTTCGTCCCATACCTCGACATCGAGTTCCTGCGCTTTTGTAAGTTTTGAGCCCGCTTTTTCTCCTGCAACCAAAAAGTCAGTATTTTTACTTACCGAACCGGCAACTTTAGCACCTAATAACTGTAACCGGGCTTTTGCATCCGAGCGTCCCATTTCGCTAAGTGTACCGGTAATAACACAAGTTTTACCTTCCAAAGGCAGGTTTTCCGAATCAGGTTTTTCGATGGCTGGCCAATGCACGCCTTCTCTTATAAGAGCATCAATCACATCTGTGTTATGAGACTCGTTAAAGAAATTGAAAATATGCGTAGCTACCACACCACCCACATCTTGCACTTCAACTAGCGCTTCAAGCGATGCTTCTCGAATAGCGTCGAGCGTTTCGAAGTGCGCGGCTAAATTAGCAGCGGTCGCTTCCCCAACTTCCCGTATACCTAATGCATAAAGAAACTTCGCAAGTGTAGTCTTCTTCGATGCTTCCAACGAAGATAACAACTTGCTTGCTGACTTTTCCGCCATTCTCTCTAGGCCAACTACGTCACCCAGTGAAAGCGTAAAAAAGTCAGCCGGGCTATGAACAAGGTCAGCATCTACAAGCTGGTCAACTAATTTGTCTCCCAGACCGTCGATATCAAATGCTTTGCGCGAGGCGAAGTGCTTCAGCGCTTGTTTACGCTGCGCTGCACATATCAAACCGCCGGTGCAGCGTGCAACGGCCTCGTCTTCAAGCTTTTCAACCTGAGAGTCACACACTGGGCACTGGCTTGGGAAAATGATGTCGGTTTCATCACCTGTACGATTCGCCTCTACTACTGATACCACTTGAGGAATAACGTCACCGGCGCGACGAATAACAACCGTATCACCAATCTTAACGCCCAAACGCGTGATTTCATCTTGATTGTGAAGCGTTGCATTCGATACCGTTACGCCACCAACAAATACAGGTTCTAGTCGCGCGACTGGGGTTATTGCACCAGTACGTCCAACTTGGAATTCAACATCAAGTAACGTAGTTACTTCTTCCTGCGCCGGGAATTTTTGTGCTATCGCCCAACGAGGCGCCCTGGCCACAAATCCAAGTGCAGCTTGAAGATCGATGCGGTCAACTTTAAAAACCACGCCATCTATATCGTACGGCAAATTGTCCCGCTTTTCTAAAATGCGGTTGTAGTAGTCAAGGCACCCCCTACCGCCTTCTGCAGTATCAATATCAGGGCACAGCGGTAACCCCCATTGACCAAGCTGCGCTAACCGCGCACTGTGCGTGGAAGGTAAGGTGAAACTCTCAGGCTGTACTACACCTAATGAATAGGCGTAGAACATCAGCGGGCGTTTAGCCGTTATTTTTGAATCTAGCTGGCGCAGGCTTCCTGCTGCTGCGTTGCGAGGGTTGGCAAAAACCTTTCCTCCGGTTTCTTTCTGTTGCTCATTTAGCTTTGCAAAACCTTCTCTTGGCATAAACACTTCACCGCGCACCTCAACACGAGCGGGATAATTATCGCCGCGGAGCGTTAAGGGCACATTAGAAATAGTACGAACATTTGCCGTAATATTTTCCCCTACCTGGCCATCACCACGCGTTGCTGCGCGAACCAGCTCGCCATTTTCATACAAGATGCTCACTGCAAGACCGTCTAACTTAGGCTCACAGCTAAAGTCCATGGTTGATGAGTCTTTTAATCGGTCTTTTAATCGCTTTTCAAAAGCAAGCAATGATTCTTCATCAAATGCATTGTCTAGTGACAACATTGGCACTTCGTGAGTAACCTGTTCAAAGGATGACAGAGCGGCTCCGCCGACTTTTTGACTGGGTGAATTTGGGCTCTGAAGGGTTGGATATTGCGTTTCTAGTGCAATTAGCGCCTGCATGTCTCGGTCGTAGACCGCATCAGGAACAGACGGCTCATCAAGTACATAATACTGATAGTTGTATTCATTTAAGGTGTTGCGAAGCTCGGCAACTTTTTGTTGTGCTTGTTCTAAAGTGTCAGACATGGAAATTGTTGTCACGTATTAATAATTGAGAGTTTTACAGGCTGTTGTCTTTTGAAATAACTTGAGACAACGATTAATTTTTTTCAGGCGCCAATAAAAACGCGCTAGTATCACTTCACCAAGAGTTAGATCGAAACCGCTACTCTTGCGCCCTGTCTAATTGAAAAGGACTTGGGTATCAGCCAAGTCCTTAAACGTATTGAAAGCACCAAACAGTGTTTAGGTTAGCTAACTACGTGAGATCATGCGTTTGCGTTCAAACTCGCGAATTTTCTCAACGTACTGCTGCAAACCCTGTTTAGTTAAAACGCTACGTCGCCCATCTAAAACCTGAGCGCCAAACTCATCGGCTAGTTTTCGCGCTGCATTATGCATCATATTGAATACTTGATGCGGATCGCCTTCGATTGGCAAAATCATGAATAAGGAGACACCTTGTGTTTCAAACGTTTCAAGGTTGTCGATATCAAATACCCCAGGTTTAAACATATTAGCTAAGCTAAATAGCACTGGCCCCTTGCCGTTGGAGTTGACGTGACGGTGGAAGATATCTTGGTCGCCAAATTTAAATCCAAGCGTAAGCAACATGGGTAACAATGCAGCGCCAGAAATTGGTTCACCTTCGGGGGTTCTAACGTTTAACACCAAAACTTCAGGGTCAACGCTAGACGACTTGCCCTGAGACGCTGAACTCTCAGTCGCTGTGCTTTCAGTGCCATTTGCAGTGAAGCTGTCTTGTTCGTAATCAGATATGTTTCCTTCGCTGCTATCGAAGTCTATGCGCATCTGATCGTCACCAAAATTTGGCTCTTCTCGTCTTCTAATTGTTGTTTTACTGCGCTTGCTACGGGCAAAGCGCTTTGGTTGTTCATTTTCTTCCTGCGCATCTCTCGACTTATAGGACTCTTCAGGAGCATCTAAACTAAAGTCTGCTACTTCCCTCTCATTTCTAGCAGGGGGCGCAGTGTCTACCGATTCTTCTTCAACCGTAGGATCAATGTAAAACTTTTGCGCAGCTCTACGTTGCTCTTCACGGGGCTTTTCACTTTGAGTATCGGCGTATTCGCCTGACGAAGTAGTGTTGCCTTGTAAATGATGGAGTTCGCTGTCTGCATTATCAGATACATTATCTGATTCTGCGTTACGGTTACATCGTTCAGCTGATGTTAAACCTTGAGACGGTACTGAAACCTCTTCATCCGCCCCCTCTCGAAGCAAGAATCCCGGAGGCTCAGGAAATTCAGATTCGTTGCTACTGCTCCCTGATAGGGTTTCTGTAGAACGAGATTGCCCCTTCATATGCGGCTTTGGATTGGTTACCACAGATCCATAAAGTTTTGGCTCAGCAGGCTGAGGCGCTTTTTGAGGCCTATTTGAGGGCTTGTCTTTTTGCCCCTCACCTACAGCGTCTTCTCGGCTTTCGCCGGTAAGCGTCTCTTTATAAACGCTAGATGATTCAGATTGTTTAGCTTTGGTATGATGGTCAGCATCAAGAACGTCATGCTCGATTAAAGGTTCATCGTCGTTGTAAGCATTCGACGACGCTCTTTTCCCGTCTTCTGGTTGTCCAACAACTCTTACGGCACCAATTCCTAGCTCGTCAAAGCCTTCCTGCGGTTCTGAATCATCATCGTTATCATCAGCATCCTGCCATTGTCTAGGCTCTAACCGCTCTTTTGCAGCTGGCTTGCTGTTTTTACGAATTTTCCAAATGCCGTGGGCAAGCACTGCAATAATGAATACCGTGCCCCCTAGGAGTAAAAATAGACGTAATTGATCTTCCATTTAATTTCTTTCGCCCTTTGTTATGCTTCTGCGAAGGCGACAGCTTCGTCAACATCTACCGCTACCATGCGAGAAACGCCAGGTTCCGCCATGGTTACACCGGTAAGGTGACTTGCCATTTCCATCGCTATTTTATTATGGGTGATATAAATAAACTGCACTGTTTGTGACATTTCTGACACTAGGTTACAAAAGCGCCCTACATTTGCATCATCCAATGGTGCATCTACTTCATCCAGCAAACAAAATGGTGCTGGGTTTAATCTAAAAATAGCAAACACCAATGATAAAGCGGTTAACGCTTTTTCTCCACCGCTTAAAAGGTGAATCGTACTATTTTTCTTGCCGGGAGGGCGAGCCATAATAGTCACCCCCGTCTCAAGTAAATCGTCATCGGTTAACGCAAGATAAGCAGAGCCCCCACCAAACACTTTTGGAAAAAGTGATTTCAAATCTTCGTTTACTTGCTCAAACGTTGCAGAGAAGCGAGTGCGCGTCTCTTTATCGATTTTGCGAATAGCTGACTGCAAGGTTTCTAGCGCTTCGGTTAAATCGTTATGCTGGGTGTCTAGATGAGATTTTCGCTCAAACTGGGTTTCATATTCTTCCACCGCGGCTAAATTAACTGCGCCTAAACGCTGTAGATTTGCTTGAGTTCTTTCGAGATCGTCCTGCCACCGCGTCTCTTCCGCATCATCTGGCAGCGTTTCAAGGATACTTTTTAATGATTGCTGAGTTTCATTAAGCTGCTCCAAAATAGTGTTCGCGCGAACACGATACCCTTCAATATCTATATTAAGCTTATCGATATTGGTTTGGCGCGCCTGAATATCTTTTCCAAGCAGTTGGTGACCTTTCTCAGCCTCACGTAGCCACTGTTCAATATCGTCGAGCGCCGCTTGCTTTGTGCGCTTCATTTCTTCAAGTTCCGCTTTACTGTCAAGCAACGACTGAAGCTCGGCCGCTTGCACTTCCTGTGGCGAAGTAAGCTGAGTAAGCTCCTGCATTAACCTATCTTTATTTTTGATGTATTCTTCGCGCTGCTGAAGGTTACGCGTAACCTGTTGGCTGTAAAGGTTTTGATGGTTTTCTAGCTGCTGTTTTTTAAGTGCAAACTCATGATTTTGCGAGGTAAGTGAGTCAACTAAAGCGCGCAGTTCTGTGGTGTTTCTCTCGTTAGCTTCACGCTTAGTGTTCACTTCATCAATGTGCACTTCATGTTCAAGAATTTGTGCTTCTTGAAGCTCTAGCTTTTCCGAAAGTTGCGCTAGTTGCTCCTCTTCTTTAGCTAGCATAATTTCTTGCTTCTCACGTTCCTCATTAAGCTTTGTAGTACGTGAAGACTGCTGTTCTTGCTGCATTTCAAGCAGTGATAGCTTGTTCTTTAACTGGGTAAGTTGATTCTCTTTTTCACTTACATTGCGTTTAAGTGAAAGGGCTTGCGCTTCAGTTTCTGCAAGTGAATCCTGCGCGTTATTCAGTGACACTTCAACTTCCGCGATTAGATGCTCGGTAGCCTCAACAGTAGAACCAAGTGCCTGAATCTTATTTGCCCTTTGCAATGCACCGTCGTTCACCTCACCAGGCTTCACAACCCATTGCTCACTTGCCCATAGTCCTGATGGAGAAATGAAGCTAGTAAACCCCTTTGAAAAATAGGAATGCAGCTTTTTACCATCATCAGCAACGCTATTAATTAGAGAGGTAAGTTCTTCATCATCTTCGCAAAGATAAATATCATTAAAAAATGCCGGCACGCGATTGCGCGACGACACGTTGTTTTGAAGGCTTCCACCTTGCTCACAAACTTCATTAACTAACGCGCTCGCCAGTGAACCTGATTTCGCGTTGGTAATAAACGTTGAGTTCGAAAAGACTTTGATTCCCCTAGGCAAGCTTTCTTGTTGACTAAGAAGCGCCTCAATACTGTGGCTCGTTGCAACAACCGGGTCTTTTACATGTTGTAGTATGGCTTCAACACAAGGTGCTAACCTCTCTACAGACTGAAATTGTTGCCATAGTTTTTCGATACCCTCAAGACGAGTATCGTCACTAGTAGTCGCATCTTGTTGAAGCGCTTCGAGGGCAGCCATTGTCGAGCGTGCAGTTTGCAGCTTTCCCTGCGCCTCGCGAAGCGTCAACTCCAAATCCTTAACCTGAGCTTTTTGATCTGAGGATATCTCGTCTACAGTACCAAGCGAGGCTTGAATCTCTTCTATCTCAAGTTCAATTTCTTCACATTGACCGGTCAACAACGCTATTTGATTCGTATAATCTTCGCTGTTTATCTGTGTTAATTCATCGTTTATTTCACTAATTCGCTGGGATGTTCGCAGCTGCATGCTCATTGTCGACTGAATTTGGCTGTGACACTGCTGCACATTTTGTCGCAGCTGATTATAAGTTTGCTCTTGTTCTCGGGCTTTTGCGTTGAATTCTCTCAGCGCTTGCTCAGCATCTTCGAACCGCTCTTTCGCGCTATCTAGCTCAGCTTCTTTCAACGCGATTTCAGGTTCAATACCCTCTAGCGCCTCGCTTGATACTGCAAGTGCCTCTTGTGCTTCCTCAATTGATTGGTTGAGCACTTCATGCTGCTCGCTAATTCGAGCCAACTCCTGCTCTACCTGCACTTTACGCTGTTTGGCATGAAGCGCATTTTGCTCAAGGCGGGTTATCGCGTTGCTGGTTGTAAAAAGCTGTTGCTGCAGATCATCAATGAACTGTTTGGTTTCTACCTGCTTAACTTTGTATGACTCAAGCCCGGCCTCGTCACCTTGTAGCCTTGCAACTAAGTCATCAACTTCAAGCTGAAGAGCTTGCTGCTGCTTTTGTAACGTCTCTATGTATTCACTATTTTTTAGAAAGCGGATAGCCGCTAGCTGACCTTTTAGTTCTCTGGCTTGTGCTCGCAGTGTTTTATAGCGGGTAGCTGCGGCAGCTTGCCGCTGTAGTTTCTCAAGCTGTTTACCAAGCTCATCACGAACATCATTCAATCGTTCAAGATTATCTTGTGTGTGCCTTATGCGATTTTCAGTCTCTCTGCGACGTTCTTTGTACTTTGACACGCCCGCGGCTTCTTCAATGAAAACGCGGAGATCCTGTGGTTTAGATTCAATAAGCCGTGAAATCATGCCTTGTTCAATAATGGCATAAGAACGTGGCCCTAACCCTGTTCCCAAAAACAGATCCGTTACGTCCCGTCTGCGGCATTTGGTGCCGTTAAGAAAATAGGTAGAAGTAGCATCGCGTGTAACTAAACGTTTAATAGACAGTTCACTATAATTGGCGAATTCACCGGCTATACGCCCCGCGCTATTATCGAAAACGAGTTCGACACTGCACTGCCCGACCGGCTTACGGGAAGATGAACCGTTAAAAATGACGTCCGTCATAGCGTCACCACGCAAGTTTTTAGCGGAACTCTCTCCTAAAACCCAGCGAACGGCGTCTATAACGTTTGATTTCCCGCATCCATTAGGCCCGACAATGGCCGTCATTTCACCTGGGAAAGGAATGGTAGTGGGTTCGACGAAGGATTTGAAACCCGCGAGCTTTATCTTTTTAAGTCGCATATTTCATTCCTCTGCAAAACAGAGTCAGCGGCCGAGAGAGCATAAGGTACGACTGAAAAAGCTGACGAATTTGGAATGATGCAATCACACGTAAGATTCTTTTGTTATTATGTCTCGACTCTACCAAATCTAACAGCTTGTAACAATTACCATTTAAGTGAGTGAGGCAGAGTTTACGCCTTGTGCGTATGATAAAGCAGATAGTCATAAAACGTGGCGTTTTACACGCAAAAGGAGTAGGAATGAGTTCAGGTGGTGTACATTATTTTTTTGAAGGCTTCTCGCTTATTAAAACCAAAGGTCTTAAGCGTTTTGTTTTTGTGCCTTTTACCATCAACTTAGTGCTGTTTTCCGTGGCCTTTTATTTCTTATTTGGTCAGATAGAAATGGGCATTGCCTATGTTATCGACCTTGTCCCGGAATGGTTGGGTTGGATAAAAACAGCAATCAGCTTTTTCTTGTGGCCCTTAGCGGTAATCAGCGTACTCTTAATTTTCGCGCTTATTTTTGGCACCCTCGCAAATTGGATAGCCGCACCTTTCAACGGGGTACTATCAGAAAAAGTAGAGCGTCATTTAACGGGTCAAGACTTAGGCGATGAAGGCGTAATGTCTTTAGTTAAAGATATTCCTCGCACCGTAGGCCGAGAATTCACAAAATTCATCTGGTACGTGCCTCGCGCCATTGGCTTTTTACTATTATTTTTCTTTCTCCCCGTCATCGGTCAAATACTGTGGTTTTTATTCAACGCATGGATGATGGCTATTCAATACTGCGATTATCCTTACGATAATCACAAGGTAGATTTTACCCGTATGCGTTTGCACTTAGGCGAACATAAAGGCAAAGCGATGACCTTCGGAATGATGGTTAACGTTTTTTCTCTTATCCCTGTGGTTAACTTTATTGTAATGCCAGTGGCAATTTGTGGCGCCACGTCTATGTGGGTTCGCGAACTTAAACATACCCTTCACGACTAAGATTACATGTCTGGTATCAAAGATGGTTGCGAGCTCATCGATTAAAAAGCTAGATCTAGGTAATGTTGCGCCTATATTTATTTGTTCAAGTGGGTATGAGGCGCATTTTCTGTCATTTAAAAACCGGTTAGCTACCCTTTCGAGCCCGTGAAAGCTTCATATTCTGCTAACCAGTGAGCCGCTTCTTTTTGATTTCCACTATTGTGAAAGGCCTGGAAAAAATTCATCGATATGGGTCGCTGTGCATTTTGTCTTTCTAGTTGCTGTTGCCAAAGCACAAGATATAGAGGGGGGATCACCCCGCTGTCGTGATGCTCCATAAAGGTGATCCGTCGACTTGGCTTATAGCTATTTTTTCCCAATACTGTACAGGTTTTAGCGCGCGCGATTATTGTAGCAGGGTCTATATCCAGCCAGTTGTTAACCGTAGCGTGAGGCGTATACCAGAACTGCGAGTCGACTATGAGATTAGGAGGCGAAAAGTCATTGATATCGTTTTCATCACACAGTCTCGTCGCCATTCCTTTGCCAATGGGATACTCATCAGCAAAGCCAGCAAAATGGGCCAGTTCGTGAACGAAAACCGAGTACGCGTCGCTGATATCTAAATACATTACCCCATTTTGAACATTAGCTTTTCCTTGCTCTGCCACGACAACGGCATGACTAAACTTACGCTTTTTAGCAATACTTGCTAAAGGCGTGATATTACAACCTAAAACCCCCGTGTTATTGAAGTCTGGATTGCAGCGCAGTACGTCAGTTTTGAGCCAAATTGGTGGGGCCAGGCAGATAGACAGCCCTTTAAAACGCTCATCATTTTCAAAAGACTGATAAAGGCTGTGCGCACGCATAATAGTGGCCAAGCTTGTTGCAAATGGCTGTATCCGCTGCAGGCAATTTGCTTTACTTTCCCAATTAAATGAATCTGCGAGCTTTAACGCTTGGCTTTCAGAGAATGGCGTGTAGAGATCAGTAGCTTCCAAAGCTTTTTTTGCTTGTACGTGACCTTTTTTAGCAGCAAATTTGAAGTGTTCTTTAGCTTTTGAGTATTCGCCCTCATCCCACAGCAATCGAGCATACTTAAAAGCACTTTGCATATCGAGTGTCGCTGTTGCAGCTAAAAGAGGCTTTGCTAGCTCTTGTTGACCGTGCAACATATACCAGTCTGCGAGTGCTGCTTGAGCAGGTAAGTACTTTTGAGACGCTGCCCGGATTAACCACTTTTCACGCTTTTCTGGTGATTCCGTCGACATAGCAAATGCAAGTTGAGCTTCAGCGACATCACCCAATGCCGCTAAGCGCATAAAACGTTGAGACGCTCCTTCCTCTCCTAGAATCTGATAAAGCAGCCATGCCGCATCTGCGTTTTCAAGGTTAACGAGTTTTTCAAGGTAATAAGTAGCGGTTGATTCTTCTATACCGGTTTGGGAGGCAAATTGTTTTTCGTGCGCCTCTTCAAATTGCATTAATAATGCAGATTGCGCCACCTCACTGCCCTGCTTAGATGCTAACCAGAGTAATGCGAGCGCTTCTGTAGTTTGACTGGTCGGAGAGTGTGAAAAAGGTGACGGTTCATCAGTTGGAGCTTTTGCAGCTCTCACTAAATCGTCGTTAATTTTTGGCAGTTGGAGTACGCTTAATGCATTAGCGATAAGTTGAGGAGCATATCGCCCACTATCGCCCGCAACGATAAGCAGCGCGAACACGGCTAAAAATAGGCCTCGCATAACCTAGGTCGATTACTCTTCGTTTTCTGGTGCGCTGGCTGCGTTCTCACGCAAACGATTAAGTTCCATTCTTGCGTATCTGTGTTCGACATAATCAAACACATTAGTACTTAGGGCTAGCTTAAAATAATTAGATGCTACGCCACTGTTTCCTCGATGTCCGTGAAATTTACCCAAGTAGAAATACGCTTCGCACAGTCTATCCGTCAGCTCTTTTTGACTTTTCACTCCGTCTAGCAACGAATTTAACACATCATTTTCATCAACGGTACCTAGGAACAAATCCACCAGCGTGGTTGCCCAATGATCATTATCTAGCATAGGTCGAATGGAGGCTAAGTAGGTTTGCCCATCAAGCTCAGACACATCATGATGAGCAAAATACGCCCATAGAGCACGGAACGGGTCAGTGTCGTCTTTTTCAAAAAAGCGATTTAGGTCAGTAATAGCAAGCTCTGCTCTTCCGCCGTAATATAACGCGATGCCCCGATTTAAGAATGCAAAATCATAATCTGGGTTAATTTCTAATGTAGAGTCGAATGCGTCATAGGCTTGAAGAAAATCGTTTTGCTGAATGTAATGAATGCCCATCGAATTATGAGCCTCAGCGAGGTCAGGCTTTAAGTTAATCGCCTGAGAGTAATCAAATTGAGCGAGGCCGCCCAAGCCTACGCTGTCATAAAGCATTCCACGTTGAAAATGAAGCTCGGCTTTGTCTTCATCGGAAAGTGCTGGACTGGTTAAAACTTGGTTATAACGGGCAATCGCCATTTCCGAACGCGGATTAACAGGCGCAGGTTCGGCTAAAAGCAAGTTTCCCATTTGAGGCCTTTCTGAAACGGGTGGTGTTTGTGCACAACCGGTTAAAATAGCAGCGAATAAGGAAAAAAAGATGAGACTAACGTTTCTGCGCATGGTAAAAAAGCATTCTATAAAAAAAGAAAAAACCGCCTGAGTATTAAGTATACGCTTGTCGCGGCGTTGATGCCGCCAACCTTCTCGCATTTGATGATAAAAGTAAAGCGTATTGGGTGGTTAACACAGGTAGCTATGAAGAAAAATAATTTAGAAAAACTATCACAACTTGCTTTTGACGCACAGAAAAACTCTCATTCACCTTATTCCAACTTTAAAGTTGGTGCTGCAGTGCTCACTCCGACAGGCGACACCTTCTCTGGTTGTAATGTAGAAAGTGCTGCGTTTCCATTAGGGCAATGTGCAGAAGCCACCGCGATTGGCAATATGGTTACACAAGGCCAAAAGCGTATCTCACATATTGTTATTGCTAGCCCTAACGACGAATTCTGTTTCCCATGCGGCGGATGTAGGCAGAAAATTGCTGAGTTCGCGCCTGATGAAACCCCCGTTACCATGGTAAGTCAAAGTGGAGAAACATTTGAAACCACTATTGGTGAATTACTTCCCAACGCTTTCCGGGCCCACGACCTAGACAAATAAACATACTGCGAAACGCTGTTCGTAAGCGAGGCTTGAGCGAAACATTACCGCCCTTGCCTCGTTTACGAATTTAAATACCCTGCTCTATTCCTATTATCAGCATATCAGCGGTTTATTTGATTGCTTTATCGAAAGGATCCTTCCCTGTGCATCTAGGGCCAGCGCCACGTTAGCACCAACACTAATATCTCCCTGTATGCGACCGTTGATATTCAACGATGTAATTAGGTTTTCAGAAACCACAACCTGCTGCTTTTTACAATTCACTAGTAGCCAGTCCCCATCTTGCGATTGCAAAGTAGCTGGCTGCAGAGTTACCGCTTTAGCGACTAAGTTACTTTCAACATATTGGCGCGTGTAGGCGTTGAAACGCGCTTGATAGTCGTTACTCGTTTTGTTAGCGAGCAATTTATCTTCACCTTCAAAACCGTGGTAGTGAACAATGTCTACAGTATGTGCAGCGGTTTGCCTACTTGGCAAAAATCGGCTTTGGAATATTCCAACATTATATACTCCTAGCATGGCTACAATAGCAAATGCCACCGCGGTAAATCGCAGGGTTGAAGAAGCAAAATAGGCGCGAATGTGCGAGCCCACGAGCGCGAACATACGTTCTTTTTCATTTTCACGTCCTTTAGCCTTGTTATGTGCAAGCACATTGGCGCGTATACGGGCGTTTACCTTGTCGGATGATGTATCATTTTGCTTCTGTATTTGCTGGCTGCGTCTAAATGCATCTTGTAGCTCTTTATCTGAAATAGACATGATTACAATTTCTCCAGCATAGTTTTAAGACTGTCTTTTGCATATCGTATTCGTGTTTTGATCGTTTCTTTTTCAGCGCCACAAATGGCGGCTATTTCCCTAAGTCCAAACCCTTCAAGCTGCAGCGAAAGCGCTTCTTTTTGCTTGTAAGGCAACTGCTGAATACAAGCCTTGAACACGTCTTTTTCTAACCCTTTTGCCACATCTTCTTCTATCGTAGACTGGGCATGCTTTGTTAATTCACCTGACGAGAACGATTCAACCGCGTCGTTGTTATATTCAAGCTTGGCGCTTTTTCTTAACTCATCTATAAGCGTTCGCCTACTAATGGTAAAAAGCCATGCTTGAAAGTTGTCACCGCTCTTAAACAAATGACTATTTTCGATAACTTTTATCCAGGTGCGCTGACAAATATCTTCAGCTACTGTGCTATCGCTCAACACCTTTAGAAAATAGAATAGCTTGTTGTTGTGTAAATCAAAGAGTGCGGCTAAGGATGCTTCATCCCCCTTTGTGCTGTACTGCAGCATTAGCCTTTCACTCACACCCAACGCTTTTTCGCGCTTACCTTGAAACAAGTTTTGCAAGCTTGCGCCTATACTCATAGGCAATCCTTATTGTTCTAGTTTGAAATCTAATACTACAACCATACCTGGTTGACTAACAGGTTTACCGCCATTCAGCTTGGGTTTGTACTTCCATTTTTTAAGGGCTCTGCGTGCGGCTCTATCAAACACCCGCTTGGGCTGTGAATCTAGTACCTCAATATCAGATACAGCGCCACTAGCAGTCACCGTAAACCCAAGCTTGACCCAGCCCTCAACACCATCACGACTAGCTTCTGGAGGATAAGTAGGATCTACTCTAAATTGAGGTGTAGCCTGCATATCACCTTGAGCACTGTTCAAATTTATCGATAGATCTAATTCTGTATTAGGAATGTGTGATTTTATTTCAAAATTGCCAGGGCCGTCGTTGGGCTCAGGATCGAGTTCAACAACTTTTTGTGGCGGCGTTTTAATCACTTGCTCAATTGGCGCAATGGGCTTTTTAGTAATAGTGCGCTCATCTTCAGGCTGGAAAATGATGGGTTCAAAAAGCACAGGTGGCGCTTCGCTTATGTTTACCTGATCTTGCTTAATAAGTTCTGCCATCAAGACGAAAAGCCCTGCGGTGACGGTTCCACCCGCTACTGCGATTACAGCGGTACTAACAGTGCGTTTCAATAGAGGCGTTTTCTCGAACGGCAGAACACCATGTTGTGACAGGTGCTGTGAATTAGTGCTTGGTAGTATGTTAGTTTGCATAATGTTCCCCCTTTTTTCACTAAACGGGGGAACTCAAAGAAAGGGGTGAAAATAATTATTTTTTATTTACGCCGAGCGTAGATAAAGCGTAACCCCCTATTTATTTTGATCGCTGGGCCTTTCGCCTTCACGTACATCCTCACTAGAAGTTCGCGCATTATTAGCGTCTTGCCGTTTATTTAATTTAGCTGCTGCCATAAAGCCAATAATAAAAATGGCGAAAATAACCACGCCTACCCAAATCAATACGTTAAAAAGAAAGTCCATATCGTTCCCTAATCACAATTTTGTGAAATAACTTTAACATTTATTGGTTTAAGTGGGCGAAATAGATCATAACGCCTGTTTTAACCATCAACTCGGTTATTCAGACTGCTCAACGCCTATAGCCATTACGGATTGCCCGTTCTTAATTGCAGGCATTTGATTGACAATCATCACGGTACCATCAACAGGTGCTTTAATAGCTTCGACGTGATTACCAAAGTAATCAACTACCGTTCCAACATCTTGCCCTTTCTGAACCTTGTCTCCTATTGCCTTAGACGGTCTGAAAAAGCCAGTGGTTGTGTAACGCGAGCTGGGCTCTAGAAACGTTTTTAATCAATAACCATGTAATTAGCGCTAGAGGAATAGAAATGATTTCTGAAGCCTGTGAGACCAAATTTACATTCATAATTTCTGTTATTTCCTCCGCTCTTCTGGACATTCGAAAAACCGCCTGTCCCACCATGCTATTCGCAATCCAAAAAAACCACCAAATACCTAAAATTGAACTGACTTTTTCAACCGGCCAATCAGCTGGGTTTTGACTAGCCTGCCAGATTTCTTTCATCGCTTGATAGGGTTTCCATAGCGATACTATTGGAATGAAATAAAAACCTATCGACCAGCCTGGCGAAAACGACATATCTTTCGCACCAAAATGACGCGCATTTTGATTTGATTGATAAATCCACTTGAGAATTAAAACACCGGATACGATAAACACTCCAAGATACAGGAATGCAATGGCCTGCTGTCTTTCGTCATTGGCTTCCGCATCGGCTACCGCCATTTCTTGGCTAAAGTAAACACCATTTTGAAAGTCGGTTAGAAGCTGATATTCCATTAAATTTGAGCCAATAGCGACGAATGCCAGAACAACTTGCAAAACAAGTAAGTATTTAATCCACACAATAAGGCGACTAGGGTCTTTAAACTCTACTTGTTTCTCTGACATATCTATTTGTTACCTTCAGTTTTCGCCACTTTAATAGCTGTTATAAAAATGTATTTTAACGATTGTCTTTTCGCGCATTTACTGAGCGTTCTTCGTTACCCAAGTTTTTTATCTAGCAGTTCCTGAAGCGGCTTTGGTAAAACATGACGTGCTTTGCGCGTAATTTTAACTTCATTCTTTTGCCACCATATGCCTGCATACACTACACCCAAACCAATTGCCGTTAACGCAATGGGAAAAAGCCAACTGTCCTTAAACACGTTAGATGCCAAGTGCCCAAGATAAAAGCAAGATCCTAACGCACCGAATATTACAAAGACTTTTCGAACCAGCAATGCACCTAGCCCCACCATGGCGAGGTTTATACAAAAATAAAAAAACTTTGATAGTTCACTGTCTGAGTGCTGGCTTGAAAGCCCGCCCCAAAACGCAATAACGCCAAATAAATACAACCAAAATGCGTAATCAGCAGTGTGCCTTGAACGTATATCGACCCAAAAAGCCAATAGGGTCATGAGTATGCCGAAGTACATAGATACTTTTGCGCGAAATTCCCACGTATGAGAATCCCATATATCGTCTTGGTCAATGATAAGCATGACGACATCCATGCTGATGTACCAAAGCGTTACAGCAATAGGCATGATTAAAAACGGGAACTTATAACGCCATGCTATGATTAAGCCAGTTACCAATGTACCTAGTTCCATGTACAACCACAGCCATTTAATACGCGTATGGAACTGACGGTAGACCGTATCGTCATCGGGCCAGAGGCCAAGCCACTGCTGGAAGCCGTAGATAGCAAGCGGCGTTAAACACACCACAAAGGTAGCGCAAATACCTGCAGGAATGACTAGGTTCTTGCGTGCTAAAGAATTCGCAAGCTTTAGGCCTACACCGGCATAAAGCAGCGATATAAAGACGATTCCTAAGCCGCCAAACTGCTCCCACCCCAAATTCATAAATAAGGTCATAGCGCCTATCGCGATAAGACCGCCTAAATAATAAAGAATATGGGTAAAAGTGAATGCAGGAGTATGCTGGCTTTCTGCCTGAAAGAAGTTATAAAGGTCAACGCCCTGCTGTTCAGAGATAATGTTGTTGGCCACAGCTTTTTGAATACTTGCTTTCGATACTTCCATGTAATTCTCTGAAACAGCTCGTAATACTTAGAACTTTTACTTTACGCGGTTATGGCTAAAAAGCCAGCCAAGAAAAGTTACAGGGCTTTTCTTGTCTCTTTCTCGTATGCTTTTTCAGACTTGTCCAACATTAAGTGGCCAAAAACGACGCCTGCAATGGGAAAGATGATTAATGCGATGATTGGCCGTACCCAAATATTCTGTGATGGCTCGATATACTCCATTAACGCGGCCCAAAGGATGGCTGTGGTGACGCCCTACCCTAAAACCCCGTTAATTAAAACGAAGCGTTGCTTGCCTTTTTCGCGCGTTTTCGCCCACTTTTCCATGTTCATTAAGATATCCTTTTTTAAATCAAGCAATCATTACTAAACCCACGAAAACAGCGACTACGGTAATAACACCAACCGTGAAAGTCCTCCCTTCATCTTTTCCCGCTCTTGGATATTTGCCGAAGGTTAAGAGTTTAAGCACCACATGGCCTATACCTCTTAAAACCAACTCAACGATAAATTCTACTAGTATCCACTTTATAATTCGAAGTATAAAGCGGCCCAGCGGCTCCAATACGTCTTCCATAACTTTAATACCTTTTAATTTTATTTTTTATTAGCGGTAGCCTTTTAGGTATGGCGCTGATAACGTCCTTTGCTCGATAATCAGGTTCCTTTGACCTTGAACTACCAGCTAAAATTACGAATAAAAATCAAAGTCCACATTGCCAAAACCGCAATAAAATTGATAGTAAATACCACACCGCGCAATCTGATATTGTCTGTAAATATCTGAACAATGCTGTGCAGCACTCTGCCAATCACAAATGTCCAAGCCAAGTAGATTTGCACACCGGCTATTGGCTCATCCATTGCGATTAGTAATACGCAAGCGATATGAAAGAACATTGGCCATTCAAATTGGTTGCTTAAGTTTGCGCTGATTTTAGGCTGAATAGTGTGAAAAGGGTTGGAGCCGTTTTTGCTTCGACCTACTCCCCATACAACGGGTGCGCGAGCTACGGTTAATAAAGCATAAAGCAAGGCACACCAAACGATGTGAAGGAAAACGGGAGTGAGAAGTGGGCTCATAACTGCTACGTGATATCGGTATTTTAAATTTAGCCTATAAAGAAACGGCTTTAACTCGGCGTTCGCTGTCTATGTAGAAAAGTGAATACCCCTTTGTTTTAAACTGTTCTCGCAGCGTTAAAAGATGCTCTATATCTTTTTCAATCACTATTAGCTTCTTTTGCCCGGTATTATCGAGGGCGGACATCAGTGCCTCGCCGTTATCTTTATCAATCTGTGTACCAGCAACGATATAGCTGGTATCCGTAGACATAATCAATAAGCCTTTACCAAGATCCGCTGATTTCCTACTTGTAGAAGCACAACCAGCAACTAGAAAGCAAATTAAGAGAAGAGAAGTCCAACTTTTCATAGGTTTCCTTTTATATTGTGTATCGCTTTTTGTTTGAAAGTACCACGTTTCGTCTTAAACGAAAACTTTCGTCGTCTGTGCTTTTTTTGGAGCCTATTTACAGCGGCTTGAGATGGCAAAGCTATATTTGCTTTCAAATAGCACTATGAATATATGCTTGCTCATTAGGATAGTCGACAACAATGCGCAAATACTTCAGTGCAGACCCACCTAGTGCCCCATCAATTCGCCTGTCCATCATAGAAGACATAAATTGATGAAAATTAGGGTCGGGTCTGCGCGTGAACCACACAGGCCCTATCGTCGATTTACCAACGGTTATAGCCGGAACGCGAATCATATCTTGGTTTGAAACTCGGCATCCTTTTTCAATCACTAACCAATCAGAGTGAGCTTTCGTCCATTCATCAAATATAGAAGCAGCTATAAAGGACGTTCCACTTTGTCCTTCTGGTAAACCTGCGACAGTTGCTGCTTCACTTGAAGGCCATGCTGATGCACCTGTATCTAGAAGCATGGGAATTAATTTTCCATCCACTGAAATATCAATACTAGGGAATGCTAACGTGTAGTGCCCTTTTTCATTTTTCTGAAACCCTAATGGTATGGTTATTATCGTGTCTGATAGAGGTGCTTCATTTAGCACAGATATGCTCTTATTGGGGTAATTGAAATCAATAATCTTTTCAGCATGCCAGCGCCCACCTAAAGTCCCGTCGCTCATTCCATTCCGGCTAATATCCCCTTTTGGCACAACTTGTAACTTGCCTTTCCACCAATTATTTAGACCTGCACCTGGTATCGAAACAGATTTATCAAACTGAGGCATAGCAGTAACCTTGATAGACCCATCTTCGGCTTCTTTTGTCTGTGTATGCCAATGGTATTTATCACTTAGCTCTTTAGAAATCGCATTCCACCCGCCACCTGTATCCGTAAAAAAAGTAATAGTTGTACCATCAGTAAGCTTTGGTTTTAAGTAGATCAAATCATTTTTAAATTCACTGGGTAACTCATCAGAAAAGCAAAAAGAAGAAGGTAATAAAAATAAAACGAACAAAATAGTTTTCATGCTGGCCTTCCTTTGGCAAGGTTTTTTGTGCGAAGAATTGTGGCTATTATTAATTAAGAAATTTAAGCAAAAGCGTTACTTGTTCTTAAATGCTAGCTAAACCGAACTATCAGCTTTTTTCATTTTGGGTAACCATTTTTTTGTGACCACTGTAGCTTTCATAAAATTGCTGGTGCGCAGAATAAGAAAACGTATCGTCTCTTTCCGTATATTGCCCTATCCAATCTATCAACATAGGTAAATTATCATCTTGGGCTTGTTTGGTCTTGTACTTGTGGGGTTCCCAAGGTCTTGATTTCGCATTAGCTATACACAACTCTACAGGTAAATTCATAAATATAATCTCAGTCGACTGCGCTTCGACAAGTTGCAGTAAGTCTGTGTAGCAGCCTTCAATAACCCAAGTTTTATTAGAACCGGTAAACGCCTGTATTTCCTGAGCCGACTCTTTAATTGGTTTCCTTTCAGGCGGGCTAGTGGGTTTCCATGCAAGCGTATCGAGATCTAAATGCGCTAAACCGTGTGTTTCACCCAATCGCTTCGCCAACGTAGATTTACCAGAACCGGAATTACCAAATATTAAAATTTTAGCCACAGTTCTGCTCCGTCATAATTCCCTTTAATCAACACTAAAGGAAAGCTTATCATTTTTTCACTTCCCAAACTTTTCTTTTATTAGCACACCGTCGTGCTTTGCTCCCAATCGAACAATCGCGGTACGTGAAGCTGGTTATGCCAGCTTGTTCTAAACTCTACAGCAATTGCTTCGAACGTTTCAAAGACGTGTGTTTTATATTTTCAGATTCTAATTCTACGTCTTTAAACCACATATCACTTTCCATGTCTGATTAGTTGCATGTTATTAAACATACAGGGTTTCCAAAAAGTACGTTATACCTAGCGAAATAAAAATAAACGATGCATTAATTATTGCGCGAACAGGCCAACTAACCTGACCGTACGATACCCCTGCCCATTTAGAAAAAATAACTATTAATCCCATCAACCCAAACCACGGCGTAAAGAAAAAAATGGTTTTCCACTTAATGATTGATACGGCGATATCGTGAAGAGCTCCACTAACTAGAAATGTAATAAAAGTAGCTAAAGAAATGGGCAAGAAATTCGCAACGGGGCGCATAACATTGCGTGATAAATAGTAACCCCAGATAGGATTCCAATATTGCCAAAAAACTGGAAAAGAAGAGGCTCCACAAGAGCGTGAAAGCATGTTTTTCATGGAATCACTCGCGCCCAATGGTACGCCATTTCGTTTCTTTACATATTGCGCAAGTGAGAGTTTGCTTTTCATAGTTAATGTTACCAAAGACCGGGGTCATTTAATGCTTCGACACATTTAGTAGGACCGGCCATAGGCTCAATTACCTGCCCATCTAGCGATTGAGCAAGCCAACCAATAGGCTGACTCAATGGGCAAGGCGCTTTCACAATATGTTCACTAATTTGCTCGAAACCAGTTTTAGCATAATAACTTGGGTCGCCATAGGTAAAAGCCAAATTTACGTTTAAGGACCTTAAATGATCTAGGCCATAAGTTATTAGCTTCTGACCTATTCCAGCCCTTTGCATATCTGATGAGACGGCGACCGGCGACAAAATGAAACCGCTCTGCCCGCTAGGCACCGTTAGACGACTGAAAAATATACCTCCGACAACAGTCTGGTTTATTTCTGCAGTGCACCCTATTAAATCTTGTGATGCAGTATTAGCAATAAGGTTGGTAACGAAATCTGCAATAACTTGACCTTCTGCTTGCCCCTCAGATTCAGAGAATACTTTCCTGAAAAGCTCGATAGCCTCTTGAGATTTCGATTCATCAAATAGTGAAAATTTCATATTGCCTTATTCTTTATTTTTTAACACAAGGGAGCACAATGCCGCAAAGACTCAGTGATACACGAGCTACACTCGGCAACAACGTAATGGTGTGTATATGTCTCAGTATCAGAGAGGCCTAGATGAACATTTCTAGACTGGTAAACACTATAGCCTAATAAGCGAAAGCATATCTTCACCATCTTTGTCCAAGCCGACTTCATTAAAACCGAAGCTTGAATAAAAATTCTTGGCGACAGGATTTTTAGGGTTGTAGCAGATTTCGATTTCTTTAACGCCAGGAGTTTGTTTTATTGACCTTATTGCCAGCGTTAAAGCTGACCGACCTATTCCTTGGTTCTGATACTTTTTATCGACCATAAAACGCCAAATAGAGACTTTTGAAACCGATTCTCTAACCCACATAAGAAAGCCTACGGGCTCATCACCGAGATATATAGCCCGACAAGTGTGACCTTCGTTATAAAACGACTCAACTAAAGACCACATGTTGCACGCCACGAAATCTTCCTGGGCTTCAGTCACCTCTAAATCGCAGACAGCCTCATAATTATTCTTGTTTATTTCTTCCAATGAAATTTGCATATTCATCCTGAATTTTTCTTCTCGTTAAAAGCGCAGTAACACGGAGGACTTATCAGTTAGGTTCACGTGTATGTTCTTTGCGAAAACGCATGCCAATACAGCAGTATGCTATATACGCTTCTCTACTTTCCAGGGAGGATTTAAGCGGTTCTCACCCGCCCAGTAAAGTTTGATTTTGTTACCAGATGGATCTTTCAGTATTGCTTCTTTCCATAAGTAACGATGCTCTGTCGGTTGCTGTTCGAACTGAACACCTTTCTTCGTTAACTCAGCACACAGTTCATCAAGCTTTTCATGCTCGAAGTAAATCACAGAATTATTTTCAAACTCACCAGATTCGAGTGATAAGGAAAAAGTAGAGTTCCCGTCTGGGCAAGAAAACCTTGCGTAATGGGGAGTATCGACAATTTGAGTAAAGCCGAGCTTCAGATAAAAGTTAGCGGCAATATCCATATCTTTTACTGGCAAAGTTACTTGATTAAGTTCCATTTAAACTCCTAACTTATAACAACTAAAAAACAGACTAGTAATGATTGACCCGAATGCGAAATAAAGTGATACATAGCTAGCTGCTACGTGCCCTTAGTTATTTTCTTATTATGGTGCTTTAAAAGGTTACGCATTCTTGTTCCATAACGCACGTTTTGAGGTTCACGTGCGCGGCTATAACCGGAAAGAAGTGATTGAGTTTATTTTGTGTTTACACCATTACCCCATTTAACAACATACCAGGCATGAAAAAGCTAAATGCAAATACACCTGAACCTGTTAATGCTAATGCCAAACAACAAAATGATGCCTGTAATGCGAAGACACTAGGTTTAGCAGAATTACTATGCCTAATAGAAATGGCTGCGATACTCATAATGTTTTTCAATTGCACGTAGGTGCGCTGGAGCCAAGCCGAAAAAGGTTGAAAGGCGACAAGCAAAAACGCGAACGCTACTTCAATGCCGCCAAACTGTAAAAGTAACGCAATTTCGGGAGCAAACGCTGCGACTGCTACTATGCAGATGCCAATTAAAGCCTTCTGAACGAAGGTTAAATCTTCCCAATTTTTCATCTAATTCCTTTTATCAACGCCTAAACAATAAGGAAATATCAGTTAGTAAAACTTAACAATGCAGGAGCAAGGAATAACTGTTTCCGCCCTGCTGAAATCACATGTTATGTTGCGAAAAAAACAACATACAAACTTGGGTTACTACAGAAACTAAACCTTGCCAATATTAAGCGCCGATAGGTTAAGTCTCTTTTCGCCTTTTGATTGGAAATAAGCCAAACCAAAAGGCGCCTTCAAGAACAAGGCCCAATATGATGAACAAAAACACACCTGACTGAATTCCTTTGCTGTAAGATGCAATAGCTGCGGCTAGAAGAACTAGTGCAATAAGAATTCGATAAATAGCTTTCATTTAAACTCTCCTTTTTAAATGCCAAACGCTAAGCTGAATGGCAGCGATGTTGCGGCACTCATTGGATCACGCGTTAAGCGCCGGCCGATACTACAAGTAACCTGCTTTTTGGTACTTTCCATACCCTGCCCTAGTCAATTCCTTGAGCTCTTCAAAGAGTTTGGCATCTGTTGCTTTAAAGTTAAAGCATGATTTGCCTTGCATTCGTTTTTGAAGCTCTGGCGATATACTTTCTAATAATTCTGGAAATACATAAACGGGCATTAGATGAAAGCTGACATAATTCTTATTTATTTTGACTGAGCCAAAATACATTGGCTTCTTGTTTTTCATAACGTGATGCGTGTTCAAATAAAAATTATCGGGATTATCAGTGACCACGACCATGCCATTGGAATATGGAGTCAGTATATCTTTGAGATGATGAAAAACTTCGTCTGGATTATTCACTTTTTTAAAACCTCAAGAGCATAGAAATTGGACACGCACAAAATGTATATCTCGATAAACAAAAAAGACTGTCTTGTTTAGTCTGTAGGCATAATAGCGTAGCTGGTTCAGAAAACAGACCGAACTATCACAGCAAAGTGACAGTTCCCCTATTCTCCTGTTTTACTGTTCCATGGAGCAAATAGATTGGACACGCACAAATTACAAAGACACCTTATCAAGCTTACCTTCTACTCATTTTCTGCTTTTCGTAGTATTTTGAAAATTCGGTTTATTGTGATTTCAGACAAGTTCCATTCATAACCGTTAAAGTCAGTAGTATTGATAAATTGAACGACTACGGTATCGAGATCTTTGTCATATTCTGCAAGGCTCTGATAGCCAATAACTAATCCTCCATGCTCGAAAACATAAGGGTAAAGTTCCGCTTCGCCAGCATTGAAAATAGAGCCGTTGTTTAGTGGAAAATAGGACACGCACATAATGTATCCCTTATTGAAAAGATGCTTGTCTTGCTTGTCTATATTTTGCAATGCGCATCTGCATGCGTATACTTGGGTGTAAAACCACTTGGAGTGATAACGTGCAAGATTTATACGATATCCATGCCCCCAAAAAAGCGACGAATTTAAGCTTAAACAGCGACTTATTGCAAAAAGCTAGAGACTTAAAAGTTAACCTGTCTGCAACTTTAGAACAAGCACTCAAAGAAAAGTTAAAAAGTGTTGAAGAAGAAAAATGGAAAAATGAAAACAAAGCTGCCATAGCTGCGTATAACAAGTTTGTCGCTGAGAACGGTTGTATAGGTGATGAGTACAGGAACTTTTAATGGCGCAATTTGACGTTTACAGAAACCCTAGCACAAAAACGAATAAAGCTTATCCCTTTCTTGTAGATGTCCAGAACTCCGTGATTGACCAGTTAGCAACCAGGTTAGTTGTACCGCTGACAAGCAATAACGCTGGAAACAGTCTTTATATGAAAAAACTAACGCCGGAGATAGAATTCGAAGGCGCGACATACCTATTCCTAGCTCAACAACTTAGTTCCATACCCGAAGATGTGCTTAATGACTGCATCGGCTCTTTAGAGCAATCCCGAGAATTGTTAATAGATGCAATAGACTTTGCTATTACTGGAATATAGCTTTTCAATAACAGACTCAAACACATAGGCATAATAGCGTAGTTGGTTCAGAAAACAGACCGAACTATCACAGCAAAGTGACAGTTCCCCTATTCTCCTGTTTTACTGTTCCATGGAGCAAATAGATTGGACACGCACAAATTACAAAGACACCTTATCAAGCTTACCTTCTACTCATTTTCTGCTTTTCGTAGTATTTTGAAAATTCGGTTTATTGTGATTTCAGACAAGTTCCATTCATAACCGTTAAAGTCAGTAGTATTGATAAATTGAACGACTACGGTATCGAGATCTTTGTCATATTCTGCAAGGCTCTGATAGCCAATAACTAATCCTCCATGCTCGAAAACATATGGGTAAAGTTCTGCTTCGCCTGCATTGAAAATAGAGCCATTGTTTAGCGCTCGTAAGAACTTTCCTACATCCTCTGCCGTTGCTAGCATACCGTAGTCTCGCGCCTTAACATCTTCCTCGAAGCCAATGTAATAGCCGCTCATCACGTCGTCCATATTGACCTCGCTTAATGAAAAATAGGTATTATTCAATTGAAGCGGGAGCAAAATATTTTGCTTAATGTACTCATGGTGACTATACCCCAAAACCTTATCCAAGATATTGCGAAGCAAAAGATAGTTCGTATTGGAATACTCATAATCATTACCCGGTTCAAAACTGGCGGGAAGATCTAGCGCAAAGTCGAGTGCTCGCTTTCCGTTTTCCGGTTCGTTTTCCCAGTAGGCAGCATTATCAGTAAAGTTAGGAATTCCTGACTTATGTTGCACCATCATTTTTAGCGTTATGTTTTCTGAATGCTCAATTCTGTCTTTGAGTTCGGGTAAATAATCAACGAGTAAATCGTCTAGGGATAGTCGCTGTTCTCGCGCCATTTTGGTGATAGCCACAGCAGTGTATAACTTACTGATACTGGCAATTTTAAATAAAGAGTCGGGGGCTGCGGGTATTTTGTTATCTCTATCTTTCCAGCCTGCTGTGTAAAAAGCTGGAGGTTTTCCCGCCTGATCCACGTAAACAATCATGCCGTCAAAGCCATGGCTAATAGCTTCGTCAACTTGTTCTTGCACTGTTTGAGGCAAAGGTAAAATCCAAGCTTTAACCAATACCCAAGGAACGAAAAACAGCGAAATAATAGTACTGACTAGCAAAAAAAGCCTGATGATTGTTGTTCTTCGATTCTTCGTCATTTAACCCAGGCCTTAAAGCACATCTTTGACGTGGTCAAGCAAATTCACACAACCCAGTTAAGCAGCTTTTTCTAAGTCCGC
>NZ_JAEFCD010000011.1:129810-134642 GCF_016405965.1 Alteromonas sp. IB21 | reverse complement strand
CTTGAAGTTGTCATAAAGAAATCCTCTTTATGTCAACGTATTTCAGGACGGGACATACAAGCAAAAAAAAGCCGCTCTAGGAGCGGCTCTTTTCGAATACGTCAGCGATTACGCTTCAGCAATGATGATCACTTTAATTGAAGTGATAACGTCAGAGTGAAGTTGTAAGTCGATGTCATACTCACCAGTCTCACGAAGAGTACCAGTAGGTAGTTTAACTTCTGCTTTTTGTACTTCAACGCCAGCTGCAGTGATTGCATCAGCGATGTCACGAGTACCAACAGAGCCAAATAGTTTACCTTCGTCACCAGCAGGCGCTGCGATTGTAACTTCAGCAAGCTCAGCAACTTTTTCAGCGCGTGCGTTTGCAGCAGCTAGTTGCTCAGCGATCTTCGCTTCAAGTTCAGCACGACGTGCTTCGAACTTTTCAACGTTGTCTTTAGTTGCAGGAACCGCTTTACCCTGTGGGAAAAGGAAGTTACGAGCGTAACCAGACTTAACAGTCACTTGGTCGCCCAGGCCGCCAAGGTTGGCGATTTTATCTAGTAGGATGATATTCATCTTAGCTAACCCTTATATTCGCCAAATTACTTGTGTGAATCAGTGTACGGAAGCAACGCAAGAAAACGTGCGCGCTTGATCGCAGAAGACAGCTGACGCTGATATTTTGCGCTTGTACCAGTAATACGGCTAGGGACAATTTTACCGCTCTCAGTGATGTAGTTCTTAAGAGTAGCGATATCTTTGTAATCAATCTCAGTCACACCTTCTGCAGTGAAACGGCAGAACTTACGACGTCTGAAAAAACGAGCCATGGGTGATCTCCTTAAGCGTTGTCTTCAGTGGTTTCAGTTTTCTTTTCCGCGCGGTCTTGGCGAGGAGCAGAATCGTCACGACGCTCACGACGAGGCTCTTCTTTCATCATTGGAGAAGGCTCAGTCACAGCAGTCTTAGTGCGCATAACCATGTTACGTAGGATCACGTCGTTGAAACGGAAAGCATTTTCCAATTCGTCAACAGCTTCTGCAGATGCTTCAGCATTGATTAGTACGTAGTGGGCTTTGTGCAGCTTTTCAATTGGGTAAGCCAGTTGACGACGGCCCCAATCTTCTAAACGATGAATCTGACCACCGTCTTGCTTAAGAATTGTAGTATAACGCTCGATCATACCAGGTACTTGTTCACTCTGATCAGGGTGAACCATAAATACGATTTCGTAATGACGCATTATAGCTCCTTACGGTTGTAGCCTCGACAGTACAGCCGACTGTATGGAGACAAGGAACGAATTGGGATGGCTGTAAGGGCGCGCATTATACGCACACTAACAACGTTGCACAAGCATTAATCAACAGAGCCAGCGTATTAACAATTAATAAGACACGTTTTCGCGCACGTTTGAAAATGACGGGCTCAACGGAAAGGTAAATGTGAATTCCGTATTTTTAAAATCTGATGAGACTGTTATTGTTCCTTCGTGAGCACTCGCGATTTCGGACGCTATAAAGAGTCCTAACCCCAATCCCTCTTTTTTCTCGCTCTGTTCCTTGCGCCAAAAAGGTTGAAAAAGCATAGCCTTAGATTTGTCTGAAATCGCTGTACCGCTATTAGTTACACTCAATAAAAATTCAGTGTTATTGGTGATAACTTTGACGTAAATGGGATAAGCCTGATCACCGTGAATCAACGCGTTCTTCAACAAGTTAGACAGTAACTGGCAAACTCGTTTTTCATCACATACCAACTCATTTGCAATATCAATATGAATATTAATCGTTGCTTGCGGATTAGCCGTGGCCAATTCCTCAATTGTGTAATGTAGTTGCTTTGAAAGGTTATTTGATATTTCGAGTTTAACAGGCAGCCCTTTACCAACCCGACTATGGGTGAAATCCATTGCATCGTCTATCAGGCGGGTCATTCTTTGCACGCTATTTTTCATGCGCGAAACAGCTTTCAGTGCAGGAACTTGTATTGTGCTGGCTATCTCATTGTCTTTAATAATATCGTCTAGAAAATTAATACCAATTTGAATTGAGGACAAAGGCGTACGAATATCATGACCTAGGATAGCGATATATTGCTCTTGCAGGCGCGTCATCTTTTTAGCATCGTCAAGTAGAGCATGGGTTTGCTCAATATGGTCGCTTAACAGTATTTGATTTGAGATAAGTTTCGCGAACGCACTTATTTGGCCATGAACCCTTTCATTGCGTAGCTCTCTGGGCTCGGGATCTAGACCGCATAGGGTGCCGAAAAACTCGCCGTTTGCATCAAAAATAGGATAGGAGAAGTAACTTTCGAATCCGTACATTATGGGGATTGGATTTTCGCAGTATTCTTTGTCATCAGATGCGTGATTTATCACTATCTCTTTTCTACTCACGCGTACCGTTCGGCAAAATGTTGTGTCTATTTCTAAGTGATCGCCAGGTACTAGCCCAAAATCAGCATTATCTAAGACGGCGCACATGGTCCAAGCTTGCTCTGTTACCCTTGCGACACAAATGAAACGAAGCTGCAGGCTATTCGCCAATATTTGCATGATATGCGGAATGGCATCTATTGATGCTATCGCTTGAATATCTCGTTGAATTTCCTTGTGCATATCAGTCGCCTTATTAGTTCCTTTAGTGGGATGAAACAAAGCTATGTTTGTCATTCCTATCTAGCTTTAGGGTCGATGGCATTCGTTAATAACTAGCATACTGATTGAACCAACGAAGGTAATGTTTTACTCAAACAAAAGCGCTACTTAGACTAAAGCATGATACGCGAGTCTCTTATTAATATTAAGCAAAATATTTTCCTGCAACTGTTTATTTATACAGTGTTATACTGTACAGTTTTTGTGTCTTAAATAAACAGGGGACCTACCATGGCCATTACCACACAGTATGTTGTTACGCACAAAGGGGTAGAAAAATTGGTAACTACCGACAAAAAAGAAGCCGATCAGTACGACAAAATGCTCGAAGCAGCAGACAACTTAGCAGACTATATTCATGCTAAAGGCATTAAGCTAGAAGACAGGGTCGTGGAAGAATTGACCATTATGCTGTCGAAAAACAAAGATAAAGTTAGCAAGATATTCAAAGGCGCCACGGCTGAAAGCGTGCTTGAAGATGAGAGCGCAGAAGTGGTAAAGCTTCAGGCTAACGGCTAGCTAATTTTACGCTTTCCAATTTACTACGTTATTAGTATAAGCAAACAATAAGAGCAATTGCCGCTTTATAACGATGTTATTTGATAACATTACTATAAAGCGGTAACTTATTTGTGGGTGCGATGAACTGGCGGTTCATCTCTGCTTACTCTAATTTTAATACGTATAAACGGGTCGAGCGAAACGTGAATTTAAGTAGACAAAAGCAAAGGGGTCAACACAAAGACGTTGAGTGTACTACAGCTATTGACGTAACTAACTTGCAGTTTGCGTATTCGAAAGAAAGTAAGCCCATAGTCGATATCAAGAAGTGGCAGGTCCCGAAAGGAGAGCATGTATTTCTTTCCGGCCCCTCTGGTAGTGGTAAAAGTACGCTGCTCAATCTACTCTGCGGAACACTGACGCCATCCAAAGGCAAGATTTCATTACTAGAGCAGCCTTTCTCTTCTTTATCTAACCGACAAAGAGACAAATTTCGAGCGCGTAATATTGGCGTGGTATTTCAGCAATTCAATCTCATTCCTTACCTTTCTGTTGCGCAAAACATTAACGCTGCGGTTTATTTTGCTAACAAAGGGAACTACAAAAATAGTAAAGATGTTGCAGCTGCAACTTGTCAATTGCTGAACCGACTTCAGTTATCGGATAGTCTGCTAAATACCAAGGCTGACGCACTCAGCATTGGTCAACAACAGCGTATAGCGATAGCCCGTGCGCTTATTAACGACCCACAACTATTGATTGTCGACGAGCCAACATCAGCGTTAGACGCTGATGCAAGAGACAGCTTTATGTCATTGCTAAAAGACGTCGCGACTGACAGTACTATGATATTTGTAAGTCATGACGAGGCCATGAAGAGTTATTTCGAGCATCACTGTAGTATCTCTCAACTGAATTGCTCCCTCGATGACACCACCTTTTCCCTCAATAGAGATACTATCAAGTGTACGCAGGGGCGTTTGTAATGCTCAGCACTATCGCAATAGAAAGTTTAAAACGCAGAAAAACAACTGCGTTACTGACGCTTTTGAGTATAACTATCAGCATTAGCTTGTTACTTTGCGTAGATATAGTTCGTAACCAGATAAAGACAAGTTTTACCCGCACCGTCTCCGGCGTAGATCTTATTGTGGGTGCGCCAAGTGGACAGCTCAATTTGCTACTGTCTTCTGTATTTAATATAGGTACGCCAACAAAAGGTATTGACTATAAAAGTGTTGCTTCGCTCGAAATGAATAACCAAGTTTCTTGGCTAATCCCTCTCTCGTTAGGCGATACACATCAAGGATTTAGAGTTGTTGGCACGACTAACCGCTTTTTTGAGCATTTTAAGTATGGTGACATGCAGCATTTAGCCCTATCTGAAGGCGATGTGTTTAACCACCCTTTGTCTACCGTTATCGGATCTGATATCGCGTCAAAGTTAGGCTACAGCGTTGGCGATGAGATAGTCATTTCTCATGGCCTGGGTAATGTTTCGTTCAAAAATCACGACAACCATCCGTTTACTATTTCTGGGATTTTAGAAAAAACAGGCACACCTGTAGATAAAGCCGTATATGTTACCTTGCAAGGTCTTGAAGAAGCACACTCTGGCCCGCGACGGACACCTGCCTCAATACTGAGGAAACCGGCTGTCAATCATATCGAGACGTCCAAAGAG
>NZ_JAEFCD010000011.1:9393-129713 GCF_016405965.1 Alteromonas sp. IB21 | reverse complement strand
GAGCATGAGCATGAGCATGAGCATGAGCATGAGCATGAGCATGAGCATGAGCATGAGCATGACGAGCTTACTCAAGTTAATTACGAAAGCGACGCTTTTGCGCCACAGTCAGTATCTGTCGTTATGTTAGGGCTTAAACACCGTGTCACCGCACTTCAACTTCAGTATCAAATAAATCAAAGTAAAAAAGAGCCACTTATGGCTATTTTACCGGGTATGGCGCTGGCTGAACTATGGCAGATAATGGGGAATGTTGAGGCATTACTACTAGGCTTATCAGGTCTAATTGTCATTTGTGCACTGATAGGCCTTGCCACTATGTTGTTGGCAACAATGCGCGAGCGCTATCAAGAAATAGCGATACTTAGAACCATTGGCGCGGGCCCCTTTACTTTGCTTTTACTTGTTCAAATTGAAGCTATGCTGCTAACAATAATAAGTGCGGCTTTAAGCATTGGAGTAGTGGCAGGATTAATGAGCGCACTTAAACCCTGGCTTAGCAGCACTTATGGGCTATTTTTAAGTAGCCCATTGTTCGGTAAAAGTAGTGCCATCATCATTTTGCTAATATTAAGCTGTACTTACCTCGTGTCTCTTTTCCCAGCTATCGCCGCCTATAGGCGCGGTTTGCACATAGGGTTAAGTCAGCGTTAATATCTTAAACGTGGTGGAAGTTTTTTACTCTCCCACCCTCCCACTTGTGCTGAAACGGATAATAAGTTCATTCACTTGCGCCACCGTTCTGCGTAAGTCATTACTCGCAACCAATGATGCTTCTGATGAGCGCTGCGTCTCTGACGCTCCGTCGGCTACCTCAACGAGCTGTTGATTGATATGTTCTGCCACAGTACTTTGCTCTTCCACAGCCGAAGACATTTCAACTGTTGCGTCAGCAATACCTTTAACGGCGGTGTTGATTTCAAATAGTGCGCCGCGCGTTTCTTCAACAATAGCACTGCCGTTTTCGGCAGACGCAAGCCCTTCATTCGAAACCCTCACCGCGCGCTCTGAACGCTCAGCTAATTCACTGATAATATTGTGAATTTTATCTGTCGACTCGCGGGTTTTTGACGCTAGCGTACGTACTTCATCAGCAACGACGGCAAAACCTCTTCCTTGCTCGCCTGCCCTTGCAGCCTCTATTGCCGCGTTGAGCGCAAGTAAGTTAGTCTGCTCTGCTATTGTAGAAATGATGTTTGCCGCTTCGCCTATATCAGTGGTTGACTGCGCAAGTTCCGTGACTGTTTTTGAAATAGACTGAACGGCTTCACGCAGTTCAACAATCGCTTGCATTGCCTGCTCTGCCTTTTTATTGCCCGTAGCTACGTTTTCTGCGGCGGATTGTGCGCTTTTAGCATTGCTTTCTACGCGCTCTGCAACTTCCTGGATGGCCTGACTCATTTGCGTAACTGCAGAGGCAATTTGCTGTGTAGCTTGGTTCTGCTGAACAACCGCCGCGCTGGTCCCTTCTGCTTGTTCGTGAGTCGTCTTGGCAATTCTGTCTAAGCTTGCAGACGCATCTTTAATCCGGGTTAGCGCTGTACGATTACGCGCAAGCTCACACCCAAGAGCAAGTTTGACCTGGGCAACATGAGTAGAATCAGCAAAGTAAGTTTGTGCCACCGTTTCATCGGTATAACTTTCTGGACTAAGTGACAGTATCGCCTTCCACTCTTTCTTACTTTGCAACTGTTGAACAGTCGTCAATACTAGCGCTCCGATTAGCGCTATAGCCCCCGCAACTGGGCCATGAGTTACCCAGAGTAAAATAGTTAAAAATGCACTGACACCCAACGACAAAAATAACTGCTTAAACATGCCCGCAAACTTAGTAAGAGGCGATACCGCAGACTTTCCTTGATGTAGCCTGCCATAAACATCCGATGCTCGCTGTATTTCTTCATTTAGGGCGGGCACTCTAACAGACTCATATCCAACGATGCTTTGCCCCTCATAAACCGGTGTAACGAACGCTGACACCCAGTAGTGGTCCCCGTTCTTTCTTCGGTTTTTAACTAGCCCTAACCAACTTTGGCCAGACTCCAGCGTGCGCCACATTTCCTTAAACACCGCGGAAGGCATATCAGGATGTCTTATGATGTTGTGATTTTTGCCAATTAGTTCCTCTTTATTGAAGCCACTTGCTTCTATAAATTCATCGTTACAATGCTGTATTACACCACGTTTGTCGGTGGACGAAATAAGTCGATGATGAGCCGGGAACTTATATTCTTTTTGTGTAATTGGCTGGTTGTTTCTCATGTATTACTTTCTCCAATTCGCAAAGCGTGAATCCGTCTAATTGGGAGCATCGCTTTCCCATAAGCCTAGATCATAAAACGCTTCTGTCTAGTACAAGAAGAAAATTAGAGAAATATTTAATTTTATCATTAAGTTAGAATATGGCTTTAAACTTTAGTTTAACGGCAAAATGACAGTAACTTTCGTTCCTTTGCCCTCTGCACTGACTATATCTATTTTCCCATTATGTTCTTCGATGATGGTCATTGAAATTGACATTCCCAACCCGGTTCCCTCTCCCACGGGTTTGGTCGTAAAAAAGGGGGTGAAAACTTTATCTAGGGTCTCTTGCGACATGCCCTCACCTTCATCGTCAATGATGAGAAACAAATTATATTCATTCTTTTCTATTCGTAATTCTATGCCTTTATCTTGCGGTGTTGCGTGAATAGCATTTGTTAAAAGGTTAACCAGTACTTGTTGTATTTGGCCGGAATTTCCATTGAAGTAAATATCTTCTTCTGGCGCGTCGAATACGACTTTATTTCGATATTTATGCACGTTATTGGTAAGCTTGATAGCCATGTTCATTGCTTCGATGGCACTAATTTGAGAATGTTTCCCCGACCCGGGATAGGAAAAACTTCGCAGTGCTTTAACAATATCAATAATTCGCTCTATCCCTTCGTGAGATTCGTCAAACATTTCGGTTATTTCTGAAGCACTTTCACGCAGAGCAAAACGTTTCTCCAGATGCAAAAACCTCTCTTCTATCTCGCCACCTGCGAATTTACAAAGACTTCCGATTTCGTCAAGCGCGCGTTGATAATCGTTAAAAATATCTTTCGCCACTACGGTATTACTTCGTACGTAACCGATGGGGTTATTAATTTCGTGAGCAATACCTGCTGCAAGCTGTCCAAGCATCGCCATTTTGTCTGCACTAACCAGTCTTTCCTCTAAAAAGTCGCGATCTTTTTTGATACGACTTAATTCGTGCTGCCTAATACTCAACTCACTCTTTTTATTTTGATATCGAGAGGTAATATTCAGATAGTGCTTTGTTGTATCTAAGACATACAGCGTCTCTTCGTCGAGATGATCGTCTTTAGTGAGCAAAACAAGCCACGTATATTCGCCCTCAGACATTTCGTGCATAAAATGTAACAGGCGAGCTTCTTGATTTGTGTCTGGCCGCGTTACGACACTCACGCACCAGTGCGAGTAGCTCTCTCTTAAATCTAATGGTGTCTCCTCTAACATTAATTCCGCTAAAATATGAGACGTTATCCAACCTTGTTCATATACTAAAACACGGTCGTCATCACCTATGCTTAATTTTTCATTTTTCACCGAGAACGCTTTACCGCAATAAGCACCGCTAAATTCTACAGCCGACTCCAATGCTGAAAAGATGAAACTCTCCGCAGATTTTGCCTGAGTAAGTTCGGACGCTGTGCGATTAAGATAAAGTAGTTCTCGCTCCCGCTGCTTAGAGTCGCTAAGAGCTTTTCTTAAAGCTTGGTTGGCAAGATAAGCATCTTGAGAGTAGGTTTCGAGGAATGATTCGGCGTTTTTTCGCGCCATTTTCTGACGCTTCAACTGACGTTCAAGTGAATTGACGCGGGCTTCTAACGCTAAAATGCGCTCCTGTTCAGAGGAATGTGATGTGCCACTCAATTAAAAGCCCAACGTTGTGTTTGCTAGCGAAGAATCTTAATGCTGACCCGTCAAATTGATACCAATTTGAATAGGCTAATTAAGTAGCCTATCAAGTAGCGTCATTACCCTTTCGCTTGCGTGCTCCATTTCTAATAGCTTAGCATCTGACTCATCATCATTGCCATTTTGTTTAGCTTGAATGGCAGCAACACCACTGCTATGCACTTTTGCGTGGGGTGCTTCAATCTCTCTAAAAGCAGCCGTCTGACCGATAGGCTTACTCGCATTCTCACGATACCACTGCCCCAAACGGCAGCTTACATGGTCGCTGAATTCTGAGAGAGATTTGGTGCTATAACCACACAAGACTGAATAAACATCCGCTTTCCATACAACGTGGTCTAACTTAACGGTTTGTATAAATGTTGCCATTGCACCTTCGCTGATAGTAGATTTCATACTATCGCAGTGTTGCACCATAGTTTCATAACTGCCGTTTAGCTGATTGATACCTTTCTCTAACTGTTCGTTGTTGCCGCGCAGTTGATTCACACCTGAAACAGCTTTGGACGTCGATTGGATTATACCGTTGACCAGTTCCGAGACTTCCGTTGCTGATTTATTTGTCTCAGTCGCCAATGCACGAACCTCATCGGCCACCACGCTGAAGCCCCTTCCTGCATCTCCCGCTCGGGCAGCCTCGATCGCCGCATTAAGTGCAAGGAGGTTAGTTTGATCAGAAATGCTTGTAATGGTGGTGACGAACTTGTTGATGTTGTCAGCAGTAGTAGATAAGCCAGAAATACGCTCGCTCATACTCCCCATCTGTACATTAAGACCGCTCATATCTGAAACAATTTTATTCAGTGTAGAAGCTGATTCGCTGAATAAATCATTGATATTCTCTATAGATTGGCTTTCTGCATTTATTCGTTCATAAGAGCTAAGAACGGTTTCCCTTACACCCTCTAATTGTCTTAGTGCATCGATTAAGCATCGCACTACGATAGAATCGGCGGTTGATTTACTTTGTTGACTCGCAGTTTCTATTGTATTGATTAGCTGGCTGTTTTCAGCTTCAAGACGCTCAATTTTATCTAGCGCATCTTGAACTCTTGCCTCTAACACCCGCACTTGCGATTCTTTTTCTTCGTATTTACTGCGAGATACAAACATAGTGTGATTACCAGTGTATTTATAAAATTGTTTTAACATTAACAGATTTTCAGGCTTTTTACCTATTAGCCTGAAGTAGTGTTGTTATCTAAATATCGGTATAAAATAGAGAAGCTTAAGCATTAATTCTTCTAAATTTTTCGCATTCATTGTTTAGGTAATAAGTGAGGGGAAAGCTGAGGGCGCCTTGCACTTTTTTTCGGTCCGTACCAGGTTGATAAATAATCCAGAATAACAGGTTCAGCTTCTCCTAGAGCCCACAACTTTTGGGTCTCCTGCATCCATCGGATAGTGTCTAACCAGCGCTCTCGACTCATGGCATTTTGTGTAATAAGAGAAGAAGAGTGGCAAGCGCTACAATGTGCTAGTACTAGATTGAAGCCTTCTGCTTTCACTAAACCAGACTGGGCGTCTATTTCAGGTTTGGCAACAGTCATTGACGTGCCCTTGATTACCTGTCCTTTTTCGCCCGCCCTCGCATAGCTAGTATGAAATGCAGCAAAAGATAAAATAAAGCCAATAAAAACAAGTAAGCCAGAGATGTACGGTTGTCTTTTGAGATTATTCACGAAGCACTTGCCCTTTCAAAAACTGGGATCATTACTTTCACACAACGCGAATAGCAATTCGATGACAGGCATTATTTAAGTAACCTTTGGGGTTCCAACCGGGCAAAACCATCGGCTGTGCTTTTCCATGTTCGTCTTGTGCTTTCGCCCACACCTCATAATAGCCTTGTTGAGGAAAATTAACCTGTGCACGAAATTGCTGCCACGCATGCCTGTTTGCTGGCGCACTCAAATGAGCCAGCTGCCATGTTTGCCCAAAATCAATAGAGGTAAACACCTTGGCTATTTTGCCCTCGCCACTCCAGGCATGACCGCGAACGTCTAGCTTCTTTGCCAGAGGGTGGTCGCTACCTGACTTAGGGAACGTAATAAGCGACTTAACCGGCATGGCTTCGATAATGCACATGTCCCCGTCGGCGACTTTTGCGCCAGGCGCAACAGGTTTACACGGAACTCGATAGGCTTTCCCTAGCATTTTCGCACCGTCGTGAATGCGATCTCGAATAACTATTTTTTTGAGCCATTTACCTGACGTTGATGCGGGCCAGCCGCCAAATACAAGTCGAAGCGGATAACCGTTCATTAAGGGAAGCGGTTCATCATTCATAGCCCATGCAATTAACGACTCATCTTCCATCGCTTTATCAATAGGTACGCCCCGCGAAATAGCCGCCTTACCCGGCGTTCGGCTCAAGTGCTGATCGTCACCGTAATAGCCAATGTAAACCGCGTCATCCTTTACACCCACTGATTCTAGTACGTCTTTGAGCCTTACCCCAGTCCATCTTGGACAGCCTACCGCCCCCGTTGTCCACTGATTACCTGTGGCTGCCGGAGAGAACTCGGCACGCCCGTTGCCGCCACACTCTAGCGTTAGCTGATAGGTATAGTGCTTAAATTGAGCTTTAAGCTCTTCAAGGGTAAAGGTCTTCGACCGTTCTGCAGACTCTCCTTCGATGGTGAGAGTCCAGGCGCTCGCGTCTGGCTTTTGCGGGGGAATACCGTTATTTCTCACGAAAAAACGCGAGGCGGGTGTCACCGCATCATCTAACATGTGTGCGGGGGTTTCTGCGTTTAGTGGTCTGTCGTTGAGTATGGTTAAGCCGTCCTTGCCATCTATAGAAAATGGTGTTTCGGACTGGGCAAATGCAGCAGGAATAAGACCTGCCGGCATAAATTTACCATAAACGACTTCGGCGCCAAGCAACAAAGACAGGGACTTCAGACCTTTAATAAAACCGCGCCGAGTCAACGTGTTGCTAGTTCGCTGAAAAACCTGTTCGTCGGCTTTTACAGGGTCTTTAGCATAAAGTTCGTGAAGACCGTGTTTTTTCACTTAGACCACCTTATCAATACAAACGCATTATGTGCAGAACGTGCAGCTATAAATTGATGAACTGCCTTCACATGGCGTAAAGAAAACCAAGAATAAGCAGCGCAATCCATAGGGTTTCAACGACTATCATGACAATGGGGAGCACACCCACTTCGGCAAGCTTGCCCAGGTTTGATTTCATGCCGATAGCAGTAATGGAAATCACCAGAAAGAAACGAGAAACCTGCGTGCCTGCTTCAATCACAAATTCAGGTAACGTTGCAAAACTATTGAGCAGCATTAATGCAATAAACCCGATGAGAAACAGCGGCATTTTAGGTACTTCACCGCCCTCTGCTTGGGTATTGGTTTTATAGAAACGCTTGATGACAAGCATCATGATCAATACCACCGGCATGAGCATGGCAACGCGAACCAATTTGGTCAGTGTCGCCATATCACCGGCGCTTTCTGACACTGAGTAACCTGCACCTACTACCTGTGCTACATCGTGAATTGTGCCGCCGAGAAAGATGCCAGCTTCGGTATCTGTCATACCTAACTGTCCAGCAATTATCGGGTAAAGCACCATGGCGATAGTAGACATAGCCGTTACGCCGATAACGGTAAGTAACGTATCTCGCTCGTGGTTTTCACCTTTCGGGAGAATAGTAGAGATCGCAAGGGCTGCAGAGGCACCGCAAATAGCAACGGAGCCGCCGGTAAGCGCTCCGAAACGCTTTTGAAGCCCCAATATTTTTGCCAGTCCCACACCCAATACAATAGTGGTGAATATGGCGCCAGCGAGCATGAGTGCTGTTTGCCAACCTAATACCGCTAAATCACCTAGGGCTATTCTTAAGCCAAGCAAAACGACGCCCGCGCGAAGCAGCGTACTTGCAGTAAAGTCGATACCGCAAGCGCATGGCGTATCGTTTTGATAAAGAAACGATACCGCCATGCCTAACAATAAGGCGAACAACATAGCAGGGGCATTGTAGTGCTCACTTAAAAACAGCGCCGCCATGCCTGTGATGGTAGCAATACCCAGCCCAGGCCAAATGTTTTTACACTTTACTGCTATGTCATTCATGCCATCATCGCTCTGACGCAACCAAGGCCACAAGTACTACACGCTTGCGGTCACCAGAGTAAGGACGACGTCCGTGCATTGCGCGATAATTATCAACAATTGCTACGTCACCGTCTTGCCACTCTAAGTCAAACGTAAAGTCTTCTGATAGCGCAGCTACACGCTCTAACCCCTCTTTTGGGATAGCGCTACCGTCGCCGAACGTTATTGCTGAGGATGGGTTCTCGCGAACGCCTTTCCAGCCCATATAGGCTGCGATAAGTTGGTTATAAAACACTTCAGAGCCGTCATCTAACTCGATGACCGCAGGCAGTACAGGAGTGATAGCTTTTAAGCTTCCATCTTCCAACCATTCCCAGCTATAACCTAATTCTTTAAGTTTAGCCTCGCCTTCTTCCACCGTCTCAACGCTCAGCGTACTTTTCCAACTTCGCCCTTGACCAGAATTGGCATCATTTGCTGCTGGCATTGTGGTCGTGTACTTCAGACCCTTCTCTTTAAAATCGTTTGCTAGTGCTGGGTTTTCAGCTTTCAACGCTTCAAATAATTTATCTGAGCGACACAGGGGCGTTGCTCCTCCTTCATCCGCTGCGGTTTTACAGAAGAAAAAAAGCTTACTGGGAGAAATAGGCGTTTGCGCCATTTCGTGATGAAGAAAAATTTCAACATCTTTAGGCGCTTCGTTTGCGGTAAACACCCGTTCGGTATAATTGATGCGCACCGCGTTAGACAGCGACTCTTGGTAAGTAAAGTTAGGATAGCCGAAGCCTGCTGAAAAAACGTCAAAGGTCTCTGCCGAATCAAGAGGAAACCCTCTGAAAAGCAGCGCACCAGATTTAGCAAGCTTTGCTTCAAGTTCTGCTTGATTTGCTTTAACAAAGGCAACGGTTTCCGCTACGGTGGAACAGTTTTCATTGTTCACGACTATTTCAGGGAATACGCCGCCGTTATAGTTGTGCTGTGTAGGTACGCTTGCATACGCTACCGCAGAGCTGTCATTGACGTTTTTCATAATTTACTCCTAGTCGTAAATGGGGTGGAAACGATTAAAGGCTGCTTCGCAGAAGTGACCCGGATCGTTAAATCGACGGTTCATGTTTAACGCAGAAATTGCCTGCATTTCACTGTCGCTTAGTGAGAAATCGAAAAGCGCCAAGTTTTCTTTCATACGTTCCACTTTTGACGTTTTCGGAATAATGGCGTTACCGCGCTGAATACCCCAACGCAATACAATTTGCGCTGGCGTTTTATCATGGGCTTTTGCCGCAGCTTTTACTACGCTTTGCTCTAGCACTGATTCCGTCTGATCAGCCATTTCAAGCTCTAAGTATGAAAGCGCACCTAAAGGCGAAAATGCAGTGACGTTTAAACCATAGTCTTTCGCTAAGCGAATTAAACGTTCTTGGGTAAGATATGGGTGAGATTCAATTTGCAGCATGGCCGGCTTGATACGCGCGTAACTCATTAGGTCGTTAAGCAAGCCTGTGTTGTAGTTGCACACACCGATTTGTTTAATTTTCCCCTTATCCGCTAGCGCCTCCATGGCTTCCCATGTTTTGTGAAGCGGTACAGGAGCAAGCTCCATTTTAGGTTCAGCTGCATCTGGTTCGTAGAACCATTCAGGCGGATATCGTGTTTCGATTGGCACGAATTTTTGCGCGATAGGGAAATGGATTAGGTATAAATCTAGGTAGTCTAGCTGTAAATCAGATAGCGTTTTTTCAAGCGCCAGCTCAACATGTTCAGGGGCGTGAAAGGTATTCCACAGCTTTGATGTTATCCATAACTCTTCTCTGGTGCATAAACCTTCATCAATAGTGCGCTTTATACCTTCGCCCACTTCTTTTTCGTTACCATAGTCTGCTGCGCAATCTAGATGGCGATAGCCCGCTTTGATGGCTTGATAAGTTGTTTCGGCACAAATGGCAGTATCTACTTTCCAAAAGCCAAAACCTACCTCTGGTATCTTATTCATTGTTTTATTCACCTTAGAATTTGTTGCATTGAGCTAATTTGTTTTACTTTAACAGTATGCTCTTGTATAAATTCAGCTTCAAACTTTAGTCTTGTATAAGATATAAGTTATTACACAGACATTGCTATGTCAACAAACTGTTAACAAGCTAAATAAAAAGATTAGCGCTAGCATCAAGGTACCCTAATAGATACCTGTCGTAAGCTTTTTAATTCAGGCTGTGGGTAACTTAGAGTAGTAGCAACATAGGGTGCGGCTTTCTAGCGTGAAGAGTGGGCGACAGAAGAAGCAAAACAGAAGATAATGTAAGCGAAAAGCGCAAAGCCACCGTCTAGATGACTCAGCCTGAAGGTTCCTTAGGGTGTATCAAATTAATCAAGTTCAACTTGATAATGATAATGGTCGGTTCTGCACTTACTTTCGCGATACTCTATTAACTTGCCGTCAATAGATTCAGTAACCCGGGTGACCAAAAGTAATGGTGTTCCTTTTTCAATACCCAAGCTTTTCGCATCACTTTTTGACGCAAGAACAGCCTTGATGCTGTCACGGGTTTTAAAAACAGTTTGGTTATAGTCAGTCTGATAAAAATGGTACAACGTGTGAGGAATGTCTTCACGTTTTTCGATATCAAGAAACATTTTGGAAGGCAGGAAAATAGTCTCTAGCATACAAAATTCGTTTTCTAGTATGCGCCTGCGTTTAAGCTTCACGGTTTTATCCTTTGCCGTTAAAGCAAGGGCCCCCTGTACCGTTTCATTGGGCTCTACCAGCTCTTTGCTTATTAGCTCTGCTTTAGGTAAGTCAGCACCTTTTCCGTCGGCTTGCAATGGAAAGAAACGAAATAATGCATCTTGAGCGGTATGTTCAGAAACGAATGTACCAACGCCTTGCCTGCGGGTTACAATTTTAGTGTCAGTAAGCAGTGTTAACGCTTTGCGAACCGTTCCCTGACTCACGTTGAATTCATCAGCAAGTTTGAACTCACTAGGCAGCATTTCACCGGGTTGCCATCGACGCTCAACTATAAGCTGCTTGATGTATTCAGCTACTTGTTGGTATAGAGGCTGAAAGGCAAGACTTGGACCGCTGAGTTTGTGATCGAATTGAGATGAAGACATGAACCCTAACCTAAATGCTAAATTTTTGTTTTTATATCATACACAAGAGTTATAGCGCATTTTTGATTTAAATCACATACATCATAGGAATAACGTAAATGCTTTTGGAAACAATGCTGCCCATGTTTGCGCTGCTAGGTCTTGCGACGCTCCTGCAAACCCTAAGCGGGTTCGGGTTTGGGTTAATGGTGGTATCTAGCTTTACCTTATTCGGTATCATGCCGCTTACCGCGACAACATTTATGGTGAGCTTTTTAAGCCTTTTTAATTCGGTTAGCTTGGTTGCCAAAAATCGTAACCAAATTAGTTCGCGTGCATTTAAAATAATACTTATTAGCGGCATTCCTTTTATGGCGATTGGTTATGCGCTACTAGAATACTTATCGATAGGTATGGCTACGTGGTTAAACCTGTTACTAGGCTTCGCTATTTTAAGCTGCTGCGGCCTACTTTTAATAAAGAGAAAACGAGTACAACCATCAGGCCGCGCTTATGGTTTCTCTATTGCGGGCGCTTTAGGAGGGCTGCTCGGCGGTCTTTTCTCGACCTTTGGCCCTCCTGTGGTGTTTCAGTGTTATCGTCAAACATGGCCGATAAATGAAATACGCACTACATTGTTGGCCGTGTTTAGCGTAACCGCATTGATACGTCTTGCCATAGTACCTTTCGGCACACTCCCCTCGATAGACGTTGTGATTTCTGCACTACTCGCAGTGCCAGTCATTCTTATATTTACACGAGTAGGCCGCGTGCTGGCTGCGCGAGTGTCAGCATCTTCAGTGAGATTACTGGCGTTAACCATGCTCGCGCTAAGTGGCGTTACGCTAATTGTGAAAAACATAAGCTTTTAAGCCCTTTTAACCCAAACTTCAGTGATAATGAACAGAACTTAATAAGCTACAAACGCACCTCAGCGAAGCCACCCCGAATCTAAATCTTCATAATTTACTAATTGCAGATTGACACCTAAGTTACATTTCATTAACTTATGTCTTATATAAGACATCAAGGGTAATGTAAAAATGAGTAACGCTTTTTGTGTAACTGAGCCAGATTGGAACGATATTAAAGCCGCTGACATTACTGAGCAGCCCTTTTTGTCTGACGATAAAACACTTATTGTCCCTACGCAACACGGCGAGTTGAGCCTAAGTATCAGCCAGTTTGGTTTACGTATTCAAAGTGATGCAAACGTAACTGAGGACTTTGGAATGCTTACACAAGCACCCGATAGACAAACATTGGTACTTTCCGGTGACAAGTCCCACAGTACCCTGGCAGCAGGTGATTATCGATTAGAAATTTTTGCAGCTCCTCTTCATTTCAAACTATATAAAAATGACGTTTTAGTTCAGCAAAGCGCCACTGACGGCCACTTTGTGCGACAGCATCGCTTACCGCCGTTTGCTAAAACTGACAAGGGTTGGTTAGTAAGTTTAGAGCTAAGCTACGACGAAGCCGTTTATGGACTTGGCGAGAAATGGGGCAAGCTTGATAAACGCGGCCAACTTATTCGCTCGTACAATCATGATGCCTTGGGCGTAAACGCAGAGAAGTCATACAAAAATACGCCTTACGCATGGAGCCCAGAAGGTTGGAACCTTTTTGTACACACGCCAGCTCCTGTTACTCATGGTGTGGGATATGCGCTCTGGTCACAGCGAGCGTATGTGTGCTTGGTTGAAGATGAAGTACTCGACATGTTCTTGTTCCATCAAGACTCACCAGCTAAAAGCCTTCAAACCTACAGCGAATTAACAGGCTTTGCGCCAACGCCGCCTACGTGGAGTTTGGGCGTCATTCTTTCTAAAGCATATTATAAAGATGCTGATGAGCTACTCGCCGTTGCCCGAGAGGTGCGCGAAAAGAACATGCCTTGCGATGTAATAACACTCGATGGCCGCGCATGGCAAGACACTGATACCCGCTTTTCTTTTGAGTGGGACCCTAAGCGCTACGAAGATCCAAAGCCGGTTATTGATGAGCTTAAAGCCCTAGGTTTCAAAATCTGCGTATGGGAATACCCCATGATTTCAGTGAAAAACCCACTCTATAAAAAAGCGGCAGAAAAAGGCTGGCTCATAAAATATAAACGCACTGGCGAAGCGTATCGCTATGAATGGGATTTGAGCCCATTTGGTGAAGTGCTTACACCGCTACCAGACTCAGGTATTTTAGACTTTACCAATCCAGAAGCTTACGAGTTTTGGAAAACCTCGCATAAACCTCTTTTTGACCTTGGCGTAGACATGATCAAGGCCGACTTTGGCGAGCAGCTAGAAGACGACAATATGCTGTCTTATAGCGGTGATTCAGGCAATCGTCTGCACAACGTTTACAGTATGCTCTACAACCGCTGTGTCTATGAGGCGGCCGAGGCTTACTGCAAAACTGGCCCGTTCTTATTTAGCCGTTCAGCATGGACGGGAAGCCAGCGTTATCCTTCACAGTGGGGCGGCGACCCGCAAGCTGATTGGCACGGGCTCGCAGCAAGTATCCGTGGCAGCTTGTCTTGGGGAATGTCAGGCGGACCTTTTTTCGCCACGGATATCGGTGGTTTTTACAAAGATACCCGAGATGCAGAGCTATATGTCAGATGGGCGCAAGCGTCGGTATTTAGCGCTCACATGCGATTGCACGGCATTGGTCCTCGCGAACCCTGGTCTTACGGCGACGCCGCCTCCGACGCTGTTTTTGAGGCACTGAAGCTACGCTACAAACTTATTCCTTACTTAAGAGAAACTGCAGAAAAAGCATCACAAACAGGCCTTCCGGTGCAGCGCGCTATGGCGTTGGCCTTTCCTGACCAGCCGCTTTCTCACGCTTTTGAGCAACAGTTTATGTGTGGTGATGACTTGCTGGTTGTGCCTTGTGTTGTGCCTGGCGGTAAAATTAAATACTACTTACCTAAAGGCGAGTGGGTGCGCTTTGGTACCGATGACGTGGTACAGGGTGAACAATACATAGAAGAGATATTGGCACTTAATGATGTGGCGGTATTCATTCAAAAAGGCAGTCGCATAGTCATGGGCCCAGATGTTCAGCATACCGATATGGATATGTCGAATATCTCGCACTGGCCAGCATAGCGCTTAGGAGTTGTTCATGGATATTACCCTTACTCTACTGTCATGTATGGCATTTATGGCAGTGGTTGCCGTTATTTCTTACATGAAAACTAAAGGGGAAGTAAATACGCAAGACGGTTACTTCCTTGCTGGAAGAGGGCTTACCGGCACTTTTATTGCCGGGTCCATGATCCTAACAAACCTTTCCGCAGAGCAGCTTATTGGCTTAAATGGCTCTGCTTTTGGCTACAATTTAAGTGCGATGGCATGGGAAGTCACTGCCGGAATTTCTACCATTATCATGGCGCTTATTTTCTTACCCCGTTATTTAGCGGGCGCTTTCTCCACCTTGCCTGAGTTTTTGCGCGACCGATTTGACGATAGCGTACGTAGGATGACGGTTGTTCTGTTTATGGTGGGCTACTCATTAGTAACTATTCCGTCGGTACTTTACTCTGGCTCTATTGCCGTACTTCGGCTTTTCGATGTTCCAAGCCTATTTAACGTAAGTTATGAAGTAGGCTTAGTTATGACCATTGTGATTGTTGGCACCATAGGCGCGCTTTACGCTATTTTTGGTGGTTTAAAGGCAGTGGCAGTATCAGATACCATCAACGGTGTGGGCCTTTTAGTTGTGGGTTTACTGGTTCCCGTTCTGGGCTTGGTTGCCTTGGGAGACGGCAGCTTTAGCCAAGGTCTATCTACTATTGCTACAACGGAAACCGAAAAACTAAACGCCATAGGTGGCGTAGACGACCCTGTACCCTTCGGTACTATTTTTACCGGTATGATATTAGCTAACCTGTTTTATTGGGGTACAAACCAATACGTGATTCAGCGTACTCTTGGGGCAAAGAACCTGGTTGAAGGCCAAAAAGGCGTAATATTCTCAGGCTACTTTAAAGTGCTAGTACCTTTTATGATGATGCTGCCAGGCGTAATCGCATACCACCTGTATCAAGACGAAAATCTTCAAACTATTGATCTAGCCTACCCCCACTTGGTGAAAGATGTGCTGCCACAATATTTGTCAGGCTTCTTTTTAGCGGTCCTGCTGGGTGCGGTGTTTAGCTCTTTCAATTCTTTACTTAACAGTGCAGCCACCCTCTTTTGCTTGGATGTATATAAACCCTTCAAGAAGAATAACGTAAGTGACGAAAAGCTAATACGCGTTGCCAAAATCACCAGTATTGTTATTGCGGTTCTTTCCTTTATTACTGCGCCGTTGCTTATGTTTGCTCCAGAGGGATTGTGGCAAATCATTCGTATATTCACTGGGTTCTACAATATCCCTGTAATCACCATTGTACTGGTTGGTTTGTTTACCAAGCGAGTACCTGCCCTAGCCGCAAAAGTGGCCATTATTTTCCACGTCATCGCCTATGGACTGCTTAAGTTCGTATGGGAAGTCGATATCAACTTCATTCATATTTATGCCATCTTATTCGCTATCGAACTGGCCATTATGTTAACGATAGGCAAGTTCTATCCAATGGCGACACCATGGCACTTTACGCCCAAAGCCGAAGTTAATATGACCCCTTGGCGCTATGCGATACCGTGCGCCATTGTGCTTGTTGGCCTTATTGCAACACTGTACCTGATGTTCTCTCCTGTAGGCTTTGTGGGTGGTGTTAGCAGCGCCTTTATTCCGGCACTTATTGGATTATGGGCGACATGTTTTGTCGCAATTGGACTAAGCCTTAAATGGTGGCGTGTAAGATATGAGCGAGGTTTAGAGCGTCTAACCTCGCAGCCCGCATAAGCCAAACATTTTAGTTCTGTATAGAAAAAACACGAAAAAATTAACATAACGTTTGCAAACGACTTAACAATTGTTTAACTTAATCACTCTTATATAAGACACTAGATAAAAGATATCTTTTATCTAGTTCTTCAAATAGAAATTCGCGTAGCGCTGTACCCTACGTACTAAAAATAAAAACCAAGCACCGTCTACTTACAACGGTTGATATATCAAAAAAGTGTTGGCCATTGTTAGTTAGAGCGAGATAAGCGAAAGACCCTGGAGAACAACATGAATACAAAAAGATCGATCATTAGTAAGGCGGTAACCCTTGCTATGACATCTGGCTTGCTGCTTCACGCAAATGGCTATGCGCAAGATGCAGAAACCGAACAAACTGAAACAGCTAAAGACGACAAGTCATTCGAGCAAATTGTCGTTACCTCACAGAAACGTGTACAAAGTATTAGCGACGTCCCTGTTGCAGTATCCGTATTGCGCGGTGACCAGATAGAATCGGCTTTCGCAAACAATGTTGAAAATCTTCAAGCGCTTGTTCCATCGGTAAGCTTCCGCAAAGGTACAACAACCCGTAACTCTGCACTAACCGTTCGTGGTATTGGCACAATTTCATTTAGTATCGCTGCCGAACCAAGTGTGGCGACAGTGGTAGATGGTGTGGTACTAGGCCGTTCAGGGCAAGCTTTCGCTGACCTCTATGACGTTGACCGTATTGAAGTGTTGCGCGGTCCCCAAGGCACGCTTTTCGGTAAAAATGCTTCAGCCGGTGTAGTCAACATCACCACAAAAGATCCTTCACAAGAGCTAACGGGTAGCCTTTCCACAGAATTTTACCAAGACAACGAATATCGTTTAAAAGGCACGGTGAGCGGCGGTTTAACCGACGACCTTTCAGCTAGCCTGACCGTCTTCCAAGGTAAATTCGACGGCTACATCGACAACGTTTACAATAACGAAACGGTAAACGGCTATGACCGCGAAGGTGCGCGTGCAGTAGTACTCTATGAACCAACCAACGATTTAAAAGTAAAATTTATCAGCGAATTTTACAGTGCTGATGACGATTGCTGTGCCGACTTAGAGGGCGTATCAAGCGGTCGTAATCCAGATTCAGAAGCTGCGCCTAGCAGCGCGACTATTTCTGACGGTATTGATTTAGAGCAGCGTCAAATTGACCATGACTTTGAGTCTCGTACTATTGACGACCACTCAGCCTTCTCTGTTCAGGTTGATAAAACCGTTGGCGATTATACGTTCACTTCAATCACCGCTCAGCGTTCGTGGGAAAATACTGAATTCCGTGAAGGTGACTTCACCTCAATTGCTGGCGACAGCGACCAACCTGTATTTGGTGTACCATTCCAATTACACGATGTAGGTGAGCAAGAGTGGAGTCAGTTTTCTCAAGAATTCCGTGTTGCTTCAAACCTGTCTGGCCCATTTAACTTCCTAGCTGGTATGTTCTACTGGAACATGGATTCAGAACGCAACTTTACCCGTGATGCGAGCTGCCAGAATAATGCAGGCCAACTTGGTGATGCACTTTCGTTTTACGCACAAAACAATTTATCGGGTGACGACCTAAGTGCCGCACTATCAGACTTAGACGCTTACGCTGATTCATTGGGTGTATCGTGCAATGCAAACGATATTGTTTCTGCCACCGCATTTATGAGTACCGAATTTAATAACTGGGCGGTATATGGCGACGGAACTTATGACTTAACTGATGATATGCGTCTTATCTTCGGTCTTCGCTATACCGATGACGAAGTGTCTTATAAGCATCGTCGCATTAGTAATGATGAATATGGTCGTCGTGGTGTTGGTGTGCGCCCTGCTACCGAAAACACTGACGCAGAAGGTGTGGTAGATGAAACCAATCTGTCTGGCCGTGTTGGTCTTCAATACGACCTGGACCAAAACCAGATGGTTTATGCAACTTACTCACAAGGATACAAAGGCCCTGGTTTCAACGTTTACTATAACTTCAATCCAGCGAACGACGGTAGACCTATTGGTGCTGAAGAATCTGACGCGTTCGAAATAGGCTATAAGTACGCAAGTCGTGATTTGTTACTAAACGTTGCGCTCTTTAGCACTGACATTGAAGGCTTCCAAGCGAACAACTTTGACTGTTCAGACGGTGCGTGTATTACCCGTCTTACTAATGCTGGTGATGTTACCACCCAAGGCATTGAGCTTGACATGATGTGGAACGCTACTGACAACTTAACCCTTATCGGTGGGGCTGCATATACCAAAGCAGAAATTGACAAGTTTAATTGTCCCGAAGAGGCAACATGTACTGACCGTTCAGGTCTTGATGTGCCTTTCTCGCCTGACATGAAGTACTCACTAACAGCTGAGTATTTTATGGAAACAGAGCATGGTTTTAACGTTTATTACAACGCGTCTTACATCTACACCGATGAACAGTATTCTGACCTTCCGGGTAACACAGGTGAATTTAATCCGCACTCATTGCTACCTAACTACAGCATGCTTAATGCTAGTGTTAGTTTCTCATTCAAAGACGACGCTTTCCGTGTATCTTTGATTGCTAAAAATCTGTTAGACGAAAGCTATGCAACCACATATAGCGGTGACAACTTCCGTTATCAAATTCCTCGAGATGCAGACCGTTACTACGGCATAGCATTTAAGGCACAGTTCTAAAGCTTCAAAACGTGTGTGTTCAAAGGGGCGTGCAAACGCCCCTCTTTTTTGCTTCGCCTTCACTTGCCAATCAGCAGCAAGGTATGCCCTTATAAAAAAATAAAGACGTTCAACTAATTTCTTCGTGCTCATGATGATGAGAATGAGCATGCAAATGATCACTTTCATCACGGCAGGGTTCTCCCGGTAATTCAAACTCTATCGTGGTATGCGCAAGCTCAAATGGCGCTAGGCGCTCATGAACCTCGTCTTTTAGCAATCGTAATTTGTCGTTATCTATTGCACAATTAATTACTACATGCGCGGTAAGCACATGCTGCTCACCGTCAAGGGACCAAAAATGCACGTGATGGATTTCTTCAACGTGCTGTATCGACAGCAGCGCACTGCTGATTGCATTCCTCGTAGCTAAATCAGGTACACCCTGCAAGAAAAGCGTCATTGTTTGAACGACATAGCGCACTACGTTTACTAAAATAAAAAGCGTAAAACCAATAGATAAAATAGGGTCGAGAATAGGCCACTCTACAAAGTGAAGGACAATGGCAACCGCGAGTACTGCGACCCATCCCATTGCGTCTTCAATTAGGTGCCAGTTCAGCACTTTTTCATTCATCGAATGACCGCCATGAAGTTTATAAGCGGCGAAACCATTAACAATGATGCCGAGTATCGCCAGCCCAATCATCCCTTCGGTAACGGGCATTTCTGGGTTGTATAATCGGGGGATGGCCTCAGACAACACCCATATTGAGCCAACGACAAGGATCACCCCGTTTATCATCGCCCCCATAAGGCTCAAACGTTTAAAGCCGTAAGTGTATTTTTCGGTTGATGCCTTGTGACCAAGTTTACTTAAATACCACGCCAAGCCTATGGAAAGCGAATCACCTAAGTCGTGAACAGCATCAGCCATAATGGCGACACTATTAGTTAGCCATCCGCCAATAAATTCAATAATGGTAAAAATAAAATTGAGCCAGAATGCCCAACCAATACGTGTGGAGTCTTCGTTGTTCGTTGATGGATCACAATGGTGATGGCCGTGATGGTGCATGTAGGTGTCCGGTGCTATGTATACCCACAATACTATGCCAATCTAAATAAGCTTTTGCTTCTTTTTTCGCTCTTGAGGCAATTAAAATACTGCACTGAGGCAGAGGCAACAAACTGAGAATATAGCGTGGCGCGCCTATTGCGCACCACGCTGAAAGGTTAACTGTTGAGACTTACCCGCAGAAACGAGTAATGTAGTCTTGATGAGGAGGTAGTTTAGCAACGGTTTTATCAATACCTTGCTTGATACTATTTAATAAGGTTTCCAGCTCCTGTCGACTCATTGTATCAACAATCGGATGGTAGCTTTGTGGCATTAATCCCTGTCCAATCATAACTTGCTGCCAAGAATCATCAAACAATTCGCTACCTTCTCTAAACACACGTCCTGTTTTTTTGAATAAATCTATACGATGTCGCAGAGATGCTGGAATATCCATTTGACGACAGTGTCGCCAAAACGGCGAATCTGTCCTGTTAGTCACATGATAGTGAAGGATGATAAAGTCCCGAATGTGCTCAATATCAAAATCAGCTTGACGGTTGAACTCATCAATATCCTCTTGCACAATTCCTGCAGTTGGAAACATGCGAAGAAAGCGCACTATGCCCTGCTGAATTAGGTGAATACTCGTAGACTCTAAAGGCTCAAGGAAGCCGCTGGCCAACCCTAGTGCTAAACAGTTCCTATTCCATTGTTTGCGCCTTTTTCCCGTTCTAAAATGAATAACTCTAGGGTCGTTTAGTGGCTTGCCTTCTACGTTGTTTAACAGTTTCTCAATGACTTCATCATCAGAAAAATAGTTACTGCAAAACACCATGCCGTTACCAACTCGATTTTGCAGAGGAATTCGCCATTGCCATCCGGCTTCATGCGCGATACAACGAGTATAAGGGATAGGTTCTCCAACAGACTCTGTCTGAACCGCTACAGCACTATCGCAAGGTAACCAATGCGACCAGTCTTCATAACCTGTATGTAGCGCTTTTTCTATCAATAGACCTTTGAAGCCTGTGCAGTCAACAAAGAAGTCACCTTCAATTACTTCACCAGATGCTAAGGTTAACGACGTTATAAAGCCATCCTGCTCTCTTGTCGTTACTTCTTTTATTGTAGAATCGATGCGACGAAGGCCTTCTTTTTTCGCCAAGTTACGTAAAAATGCAGCATAGCGCGTGGCGTCAATATGATAAGCGTAATTCAGGCCATTGTTTGGCAAGTGTGCAAACTTATTTGCTTCTGCCGCCTTTCGCTCTAAGCAGTAATCACCGAAGTCCGTTGCCAGCCCCTCTTTCAGGCCTCGCATCCAGAAGTGCTGGAAACCCGCTGCCCAGCAGTCTTTCCCTGTTACACCGAAGGCATGTAAATAAGCATGCTCAAGATCTCTCCAATTCTCAAAGTTAATGCCCAGCTTAAATGTTGCGTTGGTTTGGGCCATGAATTCTTGCTCATTAATCTTGAGCAACTTATGAAAAAAGACAAGCGTTGGAATAGTGGCCTCGCCCACGCCCACAGTCCCTATATCAGAACTTTCAATAAGCGTGACGTCAACTTCTTTACCTAGCAGCCGTGTAAATGCGGCTGCTGCCATCCAGCCTGCGGTACCTCCACCTGCTATGACCAATCGCTGCTTTTTCTTTGTCTGCGTAGATGCCATATTTACCTCTAATTTAATGCTTTAAATTGTTAACCAGCCACGCTTTAAACTGGCGTATAGTATTTTCGTCTAGCTCGCCAAGAGGACCTTGCTTTGACGGTGGTATATGATTGAAACGCGTCCCGTCGTCATCAAAGACGTAATGTTCAAAAAGCGCCTGCCACGCTCTTCGCTGTGTCTTGGGTAGCTGCTTTAAAGTAAGTAGCGCGTGATATAAAGCATTTTCGGAGCGGCCGATATATGCAGGTACCTCTCGCCACCAATAATTGATAAGTAGATTAATTGATTCTGTGCCTTCTATGTGATGCCACCACATAGACGGTATGTAAAGCGCATCGCCCGGTAGTAACTCAACCACCAAGGAATGCTTCATCGCCTCCTCAAATCGAGGGTATTTGCTCAGGTCTGGGGCACTGAAATCGACCATACTGATCGGTTGACCTGCAGGCGTAAAATGCAGCGGCCCAACATATAAATTTTTCGTCTGAGAAGGGGGAAACAACGTTACTCTTCGCTTACCAGAAGCAACACAGATTAAATTATCAGGAGCGTCGTAATGCGCAGCAATTCGGCTTTTATTACCAATCCATAGCGTACCCAATGGGTCTAACGACTCGATCGCGATTTTGTTTTTTCCAAGCAAACCTGGCAGACAGGTATCTACTGTTGTAGAGCCCACATAAAGGGTCTCGGCCGTTGAATTATGCTGCTCAGCCAAAAGCGCGCCTAGCGCAGTTTTAAACGGCATTTTAACCCGCGAGAAATTAAAGCCGGTGATATCGTCGTTATAAAACATGCGGCCATCGGCAGACGCTGGCAATCGAATTGCGTCAACGACTGCACCTCTATCAAACTCAAGAAGATAGTCACACAAAGATTCATTGCTAACCTTCGCAGCTTGAACAAGTGGCCACTCTGCAACAAGCTGCTCAATAACGAGCGGTTCGTCCCGCCCAGTAAGATAGTCAGCAAGTTCACTTTGCGAGCATTCAAGGGTCGACGTTGTTACAGTTTCTGGTTTGGCGCAGCGATGCTGCCACATGTTATCCATAGAGGCGAAACGCTCTCTTATCTTTGCAACGGCTGAATGGTATAGTTCTCACGCGCGTTCTTTTTTAAGCGTAACAAGAGTACTCAGTTGAGACATAGACGCTAGCATCATATAAATCGTGTTTAGGTGACCTTTCTCGTGCAGATCTCCTAGTGCATCTTTATCCAACGATTTAAGCACATCTTCGTTAATTGTATAAAATCCAGACAAACGATTCGTTCCGTTGCCATCCAGATCAATATCTACAACAAACGACTCGATAAGGTTATTTGCCTCAAGGGCAGCTATAAATTGTCCGTGGCTAGCTTGAGACTCGTGTAGTGTGCTGAGTACATTTGCTACATTGTCGATATATTCGCTGTTACCTCCATGCGGCAAAAACACGTCAACACTATTATTGTGGGGTTCGTTTACTACTCTCGGGTCGTCCATATCGACATGAATAGACAAGCGCTCTTGGCCATCCGTGTTGCTTCTTCCAATTAAAAATGGCCCTTTTTCAATGACTAAAGGACGGTAAGAAGCGTGCCACTTGTCATCGTCTAGAAATAAGTTTTCACCTTGTTCTAGTCCAAACAATGCAACCATTTGAAAGTTGCCTTCACCATCTTTTGCGAAAACCAGAGGATAATGTGCTTGTGCATGTCTAGCCTCAACAGGAAAAGCGGCGACACACATTTGCTTAGCGTCAGGTGAAAGTGAAAAGTCTTGAATCACTTTTAGATTTTTATGTTCCACATTGTTTAGCAAAACATGATTTGCCATCATTTTCTCCTAGGTGCAATTCTATGCGCGAATTGCCTTAATTAGTTCACGATTAGTCGGAAGAGCAGCAACGTGCTTCTGAGAGAGTTTTTCGTTCGCCTTTACTGCGTTTAACGTTTGTCCCATCACGCTATCAGAGTATCGAGAGAAGTTAATAGCGAATTGCTCTGGCGCTTTCATTCCGTAAAGTACATACATGTAGCTAGCCGCTGGAAAAAGTTCGTCGGCATAGCAGAAATCTGTTAAAGAGATAGGTCTATACTGCCACTCAAGCAGCCAGTCTTTGAGCTGTTCAGAGGCATTATCAAGGTTAGTCATGAAGCGCCAATAGGGCGAATCCTTTCGTTCGCTTAACACGTAATGCAACTTAAGAAAGTCAACGATACGCTCCCAGCGACGCGTAAAGTTGCTATTAAAACGTTTGCTCACCGAAGGCATAATTTCACGATGATTTGGTAAGTGCTCCGAAATAAAACGAGCGGACATTTCAACCATTACTAAGGCTGATGCCTCTAGTGGCTCTACAAAACCTGCACTTGTCCCTACCGCGACACAGTTTTTAACCCATGCTGTTTTTCTATAGCCTGGACTGAATGTGATTTTTCTGAAGTCGCTTTCCGACACATCTTTCGTTTTTTTACATGATGTTAGATAGGCTTTGAGCGTTTCTGCTGCTTTTTCGTCACTTGCAAATTCGCTGCTATAGACGCAGCCTACGCCTTTTCTGTGCGGTAGGCCAATATCCCAAATCCATCCGTTCTCATGCGCTGTAGATAATGTCGCTGAAGCAATATCAACATTTTCATCTACGTAGCCAGCTTGGACTGCCATCGCACTGTTATTTTTCAGGCCATGTGATACATCGGTGATGGGTGAATTGAAATGTTTTCCAATTAGGCTTGCAGAGAATCCCGTACAATCGACGAATAAGTCACCATGTATTTCTTGGGACTTACATTGCAGACTTGCTATATAACCCTCAGCATCTTCTTTAATATTTTCTATATGGTCGTTAACATAATTAACACCCAATCTTTCGATACTGTGTGTTTTTAGTAATTTTGCAAATTTGTGAGCATCAAGGTGATAGCCATAATTAGCCACGGCGGCATATGGTGGTGTTTGCACCTGCTTTGGCGCCTTAGAAAAGTTACACAGTAATGACTGCGTACTAAACATTTCGGAAAAGGTGGATTTTTGATGCTTGTGACCCTGTGATAGCCACAATGCACCAACTTCACCCTCGAAAAATCCGGCCGGAAGGCTAAACGGATGGTCGTAGACATTTTCTGATTCTGTCGACTTCCAGTTTACAAAACGGGTGCCCTGCTTAAATGACGCATCGCACGATGCGATAAAATCGGCTTCACTGATCCCTATTTTTCTCAGTGTATCGCGCATTGTGGGCCATGTGCCCTCGCCTACCCCTAGTATTTTTACATCTGGGGATTCCACAAGTGTTACCGACACACGCTCATTGTTTGTGATGTTGTGCTCTGCAGCGAGAATAGCGGCTGTTAACCACCCTGCAGCACCGCCGCCTGCCACGACAATGGAAGTTAATGGAGCTTGGAAATGTGATTCCTTCATATTACTTACCAACAATGATGGAGTTTCGACTTGGTGAACACTACTCTATTTATAACGCAGATAAAAATAGAGCGTTACGGCATAAGCTACAACGCTCTTTAAGTTACAACTTAGTAATACTTAGAAGCTGTAACGGACACCAACATTGTAGCGAGGCTCAACATCGTAGATACCCATAAGCATATTCGGGTGTCTGCCATGCGCTCTTTGATATTCGCCGGTTACGTTAATACCTTCAACAAAGAGTTCAAGGTTCTCATTAACGTTATAACGCACGTTAACATCAATTTGATCGTATGCTTCTACGTAAGTCGGGTTACGTTCACCGTTTCCGTCAACCGTTCCTGATAGGAACTTATCACGCCAGTTCCACGCAACACGCACTTCCCACTCATCTTTTTCATAGAAAAGTACGGCGTTAGCTGTATCGCTTAGACCAAGGAGAACGAACTGGTTTTGTACCCCTTCACCTTTGTTTGTGTTGTAGTTATCGTAAGTAACATCACCGTCTACCGTTGTATAGTTGACGATAACACCAAAGCCAGTTTCACCGAATATGTGCTGAACCGCCATCTCAAAGCCGTCTACGGAACGAGAGGTATCAGAGTTAACTGCCTGAGTTACCGTAATAGGTAGCAACGGATCTTCACCAGGTATACCTTGTACAGGGTCACCAAAGTTTGCTCGCAAATACTCGAGTACTGCACCAGCATCGTCTGTTCCTAGTGCTGCAACAGCTTCATCGTAACGCGGTCCACCAAATGGTGTAGGCAAATCGAAAATCGTATCTACAAAGGTGTCTGAACCTATGAAGTTATCTACTGTTTTATCGAAATAACCGATAGACACGTAACTTCCTTCACCATAGTAATACTCTGTAGAGAAGTCGATATTCGTTGATTCAAATGGCAATAGATTTGGGTTACCCGCATTACCTGTACCGCCGTTAAAACGTGCAAGTTGGTTTACGGTTAAGCCACCTTGTATATCTCCGTATCCAGGACGGGTGATGGTTTCACTGTAAGATGCTCTTACGTACCAGTCTTCACTCATCTCCATCTTGAAATCAAGTGATGGCAAGAAGTGGTCATATCCACCGTTAAGTGTCGTAAACGTTTCGCCGTCAATGACTGCATTGAACTCGTTTGCTCCTGACCATTGAATAGTCGTGAATTGAGGAACAAGAGCCGTAGATTCTACGTCAGTGTCTTCGTAGCGCAGACCGGCACTTACCCACACTGGCTTACCTGCTAACTCAAACTCCATGTTTGCTTGCAAGTAAGCAGCAATTTGAGTTTCAGTAACACGGCGATCTACTTGATAATTTGGGTCCATACACAGACGCGTACCACATGGACTGATAGTTTCACCATTTGCTGCCGCTATAGCGCTTATCGCTCCAATCAAGTCCTGCATATTTGATGAATAATAGAATGGCTCTAAATCAGCACCATTACTACCTAGCACGTCATCGAAGCGACTCGGAAGGTCTTCTTGCATGAAGATATCATCTGGATAATCATCAGCCGTTCCATAACCACCCCATGTATCGCGCTGTGCAACTGAGTAAGCAGAACGGTTTTTCGACTCCATCGCTGTAATACCAAAATCAATACTCGTGATTGTTCCTTCGTCGAAGAAGTAATTACCACGGAATTGAACTTGGTCAATTTCAGACTTCATGTAGCTATTTCTGAATGACGTACCTGATGTAGACATGCGAGCAGGATCTAACCCGTTCACGCCATCTGCGTAAGTAATGTCCATGACAGGGAAGTCTTGTGAGTAGTCAACTTCAGTCAATACGCGGTCAAAAGACACTGCACTAACTACATTATCAGTACCTAAGTCATTAGAAGGGCCTGCCTCAGCAGTAGATGAATGGACATCTAACTCCAACGTAAGACTGTCTGTTGCAACCCATTCAACATTAAAACCAAGTGATTTGTTTTCGTTATAGGTTGAAGTATCTGAAGTACCTAAGCCAACGTCACAGCATGTAGAATCAGCGTAAATTACTGGGCCCATTACAGAGCCTTCTGAATTCGTGCCAGGAGTATATTCACCGTAAGCAGGAAGACCATTGAACCAAGTAGAAAGTTGCTGTCTCTGTGTTTGAACTTCCAACTCAGAGTAGGTGTAATCTAATGATGTAGTAATTCTGTCGTTAGGCGCATATTGGAGTGTCAATTGGCCATTTGTTCTTGTTCTGCTGAATTCATCAAAGTTATACGCTAGATTACGAGGTGTTGAATAAACATCATTCGGGCCTGGTATATTGGTAAATGAACCATCGCGAGGCAGCGAGCCCCAGTCTCCGCCGTCACCTTTAATAGTATACCAACCATTACCCGTTTCGGCGCTTGCCTGGCCGCCATCACGTTCCTGATAAGAACCGATAATCTGAATACCAAACTTATCGTCGTTGAACGTTTCACTGTAAATACCCGACACGAGTGGCGTGATAGAACTACCGGTCTCAGTTGAACCGTCCATCATACCTTTTGCCGTGATAGTGGCCTTTCTTCCAGGATTTGCCAATGGTTTTGCAGTAACCAGGTTAACCGTAGAACCGATTCCACCTGTAGGCTGAGATGCAAGACTCGTTTTATACACTTCTACCGCAGAAACACCCTCAGACGCCAAGTTCGCAAAGTCGTATGAACGTGACGATGATGCAGAAGTAGCAGCAATGTTAGCCGCAGGCATTTGACGACCGTTTAACGTGACCAAGTTATAGTCTGGACCAAAACCACGTACTGTGATTCGACTACCTTCTCCTTGAGAGCGATCAATCGAAACACCAGTAATTCGCTGCAGTGATTCTGCTAGGTTAGTATCAGGAAACTTACCAATATCTTCGGCAGAAATTGCGTCAACTACGCCTGATGCTGCTTTTTTTGTCAGCATGGCCTTCGTCAAACTTTCTCTAATACCGCTTACCTCAATAACCTCAAAGTTTCCGGCTTCGATTTCATTATCGCTTTCCTGCGCTTGTACTGGAGACGTAATGAGTGCTCCCAATACTAATGACATGCTTGATGCCAAACGTGTTTTCTTAAATGTAGTCATGTGTATCCCAGCATTACTGTTTAATGGATGTAGGAAAAGGCAAGCTATAGAAACGTTACCCTCTTCCCCCATTTTTAATTCGATACTTTATTCCGGCACTTAAATTCAGCGCCCTATGTAAGCGCTTACAAAAGAGTGCGGAATATTTGAAAGCGCTTACATACAACAATACGATCAGGATGAATGTAATGCAAGTGTTTAATAACTGTTAAATAAAAAACATGCTCCTACATTACTTAACAACACAGATGTAAAACACGCGTGGTTAGACACTCTTGACGGCTATACAGATTGAAATAAACATTGATCTCTCTATTCTCATTAAAAATCTGTTAACTACAAAAAATGACTGCCTTTGCTGTTTTGCAGCCCAAGAAATATCGATTACACCGCCGCTTTCGCCTTACTTTTAGAGGCAATGTATTAGACCAATTATTTAACAATATAAGGCTCAAAACCAAGCTAGATGCATTGACCTTTGATTGCCGTTGAATTAATGTTAGCAAAATGTAAGCGCTTACAAAACTCTAAAACAAAAATGTAAGCGCTTCCAAAAAGCTAAATGTGGCTTTTGCCACAACATAAAAACCCAAAATCTTTGACCAAGGCTGAAATAATGAATAAAAAATTCACTCAACTATCGCAGGTAGCTGCTGCGATATCAGTCACAACCCTAGTTGGCTGTGGTGGTGGAGCAGAAACCTCTACCAATATCACAGCTGTGGACGCGTCTGTTCCAGTCAGTGACTGGCAGCTTGTTTGGAGTGACGAATTTGACGGTACTAGTATCGATGACGATAACTGGACCCATGAAGTAGATTGTAACGGTGGAGGTAATAACGAAGCACAATGTTATACCGACAGTGAAGGCAACGCCTTTGTTTCAGAAGGCAGTTTAAAAATTGTTGCGCTTCCAGCAGAAGAAGGTGCCCCAAAACCTTACACATCAGCCCGTCTTAATACACGTTACAAAGCCGACTTTAAATACGGACGTATTGAAATGCGTGCAAAAATGCCAGAAGGCCAAGGTAGCTGGCCAGCATTTTGGATGATGCCAACGGATGAAGTTTACGGCGGTTGGCCACGCTCTGGCGAGATAGACATTGTTGAAGCAGTCAACCTAAAAGCAGCCAACGCTGAAGGTAATCCAGAAAATCATATCTATGGCACCCTTCACTACGGTCAAGAATGGCCAAATAACGATAGCTCTGGCCAAGCCTATTCATTACCAGATGGTGCAAACCCTGCCGATGACTTTCATACCTACGCCATTGAATGGCAGGAAGGAGAAATTCGCTGGTACATGGATGGATATTTGTACGCTACGCAGCGACGTTCTGAGGTGCGTTACAATGCCAGTGGTGAAGCCTCTGGCCTATCCCATCGTGGCTGGTACGCTGAGTACTATGAACAAGGTACTGGCGAGCTAACAACGCACTGGGATAATGCGCCATTCGACCAAGAGTTTTATCTGATTCTAAACTTTGCGGTAGGTGGCGATTGGCCAGCCAATGTAAATGAAACCGGTATTGATGCTGAAGCATTCGCAGAAGGTCAAACCTTCGAAGTAGATTATGTACGCGTTTATGAATGTGCGTCAGACCCAGATACTGGAAAAGGCTGTGAAACTGTACGCCCTGGATACGATTCATTAGACGATGCACTCGTGGAAGGCGCTGCGCCAGTACCTACTCCGCCTTCGACCGGCATTCCTCAAAATCTAACGATTTTTGACGGTGCGCCGAACCCTAATTGGCCAGCATGGGATTGCTGTGGTGGCACTACACCTGAACTTGTAGAAGATTCAGAGCAGGGACAAGTTTACGAGTTTACTATTAACGAAGCGCCAACGGTAATGGGCTTTATAAGCCGCAGTCAGTTTATAACTGACCCAGAAGGTGAAGCTTCGCCATTCGACGCCTCACCAATCGAAGAGACGGGCAGCGTTAAATTTGACCTCAAAGTGACGTCACTCCCAAACAATGCAACCACAAACTGGCTGTTTAAAGTAGAAAGTTCAGAAGGTTCGACCTTTGCCGAGCTGCCTTTGATGGACGGCTACGTAGGCCCAGCAGACACGGCCGGCGCGACACCAGAACAAGGTGTGTGGGAGTCTTATGAATTTCCATTGAGCACGCTAGCACAAGCCGGCCTTGATACCAGCGCCATTGACGTCATTATGGTTTTCCCGGCATGGGATACAGGTAACGGTGCCGTGTATCGCATGGCGAACGTAGAAATTTCTCAGGAAGGTGGCGTTAGCTACCCTGAGTTAGTTATCTTCGAGGACGGTCAAAACCCTAACTGGCCTATGTGGGATTGCTGTGGTGGCTCTACGCCCACTGAAGAAATGGATGATGAAGCGCATGGCCTAACTGCAGAGTTCCGCATTGGTGCAGAGCCAACGGTAATGGGCTTCATTACTCGCTCTGAATCTGGCGGTGGCGATACCCCATTTGATGCCACAGCGCTAACAGACGGTGGTTTACTACAGTTTGAAATGCGCGTGTTGAGTGCTCCAAACAATCCAGATTCAACATGGCTTTTTAAAGTGGAGTCAAACGGTGCATCAACCGCGGTAGAACTTCCTCTAGCGGATAGCGTTGAAGGCCAAGCCCCTGTTGAAGGTGAGTGGCAAACATACACTTTCCCTATTTCAGATTTACAAGCCCGTGGTTTAGACGTAAGCGCGATTGACGTCATTATGGTATTCCCTGCTTGGAGCACTGGTGAAGGGGCAGTCTATCGCCTAGACAACGTGAAAATTTTCCACCCTGATAACGGCGCAGAAGCACCTTCTGGCGGCCTCACTCTATTTGCAGATACGGCTGCTGATAAATGGCGCATTTGGGATTGCTGTGGCGGTTCAACACCCACTGAAGAAGTAGACGATGCAGAGCACGGCACTGTAGCTGAATTCCGCATCGGCGCAACGCCAACAGTAATGGGTATTATTGCTGATGACGGTCATTCGTACGACGCATCTGCGCTACTAACAAACGGCGCAGTTCGCTTTGAAATGAAAGTAAGCTCAATGCCAAACGATGCTTCTGCCCCTTGGTTATTCAAGATTGAATCTATCAATGTGTCGTCGGCGGTTGAGCTACCGATTTCAGCAAGCCTTGAAGGTGTAGATCCTGTTGAAGGCGAATGGCAAACCTATACGTTCCCGCTTCAAACCCTGTACGATGCGGGCTTAGACATCAGCGCCATCAACGTCATTATGATGTTCCCGGCATGGGGTTCAGGTGAAGGCGCAGTATACCGCATTGATAATGCAGAAATAGCCGCACAATAACAAAGCCACCGCCGCTCGAAAACGGGTGGCGGTGTTTTATTGATAAGAATCAGTAGGGCAATTATGAAAAACACATCTTTTAAAAAGACCCAGCTTGCCACATCAATGGCGTTGTTGATGGGCTCCACACTCGCACTACCTACTTACGCGCAAGACGCTGAGACAGCGACACCAGCAGAAGGCGAAGTAGAAGTTATTCAGGTTAGCGGTATTCGCGGCAGTATGATCCGCTCTATGGACTTAAAGCGCAGTTCAAGCGGTGTGGTTGACGCTATATCAGCAGAAGAACTGGGTAAATTTCCTGATACTAACCTCGCTGAAGCATTGCAGCGCATTACGGGTGTAACTATCAGCCGAAACAACGGTGAAGGCAGCCAAATTACCGTGCGAGGTTTTGGCCCAGAGTTCAACTTGGTAACCCTTAACGGACGCCAAATGCCAGGCACAGGTTTTACCCGCTCTTTCGACCTTGCCAACCTTTCATCTGAAGGCGTTAACACGCTAGAGCTTCAGAAAACGGCCCGCGCAGAAAACCCAAGCGGCGGTTTGGGTGCAACGGTAAATATTATCACTATGAAGCCACTGGCACAGTCAGGCCAGAATGCGACTATTTCGGTTAAGGGCATTTACGATACGTCTAACGAAGCGGGTGATGACGTAACGCCAGAGGTTGCAGGCGTTTATACAAATACGTTTGCAGATGACATGTTCGGATTCGGCGTATCTTTCTCACACCAAGAGCGTGACTTCCAGCAGCAGTCAGCAAATATTCAAGGATGGGTACTGCAAGAAAACGACGACCTGCCTCAAAACATAGACCCAAGCAATGTTGTTGATAACCGCACTAACATTACTAATGCGGCCTTCTTTCCAAAAGACATGAACTACAGCATCAACGATGTACAGCGTGAGCGTCAAAACGGCCAAGTAACCTTCCAGTTCCGTCCAGTTGACGAATTTACTGCAACAATAGACTATACCGCCTCTCGTGCCACCACAGGTGTAAACACTGTAGGTTGGGGTATTTGGAATAACTTTGATGCAAATATCAATGCCTACGAACTCGATGAAAACGGCACTGCCGTTTATGCTGATATCAGCGGCGATGACGGTTCGTTTACAGCAAGTCGAAACACAACTCGCGTTGATGCTCGCTCATTGGGTGTAAACCTAGATTGGATGGTAAATGACGACTGGCATCTACGTCTCGACTATCACGACTCGTACAACAAAACTGACAACGGTTATGATGAAGGGCTAGGTAGCGCCGGACAAATTATTTTGGGTTCAAATCAGCTGGATTCAAAAGTTTATGACTATCGCGAAGGTGAGATCCCACAAGTCTACGTTAACTGGAACAACGGCACTAACGAAATCATGCCGGGCGAGATTGACTCTAACTTCAGCCAGTTTATCTATTCACCGGGCCGCTCTGACATCGAGCAGCTGCAGCTTGACGGCACCTGGTACAACTCTGCGTGGGACATCCCGCTAGTTAAAATTGATTTTGGTGTTGCACGTACTGAGCAGTCGCTGACTGGCTTTACTGCATGGAGTGGGTTGCGCGGTGGCCCTGGCTTCAGCCCGTCGTTTACAGAAATATTCCCTGACAGCATGTTCGTTCGTAACGATACGTCGGGCTTTTTAGATGCCTTTGATGGTGGTGGCGCGGGCATGAACCCTGGCTATTACTACACTTTTGACTTCGATGAAGCGATTGCTCGTCAGCTTCAATTCATCACTGCTGACGTGGTGGGTGAGAGCAACGCGTATTCCATCGACCCGTATTTCAGCGGCGATCCTTCAGTAAGCAACGTAGAAGAAACAACAGATTCAATCTATGTGCAAACTGAGTGGGACTTTGAAGTTAGCGATTACTATGTACAGGTTAATGCAGGTCTTCGCTACGAAGAAACCGAGGTACCTAGCACCGCGGAAGTTCGCGTTCCTATCCAAGTAAACTGGGTTGCAGAAGGTGAATGGATTACCGTATTCCAAGAGGGTTTTGAAGAGCAAGACTTCACCGGTAAGTACGACGTGCTTCTGCCTATGTTCGACGTAAAAGTCGATGTAACAGACGATATTGTTGCCCGTTTCTCTTGGGGCAAATCAATTACCCGTGCACCTATCGGCTTTTTACAAGGCGGACGTTCATTTAGCGGAAGCCCTAAAATTGGCTCGAGGGTAGTATCTGAAGGCAGTACCGACCTTAAACCTTATGAGTCAACTAACTTAGACCTATCTTTCGAATGGTACTATGACGAAGCAAGCTATGCGTCAGTAGGCCTATTCAGAAAGTCAGTGAAGAACTATATCGATACTCAAGGTAGGCTTGAAACCTTTGACGGCCTTAACGATATTTACCAAGGCCCAAGATGGCAAGAAGCTGTTTCTGCGCTTCAGGCAGAAGGCATTCAAGCTACCAACAGTAATATTTACGACTACTTCAGAGAAGCAGGCTACGCTGATGCAGACGGCGTTGTCGAGCCTAATTCAGATGACCCGCTTATCGAGTGGAATGTGGTTAAGCCGCGTAACCTTGATGATTCTAAAACGGTAGAAGGTATCGAATTTGCCGTTCAGCATACCTTTGGCGAAACTGGCTTTGGTTTTGGCGCAAACGCGACGCTGGTGGATGGTGACGTAGAATACGACCCTTATAACCTAGAACAGCAGAACCCGCTAGTGGGAATTAGTGATTCAGCTAACGTCCAAGTGTTTTACGAGAAAGAAGGCCTGTCGGTAAAAGTAACCTATGCATGGCGTTCAGACTATGTTGTTGGTATTGGTCAAGCACAAGGCTCAGCTGATAACCCTGCCACCCAGTTCGACACCTTTGGTCAGGTTGATGCCAGCATCAATTACGATGTCAATGAGCACCTAACCGTGTTCTTAGAAGGTATCAACATTAATGACGAAACTGAACGTGGTTACGGCCGCTTTGAAGAGCAGTTTTTATTTGCTCGCCAATATGGACCTCGCTACACGCTTGGCGCTAGATATAGCTTCTAAGTTTAATAAGCACTTACGATAAGGGCCTGTTTAAGGCCCTTTTCTAATTCCAGCCCGCTAAAATCATCAAACATTTCTGCCATTTTTTGGTAACCTCACTTCATAAGCTCAGGTATGAGTAGTAGAAGAAGAAAACAAGTGAAGTATAAGAAGTGTATTAGCGCGCTAGTGCTATTTTTGATGGGAATTAATTCTACTTTTGCGATTAGCGGTGATAAATATTTCCAAGCATATTCCCAAATTATAAGCAGCAAACCCGAAAGTAAAGAAGCGTTGATGTCATTAGTTTCTGACTCTGAAAGCTTATCTGCGCCGTCACCTGTTGCATCCGTTTATATCGCTTTACTGCACTCAATCATTGACCATCCAACTGGGTTTGAAAAATACCACCTTGCTCCATCACATCATCTTAAAGAAGTAAAAAATACCCATCCCTCTTTGTACTACCGGCATAAAATTCTGTCAGCCTATAACTTGGCTATACAAGAAAAGTGGCGTTTAGCTCACGGCGAAATTGACAAAATCATCGCGTTTGCTCGTAACAAAGACAAAGAACTTTATTTTGATGCCCTTGCCACAAAATCAACCTTTCTTGCTCGTATGGGCTTAATAAGAGCATCGCTAAATGCAAGTGCGAAAATTATAGAAAAACTCCCATCACTATCTGAAAAACAATTTTTTGGAGATGGTGCAATCGAAAACATGGAGCTTCAGATAGGGCTGAGTATGTCTTACCTAGGCGAAGATAAACGCGCGTTAGAACTGTGTTCACGAGCAGAAGCATTTTTTCGTAATAGACCCAAGGCAAGTCCCCACAGGTATTACCAAATTGCACTTGATTGCCAACGAAGAAGTTTTGAAAATTCAGGTCGCATAGACGAAGCATTGAATACGCTTGAACGGTACATCGATTACGCAACATCAATTGAAGATTGGGATACTTATACCTATGGTCTTGTTTCAAAAATTGAGTATTTTTATACCTTAGAAAAAGTTAACGCGGCGCACGCATTAATTAAAAAAACCGAGGACTTTATATCCACACTACCTGACTCATACGATACTAACACCTATCAAATTTCTCGATTTAAAGCGCTAGTAGAACAACGCGAGTTAGAAACAGCTAAAGCACTGATGGATAATATTATCGACAGCCTAAGCACCGATTACAGCTCATCAGACTTGCTCTGGGCGCAGTTTAAATCTATTCAGTCTTCTTTCTTTGAGCAGTCAGGAAACAAAGAAGCGGCAATATCAGCACTGCGCGACAGCAAAGACTTTTATCAGTCCCTTTATTACCAGACGGACGATCGAGAGGAAGTGTTTAGCGACTACTATGAAAGTGCCCTTGCTGAGCGAAAATTGCAACTTTTAGAGAAGCAGCATGAATTAGCAGGTGTGGAACTCGCAAACAGCAACAGAACAAATTTAATTCTGAGTGTTGGGGCGCTGGTTTTAGTGGTGCTTCTAGCCCTCGTAACTTATCTATACATTGTTCAAAGAAGGCTGAAAAGAGAACAAGAAACACTTGCAACCGTAGATACACTGACAGGCGTTCGTAACAGAAGAAGTTTACTCGGCGCTGTACAGTTAGAGATTAGCCAAGCAAAAGCCTATCAAAATAATTTATCTTTAGCGTTGATTGACTTAGATAACTTTAAAGCCATCAACGACAACTACGGCCATGAATGCGGAGACGATTTACTTAAAGCGTTTTGCGAGCATGTATCTAACTCCATTAGAAAAACAGATACTTTTGGACGCTATGGCGGAGAAGAGTTCATTTTATGCCTTCCAAAAACCTCAGCTTCCGAAGCTAAAAAAGTTGTAGATTCAATCCTTGATAGCTATCGACAATTGCGTATTTCTACTGAGATCAGTGAACAAACCTTTTCCGCTGGCATCGCTGAATATCAAAAAGGTATTGAAACATCGGCACTAATCAATCAATGTGACGATGCACTATACGTAGCTAAACGATTCGGTAGGAATAGAGTTTGTATTTTTAGCGACGATGATTAAAGAGCATTTAATATTGAGGGTTCAATAGAAGTAGGTGTGTGGATTTAGTTGTTTACAAACAAAAACGTCGCCAAGGCTTTTGCCACGGCGACGCTCTTTAAGGTCTAGAGATAGAGCTTTAACTTACTCTTGGCAGCTTATAGTCGCTGATTCTGCTGCACTTGGCGTAAACTGAATATCTGCCACACTCAAGCTTGCTTTACCCGCACTACCTAATTCAAACGGTACAACAAGACCGGTGAAGTCAATACCTTCGTCAACAAAGCACTGTAGGTCAATACTCACATTCGTCCAGGTATCAACAGGCATTGCTTTAAGCTGTTCACTGATATCAAGTTGTGTTGAGCAACTTCCTTGCGCGTCGCCCTCGCCTTCACAGTTCATCCCCACAGTTACAGGCTGCGTGATATCTGAATGACGGCTTACATTGAAGCTAAGCGCACCTTGCGTGAGTAATTGCGCACTCAAATCCTCGCGGAAAAAGCTCTTACTTGCAAAGCGCATCGCCGCGAACTCAGAGCCATCGAATGTAACTTTACGGGCGTCTTCTTGAACAACTTTGTCGACTGTGCGGTACGTTAATGCTCCTACAGTATGCGTGCTTGCACTCACCGTTAACGATTCATCACCCGAATACAACCACAACACCCATGGAGACTGAACGGCACCGTTTAAAATTTCCATTGCCTCGTTGTTATCAGTGCTTACTTTAATTTCAGCATTTAGCGAATCGCTTAATACGTTTTCGGCATCAAAGGTTAGTCCAAATCCATAGGGTAGCAATGGTTCGTAGTTCTCATCGCCCTTATTCACGATTTGCTGAGGTTCCGACGGCCAAGAGAAAGAAAGCTTACCTTTGAAATCCTGCTTACCAAACAGTACATCTGCCACCGCTGCACCTTCAGAGCCCGGAAGCCAAGCCGCAACAAACGCATCTGAAGCATTAAGCTCAGCATTTACCCACATTGGACGACCACTGATAAACACCGATACTACAGGAATGCCTTGGGATTTCAGTTTTTCAAGCAGTGCTAAGTCTTTTTTGCTGCCGTGTTGATAAATTAAGGTTTCTCTATCACCATGGCCTTCAGCATAAGGTTCTTCACCAAAAACAACTATCGCCACGTCGGGTTTGGTTTCAAAGCTACCGTCAACCGAAAGCTTTACGTCACCGCCTGCACTCTCTACATGCGCCTTAATACCATCATAAATTGAGCTGCCACCGGGGAAGTCATCATTCGTATTATTCGTGCCTTGCCACGTAATGCTCCAACCACCTGATTGCTTGCCGATATTGTCGGCGCCATCACCTGCTACCAATATGCGTTTAGTCGCAGAAAGCGGCAGAGTTTTATCTTTATTTTTCAATAACACTAGCGACTCACGAACCGCTTGAGCGGCCACTTCACGGTGCTCAGCTTTACCAATTAATGACCGGTCGGCCGATAGCGGACGATTTGCCGGACTTGGCTTATCAAATAGGCCTGCTCGAACTTTGACGCGAAGAATTCGGCGAACCGCATCGTCAATACGCGACATTGCAATAGTGCCATCTTTCACCTGTGCAAGGGTATTATCGTATAGTACCTTCCAGTCACTAGGCACCATAAAAATATCCAAGCCGGCGTTAATGGCTTGAGCGCAATCTTCGTTGTTACACCCTTTCACCTGCCCATGACCGTTCCAATCGCCGACTACGAATCCGTCGAAACCCATTTGCTCTTTAAGTACGTCAGTTAATAAGTATTTATGGCCGTGAAGCTTTTCACCATTCCAGCTGTTAAATGACGCCATAACCGACTGCGCACCCGCCGTTAGGCCACCCACATAACCTTGCGCGTGAATATCGAACAAGTCTTGCTCACTGGCAATATTGTCGCCTTGGTCATCACCACCAACGGTGCCACCGTCACCCACAAAATGTTTCACCGTGCTGATAACACGCTGGTCGCTTAAAAAGTCTTTGTCTGCAGCGCCCTGAAGGCCTTTTACAACAGAAGCTGCATATTCCCTAACAATGGCAGGGTCTTCAGAGTAACTCTCATAAGTGCGGCCCCAGCGGTCGTCACGTACAACAGCAACCGTTGGTGCAAATACCCAATCAATGCCTGTCGCCATCACTTCTTTTGCTGTGATATGAGCAATTTTCTCTACTAGCTCAGGGTTGTTTGCTGCACCTAAACCTATGTTGTGAGGAAATAAAGTCGCACCAATAACATTGTTATGACCATGAACCGCATCCGTTCCCCACATCGTCGGAATAGTCGAGCCATCAAGGCTGTCATCCACCGAGGCTTGGTATAGCTTTTCGGCAAGCGCTACCCAGTCTTCAGGTGTCGCATGCTTGTCGTTATTTGGGAATGCGCCACCACCGTTTAGGTAAGAACCAAATCCGTACTTACGCATATCCTCGACGGTTATATTGCGAATTTCAGGCTGGATCATCTGTGCAATTTTTTGTTCAAGTGTCATGGTAGAAAGAATGTCTGAAACTTTGCTTTCTACCGCTGGGTCACTCTTCACCTCGATATTTAGCGCAGGCCAAATTTCACTGGCTTTATTCGGTTTATCATCGGCACTGTTAACTAAAGAAGCGTTATTTTCGGTTGTACAAGCACTAACTAAAACACTAACCAGTGCACCTGTAACAACTTTTGCGATTAGACTTTTTCGCATTATTAATCCTCGTTACTTTTCAGTGGATTGAAATTTAGCTACGCGGCTTCCCACAAGACCATAATAGGCGATGTAGAGATAGCAAGAAGCTGGAAGTAAAAACGACAAGGTGACGCCGATAGAGTCCGCCAGCATTCCTTGAAGCAAGGGCACGATAGCGCCACCTACTATTGCCAAGCATAGGATACCTGAGCCTTGCGGCGTATCTTTCCCCAACTGCTGAAGGGCAAGACTAAAAATGGTAGGAAACATAATTGAGTTAAATAAGCCCACACCGAGAATAGTCCACAGCGCTACGCTGCCCGTACTTGAAAGGGATAACAAAATTAATATTATCGCAACGCAGGCGTTGAACGCCAACACATAGCCGCCAGAGATTTTTTGCATAACCACTGCACCGATGAAGCGTCCGACCATGGCCCCACCCCAGTAATAAGCCAGAAGTTTTGCAGCGCCTGCCTCTGTAAGCCCCCCAACTGCAGGACTGGCTAAATAGTTCACCAACATACTGCCAATAGCAACTTCAGCACCTACATACATAAATATGCCTACTGCGCCTAAAACAAGATGCTTGTGGTGCCATGCGCCGCCTTTGAATACACCCGTACTCGCGCTGGTATGATTTAGCTTGGGTAGCTTCAAATACATAAAAACAAGCGCTAACAAAAATAACGATGCAGCAAGAATTAGATAAGGCACTTGAACATCTGACGCACTTGGTGTGCCGCCGCTATGTTCACCGGTGGCCCCATATATCAGGTAGGAGCCGAAAAACGGAGCAACTGTGGTACCAAACGCATTGAACGCCTGGGTCATAGTAAGACGTGAAGACGCAGTTTTAGGGTCTCCAAGAGCGGTTACGTAAGGATTTGCTGACACTTGAAGAACAGTAATTCCCGAAGCAAGCACGAAAAGCGCTAGTAAGAAAATACCGTATATTTGCGTCGAGGCAGCAGGGAAAAACAACAAACACCCAAAACAGGCTATGCCCAAACCTAGAACAATACCTTTTTGATAACCAATGCGCGACACCACCATACCGGCTGGTAAAGATACGACAAAATAGGCACTAAAAAAGCAAAACTGAATAAGCATTGCTTGCGTGAAGCTTAAATTAAAAGCCCCTTTTAGATAAGGTATGAGAATGTCGTTCAGACACGTTATAAAACCCCACATGAAAAACAACGTAGTGAGCGAGATAAGTGCAAAACGGTAACCGCCGTTCGCATCTCCCCCTTGGGCGCTTAAATTATTAGGCTGCACTGGTGTGTCCACAAATAACCTCTGTTGCTATTTTTCTAATTAATGATAGATTTAAATTTGAAAGCGCTTACACAACACTCAAGCCGTGATTTTATAACTTTGTAAGCGCTTACATTGGACAGATAATTACACGAAGCGTTATCGAATTCAATGTAAATATGATGTTATTTACTTTGTGCTGCACATTGTAAATATAAGATTTTGTAATAATCAGGACATTCTCACGATGCCAGAAATTAACCTCCCTTCTACTTCAGCGATGTTATCGAAAGATTTTTTATTTGGTGTGGCTACATCAAGTTTTCAAATAGAGGGAGATAGAGAGGGAAGGTTAGATTGCATTTGGGACAGGTTCTGTGAAGAAGAAAATACGATTTCTGATAACACAAACGGAGATATTGCCTGCGAGCATGTGAAATTTTGGAAACAGGATATTGAGCTTATCGACTCTCTTGGCTTAGATGCCTACCGCCTATCTATCTCTTGGCCTCGCGTTATGAATCAGGATGGCAGCGTTAACGAAGTAGGCATGCAGTTTTACGTTAACTTAGTGAACGAGGTTATCGAACGTGGCATGAAAGTCTTCGTAACGCTATATCACTGGGATCTTCCTCAACATTTAGAGGACAACGGCGGCTGGCTTAACCGCGACACCGCCTTCGCATTTGAAAAATATGCCGAAGCGGTTGCAAAGACATTAGGCGAAAAAGTTTATTCATACGCCACGTTAAATGAGCCCTTCTGCTCTGCTTATTTAGGTTACGAAGAAGGGATACACGCACCTGGCAAAACCGGTATGGCTAACGGGCGTCGGGCAGCTCATCACCTACTACTTGCTCACGGCCTAGCGCTAAAAGTACTTAAGCGTCTGTGCCCAAACAGCAAAAATGGTATCGTGCTTAACTTTAGCAACTGCCACACGGTTGGCAGTGACAGCAACGATCTTGAAGCCGCAAAACTTGCTGATGAATATCATAATCAATGGTATTTACAGCCAATTATTGAAGGTAAGTACCCTAGTGTTATCGATCGGCTCGACGCAGACGTTAAGCCCGAGATCCATGATGGTGATATGGACATCATTTCACAGCCTATCGATTACTTGGGCATCAACTTTTACACCCGCACCTTGTATAAAAGTGACGGTGCAAGTTGGTTTGAAGTTGTGCCTCCAGCTACCACCGAACTTACGGCTATGGGTTGGGAAATCACGCCAGATGCATTTACAGAGTTATTAGTTGATCTTAATCAGCGCTATGCGCTGCCGCCTCTTTACATTACTGAGAACGGTGCGGCTATGAATGATGAGCTAATTGACGGCAAAGTAAAAGATGACGATCGAACTGCCTATTTTCATTCTCACCTTAACGCGGTTGATGAAGCTATGAAGCAAGGCGTGGATATACGCGGATATTTTGCGTGGAGTTTGATGGATAACTTCGAGTGGGCGCTAGGCTATTCAAAGCGCTTTGGCATCGTATATGTAGACTATGAGACGCAAAAACGTACGTTGAAACAAAGTGCTTTAGCCTACTCAAAACTGGTTAAGAGCCGTGTAAGTGGGTACATTAGCGGTATCAATTAAGAATAAGTACCGAACTATATGGCAACAATTTATCAAGTCTCAGAAGCTGCGGGTGTTTCGCTAGCTACCGTCTCTCGTGTTATGAATGGTAACGCACGGGTGAGTGAGCGCACGCGTAAGAAAGTGGAGGATGCAATGGCATTGTTGGGATATCAACCCAATGCTATTGCCCAATCTCTGGCGTCAAACCGCACGAACAGTGTGGGTTTGCTCGTATCAGAATTGCACGGCTCTTACTTTGGCGACTTGATGAGTACGGTAGAAAATGTGCTAAAACAAAATGGAAAGCACGTGATTATTACCGCCGGACACGTAGATGAGAAACGCGAACACGAGGCCATAGAGTTTTTAAAAAGTCGTCGCTGTGACGCACTCATTTTGCACGCTGAGGCGGTTTCTGACGAGTATCTTAAACAACTCGTCGACAGTAGCACTCCCGTTGCTGTCATTAACCGTAAGGTAGATGAATTAAACGATAACTGCTTTGTTGTGGACAACGAACAAGGCGGCTATCTGGCCACACAGGCAGCAATTAACGCGGGCCACAAACATATTGCGTATATCAGCGGCCCACTGTTTAAAAAAGATGCCAGCGACCGCCTTTCAGGCCATAAGCGCGCGCTTGAAGAGGCCGGTATTACGTTTGAAGAAACCAGTATGTTTGAAGGTGATTATCACGAGTCAGCTGGCCAAGAAGGCATGCTTCACCTTCAAAAACACTACCCCAATTTTACTGCACTAGTTTGTGCCAACGACGAAATGGCCTCAGGCGCAATGACAGCAGCAAGAGAAGCTGGCTTTGATATCCCTGAACAGCTTTCCATTGTTGGCTTCGATAACGTGTTATTTTCGCGCTATCTTTACCCTAAACTCACCACAATAAATAACCCTATCCACGCTATGGGAGAAATGGCGGCTTATTGGGTGCTTCAACATGTTTATAACATAAAGAGCCCTATCCCAATTGAGCACCTGTTTGTTCCTGAAGTGGTAAATAGGGATACATTAGGCAACCTATAAAATGAATAAAGCCCTGTCTCCATCGCTGTATTACACCCTAATTGTCTCGCTTGGAGGCTTTATTTTCGGCTTCGATGCCAGTGTGATCGCGGGAGCAAACGGCTTTATAGACGCTGAATTTGGCTTAAATGATTGGCAGCAAGGGTTTGTTGTCAGCTCCCCTACCTTAGGGGCGCTCATTGCCATGCTATTCGCTGGCGGTATCAGTGACGCTATAGGCAGGCGAAAAGCGCTTATTTTGGTCGCATTTCTATACCTACTTTCATCAGTGGGCTCTGCGCTTGCACCAAATTTTGAACTTTTAGTACTCTCACGCTTTATTGGGGGTATCGCATTCTGTTCACTAATTATCGCCCCACTGTACATTTCCGAAATTAGCGCACCACGCAATAGGGGAAAGATGGTGTCGGTAAACCAGCTCAACATTGTGTTTGGCTTCGCCCTGTCTTATTTCACCAACTATTATTTGTTACAGCTGAGTAACAGCGCAGCCCCTTGGGTTACCGACATCGGCCTAGATATGCATTTGTGGCGCTATATGCTGGGCCTGGAAATTATCCCAGCACTTTTATGGTTTAGCCTTCTGTTTACCATTCCTCGCAGCCCGCGTTGGCTGGTTTTAAAGGGGCGGCAAGAAGAGGCAGAGCAGGTAATAAACCGCTTATTCGACCACGCACAAGCAAAAGCGCTGGTTGAAGACATTTCGTCATCGTTAAAAGAAAAATCTTGGTCACTAGGCGAGCGCCTTGGCTTTCTAAAAACCAAAGCCATGCGCTTTCCTCTGATGGTGGGCATTATTATCGCTATTGCTCAGCAAATTACCGGCATCAACGTTATATTTTTCTACGCCCCCACTATTTTTGAACAAAGTGGTGTAGGTACCAATGCAGCCTTTATGCAAGCGGTATTGATTGGCGTGGTAAACGTAGCGTTCACCATAGTCGCCATGCTCACCATAGATAAGTGGGGCAGAAAGCCTTTATTGTTGATAGGTCTTACCGGTGTAGTCATCAGTATGGCTATTTGCACTTATGGCTTTAAACAGGCGACGTATCAAGTGCAGCAAACGGCCGTTACAGAACTTTCCCAAGAGAGTCCTTCGGTCGCTGCCAAGCTAACCCCGTTAATCAAAGAAACCTATTATTCAGATGTAAGCTTTAAACGTGCGCTTAAAGCCGCGCTAACGAGCGGTGAATACGACACCTATCAACAACCGCTACTTACTAGCAGTATTACTATGAATGCACCATTAGTGCTTTTTGGCATCATTGCCTTTGTTGCTTCGTTCGCTATGTCGTTGGGCCCAGTTATGTGGGCCATGCTGGCCGAGATCTTCCCTAATCAAACGCGGGCACTCGCTATTTCTTTGGTGGGTATGGTGAACTCACTCACAAGTTTCTTGGTTCAAATGATATTCCCATGGGAGCTAGCCAATTTAGGGGCTGCCGCCACTTTCGCCATATACGGCGGCTTTGCTTTAGTGAGTTTGATACTGGTTGCCAAGCTGTTCCCTGAAACAAAAGGAAGAAGCCTGGAAGACATTACAAAAGACTTCGAGCAGTTCGCTACAAAGTAGCGCGATGGTCGCCATTGACGGTAACCATGCTCGCTTCGTCCAACTGTACGTTTTTTTGCACCACTAGGGCTTTAGGAGTGACGTGTGAAGCAATAATCACTAGATTATTTTTTGCATAGCGATTTAACACGGTACAGACACGTTGTTGTGTGTGAATGTCTAAGCCTTCGAACGGCTCATCAACAAGTAGTACCCGTGGTTTAGCCAAAATAGCCCGAGCCAGCGCGACGCGCTTTCTTTCACCACCAGACAATGGTCTTCCGGCTTTGCCTACCCACGTCGTTAAAGGCAAAAGCTTTTCCAACCCGAACTCTTGCATTAGCGTAATGAATTCACTGTGTGATATGCGCCTTCCAGCAGGGTCTAAATTCAAGGCAAGACTGCCGGATAATATAACGGGTTCTTGCTCAACATAGCGCCAGTTTGTGACTAAGCCAGGGGGGATGTTGACGCCATCAATCTCTCGTTTTCCGTTAGCAGGAAGTAGCCCAGCGAGCCCCTGAAGCAAAGATGATTTACCACAACCAGAGGCACCTGAGACACAAACCACTCCCTTAGCTGGCATGCTTGTATTCACTTTACTCGTACGACGGCTTTTTATAGAAAAATCCGTTAAGGTTATCGCGGTATTTATCTCTCTTTTGCAAAGCATCTTGATGGGCGTTGTATTCATTTGTCGAAGCGCTTTTACGCTTTGCTTGTACTGTGTAAACTTAGATATGCTTAAAAACGCGTTCCCCGCCCAATCGGGCGCCGCAAGCAATACCATAGGCACTACGATAGCGATGGGTGCAAAAAGCAGCGTCTGCGCGATGGATAAAGCACCAGACATCATTAGCACAACCAGCAAAAACGCTATACCCTGAAAGCACCACGCCGTGCGATTCGCGGTATTTTTTTGCTCTACCTTTTCGTGCCACACTACTTTAGCACTCACGTCTTTTATATTTATATCTGGGGCGCTTGCCTCTGCGGTCTCTAAGTTTCTGGCAACGTCGCGTTCTGGACTTTGTAAAGTATGACTTTCATCTGCGCAGGTCGTTTTGCCTTCGCGCATATTCGTAAACGCTGTACTTAAATGCCAGATAGCACTACTGTTTAGAAAGTTGGTTGACGCTTGTCTAAATTGGGCATTGGCGTGAGTCGCACGCTTAGCTATACGAAGCGCCCCTACCCCTTGTAATACCAAGGCGATTGACCACACAACAAACAATGCAATAAGCAATCCTGCCCCAGGAAAGCCAAACCCCACAGCCACGACACAAAGACACGTAAAAATAAACGTTGCGCTAGATAGTGGCGCTATCCACGCAATCCAGCGGCTAGCAAGCTCTTCTGTGTGTTGGGCTAGCGCTTCTGTCGTTAATGCTTTTTCATTAATTTGCGTGTTTTCAAGCTGACTAAATACAGACAACCTTATATTGGCTATCCGCGCCAGCAAATCGTTATGACCTACCCACATACTGGCGTAGCCTGATGCAATGCGAAGTAGCGCAAGTGCGCGGATAACAACAGCAGGAATGACATAGTTAAAGCCCACAGGCGCAATTGCACTCACTGCAATAAACCAAGAAGAAATAACCAAGATACTTATGCCTGCTACACCATGCAGTAGCGCGAGCAATAACGTTATATAGGCAGGTTTCGTATTATTCATTGGTTGCCTCCTGCCTTTCGTTTTGGCTAACCATTGAAGCGACTTTTACCGTACCGTTTTTAATAGCCCAGAAGTGTGTAAACCAATTGGCGGGCATTGCTTTGTGTGAAGCCCATATAAGCGTTTTATTCTCACCTAAGCGGTTGATGAGTTGGGCCAGTCTATGATGCTGGGAATCTGGTAAATGCGCTGTTGGCTCATCCAATAGCCATATATTGACTTTTCTAAGCAATGCTCTAGCCAAGGACAGACGCTGCGCTTCGCCTCCAGAAAGTAATGGGTAGTCTGTCATTACCGTGTCTAACCCATAAGGCAATAACGCTAGCCACGGCCCGAGTTCTACCGCTTGCAGTACCTCGTTAAGCGCTTCATCCGTATAGCTATCGTCAAGGCATAGGTTCTCTCGTACCGAACCTGGTGTAACCACGGGGTGCTGAGTGATCCACACAACCGGTTCGTTAAATTTGTGGGAAGCGGGGCGCTGCCCACCCAGTGCTTCTAGAAGTAGCGTCTTTCCTGAGCCTGAAGCGCCACTGAGTAAAATTTTATCGCCTTTAGAAACATTAAGGCTATCTGCGCAGAGCAGCACTGGGGTTTCGCTTTTACAAGAAGATAATGAACTATAAAGAGAGGCGTTCATCTCAAAAACGTTCACGTTAGAGGCTGTAAGCAAAGATTCACTTGGTCGTTTATTCATACTTTCAAAATAGCTTTCCACCTTTTCGTCTGAATGCGTTTTATCTTGAGCGTGAGCTTGAATAGGAATAGAAAATAAAGGATATAGTTCGTCTTGCGCGGCCTCTGCCTGTGCTTTTTGATGATATACCTGACCCAACTTTTTCATTTCACTTAATAGCAGGGGAACAGTAAGCAGCACCCACAAACCTTGCTGTAATGTTATTGCTGGCCCAATAGTTAATTCGCCCAGCAATGAAAAACCGATAAATACTGCCACTAAGGCCACGGCAAGCGTGGCGAAAAAATCGAGGACGCTGTTAGATAGAAACGCCACACTCACCACTTTCATGGTTCGCGCATTTAAGTTTTCACTGGCTTGTTTCAGCAGGTCAGTTTGTTTTTGATGGGCCTGAAAACTTGCCAACATGGGCAGTGCGGCCAAGCGGTCAGTAAACAAACTGCCCAGTCGTTCAAGCGCAACAAAGTGCTTGCGATGCAAGGCTGCCGCTCCTTTCCCCACTATGATCATAAAAAGTGGCACAACCGGCAGTGTCAGTAGCAAACCAAGCCCAATCACGGGGTTTACATAGAAAATAACGGCCAAAGCCAGCAGTGGCACTATTACAGCGATCATTTGCTGCACGCGATATTCTAGCGCCCAATCAGTAAAAGCCTGTATGTGCTGCAGCCAAAGGGTTTGCCAGTAATAAACAGAGTGCTGGCGAATTAGCGCATGCTGACGCGCCACAAACACCTGTTTCAAATGTGCTTCAAGTTTATCAAGTACCTTCACCTTCCCCCTACTGGAAAGGGCGTTAAACGCGCCTTGGAATAACCAGCACAACGCTAAACAGCTAGAAAGCCCTACTATATCGCCACGGGTAGCGGGCGTTTTATTCACCACCCAGTCTTGAGCAATATTAGAAAAGTAATAAAAGCCAATAATTAAAGAAAAAAGCGACAAACACTTAACCGCTACCTGTGACATAAGCGAACGGCGCAAGCCAAGCGATTGCGCGCTATCCATTTCCTTACACCATTTAGTAAGTGTTTGTCTGCTGGAAATCTTTTCTTTAGTCACTGTTCGTTTCTATCTTTTTCGTTGTTCTATTTATTTTTAACTTTTTTCGAAGTAGTGGTGGGCTGGCTGCAAGAACTCTCAGCGGCAGGGATGCCGCTGCGAAGCCCCCACAGATGGGTTCACGGCGTGTTCTTGCGGCCAGCCTACCTCCACTTCTACTCTTGGTCTTCGGGTCTATCCATGTTTTCCGTTGCTTCCAACCACATCGCATTAATAATGCCGAAAGAGCACGCCAGTAAAACACCTAATATCCAAGCGAAATACCACATAAATATCTCCTTAATAGATAGTGTGAGATTGGTCGAGGTCGTCGTTTTTGATACGACCGCGCATCACATAAAAACTATAGGCAGTGTAGCTCAGTACAATAGGCACAAAGATACAGGCAACGATGAACATAACGTTTAGCGTCATATGGCTAGACGTTGCATCCCATACTGTAAGGCTAGCTTCTGGCATGGTGATACTTGGCATTAAGAACGGGAACATTGAGAAGCCCGCTGTTAAAATTACGCCTGTGATAAATAGTGCGCTTGACACAAACGCCATACCTGCATTTCCCTTCTTAGAGAAGAACGCGCAGGCAAGACCAGCTACTACACCTAAAACAGGCGCTATCACCATAAAGGGGTATTTACTGTAATTGCTCATCCAAGCGCCCGCTTCAATAGCTACCTCTTTCTTAAGCGGGTTAGATGTAGCAATGGTGTCAATTGATGAGGTGATGACAAAGCCATCTAAACCAAATGCTACCCACACACCAGCAATCACAAAAAGCGCTACGCCCACCAAGCTCAATATTACCGACACCGCACGGGCTCTGACTTCAATAAAACCATCGGTTTTCATTTGTAGCCAGGTTGCACCGTGGTTAAGTAAAATAGCCACTGAAAGTAAGCCACTCACTAAAGCAAATGGTGTTAAAAGACCAAAGAATGACCCGGTATACGTTGACTTAAGCGTGTTATCCAGTTCAAACGGCACACCTAATAGCAGGTTACCGAACGCCACACCAAATATGAGCGAAGGAATAATGCCTCCAGCAAATAGCGCCCAGTCCCATGCTTTGCGCCACTGTGGGTTTGGCAGTTTACTGCGGTAATCAAAACCAATAGGACGCATCCATAGAGCAATTAACGTCAATGCTAAAGCAAGGTAAAAACCTGAAAACGCGGTAGCATAAATCATTGGCCACGCCGCAAAGATGGCGCCACCAGCCGTAATAAACCACACCTGATTTCCGTCCCAGTGAGGCCCGACGGTGTTAATCATCACACGACGTTCTTTGTCATTTTTTCCGATAAGGGTAAGCAGTGCGCCCACCCCTAAATCGAAGCCGTCAGTGACGGCGAACCCAATTAGCAGTACGCCAACTAAGCACCACCAAATGACTCTTAGCAGTTCATAATCAATCATGCTTTTGCTCCTTGCTCATCAAGGTCAATAAGATCAAGTTCGGTTTCAGTCGTTTTATCTTCCGGTGGAACGGGACCTTTCTTCGCGAATTTCTTCATTAGATAGAAGCCAATGATGAACATCGCTGTGTAGAAAACGGTGTAGGCTATAATGGTGATTACCACGTCACTAATTGCCAAGTTAGACACCGAGGTATGCACTGGCAATACTTCTGCGATAGACCATGGTTGACGACCATACTCAGCAACGAACCAGCCTGCTTCACACGCAACCCATGGAAGTGGTAGGCCATACAGTGCACCTTTTAATAGCCAGCGAGGCTTGGTGATTTTGTGTTTTGTGCTGTAGTAAAAAGCACACAAGAACAATGCAAGCATAATAAAACCTGCAGCAACCATGATGCGGAAGCTCCAAAATAGCGGGGCCACCGGTGGAATGCTATAATCAACAGCTTGTTGAATTGCCGTTTCTGATGGGTTTGAAACATCGTCAGTATAGGGTTCAAGCAGCATTGCATAACCAAGACTGTCTTTGTTGGCTTCAAATGCGGCGCGCTGCTCAGCCGTTGCGGTACCATTTCTTACGTCATCAAGCACTTCATAAGCTTTGATGCCGCTTAAAATACGCTCGCGATTCTCTTCTTTAAGATCCTTAATACCTTTCACTTCTTCGGTTAACGAGCGAGTAGCAATGATGCCCATTGCCCAGGGAATTTGAAGGGCGTATTCGGTTTCTTCTTTTTCATCGTTAGGTATACCAAAAACAGTGAACGGTGCTGGCGCGGGGTGCGTCTCATATTCAGCTTCAACTGCAGCTAATTTCACTTTTTGCACGTCACCTAGTTCATAGCCACTTTCATCACCTAAAACAATAACTGACAAGGTAGCCGCTAAGCCAAAGCTAGCTGCAATCGCAAACGAACGACGGGCAAACGCAATATGCTTGTGATTCAGTAGATAATAGCTAGAAATTGCCAATACAAACATGGCACCGGTCACGTAGCCTGCTGAAACCGTATGAACGAACTTAACCTGTGCTACCGGATTAAAAATAACGTCTGCGAAGCTGGTCATTTCCATACGCATAGCTTCAAAGTTGAATTCAGCGCCTACTGGGTACTGCATCCAGCCATTAGCGATTAGGATCCAAAGCGCTGAGAAGTTAGAACCAATGGCAACTAACCAAGTAGCCATAAGGTGCTTCACCTTAGACATTTTGTCCCAGCCAAAAAAGAACAGGCCCACGAAGGTAGACTCCAAGAAGAAGGCCATCAGCCCTTCAATAGCCAGAGGCGCGCCAAAAATATCGCCGACATAGTGGGAATAGTATGACCAGTTCATGCCGAACTGGAATTCCATGGTTAAGCCTGTGGCTACGCCAATAGCAAAGTTAATACCAAACAGCTTTCCCCAAAACTGGGTCATTTGCTTGTATATCTCTTTACCTGTCATTACATAAACTGACTCCATAATGGCAAGTAGAAAGCTTAGCCCTAGTGTTAAGGGTACAAAAATAAAGTGGAACATCGCAGTTAATGCAAATTGCCACCGCGATAGTTCTATTAACGTATCGCTCATGGGTTATCTCCCTCGTCTCTCGTGCGCGATAAGCGCTTGACCTTAAGTGAATTTATTGGTTATTCAGTGGTTATCACATGAACATTCAACACAGCTAGAGCACGGTTTATGCCATTCATCACTTCTCTCACCAAACTCAACCGACAATTGATGAGTGGCAGTCTATTCGTACTGTGCAGGTTAATTATTTCATGACGAAAAGTTGCGCACTTTGATCCATCGCAAGGATCTAATATGAATCTTGCGCCAATTTTGTCACTATTGGCGACAAAATTGACACAAATAAAAAGGAGACGGGGACGTTGTATCGTTGTTTAAAACGGTTGAGAAAAGAGCTTTTGCTTTAGCTGATGCAAAATTAACTTAAGTTACTGCGGCGAGTAGATCAGCGTGAACGCGCCGCGCAATTCACCAAGCTCAAACCCAGTGGCCTCATCCTTAGGGTAATGCTTTAAAATGGTTTCCTTTACTGAAGGTGCAACTTGGGTGCCGTGGCACGCCATACAAACCTGGCCTTGTTGAATAGCCATCATGTACCGAAATTCGCCACTGTCACTGTCATACTTATAGGTATCTATAGGCGTAGACTGCTGTTTATCCTCTAGCTTAGTCTTTTCCAATAAAGAGGCGAAAAGCGCTAGTTGCTCGCGCTCCCACTCGTCTGGCGCGTTATTCGGGTTTCTCACTTTTATCGCAGTACGTCCTACTTCCCAGCCATTTTGGCTAAGCCCCTCGGCGATAGGCTCGGCGGCCAACTTGCACTCTTCTACACCCGCTTGCAAACCGCCAGACTGAATTGCCTGTTTTAGCCTAGATTTAAGCGCTCCACCAAGGGCTTTAGCATGGACTCTTGCCTGCTTCACTTTTGTCTGCACTTCGCTTTCAGCCAGCTCATTGTTTTGTGCATTAGCGATAGGGCACCCGGCGCTTACGGCTAACCCTAACGCAATTAAAAAGATGCTTTTTTTCATTGTGTAACTCTCCTATTGACTGAAGTATTGGCACTCAGGCATTGTGATTCAACTAAAACAATGAACAAGCTCTATGCCAATATGTTAAGTTGGCAGGATAAAAGTAGCATTAACTAATACGCTGACAATGAACATATCAATTGTACAAGCAATGATAGATGCAATAGACAAGCCCGCTATTTTCATCAATCAAAACTACATTATCGAGGCGGTCAATGCGCCTTACAGAGATACTTACCCTGTCGATATAAAGCTCGGGTATAGCACCTGTTATCAGGTATCTCATCGAAACAATAAGCCCTGTGACCAATGCGGCGAGCAGTGCCCTATGCAGGAAAGCAGAAAGACTGGTAGAGCTTCAAGCGTAGTTCATATACATACCACCAGCGAGGGCCAAAGCTACTGCGACATTCTGATGCGCCCTATCTTCGACGGTCACGGGGATTTAATAGGTTATCTGGAGATTCTGGATAAGCTTGCCTTCGCGTCTAACCGCCCCTCTGCTGGAAAAATGATTGGCGAGTCAGAGGCATTTAAAACGATGCTGAATAAAATTAACCGCGCTGCGAACTCAGATATATCCGTTTTACTGTTTGGTGAAACCGGAACCGGGAAAGAACTGGTTTCCCAAGCACTGCACTCAAGTAGCCATCGCGCTGAAAAACCCTTCGTTGTTATTGAATGTACTGGATTGTCTGATGCTTTACTTGAAAGTGAGTTATTTGGCTATGAAAAAGGCGCATTCACCGGCGCGACCACCAATAAAAAAGGACTGGTAGAAGCGGCGGAGGGTGGTACCCTATTTTTTGACGAGGTAGGCGATATTCCACTTGCCATGCAGGTGAAGCTGCTAAGGCTTTTTGAAACCCAAACTTACCGCCCTGTGGGAAGCGTGGTCTCGAAGAAAGCCAATTTTCGGTTGGTGTGCGCATCGCATAAAAATTTAAAGCAAATGGTAGAAAAGGGGGAATTCAGGCGTGACCTTTACTATCGAATAGCCGGCTTCCCTATCAATCTTCCGTCCTTACGAGAAAGAAAGTCAGATATTGCGCTGATCGCAACGCATTTTTTAGCGCAGTTCCACGAGAAAAAGCGTTTTCATAAAAAAGCCCTCGAAAAATTAAGTAGCTACTCCTATCCGGGTAATATTCGCGAGTTGCGCAACATCGTTGACCAAGCAGTATTACTTGCCGATGAGACCGTAATCTACGAGTCGGATCTCCCCGTGTTAGACGATTTCACCGGCGAAGATTACACTTCAATGGGGGGTAAATATGAGGAAGACCCACCAACAACAAGCGGAGTTAATCTTGGCAAGGATATTATGACTCTCGACGAGGTAGAAGATGCTTATCTTGCTCAGGTAGCAAGCACTTTTAGAGGCGATATAAACAGCCTCGCGGACGCACTAGGCGTAAGTACCCGCACGCTTTACCGAAAACTAAAAAAAGCCGGTGTTAAAGAACTTAATTAAACATTAGGCGGCAAACTGCGTATCAACGCCGATGCAGCATCGCTTTTTGCTTTAGATAACGATATTACTGGTAGTGTAAATGCCAGTGTAATTGCCCCAGGTAGCGGGCAACAGTATCAGGGCAATGCACTTTACAAAACGGACCAGGCTTTCTTTAGCGGCGCGTTTATGCATCAGCAGCGTGACGAACGAGAGTCTGGTAATAACATCGTTATACCCAACAGCTATTATCAGCGAAACGGCGGCAAATTTAGACTTGGCTATGAATGGGGAAAACACCAATTCGACGCCAGCTACCAACGGCTAAATACTAATGAAAGCGGTACGCCCGCCCTCGCTATGGATATAGGTTTCATCGATGCTGCATGGTACCGGGTCGGTTATCGCTATAACGCCGGGGAAGCTGAGTACTTTGCTATAAATTGGTTTGGCAACAGCAACCAACATGCCATGGATAACTTTTCCCAGCGCATGGTGCTGGGCGTGAGTGGCATTTGTCTTTGAGCTATCGTTTCTAAATAGTGGAAAGAAAGCGATAAACTGTAAATGACAGAACATATTGAGCTTAAGAGGCAGGCCTCTTAAGCTCTCGTTTTTTCAATTAAAGTAAGCTCTCTGTAGCCTGCCATAAAAGACGTAGGGCTAATAGCGTCACCACGATTTTGAACGTCAGCATAAACTTCTCAGCCGGCACACGCTTTAACACTTTGAGCCCTAAAAACGTGCCAAGTGCGCCACTGACGATCATTGCAATGACAAGCCCAGCCCACTGTGCAAAGGAAAAACCCACGAAAGTAAAGACAAATGCTTTAAGGCCATGTTGGAGTGTCATGCAGCTGGCTAAGGTGCCGGTTATCTGCATTTTACTGTAGTTATTTCGGTGTACAAATGCCGCCACTAAAGGCCCTGTCGCTCCTACAAACATTGAAACCAATGTGGTCACCAACCCCGCCAGCGTCCTTCCCGCGGGTCTCATTTCTTGTGCTTTAGGTTTGCTCCCCCACACTAGAAACAAAATAAATACCGCGACTGCAAATTGAATAACAACCAGCGGCAGTTGAATCACAATAAACGATGCTAAGAAAGCGCCGACGATTGCGCCTAGCGAAAAATACTTCAGCATACGCCAGTCGATATGCTTCACCGTCATCAGTGCTCGGTTTCCGTTTGAACCAAGCTGTACCAGACCGTGAACGGGGATCAGTGCGCTAACCGGCATAGTACCAGCCATTACTGCCAGTAATAACACCCCGCCGCCAATACCCAACGTTGCGGTCATCATTGATGTAAAGAACGACAAAACAACAAGCACCACAGACGTTGACATCGACAACGCATCATTAGCCGTCAACCAGTTATAAAGTAAATCCAAGATTTGAACTCCATCATAATTTGTGATGCCTTTACGACGTTTCAGTGATCACAATGCCACCTTTATTCGTTCAATTAATAACCAGCAACAAAGTGTAGTAGATAAGGTCGTTATCATGCCTTCAGTTAACTACTTAAACAAAGCACTTCAAATATTAAGCAACAGGGATAGTACAAAAGATGCCAAGCTTGTTGCTAGGCAAATTCTCCATGACAGTGGCTTTACTGATAAAGATATTTGTGACTGTTTAAAGCTAGGCTCCACTATTCGCATTACCATATTTGAAGCCTAAACTAGCATCAAACCCAATTCTCACCGCTTACCCACCAGACCATATGGGGCTAACTTGTTCATCTAAAAAACCCATTGACTTTCTTTTTCGTGCACAGGATACTCAGGTCATTAAATACTCACTAGCAGCACACTGTTTTTAAACACTATGCCTAAAAACACGACTACACATACTGCTTTCTCAGCGTCTGCGCTGATTATTATCCTCGCTATTCCAAGGAATGGGCGGGTTAGCTAGTGCGTAAATAGAATTCACTAAACCCGCCGCAAAGGCGGGTTTTTTATTGGCTCGTCTAGCGGTACAAAAAACGGAACGACAGCCATGAACAACCCAATATCTCACGTATTACAACAGTTGCACGACGCAGTAAACCGCGGCGATCAAGATGCTTTATCTCAATGTTATGCTAACGGTGCAAAAGTGGTCGCCACCCCCATGTCCAGTTCAGTGCAAAATCAAACCACTGAAGAACATGCTACGCAACGCGACTGCGTTGACGCCTTACTGAAATTTCAAAAAAAATTCATGCCCGATCATTTCGTAACAACCGGAGATGAACGGGTTATACAAGCCGGTGACGTAGCGCTAGTCGTCGCCAAGCTTTACCTAGTGCCAAAAGCCACGCCCAACGCCCTACCCTGCGAGGGCAAACGGGCAGTTTATGTTTTACAAAAAGATGTGAGTGGTGAATGGCGCTGTGTCATCGACAACTTCTTCGGTACTGACTTGTTAGATTTTGCGTGAAGATGAACAGGCGTTTGCCAAGCGCAATGCTGAAAACTTGATGTTTGTAGAAGATTCGGTAAGACGTCTACATGCAGCGTTAAGTACGTATTACCAAGCTACCTATTTTCGTGTAAAAGTAGAACATCAAGAAAGTCTGCATGCACACGACGCCATTGCTGAAATATCAGGCCCAGTTTATCGATAAATTAAGGGGTAATTATGGTGTTGAAACCGGTAGACAGAAGACACTATAAAAGGAAAATAACGTTGTTATCTCTTAACAAGCTCTCTTACATCAGTAAAGCAGTATGCATCGGCGCTACAGTATCAGTTATCGCGGCATGCTCATCTGCGCCATCAACCCCGCTTGCTGGTGTAAAATCACACACTCTGTCAACTGCCGTGATATACCAAACCAGTAGCAAAGAATATCCTGTCCTCTCAAGCTTTGTGTACAACCAGGCTATTGCCGCACTGCCAACGCGTTTTGCTAATGGCGACGTCGTAGTAATGGATGTTGATGAAACTGTGCTAGACAACAGCACCTACCAAAAAGAGCGCGAGAGTATCGGCTTGGGCTATTCATCAAAAAGCTGGGCAGACTGGGGGAAACGTGAAGAAGCCACATTGGTGCCAGGCGTAGCTAATTTTATTGACGAGGTTGTTAAGCGAAATGGTAAGGTGGCGCTTATTACGAATCGCAATAAAGCGCTTGATAATCACACCTGGAATAACCTTTTAGCGCAAGGTTTGCCACTTACCACGAGTAATACCTGCGTGATTGGCCGCACTGCTGAAGATAAAGAAGCGGTAGGTCAGGAAGGTATGGTTAATGACAAAGACTTGCGAAGACTTCAGCTTACCCAAGGCAAGATCGCATGTTCAAATACGTCGACAGACACGGCATCAACCTGGGCAGCGCCTCACACTATTGTTATGCAAATTGGCGACAACATTGAAGACGTGGGCGGCGTAACCCAAGAATCTGCCAATGTTGATTCGCTCATGCCGCGGGTGGGCACAGAGATTTTCATTCTGCCAAACCCAATGTACGGTTCTTGGTAGCTTATTGAAAAAGATCTATCGTAAGCCCCAGTGTGAAAAATCTTTCTCAATATTTTCGAAATATAAGAATCGAGACTATAGTTTAGCTAATGGAGTTATTCTGCAAAGGATATAGAGTTGAATGTCTAAACTCGGATTGATAGTCGCGATTTTTGTTGCCACCGTTTTAACATCAAGACCCGTTTTCCCCTCTACCAACCAGCTGAATGCAGCGCCAAATGACGACGTTATTGCGGGCATCAAAGCCCTTCATCGATCTCCTGAAAAAGAAATGGCCAGATTGAGGGCGCTGCTCGATTCAAATAGCTCTTCGTCAAAACGTCACGAATGGTTATATCTTTATGCCTTGGGGAAAGAAAAACGAGGTGAATACAATGAGGCTCTAACACTCGCAGAGAGCTGTATAAATGATGTCTACGCTAGTAGCTTAATGCAGCAACGTGCAAAATTGCTCAAAGCTAAGATACTTTCACGCACAGGTGAAATACAAGAAGCGATTAGCCTGCTCAACGCGGTTAAGCAATGGTCTATGAACCACGGCGTGATTCAATTAAACATTGGTGTATTGATGACGCTAGGCGCTGCTTTCGAGAAAATTAAAGAGCCGAAACTTGCCCTCGATAACTACCTCTCCGCTTATAATCTAGCTACGCAGTTCAAAACTCAAGTCCCCCCCTCTCATATTGCCGGTTTGATAGGCAATATTTATTTGAAGCAGTCTAAATTCGAAGAAGCAAAAGCGTATCTGGATGAAGCCTATGAATTTGCGGTTAAAAAGAAAAACAGTGTTAACCAGAGTTATTTGGCAGAAAAGCTTGCGCGAACAGAGCTAGGGCTCTCGAATTTTAAAACTTCGGAACGCTTTTTTAACTTAGTCATCGACATTGCAGGAAAAAACAACGATTCTCCCCTACTTGCCAATGCACTCCTTGGAAAAGGGAAAATGTTGTTAGCCCAGAACAATAAAGCAGAGGTAATCAACACCGCTCGCACTTTATTTGAGGAGGCAAGCGACCTTGCCCGTCATTTAGAATCTAAAACTATCTATTTTGAATCACTTATCGAGCTTTCTCGTCTTGCGTTGTCCAACGGAGACAAAACGAGGGCTTTAGAAAAGGTTAGACTTGCAGAAGAAGTAATAGCAAATGAGGAGCCGGGGTTTCCCCATTTAGAGGCCGCTTATCTCAAACTTTCTATTCTGGAAGCGTTTGACAACAAGCAAGAAACGATAGACGCACTTAAGCAGTATATTGCGTTAAATGAGTTGATAACCGAATCAATGGATAAATCTCGTGTACAAATAATACGAACGCTGTACGAACTGGATGAAATTGAGGCAGAAAATAGCGACTTGAAGGCCGTCACTCAATTACAGGAAGAAAAGCTTACTCTTAATCAACAACGAAACTTTTTATTGGCTGTAATAGCAGGCTTATTTCTATTACTCAGCGTATTATTATTCTTACTCTACGTTAAGCGTGCACGTTATCAAAAAAGACTCGAACGACTTGCCACTACCGACGGACTAACCCGGTTTTATAACAGGCCGAAAATTCTAGAATTGTTAAATGGCTACCTAAACCAACTTGAAATTACTGGAGAAAAATTTTGCGTTGCCATGATAGACATCGACTTCTTTAAATCTATAAACGACAACTATGGCCATAAAATGGGAGATGATGCGTTGAGTCTTTTCGCCCACACTGCACGACAACTCTTCCCAAAACACGTCGATATGGGCAGGTTAGGTGGCGAGGAGTTTCTGTTTATTTTTCATAACACTGAAGAACGCCAAATCTATGATCAACTCGATAACTTTCGTCAGCTGTTAAAAACGGCCTCATCCAACCAGCTATCTAAAGACATCACATTAACGTTTTCTGCAGGGCTGAAAACAATAAAATCTTTGCAGACCACTACTGCTATCTTGGAAAATGCTGACATAGCACTTTATGAAGCTAAAGAAACGGGAAGAGATAAAACAGTGATGATTAAATGTTTGTAATTTAATACACACCGATGGGAAAAAACTACATTGTTATTTCTCAAAGGCCTCCCCTCAAAGTACGCCAACAAGACAAAAATCAAAAATAACACCTTAAAATCATTACCTTAAATAAAAAACAGACGCTATAAATAAAATTGGCACATTTAACGCATAAGTTAGACTAACGGATAACAACAGAACGCAGCTTGTAGCTAGGATAGCTTTAGCGACGGAGAGGCCAAACTGCGTAGGTTGACGATACTGAAGGTGACAACATAGGAAGTACATGGATTAGTCACCAAGGATGAATGGAAACGTCAGTATTTAAAACTTGAGGACGGCTGTTGAAGATCCGTTAAATTGCTGGTCGATGATGAGGTTAGGAAAAAGAAAACCTAGATAAACTCGCAGGATGCAAAGGCCTTGTTTCATAAGGATTGCAAGCAGGCACCGAGTACCTACATCGCAAGCACTGACAGTGATGTCTCGTGCAGCAAGGGATTGTTGACCCTATTTGGATTTGTTGAAATACATGTGTGTTGTTTCGGCAGAACCATAGTGAGGACACTGGTAATGTCGTCGATGTTATTAGTGAGTTGTCACCCGACGACATTCCTCTCCCCTCAAAGGCCCATCCCGGCCTTTACATACCTCTGATTTTGGCCCGCCTCTGGCGGGCATTTTTTTATCTCCTTTTGTGTTAACATTTCGACGACTTTTTCGCCTATTTAAGAGCCAAGCCTGTGCTTTCGTCTTCTGCTTCTACCACCGTGTTTAGAATTCTTTTCTGCGCTCTGCTTGCAACGTCTGTTGGCCAAAGTGTTATGCTCACTACACTTCCTTCTATGGGGCGACAGGCCAACCTTTCTGAATTCCATATTGCGACAATAATGTCTAGCTCTGCGCTGATATTCGCGATAGGCACTAATGTGTGGAGTAAAGTAGCAAAGCACGCTGGGTTTAAACGCATTCTTATGGTGGGCTTGGCTGGCTATAGCGCAGGAACCTTTGTCTTTGCGAGCGCATGGATGGCTGGCTTTTCCGGTATTATCAGCGGAACTAATTTATTCCTGGCCTTACTGATTAGCCGCAGTATGCAGTCAACTATTATGTCAGCTACACCACCCTCAGCGGTAGGTTATGCCGTTGCAATAAGTTCGACACAAGGGCGAGTAAGCGCAATAAGCAAAGTGACATCGGCAAGTAATGTAGGTCAAATCATCGGGCCTGCCTACGCAGGTTTACTCGTGGGCTTCGGCTTGCTCGCGCCGCTTTTTAGTATTGTAATACTCACCTTATTGGCCGTAACACTGGTGTACTTTAAGCTACCTGTCCTCGCGCCATCGTCTCAACAACACGCCACGCAATCCGTGAATACAGACACGCCTTCTAAGACGAGAACACCGTACGTATTTGTTGGCGCTTGCATATGTGTTTTTTGCGCTATGGCTATGATGCAGCAAACATTAGGTTTTTTCTTTATTGATTTTTATCACTACACGCCCGTGGAAGCAGCTAGACAAGTTGGCTTTGCCATGATGGTGAGTGCAGCTGCATCACTCATCGCTCAATTTGGATGGGTTCAGAAAGGCCGCGTAAGTAAAGAGTCCATGACAATGATTGCGTTACCACTTCTAGGATTGGCCTATCTGCTCTTATTCCTGCAAACATCACTGTTTGTTTTATATGTAGCAATGGCGCTAATGGGATTAGGCATGGGCTACATTGTGGGGCCTCCGCTCGCCGCGTTGATTTATCAATACAATATCGCCCTTCCCTTTGCAACCGCATCAGCACTGCTCGCTGTCACCACTGGCATTATTTTCATAACGCTTCACCAGGTGAAGAAAACAGGCCAAAACACGTGACTAAAACGTCCAAAGTTACACATTTAGAAAGGCCCAATAATAAGGTATTTAAATTTTTACCTTTTATTTTTAAAAAAGCGGAACCTTTTGTAATTTAGGCTATCTTACTAAGTACATGAAGTCGTTGAGTGTGCGTCTTTGTGGTGTGTAAATGTGTTTTCCAAGTTATGTTGTGGTTTTTTAAGGGGCTTCATGCCCCTTTTTCTTTGTCTCGAGTTTACTCCCAAGCCTATTAGCATTTCCCTCTATCAATCGATAAACCCGAACTTAATGTTCTTTTTCGTTCCATCTTTAGAAATAGTAATGAGAATTATTAGCAAATAAAATAACTGTTCTAGTTTAAAGGAGAAGTGAATGGCTAAACCGCAACCACGCCAAGCTACAGTTACAAAATCTATTCGTATAACCCCTACCATGCAACGGATTTATTTAGGTGGTGACGACTTGCGCACCTTTCCTTCTGTATCAGCGGGCGCGTATGTAAAGCTTATGTTCGATCTTGACGGGAACCCATTACCGCGCCCTACAGAAATGAGTAAAGTTGCCATGCGTACTTACACCGTTGCCAGCTTTGACGCGACAAAGCCAGAAATGGTAATTGATATGGTTGTACATGCCGACAATGGTATTACTGGCCCAGCCTCAGCATGGGCTGTTTCAACCCAGCCTGGAGATACCATTACGTTGGCAGGCCCTGGCACTAGCAAAGGCCTAAACGACCACTATGACTGGGTTTTACTCGCAGGCGATATGACCGCACTGCCGAGCATTCGAAACCATCTTGCCGAACTTCCATCCAACGCAAAAGGGTACGCCGTCATCCAAATTGAAGATGAAAACGATAAGGTTGCGCTTAGTAAACCTGAAGGCGTCACCGTAATATGGGAACATACGCAATCACTCCCAACGTGTCTTGCAGAGCTCAATTGGCTAGACGGCACGCCTAGCATATGGATAGCATGCGAGTTTTCAGATATGAGAGCAATAAGAAGCTGGCTCAAAGATGATAAGAACGTGGCTCATGAGCATATCTATATTAGTAGCTACTGGAAAAAAGGTCGCAGTGAAGATCAGCATAAGATAGATAAAAAGCAGGATAGCGACGCTTTTGCCAAGACATTAAACTAGTCTCGCCCCATGTAGGGTTTGCAATGCGTTGTAAATCCTGCATAAAACTACTATAGCTTCCACCCTCCAATTGATTAAAAAACTATATTTTTCATAAGCCTACATATTGGAATGTGACTTGCTGCAGTTAAAGTAACTGGCAGGTTTTCTATGACCAGTTTTTTACCAATTGTTTAGATAAGGAGAGCACGTTATGAACAATGATCGTATTGAAGGTAATTGGAAAGAGATGAAAGGTAAGGTGCAACAAAAATGGGGCAAGCTTACTGATGACGACCTAGATGTTATTGACGGTCGCCGTGAAGAACTAGTAGGTAAAATTCAGCAAGAATACGGTAAAAGCCGCGATGAAGCTGAAAAAGAAGTGGACGCATATTTCAATTAATCTCTTCGTCTGCGAAATACACTCGAAGCTAACCCGTTGTTTTGCGTTATAGCGGGTGCTATTTAGTTTTGACAGTAGATACTAAAGGGCCGCAACAACTGTTGCGGCCCTTCCTAATGTGCAAGGAATAAGGGTCGATTTGGTCGCCCTTAGACTATGAACTTTTATTTTTCTGCAGCAGTCATGCTCTTTTCCCACCAAGGAAGTGAGAAATCAATATTATCCGGGTCGTAAGTTTTGGCGTATTTCATTTTAACTGAACTCCAAAACGCCGCTTTGAATACAGGATCATAGATAACAAACTCACCCTTTTCGCGGTATTGCTCAAACAATTGTTGGTATGCGCCCACCGGCGTTAACGGGTTATCTTGCTGAAAAACCACGTCGCCACCATACGCCTCGTACAAGGCTTTAGAAACTTTCCAGCTTTTCGCCATACCGTGGGCCATAGCTAGACGATAGCGCTCAATTTCTTCACCTTGAAACTCGCTGTTATCATCTAATTCAACGGTCCACTGCTTAATAACCGAATAAGCTGACTGAACCTCTCCATCATCAGGTTCTATATCATTTTTATGTGCAAAGTCAGAAAGTACAGATTCTGTAATTTTATTACCCAATGCGCGCTGAGCGAGTATAGAGCGGACTTCTTTTTCCGACTTATCAGTCAAAATAGACTGAAAACGATCGACGTCAGCCTGTGATGGCTGAAGTTCGGAATTTGAAATAGATGTATTGAACAACCGAGCGATGATCTCGTTTGCGGCTTGCGGTGTGTTAATCCCAAGCGAAACCACTATGGCTGCAAATAGCACCATAGGAATAACGTTCGAACGCGTCACTTTGTATGCTTCCCTAAGTTCCAATATTTAGCATAAACACAAGACACATTCATTTATTGTTGTAAGAATTTTCCGTTGTCTTGCGAAATGACCTTTTGTGAGCCTCATACTTTAGATTAGTTTTGATTAAAATTCCACTTTCTTACGCATAGATTTTTTAACGCCCTGTTGTTTTTTTACATCAACCCGACGTGCTTTTGCCGCTCGGCTTACCTTGGTTTTTATACGCGGCTTTTGCTCAATCGTTGCTGCTTTTATCCAAGCGACAAGTCGCGCCAACGCATCTTCTCTATTTTGCTCTTGAGTACGGTAATTCTGCGCTTTTAATACAAATACGCCTTCATTTGTAACCCGCTTGTCGTTTAACTGAAGTAATTTCTCTTTTAACCTTTCAGGCAAAGAAGAACTATAAATATCAAATCGTAAATGGATGGCACTGCTAACTTTATTAACATTTTGCCCTCCACTGCCCTGCGCTCGAATAGCTTGTAAATCCGCTTCACTATCATCTATTGTGATACTTCGCGTTATTTGTAATTCCATCTTAATTCCTAATTATCACTCGCTTTTTATAGCAATGCATAACCGTATGCATCTAAACTATAAGTCATCATCACCAAGGCTTACTTGACCATTATAGAGTTAACCGCTAGGTTAAATTTCACTCTTAAACAGGAAGCGCTACATGATTGTTGTTCTGGTATTCGTAATTTCTATCTTTGTTGGACTGATTTGGTTTACTACAAAAATGGACAACAACATTGAATCAATATTCACACCAACTGGAAAACTCACTACTGTGTCCGGTGGAATCATTCACTGGCAAAAACAAGGCAATGGACCTGCCCTGATACTTATTCACGGTTTACTAGGCAATAGTAACAATTTTAATGCGTTAGCAAAAACGCTCGCCGACCGCTATACGGTTTACTCTATTGACCGGCCTGGCAGCGGATTCTCCACACGCTACAAAGGCACTTCAGCAAGTTTTGAACAACAGAGTAAAATGATTTTGGAGTGGATGCACAAAGAAAACATTGTAAGTGCGAGTGTTGCTGGACATTCAATGGGTGGAGGGATTGCGCTACGAATGGCTATCGATGCGCCGGAAAAAATTACGTCAGTCTCGCTTCTGTGTCCACTCACTACGCCTTTACAGAGTGGCGCGGGCCCTTTATCCGTGCTTTATATACCTAACGAGTTCGTGCGAAAGAGTGTGTCAAAAACCATTTCAAGTCCGTTAAGAGCAAGATTTGGCCGAAAGCAAAGTGCACAAATATTTCATCCCGAGGCAGTTCCGCCTTCATTCTCAGTGGATGGAGGGGGCATTTTGGCGCTTCATTCGCGTAGCTTCTATGAAGGTAGCAGGGATACAGTGTCTGCGCAGGGCAGTTTATTTAGGCAACAATCTAGATACAGCGAAATCGCTTGCCCAGTAGGTATACTGTACGGTGAAAATGATGTGATACTAAAGCCTGCCGACCACATAAACACCATTACTAAAGCGATTCCAAGTGCTAAAAGCAATATTATTCCTAATGCAGGTCATATGATCCCCGTAACACAAGTTCAGGCTTGTGCAGACTTCATCTGCGCTATCGACGCTAGGAATATCGCTTAAAGGCTAGTGAACACTTGCTCCTTTCCTGACGTCCCTTTCTTGATGGGCAAATTCAACGATGGCCAGTGCACTCTCGCCTCCCGAGTAAGATTGCTTTAATTTGCGTAGCTGATCAGCCACTCGCTCAACGCCGTCATATTCTTTGCACATGTTTAGTGGTGACATCTCAAGGCTTACATTGTAGCTAGTGAACCACACCTTCATTTGTTCAGTGTCCCCTTCTGACAATGTAATGAGTAAATGGTACATACGAATGAACGCAAGCTGCTTACGATACTCTATTGTTCCGCTTTCAAAACCTAATAGCGTAGTTTGAGCAAGAGAAGACGGAGAAATACCTAATATTTCAGAAGCTTGCTTGATACTCAAACCCAGTTCCTGGTATGCCCATGTAAATGCTTTTGTCACAACACTGGTTGGAAATAATGATCTGTTCATGGTATCGCCTCGTTTAAATGCACAATGTAACGTTTGTGTAATGGTTAGTTGCGAAATGCGTACCAATTTTATTCTGCTATTTTAAAGCCACTCTCTTTAGATGATCAGAAATGCCTTCTTGTTCAATTGAAAAACCTTTCTCTGTTAACCATTCAACAGCTTGGGTAAGCACATTTACAAAAAAAGTATCAATATTAAGATCTCGATACACACGTTTAAGTTGAGCTGTCGTGGTCGCTTTCACGCTGGAATCTCCCATCACTAAAGCAATGTGAGTAAGGCCGAGTGGATGCATAGCAGCCGTACGCTCGCGAAGTGAAGCCTCTGCGTCAGGTACAAGCAGCGACTCTCCAGATACGCAAACGATATTACACCAAGTCTGACCAAATAGGCTCTCAGCTTTCTCACGATAGTCCTTTGCAAAGAGTGTGACACACTCTCTATTCCAAGGACCATAAGCCTGCGTAACAATCGCGCTTCCACATCGAGTAACGATAAATTCGCCATGAGCATACTGCATAAAACTACTTGCCTTTTGTCACGATTTACAGATTAGGGATATACCTATATACGTTTTTCACTGCGCATTGCTAAATGACAATGCGCAGTGAAAGTATGGTTCAAAATTGGCGGAATTAAAAATTAAGCAGCAAGAATAGTGATAAGTTCTGCAAACGTCGGGCGTCCCTGAATATCAAGAGGTAAGCGCAACTCTCTAGCAATATCACTGACGCTAATTACGCCGCGAATTTCATGACTATCCCTGTCCATGACAAGACAGTGATGCTGACCATAGTCTTTCAGCGTTTCAATCACATCTCCCACCGATGAGTGAGTGAGCTCGGTAAAGTCGAAAGACATTAAAGACGTCTTCGGGCGCATGAAGTCATAAACGGTCAATTCATCGCGGTTTATTTTAAGCTCACTAAGGCGCTTGATAATACTCTGCTCGCCAACATCGTGACTTGTAACAATACCAACAAAACGGTTATGACTATTAACCACAAGCATCATTCGCACGTGAGATTGGCGCATAATGGATTCAACTTTAGTGGCCGGAGTGCGCCCATCAATAACGTGCGGCAAGTGTTGTTTGAAGTCAGTAAATACCGCCATTGCAGACGAGTTTAGAGTAATGGTGTTTTCAATAACCGGCCATGCCAACGTGTCGATAGCTTCGGTTTTGTATAGATTTAAGGCGTGCATACCTTCTCTCCTAATCAAAAATAAAAATAGTTTTTTTTAAAAGTGATTAAGTATAAGAAGGGGGTCCTCGTATGATGTTAGCGCGCAGCCTTGCGTACGATTTTGCATCAGCAATGTTGCCAGTGCAAAAAACATACTTTTCTACGCTGACATTAATGTAGAGAGACGCTAAACCGTCATCCAGGTCGTCATCAACATCATGAACTGACCGTTCCCACTCTTCAGCAAGGGTTGCTAATGCTGTGGTTTTGCTGAACTCGTTGACACTATTTTGCACACCTCGACTCTCTCCCAATGCAGAGACGGTAACCAGTGATGAAAATAGCGCTGGCAATATGACTGCCAACAAAACGTATGAAACGCGCAAAGCGTGAAACCTCAACTGTAAAGACTAGTTCTATGGGTGGTCAGCCACCTTTGTGGCTCCCTGTTTAAACTATAAGTGTATTTTGCACGTTTAATAGAGGCGCTTGGCGCATTTTATCCTCCATTAAACGACACAATATTTGAATTTAGTAAATTATGAGTCGTCGCTGTGGTCGCCTACGGCATTCTTTATTCTATAAAAAAGAACAAATGCTCTCGTTAAAAGTGATGTTTGATCGAAGAAATTGGAATTACACTAGTGACAACTTTCGTTATATGGAAATGAAATGAAATCTAGGTGGCCCCGACTTATTGTATTTTTTCATTGGATAAGCGCATTAACTGTAATTGGTATGTTTGCATCTGGCTTGTGGATGGTCGACCTTACCTATTACAGCGACTGGTATAAAACCGCTCCTCATTGGCATAAGAGTGTTGGCTTGCTCTTGCTAGCCATCACTTTACTTCGTTTAGTCACTCGGGCTTTTATTTCACGTCCTCCCTCATTTGGTACAGCCACGGAAAAGAAACTGAGTCACCTAGGCCACATACTTCTATATACGTTAATGATTGCGCTGTTTGCCAGTGGCTATTTGATTTCAACCGCCGACGGAAGAGCCATCGATGTATTTAACTGGTTTGCAGTTCCTGCCGTTGGCGAACTATTTAACAACCAAGAAGATCGTGCCGGAGATGCACATTTTTATATTGCATGGTCCGTTATTATATTAGCGGTAGTTCATACGCTGGCCGCCTTAAAACACCACTTTATTAGCAAAGACGATACACTGAAGCAGATGTTACGGCTTCGATGACATTAAGGAAACAGGAGAGATTATGAAGAAGTTAACACTTGCCCTAGCCGCTGCGCTGTCTTTAAGTACTGCTCAGGCCGCAGATTATGTAATTGATAGTAAGGGCGCACACGCATCTATCAATTTTAAAATTCAGCATTTAGGTTATTCATGGCTTGCGGGTCGCTTTAATGATTTCAAAGGCACTTTTAGCTACGATGATAGCTCACCAAGTGCAGCAAAAATCATGGTGTCTATTGATACAGACAGTATCGACTCCAACCATGCAGAACGTGACAAGCACCTAAAAAGCGACGACTTTTTGAATGTGGACGACTTTCCCCAAGCAAAATTTGTAAGTACGAAGATTGTTGATAAAGGCAATGGCATGATGGATGTGATCGGTGACTTCACGCTACACGGCGTGACAAAACCCATTACTATTGAAGCTAAAAAAATTGGTGAAGGTCAAGATCCTTGGGGCGGCTATCGCGCTGGCTTTATGGGCACCACCATTATTGCCCTCAAAGACTATGGTATCGACTATGACTTAGGTCCGGCGTCGCAAACCGTAGAACTTGAACTTCATGTTGAAGGTGTGAAGCAGTAATAGATCGTGTAGACATTTTTTGAAGTAAACGAAAGCCCCTAGTGAACAAGGCCCCAGAGTTTTGCTACTTAAACCCTGGGAGGAATCACATTTCGGGGCTTATCGCTGTATAGCGCTTAGTGCAGTTTCAGTTTTGGGCTTATCGCCTGGCTCAACTTTTTCACAATGAGCTTAAGCGCCCCTTTTATTTTCCCATGGACCGCAAACTGGTGCATGTTGTACAGAGAAACATAAACCAGCTTTGCTAAGCGCCCTTCGATAAACATACTGCTATTTGATAGCGAGCCCATTAAGCTTCCCACTGTACTGTACTTGCTCAAATGAACCAGCGAGCCGTAATCTTGATACGTAAAATCTTTGGTCTCTTTTTGATTAAATAACGATGTTATATTATGAGCGACGATATCGGCCATTTGATGCGCCGACTGGGCACGGGGTGGCACCCATTTACCATTGTCTTGCTGGAAACCGCAGCAGTCGCCTAGTACCCATATATTCTTATGCGTAGAGCTTCGCAGTTGCTTATCAACTAAAATTTGATTGGCGCGATTGGTTTCAAACAAATCTAATTTCGTAATAAAGTCGGGGGCTTTAACCCCGGCAGCCCATACCATTAGGTCAGCATCAATACGGCTGCCGTCTTTGGTGATTAATCCTTTTGAATCTGCCTCAGCAACCATGGTTTGCTCTTTTATATCTACACCCAACTTGTGTAGCGCTTTTCTGGCTGAATTAGCAATGCGCTCTGGCAATGCAGGCAATATACGCTCGCCGGCCTCTACGATCGTAATTTTCAATCGTGATGCGGACATATCAGGCATTCCATAGGCTTTCGACAAGTTAGCCACATGGTGAAGTTGAGCAGCAAGTTCAGTACCCGTGGCACCCGCTCCCACAATGGCAACATCAATTCTTGCATCTTTGTCTTCTTGCTGGTTTATGCGAATAAGCTGATTGAGCAGCGCGCGGTGAAAGCGCTCGGCTTGCTTTAGAGAGTCGAGAAAATAGCAATGGTCTGCCACACCCGGTGTACCAAAATCGTTGCTTACACTTCCAATAGCTAGCACCAGCTGATCATAGTGTATCTCACGTTCGGGCAAGACCTGTGTGCCTTCATCGTCAATCAGTGGCGATAAGGTTATGGTTTGCTCTTGCGCATTAAGCGAGCACATTTCACCGAGTTGAAAGCGATAATGGTGAGCCGCAGCATGGATTGCATAGTCCACGCCGTCTGAATGTTTATCTATTACACCGGCGGCCACTTCATGAAGTAGCGGCTTCCATATATGAGTTCGACTGCGGTCGACAAGGGTGATTTCGGCTTGCTTTTTTCTCCCGAGGGTGCGGCTTAAGCGACTGGCTAACTCGAGGCCTCCAGCACCGCCACCAACAATTACTATTTTTTGCATGGGTATACCTATTAACAATCATTCCATGTATATCGCCTGCTTCGTATGTACAATAAAGCGTTATATATGGCGTGACTGCGACCCATGCCGATTATTACAGACTACGCCCGAAGCTTTATAGGCACAAGCTAATCGCGGCCATAGTCTGTATTTTCAAGATTAATAGTTACTTATTTATAAAGCTTATTTGGCGTTACAACATAAATGATGCGGAAAACATAAAATTGCGGGGTCTACCAGGGAAGTAGCGTGGGCCTGAAAAACTTGTAAAATCTGCGCGCTCAGCGTACTCAGTGTTAAGCATATTGTTGATGCGCGCATATAGGGTAATGCTATGTGTTAACCCCCAGCTTACTCGCGCATGGATTAAGTCATGACCGTCATACTCATTAAGGTTTTCAGCGTCAGTGTAATAGCTAGCCACATGCTGCCATTCCAATTGAGCCTGCATTTCCTCTGTAATGTCATAGCTTAAACGGGTATTAAATAAAACATTAGGTGCCGTATCAATGTCGTTACCCTTGATATCGAGTTCCCCCGATAGTTGACTGTGCTCGTAAGTATGCCTTGCGTAAGTCCCCGCAAAATCAACGCGCAAATTGTCACTCAGCTTCTGGTCAAAAGTAAGCTCAACGCCTCGATGCCATGTCTCTCCATTGCTAACGTTAAAAAAATCGCTGTCGCGGTAGATTACATTGTCTTTTTCCAGGCTATAAAACGACAGCGTATAGCCACCTTTAAGCAATGGCCCCGTAATACCTAGTTCAACATTATCTGCTGTAACTGACTCAAGTTCAGCCAACGTTTGAGCACGCTGTAAGCGATAGAGTTCGGTAGCTTGGGGCGCGCGATAACCGCGAGCTATCCCCCCGAATAGCTGAATTCGGGGGGATAGCTGATAGCGCAATGAGAGTTTGGGGCTGAAATTGTTATAATTATCCTCACTGTCTGCTGGTCGAGTGTACCGGCATCCGCCAAATTCACACTCAGTTCCATCTTCTCGTACACGACCTGTGTTCATGTTATTGGCGTAGTCGTACTGCATAGTTTCAAAGCGTCCGCCTAACTGAATCGCCCACTTATCATCCTGCCAATTCAACGCGAAAAACGGCGCGAGTAAGGTTGCGTCTACGTCATAATCGTAATGTTTACCCTCAGGTATGGTTTCGACTAAAAACGCTGAACCTTCGGTAGCACCCTGTTGAGCTTGCGTTAACTCTCCCTCGGTGTATTCCGCATCAACGCCAACATCTAACGATATCCTGTCGTTCACCACATAGTTAAACTGTGACAACACGCCCACGCCTTTTTGAGCGTTCTCTTCAAGGGGCTTGCCCGGGAGAAAGTGCATACGAAAACGCATATCCTGATTGCGTATGTAGGGTGTCACTGATAATCGGTGGCCTTCCTCAAACGTTGTATCAAATTTGCTCCATAGCCTTAAACTTCGGGCTTTTCGAAACGCTTCAGGGTTGGGATTACCTCGTGCTATTTCCGTGTCTCTATAACTTTCAAACCCCTCTATATATCCCGCCGTTTCTTGGTCTAAGTGTGTGTAGGTCAGGCCGCTAGTGATAATAGTGTTATCCCCTTCTATTCTATAACGCAAAGACACTTTTTCTTGATCTACACCTTCGTCATCTCTATAACCCGTATCCCGGGTTAAGCTAGCCGCAATACCTACGCCGCTGTAGCCAAAATCTTTACCTTCTTGGATCTTCACCCGATGAAAGCCGTATGAACCATAATCAAAACTCAACGACCCATCGCCTCGCGTTGTATCTGGGGTAATGACGTTGATAACACCGTGTATTGCATTTGAGCCATACAGCGCAGATGCAGGACCTTTGATGACATCAATACGCTGTGCCACTTCGCCATGAGCTTCAAAAAGTTCGTTAATGTTACAAAAGCCTGCCGCACGTAACGGTATTCCATCTTCCGCTGCTAATATTCCCCCGCAGGCGCCAGCCCCTGTAAGAACAGGTGAGCGAAGGGCAGGCAAATACTCTTGCCCGTTCCCTCGCTGAACGCCAGCTCCAGCAATATAGTTGAGCGACTCTTGAATGTGTTGGAAAGAGAGCAGTGATAGCGTTTCCTCTGAAATTGAGGAAACGGCGTAACCCGAGGCAGTTATATTGCCTTGAATACGAGAAGAGGTGGTTTCTATTCTTTCTATTTCTAACATGTTCTGCGCCCCAGCTAACAATGGCGAAAGAGAAACCGTTAATAATGAAAGTGGAACCAATGGGGAAACGCGCATTATCTATCCTTGTGCAAAAGAAAAGGTGTCGTAAGGAGTAAACACTATTGTACCGTTAATCGAGTCTTGAATGGGTTAAAAAGGGCTAAACTTAAGCAAAGTACTAAGTTAAACCACCGTTATCTGTTATAAGCATTGGCTTACACTTTGCTTTTACTTTAATTTTTAGATACGGGTTTTGCTTCTACCTATATCGTTCTGCGCTTTTGTGTTAATGAAGTAAACCATAAATATGAGTTTACGATTGGGTAGAGGCATAAACGCTTTTTACCTCATATAAATTTGAATTTGCCTAGATCTCTGGAGGAATTGTTGGACACGCTTATACCTAGCCTTTCACAACTTATCGAATTTGCCGTGGCACCTGTGTTTCTACTTACCGGTATTGCGGGTTTCCTTAACGTCATGTCGTCACGACTGGGGCGCATCTCTGACCGGGTCAGAGTAGCAGAAAGACAAATTCATACTCTTTCAGACCCGCACATTGTAGACCGCTCTAAGAAAGAAATTAAAGTACTGTGGCGCAGAGTGAAAGTCATTAACTGGGCTATTGGTCTTTGCGTTGCGTCAGGGCTATTGGTGTGCACCGTAATCATGGCCTTGTTTTCCGGGTCACTTTGGGTTGTTGACCTTAAAACACCCATTATTGTTTTGTTCATTTTGGCAATGATGTTTCTAATCAGTGCGCTTATTGTTTTCCTTGTTGAAGTGAAACTTGCAACAAACACCATTAATATGGTTAGGACCATTCGGTAGTTTGACTGCTTATGGCACAAGACTGGTGATGTAAAAGTACGTAAAAAGGACGGGGATAGAAGCCTATCTATCTTCTTTACCCGTCTTTTTACTATTTAGTTTAAAACTGCTTACTTCGTCGTAAAGCCCATAAGTAGTAATGTAAGTATTGAGTAAAACATCACTTGAAAAACGATCATTAACTTTTAAATAAGATAGACTTCGCCCCTTCACGTCATTAATTTGCTAAAAATGTCCACTTCAAAATCTACGGCCAATGGAAAGGATTAAACTGCGCCATGAATACTAAATTACTTCGCTCTCTTCAGGTATTTACCGCAGTGACAGACAGTGGGAGCATGAGTGTCGCCGCGCGAGAACTTCACATGACGGTCTCTGCTATCAGCCAACAATTAAGAAAGCTAGAGCATGATATAGGTTTGAGCCTTTTCAATCGGAATACGCGAAGTTTGAGCTTAACCGAAGCGGGACGCATCTATTACGAGACTAGCAAGCAAATGCTACAAACCGCAGAGCTTGCTCAGCAAAAGATAGAAAGCCTTCAAGACGATCCTACGGGAAAAATTAATATTGTTGCGCCAGAAGGTTTTGGTGGCGGCCTACTTAGTGAGCCGTTGAAAAAGCTTTGCGAGGAATTCCCTAAAATAACGATTTCTCTTACCGTCACCGACGAGCCTAAGGATATTATTGCGTCGAGCGCCGATTTAGTCCTTTGCTTCGCCCCAGTTTCCGATACTAATTTCAGTAGCTTACAGCTAGCTACATGGGCGCGTATTTTGTGTGTATCTGCAGAACACCCACTAGCGAATACGAAGCTTTCAAGCCCAGAGCAACTGGTTGATCACGCTTATATTGCTCATCGACATGTTGAAGATTACGTAATGGCTCATAAAGACGGCAGAGATTATGAACTCGACACTCAGCGTATTGATGTGAACTCGATGCAAACCCTCATCAAGCTTACGCAAGATGGGTTAGGTTATGCAGTACTACCAGAACCTGAAGTAAGACATCTTCTGAGATCGGGCGATATGAAGCAACTCTTTGTTGATTGGACGCTACCTGATTACACGGTTTATGCAGTAACGCCAAAACGAGATTTAGTCCCTGCTAAAATCAGCGCAGCAATTACTTGCCTACAAGGCTTATTTGCTCAAATTTAAGCATTAGCACTATTCACTTCGATAAGCTATTTGTAGCAGTCCGCATAGATAATTACCGAGCTTTAAACAACAATGGCAGCGTAAAAGCTGCCATTTTTTTGTGAACAAGGTTACTTATTAGAAACGGGTATTAAGCTGAACACTAAGAATATGTGCAGTCGCTGACTGAGTACCTGTGAAGTTAGTGGTGAAGTCAGTCCCAGGAAGTACATCGCTTAAGATGGTTCTATCTTTGTTGATGTCAGCTTCGCGGCCATCAATAAATACGTACGCCACATCAACTGAGGTGTCTTCACTCATGGTGTAAGTCATACCACCAGAGAACCAGTGACGGTCTGTATCAGGAATACTTAGCGAGCGGTTCTCTACCGAAACTACTCCATCGTCGTAAGCATAACCTGCACGAAGTGTGATTTCGTCGTTCAAAATGTAAGTCACGCCAATTGACGCGCGCCATGAATCATCGAAGTTCTCTTCCTTGATTAAGAAATCGACGCCATCTTCTAGGTTGGCTTCAAGCTTTTCGAACGTACTCCAATCGGTAAACGTTAAGCTCGCTTGCACAGACCATTGGTTATCGATTTTCTGATCAACCGCTAATTCAGTAATAGCAGCAAGATTCAAATCAAGGCTACCAGGCTGGTTAAGATTAATAGGAAAAATAGGCGTTTCTGAAGATACTGCACCTTCAAGCTCTAGTTTTGTTTCAGCGCGGTATGAAAGCGCGATATTAGTCATGTCAGTTGGCTGCCAGAAAACACCTGCGTTCCAACCGAAGCCTATATCATCACCTTCCATGCTAAACAATGAATTACCAGTAGTAAGCTGTGGCAATGTAACGCCTAGCGCGTCTGCGCTTGGTGCGAAAGCAACCAATGTGTCAACAAGGGTGTTTGAAACGCCAGAGCCAATTTCAGCCTCTGCATACGTAATATTCAAACCAAAGCCAACCATAAGCTGCTTGTTTAATTTATATGAAACAGCTGGGTTTACCGTTACGGTTTTCACTTCTGCTGTGTCAGCGAAGTGAAGCGCACCGAAGTCATCCGAATAGTCTGAACGAAGGCCATAGGTAGTGAAAACGCCAACACCTGCAGACAGTTTATCGTTGATAGGCGATACATAGAAGAAACCAGGGACAATTGCTGTATCAGCAATGTTGTCTTCTTGCGCAGCATCACCACCAACGGTATTGCCGCCGAGGTCATAGGTAACTGCACCATTGATATCTACATTGGGGTCAATAAAGCTGACTGATGCACTGAACTCAGCGTCTTTAAATACACCAATTGCTGCTGGATTGGTTGCTAAGATAGAGGCGTTCTCTGGCTTTGCCGCCTGACCAGCCATGGCGCGGCCTAGGCCGTTCGCACTGTGTTCGTTAACTTGGAAACCAGCTGCCAGCGCAGAAGAAGAGGCTAAAGTAGCAAGCGCTAGGCAAACTGAGGCACGTAAGGAAAACTGTTGCTTCATAAGATACTCATTGTAGTAGGGGAAAATTGCAGCCGGCATTCTACGGATGTGAGTAGTTATGTTCAATGCAAGTAAACGCCATTTACGCACATTTATCGCATTTTTTACAATTATAGCAACAGTTTCGCCGCATTTATAAGCAACATTGATAATTCACAGTTAATATAAGATCACAATATTGTTAATAGCTTTTTGCAATTATCACTAACAATCATTGGAACTAATCTAATATTTAATTCAAATTCATGAAAAAGTGGCTTGAACGGTTGAGTTAGTTCCAGCAAGCCCCACCCTTTACCAAGTAAGTGATAGCGCCAACAAACTACGGCGGTGTAACTTAATATGCCAAGAAGGCAGACACTTTTTAATTGTTACTGGAGGATACAATGTCAACATACAAAGCAATAACGCTGGTTCAACGTCCCGACGATAGGAAGATTGGTCCCCACCTCTTTGAAACCAAAGAGCTAGAAATCCCTGCCCCGAAAGACGGTCAAATTCTAATAAAGCAAACGCATATGTCCTTAGACCCTGCGATGCTTGGTTGGATGAGCGAAGACAGAGAAAGCTATATTCCTCCGGTAGAACTTGGCGACGTAATGCGTTCAAGCGGCGTGGGTGAAGTTATTGAGTCGAAAAATCCTGACTTCTCCGTTGGCGATAAAGTCATGGGTATGACTGGCTGGAGCGAATATGTGCTCAGTGACGGCTCTGGATTTAATAAGCTTCAGGACGGCGTGACAGAAGAAATGGCGCTATGTGTGTTTGCATTGCCGGGTTTAACCGCCACCACTGGGCTTTATAAGTTTGGCGAGCCTAAACAAGGCGAAACACTTATTGTAACTGGCGCAGCAGGCTCAGTGGGTTCGATGGTAGGCCAGCTTGCAAAAGCTGACGGCTTGCGAGTTATAGGTGTAGTAGGTAGTGATGAAAAAGCAGACTGGATAGTTAACGAGCTTGGCTTTGACGGTGCAATCAACTACAAGACAGATGATTTAAAAGAAAAACTAGCAGAGCTTACGCCAGACAAAATTGACGTGTTCTTCGAAAATACCGGCGGCCCTATTCAACATCACATATTTAACAGAATGAACGCTCATGGCCGTATTGTTGTATGCGGCATGATTGCCGATTATCAGTCCGAAGAACCTTCACCGGGCCCAAACTGGATCCCATTAATTAAAAAACGTATCAATATTCGCGGGTTTGCTATGCCTGATCACTGGGGTGAAATTCCTCAGCTATTACAAAAGCTCACGCCCTACGTACAGCAAGGTAAAATTAAGTACCGCGCACATACGATAGAAGGTTTAGAAAATGCTGAGAAAGGCTTAAACATGCTTTTCGAAGGTAAAAATACCGGCAAAATGATTGTAAAACTTTAGTAAGCACGGGCAATAGAATTGGTGGGCGTGGCGCACGTCGTTTCGCCCCTCTTTCTGTAAAACTAGGCCTCTGTTAACACGAACTGAGCTTTACCTCTTTCCTTAGCGTCATAAAGCGCTTTATCCGCTTCATCAATAAGCCAGTCGATGGAGCAATTATTAACAGACTTCGCAAACACCACACCAATCGAACAACTTACAAGCGGGTGCTTCGCATCTTGTGCATGTTTTATCGCTACTTCTTTCCATTCATTTAATAACGCCTGACAGTGCTTTACCACTTGGTCTTTTTGGATATCGCTGAGCACGATAATAAACTCTTCGCCGCCATATCGCCCCAAGATATCTGTCTCGCGCTTAAATACCTGCTTCATAATGCGCGCCTGTATTTTAATTGCCTCATCACCCTGCTGATGGCCAAAAGCATCGTTGTATTTTTTAAAATCGTCTAAATCGAGCATTAATACTGCCATTGAAACCTTGTGCCGTTTACTTAACGCCAACAGTTTTTCGCTTTGCTCTCTTAAAGCACGCCGATTCAATAAGTCAGAGAGCGGGTCGTATTTACTCAGCTTAAGCAGTCTGTCGTTGGTGTGTTTTAGCATTTGCACACTCCGGTCTAAACGGTAGCGAGCATATACACAAATAAATAGCGACCCCGAGACAAATGCTGCGGAAATTGGCACCCTATCCCCATAAACAGGCGCTATCCACATCAGACCGAGAAAACCCAGTATATTAATAAGGTTGACAGTTATCGCTAATTTAAAGGGAATACCCAGTGCAAAAACACAGAAGAAGGCATATAAGATAGTCCCCTCGTAGGGAAAAATAAAATCATGCTCGGCCCAACATACCCATATGAGCCAATAGTTGCTATATGAAAGAGCGAAAAGCAAGGTTGCAAAGACGATAGCTCTATATTGAATAAACTTGCGCCAATAGGATATCGCTATGACAGTAAGTATGATGGGGAGTTGGATGAGTAAACGGTCAAATATGTACACTCGATGCATGGTGCTTGGTAGTAACATCAAGTCAGCGGCCATGAAGATGAGCACGAGTGCAGCGCCGATAATGAGCGCAATACGCAGGCGCCTCAATTCACTTGGTTTATTAAATCGCACACGCCATCCTATGCATCAAGATTGAATGTAGACCTAAGCGCCCTATTCGTTATGCGTTCATTCACTTATGAAACCTACAAAGACACTCAGTAACTCTACTTATTATCAGCGACTTCTTGCTCGAGCGCCAGTTTTACTAAGCTTTCTTGTAACGCTTCAACAGTGACAGGTTTGGTTACAATATCGTCCATTCCTGACGCCTTAAATACTACATGGCGCTCTTTGAACGCTTCTGCAGTCAAACCTATCACCGGCGTTTGGCCTAAGTCGCCATTCAGTTTACGAATGCGCTTCGTCGCTTCTATCCCATCCATCACTGGCATGTGAACATCCATAAAGACTACGTCAATACCACCGTCCTCAACCCGTGCCGCCGCTTTAAGTCCATTGTCAACGTGCTCAACAACACAATTGAGTTGCTCTAGAAGCGCTTGTGCTACTACTGCGTTAATCGCGTTATCTTCTGCCAGTAGTACTTTCAATCCCGCTGGCAAACCCCCATCGCGAGCCTTTTTTACAAGGCATGAAGCAGCTGAAGACTCAACGTTTAACCGAGACTGCACATTGGCAGTAACGGTAAAACACGACCCTTCGCCTACCTTGCTTGCAACTTTGATATCTCCACCTAATAACTGAGCGAGCTGTCTCGCTATGGCAAGCCCAAGACCTGTCCCTCCGTATTCTCGGGTAATTGAAGAATCAGACTGTGTGAACTTATCAAAAATGTGTTCTAACCTATCTGGTTCGATACCAATACCGCTATCTTTTACAGCAATGACCAAGCGGTTCTCGCTCACTGTTTCCGTTGACGGCTTTTTTAGCTTAGCGGAAATACTCACCGTGCCTTTATGCGTAAACTTGATGGCGTTGCTTACCAGATTAATAATGATTTGACGGAGCTTGGTGATATCACTCGTTACCACCACAGACTCAAGGTTTTTACTTGTGTATACCAAACGCGTATTGTTACTGCTGGCATTGGTACCAAGTAGCGTGACCAGTTCTTTCAACATAACGTTAAGATCAAATTCAGTAACGTCTACTTCCGACATGCCAGACTCAATTTTAGACAAATCCAGCACATCGTTTATTACCGTTGCAAGAATAGACGCCGATGACTTCAAATCACTTGCATATTGGTGTTGTTTATCTGAAAGCGGCGTGTCCAGCAGCAATGTTGCCAACCCTTGAATTCCGTTAAGCGGAGTACGAATTTCATGGCTCATCACAGCAAGGAAATCGGTTTTTGCTCTATTCGCCTGCTGCGCTTGAGCGACATACTGCTCTATTTCACCAGACATTGCCTCAACATCGCGCGCAAGGCCCCCTAGTTCATCGTTTTGCTGTAAATCGATGGTGACCTTTTTATGGTCTACCGCAATTCGGCTAGCGGCCGACTTTATTTTTTCAATGGGCGATACAACCAAAATCTGGGTTACGCGCCCCATTAGAAGGCTAACAATAACAACGGCAAACAGCGTTACGAGAAAAGTGAGCCACGCTATCGTAAACAAGGAAGACTGCAAAGGTTCAGCTGGCTGTAACACAGTGACTTTCCAGTTCCACGGATTGAACTCTGAACAGGCAAAAAGTACGTCTATATCGTTGACGTTAGACTCTCCAAACGCCACCGTGCGATTGGCAATCGTAGCAATGCTGGCGCCCTCTACATTTAGCAACACGGGGGCGTTCATAGTGCTGAAAACAAGGGTTTCGGTACTTTTATCACTTATCGCAAAGTGTCGGTTGGTTGCCTGCTGTAAGGATTCAAGCTCTTCAAATACCTCTTTTTGATAGGCATCTCTGAACACGGGTACGTTTTCAAGACCTGACTCAATAAGTAATTCACGTCGTTCGTTGATAATTTCCAAAACGTTCAATGTGAGTGTTTGAGTAAGAAGCTGATATTCTCGTTCACGCACTGAATCATAGGCTGTTAAATAAGCCCAGTAGCCTGTCACTGCCATTCCAATTAGCAATATTGGAATGTATATCATCAATAGTTTCGTTTTAATCCGCATATTAACTTTTTATCTGACCCTACTGATAGACATGTTGTTTCGCGAGTTTGAGGTAATTTGAGGGGATCGGTAGTTGCAGTTTTATGGCTGTAGAAACATTTACTGCCACCGTATACGTATCCATTTTTCCAACAGGCATATCTTTCGCCGAACTGTTCTCAAGTATCAACTTAGCTTTTCTTGCCGCTGATTTCCCGATACTAACTGGCTCGGATACCACCCCAATGAGCGCCCCCTCTTTCACAGATGAAATACTCTCTGCAAATAAAGGAAATAAACCTGTTCTTTCTTTTACTTTAGCCACCAGCCCATTTGCTTCAGCAAGGGGCCCCGAAGAAAGCCAGTAACCGTCTAATTCGGATTTTCTTTGCTGCAATTTTTCAACAATGTTACCAGTCATTGCCACGAGCCCTTCATCGCCCTCTAAATAAGGAGTATTAATGGCTACAAGATTAATGTGTTTGTAGGTTCCGTTAAGCGCAAGCAGCTGGTTAACTAAGCTGCTCGAAGATGGATAGGTCGAATGAATTAGTCCAATGGTCAAAGGCGTAGTCGGGTTGGACGCCTTAAGTACCCCTTCTAACATGTCGAGTTTCACTTTTGCATCGAGTACGTGTGACTCACCCGTTATGTTGCGTTTGCTGCTTGCGCCAATGGCAGGCACAATGCCTTCTTCTACGGGCGAAGAAACCGCCATAAAAAGTTTTGGTACATCAAGAAAATGGTTAGACCCATTAAGTGCTCGTGTAGCGAGCGTAGCGACCGAAACAATTAGATCGGGGGCAGGTTGTTTAGCTAACTCGGCGAGTATTTCCGTAGCGCGAAGTTCCGAGCCCTCTGCATCGTAGGTAGTCACCTTAATGTCGTAGTCGGGCATAATACGCACCAACTCTTTTTCAAACTCAATGCGTGACTCGGTAACAATCGGGACAGGTAGAGTTTCAACTATAACGACATTATACACTTCTTTAGCCAGCGCTAAGCCCGTGCTCAGCGTCGCTGCAACAACGGCAAATAACGTGCAAACTATGATCCTTGCCATTCTCTACGACCTGCTATAACTCACTGAGAAATCACTACTAAAGTAGTATCATAAGGTTATTCGAAAGCAATGCATAGAAGAAGTTATAGCCAACTGTTATGAAAGAGTAATAACGTGACAAATACTAAGACGCTAACTCCGCAAAAGTTTTAACACTAAACAATCTGGCGTCTATATCGTAAATGGGCATAGACACAATAATTTCATCAATTTGTGTCGCATCTACAAACTTACTGAGCTTTGTTTTGACCGTTTCTTTTGAACCCACCAACGCATACCTCAGCACATTTGATAGCATAGCTTCATCCGTTGCTGTGCAATACTCGTTGAAGTTATGCATAGGCTTGGCAAAAGGCTTGTTAAGGCCACGTCGCATGTTCATAAATTGCTGTTTTACCGACGTGAACAACAATTCTGCCTCCTCGTCAGTATCGGCGATCACTACCATTACGCCCGCCATCGTTTTTGGTGTTGATAATTGCGCTGAAGGTTGGAACATACTGCGGTACACATGCAGGGCATCAAACAAGGCATCGGGTGCAAAATGAGAAGCAAACGAATAGGGCAAACCCATTCTCGCCGCAACCTGCGCACTGTATAGGCTAGAACCTAAAAGCCATAAAGGCACATGGGTATTTGCTCCAGGTACTGCGACAATGGGCTGCCTTTCTTTCGGCTCACCAAAATAGTGTTGTAACTCTTTGATATCTTCTGGGTAGCTGTCAACGTCACTTTGTAAGTTTCGACGAAGCGCTCGAGCCGTTGCCATATCCGTGCCCGGCGCTCTACCCAGCCCAAGTTCAATACGGTTAGGGAATAACTCAGCCAAGGTGCCAAATTGTTCAGCAATAACCAAAGGCGCGTGATTAGGCAGCATAATACCGCCCGCACCAACCTTAATTATAGATGTGGCATTAGCAATGTGCGTTAACACTACCGACGTGGCGGAACTAGCTACACCACGCATGCCGTGATGCTCCGCTAACCACACACGTTCATAGCCACTGCGCTCGGCTTCCATAGCCATCAACGTTGAATTGTTCAACGCGTCTTTTACGCCAAAACCTTCAGATATCGGCGCTAAATCTAGCAGTGAGTAAGGTATAGCCATTTTGCCTCGCTTGCGTATTAAACCATCTAAAGAGATGTAAGTATGAACTAGCTGCCGCTTTACAACCACTAGCGTGGATAAAGTAAGATGAATGAAGACGCGTTAGCGATAAGAGGATAAGAGGATAAGAGAGCCAGATTTCTCCGTCATTTACATGCTTTCCACAAAAAGCAAAAAGGCCTGATTTCGACATATTATCGATATCAAGCCTTAGCAATCGCTTGTAGATGAACCCAGCTTATGAAATCACGTTACAAGTTAGTGACATTAAGCGTTTTTCAAAAAGCGTTCAAAACTAACCCTATTCCACCGTAACAGACTTCGCCAAGTTACGCGGTTGGTCAACGTCCGTACCTTTAATTAACGCCACATAGTAAGACAACAACTGGAGCGGCAGCGTATAAATGATAGGTGCAATAGCCGCTTCGCAGTGAGGCACGTCGATAACACGCATGGTTTCGTCACCCGCAAACGCCGCGTCTTTATCAGCAAATACATACATGATGCCGCCACGGGCGCGCACTTCTTCAACGTTCGACTTTAGCTTTTCAAGCAGTTCGTTATTTGGTGCAACCACAATTACCGGCATTTCGTCATCGATAAGCGCAAGGGGGCCGTGTTTCAATTCACCTGAGGCATAGGCTTCAGCGTGAATGTAAGAAATTTCTTTAAGCTTTAACGCCCCTTCCATAGCAATAGGATATTGGTCGCCACGACCTAAGAATAAGCTGTGATTTTTATCAGCAAATTCTTCGGCTAAATCTTCAATACCGCCAGTAATTGCCAGTGTTTCTTCTAGCTTCGCCGGCAAGCTATGAAGCGCAGAAATAATGGCCTTACTGTCGGTTTCTGTCATGCCGTTCTCTTTACCCAGTGCTAGCGTAAGCATTAAGAAAGCAGCGAGCTGTGTGGTAAAGGCTTTGGTAGACGCCACACCTATTTCTGCGCCCGCGCGGGTCATAAACGCTAGGTCAGATTCACGAACCAGTGACGAGCCCTGAACGTTACAAATGGTCAAACTAGACATATAACCCAGCTCTTTTGCCAAGCGAAGCGCCGCTAACGTATCGGCTGTTTCGCCTGATTGAGAAATAGTAATAAGCAAGCTGTTTGGGTGTACCACTGACTTGCGGTAGCGAAACTCTGAAGCAATTTCTACGTTACAGGATATATTGGCATACTGTTCTAGCCAGTACCGTGCTGTCATACCAGCATGATAGCTAGTACCGCAGGCAATAATTTGTACGTGTTGAACTTTTTTGAATATCTCGTCAGCACCTTGACCAAAGACATCAACGGTAAGTCCGTTTTCATCAATACGGTCTTTCAATGCGTTGCGCACTACCGTTGGCTGCTCGTGAATTTCCTTAAGCATATAGTGGCGGTAACCCGCTTTATCGCCAGCATCGTGCTCGATGTTCGACTCAATGATTTCGCGCTCAACGGCATTGCCGTCTTTATCGAAGATCTTAACGTCGCGACGTGTGATTTCCGCCACGTCGCCTTCTTCTAAGAAAATAAAACGGCGTGTTACTGGCAACAATGCCATTTGGTCTGACGCAATAAAGTTTTCGCCAAGTCCTAAGCCTATAACTAGCGGGCTGCCCGAACGTGCAACCACTACGCGGCTTGGATCTTCCTTATCCATAATCACTGTGCCGTAAGCACCATGGAATGTCTTAACCGCACTTTGTACTGCATCTAGAAGGGGCTTACCCGCTTTAAGCTCTTCATGCACGGTGTGTGCAATGGTTTCCGTGTCGGTGTCGCTAGTGAAGGTATAGCCTTTTTCTTTTAACTGCGCTTTTAGATTTACGTAGTTTTCAATAATGCCGTTGTGAACAACGGCGACGCGCTCGGTAGAGAAGTGAGGGTGAGCGTTTGCTTCAGTTACACCACCGTGGGTCGCCCAGCGAGTGTGCGCAATACCTGTTGAACCTAGCGCTGCACCTTCTGCTACCGCGTCAGCCAGCTCTTGTACCTTACCTGTACGACGAATACGGGTGAGGGTACCGTCGTTTTGCAATAGCGCCACACCGGCTGAGTCATAGCCGCGATATTCGAGTCTTTTTAACCCTTCTAGAAGAATTTCTACCACGTTACGTTCAGCAACAGCGCCAACAATTCCACACATAATTATTCTCCACTCGGCGCTGCAATAAGCACGGTCACGCCCTGATTTTCAATATTAAGTTTGTCTTCATCACTAATGCCTTCATCAGTGATTAAAACAGAGATGTTTTTCCAGCTCAGCTCTAGGTTAGGCATTTTATGGGTGAGTTTTTTTGAGCTGGCTAATACCACCACTTTACTGGCCGCCGCGGCCATCGCGCGAGTAACACCAATTAGCTCGTTAAAGGTGGTGGTGCCTCTGTTTACATCTATGCCCGCAGCGCCAATAAACGCAATATCAAAACTATAGGCACTAACTAACTGTTCAGCCATGGCGCCTTGAAAGGACTGAGACTGTGCATCCCAGGTTCCCCCCACCATCAAAACAGTAGGTTCATTCTCGCATTGGGTAAGAAAATTGGCGGTAGATAGTGTATTGGTCATTACCACCAAGTCATCGAATTGTGATAAATGGGGCAACACTGATGCGGTTGTAGAGCCGCAATCTATAACTAACTTGCTGCCTGGTTTCACCAAGCTTGCTGCTCGTTGACCTATGGCATTTATTGTCGAGCTAGCAGCCTGATTCGTGAAACCATTTAAGGTGGTGGATTGATAAGATTCAGTGTGTGCGGCTGTAGCTATAGCCGGTACGGGTACTGCGCCACCAAACTGACGAATAAGCAAACCTTGCTGGGAAAGGGCGGCTAGATCTTTTCGGATAGTCACTTCAGACGTAGCAAAACGCACGGCCAAATCTTCAACGTGCGATTGGCCATGTTCTTTTACCCACGCCACTATCTGCTGGCGGCGCTGTTCAACTGACTTACTACTTTTCAATACAACCTCGATGCTCTTGCGGACTTCTCGTTAAACCTTCCCGTAAGCATTGCTCCAATTGAGCACAAGCCGTTGAAAAGTCGACCGAAGCCGCCGCAAACACGCTTTCAACCTTCAAGCCATAACTTTCAAAACGAAAGATATAAATTTTAAAGTGAAAGCATCGTAAGTTAAATTGAAATGTTGATCAAGGTAATTGTTTAATTAAACGTCAGCGATACCTTTTGGGCACTCGCTGTTATAGCTAGCTCGATAACTTTGATAACAGGTATAACCGTACTCGCATCTGCTGGCGAGAATTTACCGTCTTCAATAGCATGAGCAAGACGATTGAAGAACGTGATATATTCGCCTTTTAGCGTTGCAACCGTTTCTTCCACTAGCTCGCCGCTTTCGTTGGTAAAAGCTAATACGCCATTTTCCTTGTTATTGGTTAGGGCCCAATTCTCATCATCAAAAGACAGACCTGCTCGCAGCTGATCTTCTTGAGGGTCTAAATAGAATTTTCGAAAGCTGCCTTTTGTACCTTGCAAATCGTAACGCAGTGTTGCCCCCGCTTGGAAGGCTGAGCTGCCTAGCTTCACAACCTTGTCACTGTAATGAAGCGTCACATCGAACGTATCATCTGATTGCCCATTTTCGCGCAATGTCTGTATGCTTGCCGACACTTCTTTCGGCTCGCCAAAAAGCTGCAAAGCTTGGTCGATTAAGTGGGGGCCCAAATCCCAGAATATGCCGCTGCCAGGCCCTGCATTTTCACGCCATCTGTTGCGTGGAATGGGGCGAAAACGATCAAAACGGCTTTCAAGGCGTCTAATTTCACCAAGACGTCCATCATCAATTAGCTTTTTAATAGTAAGAAAATCACCGTCGAAGCGCCTGTTGTGATACACACACAGCTGTTTATTCTGCGCGTTAGCGAGGTCAACCAAGGCTTCTGCTTCTTCACTGTTTAATGTGAAAGGTTTTTCTACCAACACATGACAACTGTGCTCTAACGCTACCCTCGCTTGCTGGCTATGAAGATGATTAGGGGTGGTAATGATCACTAAATCAACATCGTGAATTTTTAATGCTTCTTCTAACGAACTGTAGATTTCTGCGTGAGGCAGCACCGCTTTGACCGCATCCGGTTTTGACGAAATAACCACATCTACAGAAAACTGCGGTAGATAATTGAGAAAAGGTAAATGAAAGGTGGTTGCAGAAAATCCAAAGCCAACCAGTAAAGTAGATATCATTGTAGCTCCTTTTTAGATAGCTATTTAAAGGTAAGTGAATACACACTATAAAAGAGATAGAGTGATACATCGGCCAGAGGTTCATTATTTTTCAGCACCGCACTTGCGAATGCCTGTGAAAAATAGAGGGGACGATACTCTTGACTGGATTGCGGGCTAAACCAGTTTGTTTTTAAATAATAATGCTGGGGAAATGGGCTAACAGAATGTTTTGTACTTCTGTTAAGCCCATTAGAAAGCGAGGGGTGCTTTTATTTTTTCGTCGGACGCGGCCAGTTCGGAATATTGCGCTGTTTACCACGTGCAACAGCCAAAGCGTCGTCGTCTACCGTTGAGGTGATCACTGAACCCGCCCCCACTGTTGCTCCTTTACCGATGTTTACAGGTGCTACAAGTGACGAGTTCGAACCGATGAAAGCATTTTCACCGATCACTGTCTTTGATTTATTCACGCCATCATAGTTACAGGTGATGGTGCCTGCACCGATATTGGCTTTAGCACCTACTTCGGCATCGCCCAAATAGGTTAGGTGATTAGCTTTTGCGCCTTCACCTAATACCGCTTTTTTCATTTCAACAAAGTTGCCTACTTTGGCATTTTTTTGCATAACGGCGCCTGGTCGTAGTCTGGCGTATGGCCCTACTGTACAACCCTCTCCAACACTCGCTTCTTCGACTATAGAATTTGGTTCTATAACAGCGTTATCGGCAATAGTGCAGTTGCGTAGAATACAATTAGCGCCAATGATAACGTTATTGCCAAGAGTAACCGTACCTTCAACGATGACGTTCACGTCTATAACCACATCGTTGCCGTTATCTAACTGTCCGCGCAAGTCAAAACGAGCAGGGTCTAATAGTGTTACACCATTAGTCATTAATTCGTCAGCGTGGCGACGTTGAAGTGCACGTTCCAGGTTTGCCAGCTGTAACCGGTTGTTCACACCTTCCACTTCAACTGCAGATTGAGGCTGAGCAGACTGGATACGCTTGCCTTCTGATGCTGCCATTGCAATTACGTCGGTGAGATAGTACTCGCCTTGCGCATTATCATTACTTAATTCACCTAACCAACGTTTGAGGTCTGATCCGGACATCATCATCATGCCCGTGTTGATTTCTTTGATTTCACGCTGTTCATCAGTCGCGTCTTTGTGTTCTACGATAGCCGTTATATTGTCGTTTTCACGAATGATGCGCCCCATACCTGTGGGATCATCCAAGTTCACGGTAAGCAACGCTAAATCGCAGTTTTCTTTTGCAGCCTTCAACGCACTCAGGGTTTCTTCACGAATAAGTGGTGCATCTCCTACAAGAATCAATACATCTTCATTGTCTTTGATATGCGGAGCCGCTTGTTGCACTGCATGGCCTGTTCCCAACTGCTCGGCCTGCAAGCACCAGTTCAGATTCTCCTCAACGACCGTTGCCTTTAGCTGGTCGCCGCCATGACCGTATACTAAATGAATGCTATCAGCGCCGAGCGACTTAACCGTATTAATAATGCGCTGTACCATAGGTACGCCGCCTACCTTGTGTAAAACCTTAGGTAACGAAGACTTCATGCGAGTACCTTTACCCGCCGCTAAAACAACCACTGAGAAAGCCATATAATTCCTTTATTTCGCAAAGAGAATGAAAATCGGAGCATAGTGTAACCAAGGCCCACCAATATGTCAGCGATTGATTCACTTCGAGGTCCGACCGGACGACTTCACATTGCGCTTTTACGCTTCGTTATTTAGTCTAAACTTACGGTGAGCCACCTAGTAGTTCATAATTGCAACGGGTATACTCGCAGTCTTAGGTAAGGTTCAGTCAGGCAAGGGAGCATGCGCAGTCTGTGAACACATTTCGTACATTACATAGAAGTATTTTGGTGTTATTTGCGGTAGTGGTTATCGCAATCGTAACACTTGTCCATTTCAGTATTTCAAAAATTGTTGCCGAGCAAAGCCGCGCGCAACAGCAGTCGTTGTCGCCTGCAATTTCATTAATTGTAGAGCAATTGCTGAAACCTCTGCACATATCAGACGCCCTTGGTCACTCTACCGAGTTGGTAGAACTTATGAATGGGGAAACCATTGATAAAGACGCGGTATTCAAAACATTGGATCGACTTGAAAATGAGTTTGGCCTATCGTTTTTTATCGCTGCGGAAGCCGATAGAAAACAATACAATTCTGACGGCAGCATTATCAATCTCATTGAAGGCGAAGTTAGCTGGTATTTTAAGTATCGTGATTACCCGGCAGATGCGGTAGCAGACATTGGCAAGTGGGAAGACACCCATTTCTATATCGATATTAAAATTCACGATGAAGACGGACGATTCTTAGGCTTTTTCGGTGTAGGCAAAAGTCTGCGCAGCTTTATCGAGATATTTGACACTTACAAGCAAGAGTATGGCTATGACTTTTTGTTTGTAGACGGTCAGGGAGACATTATGTTGTCCTCCGATCCCAGCCTAATCGCCTCCTATTCAGACTTTACCAATTTATCTGAGTTACCATGGTATGCGAGCCTTCCACTTGTTGTTCAAAACGAACAGGCGTTAAACAATAAGCTCGTCACAATCGACCAAAAAGACTTCCTCATTGCAGAGGTAAAACTCAACCAGTTTGGTTGGACCGTCTTCCTGTTGAGCCCGCTTGAAGATCGCCAAGCAGAAATTTCTCAAGCCTTTATTTTCAGCGTGGTGACCTTATTAGTTGTCGTGTTTTCGTTATTCCTGCTGATTTACAACTTGCTCTATTACTTCAGAAAAGACATGCAGCCAGATCTGGTAGTTCGTCACAGCAACCGGCTACCAGAAAAAGACAATTTGCAGCTTATCTATAAAACCTTGTTAGCTGAGCACAAGTCATTGAGCGTAATGCTGATTAGCGTAGATGAATTTTCAGATATCGTTGATGCGCATGGACGCAACGTAGGTGATGATATACTCGATAAGCTAGTCTCTTACTTGGCAGAACATTTAAGAGAGCAGGATATCTTAGGCAGGTGGAGCAGCGCTGAGTTTCTTATTTTACTGCCGCAAACAGGTCCTCATGTAGCGTTTGATATAGCTCAAAACCTTCGCCACGGCATAGCGACATTACCACCATTACAAGAGTTACCGGACCTCGTGATCACGGCATCTATTGGGCTTTCCTTTACTGCATCGCCTCGGGCTATGCACGAGGTCACGGCTCACGCTGAAGACGCGCTGTATCAGGCTAAACGCGACGGAAGCAATCTAGTAAGAATGCAGCTTATCGACTAATTCACGCAGGCTTTACTTTAAGGCGTTTTCGTTTGAGAACGCCTGTTGTTAACGCTACACCGAATAAAATCATTAAACCGCCCACAATGGTCTGCAAAGACAGATGTTCTTGTAAAAAAAGTACGCCCCAGATAATACCAAACAGCGGTACTAAGTAAGCCACTGTAATGGCCTTGGCTGGGCCGATATCGGCAATGAGCTTAAAATATAAAATATAAGCAATGCCTGTTCCACCTACGGCCAATGCCACGGCATTTAGCCACGCATTAGCGCTTGGCATAGCTTCAGGTAAAGTAGCAAGAGCAAAGGGCGCGAGCATTACGCTGGCCATGGCCTGACTTCCCGTCGCCACCACCAAGGGCTTTACCCCTTGCAGCCATTTTTTCATCATACAGGCCGCAATACCGTATCCCGTCGTAGCAAGAAGTGCCGTAAGAATAGGCAAAAAGCTGACATCTCCCTCGCCTAGCTTTTGCTGGCTAATCACAGTAACACCGATAAAACCCACAAAAAGGCCAGCTATTGCTGATTTATTCAGTTTGTCACCGAGCCAAAGCCAAGCCACAATCGCGCCGAACATGGGCGCTGTAGCGTTTAAAATGGCGTTGACTCCAGCCTCTAAATGCAAACTACTATAGTTAAATAACACAAAGGGAACGGCGGTATTTGCCATTCCTACTAGCGCTATGGCAAACCAATGATGCTTAATCTCTCGCACCGAGCCGCGTATCAACAGTAAAGGCAATAACACCGCAGTTGCTAGCAAGGTACGTATTGCCACCAACACATAGATGCCAAATTCTGGGGCAGCCACCCGCATAAAAATAAATGAGCCGCCCCAAATACCCGCTAAAACTAAAAGCGAGATAATGTCTCTTATTGCCATTCTCTTGTCACCATTCTTTTATGACTCACTCTCTTATGACCATTCTTGTATGGCCATTCTCTTATGACCATTCTTTTATGGCCAGAGCACCCCTTGGGCCCCTTCTAAATTCAATAAGTATTGCTTACGCGGTAAACCACCTGCGTAGCCGGTTAGGGTTTTGTTGCTACCAATTATACGATGGCAAGGCACTATAATCGCAATAGGATTGCGACCATTTGCCATACCAACGGCACGCACCGCTTTTGGATTGCTTATGGCATTCGCAATATCTAGATAACTGGCCGTTTCCCCATAAAGTACTGACTGCAACGCTTTCCACACTAAATGCTGAAAACGGGTTCCGTCAGGAGCCAGAGGTAGGTCAAACTCACGTAATCTTTTTTCAAAATAGGCGTTAAGTTGCCTGCACGCTTCTTTCGTTATGGCGTTACTATTCTCTTCGGTGCCAAACGCTACGTCTTCGTCTTTATGTGACGCTACAAATTGAACGCCGGTTATTCCCGAGTTATTGGCATTTACTCTAATCGGCCCTTCGGGACTGTTTACAAAGCTCGTAAATATCATGGTTATAATTCTTTTTGCTGGTTACTTAGTTGCCACAATTGAAGGGTTAAATAACTGCGCCATGGCGCCGCTTTATCCGGTTCAATTGGATACTGGGCTGCCATTTTACGTACGATCAAATCACCATTCAGATAAATATCAGGGTTTCGCTCACCCCGCATCTTTAAATAATCGAGAGTCCAATGCCCAACTCCCTTGATTGCTAGTATCGCTTCGTGGCTTGGGTTATTGCCGTCTAAAAATAAACCTGCAAAATGGCGTACCGCCTCTTTTCTCGCCTGCGTGGCATATTGATAGTAGGTGACGTTCTCTTCAAGGGGTAAACGTGCTGGGCAGATAGGCCTGCAAAAAATGCCGGTTGTTTTTACCGCAACGAAAAAGCGGCCATCAAAGCGAGGATCACGACTAAGTCTGGCTTTTGAGAAAACACTTTCATCTAACAGAGATGTTATTGAAGCAGCACTGTCTGCCATAAACTCGCCATGTGTTGTTACAGGTTAATCAATGCAGATAAGTGTATCGTCAATTAAGAAATTAAGTGCGACAAAATCAGAACTGAATAAAAAACTAATTAGTGACCACGAATAGCGACATTTGATCATTAGAGCGGCTAAACGCATAATAACGCGATAATAATAATGAACGCCTGGTGGATTTCTTTTTAACCCGCTGGCATAACGAGTGACTGTATGCTGAACTCTCTGCGCTTCTTGCTGTTGCGCCTGTCTCATTGCTGGCTAGTAGTTATGCTGCTGGTTGCTTCACAAAGTGTAGCCGCTGACTGGCTGGATGATTACGCCAGCCATGTGCAAAAAGAAGCGGCCAAATACAATGTGCCCGGGTATGCTTTTGTTTTTTATGAGCAGGGCAAAGCCCCACGGGTTTATGTATATGGGAAGACCCAAAAAGCTGGGGGTGAGAAAATTACGCCAGACACCGTATTTCGCTTAGCCTCGGTATCAAAAACGTTTACGGCATTACTTTCCGCAAAGCTTGTTGAAAAAAAGCAGCTAAACTGGGAAACGCCCATCACCACATTGCTACCTGATATTCCTTTCAAAGGAAAAGGTATGGGAGCACTACAATTACAACACATTGTTGGCCAGTCTAGTGGCTTCATGCCAAACGCCTACGACAACCTTATCGAAGCAGACTACTCACTAGAACGGGTTCTCAAGTCATTAGGTGAGCTTGAACCCTTATGTGAGCCAGGCGAATGCTACACCTATCAAAATGCCCTATTTGGTGCATTAGAGTATTACTTTAGTAACAACAACACCTCTTATTCTCGTCAGCTTCAAGCCAACTTGTTTGCGCCACTGGGGATGAAAACTGCTAGCGTCGGCAAGGGAGGGTTGCTTGCCTCAGACTCCTGGGCTCATCCTCATATCGCCATCGCAAGAAACAAATGGCGTGAAGGAAAAGTGGAGAGTAACTACTACCGGTTTTCTCCAGCGGCGGGCGTGAATGCCAGCATTTCAGACATGACGATATATTTACAGGCGTTGCTTGGAGAATTCCCCACCGTTGTTTCTGAAGAGATGGTCGACTATGTCACCACCGAACGGGTAAAGACAAAAAGGGAAACTTACAGAAGAGGCTGGCGCGGTTTGATTGATGATGCGCACTATGGATTAGGCTGGCGTGTTTATGACTTAAATGGCGTGAAGCTCAATTATCACGGCGGTTGGGTGAAAGGTTATCGCGCCGACGTAGCATTTTCACCCGAACACAAAGTCGGTTACGTAATGCTAATGAATGCAGAGTCTAATATGATTAATTCAACGACTGCCGAACTGTGGAAACGCTATTTGAAAGAAGCCGATACAGATATTTAATATCAGTATCGGCTCAATAAGCCTGTTGACCCTATACGCAGTAACAGAGCACAATCCACGGTTGTTACTGTTTAAGGTAAGTGTAACCTTCTAAACAACTTTCGTAGAAGTCAGTCCATCGTACGCCTTCTCGAGGGTTCAATTTTCCATCCCACACTTGCTTGTCGATAAGACGCTTCACGTCTGACGCCATTGCGCGTGGGTTGTACTGCATGATGTTCAATACATCTTCTACCGATGAGCCCTTCACCACTTCTTCAATATAAAAGTCTTCAGGGTCATCATCATAGCTGTAAATATGCACCTCATTTAACCGACCAAATAAGTTGTGCATATCACCCATTACGTCTTGATACGCGCCCGTTAAGAAAAGCCCCACATAGTAAGGTTCGTCTTTCTTGAGCGGGTGCATAGGCAGTATGTCGGTAATTTCACGACCGATGGTAAACTGGTCAATCTTACCGTCACTGTCACAGGTAATATCCACTAACGAGCAATTAATCGTGGGCTCTTCGTTCATGCGCGTTAACGGCACTACGGGCAGAAGCTGGTCGATGGCCCATGTATCCGCTGCCGACTGAAAGACAGAGAAATTACACAAATACTGAGACGACAGGCTGTAGTCTAGTTCTTGCAACTCTTCTGGTACATACTCTGCGTTGCGATACCACTGCTGTAACCGACCCATAATTTGCCAGTACAAGGTTTCTATTTTTCCGAGTTCTTCTAGCGACAACACTCGCAGCTTAAACGCATCAAGCGCTTGCTCTTTATACTGAGACGCGTCGTTATAAATCTCATGCATATTTGTTTGTTCATCAAACGTATCTGCAAGTTCACGCATGTTTTTCAGGAAGAAGTGCTCGCCCTCGGCTGCCGATGTGTCCATGTGCGATGCGTTAGACTTAATCTCACCCACAATCTCAGTGATAACACAGCTATGGTGTGCAGTGATAGCCCGACCGCTTTCGCTAACAAGGTGTGGATGTGGCACACCTTCTAAATCACACATTTCTTTCATGCCGTAGACCACGTCTGCAACATATTCTTGCATGCTGTAGTTGCGTGAAGACTCATTGGTTGAGTTACTGCCATCGTAGTCGATGCCCAAGCCACCACCTACGTCTACATAGTCGAGCTCGAAGCCCATTTTATGAAGATCGGCATAAATACGCGCACCTTCGGTGATCGCTTCTTTTACCGCGCGGATATCAGTCAACTGGCTACCAATATGGAAGTGAAGAAGCTTCAAGCAATGCGCCATGCCTTGCTCTTCTAAGTAGCGCGCTGCGTTGATAATTTCCGTGATAGTCAAACCAAATTTCGCACGTTCGCCACCAGAACTTTCCCATTTACCACGACCTTTCACTGTCATTTTCGAGCGCACACCAATGATAGGATCGATGTCTAGCTCTTTTGCTATTTTTACCAGCAGAAGAAGCTCGGTGTACTTCTCGACAACCACGACAACCCGGCGGCCTAGCTTTCTGCCTAATAGGGCAAGACGCATTACTTCATCGTCTTTATAGCCATTTAATATCGTCAGCGACTCTTCGTTAGTGTTCATAGCAAGCACAGTGAGCAACTCGGCTTTTGAACCCGCTTCTAAACCGTAGTTAAAAGGTTTACCGGCATCGACGATTTCTTCAACGACTTCGCGCATTTGGTTAACTTTAACCGGGTATACGCCTTGATACTGGCCTTGGTATTCAGCTTCTTCAATAGAACTTCTGAATGCTTTATTTAAGCCTGCAACTTGCGAACGTAGGATATCGTGGAAACGAACAACGACGGGGAATTGAACGCCTTCTTTGCGGATATCTTCAATCACCGAATTAAAGTCGATTTGAATGCTAGGATCTTCAGGAACAGGGGTTATATGGACATTGCCGTTTTCACCAATTTGAAAATAGCCACCACCCCATTGAGATACGCCATAGACGCGCTCCGCTTCTTCGATGCTCCAATCTGACAATTTATTCACCTATTTGTAAGTGGGCTAGGCTACTACCTAGCAGAGAAAGTGCGAAAATAAGCTGCGTATTATAGACAACGAAGGACTGAACGCGATAGTAGTTGCGACGTAAAATATCTATTGTCGCGACTAATTTTGTTTATCGAACAAGCGCCTTTAAAGCGCTATCCATGATCGAACATACTCCATAACCACGTCATCCGCTTTATCTTCACAGTGCGTTATAAAATCTGAAACGTTCTTAGTACGGAATAGTGTAAATCCCAGTTTAGTCGAAGGTGAATTAAAAAACCTTCTAGCAATATGTTCGGCGTCTGTCTCATCATTTTCTAACCACAGTTCGCTTAACTGGTTTCGCCTATCTAACGTTATGGATGATTTAATTTGGTTGAAATTATCTGATTTAGGTATTTGCCAGCCGCGCATATCTACGAATAAGTGAAAAGGCCTACCTTGCCGAGCTTTTAAGCTTTCCGAGAGCTTGGCAAGATATTGGATGTTGGTAGACATTGTCCACTTACCGCGAAGCGCCACCAACATACAGTTTCTAAACTGCTCTATCTGAAAGGGAGTCGTAGACATGTCTTCCTGAACCTCTTCGTCTCTATGCCGTGTTTCACTACTTCGCTAGCGACATACTAGAGATGAAAGGTCTGGATCTCAATTAAAGATGTATACTTTACAGTTAAGTTTAATACACTTTAAAAATAAAAGGCCTGGTTTTGAGCAGGCCTTTTAAATCACATTAATAATGTCAGAAGCACGTAGTTTTAATCGTCTCCAAACTCGCGAATGATGCTGTTAATAGTGTCTTTCGCGTCACCTAGCACCATGCGCGTGTTGTCTTTGAAAAACAGCGGGTTATCAACACCAGCAAATCCAGCATTCGCAGAGCGTTTTAATACAAAGACGGTCTTAGCACGGTATGCCTCAATGACCGGCATTCCATAGATGGGGCTGCCTTTCATTTCCTTCGCGGCTGGGTTAACAACGTCGTTAGCGCCAATAACAATGACCACATCGTAGTTTTCCATGCGTGGGTTAACATCGTCCATTTCGTATAGCTGATCGTAAGGAACGTCGGCTTCGGCAAGCAACACGTTCATGTGCCCAGGCATACGCCCTGCTACCGCGTGAATAGCGTAATCAACCGTACAGCCGTTTTCTTCTAGCAACGATTGAAGTTCGCGCACAGCATGCTGCGCTTGCGCAACCGCCATACCGTAACCCGGTACAACCAGCACCGCTTGCGCTGCTTCCAATACGTAGAAGGCATCTTGTGCAGACAGTACCTTAATTTCACCTTCAATCTTTTCACCCGCCTCCACTGGCTTAGCAAAGCCAGACAGAAGCACATTCATCAAGGAGCGGTTCATCGCTTTACACATAATGTTGGTAAGAATGAGCCCTGAAGCCCCTACTAATAAGCCCGTAACGATAAGTATGGTATTGCCTGTAGCAAGACCCGCTGCACACGCCGCCACACCTGAATAGCTATTTAGCAGCGCAATAACCACCGGCATGTCTGCCCCGCCAATGGAGATAGTAGCCCACAAGCCGAAGCTTAAAGACAACGCAATCGCACAGTAAATCCATACGGGGTTACTTGGGTCGGTAGTAAAGAAGTAACCTATAACCACCATACCGATTAAGTGCAAAACACTAAGTTCGCGAAGCCCGGTGAAAATCACCGCTTTTGAGCTCATTTTGCCCGACAGTTTACCCCACGCCACAACCGAGCCAGAGAAGGTAACGCCCCCCACTAAAATAGTGAAAAACAGGGTGATAAAGGTAAACGCGCTTTCGGTTTTAAGGGTGATCAGACTCATGCCTGCTAACGTAGCCCAACCCAAAAGCAATGACGCTGCGCCGCCAAAGCCGTTAAATAGCGAGACCATTTCAGGCATCGCCGTCATTTCAACGGTCTTGGCTTTCCACGCACCAAATGCACCACCAATAACAAAGCCTAAAAGGATAAAGTGATAACTGATGATTTGCTGGTCGAGAAGGGTAACAACTACAGCAACCAGCATACCAATAGCCGATATAAAATTACCTTTTTTCGCCGTATCAGGATGGCTAAGTAATTTAAGGCCCAGTATGAATAGTGCCGCTGCCACGACATACGCAAGATTTATTACGGTTACGATATCATTCACTTGCGTACTCCTTATTTTTGTTTTTTCTTAAACATGCCAAGCATGCGGTCGGTCACAAGATAGCCACCCACCACGTTTATGCTCGCCAGCGCCACAGCTGCCGTACCCAGTATCGTAGTGAGCAGGTTGTTATCGCTACCCGACGCGGCTAATGCGCCAACCAGCGTGATACCAGAAATGGCATTAGAGCCCGACATCAAGGGCGTGTGCAGCGTTGCAGGCACTTTTCGAATTAACTCAAAACCCAAAAACGCTGCCAAAAGCACAATGAAAAGTAGGTAAATGATTTCCATGATTAGGCTCCTTTGTATGCGTTGTTGAGCATATCGTTGATAATATTGCCGTCGTGAGTTATCACACAACCTGCGAGAATGTCGTCTTCTAAATTCAAACCAAAGGTTTTGGTTTCATCGTCAAAGAATTCGTCAATCAAGTTATAAATATTGTTGGCATACATATCGGTTGCAGCTCTGGCAACAAACTGACTCCAGTTGCCGTTACCAATAATGGTCACACCATTAATTTCAACGGTTTCGCCTGCCACAGAGCCTTCTACGTTTCCACCTGACGTCGCCGCCATATCAACCACCACACTGCCAGGCTTCATGAGTGCGAGCGTGTCTTTCGAAATAAGCACCGGTGGTTTGCGACCAAATAACTGTGCCGTAGTAATAACAATGTCTGAATCGGCAATAGCGTCGCGCTGTGCTTCTTGCTGCTTCGCTTTTTGTTCGTCAGTCAGTTCTTTCGCGTAACCGTCTTTGGTTTGACCGGTTTCGCCAATATCAATTTTTAAAAATTTCCCACCCAGCGACTCTACCTGCTCGGCAACAACCGCTCGGGTGTCGTAAGCAAGCACGTTTGCCCCTAAGCGCTTCGCGGTTGCAATAGCTTGTAGACCCGCTACGCCTGCGCCAATGATAAATACCTTCGCTGGTTTTATTGTTCCAGAGGGCGTCATCATCATAGGTAATATTGATGGCAGCTTATTCGCTGCCTGCATTACCATCACGTAACCAGCAAGGCTTGCTTGAGAACTTAGTGCATCCATTTTCTGAGCACGTGAAGAACGGGGGATCATCTCTACAGAAATAGCGGTTAATCCCTTCTCTGCAATAGACTCTATCAGCGGTTGCTGAAAGAAAGGGTCAAGATGGCCTACCACGACGGCCCCTTTTTTCATCAACGCTAACTGCGCATCAGAGGGTTTATTCACAGCGACCAGCATATCTACGGTTGATAACGCCACATTCACGTTATCAATAATAGTTGCACCAGCTTCTTCGTATTCTTTATCTGAATAACCTGCGTGCAACCCCGCTCCTGCTTCAAGCAGTAGCGTTGCTCCCTTTTTCACCAGGCGTTGTGCGCTGCTTGGTGTAGCTGCGCATCGCTTCTCCACATTATTTAGCGGATCTGGCGCTTTTGACTCATTTAAAATTATGATTTTCACACGCTTCTCCTCACATTCCGGCTATCTGAGAATGACACTCTTTAAACACGACCAAGTCATTTTATTCACTTATGCCTAGCATTCCCTCACGAAATTAAAAGCAAATCACGCAATGTTTGCTTTTATTTCACCTTAAATAACACCGCTTGTTTCGCTTATTTTTCAAGCGAGAGTAAGGCAAAGCTACGCTATAAGCACATACACCACTAGTATCTTTTGCTTACGAGTCATAACTAATATTTATATAGAAATGGCATACATAAAATAAATGGAGCAGATTATTATACATTAACCTTATGAATATGAGTTTATTTGTACAAAATTCAAACAAACGTAAAGGTGAGAAGTGTCTGTCTCCGGTTAACAAACAACGTCACGAGAGCACCTTTAACTTAACAATTTAAAAAAATGTTAAATAAATTTGGGGGATTTTACATATTGCGTCGTCTTGATGAATTAACAGCGACATGCTGCGAAATAAAGCGTTGTGGGGTGCACACCACAAAGCACATTAAAATTAACCATTAGGACACACACCATCATGTATAGGAAAACCAAGCTTGCATGCTCAGTGGCAGCAGTTTTAGCGTCGGCTATTTCTGCCAATAGTGCATTTGCCCAAGACGCGCAACCCAATAATGACGTAGAAGTGATTGAGGTAAGTGGTATCCGTTCATCGGTTGCAAAATCAATGGATGTTAAACGCAGCTCCGCCGGCGTAGTTGATGCCATAAGTGCCGAAGATATCGGTGACTTCCCTGATACCAACTTAGCTGAATCACTACAGCGTATTACCGGCGTCTCTATCGACCGCTCTGGCGGTGAAGGTCAGCTTATTACCGTGCGTGGCTTTGGCCCCCAATTTAATACGGTATTGGTGAATGGCCGTCAAATGGCGTCAGAAAACGACTCGCGCGCTTTTAGCTTCGACACGATAGCTTCTGAGTTAGTAAGCAGCCTAGATGTACATAAAACGTCAACAGCGACTATGCAGTCTGGTGGTGTGGGCTCAACGATTAACATAAATACCGCACGCCCATTTGCGTTAAACGGTTTTAAAATGGCGGGTTCGGTAAAAGGCGTGTACGACGAAAATAGCGAAGAAACCACGCCCCAATTCTCTGGCCTTATCAGCAATACTTTTAACGACGATACCTTCGGTGTATTGCTTGCCGTCTCACACCAAGAGCGTGAAACTCGCTTAAATCAGGCGCAAATGGACGGCTGGTTAGAAAACGTTGGGGTGCCAAACCCCGTTACTCAGTCAGGCGAAGCCTGGACAGGCAATGTATTTTCACCGCGCAACTACGATCACAAAGTGACGTTTGAAGAACGTACCCGCACAAACGCTAACCTTGTATTCCAATATGCGCCTAACGACCAACTGGTTGTAACTGCAGACGCACTGTACTCAGATTTTGACGTAGAATCTGAAGCGACGTCGTACGGCCACTGGTTTACTGCACCAAATCTTCAAGGTGTGGGTGATGATGGAAGCTTGTTCGATGAAAACGGCAATCGCCGCAGCCCAACAGTGGATGCAAACGGTACTATTGTCGACTTGTACCAAGAGGTGGGTTTGGCGACAGATATGCACGCCAAAACGTTCGATCGTCTAACTGATACTTATGCCATAGGTCTGAACTTTGATTATCAGTACTCAGATAACTTAAACCTATCATTCGATTTAAGTCATTCAGAAGCCGAGCGCGAAGCCAACAACGGCGGCGGCGATCAGCTATCACTTATTGGCTATGCCAACCGCGTACGTTTCCAAGTAGACGACAATATCCTGCCTGTTGCAAGCATGTTCGCCTCGCCTAATGGCAATATTTATAGCGGCCAACAAGAGCTAGATGGCGCGATTGTTACAGGTCCTGACGGCTTCCCTATTTACAATCCAGCACTTACGCCTGATGGTGTCAGTAATCACCTTGATGAAGCTAACAGCCGCGCCCACGTTATGCTGCGCCGCGGATGGGCAGTAGAAGACGAAGTGAGCCAACTGCGATTTGACGGTGAGTACGTAACCGACGGCAGCGGCTTAACCGAAATTCGCTTTGGTGCACAATACAGCACCGAAACCAAATCACTTACCCGTTGGGACAATGAAGGTGTAGGCATACACTGTACTTACTGTGGTTATCCAGATTTACCGGAAATACCAGCAGGTAGCCAATACGTTTTTGACGCGGGTAGCGATTTCCTTTCTGACGTAAGCGGAAGCGGCCGTATGCCAACCTCTTGGCTTGCCCATGATGGCGAAGCCAACTTTGCGTTTTTAGAATCTTACTATCAAAGCGTAAACGGCGAATCTATTAGCTTTGATGCAGTACGCCGTAACAATAGCTTTGAAGTTGAAGAAGACATTCTCTCTACCTACATAGAGTTCGATTTTGAAGGCGAAGTAGCCGACATGTTCTTAAGCGCAACTGCAGGCGTGCGCTATGAATCAACCGACGTCACGGTTAACGGAACGCAAGCGCCAATAACGGGCTTAACCATTCTGGATCAAACCGAAATGCTCGCGGGCTTTGGTGATGCGCAAAGTATTGCCACTGAGTCTGATTACGACGTTTTGTTGCCTAACTTCAGCGTACGCTTGGAAATTACCGACGACCTAATTGCGCGCTTTGCGGCAAGTTCAACCATTACCCGCCCCACGCTAAACAGCATGTCGCCGGTAACGGTAATTACGACTACCCGTCAAGGTGGTGACTTAACCTCTACCAGTGGTAATCCTGCGCTAGAGCCGTTTAAGTCAGATAACTTAGACTTGTCGCTTGAGTATTACTACGACGAAGCAAGTTACGCTTCAATTGGATACTTCAGAAAGCTTGTATCAAACTTTATTGTTAATAGCCAAGAAGACAAAACTTTCGAGCTTGCTGACGGCAGCCTGCTAACAGACCCATCTACAGGAGCTAACGCCAGTGCGCCAGATGCGGGCGACGCCGTGGCGGTGTTTACCAATACGCTACCCAATAACGGTGAAGACGCAACGGTAGATGGCTTCGAACTTGCGCTTCAACACACCTTTGATAACGGTTTTGGTGTACTGGCCAACGGTACCATTGTTGACAGTGATGCCGAGCTAGACCCGTTCGATATTAATCAAGTATTTGCGCTAACCGGGTTAAGTGATTCTTACAACTTGGTGGCATTTTATGAAACTGACGACTATCAAATTCGCCTTGCCTATAACTGGCGTGACGAGTTTGTTCAGTCGTTGACACAAGGGCAGGGTGACGGCCCAACCATTGTTGAGTCTTATCAACAGCTTGACATTAGCGGTAGCTACAGCGTGACAGACAATGTAGAAATCTTCTTTGAAGGTATTAACCTTACAGAAGAGTTTGTACATAAACGCGGTCGCTTCTCTAATCACTTGCTGTTGGTTGAAGACAGCGGCAGACGTTGGGCCTTCGGTGTGCGCGGAAACTTTTAGTTTCGCGTAATTGGGGCCGGCATTTGTTGGCCCCACATTCGTGGCTACCCTTTGGTAGCCACAGTTTTTATTCAGGAACACAGTATGACAACAGCAACTCCCATAACGCACATTGTAGTAGTCGGTGGCGGCAGCGCAGGGTGGCTTACGGCTGGTCGTATTGCAGCGCAGCATCAGTGCGCTACCCGCAAAGACATTAAAGTAACCTTAGTAGAAAGCCCCAATGTGCCTATTATTGGCGTGGGTGAAGGCACCTGGCCTACCATGCGCTCTACGTTAATTGCATTCGGTATTAGCGAAACTACATTCATCAAAGAGTGTGACGCCACATTCAAGCAAGGCGCAAAGTTCGCTAAATGGACCACTGGTGAAGAGAGCGATTTTTACTACCACCCTCTTATGCTGCCGCAAGGGTTTTCGCAAACAAATTTAGGCCCTTACTGGCAGACGGTAGCACCAGAATTAAACGAATCTTTTTCCCATGCTGTGTGTGTACAAGAAGCAATATGCGAAGCAGGCTGTGCACCTAAAAGCATACGCCACGCAGAGTTTGCAGGCACCGCAAACTATGCTTATCACCTAGACGCAGGAAAATTTACCGCCTTTTTAACCAAGCATTGCACTGAAAAATTAGGCGTACAACATGTGCTGGCCGATGTTAACCACGTCGAAAGCTTTGATAGCGGCGATATTAAAGCCCTTCATACCGAGCAAGGTGTGACAGTAGAAGGCGACCTTTTTGTTGACTGTACCGGCTTCAAGTCTATGCTGCTTGGCGAACACTACAAGGTACCGTTTATTCCCTGCGACGATGTGCTTTTTATCGACCGCGCGTTGGCAGTACACGTACCTTACGACACGCCACAAAGCCCTATCGCCTCACACACTATTTCCACCGCACAAGACGCCGGTTGGATTTGGGATATTGGTTTGCAGTCGCGCCGTGGCGTAGGCCACGTCTATTCCAGCAGGCACCAAAGTAAAGATGACGCCTATGCTCGCCTAGACACATACGTTCGCCAAACCAGTTCTTTAAATGGTATAGACGATATAAACGTAAAAGATATCACCATTCAAAGCGGACACAGACAGCGCTTTTGGCAGAACAACTGCGTGGCGGTTGGTTTAGCGGCGGGTTTTCTGGAGCCTTTGGAAGCCTCGGCCCTTGTACTGGTTGAATTATCGGCCTCAATGATTGCCGAGCAATTGCCAGCAAACCGAGCTGTGATGGATATTGTGGCGAAGCGCTTCAACGACACGTTTTCTTATCGTTGGCAGCGAATTATCGACTTCTTAAAGCTGCATTACATGCTGAGTAAGCGAGAAGACAGCCCATTTTGGCGAGACAATCGCGATAGCCACACCATTCCTGACTCATTAAAAGAATTACTTGCGTTGTGGCAATACCACCCGCCTAGTGACAAAGACTTCACCAGCAATAATGAGGTATTTCCTGCGGCAAGCTATCAGTATGTGCTGTACGGTATGGGCTTTACCTCTCAGCTAGGTACGCATCAGCAGTGGGTAAATGCCGACTTTGCCAAACAGCAGTTGATGCAGAACAGGAAAGCGCGCAGCATGGCGGTGGAGAAACTGCCTAAGCATCGCGAGCTTATCAATAAAATTCACCAATTCGGCCTGCAGGCCGTTTAACAGTAAAACAATAAAAAGGACTGGCGTATGACAAACATGGTTGCCATTAATAACAAGCTGCATTCAGGCCTTAAAGTGACCGACGACGCATTATCCCTAGGGGCCAATCAGCACCTTGTGCCGGTAGTGGTGTCAGAGCTTAGCAAACTTATCGTGCACTACCCCGTAGTCATTACCAAATTCAATGATTCTGGACAATTTGGCTTATCTGCCTTGCTAGGTTTTGAAGAAAACGAAAACCTCTTTTGGCAGCAAGGTGAATGGGATGCAGTTTATATTCCCGCGCAGTTTGAACGCTTGCCTTTTTATGTAGGAACAGAAGCACAAGGCGCTGACAGCAGTGACCGGGTGCTGTGCATTGATATGGATAACGCTTCCGTAAGCGAAGAAAAGGGAACGCCGCTTTTTGATAACACAGGAGAGCCCAGCAATTATTTGTTAGAGAAGCAGCAAGTACTCGCCCAGCTTCTTGACGGTGAAACGCAAAACCAACACTTTATTGCTGCACTACAACAGCATAATCTTATTACACCGCTTACCCTGGATATTACCTTTGAAAACGAAAGTAAAACGTCTATAACAGGGTTATATACCATTGACGAAGATAAGCTAGCCGCGTTAAGCGCTGACGCGATTGCCGATTTACATGCACGACACATGCTGCAAAGCATTTACACGATGGTAGCGTCGAACGCACAAATCTATGCCCTTATCGACAAAAAGAACAAGGCGAATAAAAACGCAGACGCATGGTTTCAAACTACGAATTAATAAGGGTTGGCGAGAGCGCCACCCCCGTTGTTGTAATTGATGATTTTATCCCAGACCCGCATGGCTTGGTTGAGACCATAGCCAGTCATCATCAATTCATAAAACGAGAAGGCGATTTTTACCCTGGCGTGAGAAGTCACGCACCTGTGGGGTATGAAGCACACCTAAACACCTCGTTACCCGCACTTTTCAGCCAGCTTGTTTCGCATAATGATATGCAGGATGTTGGGGTAGAAAAGCCGCCACAGATAGCGTTAGTACAACTATCTATTGCTAATCAAGACCCAAAAAGTCTATCGCCCATTCAATGTATTCCGCACATTGATACGCAAAAGGATAACGAGTGGGCATTGGTGCACTATCTTTTCAACGACCCCTTGGGCGGCACCGCATTTTACCGGCATATTGAAACCGGCTTAGAACGCGTTGATGCAGCCCAGTACGAAGGTTATTTCAAAACCTTAAAACGCCAGGCCACCACCGTCGGACTGCCGCCTAAAGCCTATATCAATGGTGATTCCGCCATGTTTACTCAAATTGGCCGCATTGCGCCTAAATACAATCGCGCCGTATTGTACCCCGCCAACCTGCTACATAGTGGGTGTTTACCCAACGATATTTCGGGCGCTGTTGATGTAAAAAAAAGCAGATTAACCGCAAATGCCAGTGTTATTTTTTAACCCGTAGCTTCACTTATTTAAGGCCAAAGGCTGCTACTGAAGCCTTATTAGTAGCAGCATTCGCATCAACCTTTGTCTGTTTGAACCTGTTAAACATGAAGGTTTGTTCACGAAAAAAGGTGATCGAAAGCAGCTGTCTCAACGTTAAGTCGCTAACAATCGTTTTAAGCGCGCCTACTTAGCCCCCTTTCTTTTAGGGCGCGTTTCAGCACTTTTTTCTAGGATTATGAAGATGTTTGGACTATTTAAAAGCAACCCATCAAAGAAGATGCGCAAGCAGTATGACGCCTTGCTTGAGAAAGCCATGCATGCCCAGCGAAACGGTGACATAAAAACCTATTCTTTGCTTACTGCCCAATCTGAGCAACTGTGGAAAGAAATAGAAGCGTTAGAAAAGGCTTCACCGAAAAGCTAAGACGCCAAGCGCTGTTAGCGTCGCATGCAAGATACACTCAGTAAGTAATGTTAACGCCTAACGCATAGCGGGCTCCAGCATCTTGCACTAGTAAAAGGTGGTTACTGAATCTGCCACGTTTATGCACGGTTTCGTTGGTAATATTTATGCCTTCAAAAAATACCGCGACCTTCGGGCTGAACTGGTATGAAATGCTCATATCCCATTGCTCGTAAGGACTCACAAAGGTGGGCTCGGTGCTCTGCGTTTGATTAAGTGACTGTAAAAATCCCTCTCGCTGATTCCAGGCCACACGCCACTGCAGGGCGTCCTTCTCGTAAAACAGCACCATATTTTTCGCGCCAGATAGCCCAGTAAGCGCAAAGGTTGAACGAATGTTGGCGGTATCTAACTCTGCGTTACTGTCTACAAAGCTCGCATTGGCCTGTATTCCCCACCCTGACTCGCCAAACAAATGCTGCATTGCAATCTCGACGCCTTCAACCGTTGCCGATTCGCCGTTGCGAGGAGATATTACGGAAAATTGCGCTAACGCATCAGCATCGTCAGCCGCGTTTGGATCTGCGCCTGTACTAGGGTCGGTCACGTTATTAAAGGTTTGTGTACTGCTCTCATTAACAATAAAATTATCTACCGTTTTCCTAAAATACCCCGCCGATAGATAGCTATTTTCCTGGTAGTAGTGCTCAATGGCCACATCAATGTTTTTTGCTTCAAAGGGCAATAGCTGTGCATTGCCTATACGAGCTCGCAAGTCTCCCCCTTGTCGCGTAGTGGTATAGGTAACACCTGGCGCCATTTGCTCTAACGTTGGGCGAGTAAGACTGTGATTATATGCTCCGCGAAATACCCAGCTATCTAACCAACTGGCCTTAACGCTCACACTCGGCAAAAAGTTGGTATAACTTGATGTTTCATCAATACTTACTGACGCACCAAACTCTTGCCCCAGCTCGGTTTGATCTAAAATAACCAACGCAGATAGCTGCTCGTCAACACCACTAACCGCGACGTCGGTATATTCAGTGCGAAGCCCTGCATGCACATCAATAAACCAAGGCGCATAATCCTTTTCAATGGCGGCTTGAATATACCCCGCATACACCGTTTCTTTAACCGCGAAAGAACTGCCTCGTGTTTCAGCGGCTAAACTGACATTCCCAGCGTTCTCCAGGTAATGAAACAGCGTATCGCCATCGTGCCGCAGCCACTGATGAGGAATATTTTCATGCCCACTTACCGACCCGAGAAAGTCGTCGCCTGCATCAAATAGGGTTTGAAAGCTATCTGGAATATCTGGTGAATCGAAGTAGCCACAAAAACTGCAGTGCCTCGCATCCGCTTCGTTATCTCTTCTTTCATTGGCTTTTTCTCGCTGAGTTAACGCAGCGCCAACGTCAATTTTACTGAACCAGTTCTCATCACCAAGCACACTTACGTTGATTTTTGCTTGGCCTATATCATCATCAATACTCCATCCTCGGCGCAGCATAACGTGGGAACGGCCGTTGGCTGGGTCTAAATAGTGGGACACACCCACAGCCTCCCCAAGGGCATTGACCTGACGCGGGTTGACTTGTTCAAAGCCCGATATAGCGGGCAGAATATTTTGCTGAGTATGGTCGAAGGAAGAACGATTGAGATAACCGATAAGCGAGAGTGAATTGCCCTCTCCGTTATTGTCATCGACATTGGCCATTGAGTAAGACAAATCAGCATCGACAATTACTCTATCGCTTGCGATATAGTTTGCTGCAAAACCGAAGCTTTTTAAGGTCGATGAACGGTTAAATGTACGGGCGTGAAAGTCGGTGGCATGGCCACTGTTTTGTGAGAAAGCCACCGCCGTGCCGTTTTCATCAACCACAACATCTTCTAAGTTACTTGAAGTAAACCAATGCCCCATCGAGGTTGCCGAGGTCTCTACATCAAATGTCGACCCCAAATAATCGGCGGTAAGCTCTAGCTTGTTGGTAGGCCGATATTGTAGAACGAGTGCAGCGCCCGTTCGAGTTCTATCGTCGAAGCGCACTCTTTGATCGTAATTTCTAGGCACATACAGCGTAGATGCTTCGTTAGATAGCTGATTTTCGGGTACGTTAGTATTTACCAACCAGCCATCGATCTGGGCTTCCTCTAGCCTAGCCTGCCGTTTGTGTTGGGTAAATGAGGCTAATACGCCAAATGAATTGTCTAAATAAGTGTTGCTAAACATAGCAGAAGTAGAAGGCGCATATTGTTGCGAATTGGTATCGTACTGCATTTTGACGCTACCTGCTGCCCGCATCCCTTTAAACGACAGGGGTTTTGCCGTTTGAACATCAATCGTTGCGCCAATGCCGCCCGATTGCATAGTCGCTTGGCTTTGCTTGTGTACGGTTACACTACTGACGATTTCAGAGGCTAGTGTGTCAAAGCTGAACTCACGCCCAAGTTTATCGGTTGCCATGGGCCTACCGTTTAGCAGAACCCGGTTAAATTCAGGCCCAAAGCCTCTTACTGTAACGAGCTGCCCTTCTCCTTCTGCGCGGTCAATAGACACCCCGGTAACTCGCTGCAGCGCCTCAGCCAAGTTTTGATCGGGAAACTTGCCCATATCTACCGACTGAATGGTGTCAATAATAACGTTTGCATTGCGTTTAATGCCAACCGATTGCGCGACCCGTGCGCGCAACCCCCTCACTTCTATGTATTCGATATCGTAACTGCCTTGTGCATCAGGGACTGTTACCAAGCTATCGTCTTGTGCAGTAATGACGCTTAAAAGGCGACCGAGTAAGTGACTATTCTTATCCCTATCACCAGTAGACACTATTTTAATGCGGGTACTATCTATGATTTCAGCACCAAGGCCTGTTCCCAACAAAAGCTTTTCAATAGCAGCTTTGGGCGTATAGTTACCACTTACTTCATTAGCAGAAATATGCCTTACTTTATTGAAAGGGAATATAACGGTTAGGTTCGCTTGATTGGCAAAGGCGATAATCGCGCCGTCTGCGCTTTGAGCAGGGATAGTAAAATCTATGGCCGGTAGCGGTGACGCGTCCTGAGCAATCACCTCATCTTGTTGATGGGGCACTACTGACTGCGCACTACTTGAATAGCTTGTACCCAACGACACCATACAAAGCGCCACCGTTAAAGCCTTGGGCTTAAAAGGTAGCATGATTAATGAGTTGTTTGGGTTATTAGCCGCAGGCATATTTGTACTTACGCTACTGTTGTTATGATTTTGGGGGAGTTTTGACGCGCCTGCGTCATTCTACTCTCTTTTGAATGCTGTTGTTGTAAACCAGCGACGCATTATATACAACCTATTAACAAATTTATTTTTTAGCGATAACGATTAAAATACTGGGGGAAAATAGTGTGGCTGTCGTCTTAACAAGTAACAACGAAAAAAAATAAAAATATGCCCATAGAAACAGCCATACATAATGCCTATATGTCGGCGCGCGGCTCGATGGCCAAAATGCTATCGCGTCTAGTGCCGCCTAAAGAAGTCGATGACATACTGCAGGATACATATGTGCGCTTGTGTCAGGCGAAAACGACTGAACATATTAAAGAGCCCAAGTCGTTTTTATTTAGAACCGCAAAAAACTTAGCTTACGACCATTTAAAACGTGCAGAAACACGCATGGTAGACGACAGCGTAGAAGTTGCGGCAGCGCTGGAAAGCGCAATTAGCGGTGTTGAAGACGAGATATTTCACAACAACGCTACCCAGCAAGAGTTTAAGTTGTTTTGCGACGCAGTGCGCGCCCTTCCCAAACAGTGCAGGCGCGCATTTGTGTTAAAGAAAGTGTATGGCTACTCTCTTAAAGAGATTGCCCAAGAATTAGAGATAAGCGAAAAAACCGTGGAAAAGCATATTGCTGAAGGTATAAAACGATGCACTTTGTTTATGCGACGACAAACGACGTCGCAGACACGGACGAATGTTTATCAAAGTGGTGGGCAACAAACCGCGGCGGAAATTAAGAGAGACGCCCATGAATAGTTCAACGAACGATACAAATTTCAAAAAATCGGATAGCAACAGTAACGTAGTTCACTTTAACAGCGATGAACGTACACTTGATGCCGCCAGCGAATGGCTTGTGAAGTTAGACAATGGGCTTGATGACAGCGAAACTCGTGCACTAAAAACATGGCTTGCTACGCCTTTGCATCGCGACACCTTCTTGGAAATGGTTGCCTTGTGGGACAAAATGTCTGTGCTTAGCGAGTTGTCTGATATCGTGCCTCATACTCCTGAGCTTAACGTAAAGCAAAAGGCAGACAACACAATGTCATGGAAGGGTCCATTAGCTATCGCTGCTTCGTTTCTAGTAGTGGGATTCTTGAGCTTTCAGGGAATAAATTTATTCTCCCCTTCTCATCAAACAGCACCTGCTGCACAAGCCGCTAACTACTCGTTACAAGCCTCGACCAAAGCGGGAGAGCACAAGAATATTGCTCTAGAGGATGGCAGTACACTTTGGCTCAATACGAATTCTCAAGTGAACATTGCCTTTACGGATACGTCCCGGATTATTCAGCTCGTGAAGGGCGAACTTCATATCGAAGTAGCGAAAGACAAATCCCGCCCGCTCAATGTACTTGCAGCAGGTAAAGCTATACAGGCAGTTGGTACTGCATTTAATGTGCAATATCATCGCGGCGACCTTGAACTGGTAGTTACCGAAGGCGTAGTAGAAGTCGCTAGCTATACACTTCACAAAGCGAATGGCGAAAGCATTATTGATCCAATTATTAAACCGCAGGCTCAGCCACTGACGTTAGTTCAAGGTGAAAAGTCGCTTTTATCTTTGCCTAACAGCACCATCGAGACAGTGTCAGATGAAGATATCGCGAATGATTTAAGCTGGCGGGAAGGCAAAATTGTGTTTCGCGGCGAGCCTTTAATTGACGTAATTGAAGAAGTTAGCCGATATACCGATAAAACCGTTGTATTAGGCGATGCTGCCCTTGCCAATATGCAAGTGGCGGGGCTATTCAATACCAATGATGTAGACGCGCTTATTGCAGCCCTTGCCGACAATTTACAGATATCTACCGACTACGCTAGCGACACCATTGTCCTTCGCCCACGTTAACGGCGGACTTGGCTCGTAAGCTCTTACTTAGCTTAATTGAGCTACGAACTAAATTTAAAGCGCGTTCCAAAGCTTAGCTCGCGCTTTTACCCACTACCCCTTACAATGACGCCGATACCATTAGTCCACATGGATTGGTATTATACATAAATGCATCAAACAATAAGGCGTCGTTGATATGCAAATAGGCAGTGCTGTAACAGCATTTAAACCGCTTTTCTCTCGGCTAATGCTATTGGCCACCTGCGCAGTACTCTCTAATGCAGCCTTCGCCATTGAAGCGGGCCTATATTACTATTTCATTTCTGATAAGTGCGTAGCCAAAGGGCCCCTAACACCAGAAGAGCGCGGGGCTGTAACGCCCGATGTTATGCTTTTTGAAGTGGTGCCTGCTGGAATTAGCGATTACTACGTGAACGTTAACACCAAAGCGCTACTCCACTATGGGGAAGAAGGACAAGCATACCTTTCATCACTGGAGTCTGAACAAGCCTACACCGCGGGTAAAATGCCTTCAGAAGAAAGCTTAAGAAAAGACGGCAATGCTATTCATCACGACTTTATGCTACAGCGCGAAGCCATCGACGTAAAAGCGTTAATAAATACCTTAAACGGCTTTTCACAGCTTCAAACTGATAAAGGCTACTTTTTTAAGAAAATAGTAGGTCTGTCAAACCCTAACGCTAAATTTAAAGCTATAACTCAAGTTCGCTTAAGCGATTTCGGTCACGATAACCGCATGATGTTGACAAGCTATACCAGTAACTATTTCATGCTAGATGAACAAGGAAAAGCGTCCGAGACTCCATTTATCTCTGTGGATCACGGCGCAGCACTTCGCAGCCAACTTCACAACGCTAACAGTCCTTACGCCATATTCACAAAAAAAGCGGTATGCGGCGAAAAGTGGGAACCGGGTAATTAGCCTAACCCCAGTCACTTATTTTAAGCTCCTTGAAAGCGCTAACCACCCCTGCATGTTTAATAGTTCTAGATTGCGCTACGTATTTGAGACTAGAACTTAAATACGTACCTTGAACGGCATTTCTTAACTAAGCACGTTGCTTACTTCGGCTTTATTTGCTGCGATAAAGAGTTTTAATAAGGTGAAAGCCGAAACGGGTTTTCACCGGCCCATGAACTTTTAGCACCTCTTTTTTAAACACTACATCATCGAAGGCTTTTACCATTTGGCCTCGGCGAAATTCACCGAGATCGCCGCCACGCTTGCCCGAAGGACAGTTAGAATAACGCTTTGCTAACGTTGCAAAATCTTTGCCCTTTTTAAGCTGCTCTAGAATAGAAAGCGCTTCTTTCTCTGTTTTTACCAAAATGTGAAGTGCGGATGCCGTTGCCATATTTGCTCTTATTTACTGATAGACCTATTTGTTTTCATTATAACAACGATAATCACTTTTGTTTTGCGATGCTATATACAAAAAAGCGCAGCTCTAAGAGCTGCGCTTTTCTTTTAAACGTTAAGCTTGGGATGATTACATCATGCCGCCCATTCCGCCCATGCCGCCCATATCAGGCATTGCTGGGCCATCTTCTTTAGGTAGTTCAGCTACCATTGCTTCAGTTGTGATCATTAGTGAAGCAATTGATGATGCGAACTGAAGTGCAGAGCGCGTTACTTTTGTTGGGTCAAGGATACCCATCTCTAGCATGTCGCCGTAAGTGTCGTTACCTGCGTTGTAACCGTAGTTACCTTCGCCGTTCTTCACTTCGTTAACTACTACAGATGCTTCTGCACCTGAGTTGATAGAGATTTGACGTAGAGGCGCTTCCATTGCACGTAGTGCAAGCTTGATACCTACTGTTTGGTCTTCGTTGTCACCAGTTAGGTCAGCAAGTTTAGCTGCTGCGCGAACTAGTGCTACACCACCACCAGGTACCACACCTTCTTCAACCGCTGCACGAGTTGCGTGTAGTGCATCTTCTACGCGGTCTTTCTTCTCTTTCATTTCAACTTCAGTAGCTGCACCAACTTTAATTACTGCAACGCCACCTGAAAGCTTAGCTAGACGCTCTTGAAGCTTCTCTTTGTCGTAGTCTGACGTAGACTCTTCAATTTGACCTTTGATTTGAGCACAACGGCCTTCAATCGCTTCTTGGTCGCCGTTACCGTCAACAACAGTTGTGTTGTCTTTGTTGATAACTACGCGCTTAGCAGTACCTAGGTCTTCAAGCTGAACTTTTTCAAGGTCTAGACCAATCTCTTCAGAAATTACTGTACCGCCAGTTAGGATAGCGATGTCTTGAAGCATTGCTTTTCGACGGTCACCAAAACCAGGGGCTTTAACCGCTGCCGTTTTAACAATACCGCGCATGTTATTTACTACTAGTGTAGCTAGCGCTTCGCCTTCAACATCTTCAGCGATGATCATTAGCGGCTTACCAGCTTTCGCTACGCCTTCAAGGGTAGGAAGTAGCTCGCGGATGTTAGAGATTTTCTTGTCAACCAATAGGATGAACGGGTTGTCTAGTTCAACTGTGCCGTTTTCTTGGTTGTTGATGAAGTATGGCGATAGGTAACCACGGTCGAACTGCATACCTTCAACAACGTCTAGTTCGTTTTGAAGTGCCTGACCTTCTTCTACGGTGATAACACCTTCTTTACCTACTTTTTCCATTGCTTGTGCAATGATGTCGCCCACTTCTGAATCAGAGTTTGCAGAGATAGTACCTACTTGAGCGATAGACTTGCTGTCTGCACAGTCAGTAGAAAGGGCTTTTAGCTCTTCAACGGCTGCAATAACTGCTTTGTCGATACCGCGCTTAAGATCCATTGGGTTCATACCCGCTGCAACACTCTTAAGACCTTCAGTTACGATTGCTTGTGCTAGTACAGTTGCAGTAGTAGTACCGTCACCCGCTTCGTCGTTCGCTTTAGACGCTACTTCTTTAACCATCTGCGCGCCCATATTCTCGAACTTGTCTTCAAGCTCGATTTCTTTCGCTACAGATACACCATCTTTAGTGATGGTTGGAGCACCAAATGACTTGTCTAGAACAACGTTACGGCCTTTTGGACCTAGTGTTACTTTTACTGCGTTCGCTAGAATATTTACGCCTTTAAGCATTTTACTGCGAGCGTCATCACCAAAACGTACTTCTTTAGCTGCCATGATTAAATTCCTCTAAAATTCGTTTTAACGTTAGTTGTAATTACTCAACAATCGCTAGAATGTCGCTTTCGCTTAGGATAAGTACTTCTTCACCATCCAGCTTTTCTGTTTTTACGCCGTAACCGTCGTTGAAAATAACGGTGTCGCCAACTTTAACGTCTAGCGCTTTTACTTCACCGTTCTCAAGGATGCGACCGTTACCTACTGCGATCACTTCACCGCGTGTAGATTTTTCTGCTGCAGAACCAGTCAGAACGATACCGCCTGCAGATTTGCTTTCTTGCTCTGCGCGCTTAAGGATTACGCGGTCGTGTAAAGGACGAATTGCCATTTTCAAGTCTCCTGAAAATTCCACTATTCAAAGTTATGTAGTTACCAACACTCAGACTGCCTGAATGTTGTGTGCTTGGGTTGCTCATTGCTGAGCAGTTAAAATCGTTTCTGCACGGATAGATGGGGTAGTACCCAGATAACTTCAAGGGTTTTTAAATAAAAAAATGTAAAAAAATTGGTTTTTTCACTAAATATTTATTTTTTCGAAAAATTTAACGTGGCATGAGGTCATGGGAATGCCATCTATGGCGATAAATGGCATAAGGTTGGGGTAAAAAAGTAGATAAATGGGAAAGAACGTCTATTTCAATCGTTTATCGGGGTCGTTGGTGGTGTGATCGGTATATTCACCCTCGATAATATCGTCACCGCGTTGATTTTCGCCGGATCTGTCGCCAAATGGGCTCTGACCAAAAGGTGATTGACCTTGCCCAAAACCTGCTCCCGGCCCCATTCCCGGAGCCACTACACGCATTTTCATATGCTTACCGACTTGTGCAGCAAAGAAATGACGGGAACCCGGCATAGCTAACAGAAAGCCAAAAATATCGGTAATAAATCCCGGCGTAACCAATAAGATACCGGCTACCACCAGCATCAAACCTTCAACCAACTCTTTTCCCGGCACTTCGTTTCGCTGCATTTTTTCTTGTGCAGTCTGTAACGTACTTACCCCTTCGCGTTTAACAAAGTAAGCACCAATAAACGCCGATAAAATAACCAAACCTACGGTATTCCAACCGCCGATCACGCTTCCCACATTAATCAGCAGCGCAATCTCTAAAATAGGTAATAGGGCAAACAATAAAAATAAAACCCGCAAAACGTTTCCTCTTTCGTGTATTCATAACCCGTTATAGTGACTTTGTACGTAATAACAAGAAAAGGTGCCTATCATTTCGCTTAAATAGTCACTTAAAGCGACCGATTGCGACCGTGATATACTTTGTTTGTGAAAGAATGATGGTCCTATATAGGTCTATTTAGTTACGCCATAACCACCAAGTAACATGCGCAAATAGGTAAAAGATGCCATGACGATAAAGCTTGTATTGTGTACCGCGCCAGATGAGAACACGGCACAGTTAATTGCCAGTTCACTTGTTGAAGAAAAACTCGCCGCCTGCGTAAATATTATCAAGGGGATCGAGTCAGTGTATGAATGGCAGGGAAAGATAGAAAGCGACAGGGAATGCCAGCTTCTCATCAAGACCAACACACAAAATGTTCTTGAGGCATTTGATAGGGTAAGCGAACTTCATCCGTACGATGTTCCTGAGTGGTTAGAACTTAATGCCGAAGCAAGCAGCGCTTACGGCCATTGGTTACAAACCACGTTGCAACGTTAACTGAACAAAAATAATCAAAAAGAAAAATAGATAATAATGAAATTTGAACTTATGACTACGTTTCTCATGTCGACCAATCTGCCAGTAGCGCCACTGTACCGTCGTTTTACCGCATATGTTATTTCAGTGCTTTGTTTAATCTCGATGTTAAGTGCTGTTTCTTATGCGCAGGTACCCAGTGCATTCGATGATCCATTTGCAGACGAACCACAATTCTTAGACGTCGAGCAAGCGTTTGCTTTCGACTTTAATCAAAAAGAAAACACGTTAAAGCTCACCTTCGATATTGCAGACGGCTATTATTTGTACCGAAAGCAATTCAAGTTTGTGGCTAAAGAAGCTGAAATTGGCGAGCCCGCATTCCCAAGTGGCGTGATGATCGAAGATGAATTTTTCGGCGAGTCTGAGGTATTTTACGACGGCGTATCTATTACCCTGCCTATTGAATCAGCGGGCAGTGATGGCGTCGTTAAAATTCGCTATCAAGGGTGTGCTGACGCAGGGCTTTGCTACCCTCCCACAGTGAAAGTAGTGTATTTAAACGAGGTAGGAAGCAGCGCACCGGCCAACACAGATGCGGCGTCGGGATCAAATAGCGCCACAAGCTTTTCGCAAAGCGAACAGTTTGACCTAGCCCAACAGCTTATCGATAAAGATAATCTTGCCCTTACCCTCGCCCTGTTTTTTGCGTTGGGCATAGGCTTAGCGTTCACGCCATGCGTGTTCCCTATGTATCCCATTGTGTCAGGTATTGTTATTGGTCAAGGAAAGCCGAAAACTGTGTCACACGCTTTCTGGCTAACCTTTGTTTACGTTCAGGGTATGGCGATTACGTACTCGTTGCTTGGTTTGGTGGTTGCTGTGGCTGGCGCGCAGTTTCAGGCAGCGCTACAACACCCGGTCGTACTTGGCGTGTTTATTATTCTTTTCATCGCGCTCGCCATTGCTCTGTTTGGTGGTTTTGAAATTCAGCTTCCCGCAAAGTATCAAGAAAAGCTGACTCACATGAGTAACAATCAAACGCCCGGCAGTTTCGCAGGTGTTTTTGTTATGGGCGTATTGTCTGGCCTTATTGCCTCGCCCTGCACTACCGCCCCACTAACCGGCATTTTATTATTTGTCGCCCAAACGGGCGATATGACACTCGGATTCATCTCCCTTTATCTATTGAGTATTGGTATGGGCGTTCCGCTCATTCTGTTTGGCATGACAGGCGGAAAGCTGCTTCCTAAAGCAGGTAACTGGATGAATGTGGTTAAGGTGACCTTCGGCTTTATGATGCTTGTGGTGGCTATTGTGTTTATTGAGCGTCTCTACAACAGCCCTGCCACTGGTTTTCTTTGGGCCTTGTTAGGCTTTGGTCTATTTGGTTATTACTGGGTACTCAACCGCGCAAGTAAAAACTCTCTCGCGAAGCTAGTGCGTGCTGTGTTGGTTGCAGTAGGTATCATGGGCAGCGCAGGTCTTACCTATCAAGCGGGGCTTAACACTGGGTTGTGGGGCGAAAGTACCGACGGTAAACATGTGGGTCACCCAGACTTTGTTATTGCAAGAGATTTAGCGGATTTACGCAATAAAATAGATGCCGCCAACGCCAATGGAAAAACCGTAATGGTTGACCTTTACGCAGACTGGTGTGTGGCCTGTAAGGAATTCGAAAAATACACCTTCCCTGACCAGAAAGTGGTTACAGCGCTTAGCAACACGGTGTGGATGCAAATGGACCTTACCGATAACACACCAGAACGCCAGGAAATTTTTGATACGTTCAACGTCCTTGGTCTCCCCACCATTCTATTCTTTGATAAAAATGGTGATGAAATAGAAAAAGCCCGCGTTACTGGATTTATGAAAGCGAATGCTTTCGCTGGTCACGTTGACGAGTGGCTAAACAATCAGTCTAAAGCGAATGACGATGCAAACAATAGCTCCGACTAATGTATCTGAATCCGAGGCCTATCGCCTTCAAGCACAGCAGGCAGTGCAAAGCGCTGCCTTTTTTAGTTTGATTCGGTATAGGTTACAAACTAAAAGGCCGACCTTGCTTCAGGTCTTCTTGGTTATGTCACTCGTGTCTTCATTTTCGGTTTCGGCAAAAACAACAGGCTGTTTTGACAACAAGCGCTTTTGTTTTGAACTTACGCCCTCGTCTTCTTCGCTTTATCTTGTCTCTGTTCAACGAAAAATCTCCTTTCCTGTTACGCTTACCCTGTATTCCAATGAACTGTTTCAAATACCGTCTCAAGAAAATTCACTGAAGCCCCTGTTTCACGCCAACGCGTTTTTGAATACAGACAACGCTATACCTTTAGGCGTAATAGAAGAACCTGAAACATTTTGGGAAACCATGCGCGTTAAATGGACAGTGGGGCGAATAGATGCGAAGCATGACAATACCTATACCTACCTTTCTCCCCTGCAGCCGGCGAGCGAATACAGCATTGTACAGGGATTCAATGGATCCTTTAGCCATTCGGGTGCGTCAAGATATGCTCTTGATTTTGCTGCTCCTGTCGGAACCCCTATTTTAGCAGCCCGTGAAGGTGTGGTGATAGACACCAAAGATGACGGCAATAAAGGCGGACCAACCCCCGACTTTGCTGAATATGGTAATTATGTCGCCATTCTTCATAATGACGGCACTACCGGTGAATACTTTCACCTAAAATATAAAGGAGTAGTAGTAACCCGAGGGCAAACCGTGAAACGAGGACAGCTTATCGGTTATACCGGCAACACCGGTTTCTCTTCCTTACCACACCTCCACTTCGCTGTTTATGTGGCTAAGTTTCACGGCAAATATGTTAGCGTTCCCTTTTCTCTTGCCGACACCTCTCTTTAACTCGTGTAACCAATACCACTGAATCACACAGCTTGCTGCGGGTTTACGCCCAAAAATCTAACTTAAACTTTGCACCGAAAACACCTGATTAGACCAGTATTTTGCTGCGAAAACTTTATCTATCACTATAATCATCAGCTAACACAATAAATGAGAAAATTAATTGGCGTTTTTTCGTGCAACTGTCACAAAAATTTGTTGAAATGACGAAAACAGTGATTTTTTCCCGAAGATAGCAGCAAACTAGATGAACATTTTGTTACTGAACGGCCCTAACTTAAATATGTTAGGACAACGAGAACCCGAAAAGTACGGCACACAAACCTTGCAAGACATCGTTGATGATTTGCAGGCGCAGGCTGCCTCGAGCGAAGTGACCTTAACGCACTTTCAGTCTAACGCAGAGTTTGAACTGATTGAACGCGTGCACGCTGCTATGGGTACAGTTGATGCCATTATTATTAATCCTGCTGCTTTCACGCACACCAGCGTCGCCCTTCGCGATGCATTGTTGAGTGTCAGTATTCCGTTTATTGAAGTGCATTTGTCGAACGTTCACGCCCGCGAACCGTTTCGTCACCATTCTTATTTTTCTGATGTTGCAGCTGGCGTCATTGTTGGCCTTGGTGCCATGGGTTATTCGCTCGCGCTAACTGCAGCAATCAATTTACCGAAATCGTTAAAATAACGCAGAGACAGAACATGGATATTAGAAAGATTAAAAAACTCATCGAACTCGTGGAAGAATCTGGCATTGCCGAGCTAGAGATCACTGAAGGCGAAGAGTCTGTACGCATCCACCGTGGACCTACAGGTGTTCAAGCGCCAATGAACTACAGCTTTGCAGCGCCTGCAGCACCGCAAATGGCTCCTGCTCCAGCAGCGGCAGCCACTACTGCATCAGAAGCGCCAGCGGAGCCTGCACAGCCAGAAGGTCACGTTGTTAAGTCTCCTATGGTAGGTACTTTCTACCGTGCATCTTCTCCTACTGCAAAAGCCTTTGCAGAAGTGGGTCAGCAAGTAAAAGTTGGCGACACGCTTTGTATCGTTGAAGCCATGAAGATGATGAACCAAATTGAAGCAGATAAAGCAGGTGTGGTTAAGGCAATCTTGGTGGAAAACCAAGATCCTGTCGAATTCGACCAGCCAATGTTCATCATTGAATAAGCGAGTGCTTAACTATGCTAGATAAAGTACTTATTGCTAACCGTGGTGAGATTGCCCTACGTATTTTGAGAGCCTGTAAAGAACTAGGCATCAAAACCGTAGCCGTGCACTCTACTGCGGATAAAAACTTGAAGCACGTGTTGCTAGCTGATGAATCAATTTGTATTGGTAAAGCATCGGCAACCGAAAGTTACCTTAATATACCGCGCATCATCGCTGCGGCCGAGGTCACAAATTCAATCGCTATTCACCCAGGTTACGGTTTCCTAGCGGAAAACGCAGACTTTGCTGAAGCGGTAGAAAAGAGCGGCTTTATTTTCATTGGCCCTAAACCCGAAACTATTAACCTAATGGGTGACAAAGTTTCTGCTATTAATGCAATGAAAAAAGCAGGGGTACCCTGCGTGCCAGGCTCCGACGGCCCGCTAACAGATGACGTAGAGCGCAACAAAGCCATTGCTAAGCGCATTGGTTACCCTATCATCGTTAAAGCTGCGGGCGGCGGCGGTGGTCGTGGTATGCGCGTGGTTCGCAGCGAAGCGGAATTGGTTAAAGCCATTGAAACAACGCAGGCTGAAGCTGGCGCTGCCTTTGGTAACTCAACGGTTTATATGGAAAAATTCCTTGAGAACCCACGTCACGTTGAAATTCAGGTACTAGCCGATGGACAAGGTAACGCCATCCACTTAGGTGAGCGCGACTGTTCAATGCAGCGTCGTCACCAGAAGGTCGTTGAAGAAGCTCCGGCACCAGGTATCTCTGAGCAAATGCGCACCAAAATTGGCGATCGCTGCCGCAGAGCCTGTGTTGAAATTGGCTACCGCGGCGCAGGTACGTTCGAGTTCTTATATGAAAACGGCGAATTCTATTTCATTGAAATGAATACTCGTATTCAGGTAGAGCACCCTGTATCTGAAATGATTACAGGCGTTGATCTCATTAAAGAACAGCTTCGCATTGCTGCTGGTCAGCCACTGTCTATCGACCAGTCGCAAATTCAAATTCGTGGCCACGCCATTGAATGCCGAATTAATGCAGAAGATCCAAAAACCTTCATTCCAAGCCCTGGTCCTATCACCATGTTCCACGCGCCAGGTGGCTTAGGTATTCGCTGGGAGTCGCACATTTACGCGGGCTACCACGTACCGCCTTACTACGACTCTATGATCGGTAAGCTTATCACTTATGGTGAAAGCCGAGACGAAGCGATCGCTCGTATGCGCCACGCGCTTGAAGAGATTGTAATTGAAGGAATTAAAACGAATATCCCGCTTCAACGTGCCATTATGGCTGATGAAAACTTCTTCGCAGGTGGAACCAACATCCATTACCTTGAGAAGAAGCTAGGCCTAGCCTAATCCCCCCTTTGGGCTACACGGTGTTTTTTGTGCAGCCCAATTTTCTCTCTTTCATCCCGCTATTCGCTATTCGCTATTCGCTATTCGCTATTCGCTATTCGCTATTCGCTATTCGCTATT
>NZ_JAEFCD010000011.1:0-9297 GCF_016405965.1 Alteromonas sp. IB21 | reverse complement strand
TATTCAGCGTGTTCTATTTTTACGATTAGCACAATCAGTTTTTAACGATTTTACTATTTAAAATATCAATCTAAACTACGTACAAGTTTTAAGACATCTCCCTAGGTTTTGAAATTTTGTGTGCTTATACCAATCCGCATAGATAAGTGCCCACTCAGAAGGCGCTGGCGAGTTTAAAATGTTCGTAGTCTTTGTTGTGTCACCTTGATGTAGAACCACTATACCTGCGGTAACACGCCGCGATTACGAACATTTTAACTCTCGCTGAGTGGGTAATTATCTATGCGGACTGGTATTACTCTTATTGGAGTCCCACTCCACTTGTGCCGGCATCCCTGCCGGCTTTTTTTATTTTTCATCAATACCAACTCGTTACCCAATTAACCGGATTTAATGTATAAACGTAGATGAATTCCCTGCTTAAGAGTCTACGAGTGCGTTTTTTTATATTGCTTATCACACCGCTTTTGTCTTGCGCGTTAAACAGCGCTTACGCGAATGGGTTTTCACCATCGTTTTCACACAAACTTGATGTGCAGATACGCTATGACGATCGCTCCAATAGGCCTAGCAGAGAGCAATACCGTTTGCGTTACTATCCCTCTATCGCACTCTCGCCATCTCTGTCCGTTCACAGCTTTATTGTTACCGGAGAAGACTTTTCTTCTAGCCACAATACATTCGGAAGCGATAGCACAGATTACCTTTATCCGCGGCGTCTATATGTAAGACACAAAACTGACTTTGGTAAGACTGAGATTGGCGTTATTCCAACCTACAAAGGCAGGGTTTCATCTACAGGACTTTCTAAAGATGGCTGGATAACGGGGGTTCGACACGTCCGACAGCTCAAAAACGATACGGCCATTGAAATAGTGATGGGGCAATTAGCCAATGCACAGGCGAATGAAGCATTTAATATTGGCGAAGAAGACGATTATTTTGAAATTGAGTACTCAGCAAAAATGGGGCAGCGTCATAGTTATGAAGCAAGTTTTGAAAAAATGCTCAATGGAACGTTTGTACGGGCTGAATATCGCTTTCGAATTAACGATGAAGATACCGCCTTTGTAGAACTTGTTCAGCGAACGGATGAAAGCGCTGCTAAGTTTGTTGTTGGGACAAGTGGTGAGTTTGCAACAGGTGTTCTTAACACTTCCTATCCGATCGAGTATTTCGCCTATTATTCTTACATAGATAGTCGTTTCGGCGAGCGAGCCGAACTCATAGAAGACTTTCTAGGTACAGGCCACGGAGGTTCGTTAGAATTCAGTGGTGTTCTTTCGAAAGAACATGATGTTGAATGGTTTGTGAGAACAGACATTGTTGATAGCGTGAGTCGATTATTAGCAGGCATCAAATTGTCTTTCAAGGGATGATGACAAGACAAACTTCGCATAAAAAAAGGCCCATCAAACGATGGGCCAAACAGCAAGAACGCGTACACACTTTAACAGTGCATAGTAGATTACGGGCGTCTCTAGTTAGGGGTTCATTTATGCTTGATTACTTATTTTTAATTTCACGCACTTTAAAGTCTGCAACAGATTTATTAGACTTTAGACTAATGAGAGAGCTAACGCTGTCTTATTGATGTACCTATTGTTTACCTGTAATCATCAAGGTGTGTTTGTGCCAAGCCGATACGCTCAATTTAAAGAACAGTTACCTGTATCTCGTCTTTCTGATGAAACATTGCTTGCATTTAGGGTGTTGTTTGATGAGCCTCTCGACATTGTCGACCTCGCTCAAGATATCGCCGACTTAGCGCTCTACCCCGAACGTTTACACGAGAGCTATCGGAAAGAATGGGAAACCTACGTCATAAAGGCGTTAGCCCTTGAGATAAAGAAACAAGATAATTTAGCGCCTGGAGAGTTTATTGAGCTTATGATGACAAAAGTGGAAGACATTCAAAATAACAACGATACTTATTCGAACCTCCTTCGCCAAGTCCATCACGCTAAAAGCATTTTGCTATCAGACAACACCATCGTATTCCCAACGCCGTTGCGACAGCAGCTCACCGCTTTTCTCTTGCCAATTTCTGCAATATCACCGTCCAAGAAGTGACCTAAGGTCTATTAATTTCGTGCGCTGATAAGCCGACAAGCCCACCACAACACTGAGCGGTGGGTGACAACATGATTTTTGGTATTTACTTATTAGCACCTTTATATTTGTATTGAGAAGGGCAGTAACCTCTATCCACGCCTTCCGGTCGCAGGCTCGCGTGCTTTGTCTTCCTACCTGACACTCTCTCACGCCAGTTTTTGAAGGTTTTTTGTTTAAGGTTTTTACGCATGAGTTTTATTACGTCTTTCTCGGGTAGTCCAAACAAACGCTCAATAGCTTCAAATGGGGTGCGGTCTTCCCATGCCATTTCTATAACTCGTGATTCTTGCTCTTCAGTAAGTGCCATCTCAAACATCTCAATAAGTACTTTTAAACTTCAATATTTACTCTATAAGGAACGATTTCGTTCAGTAAAAACGATAAATTCCGTGTTGCTAACTTACTCGCTAAATTACTCACTAACGTTAGCAATAATAGTCTCATCGTCTTTTTCAAACGCTAGCTTTAAAAGCTCTGCCGCTGCTACGGCATCACTCAGCGCACGGTGATGCCGCTCCATTTCGATATGGAAATGTTTGGTCAAGTTGGCTAACGAATAGGACGGTAGGCCAGGGTAAGTTCGACGCATCTCTCGCACAGTACACATTTTCGGTCTTCTAAACGATTGCTCTAATCGAGCAAACTCTTGTTTAATGAATCCATAATCAAAGTTAACGTTGTGTGCAACAAACACCGCATTCTGAGTAAAACTTGCAATATGGCCCGCTACTTCAGCAAACAGCGGTGCGTCAGCCACCATGTCATCTGAAATACCGGTAAGCCTAGTAATATTGCTGGGGATACGGCGCTGTGGGTTAAGAAGGGTTTGGAACCTGTCTACCTCCTGTCCAGCCACTAGCTTAACCATACCTATTTCCGTAATGCGGTTGTAGCTGTTATTTCCCCCCGTTGTTTCAATGTCTACTACAACATAAGGCTGTGCAGGGTCGCGTATCCAATTAACTGTAGTTACAGCCACGTCAAACCCCGCTTGCTGCAGACGCTGGATAGACACGAGTTGATTACGTCGAAGTTGGTCGCCAGGCGCCTTAATTTCTTCAAAGCGAAGGGTGTTATCGAACACCATAATGTCGGGGAATCCGTCTCGCAGGTTTTCGAAGTCTTTACACATCATTCGTAGCAAGGTGTAAATTGCGTCAATTGAACCATGCTTTATCAGTGCTTCTATGGGCGTTAGTAAATGGCTCGACCACATGAACAGACTGTTCACTTTGCCGTAATGCTCGGTCGCCATTTTATGAAGGTGGAAACGCAGTTTTTCTTTAGTATTGAGTTTGCGCAACAGGTCCTCAATGCTGAGTTCAAACTTAGCATAAAAGTTGTTTTGCTTTAACGACAGCGGTCTGCGATCAAATTCAGTGACCAGCGTGTCCTCTTCGTAAAGCTGCTTCCAAAAAGTAAGGCCAAACAAACTACGCCACAAACGATTTTCTGTGCGCCACCCCACAATACCTTGCCTTGCATAGTGGGCTAAAACACCTCGCTCTACCTGCTGGTTTTGGCTCACATCAATATCAAGAGTTCGGCTTGCGCTTCTAAGCATGTCAGTCACCGTACTGGTGCGCTTTTTATGATATTTGCGAGCATAAAAATCTTCAGCAAAAGCCAGCAGTGTATCCGACTGGGGATTATCTATGATGTCTTCAAGCGCCTGCTTTACCCCATCCTCGTTACCGTCTTTGTAACTTTCTCTTAACCACTTTTCCTTTGCTTTGTCGCTTTGTGCCTGTTGCAGAACCTCCAACCCCTTTTGACGGTCTATTGCCAATAGTTTGAGTCCAAGCGCATAAAGACATTGATCGCGATAAAAGCTTGCCGATACGCCTTCTGTTTCTGGAAAGTCTGCCTCTGCAATCGCAAGCAGCATATCATCGTTATAAAACGCCAACTGGCTGTAGTGGTTAGCGTAGAACCATGCTGCTAGAGCGTCTTCCTTGGTATCAAAACGGGCCGTGTCGGTAACAGAATCAGAGCGCGTTCTCATTACGCCAAGATCGCGCATAGAAAATTGGTTCAGGCGGCTTTTGGTGTTGCCGAAATAAATAAAAAGTAGAAAACGAAGTGCACTATCAAAGAGACACACTAAGTAACTTTCAAGTGAAAACTGCTCAGGCCACCCGTGGGTTGAAATGTGCTCTTTCAGTCTTGTGACCAACTTTGGTTTGGTCAATGATGAAAGACCCTGTGTACTACCATACTCGGCGAGTAACGCAAGCAGTGCGTCTTTAGTTAATACACCCGCAATATCATTTAATGAAGCATGAGACAGATCGCCAAACCAACCATTTACCTTTAACCAGTCTATCTGCTGCTGCGGCGTGCTAACTTCACTGTAATTAAACTGACTCCTATCTATTACCGCGTATTTGCGATTAGCAGCTCTCACTACAATGCATTGCTTGTCGTCATCCAGGGCCTTGAAGCGTTCTATAAAAGTTGCAGCTTCATCACTTAATAAAGCACGGTTCGCTCCCTCAAAAAAACCAAGAAACTCGTGAAAGTGTGTTAGATAATAACGGGGCGGTAAATCTTTTCGCATGGCACATCTTTGGCTGTGAAATCTTTGATAGTGTATATTTATACAGCCCATTTAATCAAATTAAATACAACGCCTACGCAAGCTTCTACTTACTCTATTCGCACTTTATACCCGCACCCTCTGCTTCGCGACCCACCGAAAGAATGTGGCTAGTTGTTCGTCTTCAAGCAAAAGCGGCAAAGTATAAAACTGCTTGGCTAAGGTCATCTCATCATAAAATCGATGGACTCCACTATGACACTGTCTACAAATATAAATACCGGCTTGCAATTCCGATTTGGTAAAATGCTTTTTAAAGAAGTTACGACGGTGCATTTTTCGTGGGATCAAATGATGAAACGTAAGGCGTGTCTCTCTTTTGCAGCAAGGGCATTCGCCTACTTTATTTGTCACTTCTCAACCTTTATGTGTGTTATTTTTGACTCAACCAAACCTTGTCTCTTAGCGTTAGCTTCTTTTAACAATGGGTAAATCCAGTCTTCTTTGCATTACGTAACAAACAGCAATTGTGATTACGAAGGCGAACTTTTATGAGCTTAACCCGTTCTATGGGCTTTTCTTGCCCATACTGTATGGCACCGAACGACGTAGAGATAGATGAGGTCAATGATGTAGGGCAAGTGCAGGTGCTTGATTGCCAAGTGTGCTGCCAACCTATTGAACTGACGACCTATCAACATGGTGACGACATACAGATTGAGGCTGAAAGAGAGAATGACTAAACAATTTACTCGGACCGATATTGACGCCCTTGCACAGCGCTATCGCGCTAATTTAATCAACAGTCTATCTGGGTTTAAGTCGGCCACTTTAGTGGGCACGACCGACGGCAAGACAAACAATCTTGCAATCGTTAGTTCTATTGTCCATGTGGGTGCAAACCCTCCGCTAATTGGTATGATAATGCGTCCCCACACTGTGACGCGCGATACCCTTAGCAATATTAAACAGCAGGGGTTTTACACATTAAATCATGTATCTACCGACTGGGTGGACAAGGCGCATCAAACATCAGCGCGCTATGCAACAGATGAAAGCGAATTCGATGCCGTAGGCTTAACGCCTCAATTTAGCGAATCATTTAGTGCCCCTTATGTGGCAGAAAGCGATATTAAAATGGGGCTCAAGGTTGCTCAGCACTTTACCTTACTAAATGAGACTGAAATGGTAATTGGCGAGATTCAAGAACTTTATATACCAGAAGACATTGTTGATGAAGATGGGTATGTCGACATTGAGCAAGCGAAGACGGCTTGTATTTCAGGTTTAGACAGCTATCACAGTACAAAGCGAATAGCGCAGTTCTCATACGCTAAGCCAGATGTCGCACTAACAAAAAAGTGAACCTACACTGCTTATGTGTGTCTCATAGGCATTGTACTCTGAAGTTTATTTAATCTGGATCAACCGAAAATTCGAAAATTCGGTCGATCTTTTTTCAAAAAGAGATAGTATCAAGATATGAAACAAAACCTGCCTCTTTGGGCAGGTTTTTGCGTTTAAGGCACTGAATAAAAAAGAATCATTATCGTTTCTATCTCTTAAGGAGAATGTTATGAAATCTGTAAATCGCCGTGACTTCTTAAAGCTATCGGGCTCTACAGTTATCGGTCTTACGCTAGGTGGCGTTGCGTTACGTGCACAAGCTCAAGAACAGCTTAGCGCCGACGATCCAACTGCGAAAGCATTAAACTATACACCGTCTTCGACGGTTGAAGGTGCAAAATGCGCTAATTGCATGTACGTGCAGGGCGCCGATGGCGAGCAATACCGCCCTTGTAACATTTTCCCTAACAAACTGGTTAATGCTGATGGCTGGTGTAGTGCTTGGGTGAAAAAACCTGGCTAAGACTGCATCTCACAGCGAACGTTACGAAAAGTTAAAGCCCTTGATTTGAAATCAAGGGCTTTTTTATTGGGCGTTTTAAAGAGCGGCATCTAGCCCGTTTTCAATTCCCTTGAACCTTGGGTTGTCAAAGCGTGTAGGCAGCAGCCCAGGCTTGATAAAGAAACCGTGTTTCGCCTCAAATATGCGCCCTACCTCCAGCACCTGTTCATCTTGCCACTTACCGCCAATGAAACTGATACCAACAGGAAGGTCTTTCACTTGTCCAGCCGGTACCGTCAGGTGAGGATAGCCTGCTATTGCCGCTAAATATCCGATACCAATGAAACCTACCGGAGAGTGGTCTCCATACACGCCATCTATAAGAAACGATGGACTATTGGATGGTGCCACTAATATCTCAACGTTGTGTTTAGCCATCAGTGCATCAATGCCATTTTTGCCCGCAGTATCTTGAATAAGGCCAAGTGCTTTTTTGTATTCGTCGCTTTCAATTGTCGCTGAAGCCAAAGACTTTTCAAAAATGTCCTGGTCAAAAAGCGCCAACTCTCGCTTGGTTTTTTTATTGAACGCAATAAGCTCAGCAAGGTTCTTTACTGGTAGCTCTGCCGGCGCCCCTGACAAATAGTCGTTAATGCTGCGATGGAATTCGCTAAGTAAGACGTTGTAAGAATCGGTCCAGAAAGAATCCGGCTGAGAAAAATCACTAATATCCACCAAGATTGCTCCTGATGCCTCAAGCTGCGCTAGCGCTTTTTCGTAAACGGCGAGAACGTGTGGATTATCTCCTTGCCTGTACCTTACCACGCCTATTCTCTTACCTTTTAAGTCTGTTGCCAGCATTGTAGCGGAAGGTAGCTTTGGAATATGGGGTTGGGCGTCTTTTGTTGCGTTATCTTTTGCATCAACGCCCGCCATGATTGCGGTCATCAACCATGCATCGTGCACATTCGATGTCATTGGCCCTGCGGTGTCCTGGCTAAATGAGATGGGTATAATATGGGTTCTAGAAAGTAAGCCTACGGTCGGTTTGAAACCTACCACTCCATTAATTGAAGCTGGGCAGATAATCGACCCGTTAGTTTCCGTACCCACGGCGAGGGACGCCAAACGGAGTGACATTGCTGCGCCCGAGCCTGACGACGAACCACACGCGCTTCGCGCTAGTATATGAGGATTGCGAGTAAGTCCACCGACGGCGCTCCATCCGCTGATTGAAGACTCTGAACGAAAGTTAGCCCACTCAGACAAGTTGGTTTTACCTAGGACAATAGCTCCAGCAGCTTTTAACTTCGCCACAATGGGCGCATCGCGACCTGTATTATTGTTAAGAAGCGCCATCGAACCTGCTGTTGTAGGCATTTCATCACTTTCAATATTATCTTTTAACAATATAGGGATACCGGCTAAAGGGCCGAGCGCTTGCTTATTGGCTATTTGTCTATCAATAGCCTGTGCTTCGTTTAATACATTTGGATTTAACGCAAGAACGCTGTTTACTTGATTGTCTAGCTTTTCAACACGTGATAAGTAGCCTTTAACCAGTGCCTCCGATGTGACCTCTTTGCTAGCAATCGCTTGGGCTTGCTGGTAAGCAGGCATATCCAAATAACGCTCAAGCGTTTTTTCTTGTTGTGCTTCCGAAGGGGTTGAATGAGAGACACAGGCCGAGCAAACAACAACCGTGACCAGTAAATACCACTGCTTCAACATAAATCTTTCCTTAACAGATAATTCCAGTGTCTATGATTACCGCTTTATAAAAGCGTCAAGTTTCAGACGTCAAAGTACTGATAGTTTCATATACCTTGTATCAGAAATAGTTCACTGTCTATACATTAAAACCTGTATTTATGGTGCAGATACACGTGGCAGCATGTGAAGAAGATTATCGAGCTTGTATTTATCTAGCAGCTGCTGATACCCCCCGCTTTCAATAAGCATATGAAGTCTGTCATTGAATGCCACTCTTAATTCCTGGTCGGGAATGGCTGCACTGTATGAAGAGGCAGGGAACAACTCATGGAAGACAATTTCATCGTCCGAGTAAGCCCTATTGTTTGACTTAAAGTAGTTAAAAATGTTTCTGTCGAGTATGATCACATCTACATGGCCGCGCATCAACATATCAACCTGCCTATCCTGCCTTGCCATTTCCATGTATGCAGTTTGGTCCGAGACGATGTTATGGAATACTTCTCCAAGCACAACGTTAGCCGTTTGAAACCCAACAATGCTTTTGCCACGTAAATCTTCAATGCTGTTTATTTCAAGCTTTCTATCCGCACGGGTCACCGCTACGTTTTGATAGACGACATAAGGGTCGGACAAAATAGCCGTATCAAGCACATGCGCTGAATTTTGTGTTAAACCAACGTCAGTCAGATTGTTTTCTAAGAATCTTGCTGTTCGCCCAAATGGCACGTAAATGGGAGATAAGTCGTGCTCCATATCTGCAAGAATAGCGCGCACTACATCCACTTCAAAACCAGAGTTCTCTTGTGAAATAACGTAAGGTGGCTTATTCCACCCTACTACAACGTCAATTGCCTTAGATGAAACTGAAAACGGTAACAATAAGAAAATAGAAAACATGAAGATAAAACGCATATGGCCTCTACCAGGTTAGAAAAACTAAACAGCCGTCATCTAATGTAAATGTTTTCCCAAATCGCACCAGTCGACAAAAGGTTAATATTTTAATTGCTTTTTTATATTAAAGTGTCCCGTCCTGAAATACGTTGACATAAAGAGGATTTCTTTATGACAACTTCAA
>NZ_JAEFCD010000010.1:57349-136517 GCF_016405965.1 Alteromonas sp. IB21 | reverse complement strand
ACACCATGCCGTAGCTAATTTATGAATTGAATGTGGGGATTACCGGACGGACACGTTGAATTGTATTTAGCTGCACGTGTTTTGTGTCAATTAAAACAGGCGTCTGCCCAGCGCATCAATAACGCTAAGCAGCATGCTTAGACTAGATAATGGGTTCGTAATGCCATTGGTGAGCGTCGTAGTGGATTTGTGCGCGGTCGTATTCCCGTTCAGAACGCCAGTTTCTATTGTTTAGCTTAGCCGATACGCCCGGGTATAGACGCTTATTGGCGATAAGCTTTATATCCGACTGGTAGGTGTCTTTTGCTGTTTTGACCTCGTTAGCTTTATTTTCTAGCCATTCCAGCAACGCACTCTCATTATTAAACAACTCGACCGCTTCAGCGGCTTTGCGCTGAAGCTCTTTAGGGATTTTTTTACTCTGGATCAGGGTTATTTTTTCTTTATGCTTCAAATTGTTTTCACGAATCTGTCGCAGTAGCTCATCTAACGAGTCTTTTCGTTCTAATAACTGATTAAAACCAGGGCTAAAGTCTACTTTTAACGTGCTACCAGATACGGCGCCAAGTGTACCCGCTTCAACCCTACTTTGGCTTATAATGTCGCAGGCAAAAAGGTTGCCCATAGGTTTGTCGATTTGACCAACAATAACGGCTCCGCCGCAGCGAAGACGACTATACGCAAGCTGCCTACCTACCGTTATATTCCCGCTACATTGTACATCTATACCTTGACCGTGCTGTACGTGAATACTGCCGGCTGCAACTAATTTGCATTGAAATTCACCTTGGGTGTCGTTAACTTTGCCCATAGCGCCTTCAGTAATGATAATGTCGCCGCCAGCTTCGATATGCGCTGACTCAACAAAACCATTTATGGTTACATCACCAGCCGCTTTAATTTTCATTTTTTCAGTGACATCGCCGTTAACTAATACCGCGCCTTCGTAATTAACGTGCCCAGTACCTACATTTACGCCATTACAGATAAAGGTGTCATCGATGTTCATGATCTGATCGCGATACTTAGGCATACCAGAAATAGATGACATAAGAAGGTTGGCGTCGCTGTCTGAAACTACGGTGCCGCTTCCCATTTTAAAGTCAATCCACTCACCAGATACGGCGGGAAGCTTATTCCCTCTTACATCAAAACCTGAGCGACCTTGCGTGGGCTCGGAGCGCCTTAAAACAGGGGTGTCAACTTTGACACAAATAACTTCACCTAAGTTACGCATGTCAACGCGCTCACCGTCATTTGATTGAGGCTTAAGTACACGTTCTAATGCATTGGGAACGAGTGGAATAAATTTGGAGTTTTTACCATTTCGAGGGGGAAGCCCCTTCGCCACGGTTTCTTCAAGTACAGTACCTGGCTGAGATTGCTTGGCTGCATTGAGCATAGCGGTTATGGTTTTGGTACTCAAGCCACGAACAATTCTGTTTTTAGTCGCTAAAGATTTGATAGTGCTAAGTGACGGAAGCTTTCCGCCATAAGGTGCGGTGAGGATAAGGTTTGCCTTCATGCCATCCTCTGGGACCCTCAACTCCACCTCGGCGTTTTTGCGCTCACCTATCCGCTCTTGAACGATAGTACTATCGCCGGTTTTAAAATAGTGGTTTGCAGTGTCACAGGCTGTTTTTAGTGCTTTTTCCGACACATAAAGTCGTTTTGTTTCGCCGGTATCTAGCAGTTGTCTTATTTCTCTTATGTCCACTTCTGACGTAAATTCAGAAGGGTTGAGCATCAGGTTAATATAGGTTCTAGATTTATCGAAACTTATTGTTACGCCGTTCATGACATCGTTCTTCCCTTGCGCACGTGAATTATTATTATCGGCAGCATAGACTCGTTCCTTGACCTTGTTTCACAGGTTGCCGTCCGTCTATACACTTCCCATAATTTATGACGTTCTAAAACCTCCGTCAAAGGTTTTCGGCATATTGATAAAGGGCACGCAAAATCGCTTGCTTATCTGGATTGTCACTGTGTTCCTGAGCGAGTGACTCAAGCTTCATCATGTAAGATTCTAATGTTATTGAGCCATGAAACGCGGGATCAGTCAGGCGTGCTTGACGGTGGTACTGCCATTTTGTCATCTCATCGGCTGTCAAAGTATTGGGATAGTTTCGTGCTCGGTAACGAAACAACAGCTTCTTTAGTCCCTGATGTTGCGTTTTGTCACTGAACGTGGCCAGCGCTTCTGGCTGAGCGTCAATTACGCTCTCACACCAGCGCCTGTCCTCGTCGTTTAAAAAACCACCACTGTAAAGCGCATGATCGATATCTTGTTCGTTCTCGTGTTGTTCGCTCTCATACAAGGCTACAAGCTTGCTAGCCAGTTCTGGTGTGGTGGCTAATTTTTTATAGTTCTCTAAGCAACGCGCTCTGTTCAACCCAAGTCGCTCCGCATTGTCTTCTGTCATCGCCTTTGCCGTAGTGATGAAAGGAGAACGGTTCACGTGTATGAGTTTAATGCCCGGACGCTCTCGCGGGTCGTCAAACGTATCTGAAGGTGCATAGAGCGCTTGTTTAATATCATCCGGCGAATCATTGATTAAGCTTTCGATATCATGGGATAAATCAACAACAATAAATGCGTTCGAATTGGTAGGGTGTTTAGCAATTGGCATCACCCAAGTACAGCAACCTTGAGAAGCAGGCAGTTTTGAAGAGATATGCAATAAGACGGAAGGTTTGCTCAAATCAATTTGTTGCATAACCGTATGTTTGTTGCGTAAAGACAACGCATAATCAAATAAGCGAGGCTGCTTTTCTTTGATAAGCTTAGCCAGCGATATTGTGGCATACACATCGTTTAACGCATCGTGAGCGTTGTCGTGGCCAATGTTATTTGCAGCGGTTAGGGCTTCAAGTTTGAAGCTCGGTGCGCCATCTTCTCGCAGTGGCCAGTTTATTCCCTCTGGTCGCAACGCGTAACATGCCCTCGCCACATCAATAATATCCCAGCGGCTATTGCCGTTTCGCCATTCTCGCGAATACGGGTCGTAAAAGTTTCGGTAAAACAAATAGCGCGACACTTCATCATCGAAACGAATACTGTTAAAGCCCACGCAGCACGTATTGGGTGTAGACATTTCCTGATAGATTTTTGCGGCGAAATCGGCCTCGTTAGAGCCGTCTCTTATCGTCTGCTGTGGGGTTATTCCTGTTACCAAACACGCTTCTGGATGAGGTAAGTAATCGTTGGCAATAGCGCTCATAATATTGATAGGCTTACCTATAACGTTTAAATCCATATCCGTTCTAACAGCAGCGAATTGGCAAGGTAGATCTTTTTGTGGGCTCGTGCCAAAGGTTTCAAAGTCGTGCCAAAGAAATGTATTGATTTCGTTTTCTTCTTTTATGCTTCTTTTTGCACTGAAGCCCTCGTATTTTAAAGGTTCTTTCATATTTAACCCGCCTTATCGTTTCACTTTTGCGTCAAATGCGCTTATTTAAAGCTTGAATATGTTTCGCTGTTGTGTCGAAATATCGCGACTCATGTGTCGAATGATATTTTTAACTATGGCCCTTACGGAATCTAAGCTTCAGGCATTACACGGAAAGAAAAACAAAAACACAAAAATCATTCCCGATAGGGATGGACTTTACATTAGTTGTGGATTGAAAGGCAAACTAACTTGGGTGTTCCGCTATCGCTTTGAAGGCGTTCAAAAGCGAATGACGTTAGGCACATACCCTGAATACTCGTTAGATGAGGCCAGGGAAAAGTTGATTGGATTAAGGCGAAAACTTTATGAAGGCGCCGATCCAAAAGTGCCAGAAGTAGAAACAAAAAAGAAAGTCACGTTAGCGTATTGCGCTGAGAAATGGCTAGAGATTAAAGTGCCTACTTTGAAGCCTAAGACGCAAGGCCAGTACAAAAGTACAGCAAGCATATATTTACTTGATAAAAACTTTAATGTCGATGTGCAGACCGCAGCGCGTGAAGAATGGATCCGCTACTTTGATAAGGTGGCTGAAAAAACGTCACGCGTTAACGCTGGCCAGGTGCTTAAACTGGTAAAGACAGTTTTACGCTGGGCTCGCTCTCGTTCCTATATCACTGGCTCTGCTGTACTCGATTTTGAAATAAGCGCAGTAGGCGATAAACCAAAGCAAGGGCAGCGTAATTTACAGATGCACGAGGTTGGTTTGCTGTGGGCTATGATCAACAAGTCTAGGGCAACACCAGCCATAAAGAATTGCACCAAGCTATTGCTTATTTTCGGTGCGCGTAATGGCGAGATACGCGAAGCACCAAGAAGCGAGTTTGATTTAGAGCGGGGCATTTGGACGTTACCACCGGAGCGAAGTAAAAACGGTAAAGAGTTGAGAAGGCCTATACCAGAAAAAGCTAAAGCCATTATTCAAGAGCTTGATGATACGTATGGTAAAGATGGTTACTTGATACCTGGCGCACACTTAAACACCTTTGTTACCCATCCCGCCTTGCGCCGATACGTTGTAAGACTTCGCTTAAAAATGCTTGATATCGATAAAGGGTGCCGTGCTTTTACACCGCATGACTTCAGGAGAACTATTTCTACCCGACTTTCTGAGCAGGGTGTTTTACCTCATGTAACTGAGAAAATGCTAGGGCATGAATTAGGTGGGATAATGGCCGTTTACAATAAACATGATTGGATAAACGACCAATTAGAAGCGTATGAACTATGGTGCAAAATGATAAGTGAAGCGGCCCAAGAGGAATTAAGCCGCCTCGCTAACGTGTGATTTCATTTTGATGTAGTGATCAACATCGATTGAAGAGTAGCGAAACTTCTTCCCGGTAAAAAGACTTACCGGTTTTGGGAAGTCCGGGTCATAATGCTCACTGCTTGGGTTGGTTAGCTTTTCATAAGTTGAACGACCCACGCCAAGCTTTGCAAACAATTCGTTTTGGCTCATAAAGTATGGGCCACGAATTTTAACTTTCTTTACTTCTTCACTCACTTTGCTTCCCCCTTCAATACACTTTCAAGATAAACGATTCTCTCAATGTCTTCGCGTGAGCGCGAGAATACCTCTTCATGTGTGATATCCACCCATTCGCCTTTACAGTAAACGTCTGAGTAAGCAGCACCAGACCTAAAATAATCACCTTCATTAAAGTGCGTCCAGCCTTCAGGCCCATTCGCTAGCATTTCTTGGTTAGTCATTATGCCGCTACCTCCATCTTGTTATTCTCCCACGTAGACAAGTAATCAAACGCACCTAGCTTGGTGTAAATCTTATCTAGTGTTTCAATTTCTAAATCTACCTTTTCACCGATAGCAGGAACGGCTACCCATGCCAGGGTGATAACGTGTAGGTTATTTTGCCTTGCTAAAAAGGCTTTGTGGTGTTTGTTCAAGAACTCATTAAGTCGCGGGTCAGACTGGCGATACGCTGACTCACAATGAACCGTTTCACTCACGATGTACTCTTTGCCGTTTTGGTCACGGCACACTACCGAACACTCGAAATACCATTTCCACGGAAGACCAGCGATAAGTTCAGCGACTTGTTGAGAAACCTTAACTTCATTACACGATTTGTAATTCATTACCGTGCAATACTTTGCCTTCACCTAATACCATGGCAATGCAAAGGTTTTTAAGCGCAGTTCTGGCAATCATTTGCTTGCGCTTGATTGGGGTGTTTGCTTTGCGCTTAGTCACTTCTCTTGCTCCTTGCGTATGTTTGGAATTAAAGCTTCAATATCTCTGCGCTCTAGCGTTCCGTAATTGTATTGCTCTAAAAGAGAGTCTTCTAGGCTTACGCAGCGTTGTTTTAGCTGTTCGTATTCCTCGCGCTTTACCCAATCGCCATCGGGATGCTCAGTTACTTTTAATTCGTTTGAGTAAATGCGCTTGGTCACTTTATAGAACCTAGACATCATCTTGCTCCTTGCGTAGTTGTTCAAGTTGCTCATCAAGCCAGATCGGATTAACGCTGTAATCATCTAATATAAAACCTCGCATAAAATCATTTTCAATAAGCAAGATTTGCGATTTAATCTCCAACTCCTTAACACGCTTATTAGCTCTTTCAATTGCCAAGCTTTTGTTATGCGACTCGTTAGCTAAGTCAAGATTGTACTTTTCAAGTTCATCAATGCGCTTATTTGCTATGTCTAAAGCTTTTAGCACTTTAGACATTTCAGAGCCGTTTAGACATTCTTTAGACATTCTCTTGCTCCTTGCGTAGTTGTTCTGAAAACTTAACCGCTGAATCAACGAGGTCTCTAGCGCTAACACCTTCCATATATTTAACCTCATATAGCCACTCGTTAAACGCCTCAATCTTCTGCCTTATGGCGAATTTGTTTAGCGCCTGCTGTGCGCCTCCTAAATAAATGTCTTCAAATAATCGCATTGCATCTTTAAAGCCTGAAGAATAAATTTTATCTGTATTAGGGTGGAATCTATTGGATTGGTCGAGAATGGACCTAAAAGCTAACGACTCTTGCTCCAACTCCTTCACGCGCTCATTAGCCTTTGCTAGTTTCTGACATAACTTCACATTCTCTTCGTGCGCTGTCTGCGCAAACGCTAACAACTCACTACGGCTCATGTGGTGTAATCGGTCTGGTATAAATGCGTTGCTCATTCCACCACCTCATATTTACTCATATACTCGTCAAACTCGACAGCGCTAACATTTAAGTGAGCAGCGTACTCTGCAAGTAAGTCATACTCTTTTGCGCTGATTGTAGGCTTGATTGGTTTTTCTTCCAAATCACCTGTAAGAACATATTCACCTCGTCTATTCAGCACCAATACAAAGCCGTAATCGTCGGGTTTGTCGTGTATTATCACGCAATCCTTGTGAACACCGTAATCACAGTATGTGTGCGTCCACTCAGGCTCGCTCTTAGCTTTAGCAGCAACACAAGCCTCGAATTCTTTGTATGTGCAAACTTGGTAGCAGTAGTTAACAGGAATATAATCGCTAATCCAGAGCTCGAAGTTATGACTCTTCATGTTCCAAACGCAAACGCAATCCTCAGGCTCACTCCACTTGCCTCCCAAGGCCTCAACCGCATCCTCAACCGTTTTGCGTGGCTGTTCTGGCTCGCGTGTTGCGATGGTTTGCCAGTTTGATACGTAATCGCACCATTTTTCTTGCACGAAGCACCATATTTTTATGCCTTTCCTCCAGGTAAGTCTATTGCCGTATTGAACTAATTCTTCTGCACCCTCTGGCGCTAAATCCCAATTAATATTACTCATGCCACTTCCCTCATCATTTGCATGTGTTCATTAATCACATTGACTAGCTCTTGCGTGTAGGCTTTAGAGCGTTTAATTTCTTTAGCAATCTGGCCCGTAGATTTACCAGCCATCAGTAGGTTTTGCGTTTTAATGACACATGAAGCGCTTACCCACTGAACACGACCGTTTAAAAATATTGTTGTCATAGGAATCCTTAGCCCCCGAAGGGGCTCTTAAAGTGATTAAGCGAGTGGCTAGTACGGTATGTCAAAATCATCGTCCAGCGGAAAGTTAGGCTCACCCATAGGCTGCTGCTGCTGACCTTGTGGCGCTTGATTGCGCGGTTGCTGACCTTGCCCGTTTGCCTGGTGTTGGTAATTATTATTACCCTGTTGGTAAGAATTGTTACCTTGCTGGTTTTGGTTGTTTGGCGAGGTGCCAAAATCCAATGAGTTAACAATGACAACGGGGCGAGAATGCTTAACACCATCCTTTTCCCATTCATCAAGAACAAATTCGCCAGTGACAGTAAGCTTTATTCCCTTGGTGATGTATTGCGCCATCTTCTGCGCACGCTCACCGAACATTTTGCATGTTACCCAACTGGTTTTTTCGTTATCGCCCCAGCCTTGCTTTACTGGCAAGCTGAAGGTGCCGATAGCTTTTTGGTTAGGCGTGAAACGCAAATCAAACTCACCGCCAACGTTACCCGATGCTGTAAATACGTTAATCGCCATTATGCTGCCTTCCTTAAATTATTTGCTTTTACTGCTTCAACAAACTCGCGTAGCTCTTTGGCCCACGGTTTATTTTTCTCTTCAACCATTGCCGCTAGGTTATCCATGGCGTTTAATTCCATGATGCTAAATTGGCGGGTCACTCTTTGCTCTTGAACCACTTCAGCCTTTGGCTGCGCTTCCTGTTCTGGCTGAACTTCTTGCGCTTGTTCACGTTGGGCTGACTCCTGTGCAATTTGATTTGTTGCTGCCACGTACTGCTTGTGCTTTTCTTCTTGCTCGGCCAGTTGGCGCTTGTATTTTTCCTCCGCTTCCACTCTTGCTTTTTCTGCGGCTTCTTTTGCAATCTGCTCTCTCTCAAGTCGCTGCTTTTCTGCGGCCTGTCTGCGCTCTTCTGCTTCCTCTTTTTCCCTTATTGCGCGCTCTCTAGCTTCAAGCTCTTCCTGTCTGCGCTGCTGTTCTTCCATGGCAATTGCTTGTGTAAGTAAGCCTGAAAGCTTATCCATTATTTCCGCGTGCTTGCTTACCGCTTCATTGGTGCGCTCTTGAAAAATTTCGGGGTTAAAGTCATGGTCTGCCAGTTCATCAATCAAGCCCTCAATGACGGTTGAGGTTGAGCCTATGGCAGTTTCAAGCGTACTGGTCATGCTGTCGAAAGCGTTTTGAATTTGAGCCTGTCTAGCTTCCTCCTTGCGCTTCTTCTCTGCATCAACTTCGCGGTATGCGTCCACAAATGGTGTCATTACCGTTTCAATTCTGTCGGCAAGTGGCTTTAGGTTGCTATCAACCAATTTCCCAGCGGCAAGAATAGGGGCTTTTAGCTTCTTTCTTGCATCTTCAAGCCCTGACTTAATTGGCATTAGGTCGCGTCTAACTGACTTGCAGTAGTTGTAACCATCTTTACTGCTGGCATCTGGCACAACTGAGCCGTACTGCTCTTCAATGGCGGCTACTTCGCTTTCAGCATTAGCAACAAATTCGCTAATTTCTGTCGATGCTTGTTGTAAGGCGATTTCTGTTTTCTCTGTATTAGCTTGCATTTTGTTGTTCCTCCTGAGCGAAGCGCTCTTTAATTAATACTTCAATGCGTTCAAGGTACTTCTTCGGGTTAATCCCCATAGCGTCACATCGGGTTTGAGCTTTTTTGCTAAGTTTGCGCATAACTGCCTGGAATGATGCTGGCGAACTTACCTTTTGAGCTGCTTCAACTTCTGCCGCCATCCAGTCATTAAACTCAGTGATTTGCTGTTTAAGTTCAGCTTCTTTTTCCTCAGACTTCTCGATCTCGTATTGGGCGTTAACACCTCTTACGTAATCTTGATCATCAAATAAGCCCATGTGAATATCAGCGTTGAAGCCAATATCTGTGAACGCTTTGGTTATGGCGTCAGTGCGCACCTTCTTGACCGCTTCATCATCAATTCTTAAATAACCTTGACCACCGTCAGTGATGTAGGCCTCTTTGATGCTTGAAGCGATAGGTAGCTCAAAGCGCTCACCGCCAAACACGTAAAAAGCGGTTGCTCTGTAATGAAGAATGCAAGTTTCGTTTGAAAAGTGAGTGCGATCGTAATCTTCAGTGCCAGCGACCACGCCCCAGCCTTTTCCGTACATTCCAAAAGCCCGAGTGATGTTCATTTTTTTATACTGAGCATCAACCATGGTGCGGTTTTGGCCGCTTACTTTACCTTTTTTAACAAAATTGGAATCCGTTTTGCTGTAACGCTTCCAGAACTCAAGATTCTTTGTTTCGTGTTCGCTACCCATGATTGCTTGCTCCTTTAATATTTTTCACTAAACCGACAACTTCCACTTTCCAACCGTTAGGACGGTTGATTACCATTGCGTGAAGCCCCAATGCTTTCCACATGCGCTTTTCTGCAAGCGCTTTGTGGTACTCTTTGTAAGTAACGAAAATCATGCTGCTACCCTCCGGTATTTCCTGAGGCGCACTGATATCGGGTTTTGCTTTCTTATAGAGCGAGCGAAAGGAAGCATTACGGCAACTGGCGCTTTACCTTGCCACTTTGCTAAGCGGCTAAGCTCTTTCATCATTGCGCGGTAATACTCTTGGGGAGAAGCGAAAAACATTTTTACTTCTTCACCAGTTTTCTCATGACTGTATAGGGTGCCTTCACCATCACACTCACTGCATTCATTGGTATGGCCACACTCACAACAATCAGATTCGCCCTCACCGTCACAATGCCAACATGCAATTTCTACATGAGTATCAAGGAAGGCTGCTTTTGCATTTTCTGCCCACTCTTCATAGCTAGGTAGTATCACGCCGCGTCCTCCATAGGGTTGCCATCCTTAGCAGACGATGGAACTGTTTCACCTGCTGGGAAAGGGCTGATTACATCAATAGGCACATCAACGTTGTTAGCCATTTCAAAAAACGCATCTACGGCTTCAGTTTCAAGATTTAGCGTTGTGCCTGGTACACCTTCAAGACATAGCGTTACATCGGTGTCACGTGAATTGGTGATAGTTTCTAGGCGAGTAAAATACTCACTGCCATTTACGCCACTATCACGCCATTGAAGGCAAAATAAGCCTTTAGTGTTTGTGGTTCGGATTTCCATCGTTTATCATCCTCGTTGCTATGGCTGCTCTGTCGTCCAAAACTTCGCAGCCGTGGTGTGTGCCCCTTCGGGGGCGCGGTTAAATTAGTCGTAGTACCACTCGGTTTCGTAATCGCCAGCGTGCTCGCCTTGATCTAGTGCAAACTCGGCATTCGTCACATAGGCGTTGTACAGGATTTTTTCAAATCGGTAGAAAGGGCCAAGAGCAATTGATTTACGGCAGTCCTCTCCGTCAACCTTTAATGAGAATATTGTCAACTTGCCTGTTTTACGGTCTTCGCTAAGGCCAATTCTGAAGTCGCATTGATATTCTGATTTATCACTTTCCTTATCTATCGCTATCCAGTAGCTGCTGTAGGACTTATTTATATGAAGACTTATTTCGCCCTCTGACTCATCTTCTTTAGCGCCGTCAACTATTTGCTCTACAAGCCAACTCAAATTAATTACATCGGGAACTTCCGACATAATTTCTTTCAATTCGCTATCGAGCACTTCAACCAGCTTGTCGTCATAAAAGCTCTGCGCTGCCAACTTGAGGCGTTTACTGACAAAATCATGATATTTAGGGATATCACCTAATGATTCAGCGGTAGGCATGATTGCCTCAGTCATTTTTTCCTTCATTAGCTTTGATAAATCACCCCAGCTAGAAAAAACATCATCAGCAACACGTTTGATAAATTCGTCTACCTTTACCTCTATAGCTTTCTCAACAGCGCCGTTTTTAATCTTTTCGTTGAGTATGTTGTTGAACATATCTGAAACTGATACCGCTTCAGCATCTTGCTTTGGTGAAAATTGAGCTTCGTCTTTCATGGTTTTTCCTTTATTAAATTGCCCTTCGGGGGCGCGGTTTACTTCTTAAAATCAATGCTCTTTATTGCTTCTACCATTGAGATAACAGCGATAAAGAAAAGTGATACTAGTGCTATCGCAATAAGCGTTAATGCCGTGTTCATTCTTCGATCTCACCTTGGCCTGCGCGGATAAATGCGCCAACTAGGAACGCAAAAGCACCCATTAAACAAAACAAGCTAATTACAAATAAAAACGTGATCATGCCGCTTCCCTCATTTCGTGACCGCTTGTGTAGTGCTTAATAACTATTTCAAGCATTGAATTGGTGCCCAGCTTTTCGCTGATATTTCTCAAATGAAATCGCACCGTGTCTTCTGCGCGGAAAAGCCTGGCGGCAATTTCTTTACGGCCCACACCGGTCACTAACTGGTCGTAAACGCGGCGTTCAGCTTTCGATAGCAATTCAACACCAGGCATACCGACTTCATTGGCGTAGCCCATGCCAATGTAGTGCTGTGCTACTACTTCACGTGTTGAGTAAACGCCAAGCTTTTTGAAAATATGGGCACTGTGCTGCTTTACGCTTCGCACTGAAAAGCCAATTATCTTGGCCGCAGTGCGCTGGCTAAATCCTTTTATCATCAGGTCATAAACCTGTTGTTGGCGTGGTGTAAGATTCATGCTGCTTTCCCCATCAATAGTTCGCCCAACGTGTAGCCCTCTGGCGCGTTGTTCGTGGTATCAAGCGCATGTTTGATTAGGCCTTTGGTTTCGGCTTGGCGCTGATTAACTAAAAGCGTTTTGGCGGCATTGGTGTTAAGCACTGCGGCTGCCAACTCTTCAATGAAGCTGGTTTCTTCAAGCAGGCTCTGCAATGCAAATTCAAGATTAACGGTGTGAGGGTAGTCAGCCCATTTAAGTGAAACTTCATCGAATAAAACAGCATCAGACAAAGTAGAAACAATGCTTTCTTGTTCCCATTCGCTTAAATCAGAAAAGCCATTTACTTCTGGCTGATTCGCATGTTGCGCGATTTGATTTGATACGGGGCAGTAGGTCATGTTTTTTATCCTTTTGCTTTGTGTGAATAACAACACTTGTTTTAGGTTAGATAACAAAAGTTATATTGTCAATAACAAAAGTTATATTTCAGGTGCAAAAAAAACCGCCTCTGTGGGCGGTCTATGGATCACTAATGTTCTAGTGCTAGCAATTTTACTGGCTTTAGTTCCTTACTAGGGCTATTGATTTTTACATGGAAACGCTTCTCTTAAAGCATCAACAACAATAGCATTAGCTGCTTTGTTCCATTTTTCAGGATTGTTTTTTAGATGCTTTGCTACAATGGCATTAACCTGGCCGCTGGTGACGCCTACGGTCATACAAAATAAGATTTGGTCTCCAAAATCGGCTACACCGATTACGTATCCACTAAATAAACCTGATTGAAATGATCCATTTTGTTTTTCATCTTCAAGCATCCATTGATAGAGTTTATTCCCATCGGTAAATCCAGCAATGGCGGCATTGATGGGTAACATTAAAGCTAATATTAATATAACTTTTTTCATCATTTCTCCTTGTGAGCGTTAAAGTCCATTTGAAGGGCGGTAATGTTTAATAATTGGCTTTTGTAATTATTCACATTGTATGTTTATAGTTAGTTTGATCAATTGGATAATCTAGTAGCCCACGCAAGAGCCTGTTCGGCAAGGTTCTCTTTATCTGTATGAGATACTATTGAAATGTCACTGCTGTCCATATCTAAATAAAATCGATCTAACTTTGTTTGAATGGCAATGTCAGTTGCTTCATCACTATTAGATGAGAGCACTATGACGCCGCACTCCTTGTGGCTCTTATCAGTATTCTTCGCAATATGAATATTGCTAGCGCCTCTATTAAGATTTGTTTCTACAGACTGTGCAGACTTTTGGTTGGCTAATATAACGGCGCCTAACTTTCTATCTGAACGAATTGGAATGTTAATAGGGACGGTATAGTTGCCATGCTTGACAAGCACTTCACTTTGGTCTGGGAAAAACTCTGATGCATTACCTGAGTAATTAGTTTTTGCAAAATCGCGCAAATAGTCAATAAGCTGTTTAAGTCTAGCGCCAGCCTCTTTTTTCTCAGCCATTTGTTTTTGTGTAGGGCGGTTAAGTGGAACGGTATCTTCAAACAAATAATTTAAGATTTCATCGACACTTTCACCCTTGAATATACTTCTTTCAGAAAAGTGAATATGCTTTGATGTGCAGAAGACGTTATCTTTTACACTCAACTCTGCCGCTTCTACAAATAATTTGAACGTATTAATATAGCTTTCGCCATACAAGCAGCGAATTCTTTCAAAATTTTCTAGAGTTTTACAGTGCAGCATGCCATCAACATCAAGCGCCACACCGATATTAATACGCTCCTGCGTAACTATATCTGGCGTTACTTGAATCTGGAAAAAACGCCCGGTAACGAGAGGTTTCTCGGGTTTATTTTTTATTAACTTGTCGAGCGCTAACATAGCATACCCATCTTTTTAAGAAGCCGACTTTCGCTGTATTGTGCCCGATTCTTGTAAAAATCTCCAAGAGCTTTTACCTCATCGGGCGTAAGCAGATCCTGCCACCATGATAAGGTATAGTCTAGCATATTTACTAAGTTAGCGCTGTGGGATTTGGCTGCATCAACAACTAGCGATTTAATTGTTGAGGGCAGTCCTTTGGGGAACAAAGCGGCTGTTATTACGCAACGAGTATCACTGTTTGGATCTAAATCTTGGAGAGTCCAGTCTGGTTTAAAGGGTGATTGATCATGATCGAAAATCCAAAAGGAAGTTAGGTCACCAGACAAGATAACGTTACCTGTGTTTCTGTCTGGATTAGCAATGAGATTATCAAAGGCGATAAGGCTAGCAATACCGTTGATTTTTGCTAAGGCCTTTAGTGCTAATTCGTATTCCTTAGTACCTTCCTTGAAATAGCTGTTTGGCGTTTTACCTACTATCGTATTAGTCGCCCAGCCATAAGCATCACCTGTGACTTGCGCGGTTGGAAACGCATTAAGAATATCACTCTGTTTTATTTTGATAATACAGGCATGTTCAGGAACTGGTTGCCCATCAAGCCGAGCGAGTATGTACGCTGTTATTTCGTTGTTTAACTGCTTGTAGTCTGAGAACAATTTAACATGACAGCGAAGCTGTTTGTCGTCATATCTAATTTTGGCAATATGTGTATAGGATGACCTGCCATCATCAACATCTGCCAACTTCCCTAAATAGCAATCAGAAGATAAAACTTGTATTTTCTTCATCTAATCCCTTATTTGACTATCTAACCCTTTTTTTATGGATTCACTAGGTACTGCAATTTGTTTGGGTGAAAATCCAGACTCTATAATAACCTTAAGTGATTTATAAACGCTGTCTGGAATAGAATTTTGCTTATCAAGCTCCTGAATAAGCATAACAAGATCAGCTGCGCTGTAACTTAACCCTTCAAGTTGGCTTGAATTGCTGTTCTGTTCTTCGCCAGTTTCCAGAAAGTCAACAGACACCCTCAGTATCTTAGCGAACCGATTAATATCCTTTGGCTTTTTGGTCTCGCCATTCTCAATTTTTGAAATTGTGGTCTGAGACACCTTCGCCTTTTCGGCTAACTGCAATTGAGTTAACCCCGCTTTTTCACGAGAAAAAGTAAATCTTTGAGCAAGTGTTTTCATACGCGAAATATCACAACAAAAGTTTTATTTTGCAAATAACAAAAGTAATGCTAGGATATAACAAAAGTAATGTTGGGATTTGCAATGGAACACGAAAGCCTAAAAAGGGCCGTCAAAATTATGGGTAGCCAGACCGCTTTGGGTAAAGCGATTGGTAAATCTCAAGCCCACGTTTGGGCGTGGCTGCATAGGGATAAGCGCGCCCCTGCTGAACAAGTTATTGCAATTGAAAAAGTATCTGGTGTGCCACGTTACGAGTTGCGACCAGATATTTATCCACCTGAAGAATACCGAAAAGCCAGTTAATACGGAGATAAAGGCTATGTACGCAGACCCAAGAAAAATCAAAAAGAACGAAGTGAAAGTTCGTTTAGATGATGACGTTAATGACTTGCTTGAAGCGCTGGTAAAAAACACTGGCGGACAAAAAGCGGTAATTGTTCGTGACATTTTCATGCGTGGCCTAAAAGAGTCTGTTTCGTTTGGAAGTAAAGAGCGTACAGCAGCTTAAAACATTAACGAAGAGCCCTTTGCGGGTTCGCACTGGACTTTTTAAGGCCCTCAATAATGACCGACGAAACAATAGAGCTCAGCAACGAAGAGTTAGAACTACTACAAAAACATGCAGATGAGCTTGGCGTAACTCTTGAGGAAGCAGCGCAACGAGCAATGCTTGAAGGTCTTGGCTCTGTATTAACCGATATTAGCCCTTCATCAATGGCACTAACAAAGATTTTGAGGGACTCAAAAGTCCCTAATAAGTGAGGACAAAGCAGCGTGAAACCGTTTAGAGCGAGTCGCATTACTGGGATAGGGGTGGCCCCCTCAAAAGAGGGAGCCGGTTTTTACATAAAAGAGATGACATCGAGTATCGCATACAACAGTACGGCAATTGCCAATAAAGTTTTTGCTACATCGACTTTAATCTCTAGCGTAAGGAGCTTCTTCATGATTGGTACTCATGCAAAAGACCCGAGCGCTCAGGTCATAAAAACCTGTTATTTATATCCCGCATTACGCATAGCGGCTCGCTCGCCTTTAACTAGTGTCAGGCTCGCTATTCTTCGTCGGCTTAAAAAGCGGACAGGAAGCCTTACCATCGGCACCCCAGACCTTTGGCATAGGTCATTACTGGCAGGGAGAAGCCACTTGTTAGAAAGCGTACCAGCCAGCAAGCCTAAAATATCACAAGCTTTTCTGTATTCAAATACGCAACAGGAGCAAGCAGCATGAGCAAAGTCATTCCTTGGCTCTATGTTAACCGATGTTAGCCCATCCAGTATGTTACTCAAAAAGATTTTAAGGGCCTCAAAAACCCCTAATAAGGATAACTAATGAAACAGTTTACTTTAAAAGCGGGTGAGATAGTGAAGATTAATGGCATTCCAATCGCCTTGGTTGAGGACGCCATTTTCGAAACTCACGAAAGCAACATGAGCGTTATTTTTCCAACTCAAAACAAACAGGATAAAGGTCATGAGCAAAGTAGTTCCAATAAACCCTAAGTGCACACAACCAAAGCCAGCTTATACCCCAACACCGAGAGCCGCGTAATGCGTTCGCCTTTCGTGTATTGGCTAAAGCGTCTTGTGCGCAGTTTTAAGCACGAATTCAACACCGATTGGCAGTTTCGCTTATCGGTAATTGTTTTACCCATTGTGGTTACCGCAATGGTGCTAATGGCGAATAACAGCTATTGGCTAAATAGGTTCCTGCAACCCTGAGTATTTGCCTACGCGGTTTGTAGGCGTTTTTTATTAGCGTTTTTGCCCTGTGCCGAGGTGATAAAACGATGTTGGCTTTGAATTAGTCACGCGTAAAGGCCGCTAGAGGAAGTCATCAGGATAGAGCGCTAATCAAAATTTAACAAAAGGAAAGAAAATGAACGACAACGATATTGAAAATGAAATTCAGGAAAAAGGCTTAACTGCACCGCGTGTAACACCTGAAATCATTGAGAGCAAAATTAAAGCAGAGCAATACCATATTTTCCCCGGCACCACATTTACCGCTTGCCTTTTGACGCTTGAAAACGGGTTTACGGTTCTTGGTGAGTCAGCTTGCGCCAGCCCTGAAAACTTCGATGAAGAAATAGGGCGCAAGATAGCGCGTGACAACGCTAAAAACAAAATATGGGCGCTTGAAGGCTATTTGCTGAAAGAGCAGCTAAGTAAGTAATTCAAAAGCAGTAGCGTTTTGTGCAGCGCTTAACCGTCCTGAATGTACCGTCTGAGCCTATAACCTCCGGGGCAAGGACATTCAGATAAACGATGCACTAGCCAGGGGTTTTACTTAGTTTTCCCCCAATGGGGTAGCAGACCTGAGCTGCCGGCGAGAGATAAGGGTGACACTTGGAGAGACAAGACTACAAGCCCCTTAATTGGGGTTAAGTCGGTGAAAGCGCAGTGCTTTCGTTAATAACAACAAAAGGGAACTGAAATGCGAAAAATTTTAGTTATTGGTGCAGTTATTGGCTTAGCCGCCGCGCTTGCTTCTTCTGGTCACGCCGAAATGGTTGATCAGATTGAATCGGTGGAAGTGGTTCAGGCCAAAGACTTTGTTGAATCAAAGTTTGCAATTACCCCTATCGATGCGCCCGAAGTAGAGCGCATTGCCTTTGCTGTTGGCTATGAGCCAGTGGTAAAGGTTAATTATGTAGAAGTTGAACTACCCGCTGGCGAGTCTACGAAGCTCGCTAACGTGAGATCTGTAAATATACAAGTGCCAGGTGATTACCGCCTTACACATGAAGTGGGTTGGCGCTTCTAACCTACAGACAATATTCAGAGTCATTAAAACCAAAAACCCTGCCTAGTCGCGGGGTTTTTGGGTGAGAGTGTTTCGTTGTTTAGTAGCGGCTGTTTAAGTTTAAAAACATCTGCAAACGATGACATTTATCTGGCGGCAGTAGCTTAACTGCTAAACACCGTCCAAGGGGTGTGTCTCCCTTGTCACCGAAAAGACCGTGGTTGCCCTCACCACGATTAAGGAACGAGGGCGTTTTGAGAATGGCTGCTTGCCCTGTATATGGGCCGGTAAAGGCGTAGCGAGGGCCATTCATCAAAGCGTTATTGCTGCTGGCTGTGGGCGAAACGAGGGTGCCCACTATAAACCCCACGGAATTGACCGACAAAGCTATGGGCCAGAGAACGTTCGGATAAGGCATGGCACCGGCAACGCTTTCTAGTATCGGTAACGGTAAGTAATAGGGCTTATTCATCCGAGTTGGCGCCAAGGTGACAACCATGGCCGCGCCTACTGCGAAAGTGTAGGGCGTTTTGAGAAGCTTGCGTAATGGTTCGGGTACGCTCCGATTCACAATGATTGACCAGGCGAAGGCAATCTACCAAGCAGGCTTCATCAAAGCGTTATGCGGATTGAGCATTCTCAGTCGGCGCTTTAACTGGGTGACGCAGTATATCGGTCTGATGCTTACGGAATAACGAGGTAGCGCCGTAAGTGTTGATCCTACCTAGTCGGTCAAGCGTGAAGCGCTAATCACGTTAACCCCGACCAAGCAGGCTGGGAGGTCTGCTACCAATAACACTCACAAATCAAAATGTGATTGTTTCAGGCAATAAAAAACCCCGCCAGGCGTGGAAACCAAAAAGCGGGGTTTGAAGATTAACTTCGAGGAAGAGTATGAGCGATTTAATTAAGTTTGACAACCCAAATTACACCATATGCGCTAAAGGCCACTGTGTAGCGATTAGAACTAACCAGCTAGGCAAAGTTATGCACCTCACCGCTGACGAAACGCTACGGCTCATTGCGGAGCTAGAAGCAACCCTTAATAAACTGGCAGAGGTGAAAGCAAATGGGTAGTCAGGCAGAAAATGTTTATCAGTTTAAAGGTAGAAAACCTATGGGGGAAGGAAACGGCTTTGTTCTTATGTATCAAAGCATCGATACGCAGCCGTGGAGTAACGATCCTTTCTGTATGCTTGTCGCACCTTTCCTAATCAGAAAAGCCGCTTACAGCGCTCATGAGAGGCAATACGGCAAGCACATCATTCAGCTTGAAATAGGCCAGTACGTAACAACACTTCTCAACCTGGCAAAATCATCGGCATTGTATGGCTTTTACACCAAGTCAAAAAACCCCGATGAAGCCGCTAAGAGTGCCGTTAAGCGAGTGCTTAAAATACTGTCTGAAGATGGGTTCTTAGAGTGCAAAACAATCGGCAAAGGTAAAGACCAATGTACGGTGATAACGCTTAAAAATTGGGCAAATTATCAGGCTAAAAATGTATCGGTTTTAAAACCGATAAGAGAACCGTTAGAAAAACCGATTGAAACCCAAGCAGGGCAAGGCGTGGAGCAAGACTCAAAACCGAACCCAGAACCGAAACCAAGCCCTAATACCAACAAGGGATATAAACAACAAATAAAAGACAATGCAGACCCAGAGGCTCTGCGCATTGAAAAAATCAATGAAGTTCGAGTGAAAGGGTTTGAGCATTTTTGGGAGTCATGGCGCGAAAGCAAGAAAGCCATCGGGGTAAATCAAAAGCCACCCAAAACCCACACCTATCAAAAGAATTTTATGAAAGCATTTCCTGATAGCTACATGAAAAAAATCGGGCATAAGGGGTTCATCAAGGAAATTAACGATATGCTAAACCTGATGAGCGAGGCATTCTCTGATATCGAATCGTGCCAAGCGCAGGGCAAGCGTTCAGATTTTGAAAACTACGTGAGCATGTTTCCAGCGTTGTTCCTCACTCGCAAGCAGTGGAGGGAAGAAGCATGAGTCACGCTGAAAACCTTCGCATACCACCTCACAGCCCAACTGCTGAACAAGCTGTGTTAGGCGCAATACTTAACAACAATGATTTGCTTGATGCGGTTACGCCAATTCTTTCTGAAGATGATTTTTATAGCCGCTCGCACCGCTTAATTTATTGCGGCATTGCTGAGATGCTTGGTTCAGGCCGAGCAGTAGACTTGATCACATTGCCAGAGTTTCTTAGTCACAAAAATTGGATTGATGATGTTGGTGGCGACACCTACGTTTACGAGTTGGCTCGCAGCGTACCGTCAACAGCAAACCTAATGACTTACACCAACACTGTTCGCAATCGCTCTTTACAGCGCCAGGCTATTGCAGCAGCGCACGATATACAAGAGCAATGCTACAACTCAGACGGTTCAGATGTAATTGAAATTCTGGGGAATGCGGAAAAGCGCCTTGGTGATGTATCAGAGAAACTTTGTACAAATGAAGCTGATTACTCTATTCATGCCGCCTTGCAGACAGCCATTGACGAACTTGAAACGCGCATAAACTCAGGTAGTGAAATTGCGGGTATCTCAACTGGGTTAAGCGACCTAGATAATAAAATTAACGGGCTAGAGCCCGCCGATATGATTGTTCTAGCAGCAAGGCCTTCGATGGGTAAAACAACCCTAGCAATGAACATGGTAACAACGGAAGCTATTCGCGGTGGTAAACCAATTGTTTTCAGTATGGAGATGCCACGCCAGCAGCTTATCTACAAAATGATTTCATCCCTTGGCCAAGTTTCAATTGCAGATATACAGCGTCCTAGTAACTCATCCGGAGGTATGACAGACGAAAAATTCTCGAGAGTTTCATCTGTAATGTGCCAGTTGAAACAAACACACCTTTCAATTGTTGATGATGCTTACATGACCATCCCTCGAATGCGCTTAGAATTGCGCAGATACCAAAAGAAGCATGGTAAACCAACACTGATAATGGCTGATTACCTTCAACTTATTCGCGGCCATAGAAAAACAGACAACCGAGTGAACGAAATCAGTGAAATTAGCCGCGACATTAAAGCGTTGGCCAAAGAGTTTGATTGTCCGTTCCTTGTGCTCAGCCAACTATCTCGCTCCCTTGAAAGCCGAAACAACAAAAGGCCCATTAACTCAGACCTACGCGAGTCTGGGCAGATTGAGCAAGACGCGGACAAGATAATTTTTATCTATCGCGATGAAGTTTACAACGAGAACAGCCAAGACAGAGGCCTAGCTGAAATCATCATAGGCAAATGCCGTATGGGTGAAATTGGGATGGTAGGTTCTGTTTTCCGTGGTGAGTACAGCGAGTTCAAACCACTCGCTAACCGCCAGATTGTGGGTGATGTGCCAGCGCCTAGGCAAACTGTTAGAAAGTTTGAGGGGTAACGCAGCATGACTAACATAGAAAAAGCGATCGCTTTCAGCAACGGCGAGTGGAGAACCACCAAAGAACTCGCTGAACACCTTGGCGATAGCAGACCAAGTAACACGCTAAAAAGCTTGCAGAACAAAAACGGCGTCACATTTGAAGCTGATCACAATGAACACGGTAAAACCATTCGCTACCGGGCTAGTTTTATTGAAAACCATTCGCCAGTTGAAATCGCAAAGGCGAGAAAGGCTAAGGGCTTACTGTTCGGTTTGGAGTCAATCAGCATTTTAGGTGGTGCAGCATGAGTAAATACAAGGTTATTTACGCCGATCCACCTTGGGCGTTTAACAACAAGAAGACAGGCGGTTCAATGAAGTCCGGCGCTTCACAGCAATACGATGTAATGAGCCTTGAAGATATGAAGCAAATGGACGTTAAGAGCCTTTGTGATGATAACTGCTTGTTGGTTATGTGGTACGTAGGCGCAATGCCAGATGAAGCGCTTGCACTAGCTAGAGCTTGGGGCTTTAGGGTAACAAATATGAATGGCTTTGTATGGGATAAAGAAACCAAACACGGCAAAGACTTTTTTGGAATGGGCCATATTACTCGCGCTTCCACTGAGTCTGCATTAGTGGCCGTGAAAGGTAAAACCTCCACGCTCATTAAAGACCGCTCTATTCGCTCACGCATCCGCGCAAAAGTAACAGGTCATAGCGCCAAGCCAAACGAGTTTCGCCACGCTATTGAAAAGCTGTGCGGTGATGTACCTCGCTTAGAAATGTTTGCCAGAACGCAATCGCCAGGCTGGGAAGTGTTCGGTAATCAAGTTGACGAAAGCATTCAGATAGGCAGCAAGGAGCAAGCAGCATGAACTTAGAACAGATGAAAGAATCACGGGCATTACGCATTAAGCGAGAAACGCAAAGCGAAGAATTGCAAAGACGCAAACTGGCAAGAGAAAAAATCGAAGAAAACCGCCTTATGGCATCTTGCCCACTGTCAGAAGAAGAGCGCCTATCACGCGAGATAGATGCGCTAATGAGTGAGGTGGCGTAGTGAAAGGCCAGTTCCGAATCATCAATAGCCAGCATTCACTAGATAGCGCTATACAAGAAATACGCAGCACTTGGGAATTGGCAAAGTGGCTGATGATGCAGCTTACGACCGAGAAGCAGCGCAGTCAGTTACAAAACAATTCACTTCATCTTTGGTGCAATCAGTTAGCGCAAACGCTCAACGAATTAGGTTATGACGTAAAGCGCTTCATGGCTGAAGTATCACAACGCTCTGAAGTGCCATGGTCAGGGGGTAGCGTGAAAGAGCTAATTTGGCGCCCAACTCAGCTTGCTTACATGGGCAAGACCTCAACAACGCAAGCCAGCACTAAGGACTATGTAGTTATCGGTGACATTATCAATAAAGCCATAGGTGAAAACATGGGGATCTATGTGCCTTGGCCTAGCAAAGAGAATATGGGAGCAAGGCAGTGATTACACCAACAAGAACGGTTTGTTATGTGATTCACGAAAAGCCAGGCCATGAAGAGTGGGTGAGATTTAGCGTTAGGCAGTTTATGAGATGGGATGACTTTGGATGGTTGGGAGATATCAGGCGAATCATAGTTAGGGAAGAGCTTCTATGAAATCACGCCGTTGCTCACACTGCAAAAAGAAAGGACCACAAGAGGAAATGCTACTTAGGCAGCTAAAAGCTTTTTGCAATCAAGAGTGCTTTATAGGGTGGGCGGCAGCTAACGTTTCTAAACTGGCTAAAGAGGGGCGAAAAATTGAATCGAAGCGACTCAAGGCAAAGAAAGAGAAGCTTAAAACAAAGGGCGAACACCTTCGGGAAGCACAAACTGCCTTCAACGCCTATATCCGGTTACGGGATGAAAAAGAGCCGTGTATCAGTTGTGGTAGGTATCACACTGGGCAAAACCATGCTGGGCACTACCGAAGTGTAGGCAGTGCGCCAGAATTGCGCTTTGAAGAAAGCAACGTGTGGAAACAATGTGCCCCCTGCAATAACCATCTATCAGGCAATTTAACCAACTATCGCATTAATCTCATTAAAAAAATCGGACTCAAAAAAGTGGAGTGGCTAGAAGGCCCACACGAACCCAAACGTTACACCATTGAACAAATACAAGAAATCAAATCGCATTATCGCAAGCTATACCGCGAAATGCTTAAACAAAACGCGGCATAAGCCGTGCGCTAAGGTGAAATGATGGCAGCGAAGAAGATTACACACGAAGAACTGCGCGAGGAACTGCGAGCAGGCAGAACGGCAACGGAGATAGCTAAAGCTTACAACATGACACACAGCGTAGTGTTAAGGCGCATTAAGGCACTGAAGGCAACAGGTTACGACCCTGCTAACGATAGGGATTATAACAACCCTGAAAACCAATTAGTTTCTGGCTACTCAACCTTAGTTCGCCACAAGCACAAAGATGATAGCAGCACAGGTCGCGTCATGGAGTGGGTAAAAACTAATGTACACATTAGCAAACAGGTAGAAACCGCTGGCGCTATTGTTGAAAGCATGATTGCGGATGTTAAGCCTTTGCCGGTTATCCCCTTTGAAAACAAAGTTGCCACCTCTGACCAATTCACCGTAATTCCAATTGGCGATCCGCACATTGGCTTAATGACGTGGAGCAAAGAGGTGGGCGAAGATTGGGATTTAAACATTGCAGACCGCGTATACCGCAAAGTCTTCAAGCGCTTGCTATCAAATCTACCCGATACCGAAGAATGTGTTTTAGTTAATACGGGTGATTTCTTCCACGCCGATAACATTCAAGGTGAAACCAGCCGCAGTAAACACAAGCTTGATTTAGATGGGCGTCACGGTAAATGGCTCGATGCTGGCTTTGTCATTATCCGCATGTTTATCGATGCCTGTTTGCGCAAATACAAGAAAGTCGAGTTCATCAACGTGCCAGGCAACCACGATGATATTTTAGGTCGTGCTATCGGCTCTTACGTATGGCAGCTTTACCGCGACAATCCGCGCATTAATGTGCAAAAAGGTGATAGCCCCTTCCAGTACGTTAAACGCGGCAAAGTTCTACTTGGCTTTGCGCACGGCCACACATGCAAGCTTTCCTCACTGCCTGGCAAGATGGCAGATGATCAATACAAGCTGTGGGGTAAAACCACATACCGCCACTGGATATGTGGGCACGTTCACCACAACTCATGGACACAGTTTAAAGAACACCCTGGCTGCAAAGTCGAGACAGTTGGCATTATCCCCCCAAAAGACGCTTACGCGCACGGTGGCGCATACGGCGCAGACCGAGGCATTCAAGGCATCATCTTTGATAAGAAGATCGGCTACTCACCTAAACGTATTGAAGAAACGGTAAGGAGTACGGATTAATGAGCGCTCTAGTTATCTTCATCAGTCAATTCTCAGTGGTGTTCTTGCTGGGTATTCAAAGTCAGATGGTAAGGGATGCAAATTGCATTGGTGCCGCAGTGGGCAGTGTGCTTATTGGGTTTAGTCAGTTCTTTGTATTTTCTATCATAGGCGGGTTAGCGGCAGGGGATATGTTTACGCCGGAGGGAATAGCATTTATGACTTCAGGGCCATTAGCAATAGTAGCATCTATTAAAACTCACCCATACATGGTGAAGCACGTTTTTAAGGGGCGTAAATAATGATTATCGGTTTAACTGGCAAGGCCCGAAGCGGTAAAGATACGGTAGCTGAGCACTTAAAAGAGGCTTACAAGTTTCACCACTATTGGTTCAGCAAGCCGATGAAGGAAGCCGCCGCGTCAATATTTGGCTGGGATGCTCGACACTTGTATGGCGGCCTGAAAGAAGAAGTCGATCCGCTTTATGGCGTTTCACCTCGCGTAGCACTTCAAACGCTAGGAACTGAATGGGGCAGAAACTCTATCAATTCAGACTTATGGATATTACGCGCACAAAAAGAAATGGAGCAGCACACCAATATAGTAATTAGTGATTGTCGTTTCGATAACGAAGCTGAAGCAATCATTGAGGCTGGCGGCATCGTTATTGAAATATCAAGAGAGAGCGCTAATCAAGTAGCCGCGCATTCTTCAGAAAGCGGAATAGGCAGCAAATTGATTAACTATCACATTGAAAATAACGGCACGCTCACTGACCTATATCGTTCAGTGGATAATTTTCTTATTGATGCTATTGCAGCGTAAAGGTGAATCACTATGTCACACCCAATCAGAGAAATAAGCAAAATGACAACGAAATCAAAGCAGATTGACGGTATGGGGTTTGGTGGTATGGCTCCTGATGTGAATGAGGTTGCTGGCGCACTGGCAATGAAGCATCCCGATACGGGTAACAAGTTAAACCGCCATGCGTATTACTTAGCCAGGTTATTGTATGCTGATGATAGAAGTTCTCGCGTTCATGTTAAAGCCGGTGTAATGAGCGTAATGATAGAGAAAGAGATTGATTTGCCTGATGTGTCAGTAGCCAAGCTAATCAATTGCGCTATCCAAGAAATCCAATCGCCAATCATGCGCCTAAACCGTAAGACGGGCGAGCAAGAACTTAAACCAACCAGTAAAAGCGAAATATGCCGCAGGCTAGGCATTAAGGGTAATAAGCTTCCGGTTAAAATAGAGGATGCTTACAACGCGATACTTCAGCAGTTATTTGAATGGAACAGTGAAGCATTGAGCCACGTTAACGCAGCTATGAGAGAAGATGAAGCGGCATGAATGAGCAATTAATAGCAAGTGCGATTTTAGCGGCAGCGTATGTAGTCTTTGCTCCGATGCTACTAGTTATATTTAATCCAGTATGCAATGGGTTTAAGGAAGATTACAAAGAAGCTTTCATGGGCTTTCATCTCATAATGTTTTTCCTTGGGGGGTGTGTGAGCATTGTGCACGGCATATTTTGGGCGCTAGGTGTGCTTTTGGAGCAAGCAGCATGAGTAATGATAAAAAGGGGCGTGACCTAAGTGATGATGAGTTTTGGAGGCGTTTAGAGAAGCGAGCAGCAAAGCTCCATCAAGAGGGTGGCTTGAAGTATGACGAAGAAAAAGAAACAAAGAAAATCATGGAAGAAACTGGCATGAGCTTTTATCAGGCGCGTGAAATGGTGAGGGATGCGGCTCCCCATAACCAAGAGTATAAACATAGGAAGCCTGAGGGTATGTCTTGGGGAACTTACTGGAAGTGTTATTAAAAATAAATTTAAAATTATTTTATAATTTGTGTTGACAAATAAAAAATAGAGGTGTATCTTTAACTCATACCAACGAGGTATACCGACTCAGCGGAACTGAGAATTTGAGGAAAATAAAATGAACAACTTAAACGGAACTGAAAAACAAAATGCATGGGCCACTGACATTATCAGTAATAAAGGCGGCCTGGATACCATCGTAGATGGTGAGCGCAAATCTCTTTTCATTGAATTTGCATCAGCTGAGTTCATCATTGACAATCGTAACTACGCGCTCGATGCAATGATAAATCTCTTTTTTAACCCGCTTATCAGTCACGCGTTAAACATCGAATCAGCATTTGGCATCGAGGAAGATTCAGACGAATGGTTTGATAAAGAAGATGCGCTTGACGATCTCCCTGAGGCGCGCAAAGTAGTTAAATATTAATCACAGGCCCGCTAATTGGCGGGCTTTATTATGGGGCTTCAAATGATGAATAAACTTACTATCGCTCAGTTTGTCGAACATTTAAATGATTATGGGTTGACAGAATACACTCAGAAATCACAGATTATTACAGCCAAAACCGCGGATAGCCACGGCATCGTAATCGAGGAAGACGAAGAGATTCTTTGCACAGGTGAATCTGTTTGTAATTTTTTGGCGAATTATCCAGATTTTGATTTTGATAAAGAGGTTGACCCTAACGTTGTGAGTAAATGCATTAATGCAATGATTGGAATGGATAGCAGGCCACACCATAACGCGGGCCGTAGAAATGCGGCCAAGCCAGAATCAGAGAAAGCCACGGCAACGATACACATGCGTTGTCATCCAGATGATAAGGCGCTAATCGTTCGTAATTTAAAACCAGGCGAAACCATTGCCAGCTTTATGATTGGGGTAGCCGTTGAAGAGGCTGAAAAACGACAAAATCAGTAGTTGACTCACTGACGAGCTTTGCTTAATATATCCCCATACTAGCATTAATTCACTCAAAGCCCTGACCTAACCAGTCGGGGCTTTTTCGTTTCTGCCGGAAAATTATGAATTATCACGCCACTATCGAGCAAATCAAACGCCACGAGGGGTTGGAGTTGCGCCCGTACAAATGTACTGCTGGCAAATGGACGATTGGTTATGGCAGAAACCTAGAGGATAACGGCATTAGCCCCAGCGAGGCAGAGGAAATGCTACTCACTGATATGTGTGAGGTTGAGGAGCAACTTTTCAACGAGGGTTTACTTGATGGGTTAAACGATGCGCGTAAAGCAGTCCTCATTAACATGGGTTATCAGCTTGGCGTAAGTGGGCTATTCAAATTCAAAAACATGATTGCCGCACTCGATAGAAAAGAATACGAACTCGCTGCAAAAGAAATGCTTGATAGCCGATGGGCGAAACAGACGCCCAATCGGGCTAAAGAGTTAGCAGACCAAATGCTAACAGGTGAGTTTCAATGATCATTAATTTCAAGCCAATAAGCCAACTCCCTACCGTGCCAGAGAGTGACTACAGCCCTGAAGTGTTGCTTTACAGCTCTTGTGATGGTTATCACCTATCTCATGCCTTCTTTTGTCCGGTAAGCGGCGAGTTTCAGCACTTTGCCGACTTTACAGAAAGAAAAATAGAAAACCCGAATAATTATAAGGCTTGGGCATTTTTGACGGGCGAACCAGAGGTGATTAGATGAACTGGTCAGACTTAGGTAAAAAGGTTGCTGATGTAGCGCCTTTACTTGGCACCGCTTTGGGCGGTCCGGTCGGTACTGGCATTGGTTCAGTAGTTGCCGCTGCTTTTGGCACTGGTAACAATCCTGATGATATAGCCAAAGCTATTGATGCTGATATTAATTCGCACCTAATACTAAAAGAACTGCAGTTAACGCACAAGCAAAAGCTTGAAGAAATCGCGCTAGAAACTACACGAGCGGAATTGCAAGATAAGCAGAGCGCACGAACCGCTCACAAAGATAGCAAGATGCCTGCAGCAGTGACCATTGTTATGAGTATCTTAGCCACGCTTTACGGCATTGGCCTTTTCTTCATTGAGTTCCCTGATTCAAACAGAGATATGATTAACTACTTCGGCGGCCAGATGATCACATTATGGGTCGCCAGTGTTGTGTATTGGGTTGGCACGACTCGCTCAAGCAGTGATAAAACAAAAATGATGGCTGCTAGAGGTTAGAATGAGCAATGAAAAGTTTCACATTGAGAAATCAATCTCAGTCGGTCACATACTCACCACACTGGTTCTGATTATCGGCGCGTTCACGTATTTCACTGATTTTGATAAACGCATATCAGCCACAGAGCAGGAAATACAGTTCATCAAAGCGCAGCGGGTCGAGGACGCGAGGCGCATAGAGAAACGATTAGACAGTATTGACGCAAAGCTAGATAGAATCCTCGAAGGCAGTAACAACTAATGACCACTAAGAAGCTGACAGCAAAGCAAGAAATGTTTGTCAGTGAGTATCTAAAAGACCTCAACGCTACACAGGCCGCAATACGCGCAGGGTACAGCGAGAAAAGCGCAAGAGATGCAGGTTGTGAAAACCTTACAAAACCCAACATCCAAGAAGCTATCGCAAAAGGTAAAAAAGAGCGCCTAGAAGATAACAAGGTTGATGCTAACTACGTACTCAAACGCCTTATTGAAATCGATGAAATGGACGTGTGCGAAATTTTAGATAATACGGGCAACTTCAAGTCTATCGTTGAGTGGCCTAAATGCTGGCGTAGAACAATCTCAGGCTTAGACATTCAAGAGATAATGAATGGCGAAGTTGAAACCGTGATGCGCAAAATAAAATGGCCTGACAAAGTGAAGAACCTAGAGCTATTAGGTAAGCACATTGATGTACAGGCATTTAAAGAACAACACAAAGTAGAAGGTGAAATAGACATGGTTTCACCACTACTTGCAGCACGTAAACGATTAGAAGCCGCTAAAAAGTAAAGTATGGAAAACCCTGAAGTAGAACTCGTTAATGATATTGCTGAGTTTTACGCAGACCCGCTCGGTTACGTTTTATACGCATTCCCCTGGGGTGAGAAGGGTGGGCCACTAGAAGACTTTGATGGCCCTGATAAATGGCAGCGCGAACAACTCTTATCTGTTGGCAAAGCCATTCAAGACGACCCCGAAACCACGATTCAGGAGGCCATTGCTTCAGGTCACGGTATCGGTAAATCAGCAGAAACTAGCTGGATTATATTGTGGGCAATGAGTACCCGACCTCACCTAGCAGGCTGGGTTACTGCAAACACTCAGTCGCAACTTAAATCAAAAACATGGCGTGAATTATCGGTGTGGCACAAGCGCGCTATTAACGCGCATTGGTTTGAGTGGACAGCGACCCGTTTCTTTCATGTAGAGCATCAAACTACGTGGGGGCTAGACGCTATACCATGGAGCGAACATAACTCAGAAGCCTTTGCAGGGCTACATGCTGAATACGTTCTTATGATTATGGACGAGGCATCAGCAATAGCCGATGTGATTTGGGAAGTTGCTGAGGGCGCTATGACAACGCCACGCGCAATGTGGTTCTGTTTTGGTAACCCAACAAGAAACACCGGCAGATTTAGAGAGTGCTTTAGGAAATACCGCCATCGTTGGAATGGGCGCAAGATTGACTCGCGCACATGTAAAATGACCAACAAATCAAAATTGAAAGAGTGGGAAGACGATCACGGCGTTGACTCTGACTTCTTTCGCATTCGTGTTCGTGGTGAGTTCCCTAACTCAGACGTAAATCAGCTAATAAACACGCTGGCGATTGAACGAGCAGCAAAAACGAAGCAACTCGTATCCGGCCCGTTAAAAATTGGGGTTGACCCTGCTAGATTCGGTGATGATGAAACCTCAATCATTCGCCGCAGGAACCGCAGCGCATATAAAGTTAAAAGCTACAAAGGGCTTTGTACGATGACGCTAGCAGGTATCATCGTAAACATTATCAAAGAAGAAAGTCCTGACCAGGTTGCAATTGATGTGGGCGGATTAGGTGCTGGCGTTTACGACAGATTAGTTGAGCTTGGTTACAAAGATATTGTTGTTGCCGTTAATTTTGGCGGCACTGCTAACGACCCCGAGCGCTATTACAACAAACGCTCTGAAATGTGGGGTGAAATGAAGGATTGGATTGAGGACGATGTGCTTCCTGTCTCCATTCCCGATGATGACATGCTGCAAACCGACCTAGAAACACCGCTTTACTCTTATGACTCAAAAGGGCGTCTTGTTCTAGAGAAAAAAGACGACATGAAAAAGCGTATCGGACGCAGCCCCGACAAAGGCGACTCGCTGGCCCTCACATTTGCCGAGCCGATTAAAGTTAAGAAAAAACAAACTTCCGCACCCACTCACACTGTCATTGATTCGACCACAGGTTACTAATGCAATCAGAAGATTTACAACAGCAGCCTCTTTCTGAAGAGGAGCTTGCAGCCGAGCGCGAAAAAGCCGAACTCGAAATGGCAGAGCGTTTGAGTGTGTTTGGTACACGCCTATCACGCACCGCAGAAGAACAGGCGCAGAAACGTGCTACCACTGAGCAACGCTGGCTAGAAGACTTACGCCAATATCACGGCAAATACAGCGAAACCGAGCAAAGCATATTAAAAGACTCTTCGGGCAGTTCTGTTTTTGTAAACATTACGCGCAATAAAGCCAATGCTGCTGAAGCGCGCTTGCAAGATATGCTATTTCCTACTGATGATAGGAATTGGTCCATCAAACCCACACCCGTTCCTCAGTTAGATGATTTAGAGAAGCAAGGCGCAGAAGTCGCAGAGCAGGCAAGGGCAATTAAACGCCTAGCCGAAGAGCGCTGCGAAAAGATGCAGACTGAGATTGACGACCAGTTAACCGAGTCGAAATATCAAGCTAAGGCGCGAGATATGATCCACGACAAGGTGGTATTGGGTACTGGCGTTCTGAAAGGGCCGGTTATCGTTGGACGCACTAAGCAGCGTTGGGATACGGATGAAAGCGGCGTATCGATGCTGTCAATCAGTGAAGATTTACGCCCTGCCGTAGAGCATGTATCAATTTGGGATTTCTACCCTGATATGTCGGGCGCTGATGAATTTACATTCGAGCGGCACCGTTGGTCAAAGCGCCAACTGCGTGACTTCGCTAAATTGCCTGGTGTATTGCAACAGCAATTACAAGTAGTGGCTGGACTCGGCAAAGGCCAAACCTCCATACTCGACAGAATGAACGATGTGCGCTCGATAACGGGCCTCGATTCAATCAGTCAGTCGAATTACTACGAAATTTGGGAATATCACGGCCCCATCAAAAAGCGTGAGTACATCGATGCAATGACAAGCGCAAATGAGCCGCTTGATGATACTGAGATTGATGAACTTAACGATGAAATTGAAGCCGTGGTGTTTTTCTCTGGCAACCATGTGCTTAAAGTCGTGGTTAACCCGATGGATACGGACGAGCGCCCTTACAGCGTATCGTGTTGGGAAAAAGACGATGCCAGCCCGTTTGGTTTCGGCATTCCTTATCTATTACGCGACAGCCAAAAGATTTTAAACACCGCATGGCGCATGATGCTCGATAATGCAGGGCAGGCGGTAACCGACCAGATTATTGTTAACCAAGAGATTGTTGAACCGGTTGATGGTAGATGGACCCTAGGCCCCAAAAAGATTTGGAAACTCACCGACCCAGCGAGAAACGTACAAGAAGCGTTTGCGGTATTTGAAACGCGCTCACATCAAGGCGAGTACGCCAATATTGCGCAAATGGCCCGACAGTTTATTTCTGAAGAGTCAGCCATGCCGGATATTGCATCAGGCGAACAGGGGGATGCGACCAGCACAGCCAGCGGCATGAATCTTCTCATGAACTCGGCCAACATCGTATTACGTAGAGCCGTGAAAAATTGGGATGATGATATCACTGAAACACTAATCCCACGTTTCTACGACTGGAACATGCAATACAGCAACAAGCCTGAGATTAAAGGCGATTTCAAAATTAATGCGCGAGGCAGTTCAGCACTGCTAGAAAAAGAGCAGTTAGCCGACAAGTTAATGATGTTCGCTAACCTCACCGCGCAAAACGAAGAGCTTTCCATGCGCCGTGATTGGGTAGGCTTTGACCAAGAGCTATGCAAAGCGCTCGGCATTCAATATGAGCCGGTCACGCTCTCTGATGAAGATATCGCGAAGAAGCAACAGGAAATGGCGCAGCAACAGCCACCGCCTGACCCCATGGCGCAAGCCAAGCAAGCCGAAATGCAAATCAAACAACAAGAGCTTCAACTTAAAGCGCAAGAGTCACAGCAGAAAGCACAGCGCGAAGACGCCAAGCTTCAACTTGATGCTCAGATGCAACAAGCCAAGCTTCAGCAAGAGTATGAATTAAAAATGGCTGACATTGCCGCTCGCGAGAATATTACCGTAGCGCAATTACAAGCCCGTATTCAATCTGATGCCATGCGCGACAAGACAGCGCGTGACACTGCCGCTGCCAAGGTGAGCATTGAAACCGCCAAGACCAATTTACAAGCCCAAAACCTCAATAAAGGGTACGACACCTTCTGATGAAAATCGATATCCACTCTGATACCTGGGCGCTATTAACTGACACGCTAAATGCTGAACGCAGTAAAGCCGTGAAAAACCTGATTGCAGATAGAGACAGCGACAAACAGCGTGGCCGCATTGACCTGATTGACCAACTTTTAAAACTGCCTGATACGCCCAAGCAAGCGCCTATCAAGCAAGATACTTACCTCTAGCCGCTAACTAGCCGCAAAGGAAAACAACATGACTGATGAAATCGCAAACGTAGATGATAGCGAATATGAAGACGCATTTAATGAAATGGCTGGTGATGCCAGTGAGGACATTGAAGCACCTGAGCCAGAATCAAATGGCGGGCAGGAAAGCGCAGGCACTGATGAAAGTGAAGCGGAAGAGCCGCAAGAGCCTGATGAACTCACCAAGCTCAAAGAAGAAAACCAGCGCCTTCAGCATCAATTTAATTCAGTGAATGGCCGCGTATCAGCGTATCAGCGCCAAGCTGAACAGTACAAGCAACAACTAGAACAGCGCCAACAGCCGCAAGTCGGTGACAATCCGCAAGGCTCTGGCATGAGTGATGAAAAGTGGGAGCAGTTAAAAGAGGACTATCCCGATATCGCTGAAGCCATGGAATCGCAATTAAACGGCATTCGCTCGCAATACGAAGGTGAACTGACACGCATCAAAGGCGAAGTGGAGCCGCTTAAACAGTATCAGCAGCAAGCGCAGCAAGAGCTACACATTAGCTCTCAGATGCAAGCGTTAGAATCACAACACCCTGATTGGCGTGATGTAGTGCAAACTGACGAGTATGGACAGTGGCTACAAACGCAACCGCCAAGCGTTCAGGCACTAATGGAATCAACCGATGCGCAGGATAACATTTTCCTGCTCAATACATTCAAAGCCACTCGCGCCCCACAAGCGCCAGTGCAAAACCCTGTCATTAGTAAACGTGAGCGACAGCTAAGACAGTCTCAAACCGTTCCTAGTCGCTCAACCAAAGGTGGGCAAAACGACATCGCTGATGATGATTACGAAGCCGCCTTTAATTATTACGCTGAAAAGTAAATAAGTAAGCCGCACCCTCTGCCGCTGAAATAAACGCTTTTCAATAACCCTTAACCCTTACCCGAAACAACCAACTTCAATAGACGACCAACTAGCCAAGAGCCGCGAAAGCCGCTCACACGGGCTGCGCTTGTCCTCTGCGAAAACGGTTCAACGGTTTTTATCTCGTTTAACTCAATTCAATTTGGATAATTATTATGCCTAATACTACTTTCTCTGGCTTATCGCAGCGTACAACTGCGTGGGCTGTAAAAAATATGCTTGACCATGCGCGCCCTATCGAAGTGCTTGCGCAATACGGTATGACACAACCCGTTCCTAAGAACACTTCGGACACACCAAAGTTTCGCCGTCCTATCCCTCTTCCATTAGACACTATCACTACACCACTGACTGAAGGCGTGTCACCGTCCAAGCGTGCAATGCAGTATGAAACTGTGCCTGCGCAACTGAAGCAGTACGGTGATGTAGTGGGTATCACAGACCGCGTGCAAGATATTGCAGAAGATCCGGTGCTGAAAGATGCAACGGAACTCTGTGGTGAGCAAGCCGCAGAAATGAAAGAGCTGTTGTTATGGGGCGCTATCTGTGGTGGTTCAAACGTGTACTACGCAAACGGCACGGCTCGCAGCGCGGTAAACACCAAGCTTACTACCACGCTACAACGCGCTGTGGTTCGCCATCTTAAAAATGAGCGCGCCAAGAAGGTCACCAGCAAAGTGTCATCTACTGTGAAGTACGGCACTGAGCAAATTGCGCCAGCGTTCCTAGCGTTTGCACACACTGACTGTGAAGCGGATATTCGTGAAATGGCAGGCTTTGTACCGTGCGAGAAATACGGCTCAATGGAAGCATTGCCGCATGAAATCGGCAAGGTTGAAGATGTGCGCTACATCTGCTCGCCGGTTCTTAACCCATTCGTGGGTGAAGGTAGCACAACTGCTAACGGCATGGTTCAGTCAGATGGCTCAAACGTGGACGTATACCCTGTGGTTTACATCGGCAAAGACGCATTTGGTCACGTTGCATTGCGTGGCTCTAAAGCGTTCTCGCCAATGGTTGTGAACCCTGGCACCGCGTCAGATTCTGATCCGCTAGGTCAGCGCGGTTCAGTAGGTTGGAAAACTTACTTCGATGCGTTGATCTTAAACCAAGCATGGCTATGCCGTGTGGAAGTCGGTATCACCGACCTCGCATAACACCTAATCACTAAAGGGGCTTAACGGCCCCTTTTTTTGTGTCTATCGGTTAGCCAGCCTAACCCATGTACATAACCCTCCCTTGGAGCAAATAACAATGAGCGATATCAATATCGACGCGCTAAGCGCAGCAGAACTAAAAGAACAACTTGATGCGTTAGAGGCAGACTACAACCCAAAAGCCAACGCGGAAACCCTGCGTAAAAAGCTAAAAGAAGCACTGGGTAAAGATGATGCAGACAACGCCGATAACGCACCACTTGAAGGTGAGTTGCAAAGTAAGTTTGTTGAAATCATGTTTCAAAAAGACAAAGACGATAAACAGCCGGTTTACGTGGGCGTAAATGGTAAGTCATTCCGTTTTAAGCGCGGTGAACGCGCGAAATGCCCTCGCTACTTACTGCCAACCATAGAGAACATAAAAAAAGACGTGCTTGATGAAGACACGATGGAAACCATCACCATCCAGCCTTACGCCTATCAGGTTCGCGAGGTACGCTAGTGAATTTTCTTGAGTTGTGTCAACGTGTGAGGCAAGACGCTGGCGTATCGGGAGAAGGGCCGACAGCCGTTACCGGCCAATCAGGCATTCTCTCTCGTATTGTGTCGTGGGTAAAACAAGCTAACAATGAGATACAACTCAAAAATAAAGACTGGCGTTTTCTGTGGGCGCAGGGTAGCGGTAACACTATCAAAATGGTGGGGGAGTATTTCCCTGCCGATTTTGGCTTAGTCAAACCGCGCAGCATTGCTACGTTTCGCTACAACACCAAAACGCTTATTGAGCGTGATTGGGATTGGTATCAGCGTGAAGTGAAGGCCGCAGGCAAAGATGATGAACACGGTATACCGACCTACTTCATTGTTCGCCCTGATGAAAAGATATTGCTGTTTCCTATACCAGCCGAAGTTGGCACCGTTACGATTGATTATTACCGTAAGCCGGTGCAGTTGGTCAACGGTGTAGATAAACCCCTTTTGCCCGAAGAATACCATGAAGCTATTGTATGCCGCGCGCTGATGCTCTATGCGCACTACGAAGAAGACACCTACCTATTTCAAGTGAAGTTGGCCGAGTTTAATCAATGGATAAACCTCATTAGCCAAACCGAACAACCGCAAATCACTTTCGAGTAAGCCATGCCATCAAGAACGCAAACTGCCCCTGTGCTTTTCAGAGGCGGTCTAAACCTTGGCGCGTCCGTGTTAGAAATGGAGCCAGGGGAAGCGATACAGCTATTTAACTACGAAGTGAATACGCTGGCACGCTATCAGCGCATTTTAGGCTATGAGCGCTTTGACGGAAGGCCAGCGCCTAGCCAAGTATTAGCGAAAGACTTACCAGGGCATCCGTTTAGTGATGATGTTACTGAGTTTGATGCGGTGCAGGCTGAGAAGGCCACGCGGCGAAGCGCTATTGATATTGTGCCAGGTAGTGGCCCTATTCGCGGTGTCGTGCAATACAAAGACACTGTGTATGCGTTTCGTGATAATGCGGCGGGTACCGAATGCGTTATGTATAAGTCCAGCAATACAGGCTGGCAAGTCGTCACAACGCCTACATTAAACCCTGGCGGCAGATACGAATTTGCGATTGCGAACTTCGCTGCGGGTACAGACACCATTTATCTGTATGGCGTAGATGGTAAAAACGATTTATTTGAATTTACCGGTACCACGTTTACACAGTTAGCAGGCCCCTTTGCAGGGAAATACCCCACACACATTGAAGTGCTTTCTTCTCAAATTATGGTGAATAGCTATGAAGGCGGTACGTTTGTCACTTCAAAAGTGGGCACACCAGGCGGCACAAACAACTGGAATGCGGAAATTGGTTGCGGCGATGAAATCACGGCGCTGGATTTACAGGCTAATAATTCTATGGCTGTGTTTTGTCGTAATCGTACATATGTGCTGTATGGCACTTCGATTGATGATTTTCAGCTACAAGATTTGTCGAAAACTACCGGTGCAGTCGAGTGGTCGGCGCAAACCATAGGCGATTCCATTTACCTCGATGACAGAGGTATGACGCGCCTTAACCGTGTTCAAGAGTTTGGTAACTTCGACATGGCTACCATGAGCCAGAAAGTTGAGCCGTTCTTAAATCAATACGCTCGCCGTGTTACAGCTTCTTTTGCGATAAAAGAAAAGAACCAAGTACGTTGGTGTTTCGATGATGGTACGGGGCTTATTTGTACTTTCTTCGGGCGTGAAGTGGCAGGTTTCTCAACGTTTGATTTTGGCAAGGTTATTCGCTGTGCCTATTCGGGCGAGGATGAAAACGGCAAAGAAGTTTTATTCTTTGGCTCTGATGATGGCTTTGTCTATCAGATGGAGCGAGGATTTAGCTTTGATGGCAACCCTATCGGTTATGTATTGCGCCCCGCTTTTGCGCACTTTGGCGCACCGGACATTAAAAAGCGCTGGCGTAAAGTCGTCATAGAAGCCGACACCGTAGGCACGGCAAGTGTAACGTGCATCCCTGATTTTGATTACTCTGAACCTGATGTGCCTTATCACCGCCCTAAAGACATTACCATAACTGGTGGCGGCGGGTATTGGGATGAGGCCACATGGGATGAATCCCGTTGGTCTGCCGCATCCGTGTTCACCTCTGATTTTTACATTGATGGCGTTTCTCGCAATGTCTCAATGGTCTTTTCTGGCAGTGCCGCCACTGAGCCGCCGCACATTGTCAATTCCATGATAGTTCACTTCACACCAAGAGGGCGCAGGCGCTAATGGCAAACCCCTACTTTACCAGACCGGCATCGGTCACATCGGGCACGGTTATTCGTTCCGACAAATATAACAGCGATTTAGATACGCAAGAAAGCGCATTTAACGCACTTCACGATAGACTTCAGCACGCGGTATTTCTGCCTGAAACTTTCAGCGGCAATCCGAATATACCAGAGCAAACCGTTAACGATACGTTTATTTACATCGACACTTCGGGCGATATTGCGCTCTATCCGATTGCAACCATCTTAGAGCAATTTGAATTAGTCGAGCAGCGGTACAACCAAATTGAAGCATGGCGAGCGCAAGTGGCTGAAGATGCGCTAGAAGCACAAGAATCTGCCACGCTATCACAGCGCTATGCCAATGAAGCGGATAATGTTGAAGTTGAAAACGGCTTTTACTCTGCAAAGCATTGGGCGAATCACGCTGAAGCGCAAATCCCATTAGTGGAAGCCGCAGGGCAAGCTAAGGTAGACGCGGCACAAGTTAAGGTTGATGAAGCGCAAACAAAGGTAGCGCTGGCGCAAAATTACGCTAACGCTGCAAAGAATGTGCAGGTTGAAACAGGCTTTTACTCAGCCAAGCATTACTCAATTATCGCGCAAGAGCAGCTTGCTATCGTGCAAGCAGCAGGACAAGAGAAAGTCGATGATGCTGCAACGCAAGTCAGCCTTGCCACAACACAGGCAGGCAACGCCACAACGCAGGCAAATAACGCAAGCGCGTCAGCCACAAAAGCCGACAACTTTGCAAACTACGCACACAACCAATTCGTGCCTAACAGCGGGGGCAAATACTCTTCCTACCATTGGGCAAAAGAGGCAGAGGCTTACGCACAACAAACTCTTGATACGGTCAATGGTGATTTTGTACCCAGCACACGCACCGTCAACGGCAAGGCGCTATCATCCAACATCATTATTGGTACGGGCGATATTCAAGGGTTATCCACCGTTGCAACCAGCGGAAGCTATACCGATTTATTAAACAAGCCTACGGCGGCTGATGTGGGCGCGGCAGCGGCAAGTCATGGGCACGGCGATTACGTTGTTAAAAGCAGTAATGCAACACTAAACTCATTAACAACGCTTGGGGGGGTGGTATTTAACGGCAAGGCAACTATTAAAGATGATGGTACAGACAGCCTTTTAATCATGCCTCAGACTTTGAATGAGTACGTAGGCATAACATTTGCCGACAGCGCAGGCACGACACGCTGGCTTTTTTATACCGCCAACAACTCAAGTGGTGACTTGTCGCTCCAAGGTAGAGATGATTTGGGCGATTACCAGCACACCACTTTTACCATATCAAGAGCAACGGGTGATGTGTATTTTAAGCGAGATGTAGTTTTTGAGAAGCCCGTAACAATTCAAGGTGGCACACCTCACACAACCGCTAACCTACCTAACCCAGTACAAACCACCGATTTAGCTACCGTTGCGGCAAGTGGCAGTTACAACGATTTAAGTAACAAGCCTAATGCGGCAAGTTTAGGCGCAGTACCCACAACCAGAACAGTAAATGGCAAAGCGCTTTCGACCAATATCACACTAAACGCCAGTGATGTAGGGGCGTTATCTAGCTCAACGACACTATCAACACTAGGCGGTGTGCCAACCTCGCGGCAGGTGAATGGCAAAGCCTTAACAGGCAATATCACATTAACATCCAGTGACGTTGGCGCATTGCCCAGCTCGCAAAAAGGGCAAGTAGTTACACGAGTATCGGGCAGCTTTACCGCTACGCGCCTAGCAGGTGTCACCGAGTATGTCACCACGTCAACGGGTAATACAACCTGCACCATCAACGACAGTGCCTTTGCCGCAGATGAAAAGCTAATCATCCATAAACAAGTGAAGAGCGGTCAACTTAACCTTGTTGCAGGACAAACTATGTATATGCCTAACGGCTCAGGCGAATCATCCCATCACATACCCGCAGGTGTAGCGTGCACCGTTGAACTGGTGTTTACGGGCGGTCACAGTCTTTTGAGGATTTATAACTAATGGCAGATTTATCGCAATTTTTAAGCAGTGGCGGGAAGCGGTATCGCACCGCTGACATTCAAGCCACTACCACCACAGTAGGTAGTACGTATAACGCCACATTTACGCCAGCATCTAATGAGTTTGTCACGCTGATTGCTGATAGTTATGGCACAACCGCTGGGCAATTAACTGTTACGAGTGGCGGCAGAACCGTAATTGATAATATCCAGCCAGCAAGGCTTGAAGTTGTGGGTGGGGTTGGTGAAGCAATTTCAATCAGTAAGGCGATAGGAACAGGTAATGCTAATGGAAATATTGGGTTTAGCATTTACTTTTACGAGGAAGACGCATAATGACTACAACTACTTTTACTTATCGCAATGAAGAGTGGGTTGAAGCAGAGCCACAAGAAGGTGAGCGCTATAAAATCGTGACCGACAAGGGCGATAAAGGCCAGCGCATCATTGAAGGCGTTAAAAGCACTCCCGTAGAAGATAAGCGTATTACTCCTAAATCATTTCTCAACCGCTTCACTACCGCTGAATATGTGGCGATTGATTTAGCCTCTATTGATAATCCACAAGGCACACAGCAATCAAGAGAACAAGCCGCCATGCTTAGGCTGTTTCTCGCTAAAGTCAACTCAGCACGGTTCATAGACCTAGATGATGATGAGGCCATTGATGGTATTAATTCGCTCGTGCAATTTGAGCTACTCACTTCAGTAAGAGCATTTGAAATTCTTAATGATGAAGTGAAAGAGAAAGAGGGAATTTAAGATGGCGATACGCATCTTTAAATCCGTAGGCGGCATAGCGTTGAGGGGTGACTTTTTCACCTACTTAAAGCGAGTGCTAGGTTTATTAATTTTATAGGGGCTTGTAATGGCGTCAGTATTTCAAACATACTTTTCAGAATATCCAGATGGCACGTTACTAAAAGACGTTGCCGGCTGGACCGTTTATGGTCAATTCTCTGCTAACGTAAATGCGGCCAGGATAACAGGCGCGCAACTTGTCCTAGACGCCACTGACGGTACAGTGATGAGCTACAATACTAGCTCAACGTCCATGTATTCAGAAGTTCGGATGAAGTATCAGTTTGCAGGAACTAATAGAGATGGCGGACCCGCAGTAAGGACAGAGTCCAGCCTGGACTGGGTATCAATAAGACTGGGTGGTGCGTCATCTGTTAGCATCCTATCAAGTAATAACGGAAGTAGGGCTATACTGGCAACTTACAGCGTACCTGTCGTTATAGGTGATATTGTTCGACTTGAAGTTGACGGAGAAAATAACACAGTAGAACTTTTCGTTAACGGGGTGAGCGCAGGTTCACCAGTAGATATTTCATCTGTTTCAGACAACACCAGCACTAACGCTGGCATGTATGGTAAAACATCGGACCCATTCATTGACGACCTTGATTTGGGTACAACAGCAAGCGACCTAATTACACTTGCTAATGAACCGTCTAGAAAAGTCTACGCAACGTTTGGACCTACCTATAACTACACAATCAGCGGAACTTACGAGGGTGTAACTACGCCAACAGTCATCGAGTATCGCGTAGAGGAGTTTGTGAGCGGCACTGTTGTTACTGATTGGACTACATTAGATGCAGCTCCAACAGGCGGCACATTCTCAGGTGCAGTTGATATCCCGCGCGGCCCTTACTACAAGATTCTTGTTAGGTACTCAAACGCCACAAACATTCAATCATCCTCTTTACGTATCGGGTTTGGTTTAGTTATAGAGCTTGCGGGACAGAGTAACACAGACAATATTTGGAATAGTACGCTTACAGCCACGCCAATAGACGACGTGGTTAAGTTTAACGGTTCTGAGTATCAGCAGCCAACAGATAGAGGCTGTATTTATGCAGGGCTTAACGCTATATCTCAGTCGTTAGGATGCGTTGTGGCTGCGTATGAAACAGCAGTTGGCGCAACGGCAATTGAACAGCATTTAATCGGAGGCGATAACTACGCCAATAGACAAGCGGCATTGATAGCAGCAGGAGGGAAGCTTAATGGTTTTTGGTGGGGACAGGGGGAGTCCAATACTGGCACTACTCAAGCAACCTATGAAACGCGCCTTAGTGAATTAAGGGCTGATATATTATCTCGCACAGGGCAGACAAGTGATACGCTGCCTATGTTTATCGTGCAACTTGGTAGAAACGTTGGTGGGTCTGGTAGTGAATCAGGATGGGATGGCGTTAGATCTGCGCAAACCAAGTACGCAAATGAAACTAGCGATGTTTATATATCACATCAGTCTATGGACTTGCCTATGGATGACGGGTTACACCGTACAAGCCAAGGCTATGTAACTGAGGTGCTTAGATTCTCTGATTCATTCCTAGCAGCGTTTAATGGCGCAGGGAATAGCGGACGCGGGCCAATCCCAACATCAGCGACGTATAGTGGTAGCGATGTAACTATCACGCATAATCTGAATGGTAGTACAGGGTTAACAGTTCCGGCGCTTGCTACAAGTCTATACGAGTTAACTAACGATGATTTCTCAACTACGACTAACCCGACAAGCATTTCATACGTAGCGCCCGATAAGATTGTGTTAACTTTCGCGTCAATTCCTACTGGAACAGTTAAGCTACGGAGCCACCAAGGGCAAGACTTAGATGAAACTACATTTCCTACGGGTGATGAGTTGCATAATTCGCAAGCCGTAATGGTTGAGCCTATCACGATTGAAACTACTGTTACTGAGGGCGTACCACCTGTAACTGTTGATATTACTTTAGATATTGGCGCACCTGATGGGACGTATAAAACATACCTGATGGACGTTGACGACAATGAAGTATTTAGCGGCAACGTTGCATACTCAGGTGGCTCTGCGACTATAACAGGACTGTCAGTAGCGGCTGGTACACTTCTTCGAGGTTATGTTGATAGTGGTAATACACTTGAGAGTGAGGGTTGCGGAATAAAAGGGGTGACTGTTTAATGACTTTTAATCAGTGGGGTACTTTCAACCAGTGGGTATCTGCTGAGCCTGCCGGAGACACCGCAAAGCCTGTTATCATATTACTTGGTGATGCCAGCGTCACAATCACAGAAGGTGATACATACACTGATGCAGGTGCAACCGCGAGCGATAACGTAGATGGCGATATATCGGGCAACATTGTTGTTGCAGGCTTGGTTGATACGTCAACGCCAGCTACGTATATCATCACCTACAATGTGTCAGACAGTGCAGGCAATCAGGCTGATGAGGTAGTAAGAACGGTTATCGTTGAAGCGGCATCAACAGATGCGCCTATATCGCTTGCTTCACCGGTAACAGATAGAAATGCGTATATTGATAGTGCGTTTAGCTACGACTTGACCGCGTTTTTTGATGGCACATTTACACCATTTACATACGTACTTACCGGCACGCTACCCGATGGATTAACCTTTAATGCGTCTACGGGCGTGATAAGTGGTACCGCAACCACCGAAGAAATAGAAACATTAACCATTACTGCAACAGATGCAAATTCTAATGAAGTATCAGATGCGTTTGTAATAACCACAAAAACCCTTATACCCTCAGTTAATATTGGCGCTACTGGCTTAATTCGCCCAACGCTACGTGAAACACTACGTTCTTAAAGGAAGTATAAAATGCGAGAATTACAACACAACGAAACCTTTTCAGGTAGCAATGAAACACGCAGTATTGCGCTAGTGGCAGCAGGGGCAACGCTAGAATTGCAACTGGATTGTGATGGTACATTTGTCACTATGGGTACTTACGCGGAAAATAAAGCCATCGATGTTGATTTAAAAAGCGGCATGACATGGCGTGTATCAATGTCAGACAGTGGCGCTTCAGCAAAGGCGTTTATCAGTAACAAACGCTAATTGCAATTACCGAGCTTTGCTGTAAAATTAACCATGATGCGGTTCTAGCATCTTCATTTTCTTTCCCCGATAGAGACTTTCAATTATGCAATTGCCCAACTTGCAGGCGAATAAGGCTGCGAGCAGCACAGTCGCGCCTAAAAAACAACAATCTATTCGCCCACAAAGCGGGGGATTGATGAAAGCCACCATGACCAAGCAGCTCATGCCCGATGATGGCAGTAAGATAAAGCCCACTTCATCGACTCCTAAAGCGCAAAATATGATGCGCACTACGATGATGACACCGCCCACTCAATCAACTTCAGCGCAACCTAACCGCTACACGCCACAGACAATGGATGTGACTAGTAATATGCGCGTTGAAGACAGGGTAAATGGCTTATTAAGCCAAGATAACCCGCTAATGCAAAAGGCGGTAGAACAGGCTAACCGCTATTCTGCTTCACGGGGCTTGCAATCAAGCTCTATCGCTAATGAGAATGCGTTAAACGCCATGTTTAATACAGCGTTGCCTATTGCGCAGCAAGATGCCAACACGTACAGCACCGTAGCGCAGACAAACAATCAAAACGCACAAGCGGTAGGGATGCAAGATAATGCCGCGCTTAATCAATTGTACTTAAATAAAGACAGTCAGCAATTCACCGCTGGCGAAAGTGCCGCAGATAGAGCGTTACAAGAAAGGCTTCAAGGTAATCAGTTTGATTTTGAGTCAGGGCAATCTAGCGCAGACCGAGCGCTACAAAAAGAATTGCAAGAGTCGCAACAAAATTTCCAATCGGGCGAGAACAGCCAAAACCGCTCGTTTGAAAAAGAAATGCAAGAGCTTCAGTATAAAAATCAGTTAGGTATTTTATCCGCTGAAGAAGCGATTAGAATGCGTGAGCTTGAATCTCAACAATCCTTTCAAGGCCAGCAGAACACCGCAGATAGAACACTACAAGAAAGGCTTCAAGAGTCGCAACAAAGCTTTCAGTCTAGTGAAAATCAAGCAGACAGAAGCTTCCAGCAAGGTATGCAAGACTCGCAACAGCAGTTTCAAGCCGGTGAAAATGCCGCCGACAGAACACAGCAGCGTGAGCTTGAAAATCTGCGTGCGCAAAATGAAGCAGGATTACTGGACCAGCAAGGTCAGCAGCGCCTTCAAGAGCTTGAAGTGCAGCAACAGTTTCAGTCTGGTGAAAATGCCGCAGATAGAAGCTTTCAGGTTGAACTTGAAGAGTTACGCGCTAATAACGAAATGGGCTTATTGGATGCCCAGGGTGAGCAGCGCCTAGCGGAACTAGAAAAGCAGCAACAATTCCAGTCAGGTGAAAGCCAAGCCGACAGAGACTTTCAAGCCAACCAGTCGCAAGCGGATAGAGAGCTTACTACACAGCTTGAACAGTTGCGTTATGAAAACTCATTAGGCTTACTGGATGCTGAAGGTGAACAGCGATTACAAGAACTTGAAAAGCAACAGCAATTCCAGTCGAATGAGAATCAAGCAGATCGAAGTTTCCAACAGGAAATGTCAGAACTGCAATATCAACAGCAACTTGGCATTTTAACCCAAGAGGGGCAGCAGCGATTAACTGAGCTTGAATCACAACAGACCTTCCAGGCTGGACAAAATCAAGAAGATAGGGCGTTTACCCAAGAGCTTGAGGCGCTACGAAATGATTTCGCTATGGGGCAACTTGATGCTCAGGGTCAGCAAAGAATGCAAGAGCTTGAAGCGCAGCAAGGCTTCCAGTCAGGCGAAAATGCCGCTGACCGCTCATTCCAGCAAGAACTTGAACAGTTACGCTATGAAAACTCATTAGGCACATTAAATGCGCAGGGCGAGCAGCGGATGCGTGAACTCGAAGCGCAAAATCAAAACCAACGCGGCTTAATGGAGCTTGAACAAGATTTTCAATCTAGCGAGAATGCGGCCAACCGCGACTTCCAAATGGAAATGGAGCAGTATAAAACGGCCTCACAGCTTGAAGTTAATATGGCGCTTCAAAACGATATGCAATCGTTTAACAAAGAGCTTGAAGAAATCCGCAACGCCAACCAAATGGGTATGCTAGATGCGGAAGGCCAACAGCGAATGCGAGAGCTTGAGCAGCAAAATCAAAATGCGCTCACGCAAATGGACAGGTCTGCCACAATTCAGTCAGAGCGCGATAACCTCTTACAGTCATTCCAAGGCGACAATATGCAAATGGAAATGGCAAACCGCTTGACTGAGATTGAAGCGCAAACCAAAGCCAACATGGAAATCCAGGCCTCACAAAACGACTTCGCACAAAAGATGGAATACTCCAACGCGGTATCTAATGCCGTTAATCAGGGGATTGCATCATTGGGTGAAGCCTTTATGAACCCTGAAATTGACCCTAGCCAATACAGCAATATACAGCGCCAAATTCAAAACATGGTGCAGCAAAACATCAGTACCTATGCCGATATTTATGGCATTGGGGGAGCCACTAACACTAGCGAGCCTTATGGCGGCAATGATAATAGCGCAGGCGGCAACACCACTATTCCAGGCGGTAGCACAGGTGGCGGCACCACTAACGGCGGCACGACAGGGCGCAACACTAACGGCGGCACCATTCCTTCACCTGGCACGACAACGCGGCAGCAAAGCGTGGCTGGCGGCTTAATGGGTAGTGCTGAAAATGGCCGCTTCAATACCGACTTGCCACCAACGGCGGTACGATAATGGGCGTAAGACTCGCAACACCTGAAGATATCACGCAGGCCATAGAAGTGGGCAAGCGCATTCTTGCTCGCTCTGTCTATGGTGCCGATGTATTTGATTTACAGGCGCGTAAAGTCATGCTTCGCGCTATCAATGACAAGTCAATGGCGTTATGGGTAGCAGAACACAAAGGCAAGATTGTCGGCTTTTTCATGGCAATCAAAGAGCAGCACTGGTTTAGCAAAAAGAAATACGCCGGTGATATGTGTTTTGTGATGGACGAGCAGCACGGCAATTACGCAGCGCCCATTATTCGCCGTTTCATCAAGTGGGCCAAGTCAGATGAAAAAGTGGTTGATATCCAATTGGGTATCACATCAGGGCTAGATAACGATGGCCGCGTAGGTCGCATGTATCAGAATTTAGGATTTACACACGTAGGCGGTGTTTACGCCTATTTGGAGAAAGAGAATGTCTAAGGTTGTTAAAGGTGTAAAGAAGGTTTTTAAAGGTGTTGGCAAAGCCGTAAAGGGCGTTGTTAAAGGCGTAGCCAAAGGTGTGCGTAAAGTCGTTAAATCAAAGGTATTTAAAGTTGCGTTAGCGGGTGCCGCTATCTACTTCGGTGGTGCGGGCATCTCCTCAATGATGAATGGTGGTTCATTTATGACGGGGGTGGGTAGTGCCGCCGGTAGTTTATCCTCGGCAGGCTCTAGTCTGATGGCGGGTAATTTTGGCACAGCCGCAAGCACAGTGGGTAACGCATGGGGCACAGCAGGTGCAGCGGGTGCAGCACAGGCAGGCGGCACAATTCAAGCTGGCTTTGCTGCGGGTAGCGGGTTTGCAAGCTCAGGTGGTACAGCAGGCATCACAGCAAGCAAGGCAACCACAGCCGCCGTCAATGGTATTAATACAACCGCGAGCGGTGTCAATTCAGCAGTTGCAAATGCGGGTAAACTCACGACTAATCAATTTGGCGGCACGGCAGCGACCAATTTCTCAAGCAGTGTTGGGGGAACTCAAGGCGCATCTATGGGGGCAAACGTAGCAAGCAGTGCAACGCCTTCGCTGGGCGGCACCTCGATGGCACAAGCAGGCTCAACATTTGGCCCAACCACATCCCAAACATTTAGCACACTTCAATCTGGCGGCAATTTAACCGCAGGCATTCAAGTTCCCGCCGCTGGTTCGGGAGCAGGGTCGGCTAATCCTGGCTTAATGTCAAAAGCCTGGAATGGCCTAGGTGAAATGGGTAAAGGAGCCGTAGTTAGCACCGCAATGCAAACCGGCGCCGGTTACTTCCAGCAAAAAGCCGATGAAGAAGAGCAAGAAGAAGAATTAGCACGCAGACGCTACAACATGGGCAATAAGCAATACTCGCCTTATCAGTTCAACGTAAATTCAGCATTTAGTTAATAGGTGGCCTTATGGACTTATCAAAAATAGAAAATGAAATTGGAACCGAAGAGGCCACTGATGAAGAACAGGCAGAATATGAACAAGCCTATGACGTAGCATTGCGCTCATTGCATGGCGGTGAAGTGGCTAAGAATACAGTTGCGCGAGTGTTAAACGCAGAAACCCCACAAGAGGGTGTGGCTAATGCGGTATTTGTGCTGATACGCCGCACCGAAGAGCAGTTAAAAGGCTTATCCGATGCGGTGAAAATTCAAATCGGCGAAGACCTGGTTGAAGAAGTGTTGAGCCTAATGACTGAATCAGGCCGCATGAGTGAAGGCGAAGTGACTGATGAATTTATCAGTGAAGTCGTGAACACCATTTACCAAAAGTATGTCGAAGATGCAGAGCAGCGCGGCACACTTGATACTGATGTTATTGAACAAGACGTTAGCGAAGGCGCAAAAGCCGTAGGACTCGACAAGCCACAAGGTTATGCCGCCATGTCTAATCAAGAAGCACAAACGCGGGGGTTAATGCAAAATGTCTAAATCAGCACTCTTTGCAGGGTTAGGCCAAGGCTTAATGGCAGCCGGTCAAAATATCGGTGAAGCCTACCGCATGAAAGCCATTGAAGAATTGCGACAAGAAAACCTTCAGCAGAATTGGGCGCGTGAAGATAAGATTCGTGAACTCGATATTGCGAGAGAAGATAAGCTCCGCACCGAAAAATACGCAAGAGAAGATGCGAATAAAGTCACCAGTACCCTTATTGAAAAGAGGGATGATGGCAGTAAATTCAAGATTGGCAAAAATGCCGCAGGTGAGCAAGTCACAAGTGAGCAGATGGAAGTTAAGCCGAAGGTTGTGCAGACTCGCATCAAAACCACCGAAACCGGTGAAAAGTTTATTGAGAGTTATGACCAAAATGGCAATCTTGTTTCTTCTGAACAGAAAGATACCTCTCAAAACCAAAAACAAACATCAACGCATCAAGACCTCGTCAATATGGGCAAGGTGCCTGGAACGCCAGAGTATCAAGAGGCTTATGAGGTACTATCTGGACTAGCTCCCAACGCAGCAGAAAAGGAGCGTCTTAGCAAGATGGCAGCGCAAAAGGCGCAAGATGAAACGAATGATCAAACGCTGGCAATGCTGATGGGAGATAAGAACGGTGATGGGACGTTATCACGCAGCGCCCCAATTGATGGTGCGGCTGGATGGTTTGATGATACCATCTGGACGCCAATTCAAAGCTTATGGAATGGTGATGGATACATCGATAACAAAACCCTTACTCGGGTAGCATCGAAACTAAAATCTGAAGCTCTCGCAGCTGCTAGCGGGAACCCTTCAGATAAAGATTTGGAAATGTATGCCGGTTCAATCCCAACTCCAGATGATAGTGAAGAGGTTTGGAAAGAGTGGTACCGCAATGAGTACCTTCCAAGACGGCAGAAACTTGTAAGCCACAACTCAAGTTTAGGTGCCACTCAAACGCAGGGGACGCAAGACGATAGCTCTCCCCGCATAGGTCGCTTTAAAGTGGTGGGGGTTAACTAGATGGCAGTTTATACCATTCAAGATCCAAACTCAGGCCGCACAGTAAGCCTTGAAGGTGATAGCCCACCAAACGAGCAAGAACTAGAGCAAATATTCTCGCAGTTAGGCAGTTCAAGTCAGCCAGAGCAAAGAAACTTGCCACAAGAGACTATGAGCACCTTTGAGCGTGGCGCTGCTGGGTTAGGTCGATTTATGACTGAGGTTGGTCAAGGTGCTAAGCAGATAGGAATGGAAGCGGGTGAGGCTGTCGGCATTGTTGACGAAGGTAGTGCGGACGCTTACCAGCAAAAAATAGCCGAAGAAAAGGCGCTATGGGATAAATACAGTGAAGGAGATACAGCAGCAAGGACGGGTGAGGTTGCAGGGGCTGTTGGCGCCGCTTTCCTACCAATGGGGGCTGCAACAAAAGGGGCTGGCCTACTAAAGAGCACCATGCAAGCTGGAGGTGTTGGAGCTATTGAGGCTGGTCTTCAGCCTGTCTATGAAGGTGATAACTTCATTAAAGAGAAAGGCGAGCAAGCTGCGGTTGGCGCTGCGTTTGGGGCTGGCGCTAATGCTGGACTTGATGCGCTAGGTAGAGTGGTTGAAAACGTGCTCCCCAGCAATGTGATAACAAGAGGCGTTAACATTGCGGCCAACAAGGCCGATGATGAATTTGTCAAACAGGGAAGGGACATTATAGAAAGAACGGGAATCGAGTTAACGCCAGGAGCTCAAACCGGATCTAAGTCTCTTACCTTTCTAGAAAACAGAGCAAGGCAGTCTTTTTTCTCAGCAGAAAAAGCATTTAAAGCGGATGAAAAAATAGGTAGGCAGGCTGTCGAGCATATTGAAGATCTAGCCACGCGCATGAAAGGCGAGGCTATAGATGCAGAAGGCATGGGTAATGCTTTACGTAACTCGATTAAAAAGTCTGTTGATGACATTCTTGATAGTCGCGACAAAATGGCCCAAAAGAACTACGGGATGATTCGAGAAGCTTTACCTAATGGCAACTTCAACACAAGCAATGTTGTAGAAGAAGCCAAGCGAATATTAGACGAATATGAGGGTGTCTCAGGCTCAGAAGCACTTAAAGTTCGCAGAGAAATGAAGCGCGTAGTTAAAGATTTACAGGGCAAAAAGGTAAAAACAAAAGACTTTGACCCTATAATGAACACCCCCGCCGAGTTTAAGTCGAACAACATTGACTTATCGACAGCGCTGAAAAATAGAAGCTACTTTAGTCGAGTTTCGAAAGGGGCTGCTAACTTGTTCAAAGATATTCAGTCAGCAGAGCAAAGGCGAATTGGGGCAAGGCTGACGCAAGCCATAGAGCGAGACTTTGATGATTTAGCAGAAACAGCCGGTAGTGACGTTGGCGCTTTACTCAAAGAGGCTAATCAAAGCTATCGACAGCACATGCAGAGCATTGATTACATCGAAAAAACCGCCATTGGTAAAATGCTGGGGGAAGATACAGTTGCGCCGTTATTCGGCGCTAGTGGAAACTCAATTGCGCCAGAAAAAGTAGCGCAGAAGTTTTTATCATTAAAGCCATCTGAAATGAAATCAATAGTAGGTGTATTAGAAAAGCACTCGCCTGAAACTGTCAAAGCCGCCAAATCATTTATGCTTACAAATGCGCTTAGCGCGGCTAAGAATTTTGCGCCATCGCATGGTGCAAAAACACTACACTTGTCTGGGCCAACCTTTATCAAGGAGTTACGAGGCACGAATGGGCGAAATGCAGAAGAAGGAATGAAGAGGATAGCGTCACTTTTCGATAAAACAGAGGTGGAAGAAATAAAGCTCACTATCGAAGCGTTGGAGCGATGGGGAGATAAGTTTGGATATAATTTCTCTGGCACAGCAGCAGCAAATGAATTTGTAAAAGCCTCTAGTGGTGGAATTGTTGGGGGGTTAAACACATTGGTACATGGCCTTGGAGCAAGAAAGGTTGCTGAAGCGATGGCAAATCCCACTGTCAGGAAAAACGCTATTGCATTAAACAGGCTGCCGCCACAAAGCGCTAGAGCGAGGCAGTACCTGTCAATGCTAGCACCATTCTTTGCTGATGAAGCAATGGAAGATGAAAAGCAAGATCAAAACTCAATTTAGAATCCAAACTCGATATAGTCACAGTCTTTTTCTATCGTCTTTTGGCCAGACCAGCTGTAGGTCATAGTTTCATTGATTGATTGGAGCTTTGCGCACATTTCTGAGCTTGTGTTTGTGTAGTGCCTAACTTGATTAAATGTCCATAAAGGCCTGTCACTACTTTCCCTCTCTATTGAAAGGATAAGCACGGCGCCGCACTTTCCGATTGGTTTATTGGTGCTAACCCATTTATTCTCACTGATTTGATCAAACAGATAGGAGCCAGTGTCGATGTTATTAACCTTGCATGTGCGGAGCTTAGCCTCATGCATGTTTGCATAAACACTGACCAATTCTTGTTTGCTTGAAGCTCTACAACTACCCGAAATTACCTCTTTTTGCAAATCAGTGACTTGTAGATTATCGAAATCGGATTGACACAAATCGCCGAACTCATTCTTCTTGAACTGTTCTATGCTGATCCCTTGCATCTTTTCATCAAGTTCCAGCTGGAGGATTTTTCTAAATTGTTCACTGGTGTATTCGGGCTTGTTCTTCATAACAGAAGTTTGGTTGAAATGACATTGAATTTTCTGATCAGAATATTCATCGCAAACCATAGAGAGGGCAGAGCTTTGGCCTGAACTGCTCGGTAAATTGTTAAAATGCGGTAATGCGCAGTACGCCGACCCCGAGAACCAAAGCGTGGAAACCAGTACATACTTCATAAAATCGCCCTTAATCAAAAATTCTAAATCTTCACCAAATTTTTCGAGGTTTAGTTAAAAACTGCCCAACTTTGCCACCATGCCAGCGCAAGTAATAGGCCACTGAATAAATGGCTACTGCGAGGACACCGTAAAACACAGATACGCAAGCTACAATGATAAAATCATAATCTATACCTCTAGCCATGACCATTGCCGAGCCGAAGAAGAAGCACCCAGTAACCCATTTAAAAAATACTTTTTTAGCATTGCGCTTAAATCCCCAGTAACGCTGATCAAAGTCAATGTCATACATTACGCAGCCCTCTTTATTGGTCTTGCGGGTTGAGTGATAGCTCTCTCAACATCCCAACCAGCTTTAATCCTGTGAAATATGGTTGTGTGACCAATGCCGTAATCGTCAGCCCATTGGCAAAGGTTTTTCGTCACGCCGTTAATCGTTATTGGTCGGTTATTTCGCTTGTTATTGTTTTGGGTATTGCGATCAGCCCACTTGCAGTTATCTGGCGAATAACCTTTGTTGTTATCTTTTCTTTCAAGAGATGCGCCTTTAAATGGTCGCTCCCCCATATCTCTAAAAAAGTTTTCGAACCGCAACCAACTATCGCAAACAGAGATACCTCTACCACCATATTCAGGATATTGTTTATTCTTCGGGTTGCGACAGCGCTGCTTCATACTGTTCCAGATGGCGTACTCTCTTGAATTTCCACCTTTTGCTGATGTAGTAAAACCATGTGTTTTCAATGCTTCATTTTTTGCGCAGCCGCAACTTTTTGAGGAGTTGGTAAAAATTTTTTCTGAGACTACTGGCTTAACCACTCCGCATTTACATCGGGCAAGAGCGTACCACTTAGCCCTAGATGGAGATTCCTCTTTGCTAAGCAGTCGAATGATAGTCCAGTGGTGTACGGTTTTACCGATATTATCTAAAACAAGTTGTTTGTATTTACTTGGCATAAGTGCTCACTTTGTTAATGAGCCTTCCGCGCCAATTGGTTTTTGTATATGGAAGCAAAAAGCAGTTAGTACATATATTAAGCAACAATTAAAGCATTGTTCAAGAGGGGGTTCAATAGTAAAGGTGACATTTAAAACAATAAAAAATGAATGCCAGTAAAATTGAGCCCATTAATAAAAAACAGGCTCAATTTGCTCTAATTAAGATTTGTTGCACTTAATTTATCAAATTTTGATGATGTAAGCTTTCACTCAAGCCTTTGCTTGCTCTTGCAAGAGACTCAACATGCTCATAAGTGTTAGCCCAAAGATCCCTGTTAATTGCTTTCACTCCTTCACTTATGCCCTCATGCCAGCGCTTATGGAAAAAACTTGAGTGAGTGACAAGCAAATGGATTTTATGAGCCTGCTCTCGCGTTATTTCAACGCAGTCTGACTTTTTGGTTTTTGGTAGCCATTCACCTTCGATAGCATAGGAAGCAATAAAATTCCTTGCGCTATCTAGTTTACATGCTGGAATGTCTTGCGCAGAAACCACACTAAAAGCCTTGTGAACTTGTGACCAAATATGGTTTTTTATCCGCTTTCGATCATCATTTGGTAAAAGTCTCAATTTACCGTCCAATACAGCGGCTAAACAGTGGAAGCCATCGGTTCCTATCGTATGGCCTATTAATGTGTTTAATTGATTTCCTTCGTCGGTATAGATGCCATGCTCGCGGATAGAGGGTAAAACCTCAGAAGTCACCCATTTTTTAAATAGCTTAGCTTCTTTTTTGCGGCTGCGTAAAATTGCAGAGTAGAGGCCAGATTCATTAATTATCAATGCGCCCCTATTTCCAAAACCGACAATTTGTCGGGTTTGAACTTCGTCAGCATCAAGCTTTCTTGTCATGGCTTGAGTGTCGGTATAGGAGAGGGCATTTGATACATCCATCGCTATAAACCAAGGCTGATTATTAAGCATGATGGTGCGAACTTCATTTGATTTGAATTTGAATGGTATAACTTGAAAAGGCATAAGGCCTCCTTAGATTTTTTTGAGTAAAACGCCACATAGTGGTGTCGGGAGGCTCAAAACGGCTCTAAGAGACCGCGGAGTTATTTCCCATAAAGGGTGTTTTATTCCTCACCCTCCCGACATAGTAAATTTTTAACTGCAAACTTAATAGATTTTTGACATAAAAAAACCAACGCTATCGGGGCTGGAATATACCGCTTAGAGAGGTTTTGAGTCCTCGTTATCTAAGTTAGCTTTAATTATTTTATTTGTCAATTAGTAACGGCATTTCGTAATTGAGGTGGGCTAAGATGATCACGTGAATGTTTCAACGGCGGGTTATATAAGTATATGCAAACAAACAAAAACGCCAAGCTTTTGAATCGGCGGCTACGCTCCAATTGCGTCTAGGCTCTACCGAACAAAATCTTGGTGATTTCAAACAAAGTGTATTGGACGAAAATGATCTTGTCAATTTTGAAGAAAATAGCACTCCACTATTCCGCACTGCTAACGAACAAGCCCCACGCGCTACTACTCCGGTAGATAAGCGCATGAAGCTATTGCGCAAACAACGTGACCGCATTGAAATCGATGACTCGCTATCGTTTGTTGAGCGTGAAGAACGACTTCAGCGCATAGAAGACAAGATGAAATCAGCGGTAGCCACGTTTAATGAAAAGTGGTACGAAACGGAGTAATAAAAAGGCCGCGTAGTTGCGGCCTCCTTTCAGTTCATTTTCAAATAGAACTCAATCGAGAATATGGTAATTAAAAATACAGCTATGTAATAAAATCGCCATGTTACCCAGTGTTCTACGAATTGTTTTAGTTTTGATTTACCAGCCATCGTCACTATCAGTTTCGCTAAATGGATCGCTATACACTTCTAATCCATCCCCATAAGGATTGTTCGGGCTGTCATTATCATAGACGCTACCGGCACCATACGGGTTATTAACACTATCCGCTGAATATTTACTGCCATATCGACCATACGGGTTCGATATCGAATCAGCACTATATTTATTATCACTCAGTTTGCCACGGTAATTGCCTTGGCTGTCATAGAGTTTTGGCGCACTCCCGTTTTTGCCTAACGTTGGATTGTAGTTAGAGCTATACGGGTTTGTTACTGACTTACTGTTATACGGGTTCTTACTGTATTGGCCCTCATACTGCTGTGCTTGAACACTTCCAGCCATTAACAACGCACCAATCACGATTACTGTTTTCATGTGTCTTCTTCCTTATTAATAGTACACATATAGAGAATAGTGGCGATTGGTTAATTATTCAACTGTGCGTGGGTATTGAATTGGATCTAAAGGTGATTTTTTAAAAATGTGTCGAAGGTGTGCTGAATCATTTTTGAATTAGGCTCTAGCCCTTTAAATACGTGGTGGTTTCTAAAACGTGCCACAAAAATGTAGGTGTATGCATAACCACAAGTGTGTTCTAAGTGAAATATTGAAGGCAGTGTACACTGCGTAAAATACAATACCAAATACTGGCGGTTATATAGCCAAATTGGAAACCGACAAGTGCTGATAAAGCGGGTTTAAATATCCTTTTCACGCATGGTTATCTTCTCAACAGCACAGTATCAGATTATCTACGCATTCACCGACACCTGTGACTCAAACCATGCGACAACCTAGCTTGTCTTCTATTATTGTGCCATTTTATTACATCACTGCTTCAAAGCATTGTTTTCAGATACGTTAAATTAAAAGCAATAAATTAAGTAATCGTTCTTATTTTGATAGGGAGTACACACGTTGAAAAAAATTCATTGTTCCACCCAAGTTAAAAGACTGTGCAAAACCGTTGTAGCCCTAGGTGCAGCAGCGATGACGGCTGTTGCGATAAATGGACATGCCTTGGCTCTAGATGGGGACCAAAAGTCTTCTAAAGTAGCGATTGCGATACACGGAGGAGCCGGCACTATCTTGAAATCGTCGATGACACCAGAAAAAGAGGCGGCGTACAAAGAGGTATTGTCAAAAGCGGTAAAGCATGGGTATGCGCTTTTGCAAGAGGGCAAAAAAGGTGAAGTTGCCGTGGTGGAAACTATCAAAATACTTGAAAGTTCGCCCTTGTTTAATGCGGGCATTGGAGCAGTGTATACCTTTGACGGCGAACACGAACTCGACGCCTCTATCATGCACGGCGGCAGCAAAAACGCAGGTGCAGTTGCGGGTGTTAAAACCATTCGAAGCCCTATTGAAGCTGCGCTACTGGTTATGAATGAGTCACCCCACGTGATGCTATCTGGTAGCGGTGCAGAAGAGTACGCAAGAGAAAATGGCCTTGAGCAGGTCGACAATTCTGTTTTTGATACAGAGTTTCGCAAAGAAGCGCTTGATAGAGTGAAGGCGCGAATGGAGCAAGCATCGAACGGTTATGGCTCACAGCAAGGTAACGAACGCTTTGGAACGGTAGGCGCTGTGGTATTGGACAGTGACGGCAATATTGTCGCTGGAACGTCAACCGGCGGCATGACGGCAAAGCGCTATGGAAGAATAGGGGACTCACCGATAATTGGCGCAGGTACCTATGCTGACAACGAGAGCTGCGCTGTTTCAGCCACCGGGCATGGGGAATATTTCATTCGTTATCATGTGGCAGCTGATATTTGTGCTCGCATGAAATATCAAGAAGTAACGCTAGTGGAGGCGGCCAACACAGTCATTCACGATGTGTTAGTTGAAGCGGGGGGCGATGGTGGCGTTATTGCCATTGATAACAAAGGTAATATTGCTATGCCATTTAACTCAGCTGGTATGTACCGCGCTAGCATAGATACCGAGGGAAAAATAACCGTAGCTATCTATAAGAACTAGTTGTTATTTTTATGTTAAATGTGCTGGCTTGTCGTTCAGTAAAGGACTAGTCTTTAAGAGTGGGGGAAATTGCTTTCACGTATACTTAAAAATAATTAAAGTGCCGTATCGCCAATAGTTAGCAGTGTCGGTCAAAGTAGGCGCCGCGGCTGGAGAATGAAAATGGAATCGTTGCAAGTCAGTGATTATATGAACACTCACCCAGTAAAGCTTAACGTTGATATGCCTGTCGCGCAGGCCGTTGAGGCCTTATTAGCCAGCGGTCAGAGTGGTGGCCCGGTAATTGATAACAAAGGTAAAGTCGTTGGTTTCCTGTCTGAGCAAGATTGTATTGCTCAAATGATTGCTTCGAGCTATTACCGCGAGCAAATTTGTAGAGTAGGGGAAATCATGAAAACCCCCGTGGTTTCTGTAAAGCCTTACATGTCGGTGATTGAATTGGCGCAGTTGTTGTTAAAAGAAAAGCCCCGGGTTTACCCGGTAGTCGATGACGATGGCGTGCTTTTAGGCTGTATCAATCGAACGGCGGTGCTGCGGGCAATAGACGTTCAGCTAAACGATGGGTATCGTCGCGCAGGTTGATAATTGATGTAAATAGGTAGCCAAGGACGAGTGTACTCGCCCTTGGCTGCTTTATTAGCGCGTGCTAGTTGTTCAGTTCGCGAGTATTGTTTGCTAAGCGTCTTATCGCTTCTTTTAAGGTCGCGCCAGAGACTAGTTTGAAGTTTTGTGTTTCTGATGGCATGACGTTTCTGCCGTCTTGCACCACCCAAAGACCTTCACTGTAAACACCACCTAAGTTGGCGTTGGTAGCTTCCAGCCCATCGGTTTCGGAAACGCCATCAATTCTATTATTTACATCGGCAGTGATTCGTATGAGCCCTAAAAACGTAAGCTGGCCGGCGTCTTGTTTGTTGATACCGTAGATCGCATAGCTGTTATTTCCTTGACTGGATGCAATAAGATATTTTTGCTCATCGACGGTAAATAGCGCCAAGCCCTCAATATCAGCTTCAACTGGCGGTGTGATTGCTGCAATAAATGTAGGTGTATTATCAATAGAGCTGATATCTAGCGCCCAAATGCCAGCAGCTTCCTCACCAAAGTAAGCGGTATTGGTGTGGATATCTACCACGCAGCCTTCCGGCTGTGATAGAAGAGAAAACGACTGGCTTAACTTTCCTTCCACTACCTTATTTTCGTTGATTAATAATTTGTATCGCTCGAAGCGACCACTGGTGTCGTTCGCAAACACATGGGCTATACCGTCATCCACGTAAAGGCACATCCCGTAAATGTCGCTAAGCGTTGTTTTGATCTCGCCTAAATGGGCAAGATTGCCGTCTTTATCTATATCGAAAACAGACAAACTGTTGTGTGTGCGGTTTGAAGCAACAGCAATGTCGGTAAACTTTTTATGGCCACCGGTGTTCACACTGTTTACGGCAACCTTATACCCAACGTCCACGTTATTGACTCGTCCCACGGCTAGGCTTTGATGTTGCTTACCCGAAAGATCATAGGTATTCAACGCGCCTTTTTTATCAGTGCCCACTATGCGGCTTTGCGAAGGGGCCAGTGCATTCACCCAGATAGCAGGGTCGTCTGCCGCATCTCCGTAGTTTTGCACCGGCTGCGTTTCAGCTGATGGAAAGACGGCCGCCATAGCATGCTTTTCCGTCTCGTCATTCTTGCTTGCTACTGTTGCGTTTTTATTAGCAAGACACCCACCGTTAAAATAAGCAGCAGACAATTCAATAGGCAGTTCTGCCGCGTAAAAGTTGCCCGATGCGTCATCGTCAACGATTAGTGAAAAACCTGGCTCTTTCCCACGTGAAGATATGGACAAGTGGAGAAATTCAGGCTTAATGGGTTCGGCGTTTTCTTTTAGGTCGTGCTGCAAGGTGATGAATTCAGAATGACATTGATTTTGTAGCCATACGCCGCTTTTATCCGGGCTCACCCAGCCAACAAGGCTGCTGTTTGAATGTAAGATGTTGTTCGACACAGTGCTCACGCCTTCAACCGGCGTATCTGCGTCATGAAAAATAAGCGTTTTTTCTAGCTCACTTTCAATGTGGGCATCAATCTTCCAAACCCCAGCAAACTCATCCGCCAAATAGATGTTTTGCGCGTTAAGGTCGACACTACAGCTTTTGATTCCTGGGCCTATGGCAAAATTACGAAGCCGTAAAAACTGGTCATTGTGCAGTTCATACTGGTTGAGGGTGCCAGTGGCATCAACATTTACAATGTGGGGCGTTCCGCTAGCACTAGTGGCTGCGCATAATGCTTCTGAGCCTTTAGTCGGTTGGCTAAGTCGTTGCTGCTCGTCCAGGGTATCAACAGACAAGCGATATACCTCTATATGCTGCGTATTGTTGTTAAACACTACCAAAGACACCCATTGCTTGTTTTCTGAAGTAATTACTTCAGCGTGTGCAAGCGCAAAGCTGCCCTCAATAAATTGAGTTTTACCTAGGCGGTTAGTTAGCGAAATGCCTTCATACTCGTTTATTTGAAGGTTAATGGCTTGGGTGTCTTCGTAAGAATGACTTTTTTCTGAGGGCGTTACTTCAAGCGTGTCGTTGCCATGTGTGTCACTATAAGTCCGTGCTTCAAGCGTGTCGTTGCCATGGGTGTCACTATAAGTCCGTGCTTCAAGCGTGTCGTTACCATGGGTGTCACTATAAGTCCGTGCCTCAAGCGTGTGGTCGCCATGGGTGTCATTGTAAGTTCGTGACTCAGGTTCTGAGGTTTTTGTGCTGTTAGCCTGGGTGTCTTTATAAGAGTAATCATCGCTTTGGTAATAGAGCGTTTGCTCAAAACCTTTTTTGAGGTGTGTAAGGGTAAGTACAGTGCCGGTGGGCTCGGCTTCGGTTTTTGAGGCTGTTTTATCTTGCGCTGCACAGCTAAAGAGTGTGGTTAGAGCGCCGGTAAAAACTACGGTCTTTGCTAATGCGCGGTGTAGCGCTTTTGTTTTTTGATTATCCATTGTCATTATTGATCCTGAATCGTGGTCGTCGAAGACGCTGTACTGGCTTTATTGATTGTGTGGGTGTAAATCGTCTTCCCATTGTGATCGATATAATTAAGGAAGATGTTGTTAGCTTTAATGCTCACACTGACAAAGCCGCCCGTCGATTTTGCGAATTGTGTAAAGTCGTAGTTACCAACGGGGCGCACTTCTGAGCCGCCACCGGATACTACGTGCACCAGGTCATCCCCGGGTAATTGATTGTGCTGAAGGTCGTGCTCGTGCCCGGCAATATAAAGGTTCACGCCATGTTTGTGAAAAATGGGTTCTAGTACGTCCTTGATAGCTTCTGTTTTACCGTAGCGTTTGCCACTTGAATAAAGTGGATGATGTCCAATGACAACTTTCCAGGCGTATTGCTGTTTGGCCAGCATAGTATTTATCCAAGAAAGCTGCTCAGACGCCCCTTGTGAATACGCTTCCCGATATTTAGTTTCATCTGCATAGTCTGGGTTTAGCGGAGACGTATCGATAAACAACAAGAGTGCTGAGCTTCCATCGTCAAGCTTTAAAGTCTTACTGTAATACTGCGCCGGCATTTCCCAACGTCGACTCTTAGTGCTGTAATCTATTTGCGCCTGCCAGTTACCTCGATAGTCATGGTTACCCAGCACAGGGTACCAGTCGATGAATAGGTGAGGTTGATGATAAATGTTTTCGTAAGAAGACAGCCAGTAAGGGTCGTCAATTGACGCAATGCCATTGTCGTAGAAGTTATCGCCGGTGGTTGCGATAAATTCGGCATCTAATTGGTAGCTTGCAACATCTAGCCATTTAGCAACGTGTTTTTGATAAAAGTGACCGTTGCGGCCCCAGTCACCTAGCGTTAAAAAAGAAACCGCGTCATTCGGTACCGATAAACCTTCAATAGTGGTTTGCGCATAATAATTATGTGAATACTGCTCGTTGGTAGCCTTCGCATTATTAATAGCAGCGTTAGTTTTTGCCGCGGAATGAGCGGGACTTGTTTGCTCTGCCTTTACAAAATCTGAGGTAAGGCTGCAGGTGAAACAAAACGCAACCGCAAACAAGGTTGCGAATGTTGGCTTTGTGGTAGGGAGAAATGTGGATAAACCGTGCATGAAAGACTCTCAAAAGCAGATGACGCAAGCCCCATGATAGAAGCTTGCGAACATCTGAACATTAACAACAAATAAAAGTGACTAGTTAAGCTGCCAAGTAAAACCTAGCTCGAACGTACGGCCATACTCTTCGTACTGCGCGTTTTGACTACGCGTATCGAAATAGTTATAGAAAGGCTCGTCACCTAGGTTAATCCCGTTGAAATACACCTGCATGCTGTCGTTAATGTAATAACGGGCCATGAAATCTATCTGTACGTGGTCATCTTCAAATCTCAACATATCACCATCAATTTCTTCAAAGTTTTCACTTTTATACGTGGTGGCAAGACGTACGCTGAAATCATTCGCTTCGTAACCAATGGTTAAGTTACCAATACGATCTGACTGATTAGGTAACTGAGTTTCGAATGTTTCGCCATCTAAGAATGTGGTGGCCTCAGAGTCGGTGAATGTCGCGTTGGCAGATACGATGAACCCGTTATTAAAGGCTTTAACCCAAGAAAGTTCCAAACCGGTTAAGTCAGCAGAGTCGCCGTTAATTGGCTGAATAACTTCTTCAAAGCCTTCCCAGCCGATGGTACCTGCAACATCTGCATACACAACAAAGTTGTCGATATTCTTATAGAACAACCCTGCTGAAATTACGCCAATGTCGCCAGGGTAGTATTCAAGTGACAAATCGACGTTTTGCGCTTCATAAGGTTGAAGGTCTGGGTTGCCCACTTCTGCCTCACGTTCCGTAACAAATACGCCGTCGTCTTCTTCGGTTTTACTTTCGATAATTTGAAATGCAGCCACATCTTCAAATTTTGGTCGTGAGATGGTTTGAGTGTAGGCGGCTCGAAGCTGCAGCTTGTCAGAAAACGTATATCTGGCGTTTACACTGGGTAGCCAGTAGTCATAGTCGCGTTCAGCTTGCCATGGTGTGTTTACCACTTCTTCTACATCGGTTTGTTCATTTTCAACAAGCTCTACACGCATACCTGACGTTGAAAAGTCAGTGCGCTCGTAGCGAACACCGGCAACCAAGTGAAGCTTTTCAATATCTACGCTGGCCATAACGTAGGCGGCAAAGATATCTTCTTCATTGACGTATGTGGCACCGCGAGATTCAACTTCTGAATTAAGGCTGTCTACTTCAAGGCTTGAGCGGTTATCGTTGAAGTAGCTGCGCATTACGCCGCGATTAAGTCCAGGGCCGAAGTCATCGAGTGCATACTCTGGGCTAGCAGTACCAAACACAGAGGCATCTAGCCCATCAAAGTCGCCATCAAAAATCGTGATGCTGCTGTCCCTGTCTTTTTCTCGGCTGCGGTATTTTGAACCGAATTTGAATTCACCAATGTACCCACCTAGGTTAATAGGGCGTGATGCGTCAAATTTAATACTGGTTTCGGTATCTTTGGTATAGTTGTCTTCAAAACTTATTTCGTCTACCTCATAGGTAGATAAATCCATAGCATCAGCGTTTTGCGAAACCGTCGGGCGCATGGTATTTAGATCAGCGTCGATGCTGTCGTTTTCTGTTTTAAATACATAGTACAAGGCGTCTGGTTCGTCTTCATCAGACTTTGCATAGCCAAGTTGCCAGTTTGCTCTCCACGTCTCTAATTGGTGCTCACCACCTAGTGCCACAGTAAAGATGCTTTGACTTTCGTAACGGTCTTTACTTTCCCTTTCTATTTCCGAGTCTTCACCATCAAAAGTGAAAATGTTGCCTTGGCGGTATTCGTCGTCAGAAAACTCGCTATACAGTGTGCGAAGGAAATACTGGTTGTTGAAGTCGGGGCGAAAATCAATGTTTAATGCACTCCCTAAACGCTCGCGAGTGATTGTATAGTCTCTTTGCTCAAGCTCGTCATCGCCGTTGCTTTCAACGTTATCAGAACCAAAGTCTCTGTCAAAATAAGAGATTGCACCGGCAACACCCCATTCGGACGAAAGCTTTTTGGTAAAAGTACCGGATAGCTTTGGACTGGTTTTATCTACCAAATCGTTTTGACTTGCTTGTACGGTAACGCTTGCAGTATCACGGGCTTTATCGAAGGCGCTCACGCTTTTAACCGCCACCGAGCCACCAATGGCGTCACCATCCATATCTGGCGTAACAGATTTCGATACTTCTAGAGTCTGAATGAGTTCTGAGGGAATAACGTCAAGGGCAACCGAGCGCACGCCAGATTCCGGCGACGGAATATTCAACCCGTTGATGGTTACATTGTTCAGGTTCGGATCGATACCGCGAATTCCCACAAAGCGACCTTCGCCTTGGTCACGTTCTATTGAGAGACCGGGCAAGCGTTGCAGCGATTCTGCAGCATTCTGATCAGGGAATTGACCAATAGCGTCTGCCGAAACAATAGACGAGATACGATCAGATACGCGTTGCTGGTTAATGGCGCTTGCCTGTCCGCTTCGTTGTCCGCGTACCAGAATCTCATCGATAGTATCGCCGCTACCAAATTCGACGGCAGCGCGGGAAATACCATTGTCTGTCACGACAATCGTTTGCGTGACGGTGTCTTCACCAAGATAAGAGATTTCTAGCGTGTAAGTGCCTTCAGGAATAGAAGGGAAGCGAAACGTGCCGTCTCTGCCTGCTTCAGTGGTAAGGCCTAGCTCGATAAGTTTGATTCGTGCGCCGGCATAGCTTCGGGCCTTGGCTGCATCTTTTACTGAGCCAATAATAACACCATCAGCCGCCATAGCAGGTGAAGCAATGCTTAGGCCTAGTGCCGTAACGCAAGCGAGTGCAAGGGAAGAGTACGCGGTTTTAATTTTCATTTGTTTTCCAATCAATTAAGCAGTCAAAAGGAGTGTTAAGTAAGTGCTAAGTTAACGAGTGGGTACCCTAAGAATCCTGCATGACAGTTATATGACGATTTGATGTTGGTAAAAAGACTTGGCGGTGAAAACCATATTGACGAAGCATTTCGTGAGCTAAATTGACCCTTTCTTATGGTTATGATTTTTATGGATTTTTTGTTAAATAGAGACAGAGGTGGAAATAATTGCCATGAAGATGTCACATTGATGAGCCAAACTGACCCTCGACACTACAAACTTACTTAGGCAAGACTCCTTGCTTCAATTTTGAAAATTGGATATCGCGCGGCGGCATTTGATAGCGATTTTTCTGTGTTTGACTGACAAGGTCTACGCAACCTAGCGCGCTTATCAAAACGCGTTTATCAAAAGTAGAACAGCTTGCAGTGTGCAAATTATTAAGAGATACCAAGAGGCATTATGTTTACCTTTACCAATAGCACCCAGTTTGGACATCATAAATTGTGGCTCGCGTTTACCATTAGCGTTGTCGCGTTTGCTATGTGTTTATCATTTTCTGTCGGTAACGCTAAACAAAGTGCCGACATTTCAGGGTTAGATATCGTAGGGGAGGGGAGCATCGTCTTGCTTACGCTTGCTTGGATACTCGCAGCACTTGCGAGCCGACCTCCCGGTAAAGTTACAAGCCTTCTTGTTTTCGGGCTAGGGTTCTTCTTGTTCTCGGCTACGTTAGATTTTTTAGATGAGTTTTTACATTACCCTGACGATGCACATTGGATAAGCATGATTGAGTCTTATCCTGCAGCCGTTGGAATGGTGGTGATGACAGCTGCCCTTTACCAGTGGCATCTTGAGCAGAGAGCGCTCAATTTACAGCTAAGACGCCGTGAATGGGACTATCGCGACCATGATAAAATTGATCCGATAACCCAACTTTATCGCGCAGAATACTGGAAAGAACAAATTCACAAGCTTCAGCAAGTTAATAAAACAGCTGTGCTTGCCATTATAGATATCAACAACTTTTCTTTGTTTAATCAGCAGTATGGATATGCGGAAGGCGACCGATACCTCCATGAAATCGCTCAGTTAGTGGTGATGAACTTGCGTCAACATGATTTAGCCTGCCGCTACGCTGGCGATCGCTTTGCTATTCTTTTGCCGGATGTGTCGCCGACTCAGGCAGGTATCATTATCAATGAGATAAAGGTCAGTATTCAGCATCTCGCTTTCAGACACAATTTAAATGCGAATGCTATTTATACTAATGCCCGAAGTACGCACGTAACGCTGTTGCCCAACCAGAAACTGTCCGCAGTGTTAAACGCCATGCTTTTTGAACTTGAACGGCCTCAAAAAAGCGCTGCGTAATCGACAAGACGATGAATAAAGAAACGATTTTTAGCGCAGCAAAAACCAGATGGAATTGAGCATACCAAGTTTTACCGTAGAAGCGACACCGTCACAACATGATGATGGCAGCGATATGCTTTATGAAAAAAAGCAGCGCTCAAGTGAGCGAGCTTCAATGGATGTCCATGTAAAAAGTAATGCTAGCATGGGTGTCTCTGTAAGAGACACGTATCTAACAGTCGATGAGGACGCAGATAGCGTGGATGTCTTTGCAAGTTCTGATGTTGCGCAGTCAATTCACGACAAGGTCATTGCGGGCTATTGGTTGGTTAAGGCTGTACTTGACGTTTCAATTACCCGTGGCGCGAACAAAAACAACTTGTTCAGAGGTACAGGTATTTTCGAAGACACGCTAGAGCCAGATTCTCTGATAAGCGTTAAACAATATCAGTCACTACTAGCCAATGTTCAAAGTCAAACTAAAGGCGCAGACGTCAGCTTTTTACTGGGCAATGCGTTGGCCTCTCAGTGGTTGCGTAGCCCCTTACACGTCTTACAAACCTGCGATACGCTGCAGGAGCTGCTGACCCACCTTGCACAACATCAGGTATTTCGATGGTGCAGTATGCCCTTATGTCAGTATCAGCGCTTTGACATTCACGATAAGATAATTTTGGTTCCTCAACTTACACTGGGTAATTCGAAAACCTCGCAATTTGTCAGAGAAATGGGATTTGCCACCTTAATTGCACTCGTGAAAGGTATCGGGAAACGACGCGTTCCCGCGTCTTTTTCTTTTACCTGCACTCGGCCAAAAAATATCGCTGATTTTGAGACCCATTTAGGGCTTAAACTTACCTTTAATTGTCCAGTCAGCAGTATTAGCATCGAAAAAAGCGCGCTAGATGAATCATTGTCAGCGTCTATTAATAGTGCATCGGATATGACCAAAGAGCCTACATTAGACACGCATATTGGCCATAAACTGTACCCACTTATTTCCCTTCCTGACTATGTAAGAAGCCATGTTTACCAATCGATAAGAGCGGGGCATTCGGGAAGTGCACTGCCCGAGCTTGCCGAAAATTTAACCATTAGCCCAGCTACGCTCAAGCGCAAATTGAAAGAGTTTAATACCAGCTATCGTCAATTGTCAGAAGAAGTCTGGCGTAACTACGCGTTAATTTTGCTGTCTGTGTGTAAAGCCAATAACGAAGAGGCGGCAAGTAGAATGGGCATCAGCGATTTACCCAATTTTCGCCGAACGATTAAGCGACTGACGGGCAAAACACCAAGCGAACTAAGACTCTCACATGCGTAAGTTGTGTAAACCCGTGTAATTTTCTTTTCAATAGCAGTAAAAACTTTTATCCTCTCCCGCTTATATTTTTTACGTTGTAAAGCCATTACAGACGCAACTTTTTATTGCTTTACACTATTGAATTAATATCCTTTAAGAGCAAAGCGAACCGCGCCTATAAAAGACTTAAGTACTTAGATAGTGTGTGTTTGCGAACCTTTGGGTCTAAATCCAAGACAGCATTGTTGTCGCTAATCATTTGTAGATAAGTCATAAAATCAAAAGAGAGTTTTCCTGTGCGCGAAAATAACGCTACTGCACCACCGTCTGTTTTGCCCAATGCGATGGGTCTAACGCCAATACTCCTTTTCGTGGTTCTTGTCGTCGTTACGGGGATCACAACGAACGACATTACAGCAATGCCAATTCTAGTGGCATTCTTCATTAGTGCTGGTTACGGACTGTGTTTAAACCCCAAGGGCAAAAAGGTGAGTTTTTCTGAAAAAGTGCAAACCTTTTGTAGAGGAGGCGGCGATAAGAATATCATCTTATTGGTACTGATTTTCCTGCTGGCGGGGGCATTCTATGCCGTCACTATTGATATTGGCGCAAGGGATGCCACGGTGAATATGGCACTACAATTTGTGCCCTCTGCATTGATATTGCCAGGCCTTTTTTTGATTTGCTGTTTTATATCATTTTCTATGGGTACATCCATGGGAACTATTACTGCTTTATCGCCCATAGGTGCAGGCCTTGCTACCAGCCTAGGGCTGCCGGTTGAAATGGCGTTAGGTATTGTCGTGGGCGGGGCGATGTTTGGTGATAACTTATCGTTTGTGTCAGACACCACCATTGCTGCAACGCGTACACAAGGGGTACAGTTAAAAGATAAGTTCCGTGCGAACTTAATGGTGGCGGTACCAGCGTGCATCGTTACCATGGCGCTGTTACTCATGGTCGATGTAGACACGTCAGGTATCGTTGAAGGTGGCAGCTATGATTTCTGGCGTATAGTTCCTTATCTGTGCATTATCGCTTTCGCGCTTACCGGATTCAATGTAATCAGCGTTTTAGCGGTTGGTATTGCCAGTGCCTGTGTGGTTGGCTTGGTGCAAGAAAGCTTTACCATGCTTTCAATGACGCAGAGTATCCAAAAAGGCATGGGCTGGATGCAAGACTTGGCGATGATTGCTATTACCATAGGTGGTATTGTAGCGCTTATGCACGCTAATGGCGGCATTGCCTGGTTAATTGAACGTTTAACTCGCAGAGTGACGTCTAAAAAGGGTGCCGAGTTTAGTATTGCTGGGTTAGTCAGCTTTTTAGATATTACCACCGCGAACAATACTATCGCGATTGTTACGGCAGGCCCGATTGCTAAAGACTTGAACGAAAAGTACGGCGTTGACCCTCGTCGTACCGCATCGTTACTGGATATCTTTTCCTGCAGTTTTCAAGGTTTAGTACCCTACGGTGCGCAGCTATTAAGTGCTGCCGCGGTAGTGGGAATTTCACCTTTAGCCATCACGCCTTACTGCTGGTACCCCATGCTTATATTCGTGTTTGGTGTGGCGGCGATATGGTTTGGGTTTCCGCGTTTTAAAACCCCACAAGACGATGAACTAACCCAAAGCGCGTAAATTCACGTAACGCTTAACACACTAGCTTTTAAGGGCGGTATTTTCTAGGATCACCGCCCGAATTTTATTGATGTATAGAAAAACTCTGTAGGATGCGACTTTGTCTTCACCACTTGTGATAAAACCTCTCTATAACAAACTTGATGACTGCTTAAGCGCCGATAAATTTCGTTTAAAGCGCCGCATAACGCAGCTTGTACAAAAAGCAAATGGCGCGTCTTTGGGTAATAAAGTACAAGCCGAAAATGGCGGTTCGTTGAATAAAGGCACGCCTAAGCCAGCCAGTGAAGACCCGCAAAATAAGACCATGCTTAGCGAAGACAGTCTACGAGCGCAGTTTGAAAAGCTAAATGCAGATATCGATGCATCAATAGAAAAACGCAATTGGCGGAAGGCGAATTTACCCAAAGTAGAGTACCCACCGCTGCCGGTGAGCGATAAGAAAGAAGACATTAAGGAAGCCATTGCTAATAGTCAGGTGGTGATTGTTGCAGGTGAAACCGGGTCGGGTAAAACAACCCAGTTACCTAAGATTTGCTTGGAATTAGGCCGTGGGGTTAGCGGCATGATTGCTCATACTCAGCCAAGACGATTGGCGGCGCGCAGTGTAGCAACCCGCATCGCCGAAGAGCTCAACACCCCTTTAGGTGAGAAGGTAGGCTTTAAAATTCGCTTTAGCGATCAGGTCAGTGAGCGAAGCTACGTGAAACTGATGACCGACGGTATGCTGCTGGCTGAAATGCAGCAAGATCGTTTTTTAAATCAGTACGATACTATCATAATAGATGAAGCCCACGAGCGTAGCCTTAATATCGACTTCTTGCTGGGCTATCTTCGACAGCTTCTGGATAAGCGCCCTGAGTTAAAGCTTATCATAACGTCTGCTACCATCGATCCTGAACGTTTTTCAAAGCACTTTAGCGACGCACCTATTATCGAAGTAAGCGGTCGTACTTACCCGGTAGAAATTCGCTACCGCGCTCCTGAAGATATTGATGAGGAAATGGACCAAAGCGATGCTATTGTTCATGCCGTTGACGAGCTTATGCGTGAAGCGCCGGGTGATATTTTGGTGTTTTTAAGCGGCGAGCGTGAAATCAGAGACACGCAGGATGCGCTCAGCAAGCAACATTATCGCAATACTGAAATCGTGCCCCTTTATGCAAGACTATCTGCCGCTGAGCAAAACCGTATTTTTCAGTCGCACAGCGGCAGGCGAATTGTGCTTGCTACCAACGTGGCTGAAACCTCGTTAACCGTACCAGGGATTAAGTATGTTATAGACCCGGGATTTGCGCGTATTTCACGATACAGCGCGAGAAGCAAAGTACAGCGCTTACCTATTGAGCCAATATCACAAGCGTCAGCAAACCAGCGGGCAGGGCGATGCGGCCGTGTTTCAGACGGTATTTGTATTCGTTTGTACAGTGAAGACGATTATTTAGGGCGCCCGGAATTCACCGACCCTGAAATTCTGCGAACCAACTTAGCATCGGTTATTTTGCAAATGCTCGCTTTAGGTTTGGGCGATATTGCGGCATTCCCTTTCGTTCAGCCACCGGACAACCGCAACATCAACGATGGCTTTCGCTTACTTGAAGAAATTCAGGCAATAGCAAATGGGAAAGGCAGGCAGCAAGGCAAAATGCAGCTTACTTCGTTAGGGCGCCAAGTGGCACGATTGCCCATCGACCCGCGCTATGCGCGCATGGTGATTGAGGCAGATCGCACCAATGCTTTAAGTGAGGTTATAGTGATCGCCGCTGGTCTTTCTATTCAAGACCCGCGAGAGCGCCCTCAGGAAAAACGCCAGCAAGCGGATGAGAAGCATAGCCAATACCACGATAAAGACTCTGATTTCATTAGCCTATACAACTTATGGATGGCGTTCAGAGAACAACAAAATGCACTGAGCCAAAACCAATTGCGCAAATGGTGTAAGCAGAACTTTATTAACTATCTGCGTATGCGTGAGTGGCAAGACATCGTGAGCCAGCTTAAAAAGTCTATCGCTGAGCTAGGTTTTGGTATTTCCAAGCAAGAAGCCGACTATCAGGCTATTCACCAAGCCATTGCCAGCGGCTTATTGTCACACATGGGCTTTAAAGACAAAGAGCGCGAGTACATGGGGTCGCGCAATTCCCGCTTCTTGATTTTCCCTGGTTCTGGCTTATCAAAGTCTCAGCCAAAATGGGTGATGGCGGCCGAACTCGTTGAAACGTCTAAGCTGTTTGCACGAGTGGTGGCGAAAATAGATCCCGCATGGGTCGAGCCCTTAGCCGAGCACGTGGTGCAAAGAAGTTATTCTGAACCGCACTGGTCGAAAAAGCGCGGTGCGGTTATCGCGTTTGAAAAAGTCACGCTGTTTGGCCTGCCTATCGTCATGAAGCGGGCCAAGGTTTATAGTCTGATCGACCCAGCAATTTGTCACGAGTTGTTTATTCGAGAGGCCTTGGTTGAAGGTAATACCAAGTTAAATTATAGCTTTTTGCAAGATAATCAGGCGCTACTTGAACAAGCCGATGAGTTTGAACAAAAGACCCGTCGGCGCGACCTCATTGTCGATGACGAGGAGCTAGTTAGTTTTTACGCTAAGCGTATTCCTGTTGAAGCGAACAACGATGCCGCGTTTAAGAAGTGGTTCAGGCAGCACGGTAATAGCGACACCTTAACCTTTAAGGAAGAAGACGTTTACCGTCAGCAGCCAGGTCAATCGGTAGCCAATGCTTTTCCGGATGTATGGCGCCAAGGCAACATTACTTTGCCGCTGCGCTACAATTTTGAACCCAACGCTGAAGATGACGGTGTCACCGTGGTTATTCCACTGCCAGTGCTTAATCAGGTGGACAACGTCGGATTCGATTGGCTAGTGCCGGGGTTAAGGCATGAGCTTATTGTTGGCTTAATTAAAACCTTGCCTAAACGCCTTCGCCGCAATTTTGTTCCGGCCCCCAACTTTGCCGAGGCGTGTCTTGCTGATATTAGCGAGACAGATAAGAACAACCGCCCTGTGCCCATTCTTGATGCTGTTACCGATAAACTCCGCAAGATGACAGGGGTTGTTATTGAAAGCGAAGAGTGGAACCTGTCACAGCTTGATAAGCATTTAACAATGCACTTCGCCGTGGTCAATGATAGCGGTGACGATATTGCCAAAGGCGATGATCTTCATGCACTCAAACAGCAGTGCGCAGGCCAGGTTAAACAAACGTTTGAAAAGGCCGCGACCCCAGAATTAGAGCGTAGCAACATAGAGCAATGGGATTTTGAAAGCTTACCAGAGACATTCGTTCAAAAAGTCGGTGGTTTTGAAGTGCAGGCTTTCCCTGCACTGGTCCAAAAGGGCGAAAAGGTCGACATTGCTCTAGTTGAAGAAGCAGACAAGGCTCGAGCACTACACAAGCAGGGCGTTAATGTGTTGATTAAAAATGCCATGCCATCACCACTTAACTATCTGCAAAGCAAGCTTCCCAATAAAGCAAAACTCGGCCTGTATTTTAACCCGTTCGGCCAAGTCAAAGCGTTAATCGATGACTGCATTTTTGCTGGTATTGATGCCATAGTGAGTGATTTTAGCCAAGCTAACAATACAGACATCCGCAATAAAGCTGACTTTGAAGCATGTTTAGACATTGCACGAGCGAATATCAACGACAAAGTATTAGAGATAGCAAAACAGGTTGAACAAGGGTTAACCCTTGCCCATCAATGTCAAAAACAAATGAAAGGTAATGTGCCTTTGACCATGATTAACGCGTTAGGTGATTGTAAAGCGCACTTGGCATCCTTAGTGTTCCCTGGTTTTGTTTCAGAGATTGGTGAGTCAAGGCTCGATGACTGGAATCGCTATATCAAAGGGCTTGCTCGCCGCTTAGAGAAATTGCCTATCGACCCCAATAAAGACAGAATGCACCAAATTACGATAGAAAAATCGATTAAAGAGTGGGAAAAAGCGTGTTCGAAGTATCCAAAAGGTAAGGTACCTCAAGACTTACTCGACGTGCGATGGATGATAGAGGAGTTACGTGTTTCTTTATTCGCTCAGCAGCTGGGTACCGCTTATCCTATATCAGCCAAACGGATCACCTTGTACCTCGCTGATTTTTAGGGAGAAGGATTGGCTTGTTGGGCGTGTTTTCTTCTTTTTTCGAATAAACATCAAGCTATAGGGTTAAGGCTTTTTAGTTTTGTTGAATAAATATTGAACAGTTAGATTGACAAGTTATGCGCATCACCCTATAACAACAGATGTAGTCGTAAGCGAAGAGCTAAAAATCAGGAGAAGTAGAGATGTTGGGATACGACGATAAGCGAAATTTTTTCAGGATGATGGTAAATTCGCCGTGTCAGTTGCAAATTACTGACGATGAGTCGAGCCGGACCATGCAGGCGCTGTGTAAAGACATCAGTGCAACGGGCATGTCATTAGAAGTAGATGAACCCTCAATTGAAGTGGGTACGCAAGTGAGCGTTGCTATAGAATCTTCAAGCTCACAAATACCGTCTCTTGCAGCTTTAGCAACCGTAGTGCGCTGCGAGCCTGAATCAGAGTCAAGCTGTATCATAGGCGTTGAAATCTCGCAGATGAAATAGCCATCTTCTTTCTCGTTGGCGACGCTTTCGCTTCGCCTTTGTGATTGCCGCTATGCTATTTTTTGCCTTGATGCAGCATTGTCGTTGCACGTCTTTGTTTTCGCGTTTAGGGAATGGCAAATTAGGCTGTTCTATTGCAACGCTGTCCAGTTAATGCGTTGCCCTATCAAAGTAAACGTTCACTACTCTTCAATAAGTATCTAAACTCTCATCTACTTTAACGAATAGCACGTTTAGTTTTTTCTATTTTCTAATCATCTTCTAATTGATAATAATTCTCAATATTGAGAAAGCATCCTGATTTCAACGTAAAGAGAGTTACCACTATGAAAAAAACTATAACCTTTGCCGTTATGCACTTTACCGTAGCGTTTACCGTCGCTTATTTACTTACTGGCAGTGTTGTAGTCGGTGGGGCCGTTGCACTTGTTGAGCCAGCAATTAATACGGTTGCCTTTTACTTTCACGAAAGGGTTTGGAAAGAATTAGAAGCACGACAAGAAGGTACATCATTTGAAGCCATGTCTGTCAAGACGGCGTCGCGAGCTGACAACCAAGAGATTAGGTTTGCCTCATAATGGCGCGAAGCTAAGAGCTATCTCATAGGAAACACTGTCTTTATTTAGTAAGTATAAAAAAGCGCCTGTGCGTATTCTATACAGGCGCTTTTTTATTAATCGTCAGTTACTTCACATACTAGGCCTTTGAGGTAATACCCTTCGGGGTAACTTCCGATAATAGGGTGGTCTGACGCTTGATTTAAACGTGCGATTATCTTTATGGTACGACCTGCGTCGAGCGCGGCATCGGCGACGACCTTTTGAAAAAGATCCGCAGGCATTAGCCCTGAACAGCTAAACGTAAGCAACAGTCCGCCCGACTTAACCGCGTGGATCCCGTACATATTGATGTCTTTGTATCCGCGCGCAGCGCGGTTCAACGTTGCTTTACTATCCACGAACTTTGGTGGGTCAAGAATAACCATATCGAACTGTTTACCTTGTTCGTGATACTCGCGAAGCGCTTTAAACACATCTTTATTGATATATTGCGCTTTGTTTTCGTCTAAACCGTTTATTGCCACGTGATGCTTAGCCAAATCTAGCGCTGGTTGAGACACATCAACGTTGGTCACCGAGTTTGCGCCGCCTGATAGGGCGTAGCATGAAAACGTACCGGTATAACTAAAGCAATTGAGTACGTCTGCGTCTTTTGCGTAATGAGCGGCGGCTGCACGACTGTCCCGTTGGTCTAGATAAAAACCCGTTTTATGGCCGTTTTCGATATCCACTACAATGTTGATACCGTTTTCTAAAACCGTTACCTGCATGGGCGGTTCGCCATGAAGCACGCCTGTCACAGGATCCAACCCTTCTTTTTTGCGCACATCCACATCGCTTCGCTCATAGATATGAATGTCGGGCATAAGTTTGGTGATAGCCCAGACTATTTTGTCCCTGTGTTTCTCACCGCCAGCGCTTAACAACTGAACCACGGCGACATTGTCGTAAAGGTCTATCGTTATCCCTGGAAGGCCATCACTCTCTGAGGCAACCCAACGAAAGGCATTGGTTTTACTCGGGTCAAAAAGGCGTTTACGCAATGTTAAAGCGGTTTCTAAACGGCGCAGAAAGAAACCATTATCAATACTTTCCTCTTTCTTAAACGTCCACATGCGAACCCGAATTTTTGATTCTGGCGAATATGCACCTTTGCCTAACCAGTCGCCTTCTGAATCGTATACGTCTACTGTATCGCCAACGCGAGCCCGTCCTTTTAACTCAGCCACGGCGCTTTCAAAAACCCAAGGGTGTTTGCGGCGTAGTGATTTATCTCTAGATGGTTGTAATATAACCTGTGCTGACATATAGGCTCTCGTAAAATGTTATGCGGTACTGCGAATGGTCGCGATTATACGCAATTTCCTATGCTCTGTGTTGAATAAACTCGAAAGAAACCCAAACTGTTCGTTAAGAAAACACGTACCGAATCTTTTATGAAAAGGAATAAATATCATTATGCAATATGTCGATTTCGAAAAAGGATGCAGACCCGATGCGCTGGTCGTCAATGAACGCGAAAGCTATTCATTGTCACAAGGCAAAGTAAAAGTAGACGTAAAGGCGTTTGGGATAAACAGAGCCGATACACTGCAGCGCCAAGGCAATTACCCGCCACCGCAAGGAGAGAGTGAAATCTTAGGCTTAGAAGTAGCTGGCGTGGTTTCTGAAGTCGCCAGTGATGTGAGTACTTTTAAAGAAGGGGATAAGGTCTTTGGTTTAGTTGCAGGTGGCGGATACGCAACAGAAGTATTGGTAAACCCCGCTCACCTTATGCCTGTCCCTGAAGGAATGCCGTTTTTCGAAGCTGCCGGTCTTACCGAGGTGTTCCTTACTGCATTTCAATGCTTGCGTACCATAGCTCACATTAAACCTGCCCAGCGCGCTCTCATTCATGGCGGTGCTAGCGGTGTTGGGTTGGCGGCTACGCAATTATGTCGCTATTGGGGAGTACACAGCGCAGTGACGGCATCAAGCGAAGAGAAACTGTCGCTGTGCGAGCAAAATGGTGCGGAACACTTGATAAACTACAAACAACAAGCGTTCGATGATGTGCTTAAAATGGAATGGCCCGAAGGTGTAGATATGGTGCTGGACATGGTGGGAGGAGACTACCTCAATCGCAATCTTAAAGTGCTCAAACAAGACGGCAAAGTGGTTTATCTTGCGATGTTAGCGGGACGTTATGCAGATAACCTCGATATGGCCTTGTTGCTTGGAAAGCGGGCCTCAATCATTGGTACTACGCTGCGAAATCGCAGTGATGATTATAAGGCTGATCTTATTCGAGATTTTGCGGCTGTGTGCCTATCCGCGTTCGAAAGCGGTGAGTTAAAAGTGAATATTGATACACACTATCATATTGATGACATCAGTAAGACCCATGCCAGATTAGAAAATAACGATACCCAAGGGAAATTAGTGGTTTCTTGGTAGGGAAGACTATTGGGAAGCCTACTTGCCAACGTAAAAAATAGAGGGGTATTAGGGTATTCAAAGGAGCGTTATCTCATGTGAGATATCGCCCCGCTTTCTTTCTAAATATAGATTGGGTTGGGCAAAACCGTTATCAGTTGAAAGGGGCATGAGGTAATCTCAAACCAAAACGTTTTGCCTTTGTGCCCATGCTAACTACTGACGAAACCCTCATCTACCTTCGTTGGATTAGCTTCAGCCGCGCCTCGCGCTAAGTCGTCGCATCGTTCATTTTCTGGATGACCAGAGTGGCCTTTAACCCAATGCCAGTTCACGTCGTGTTTTTTAACCGCCTCATCTAGACGTTTCCATAAATCCGCGTTTTTCACTGGTTTTTTATCTGAGGTACGCCAGCCATTTTTACGCCAGTTATGGATCCACTGGTTTATACCGTTTTTCACGTATTGACTGTCGGTAGTAAGTTCAACCTTACAAGGTTCGGTAAGGCTGTTCAGTGCTTCAATAGGCGCGAGAAGCTCCATGCGGTTATTTGTGGTATGCGTAAACCCGTCGCTCAATTCTTTTTTGTGCTGCTTATAAATGAGTACGGCACCGTAACCGCCGGGCCCTGGATTACCTAAACACGAACCGTCGGTATATATATGGATGGTTTTTTGAGCCACAGCGCTTCCTTTAATTTATCTTGTCTTTTCCCTTAGCGGATTGCGAAGGGGTTGATATACTATCAAAAAATGAAAGCGTAATTATAGTAGAGGTTCCATGCGCCAAATTGTACTCGATACTGAAACCACCGGTATTGACCCCAAAGAAGGCCACCGTATTATCGAAATTGGTTGTGTTGAAGTCGTGAACCGCCGGTTAACGGGGAATCACTTTCATGTATATATCAACCCTGGCCGCCATATAGAGCAAGAGGCTATTGAAGTTCACGGTATCACCAACGAATTTCTTGCCGATAAGCCAACGTTTTCACAAGTTGCTCAAGAATTTGTTAGTTTCATCAAAGGTGCTCAGCTGGTTATTCACAACGCGCCGTTCGACGTGGGCTTCATGGATCATGAATTCAAAATGGAAGCGTCGACGTCGGGCGTTATTACCAGCAAAATCTGCGACGTACTTGATACACTTACCCTTGCTCGCCAAATGCACCCCGGGCAGAAAAATAACCTTGATGCTTTGTGTAAGCGTTACGGTATAGACAACAGCCACCGTACCCTCCACGGGGCCTTGCTAGATGCTGAGATACTCGCTGATGTTTATCTACTGATGACGGGCGGGCAAACAAAGTTAAAACTCGCATCATCAGGAGGCAGTGAAACCGACTCTACCGCAATTCGCAGGGTCGCTCGCAGCACAAATAAATTAAAGGTTGTTAAAGCTTCCGCCGATGAGTTAGCAAAGCACGAAGCTCGCCTGGATATTGTTGAAAAGGCGGGGGGCAAATGTCTATGGCGTCCTCATCAAGAAGAGGTGTCCTAACTTTTTTCACATCATCAGATTTAACACACCATTAGAGTGCAGGAGCAACGTAGCGTGAGAGTGTGGTTTTATTGGGTATTTATTCTGGCATCATTGATTCACACTAGTGCTGCTGCGCAGTCTCAAGAAGATGAGCGAGACGCTGCGCGCCAGCTTGCTGACAGCGCGCTTCAAACTACTCAAGAAAACGATCAGTCTATAGATACGTCCGTGCTTACCGAACTCGGCGACGACTACACGAATTCGATAAAACTCTTACAGAACCGTTTCCGGGTTGACTATAACGTAAAAGAAATCACCATGGTTTTCTTTCGCGAGTATGGCTCCGCTCCCGTTGTTCTGGTTAGGCCAGATGGCTCAAAGCTATTTCAAGGGCGTTTCGATGAAGAAAAGGTCCAGTGGTTTGATTCTGATACCTTTGACATGATCACAATTAAAGATCCAGTACCAGGGCCATGGCAGGCAGTCGGCCAAGTGCTACCAGAAAGTCGAGTCATGGTTTTATCGAATATTGAACTTCACGCCGACCCTCTGCCTGAGGTACTGTTTGCCGGTGAGATTCTGAAATCAACGGCCTACCTTACCAACAACGGCAAGAAGATTGAGCATAAACAATTCAGAGACGTAGTGGAGCTTGATATTGAGTTTAAAAGTACCAACAACCCTAATTTTGGTAACTTTGGTACTGGCGATCAAACTATCGCCACCTTTCGTGATGATGGTAGGGGAATGGACGAGCGACCTGCTGACGGTATTTTCACGGGGCAATTTAATCTAAAAGTTGCTGCAGGCGAATGGAAGCCTGTCTTCAGAGTCAGTACGCCCATGTATACCCGAGAGGAAGAGGGCTCGCCTATCGTGCTTCACGACAACCCTGTGTCAATTAATGTCGAGATGAATGGCGGCGGTGATGGCTATCATAAAATTGTTATTGACGTTAATAGGGAACTGGTAGACATCGAATCTTTGTTGGTGGACGGAAAAGTTAAGTTCCCTAATGCAGACATGCAGAACTTCTCTCTTACTGAAGGAGGTAGCGAACCGCGAGAGCATTTGATTGTTGCCTACGAAAGAGGAATTTTTCGCGTAAAAGTTACCGCATATGGGGCTACCGTTGATGGAAGAGACTTTATTTTAGATGTGCCTGAATTTAGTTTTGTAGCAGAAGGACCGATAGAGCCTGAAGTTGAAGACCCGTTAATAAATGGGGAAGACCCGATAGTTGACGGTAGTGCGCCTATCATAGCGCCAATAGCCGATAACACGGTGACTGAAGATAATGTTATCGATGAAGATGAAATGGATGAAGGCACCTTGACGCTTTTGTTGGTTGCGATTAATGGTTCAATTGTTCTTATTGGTGTTATTGCAGCGGTTGTGATTATTGTTGTGCGTAAAAAAGGAAGCGCAGCTAAATCAAAGTCAACGTCTAAACCTGGGGTTAAGCCCACGCAAACAACTGATGCTGACATTACGATGGAATCACAACCTAAAGGCTTCAAAAAAATTCTGGGTATGTTTAAAAAGAAGAAAAAAACAGACGGCGCATAGTCAAATCGGTTTAAATGAGAGGTCTAGCGTCGCTAATTTATTCATATTGAATTTTATTTCGACATAATGCCTATTTAACAGGCAAACAAACCGCAGATGACAATTTTATTAATAAAAAGCGTTGACTCCACATGGGGGAATACGTATTATCTGCGCCGCAGTCAGGGGACAGGGCAACATCAGCCAGGTCAACTTACTGATAACATTGAAGATGTGGAGCGGTAGTTCAGTTGGTTAGAATACCGGCCTGTCACGCCGGGGGTCGCGGGTTCG
>NZ_JAEFCD010000010.1:0-57254 GCF_016405965.1 Alteromonas sp. IB21 | reverse complement strand
TTGAATACCGGCCTGTCACGCCGGGGGTCGCGGGTTCGAGTCCCGTCCGCTCCGCCATTTTTGGAAGCCTTTAGATATATCTCCTCAGAAAGTTTCTTGGTATTTTCAAAATTACAGCCCACTTCAAAACAACAGTTTACGCCCAAAATAACACTTTACGCTTTTTTCCATACTTTCATTGAATTTTTAATCCAAGCTCCCGTTTATCAGATTCTGCTTTACCGATTTTCTCTTCATTAAAAACAATAATATGCGCTAAAGTCGTAATGCTTTTTTTCACAGTTGTACTAGAGTTACGCTCTGCATGTTCTAGAAGCAAAGACTTATGACAAAAAGTGAACAAAAACAGTATTTTCTCGCAGATAACCTAAAAGCCATTCTCGTTTCTTTAATCAGCGTAGTAGCCGTAACCCTGCTGCTTGGCGCTGTTATGTTTCTGTTTGTTCGAGAGCAGGAAGAAAATCGCGCATCAGAGATTCTCAATAATGTGCGTGCTGTTTTTAGAGATGCAGAAATAACATTGGACTACCTCAATGCACTTCCATATGAATCGTGTGGCAAAGACAACTTAGCTGAAATGAGAAAAACGCTCTTTCGCTCTCGTTTTGTAAAAGAAATAGGTTTTTATGAAGAAAATGCGCTTGTTTGCAGCACCTATCTGGGCATTTTAGAGGAGCCGTTAGCGACAGACGAGCCCGATTTTTATACCAAGCTTGATGATGCGTTTTGGATCAATACGCCGCTGCAGCTTTTTGACAAGCAAGCGACAGGGACTATTGTAAAACGAGGTCGTTACAATGCCGTGTTAGATATGGATAGTATCATTGGCTACAGCTATATCCAGGACTGGCAGCTTTTCTACAACGGTGATCAATTTTATCATATGGCTGGAAACCCTGCTTTAGTTGACTCGACGCTTAGTCAGCAGGACATGGATGCACGCACCGGGTATTTTTCATTACAGTTTATTTTGTGTGATGAACGTTATACCAGTACATGTCTTCAGGTTAAATCTGACCACGGAAGAGTGTTAGACCTGCATCTCGGAAAGCTTGTGCTATTTGTTTTCGTCATGCTAATGACGGCAGCACTCACACATATGATAACGTTTAATTATTTAAGACGAAGACGTTCATTAGAATCAAGAGTGAATAAAGGGCTGCGGGAACATAAATTTTACTGCCTTTATCAACCATTTGTAGACTTACAGTCTGGTAAGGTCATCGGTTGTGAAGTATTAAGCCGTTTTAAAGACGAGTTTGGGCCAATATACCCGGACGAATTTATTCCCCAAGTAAAAGAGCAAGATATGACGTGGGAATTCACCGTCGACATGATAACTAAAGCCATGAACGATCTTAACGACAACCCCGATATTCCTGAAGGATTTAAAGTGTCGTTTAATTTATTTCCGTTCGATTTTACCCGCGACAGTTGTCTTAACTTAGATTTTGTTCTTGATATGAACATCAAAAATTTCAAGTTGGTGTTAGAAATAACCGAAGACGAGCAAATAGCCACGCAGAGCGCAGCAAAACACATTAAGTCACTAAAAAGCAAAGGCTTCCTATTTGCTATTGATGATTTTGGGGTTGGCTATTCGAATTTAGGCCAGTTAAAAACGTTAAACTGTGATTATCTAAAAATTGACCGAAGTTTTGTCATGGATATGGAAGAAAACAGTATCCGCTCGTCACTTATTCCTCACATTGTAAGTATTGCAGATGGCCTCAACGTAGAGTTGATTGCGGAAGGCGTGGAAAATCTTGAGCAGCTTAATGAACTTAAAATGCTGAAAATAGGTTTTGGACAAGGTTGGTTATTCGGTAAACCACAATCAGCCAATGCACTTGCAAAAACCGTTCAAGAGACCCTCTGACGCGTTTTATGACTGTCATTTTTCGGTTGGTGTTGGTAGTGTTTAACGCTACCATTAACCGCCTGAAAAACTTAGAAGAACAGTCGCATGCAAGACGTGCTAATTTGCCGCAATATCAATAAAACCTATCAAGACGGAAGCAACGCTACGCCCGTTCTACATGATGTCTCTTTGGCGATCAAAGCTGGTGAGCATGTAGCAATATTAGGAAGCTCCGGTTCAGGAAAAAGTACACTTCTCCATATTCTCGGTGGCCTGGATAAACCTACAAGCGGTGACATTGAATTTAAAGGTAAGGCGCTAAGCCAGTTATCAAGTAATGCATTAGCAAAACTTCGCAACAATGAGATGGGTTTTATCTATCAATTCCACCATTTGCTTGGCGAATTTACGGCTCTGGAAAACGTGGCAATGCCCCTTCGTATAAGAGGTCTCTCAGCGAAGCATGCTGAAGCTAAAGCGAGAGATATGCTTGAGGAAGTCGGCTTATCACATCGCTTCGACCATTTACCTTCTGCTATGTCTGGCGGTGAGCGCCAACGAGTAGCCATTGCTCGCGCTTTGGTTACAGAACCTTCTGTTGTTTTAGCTGACGAGCCGACGGGAAATCTTGATGATTCCACCGGTCAGCAAATATATAAGCTACTTAAAAGCTTGAGTGAAAAAAAAGGTACTGCCTTCGTCGTTGTGACCCATGACATCGCGTTAGCGAAAAAAATGGATAGGGTGTTAAAAATAAAAGATGGCCGTTTAGCGAGTGAAGTAATACCAAAGGAGAGCCATCATGCTCGCCCTTGAACTTGCGCAAAAGTTTAGGAAAACACGTTCTCAACAGCGCTTTATATCTTTTATCTCGATGTCTTCTACCATTGGCATAGGGCTTGGATGTTTCGTTTTAATCGTGTTGCTTAGCGTGATGAACGGCTTTGAAAAAGAGCTTACCGGCAGAATATTGAGCGTGGTTCCCCATGGTGAAATTTATAGTAAAAGCGAAAGCGGCATCGAAAACCTTGAAGCGCAGCTATATCGTTTTTCTCAAGATAGCCGGCTAGCAAGTGTTACGCCTTATACCGGCCTAACAGGCATGCTTCAGTCGAACGGAGAGCTAAAAGCGATCAGTGTTACCGGGGTTCCTGTTGAACAAGTGGATGAAAAATATGCTGAAAGGGTGTCGAAGCAAGATTGGCTGAGGTTTAGCCGTCAAAGTAATAGTTTGATTGTGGGGAAAGGAATTTTCACCTCAATGGGTCTTGAGGTTGGCGATAAAGTACAGATCCTCATTCCTCAAACTACGCAAGATCTCACATTCAAAGCACCGCGTGCTATTACGCTTGAAATAGCGGGGGTATTATCTGTTGGTGGCGAACTGGATAACCAGCTAGGACTTATGCACCTTGAGGTCGCTTCAAACGCAATTGGGATAGCATCTAAAGCACAAGGTATACAGTTTACGTTGAAGGACCCTTTTTCTGCTTATGACACCATGCGCGATATTGGGTATAGCTATCCACAAGCGGTGTATATGTCTGACTGGACACGTACCCAAGGGCATTTGTACAGCGATATCCAATTAGTAAGAGCGGTTGTCTATATTGCATTATCGTTGGTAATAGCCGTTGCATGTTTCAACATCGTCTCGTCTCTGGTCATGGCAGTGAGAGATAAGCAGGCTTCTATTGCCATTTTAAAAACAATGGGAGCCAGCGATAGCTTAATTCGCAATGCATTCGTACTACAGGGCGTTATTAATGGTTTTGTCGGGATAACGGTAGGGGTGACACTTGCGCTTTTAGTCGCGCCTAATCTTTCAGATATTGTACGTATTATCGAATCAGGATTGGGCGTAGAAATATTGTCTGGCGACATCTATTTTATCGACTTCTTACCATCGAGCCTGCATTGGCAGGATGTTATTGTAACTATTATCGTTGCTATGTTCTTGAGCGTAGGGGCCACGCTATACCCTGCACAGAAAGCGGTAAACATTTCCCCATCTTCTGCGCTTCACTGATCATGAAGTTTTGATGTATGTTCTCTATGTTTTTAGCGGATAGTTCGATGAAGGTTTCTCTTAGGTGGCGACGTCGCTTGCGCATTTAGCTATAAGGGCGCATAGATGTTGTGTTTTATAAAAAAGGCCAGCGAAGCTGGCCTCTATTTGAGTAGACTTTCAAGCTTCTGCTATTGGTTTTTCTCAAAGTGCTCGAAATCCACGTCTTCTTGTTTCAAGCCCGCTTTCGGATCATTATAAACACTTTCATCAAGCGCGCCTTCGCTCTTTGCTACCACGCACGACACCATGCAGTCGCCAGTGATGTTAACCGCGGTACGGGTCATATCGAGCAGTCTGTCTACACCAATAATAAGAGCAATACCTTCAACGGGCAGGTTTACCTGTTGTAATACCATGGCAAGCATAATAAGCCCAACGCCCGGCACGCCAGCGGTACCAATAGAAGCGAGGGTGGCTGTCAGTACCACCATCATGTAGTCGCTCAGGCTTAGGTCTACGGCATAGACTTGCGCAATAAACACGGTTGCCACTCCCTGCATGATGGCGGTGCCGTCCATGTTGATTGTCGCACCTAGCGGTAGAGTAAACGAGGAGACTGAATTACCTACACCTAATTTGTTCTTTGCAGTTTCCATGGTTACAGGAAGCGTGGCACTGCTACTGGATGTGCTGAAGGCGAAAAGCGCTGCATCTCGCATTTTTCTCATTAATATAAACGGATTCAAACCTGCTAGTGCTTTAAGTAAAATAGAGTAAGTCACAAGCCCGTGAAGAATAAGCACGCCAAAGACCAAGAAGAAATATTTCGCTAAACTCAGTATGGTCTCGCCACCAATGGTTGAAAAGAGCTTTGCCATTAACACGTATACGCCATATGGCGCTAGGTTCATGATAATAGTAACTAAGCGCATAATAACGGTATTAATGTCTTCAAAGATGGCTGTCAGGCGTTTCCCTGCGTCGCCAGTCATCGCCATTGCGATACCAAAGAGTACCGCAAAAACAATAATTTGAAGCATATTGCCTTGCGCCATCGAATTTATCGGATTGCTTGGGAACATATTGACGATAACGTCAGATAAACTAGGCGCTTCTTTCGCTTCAAATGTTGTTTGTGTTGTTAAATTTAGCCCTTCACCTGGAGACACTACCAAAGCTATACTCATGGCTAGTGTTATAGCGATTGCCGTTGTGACAACATACAGCCCGACGGACTTTGCACCAAGCCTTCCCAATTTACTTGGGTCAGAAAGGGTACTGGTGCCACAGATCAAAGAAACAAAGACAAGCGGAACGACCAACATTTTTAAACTGGCGATAAATATTTGCCCGAGAGTCGAAAATATACCTTCTACAAGAATGTTATACGTTGAGAACTCGAAACCGAATATCGAAAAAGCAAAATCTCCGCTATCATCAAATAACAATTGGAGAAATACACCAGTCAAGATACCGGCAGCCATGCCGATAAAGATACGTGCGGTTAAACTATACTTATGTGCAGTTGAAGACATCAATGTTTCCTGTGCATTTTTATATTTTTAATCTTTCGTAGTGTGCCAGATTCAGTTGATTTTTAAACATAAAAAACGACGCAATTGTCAATAAAAGAGGTTCAGGAACGAATTATGTCGACATTAGCGAGAACGCTAAGCTTAATTAGCGCAATATTTATGCTAACAGCATGTGGTGGAGGCGGTTCGTCAGTCTCTCGGGAAGACACGGATAATGGAACTGGAGGCGGCGGTACAACAACCCCTTCTTATAAGATTTCGCTATCTTTAGAGAACGAAAGCGGAGCAAGCGATAACAATTTATCAGAAGACAACAGCTTGTTCGCTGTCGCGACTGTGACAGATGAAGACGGTAACCCCCTCTCAGATGCGCTTTTAACGTTTACGCTGAGCAATACTGAACTCGCTGAATTTGGCAACGACACAGGCACAGCACGCACCAACGCGAATGGTGTGGCACGGCTTCGTTTAAACGCCAGTACTGCATCTGGCGATGGTGAGATTACTGCAGCATTGAGTTCAGGGGAAACCGGAAAAACGACATTCTCCGCTACAGCGGTGAGTACCGTAGACCCAACAACGATAACCGTTGCGTTAACGTTGCAAAACGCCGCCGGAGAAACCGACAATAGCTTATCAACAAATAATGCATTAGTGGCGCTAGCAACGGTTACTAACTCTCAAGGTGAACCTCAGGCAGATCTTCTGCTTACGTTTTCGTTGAGTAACGATGAACTTGCAACGTTCTCAAATGATACAGCGACTGCACTAACTAATAGTGAAGGTGTTGCGACTATAGGTATGTCGGTGGGAAGCGCTTCTGGTGACGGTCAAGTAACCGCAACATTACCCACAGGTGAGAGTGATTCTACGACATTCAGCTCGACAGGAAGTACAACAGTTAGCGAAGAGCCTGCCTCCTTGGAACTTTTCGCTAACAATATTCAATTGGCTTCAAGCGGTAGCGATGAGGTAGAGTTGATTGCATTAGTTAAAAACGAACAAAGCGTATTGATGGAAGGGGTTGAAGTGAGCTTTTCAGCCCAAACAGGCGATGGCGTTGAGCTTCAACTCACGCAACCTGTTACCCTTTCCGATGGTACAGCCCGTGCAATACTGACATCGCAAAACGATAAATCAAACCGTACTATTACCATTACTGCCGGCGCTGGCAGTCTTTCTGAGTCTGTTGATATTACGATTCGAGGGACAGAAGTAATCATTAACGGTGCCTCATCTGTCATTTTAAATGATACTGTTGATTATACGATCCGCCTTCAAGACTCCGATGGCCAGCCTATTGATAACGAAGATGTTGTCTTAAGTGTTACTAATGGCACGCTTAGCAGCACCACAGTTAATACCGGGGCTAATGGTCAAGCTACGGTATCCTATACGGCATCCGCTTCTGGAGAAAATACAATTACGGCATCAGCACTTAATGCTGAAACAAACTTTACGGTGCAGGTTCAGCAAGACGAATTTAACTTTGTTAATTTGCCGGAAGAAGAAGTGCCATTGGGACAGTCGCAAACCATTACCGTACAGTGGCGTCAGAACAACACGCCCGTAGTTGGTCGAGACGTGACATTTAGCGCTTCTCGCGGTCAAATTGCTGGTGATGCTACGGTAACGACCGATGCAAATGGCCAAGCAAGTATCGATATTAGCGCAAATAATGCTGGTATTTCTGCAATTACAGCGTCTGCCAATGACGGAAGCGGCAATGTTTTAGTCTCCGCGCTAACGCAAATTGAGTTTATTGCAACAACACCGCATACACTTATCGCCGACGCATCACCTGATATTCTTGGCCCTGACGGTCAAACCAGCACGATTAGTGCTGTTGTTCGAGATGTAAATGGTAACCTGGTCAAAAATAGCGTGATAAACTTTACGGTTTCTGACGTGTCTACCGGTTTTGTATCACCGTCTCAAGCAACGACAGACAGCAAAGGGATAGCAACAACTGTATTTACATCCGGCTCGGTATCTACCTTGGAATCTGTTGCGATAACCGCTTTTGTTGCCGATGATCCTGCCATTGAAGACAGAGTCTCTTTAACTGTTGGTGCTCGCGCGTTCGATATCTCTCTAGGAACAGGTAATGAGATTGAAGAGCCCACGTCTACATCATACTTAAAACGTTTTGCTGTTTTCGTATCCGACTCTGCTGGCCAACCGGTGAGTGGTGTGAACCTTACCGCGTCTGTAACTCCGGCGAAATACGTGAATGACGGTGAGTATCGCACAGGGTTTTGGGTCTATAATGACGACGAATCTCAGTGGATAGCGATAGTCAATCAGAACTGTCTTACCGAAGACATTAATGACAACGGCATATTGGATACAACACCAACTGACGAAGATACTAACGGTGACGGGCTGCTTACGCCGGGATTAGTGGGGACAATTACCTTTACTAATGGCAACGCTGTGACGGACGAAAACGGCTATGCGGAATTAGAGTATCGTTACCCAAGCAGCTATGCAGTTTGGTACGATGCCGTGATTTCCGTTTTCGGCCAGTCTACTGGAAGTGAGGCGCAAGCATCAATGAATTACACCTTAGATATATCAGCCGACGACGTGACTGATGAAGGAGCGGCGCCGCCAGCTAACCCTTTTGGTGTCACTGACCAATGTACATTGGTTAACCCCTAGCAAATAAGCGATAGTCAAGAAAGCCGGCGTTATGCCGGCTTTATATTTTTAAGGTGACGCGCCTTAAAAGTGTTCACGCCTTAAATAGTTTTCACGCCTTAAATTGCGTTCACGACTTAAATTTCGTTCACGGCTGTGTCGCGTAATTACACCTGCTGGAAAGGATAAACAGATCCAATCTTAAGAATTTGAGTCAACTCATCAAGTGCTGTGCGAGATTCAATAAGCAACTGCGGATCACGCAAATCATTTTCGGTAAGTTCGTCACGATAGTGTTTATCCACCCACGCGTTTAAGCGTGCGAACTGTGTCTCGTTGATTAGCGTGTTTGGGTTTACCGCTGCTAGCTCTTGATCGTTCATCGCAACGCGCAAGCGCAAGCAAGCAGGGCCTCCACCGTTACGCATGCTCTGTTTCACATCGAAATAGTTTACAGACTTAATTGGCGTTCCCAATGTGACCAGTTTGTCCAGATAGCGACTAACCGCTTCGTTTTCCTGACATTCAGTTGGTGCAATTATGGTCATGTCGCCACTTGGTAGCGTAATAATTTGCGTATTAAACAAATAGGTTTTAACCGCATCTAAGACTGACACTTCATCCGTTGGCACCTCAATGAAATGAAGTGGTTCATCACCAAATTTTGCCTGAAGTTCCTGTAGGCCCGCTTCTTTTTGGAAAAAAGCCTGTTCATGGAAAAACAACACATTCTGATTACCCACTGCGATGACATCATTGTGGAATACACCCTGGTCAATAACGTCAGGGTTTTGTTGCATATAAACCACGCCTTCATCGTCAAGGCCGTGTAAGCGTGCTACAGCCTGGCAGGCCTCTAGTGTTTGGCGGGCAGGGTATTTTGTCGGTGCAGGTTTGCTGGTATCAAACGCATGACGGCCATAAACAAACAGCTCTACGCCCGCTTGGCCATAATTGCTACAAAGACGAGTATGATTTGCTGCGCCCTCGTCACCAAAATGTTCATTGTCAGGTAAGTGCTGATGATGGGCAAAGTACTTTTCATTGGCAAAAGTACCGCGCAGAATGTTTCCCGTTACTTGGGGCTCTAAAGAGCGATGAAACTTGTTGGTTAAGTTTGCAGGGGTAAAGTGAACTCGTCCATCGGCAGTATCGGCGCTAGGAGACACAGTAGCAGCATTTGCAGTCCACATACTACTAGCAGAGCAGCAGGCAAGAAAAATCTCGCGAGACTGCTTTGCAGCGCTTTCTAGTACTCTTGCATCACTTCCCGTAAAGCCTAAACGACGAAGAGCAGCAATATCCGGTCGCTCTTGCGGCGCTAAGACACCTTGCATCATACCCATGTCAGTGAGGGCTTTTGCTTTCGCTAAGCCTTGCTTCGCAGCCTGTTTCGGACTACTCACCGCATTGGCATTGTTCAGTGAAGCAACATTGCCGAAGGATAAACCGGCATAGTTGTGGGTAGGGCCTACTAGACCGTCAAAGTTAACTTCAAACTGCTTCATACTTTCCCTCATTCTAGGTGTGTTGCCGCTTGACTCTTATGCTAACTTTGACACTCGTGCGACCTTGATTTTTTTATCAGCGGTCATACTTGTGCTCACAGCGATGAGTAAAACGATACACTTCTTATTTACCTGAAAACGTTGTCAGGCCAGGTTGGAATGGCTCGCATTATACGGCTTTTAAGGCCAAAGCCAATCGTGCTGGTTATTTAATGAACAGAATTTGGGTGCAATTAGAGCGAAGGAAAGAATAAGTATGAAGAAGATCTTGTTTTCCATTCACTTTGTAGATATATGTTAAAAAAGAGCGGGTACCCTATATATAGTGCAAGGTTGCTCCAAATTTCAGAATTTGACGTAAATAGTCATTTAAAATCAATAGGTTTAGTTCAATTATATGGCAAAATCACTGGTCATAGTCGAGTCACCAGCCAAAGCGAAAACGATAAATAAATATCTCGGTAAAGATTTTATCGTAAAAAGTTCGGTTGGCCACGTGCGAGATCTTCCGACGAAGGCATTAGGCAAAGTAGAGCCTAAAAAACCGGCTAAAGAACTCAAAACTTTAAGCGAAGAAGCGCGACAAGAATATCTTCGCCGACACGAATATTTAAAACTTGTAGACAGGATGGGTGTGGATCCAGAAAAAGACTGGAAGGCGCATTACCAGGTGCTGCAGGGTAAAGAAAAGGTCGTAAACGAACTAAAAAAGCTTGCTAAAGATGCCGATACTATTTATCTCGCAACCGATTTGGATCGCGAGGGAGAAGCAATTGCATGGCACCTACAAGAACTGCTCGGCACCAAAGGCAAAACGTATCAGCGAGTGGTGTTTAACGAGATCACGAAAAACGCGATTCAAGATGCGTTTTCGGCCCCGGGTGAGTTAAACATTTCTCGTGTAAACGCACAGCAGGCTCGTCGATTCCTAGACCGAGTAGTGGGCTTTATGGTATCGCCACTACTGTGGAAGAAGATTGCGCGTGGTCTCTCAGCGGGTCGTGTTCAGTCGGTAGCAGTGCGCTTAGTGGTAGAGCGCGAACGAGAAATCAAAGCCTTTGTTCCAGAAGAGTTCTGGGATGTTCACGCGGACCTAACCAGTCAAGAAAAAGCGGCGCTTCGCATGCTGGTTGCTAAATATCAGGGCGATGGGTTTAAACCGAAAAATAAAGCGCAGGCCGACAAGGCGCTGGCGGATTTAGAAAACGCAAAATACACGGTAGAAAGTCGTGAATCTAAGCCAACGCAGAGCCGTCCATCAGCGCCGTTTATTACGTCAACACTGCAGCAGGCAGCAAGTACTCGACTAGGTTTTGGCGTTAAGAAAACCATGATGATGGCGCAGCGTCTCTACGAGGCGGGTTACATCACCTATATGCGTACTGATTCAACCAACCTGAGTAAAGAGGCGGTCGAAAGCGCAAGAGCGTATATTACAGATAAGTTTGGTGACAAATATTTGCCAGATTCACCAATTCGCTACGGCAGCAAAGAAGGCGCACAGGAGGCGCACGAGGCCATTCGTCCTTCTAACGTAAATATCAGTGCGGCGAACCTTGGTGATATGGAACGCGATGCGCAGCGCTTGTATGAGCTTATTTGGCGTCAATTCTTAGCTTGTCAGATGACACCTGCAAAGTATGACGCTACCACCATTAAAGTGGCGGCAGGCGACTATGAACTTACTGCGAAAGGCCGCGTGCTTAAGTTTGACGGTTGGACTCGTGTGCAGCCACAGCTTCGCAAAAAAGGCGATGAAGAATTAATGTTGCCAGATGTGCAGAAAGGCGACGTGCTTGACTTGAAAGCACTTGATCCTAAGCAGCATTTCACTAAACCTGTCGCTCGATTTAACGAAGCGTCCTTGGTTAAAGAGCTTGAAAAACGAGGCATTGGACGTCCTTCAACGTATGCAAGTATCATCTCTACCATACAAGACCGTGGTTATGTACGTTTGGAAAATAAACGTTTCTATGCCGAGAAGATGGGCGAGATTGTCAACGATCGTCTGATGGAAAACTTCGACGATCTGATGAGCTATGACTTTACCGCCAATATGGAGCAACATCTCGATGATATTGCTGAAGGCAACAAGGACTGGAAAGATGTACTCAACGAATTCTACAGTGGCTTCTACGGTAAGCTTTTAAACGCCGAAAAAGAGCCAGAAGAAGGCGGTATGCGCCTAAATCAGGCGATACCAGCGGGCATCGACTGCGATAAGTGCGGTCGCGAAATGAACGTAAGAACCGCATCGACGGGCGTGTTCCTGGGCTGTTCAGGTTACAACTTGCCGCCTAAAGAGCGCTGCACAAACACCATGAACTTAACGCCTGGCGATGAAGTGGTGAAGGTGGACGACGAAGAAGAGCTCGAAACAGAAGCGCTTCGCTCTAAAAAGCGTTGTCCGAAGTGCGGTACGGCTATGGACAGTTACTTGGTTGACGAAACCCGTAAACTTCACGTTTGTGGCAACACGCCAACGTGCGACGGAACCTTGGTTGAAACCGGCACATTCAAAATTAAAGGCTATGACGGCCCCATTATCGAGTGCGACAAGTGCGGCAGTGATATGGAGCTTAAAAACGGACGATTCGGCAAGTACTTTGGCTGTACTAACGAAGAATGTAAGAACACCCGTAAGCTGCTAAGAAACGGTGAAGCTGCGCCTCCAAAAGAAGACCCAGTGGATTTGCCTGAGCTTCCATGTGAAAAGTCGGACGCCCATTTTATGCTTCGTGATGGTGCCTCGGGTGTTTTCTTAGCAGCCCATAACTTTCCTAAGTCGCGAGAAACTCGTGCGCCGAAAGTGGAAGAACTTGCTCGCTTTAGAGACAGAATTTCGCCGAAATTCTATTATCTTGCCGATGCGCCACAAACTGACCCTGACGGTAACCCAGCAATCGTTCGCTATAGCAGAAAGACCAAGCAGCAATATGTCATGTCTGAAAATGACAGCGGTAAAGCGACAGGATGGTCTGCCTGGTACGACAACGGGAAATGGCAAGAGCAATCGACGAAAGCGCCTGCGGCTAAGTCAAAAGCGAAGAAAAAGTAACGCATAGTGAAGTCAAACGCTTTGTCTTATGCGTAATATAAGCCCGAATTTTTTCGGGCTTATTACGTATCAGCATCTATGTAGATGCGCCTAGACGTTAAAATTAGATATTTATTAGTGAGAGTTGATTATGTCCTCTTTACAAGACCAACTTTTAAAAGCCGGTTTGGCAGATAAAAGTACTGCTAAGCAAGCTCGTGCGGACAAGCGCAAGAAGCAAAAGCAAAAAAACAAACAGAAACAGCCGGTACTCGATGAAGCAACCTTAGCGGCTCAACAGGCTGCCGAAGAGAAAAAAGCGCGCTCTCGTGAGTTAAATCAATTGCAGCACCAAGAGCGTGAGAAGCGCTCAATTGTGGCCCAGGTCAGACAGTTGATCACAGCGAATAAGCAGCCTCGCGACGGTGACGTTGTGCTGAACTTTACTCACGATAACGTGGTAAAGCGCATGTACGTGAGTGAGTCCATTCACAAACAAGTGACTAAAGGCCGGTTAGCTATTGTCTTGTTGGATGATGCTTACGAGCTTGTACCTATGCCAGTTGCTGACAAAATTGCTCAGCGCGACGAGGCTTCAGTCATCTATCGTGCTGATTTAGATAAGAGCGGCACTGACGGTAAAGACGAAGCTGAAGATGATTGGTATGCTGACTACGAAATTCCTGACGACTTAACCTGGTAGTCCACTCACCCTAGCGTCGACGCAGCTCTAATTTTATAGGGTTGCGTTGACTTTCCTGTGTGGTTCGCAAATGGCGCTTTATCGCCTAAGTTTAATAGTATTGAGCGCGGCCTAAGATTTTTTTCAAAGAAGAAAGTATACACAACCCAATCAAGATGGAGATAGGCATGTTATACGGGGTAGTGCTAGCGGGTGGTGCTTCTCGACGCATGGGGCAGGACAAAGCGTTGATGCAATTTAACGGATGTACTTTGATATCACATGCTTCCCATTTGCTTGAGGCGGCGGGGTGTGAAAGCGTAATAGTGAGCCGTAATGAGGAGGGGTATCTCCGTGATAAAATAGAGGACGCTGGGCCGCTAGGCGGAGTGCATGCCGCGGTTTGTGAAATAGTAGAAAACCCGTCATGTAAACCGTCGAAAAAAGGGAAAGCAAAAAGGCATGAACTTTTGGTTTTGCCCGTCGATATGCCTCGAATGACACCACAGTTACTGAGTCAATTGGTATCGCTAGGAAGGCAAAATAAACGGGCTTGCTTTGTCGAAAACCGCTTTCTCCCTTTCTATTTACCGATTAGCAGCAACACACAAAAGGTTTTAACTGATTATCTTGTTAACCAAGGTAAAAGGCGGGTTATTGGTTTTCTAGAGCACGTAAATGCGTTAGCGCTTTCTTCATCAAGTGTTGAAAATGAAGCGCAATGGCTTAATGTTAATACACCAAACGATTGGCCTACAAACAAACCACATCATTCTTTGTGAGCGAAAAGTGTCAACAAGAAAATCGTCAACAAAAAACGTTTTAGCTGAACATGCTAGTGCATCTGTGGCCGTAAAAAACGAAAATAAGAATGAAAACAAAGGCGAACGAGCTGATAAAAAGCAAGCCGTGATTATTCGAGATAGCGCAGATAACGAAGGGTTTATACTTGCTGAAGAAGTTGCTCTTAGTATTAGCTATAACGGCATAAATTACGCGGTAATGTTGGTGTCTCCTTATGATATCGAGGACTTTATCATTGGCTTTAGCTTGTCTAATGACATCATTGAGCACACCAGGCAGCTTTATAATATCGATGTGTCTCATCATCAAGAGCATATTAACGCGGAAGTCGAAATAGCAAATGAGGCGTTTTGGAAATTAAAAGAAAAGAAACGTCAGCTAACAGGCGCATCGGGGTGTGGTTTGTGTGGTATTGAAGCCCTCGACAACGCACTGCCAGCGCTCGTACCTGTTGACACCGTAGCACTGCCACCCACTAGCTGGTTCGAAGGCTTGCGAACCGCGATACAAAAAGCCCAGCACCTCGCCCACAAAAGTGGTGCAGTTCATGCGGCCTTATACATTGACAAAGAGCGAAATGTCATAGCATGTAGGGAAGATATAGGGCGACATAATGCCTTTGACAAGCTTATTGGGGCTATTGCCTCGAAGGGGTATTACGATACCGAGAGCATTGCGGTTTTAACTAGCCGTTGCAGCCTTGAACTTGTTCAAAAAGCAATTAGAGCAAGGCTTGCGTTATTAGTGACACTGTCTGCGCCAACGGCGCTTTCAGTAAAATGGGCGAACCGACATGGTGTAACCCTTATCCATGTACCCAAGCACGATGCTCCCCGAGCATTCGTGCCAGGCGCACCTTAGTTTACGTTGAAGAAATCGGAATACGCCCATCAGATTCAGATTTAGTAAGTTTGATAGCAATAAACTTTGCAGTCGGGGTAAAAGTGCCGTCTCCGTAACTTTCAAGGGGTACAAGCGGATTTGTTTCAGGGTAATAGGCAGCAGCTTGCCCCTCAGGAATATCATAAGCCACTAGCATAAACTGTTTTATTTGACGGGTTCGACCATCGTTCCACAGCGACGTAATATCCACTTTCTCCCCGTCTTTAAAGCCAAGCTTTTTTATATCACTTTCATTTACAAACAGCACGTCTCTCGCGCCAAACACATTTCTGTACCTATCGTCCATGCCGTAAATAGTGGTGTTGTATTGGTCGTGGGAGCGCAGCGTTTGCAATATGAGATCAGGCTTTTCGCCTCTTGCTGCGATGTCGGTGTTTAGCAAAGACGCTGGTAGCGTATTCGTCGCAAATTCTGCCTTACCCGAAGGCGTTAACCAACGTCTTTTACTTGCTGCATTACCCAGATGAAAGCCACCAGGCCGAGACACTTTTTTATTAAAATCTTTAAAGCCGTCTATGGTATCAGCAATAAGCTCGCGAATATTGTCGTAGTCGCTAATTAAGAAGTCCCAGTCCACCGGTTTATTGCCAAGTGTAGCCTTTGCTATGCCCGCAATAATGGCAGGCTCTGACTGCAACATGTTTGAACTGGGGGGGAGTTGACCATAAGAGAGATGGACCATTGAAAACGTGTCTTCCACCGTTACACCCTGCTGTCCGTTTGCCTGTAAATCAATTTCCGTTCTTCCTAAGCAGGGCAGAATTAAGGCATCTTTTCCGGTTGTGAGGTGAGAGCGATTAAGCTTTGTCGCAATATTTACCGTCAAATTACACTTCGACAAAGCAGCATGAGTACGGGGGGTATCTGGCGTGGCTTGGGCAAAATTACCACCTAAGCCAATGAATACCTTTGATTCACCACGTTCCATAGCCTGAATGGCTTGAATAGTGTTGTGGCCTCTTTCTCGAGGTACGGCAAAGTTAAACCTTGCTTCCAGCGAGTCGAGTAGTACTTTTGGCGGCGCTTCGTTAATACCTACGGTTCTATCACCCTGTACATTGCTATGGCCCCGAACAGGTGACAAGCCTGCCCCAGGCTTACCCACGTTGCCTCGTAATAACTGGACGTTTACTATCTCTTGCACCGTCGCAACAGAATGTTTGTGCTGAGTGATCCCCATCGCCCAGCACATGATGACGCGTTCACCACGCCTGTACATCATAGCTGCATGTTGTATCTCGTCTTTTGAGAGACCCGATTGCGCTTCAATCTGCTCCCAACTGGTAGCCTTAACCGCAGTTAAGTAATCGTCTAACCCACTTGTGTGAGTTTGAATAAAGTCATGGTCTAATACCAATAGCTCGTTCTTCGCTTTCGCTTCGTCATCCCACGTGATTAGCCATTTAGCGATGCCGCGCATTACCGCCATGTCACCGCCAAGTGCAGGCCTGAAGTAAGCTGTATTTGTTGGCGTTGACCCATTGGTGATCATTTCGACGGGATGTTGAGGGTGTTGAAAGCGCTCTAAACCCCTTTCTTTAAGCGGGTTAAAACAAACAACTTGTGCCCCTCGGCGAACAGCGTCACGCAGTGGCTCCAGCATACGAGGGTGGTTAGTCCCTGGGTTTTGACCGATGACAAAAATCGTATCGGCTTTGGCAAAATCATCGAAGGTGACCGTGCCTTTACCTACACCTATAGTTGGTTTCATGCCCTGGCCTGATGCTTCATGACACATATTTGAGCAATCTGGGAAGTTGTTGGTGCCGTATGCGCGTACAAATAGCTGGTACAGATAGGCCGCTTCGTTACTCGCTCGTCCAGAGGTGTAAAACTCGGCCTGATGAGGTGAGGGTAAACCATTTAAGTATTTAGCGATAAGTGCGAAGGCATCGTCCCATGATACGGGTTCATAATGATCAGTCTGAGCATTGAAGCGCATAGGGTGGGTGAGTCTGCCTTGTGATTCTAACCAATAGTCAGTGTGCTTTTTGAGCGAACTTACTGAGTGCCTTGAGAAAAACGCTGGGTCAACATAGCGACCGGTAGATTCCCAATTAACCGCTTTAGCGCCATTTTCACAAAACTTAACTAATCCACTTTCCGGTGACTCGCCCCATGCACAGCCAGGGCAGTCAAAGCCTTTATCCTGATTGGTCTTCAGCATAGCTCGTAGGTTTTTCAGCGGCTTTTCACTTTGGAGCCAGCTTTGGGTAACGCTTTTTAATGCACCCCAACCACCAGCTGGCTTGTCGTAATTTTTGATATTGCGTTTGTCGCTCATGCTATCTGCTATGCCTATGAATGTTTAGAAGCTTTGTTTTTGATACACCTTAACTATTCAATTGGATGAAATCCAACAGTAAAGAGGGCTAAATTGACAATTACACCATAAGACAATATGTAAGGTTGTTGGCGAAAACAAATTCGCCGAGTAATTTGTGAGACAAAGCGTCAGAGGTTACACTTTGCTTTCTTATTCTAACTAGCGCTACCCGGCACAAGTGCCTATCTTAACATCCTAATGACAACTGTTTGTTAGGCGGCTTGAACATCAATCAACGAGGCAACATGGTTTCTTGGCAATCACTCACCTTTAATGACCTGACTAATCACCAACTCTTCGACTTGCTCAAACTGCGTGTGGACGTTTTTGTTGTTGAGCAAAACTGTGCTTATCCAGAACTTGATGAAAAAGACCGTCTTCCGCAAACTCATCATTTAATGGGTTTTCAAGATAATAAATTGGTGGCGTGTGCACGATTACTTTGCGAAGGTGTAAGTTATCCATCGGTAAGCATCGGTCGGGTTGCTACCAGTGAAGTCTTTCGAGGAAAGGGAGCAGGGAAAGCCCTCATGCGAGAGGCGATCAGTCGCTGCGAAGCCCTGTGGCCAGGCTGCGATATTGAAATTGGCGCGCAGGAGTACTTAAAACGCTTCTACGAAAGTTTTGGGTTCGAAGCTACCTCAACGATGTATTTGGAAGACAACATTCCCCATATCGATATGAAAAGAGTTACCACAGCGAAGAGTTAGCTTTTCATCTAGCTCTACTTGATACATTTCAATTAACCGGCTTATACGTTTGGTGAACGAGCGCTTTACACGTTAGCTTTATTGCAATAGCTCATTAGACGAAACGACTATTTTCTGGTGGTCAATCGATACCCGTTACCCCGCAGGGTTTCAATAAATATGGCATCACTGCTGTGAAGTTTTTGACGCAACCTACTGATATATACATCAACTACATTGGTTAGCGGGTCGCTGTGACTTCGCCAGACTCGACTTAATATGCGTTCACGAGACAGCACTTTTTCAGCATTTTCGGCAAAATAGTAGAGCATATCGTACTCCAGTTTAGTAAGGGATATTTCTACGTCGTTCAAGGTTGCGATCCTGGACTCGTCATCAATGACTAACGGACCAACGGAAAGCCCCTTATTTGACGCCGGTGCGTGCGTTACCCTGCGGCCAAGGGCCGTTATACGGGCCAGTAACTCATCAAAGTCAAAGGGCTTACATAGATAGTCGTCGGCGCCTTGCTTTAAGCCGTTTACCCGTTCGCGTACTTCATCTACAGCAGTTAAAAGCAAAACCATAGGAGCGTTTGGTAATGATTTTATTGCGGGTAGCAATTCCACACTGTCTTCATCACCGAACATTCTATCGAGCACAATGATAGAGGGAGATTCATGACGTATGCGCGTCACTAAATTATGTAGCGCTGATTCCTCGACACATTCGAAACCTTCGGCACTCAAACCTCGGGACAAAAAGCGCAATAGCGGGGCTTCGTCATCAGCAATAAGAATTTTCATTGTTTTTATAATCCTAAAGGTTCGATAATAATGTTACGACGGTTTACGCTAATGATGTTATTTGATCATCCAAAACGGGGAGCGCAAGCGTAAATTGGGAACCTTTGCCCAACGTCGATTGTGCTGATAGGGTACCGTTATGGGCCTCTACTATCGCTCTAGCGATAGACAAGCCTAACCCCATACCATTGCCTTTGCGTTTTAGTCGAACAAACCGTTCGAAGACATGTTGTAAATCGCTTGATGAAATGCCATCACCCGTGTCGATTACGGAGATCATGATAGTGGTTCCTGAATGTTCAACCTGAAGTGTAATAGGGGCATCAGCATAAGAATATTTGTGTGCGTTTTCGATAAGGATGGTCAACACTTGCAATATTCGGTCTTTATCGATCAGCACGTTAAGGTTCTTGTTGGCTAGCCATTCCAAATCAAAGGCTCTGGGTTTTGTAAGTTTTTGCCATAAGTGCATGTTTTGAGTAAGCAGGTTGTGTAAATCTGATTTCACCAAATCTACGGTAAATTCGTGCATTTCAGCACGTGCCAGTAGCAGCAAATCATCGACAAGCTTACTCAGATTCACGGCTTGCTCAAGAATCGTCTCTAGGGTTTCTTTATAAATTTCATTGGTTGCTGCAGCTTGGCGTAACGTTACCTGCGCCTCTCCGCGAATGATAGTAAGCGGCGTGCGTAATTCATGACTAACATCAGCCATGAACTGGCGGCGTTTAGTGTCTAGCTGGGTTAATTTGTCATTAGCCTCTTTGAGCGCTCGTGTCCGACTTTCAACCTCAAACTCTAGATGTTTTCGATGGGCATCAGCCTGGTCCTCGTGCTCTTGAAGCCTCACTATCATCGAGTTGAACGCTTTCACTAGATCGGTGAACTCGCTATCCAAGGTTTCCGGCAGTCGATAATGGTAGTTACCCGATGCAATGGCATCGGTGCCTGTGCGTATAACAGTAAGCGGTTGATAAAGCGCGTTAAAAAGCCAATAACACCCGAGTAAAATGAATGGGCAGGTGATGAGCCCTAAGCTAATAGTAAACCACACAATGCTGGTGTTGAGCGTTTCAATACTTGCATTGATACGCGAGACCACGCCCGTTTGGCGATTTACCGCAGAGTTGATAGCTTCTCTGAACTGATTGTCGATGGTTACCTCAAGCAGGGTTTGTAACCGTTCCTGTTGATTAAGCGGAGTGTTGTCGTTGCTAAGCGCAATTGCCCTGAATTCTTCTACAATACTTTGAATAAGGGTCTCTAGTTCACCGGTGTCTTCTACACTGCCGAGTGTCGCTTCAAGACCCAGTGCCTCGCGCTGGTCGAGTTCCAGTGATTTAATGCGGTTTAGTGAATTCTCAATCTGTTGTTGTTTGTTTCTTACCTTTGCCTGATTGGCGTTTTTACCAAAAATGAGCTCGTCGGTAAGTTGCTTAAATAAGCGGTACGAAATACTGGAGAGCTGTTGATGTTCTGATAATAGTGACTGAGCAAGTTGGGCTTGCGCTAAGTTAGTTCGAGTTAAATGTGCAGATACCGCCGCGCTGGCAAGCGCGATTAGCAAAATAAACGTTGAAAGCAGGCCAAAAAGGTAAAGTTTGCGTTTATACATGATAAGTGCGTTACATATATTTACTTGTATATACGTATAACGGTATGTAACGGTGCAAAATTAACGCAATTTGAGGTTTAACGTTAGGTAGAAAAGCGAGCTAGGTGTTAAACGCTATATATCTTTGCTCAACTTGGCCAATGCAATGTCTGTTTGATGCTGGAGTTCTTGGTCAAGTTTCCAATGCTCTGGGCTCCAGCCCGCTAGAAAACGATAAAAATCTGCACAGGCAAAACTATATAGGTATTTCCATTCTTTGATTACTTGCACTACGTCGTTGTACATAAGAGCATCGTTGTTTATAGAGCTATCGCTGTGTGTAAAGGCGCAGTGAAGATCATTTTCAGACAAGCGAGCGAGTAACGCTATTTCTAACTCATTAAAATACGTGTCGAGTAGCGTTTCACGGTGTTCCTGCTGTTCTTGCGTGGTTAGCGCGCTTCCCAAAAAATAGGCAACGTCTTTTACTCCTACGCCATAGCCTACGTATTGAAAATCAACAGCAGCACAGGATGAGAAATCTGCGGTAAAACAAAAATTGGCTACTTTAGCATCGCCATGCACAAGCGTTTGATATCGGGCGCTGGACAGACGTTTAGAAATAGCTTCGGCATTTTGCTTCAACAAACCTTCAGGCATTGCCTGATACTCATCTTCTCTTGTGGATAAGTGCCAGTAGGTGCCTTCCGGCCAAAGATTAGTATCTCGATTTTTCTCGCCTGCCTCTTTAGTCAAAAAACGCCCGTGAAAATGAGCCAGCCATTTAAGCACCGTTTTTGCATTATTCGGTGAAAGAGACATTGAGGTATGGGTGTAGCCACAGTGCGCTAAATCTTCCATTACAAGTAGCGTTGAATCTCCTTTTTGCGCATGCGCGACGCAAGTGGCTGTTCTACATCTTTCAGTAGTCAACCACTGCACTTTATCGTAAAAATAGTTTTCAACACGAAAAGAGTGACGCTTGCGTTCGTCACTTCGTTGTCCGTTCCATCCTTTTGGGTGGGCTAAATTGCTTGGCGGCGACGCGCATTTCACAACGACGTGGGTGAAGCGCTTGCTATGAGCGATGGGATAAAACTCGCTGTTTTTAGTGCCAGCAGCCACATCAGAGCCAGTGCTGTCTTGCTCAAGCCTATGTTCTTTTTTATAACCAACAGGAGTAGCGTATTCCAGTTTGGCTCTAAAACACGCGCCATAGCCGCTCCAAAGAGGTTGGATCATATGTGTATGGACAACACAGGCACGGCATGCTTCGCCAAGCCAGGTTGTATAGTCATTATCGATTGAATTTTCCATTTCTCACCAGCGACTTTTGGGAAGAAGTATGTGCCAATTTAACAAACGAAAAAGCCGCTCGAAAGCGGCTTTTTTACTATATTAGCAAATTGCTATTCGGCAGCCGTTTCAGGTTCAACAGCAGTTTCGGCTGACTTAGGTAACGTAGTCGGTGCCGAAGCACGAGACGCTACACGAGCCATCGCTGCGGTTTTTCCTGATACTGTTAGGGCAGGGCGAGCGTCATCAGCTTTGGCCGTTAGCGCAACATCAACGAATGTGTCGTTCACTGTTGCAGGTAGGGCCATCGGATGTGATGCGCCACGCTTACCTTTTCCACTAGCCGCAAGGCTAACTTCAGTGGAGGAGGCGACGCTGTCATCAACCTGCTTAGAAACTACAGGTGTTTCAACTGCTGTTTCTGATGTCGCTTCTTCTGACACTGGCTCTTCTGTCTTTTCAGAACCTGTATCAGCTAAGTTAATCTCAACTTGTTCTGGCGACGCCGCTGTTTTTTGAGAAGCAGCAGAAACCTCTGTTTTTACTTCTTCTTTAGCGGCCAAGCTATCAGCAATAGGAGCGGTGTCTGCAACCTGCTCTTTGTCTTCTGACGTGCGAGTTTGTTCGGCCACTGGTTCTTTCTCAGTTGAAGCTGCTTTTTCAACGAAGTCATTAGCCTCTTCTAGAGCTTTTGCACTTTCCGCTGAAGGCTCTTCGTCTTGCACTAACGCCTCGTTAGCTACCACCGCAGATTTCTCGGCACCAGCTGATGGCTCTTGTTTCTCAGCTGATGGCTCTTGTTTATCGGCTGAAGGCTCTGCATCAAATTGAAGTTCATCCTGAACTGCTTCAACTGCGAGTCTAGCGCTTTGTTGCTTCTCTTGCGTTGATTCAGGCTGCTCATCAGCAGAAGCTAATTGACCTGGCTCTTCAGCTTGAGTTTCTTCAACGACAGGCGCTTCTGGTTTTACAGGAGACTCTGCTTTAACCTCTGTATCTTGAGATTCTAGCTCGCCCGGCTGCTTAACCTGTGTTTCTGAATCGTCCGCTAACTGCGACTCTTTCTTGCGACGCTGACCAGCTGCACGGACGTGACGAGGAGAACGGCGTGAACGTCCGCGTCCCTCTCGTTTCTGTCCATTATCTTCACCGCTTGCATCTGTCGAGTCAGACGCATCTGGATGGCCTTCTTCCGTCTTTTCGACGTCAGATGTCGATTTAGATTCTACTGCGATATCAGCAGATTTCTTTGCAGACTTCTTAGGCTGTGGCTTTTGTTCTTGCTCTACAGCATTTTCTGTTTTTTCTTCGACCTCATCAGGTTTTGTTGCTTTTTGAGGCTTAGCATCGCTCTTAGGTTTGCTTTGCGCTTTGCTTTCTTGTTGAGGTGTTTTTACCGCATCACTGCCTTTTGGTGCTGATGGCGCTTTTGCTTCAGTCTGCTCGATAGTATCAGACGCAACCTCATCTTTATTTACGCGAACACTACGACGCTTGTCACGACGCTTTCTACGTTCAGCCACTTCACGCTTTTTCTGCACTTGGGTGTCTTGCTGTTCGCTTTCTTGTTTTTCCTGCTTAGGCTTTTGCTGCTCATCACGAGGTTGCTGTGCTTTACGCGGCTTACGGACTTTGCTGTTACGCTTTTCGTCTTGCTCTGGGCGCTGCTCACTGCGTGGTTTGCGAGTATCTTGCTGTTCGTTATCGCGACTATGTTCTTTAGCCTGATCTCTATTTTGAGATTGATTGCCTCGACGGTTGTTCTTGCTGCGTGGCTTACGGCGTCGATCGTCGTTGTTACGACTGCGGTTGTTTCTCGACTTACTATTTTCGTCAGCCTGTTGCGTCTTATCTTGACTCGCTCCTTGTTCGCTCTCAGAGCCAAACAAGTCATTAATCCACTTACCAATGCGAGCAAATAAAGAAGGCACATCATCAGTTTTCTGAACAGGCTCTTCTTTAGGTGCAACTACTGGCGCCGCCGTTGGTGCAACTAAACCTTTAAGCGCAGGCTCTTCTCGCTTAACAGGGGCAGAGGTTGAAACATCAGTTTCCGCTTCCACCGCAGGCATCAACTCAACTTCGTAGCTAGCATCTGATAGAACATCATCAGGACGACGACGCAATACTTGGTAATGCGGCGTATCTAAATTAGCGTTAGGTATAAGCAGTAAATCAACGCCATGACGCTTTTCTAAGAGCTGGATAGATTTTCGCTTTTCATTGAGCAAGTATGTTGCAACTGGTACAGGCAACTGTGCCTCAATTTGCCCCGTATTTTCTTTGATGCTTTCTTCTTCTAGTATGCGAAGAATCGATAACGCTAAAGACTCGGTTCCGCGAATGGTGCCATGACCTGAACAGCGAGGGCACACGTGGTGCGCTGATTCGCCTAGCGACGGACGTAAGCGTTGACGAGACATTTCAAGCAGGCCGAAGCGTGAAATACGCCCTAGCTGAACCCGTGCTCTGTCGCTTCTTACCGCATCTTTCATGCGATTTTCTACTTCACGCTGATGGCGCACAGGAGTCATATCGATAAAGTCGATAACCACAAGGCCACCTAAGTCACGCAGACGTAGCTGACGGGCAATTTCGTCTGCGGCTTCTAAATTGGTGTTGAGCGCAGTTTCTTCAATATCACCGCCCTTCGTTGCGCGAGCAGAGTTAATATCGATTGAAGTTAGTGCCTCTGTTGGGTCAATAACAATTGAGCCACCAGAAGGTAAGCGAACTTCACGTTGGAATGCAGACTCGATTTGGCTTTCAATTTGATAGTGACTAAACAGTGGAACTTCACCGCGGTACAATTTTACGCGGCTAGCAAAGTCTGGTCGTACTAGCTGTATATGCTGTAGCGCTTGCTCATATATGCTGGTTTTATCAATTAGGATTTCACCAATATCGCGACGAAGGTAGTCACGGATTGCACGTACAATAACGTTACTTTCTTGGTGAATTAAGAACGGTGCTTCACGCTCCTGAGAAACCTCTGAAATAGCTTCCCAGTGCTTCAGAAGAACTTTTAAATCCCACTCTAATTCTTCGTAAGATTTTCCTACGCCAGCAGTACGAACAATAAGGCCCATGCCGTCTGGAAGTTCGAGTTTGCTAAGCGACTCTTTTAGTTCTGTGCGCTCGTCACCTTCAATACGGCGAGATATGCCACCAGCACGAGGATTATTTGGCATAAGTACCAAATAGCTACCTGCAAGTGAAAGAAATGTGGTGAGGGCTGCGCCTTTTTGACCGCGTTCTTCTTTATCAATTTGAACAATAACTTCTTGGCCTTCTTTAATCACATCTTTGATGTTTGGGCGGCCTTCGAATTTGTAACCTTTAGGGAAGTAAGTGCGGGCTATTTCTTTGAGAGGTAGAAAACCGTGGCGGTCAGCGCCGTAGTCAACAAAAGCAGCTTCTAAGCTAGGTTCAACGCGGGTTATCTTACCCTTGTAAATATTTGCTTTTTTTTGCTCGTGTCCCGGGCTCTCTATATCTAAATCGTACAACCGTTGCCCATCGACAAGGGCAACGCGCAACTCTTCTTGCTGAGTTGCATTTATTAACATTCTTTTCATTGTATCTAACTCTGGTTTAGTACAGCCGTTAAGACACAAAATTAAAGTGACATGTGCAAACCCTCACCGCGCAACCTCACGGCTGGACGGGGACTTTGTTGTAACGCCGCATTATCCTTGGTGGTTGACCATTTTGACGTCGTTTTTAACGTCTAGAGTTACTCGATATCATTCTTACTTCGTATTGAAACAACGTAGCGAATGAATCGTTATGGTCACACTGCTTTAAGGATGTCGGGAGCGACTTGCCCTTATTACTGTATTCATTATCGCGAGCAATCTTTTTTTGCTCACGTGTCATTTAATTCTGTTTTAACGGCAAACTTATTTTATGTTCGCAAGCAATGGCGGTTGCTTTATTACGGCAGTGTAGTCGTTGCCTCTCTCGCTAGGTTGGTATGAAAAGTACTTTTTCATTGCGGATGCCACCAACACGATCGCCATGCTTTTTCGTATACAAGTTTGAACAGCGCCTTTATTTTTTCGCTGATTCGGTCTTGTTTGTTGTTTTTATAACGCTGAGTTTCACGATTTTGAGGTAGGGGATAGAAACCGCCTGCTACCAAAAATTATAGTGTGAATTATTCCGTGCCAAAAACGCCGTTAAGTATCGCACCAAAACCCCGTTTTTAGCAAGGACAGCAAGTGAATAAATTGTGTATATCTTTTTATCTCTTACTGGTCTGCCCACAAAATGGGTGCTTTGCTCAAAAATACAGCGGGAAGGGTTATTTTCAATATTTTATGACTTTCAGTTAGCCGATAGAAATAGCATTGAGGTATACTTAGTGAATGAAAGAAGAATCTCTCCAAAAAGTACGTTTTGTAACCGTTGAGGCCGACTTGGCTGGGCAACGTATCGACAATTTTTTGCGCACGCAGCTAAAAGGTGTGCCAAAAAGCATGATTTATCGCATTTTGCGTAAAGGCGAAGTGCGGGTAAATAAAGGTCGAGTGAAGCCAGAATATAAGCTTCAGGCTGACGACCTAATCAGAATTCCACCGGTTCGCGTGTCGGAAGGCGCGCCTGCACCCTCGCCAAAGCTTGATAAAATCGCATCGTTAGAATCGCATATCTTGTTTGAAGATGATCGCCTCCTTGTTATTAACAAGCCATCAGGAACAGCGGTTCATGGCGGGAGCGGGTTAAGCTTCGGGCTTATTGAGGGGTTGAGAGCGTTGCGTCCGGATGCCAAATTTATGGAGCTGGTCCACCGGTTAGATAGGGATACCTCTGGGTGTATCTTAATAGCGAAAAAGCGTTCTGCACTTCGCCATATGCACGAGCAACTGCGCACAGGTAAAATGGACAAGCGCTACAATGCGCTAGTGGCAGGAGAGTGGCCAGATAGCAGATTTAAAGTCAAAGCGCCCCTTCGCAAAAACGTGCTGCAATCAGGTGAGCGCATGGTCAGTGTGAGTGAAGATGGTAAGCCGTCCGAAACGCGCTACCGCATATTAGAAAAATATGCGGGTGCCACCCTTGTTGAGGCATCGCCAATAACAGGCAGGACTCATCAGATACGTGTGCATTGTTTACATGCAGGGCATCCAATTGCGGGCGATCCAAAATACGGTGACGCGGATTTTGATGCAGCCATGCGTCAAAAAGGATTGAATAGACTTTTTCTTCACGCTCGCAGTATTTCTTTGTTGCACCCGGCAACGGAAGAACGCGTTACGTTTACTGCACCGTTAGACGATACTCTTGTAAACACACTTAAAGCCCTTTAGTAGTTATGGAATCAAAAGCTCAGGAGGCCGCTGTACGGACCTCTACCTCGTTAAACGAAAAGCAGCCCCGATATAAATTAGTTATTTTCGATTGGGATGGCACCTTAATGGACTCGGCGGCGAAAATTGTAAGCTGTATGCAAATTGCCGCAAAGCAATGCGATATGCCAATTCCAACCTATGACGAGGTTGGGCATATTATTGGTATCAGCCTAAAACCGGCTATTAAAAAGCTGTTCAACATTGAAGATGACAAATTAGCAGAGCGGCTCGTAGCTGCCTACAAAGATGCATTTGTGACCCGTGATACCACGCCTTGTCCGTTGTTCGATGGTGTTAATTCATTATTGTCTAGTTTAAAGGAAGCGGGGTGTACGTTGGCGGTTGCTACAGGAAAAGCACGCCGCGGCCTTGACAGAGCATGGGCGCAAACCAATACGGGCAGCTTCTTCAGTGCATCAAGAACCGCCGACGAGGCCGAGTCAAAGCCTTCGCCTGATATGCTGTTGCAGCTTTTAGATGAACTTGGATTTGAAATAAGCGATGCAGTTATGATTGGCGATACCACCTACGATATGCAAATGGCCAGAACTATTGGTATGGACAGAATAGGGGTGTCATATGGCGTGCATGCGCAGGTGCATCTAGAAGCGTTGTCACCCGTGGCGCTAGTTCATTCTGTTAGTGAGTTGGAAGCCGCGCTTTTTAATTAGCGCTTTTTTAACGCGCCGCTATCTCTAACAAATCAACGTTGAAGTGAGCGCCGAGTAACTCATTTAACAGCATAATAGGAAGGCCTATTAAACTGTTAGGATCTCGGCTTTCAATTTTCTCAAACAGCAAAATACCTAATCCTTCGCTTTTAAAGCTACCTGCGCAATCTAAAGGCTGTTCTTTTTCTACATAAGCGCGAATGGCCTTTTCCCTGCTATGACGGAAAAATACTCGTGTTTCATCCACCTGTGTAATCGTTTTCTTCGATGCAGGCTGATGCAAACAAAGGGCGGTATAAAATGAAACCTGCTTACCTTGGCATGCCATCAGTTGCTTAACTGCATTTTCAGACGTACCGGGTTTACCGAGCAACTGGGGACCAGTGCCTGTTTGCACTAGCGCGACTTGATCACTACCGATAACGATGACATCGCTATCTAAAGAATTGAATTCAGCCGCTACCCTGCGCGCTTTTGCCTCTGCAAGACGCAAACTCAACGCAGTGGGGCTTTCATTACATAAGGGCGTTTCATCAATATCCGGAGCGTATGTATCTACCTGAATACCAATGTTTTCCAGCAGCATTTTCCGGTATTGAGAAGAGGAGGCGAGAATCAGATGAGCCACAAATACTCCTTATATAGAAATCATCATCTTGTAATAGATGTTTTTATCGATTTTTTACCGAGGGTTTATCCGGCGATGGTACATTATCATCGCTCGATATATACAGCCTTTTATTGTAAGTTAAAACGCAATTATGCTTTGACAGGAAGGGGTTGACCCTTTATCATGCGCGCCCTATGCAGAAAGTGAAACTCCCTCATTCGGTCGAACCGACTAAAAGTGCCATGAAACGTTCCGACTATCGGGGCGTGATTGCGTCTAAAGATATGGAACGATTGAGTGAAGCAGTTGTCCGATGCAATGACTATGTGGACGCAGAAGTACAGTTCGAAAAAGACGCGCAGGGTCTTACTGTTTTTCACGGCCGCCTAGCCACGCAGGTAACACTTATCTGTCAAAGGTGTAATGGTGAACTTGATTATCCCGTGGAAGCGGAATTCTGTTTTACTCCAGTGCAGGGAGAAGAGCAGGAAAGCGATGACATCATTCCCGAGGCTTACGAACCGGTAGAGGTCAACGACCACGGAGAAGTTAGTCTGCTTCAAATTTTTGAAGACGAGCTACTGTTATCTTTGCCCATCGTACCCCTTCATGCAGAGTCGGAGTGTACGGTAAAGCGAGACGACATGTCGTTTGGAAAGATTGAACCGGAACAAGAGCGACAAAACCCTTTCGCGGTTTTGAAAGAACTTAAGCGAGACCAGGAGTAAGTTATGGCAGTACAACAAAATCGTAAAACGCGTTCTAAGCGCGGTATGCGTCGCTCACACGATGCATTGACAGGCGCGACTTTGTCTGTCGATTCAACGTCAGGCGAGACTCACCGTCGTCACCACGTGACTGCTGACGGTTATTATAAAGGCAAGAAAGTAATCGGCGCGTAATACGGCGACTACATTTTGTCTACACTAACCATCGCGTTAGATATCATGGGGGGCGATCATGGTCCCCCTGTTATCCTTTCTGCAGCCGTCAAGGCTATCCAACTTCACCCCGATGTGCATTTCATGTTGTGCGGTGACGAAGAAATTATCAATTCAGGTCTTCTACCACTTTCTGATACAGAGCGCCGTCGTGTTTCTGTAAAACACTGTTCGCAAGTCGTTGAAATGGGCGAAGCGCCGACATCAGCGCTCAGAAATAAAAAAGACTCTTCTATGCGCCGCGTTATTGAGCTTGTCGAAAGTGGCGAAGCAGATGCGTGCGTAAGTGCAGGCAATACTGGAGCGCTACTCACTCTATCTTTTTATCTGCTTAAAACTCTGTCTGGTATAGATAGACCCGCGCTTATAAATATGATGCCTACCACAGGGCACCACAATGTATTTCTCCTCGATTTAGGCGCCAATGTAAATTGCACGCCTGAAATACTTTTTCAATATGGCGTTATGGGGTCAGTACTGGCACAAGAAGTTGCTGGCATTGCGTCACCTCGCGTTGCTTTGCTAAATGTGGGTGAAGAAGATATTAAGGGTAATGCGCAGGTAAAATCTGCCGACCAGCTTTTCAAAGACGCGCCTGGCATTAACTACATTGGTTATGTTGAGGGCGATGATATTTTTACCGACCATGCGGACGTGGTTGTTACCGATGGCTTCACTGGAAACGTAGCGCTAAAATCTAGCGAAGGGTTAGCTAAGTTAGTGATTAACGAGGTGAAACGTCAGACACAGAAGAATTTATATACCCGATTATTAGCCAAAATTGCTTTCCCATTACTGAAATCTATCTATAACAGTGTGAACCCCGACCAGTATAACGGTGCGAGTCTGATAGGATTGCGCGGCATTGTTATCAAGAGTCACGGAAATGCACAAAAAGACGCCTTTTATTACGCCATCGTGCAAGCAATGAAAGAAGCAAAGATGCATTTACCTGAAAAGATAAAGACAAAGATAGAAACGGTATTGTTGGAGCAGCTTTGAGCAAATATTCACGCTTTATAGGAACAGGTAGCTATTATCCCAGCGACGTGCGTACGAACGCTGATTTAGAATTAATGGTAGACACCAGTGATGAATGGATCACTGACCGTACTGGCATTAAAGAGCGACGCATTATCGGAGCAGATGAAACCGCTGCTACCATGGGGGCAGAAGCCAGTAAAAAAGCCATTGAAATGGCCGGCATCGACCCAAAATCTATCGACATGATTGTGTGCGCGACCACAAGCGGTCGCTATGCGCTTCCAAGCACAGCATGCGAAATTCAACGCATTCTTGATTTAGACGGTATTCCCGCATTTGATGTAGCTGCTGCATGCGCAGGGTATTGCTACGCCTTGAGTGTAGCCGACCAGTACATAAAGTCAGGCATGGCGAAACGCATTCTTGTCGTCGGTACTGACTGTTTAAGTCGCTTGATCAACCCCGAAGACAGAACCATGGTTATTCTATTTGGTGATGCCGCAGGGGCAACGATAATAGAAGCAAGCGATGAGCCTGGTATTCTCTCGACCCACATCAACGCATCGGGCTCTCACGGAGATTTGTTGTACGTTGGAAATCCAACCCGTGGTGATGAGCAATCAGTGCACGAAAACTGGGGTGTTATGCGCGGCAACGAGGTTTTCAAGGTTGCGGTAACTAAGCTTTCAGAAGTAGTGGAGCAAACCCTTGCTGCTAACGGTATGGAAAAATCTGATCTTGACTGGTTAGTGCCACACCAAGCAAACTTTAGAATTATTAAAGCCACAGCGAAAAAGCTGAATATGTCTCTTGACCAGGTCGTGCTTACATTAGAGCAGTACGGTAATACATCCGCAGCTACCGTACCAACAGCATTAGATACTGCTATTAGAGACGGGCGTATTCAACGCGGACAGCATTTATTACTAGAAGCATTTGGAGGCGGATTTGCTTGGGCATCGGCGCTGGTTCGCTATTAAGCTCGGCAATCGCTTCAGAAATTTTTAATGTATTCTCGTTTCTAGTAAAACAATAATAAGGAATCGACATGACAAAGACAGCTTGTGTATTTCCAGGGCAAGGCTCCCAGAGCGTAGGCATGCTAAAAGAGCTTGCTGAGACGTCTCCGATTATCGAAGCAACCTTCAAAGAAGTCTCTGATGCACTCGGTTATGACCTGTGGGACTTAGTTCAAAACGATACAGACGGTAAACTTAACGAAACCCATATCACTCAGCCAGCGTTACTTGCTGCAAGTGTTGCCATTTGGCGTGTAATTCGTGAGCAAGGTATAGACGTAGACTACCTTGCAGGGCACAGCCTTGGTGAGTATTCAGCGCTAGTTTGCGGTGGCGCGATGGACTTTTCTGACGCCATTAAATTGGTAGAAGCCCGTGGTAAATACATGCAAGAGGCCGTGCCGGCAGGGGCGGGCGCTATGTATGCCATTATCGGCTTGGAAGACGCAGCAATAGCAGATATTTGTCACCAAACCGCCATTGCCACTGGTGACGTTGTTGCACCTGTTAACTTTAATTCACCGGGTCAGGTTGTGATCGCGGGTGAGAAAAACGCGGCAGAACAAGCTGCTAACGCGTGTAAAGAAGCTGGCGCTAAACGCGCGCTGCCGCTTGCGGTAAGTGTGCCTTCTCACTGTGAGCTAATGAGACCGGCCGCGGATAAACTCGAAGAAGCGCTTTCTTCTTTAAATGTTCACGAGCCTGCAATCAATATTGTTAATAATGTTGATGTCACCATTGAAACACAGGGTGATGCAATCAAAAACGCGCTGGTGAGACAGCTTTACTGCCCAGTTCAGTGGACACGTACGGTGGAATACCTAGCCGCAGCGGGTGTAGAGCGTGTTATCGAAGTAGGCCCGGGCAAAGTGCTAACAGGCCTTAATAAACGCATTGACAAGAGCTTAGCGTCTCTTGCAGTGAATACACCTGACGGTGTTGAAGCATTAAAACAATAAGGAATCGCAATGAGTCAATTAGACGGTAAAATTGCGCTGGTAACCGGAGCAAGCCGAGGTATAGGCAAGGCCATTGCAACGCAACTTGCACAGCAAGGTGCAACGGTTATTGGCACAGCCACGAGTGAAAATGGCGCAAAAGCAATCAGTGATTATCTTTCTGAGTTTGGTGGTCAAGGCTTTGCACTGAATGTTACCGACAAGGAAAGTGTTGATACTACCTTGAAAGCGATTAACGACGCTCACGGTGGAATTGATATCTTAGTCAATAATGCAGGCATTACGCGCGATAATCTTTTAATGCGCATGAAAGATAACGAGTGGCAAGATATTATAGATACTAACCTTACTTCAATATTTACGCTGTCAAAAGCTGTACTTCGCGGTATGATGAAGAAACGCTTTGGGCGCATAGTAAATATTGGTTCTGTGGTAGGCAGCGCAGGTAATGCTGGTCAAGCCAACTATGCTGCGGCGAAAGCCGGCGTCATTGGTTTTTCTAAATCTATGGCCAGAGAAGTGGCTTCTCGTGGTATAACAATCAACGTTGTTGCCCCTGGTTTTATCGATACTGATATGACAAAGGCGCTAAGTGATGATCAAAAAGCCGCCATTTTTAAAGATATTCCGGCTAACCGATTAGGCGAGCCTGATGAAATTGCAGCCACTGTTGCCTTTTTGGTAAGCGATGGTGCAGCCTATATTACAGGCGAAACCATCCATGTTAATGGTGGTATGTATATGGGGTAAATTCGCAATTTTTGCGAATTTTCCTTAGTTTGGGGTGGTATTTACCTGAACTTGGATGTAAAAATAGTATTTTACGAATTTCGAATGTCGCTGGTTTGACCAGAAAATTTGTTTAAACTGGTGCTTGCAAGGATGCACCTTGCAAAATAAACTAGCGGCACTTTTATTATCTAGTGACGTTTTAAGGGAAACCTAGAATTATGAGTAACATTGAAGAACGCGTTAAGAAAATCATCGTTGAACAACTTGGCGTTAAAGAAGAAGAAGTAAAAGCAGAAGCTTCATTCGTTGACGATTTAGGCGCTGATTCACTTGACACTGTTGAGCTAGTAATGGCTTTGGAAGAAGAATTTGATACTGAAATTCCTGACGAAGAAGCAGAGAAAATTACTACAGTTCAATCAGCAATTGACTACATCAACGCTAACAAAGACGCTTAAGTCTTAAGTAGCGACAAAACGGCTCTTATAAAGAGCCGTTTTTGTATCTCCTACCTTAGTTCCAAAGCGAGGGCTTTTTGTGACAAAACGTCGCGTAGTGGTTACTGGTCTTGGAATGCTTTCACCATTAGGTCTTAATAGCGAAGACACATGGCGCAAATTGCTCGCGGGCGAGAGCGGCATCGGTGAAATCACCCATTTCGATTGTAGTAACTATTCAACCCGTTTCGCAGGTCAAATCAATGATTTTGATCCGCAGCAATACATTGAAAAGAAAGAAACCAAAAAAATGGACCGCTTCATCCAGTTGGGTATTGCAGCTGGCAAGCAAGCGCTAGTCGATTCTGGTTTCAGTGTTTCTAAAGATAATGCTCACCGTATTGGTGTTGCTATTGGCTCAGGTATCGGTGGTTTAGAACAAATTGAACAAAACCATTTAAAGCTGACAAATAGCGGTCCTAAGCGCGTATCGCCATTTTTTGTACCTTCAACCATTACCAACATGATCTCTGGCTTTTTGTCTATCATGGAAGGGTTGAAAGGACCGAATTTAAACGTTGTGACTGCATGTACGACAGGTGTTCACAACATTGGTATTGCCGCAAGAACTATCGCTTATGGCGATGCAGATGCGATGTTAGCTGGCGGTGCAGAAGCGTCTATCACACCGTTAGGAATGGCAGGTTTTGCCGCAGCGCGCGCGTTGTCTTCTCGCAATGACAATCCACAGGCTGCAAGTCGCCCATGGGATAAAGACCGCGATGGTTTTGTTATGGGCGAGGGCGCTGGTGTTATCATGCTGGAAGAATACGAGGCAGCAAAAGCGCGTGGCGCGCATATTTATGCTGAGCTTGTTGGTTTCGGTATGAGCGGCGACGCATATCACATGACATCACCACCAGAGGATGGTGAGGGCGCAGCAGCGTCAATGCAAAACGCTATCAATGACGCAAACGTAGACGCGAACCTCATTGGTTACGTGAACGCCCATGGTACATCAACGCCAGCTGGTGATATTGCTGAAGTTGCGGCAGTTAAGCGCGTTTTCAATGATCATGCTTACAAGCTACTGGTAAGTTCTACTAAATCCATGACGGGCCACCTGTTAGGTGCCGCTGGTTCTGTAGAAGCGATTTTTACTATCTTAGCGTTGCGTGACAAGATGGCGCCGCCAACTATCAATTTAGATGAGCCAGGCGAAGGATGCGACTTAGATTTTGTCGCAAACAAAGCGAAAGCCTTCAATGAAGATTATGCGCTATGTAACTCATTCGGCTTTGGCGGTACAAACGGTTCGTTGGTTTTCAAACGAATGTAGGTCTATTCAAAGAATAGATATCACGTTTAAAGGCAGCTAGTCGCTGCCTTTTACATTCACTTCACCTTGAACCCGCACATTAGTAGATGCCATCAAAAAAATGCGCAGTGTGTCCATCGCTACAAACGAGCTGAAGCCGTACGTGATGTTTGCACTATGAAAAACCACACCCCTTTCTTCCCTATTCAACTGTATAAGTCTTATTGTCGTTGGGTAGGTTAAACGAATATCAAATACTCATATACGATGACAAGCCTATACTGAATAACGCTATAAGTTGTTTGACCAACGCAAGTTGGTATACTCCTGCTAACCAGTAAATCAGCAAGTAAGACTAGGCATTGATAATTATTCCAAATGCTACGCCAGTTTCATCGAGTGACCGGGCGTTTAATTACGGAGACGGTGTGTTTACCACATTGTTGGTCCACCGCAATAAAGTAGAGCTAAAACCTTATCATCTATCCAGGTTAAAGCACGACGCCGCAGCAATTAAGCTTGATATTGATATCAACGCACTCGACCTAGCGATTAGTGAGCATATTGACCATATTGCCACATCATCATGTAACGATGTGGGTTCCAAATACGTCTTAAAAGTGCACATTTCAGGCGGGCAGACGGGTAGAGGATATGCGCGAAGCGAAGACAGTGTGGCGCAGGTAAGATTTAGTCAGCATCCTTTTCCTAGTCATTATGAGACTATGGCTAACAAAGGTTTGTCTGTCATATGCGCCCAAACTCGGCTAGCCATTCAACCGCTGCTTGCAGGCGTTAAACATATGAATAGGCTAGAGCAGGTTCTGGTCAAGCATGAAGTGAACGAAGCCCACGTAGACGACGCTATCGTATGTGACACCCAAGACAATGTGATCGAATCGAGCGCTGGCAATCTGTTTTTTTTCTACAACGACGCTTGGTACACCCCTTCACTGAAAGGAAGTGGAGTAAATGGCGTGGTGAGACAATACCTTATTGATTCATTGTTGAACGATAATCACGCACTGCATGTCGGAGAGTATCAACTCGACCACTTGCAAAGCGCAAGCGCTGTCGTGATAACCAATGCTTTGATGGGAGTAATACCAGTAAAGGAATGTCGAATGCCAGATTTCTCCATGGTCAGCTTTGACGTTGAAAGTAAGCCAGTTAAAGCATTACAGAAACGATTGGATGATGGAAAGCAATGACCTTACGCATTCGTGCGGGTTACGCTTTCACACTTAAAATAATGATAAGCATAAAAACGTTAGAGCCTAAAATGGAAATAATATTTGTGAAAATAGGGGAACGATAAGAATGAAGCGGTTAGTTGTTCTTCTTTCAACCCTTATTTTGCTTGTTGCTATTGGTGCTGCATCGGGCGTTATATTTGTATCTTCAAAGGTTGCTACGCCCTTAAAACTACAAGAAGAAACCCTTATTACTATCGAGCGTGGAAGTAATGCCTATCGAACAGTAAAGCTTTTGCGTAATCAAGGGATTAGTGAGGTATCCCCGTTTGTAGCTAAGGTTTGGCTGAAGTTTTTTTCCGGCAACACAGTGGTCAAATCAGGCACTTATATGTTACGCCCCGGTCAATCCTTAGTTGATGCTTTTACCCTTTTTGCCGAAGGTGATGAGCATTTGTTCGCAGTAAGTTTAGTAGAGGGCCTAACGCTCACCCAGTGGCTCGATACGTTAAGACAAAACACTCAGCTGGATTTTGACATAGCTGACAATACGCTACGCGACGTTACCAAAGATAACGATGTAAAATGGTGTTGTGAAAACGTGGAGCAGACTGAAGGCCTTTATTTAGCCGATACCTACTTCTTTACGAAAGGTACCAAAGCCAGCCAAATTTTGAAACGAGCGCATGGTGCACTGATTGATTATGTGTCTAGCGAATGGGAGCAGCGAGCCGTCGATTTGCCGTTACAAACCCCCTATGAAGCGCTTATATTGGCGAGCATTATTGAGAAAGAAACCGCAGTGCCGGCAGAGCGGGACATGATAGCAGGCGTATTCATTAATAGGCTTAATAAGAATATGCGACTGCAAACAGATCCCACCGTAATTTACGGTATTGGACCTATGTTTGACGGAAATATTACGCGCAAGCACCTTCGTACCGCTACCCCGTATAATACTTATGTTATTAAAGGGTTGCCGCCAACGCCGATCGCAATGGCTGGGAAAGCTGCGATTCATGCTGCGCTGCGTCCCTTATCAACTGATGCGCTGTACTTTGTGGCGAAAGGAGATGGAAGTCATCAATTTTCCGCAACACTAGATGAGCACAACGCAGCTGTGAGAAAATATCAGCTTTAAAGATAACGCTGTGGAACTTATTAACGCGTTCATTTACCTATCGCGAAATACTGAAAAATAAATAGAGTTTAAAACGTTATGCGCGGAAAGTTTATTGTAGTAGAAGGCCTTGAAGGGGCTGGTAAAAGCTCTGTAATAGGGCTGATTGTTGAGGCGTTAAAAAAAGCCGGAAAGCGCGTGGAACAAACTCGAGAGCCTGGCGGCACGCCGATGGCCGAAGCAATTCGGGAATGCGTGAAGCATGATTGGCATGAAACGGTAAGTGAAGAGACAGAGCTGCTTTTAATGTATGCCGCTCGTGTTCAACTGCTTACAAATAAAATTTTGCCTTCTCTTGAAACTGGTGCATGGGTAGTAGGAGATAGGCATGATTTATCGTCTCAAGCTTATCAAGGCGGCGGGCGTGGGGTTAGCGAAAAAACGATGAAAGCGATAAGCGACATCGCGTTAAAAGGCTTCAAGCCTGACCTAACCTTGTATCTAGACGTTGAACCTGCAGTGGGCCTGGAGCGCGCTCGTGGGCGCGGAGAGCTAGACCGTATAGAGCAAGCTGGTTTGGCGTTCTTTGAGCGTACTCGCGCTAAATATCTCTCGCTGGCAGAGCAGGATGAAAGCATAGTCATAGTCAGTGCCATGCAGTCCATGGACAAGGTTCATCAAGACGTTATTGCACTTATCCATGGGTATGTAAATAGTGAATGCAGCGGCAATGACAGTCAGCGAACTACACGCCCGTTAGGAGACGGTTAATGCAAACGCTGCCTTGGTTCACTGAAACCTACGCTACCTTACTTTCTCGCTATTTGGCTAAAAAGCTGCATCATGGTTTGCTGCTAACCGGGCCCGAGGGCATTGGTAAATATCACTTGGCCACTAGCGTCACCAATGCGCTGCTGTGCAAGCGGCCAGGTGTAGACGGCCCTTGTGAACAGTGCCAGAGTTGCCAGCTAAGACAAGCAGGCAATCATCCTGATTTCCACATCCTTGAAAGTGAGAAACAACTTGGCGTGGATAAAATTCGCGAAGGCATAGCTAAGCTCTCAGGAATGGCGCAAATGGGAGGAAACAAGGTGTTGCTGATCCCAAGCGCCGGAACAATGACTGAAGCAGCAGCTAATGCGCTGTTGAAAACCTTGGAAGAGCCCACAAACAACACGTTTCTACTCCTGGTAACTGACAACATCAACAAACTTATGCCTACGATTTTAAGCCGCTGTGAAAGGCAAGTATTGCCATTGCCGTCAATATCAGAGAGTTTGAACTACTTGCAAGCCAAAGGCGTAGAAGATGCAAGCGAAGCATTACTGGCCGCCTATGGTTACGCCCCGTTGCGTGTGGAAGAGGCATTATCAGGCGATAACGATTTTAGCTACCGCGATTTCAGCGATGGTATCCAGGCGCTACTCGCCGGTGATGCCAATTTGCAGGCACAAACGCTTGCAAATAAGTGGCAGGATAATGCACAGCAAGTTGCATCATGGTGTCAGCAAATGGCACATGATGATTATATGCAGCGCCAGCAAGCGGTTGACTTCAAGCGCTATACAACGTGTGTTGAAGCGGTAAAAACGTTGCAGCATGCGGGCGTGAATAGGTCAATGGTGCTTTTTGGATTACTTAAACAATTTCAACGTTAATAGCGAGAGATAAGAAATCATCTTATGTCTTGGGTATTAACTACAAAAATATAGGTGTAGTTTGTTCGTAGATTCTCATTGTCATTTAGACCGACTAAAGCAAAGCCCACAGGAACTGGCGGAAACGCTAAACTTTGCGAGAGCTCGCGGTGTTGAGCACTTTCTGTGTGTGTGTGTGTCGGTTGGCGATTATGACAGCATGCTAGAAGCGGTAAGTGGTTTTGACGATGTCTCTGTGTCTTGTGGCGTTCACCCATTACATCAGGACGAGGCATGCAGTTTTGAAGTGCTCTTGGAAAAGGCAAAACGTAAAGAGGTTGTCGCCATAGGTGAAACCGGGCTGGATTATTTTTACAGCCCCGAAAGCAAAGACGTACAGCTAACATCATTTGTCGACCATATCAAAGTGGCAAATGAAACCAATAAGCCGCTTATTATTCACACCCGAGATGCGCGGGAAGATACCATTAATTTGCTTAGAGAGCATAAAGCGCCGCATACTCAGGGCGTGCTACATTGCTTTACAGAGTCGCTAGAGATGGCACAAGCAGCCATTGAAATGGATTTTTATATTTCTATCTCTGGCATTGTGACCTTCAATTCTGCCAATGAATTACGGGACGTAGTAAGCGCGATCCCTTTAGAGCGGCTATTGATTGAAACTGACTCTCCTTGGCTCGCTCCTGTCCCTCATAGAGGTAAACAAAACCAACCGGGTTATGTGGTAGAAGTTGCGGAGTTTATTGCGGAGCTCAAAGGCGTATCTGTGGAAGAGTTAGCAAAGATAACGACGCGTAATTTTTATACATTGTTTTCTCTTGCCAACAAACAAAAAGTGGCTTAACGCATACGGTTAACAACAAGCAGTCGGAGGTGTTCATGCCCCAGTGGCGACAGGGATTAACGAAGAGTTTGCATCAAACCCGAAGTATGCCCGAAAGTCGATATTTTCAATTAGCTACCGTGGACGAAAGTGGAGCGCCTTTTTGCCGAACCGTAGTCTTTAGAGGAATAACAGATGATGATCAATTGATCGTCATCTCAGATACGCGTTCTGAAAAATTTAACCAGCTTGCTCAAAACGATAAAGCTCAAGTGTGTTGGTATTTTTCGAAGACCAGAGAGCAGTATCGTTTTTCATGTAATGCGTTAGTCATGACCGCTGATGATAATTTTGACTTAGTAAAACAGCAGTGGGATAAGCTTTCTGATGCAGGGAAAAAACAATTCTTTTGGGGAGAGCCGGGTACCCCTCGAAACGATGGCTCTGCGCTTCACATTGAAGGGGACTTTAAGCAGGTTCCTTCACATTTCTGTACTCTATTGCTCGCTATCCAAACTGTGGATTATCTGAATTTGCGAGGGAACCCGCAAAATCGTGAGTGGCATCAAAAAGACGAGAATGGAAATTGGGTTAGCCAATCACTTATACCATAATGCTATAAGCTGATACGCTCGATTTTTTGTCCAACACTCGCAGTAAAACCCGCAGAACAAGCCAAAAAAGCGGCTCTCTTTTGCTTTTCTTTAGACAACAAAAGAATGCCGCTTGTCTTAATGCTTAACTGTCAGTAGCTGAGTTTTATTTATGCCCGTTGCCAACGCTAGGTTAGAAAATCTGAGAAATTGGCGTATCACCCTTGAACAAATAGGTAATGATGTTATCACTACCTTCTCTTGCGACACTTTCCACAATGGCGGTAGCAACGTCTTCCCTTGGAATAACGGCATCATCTTTGTTATCAGGCATATCGGTGCGAACCAAATGTGTGCCGGGCTCATTGAGTAGTGTGCCAGGACGTAAAATAATGTGATGCAAACCGCTATTAATTAAGTGCTCGTCTGCCATGTGTTTAGCGACTAAATAGGGCTTAATTTCTGAAGAAACGGCATCTGGATCACCAGCCCCGATTGAACTTACCATTACGAATTTAGGCGTACCCGCATCTTTGGCATAGTTAACTGCGTTGCGTGCCGCCCATAGATCTATCATGATAGTCTTATCTGCGCCCGTGTTTCCGCCTGAACCAGCAGTGAATACTACGACGTCAGCACCGTCAAAATGCGCTGAAAAATCGTCTTCCAAATTTTGCTCAACGACAGTGAGATTGCCGTTTTCTATATCTGACAATTTTTCAGGGCTTCTCACCGGGGCTAGTACTTTATGCCCAGCATCTAATAACTTTACGGTAGCCTGTTTTCCAATTTGTCCTGATGCGCCGATTACTAATACGTTAGCCATTATTTGAAACTCCTTTCAATTCGATAAGCGAATCGTTACTAAATGTGAATTCACTGATTGATAGTGATTACATGTGTAAAGCGATCACAAAGAGCGGTTATACCAGACCTTCCCGAAGGGCGAGTTTAAAATGTCCTTACTCTTTGTTGTATTACCTTGATGTAGAGCCACTATACCTACGGTAACACGCCGCGATTACGAACATTTTAACTCTCGCTGAGGGGCTAATTATCTGTGCGGACTGGTATTAAATGCAGGATTATGAGATTGACAACATCAGCCTTGCGCTAGAGAAAATTAGGATAAGAGGGCAGTGCTTTACCTACAATAGAGTTTAAGCAGACATTAGAACTTATTTGATCACAGCATTTCGTCCAGGTTCTTTACCCCGATATAGTTTTTCATCAACCGCATAAATACAGGCTTCAATACTATCGTAGTCGGCAATATCACAGACGCCGCAAGTAATAGACACGTTAATTGTATGGGGGGGGACATTAATGCTTGTTTCAGCTATGCATTTACGCAGTTTTTCAGCAACCCGGTAAGCTTCTTGTAAATTTAGCGAGGGAAGCAGAATAAGAAACTCTTCGCCGCCCCATCTAGAGATTACATCGCTTTCACGCAGGTTATCTTCGAGCGTTCGCGCTACCTTAGTTAATACGATATCTCCAGCTTGATGGCCGTATTTGTCGTTAATGCGCTTGAAGTGGTCTATATCGATAATGAGTAAAGAAAAGGTGCGGTTGTGTCGTTTAAATTCATGCCATTGTGCATTTGCTCGCTGCGAAAAGTAACGGCGATTTTTCAGGCCGGTCAGCGAATCCTGGGTAGAGAGTAGAGTAAGCTGTTCAACCGCTGCCTCTAAGTCTTTTGTTTTTTCTTCCACCTTTAACGCGAGTTCGGCCGAGCGCCTTTTTAACGTCATGATCCTGAACCAAATGGCAGAGGACAATATCAAGATAATGGTTAACAAGAATACCGCTCGCCATATAGGTTTGTCCCACCACGGTGGTACAACAACAATCTCAATTTGTGCTTCCTTACTGCTCCATTCATTTTCTTTGTTAATGGCTTTTACCGTGAAGCGGTAGCGACCTGGATCTAAGTTTGTATAGGTTGCTACTCGTGTTTTTGCGTCAGTAAAGCGCCAACTGGTTTCAAAGTCGGCAAGTTTGTAAGCATAGCGGATCTCGTTTGCGTTGATGTAGTCTAACGCCGCAAATTCAATAGATAGCGCAATGTCGTTGTGGTCAAGCGTTATACCATCACCCAAGATAACCTTCTGCTGAAACGTCTTCCCACTGTTTTGCTCTTTCCTTACTACCTCTACCTTCGTAAGATGAACATTTGGATCCCAATGGGTACTGACCACATTAGACGGATTAAAAAGTGTAAGACCTTCTGCACCACCAAAAAGCATGGTGTTATTTTGCGTTAAAGAAACTGAGCCAATGTAATAACCTGTAGTTAATGCGCCGTGTTCAGCACCGAAGTAAGAAAGGGAGGAGAGATTTGGCGCGATATAGGCTATGCCCTCTATCGTCGATATCCACAATCCATATTCATCGTCTTCAATGATTGCACCAATTGAAATGTTGCTCAATCTACTCTTTGGTTTTAACTGAGTAACTTTGATGGAGGATAAGTCAGTGCCGTCTTTGGTGATAAAAAATAAGCCAGCCGCCTGTGTTCCGACCCAGTAGCCGCCGCGTTTGGAGCGGGAGATCCAAGTGACAACGGTTTTGTCAGTAATTTTGTCAGTGTACTGACTAATGCTGTCTATCTCACCGGTGAGTTTGTTGGCAAGGTACAGGCCAGAAACCGTACTGAGCCACGCGCTTTCCTTATCTTCAAGCAAAATTCGAGTCGTCAATGACAGTGGCCACTGCTTTATTATCCGTCCTTCAGATGGCCGAAAAACGAATACACCATCACTATAGCCGCCGAACCAAATATCTCCGTCTGCATCGACGTTGACACTGTATCCCGCTTTACCTTGCATAGCGACAATATCTAACTGATTGGTTTGCTCATTGAGTTTTGCAAGGCCAGAGCGTGTCGCTACCCACAGTTCGTCCCTCTTATCATCATAAACAAGGCCTATGAGCTTATCGCTCGATGTGTCATCGCTTTCTCTGGCATCGCTTGATGTAAAGGGGCCTTCATAACTATGTTCAACGGTGTCGAAAAGCCACAGTCCTTTTTCGTTAGTAACCCATACTTTATTGTCTTTATAACTTGTCATCGACCCGATTACGCGTCCGTCGCCCACGTCCATTGAGCGAAAGTTGCTCAACGCTGGATTGCCCATGGCAAAGCCATCGTCTTTGGTTCCCACAATGACAAGGCCGGCTCGACCTTGAAAAATGCTTGAAACCCGTTCGTTGCCCGCATCTTTTTCGGACAGTGGGACGCGCATTACCGTGTAGGTACTGAAAGAGGTTAATAAATTTAGCCCACGTTCTGTGCCAATCCAAACATCGCCCTTAGAACCAAGTAAAATGTCGGTCACATAATTGTCAGACAACCCATGTATTTCTGAAGTACATTGGGTGGTAATCTCTTCGTTTTTACGATCTGGGTTAAACAGACAGACACCACGTGAGACCGTTCCTAAAAATAGCGTCGAGCCCTCGGCCGCGGCCAGTCTCGTTATGCTAATTTTCTCAGGCGAGGCTAACTCTAGCTCCTTTTTGCTTGGGTCAAATTTATAAAGGCCTTCAGTTGATGCCACGTAAAGTGTTTTGCCTAGAAGCTCAACATCGGTAAGGGTACTTGTCGTATCAGGTAAAAAACTTACAAGTTCTATGTTGTCAGTTGCTTCATTGTAAGCGTATAGGTTACGTTCCGAAACAATCCAAAGTTTTCCATCACGGGTCGTTTTAATACGGTTAATAACGTGTTTGGTGTAGGAAGAAGATGAGGGAAGGTTGTAATGTTCAAACACTTCGGTATCTACATTTAGGCGGCTCAAGCCACTAAATGAGCCAATCCACATGTATTGTCCATCTTTGCTCGCTTCTATTTGAAGCGCTAGAAGAGTCTGTAAACCTGAGGTTTCGTCTTCACCCCGCATACCAAAATTAGAAAAAGTGTAGCCGTCGAATTTGTCGATGCCAGACTGCGATGCAAGCCACAAAAAGCCATATTTGTCTTCCGCAATGTCAGCCACGGAGACGTGAGTAATTCCACTCTCTTTATTGAAAGAATGAAAGGCGGGCACATCCATTTGGACTTGAGCACTGAGCGCAAAACTAAGTAGAACGCTAAAGGTAAAAAGCAAGCGAGTAAGGGAGCCTTTCATACTTAACTATATTTAACTTGAGACAAGGTTAAACGGTACGCGTTTATTAAAAATTTTCAATGGGACAAAAGTTTAATTTGAATAAAAAAGCCCCGAATATTCGAGGCTTAGGGACTTACATAGGGCCTCTTACAGTGCCTAGATAAGCAACTAGTTTACCAGCCACATTGACGCGACGCGTTTTGCTCATCAAGCCACGTCTTAAGCGGTGCAAAGTAGTCAGCGATGGTGCTAGCATCCATGTGCGGCGAGCCCGTCAATGTTTCCAGTGCATTTTGCCAAGGCTGACTCATGCCCATTTCTAACATCTCGTTCAGTGCTTTACCGGCTTCTTTACTGCCGTAAATAGAGCAGCGATTTAACGGGCCTTCATCACCGGCGATATCACACAAGGCTTTGTGAAATTGGAACTGAAGGATGTGCGCCAGGAAGTAGCGGGTATAGGGGACATTTGCCGGCACATGGTACTTTGCACCAGGGTCAAATGCATCGGCGCTGCGCTCGATAGGTGCCATCACACCTTGGTATTTTTCTCTTAGTTCCCACCATAGCTGGTTGTATTGTTCAGGCGAAACTTCCCCCGACATGACCTTCCAGCGCCATTGGTCAACCATCAAACCAAAAGGAATAAAGGCTATTTTATCTAGTGCAACCTGCATCAGCATCCCAATATCGTTAGACGCATCGGGGATCTCGTTGATTAGGTCGATTTGCTTAAGATATTTAGGCGTGATCGATAGTGCGATAGTGTCACCAATCGCTTCATGGAAACCATCGTTAGCCGAACCGCGATAGAGAAGAGGCTGATCTTTGTAGGCGCGCTGGTAATAGTTGTGACCTAGTTCGTGATGAATAACGTTGAACTCTTCGCCAGTTTTTTGAATACACATCTTTATACGAAGATCGTCTTTGTCATCAAGGTCCCAAGCCGAAGCATGGCATTGTACGTCGCGGCCTTCGGGCTTTTGAAACATAGAACGTTCCCAGAACGTATCTGGCAGCTCTTCGAAGCCAAGGGATGAGAAAAACGACTCGGCCTGTTTCACCATGGCAATTTCGTCATAGCCTTGTGCAGCCAATGCACCGGTAACATCAGGCACCTTCATTTCTTGTTGAGGTTTTACTATATCGTAAATATTGCCCCAGCTCTGCGCCCACATATTCCCCAATAAATGCGCGGGAATGGGTTTGTCTTGAGGAACGATGTCTTCACCGTAATGTTCACCAAGCTTTGCGCGTACATGACAATGAAGTGATTCATAAAAAGGTTCAACTTGCGTCCATAAGCGGTCTAGCTCTTTTGGGAAATCGTCAGCAGGCATATCGTATTTCCCACGCCACAGCGCACTCACGTTCTCAAACCCAAGTTCTGCTGCGCCCTCGTTGGCAAGCGACACCTGTTCGGCATAAAGTGGCGCCATTGGTTTTGAAATCTCTCGCCAGCCCGCCCAGTATTCTAATAGTTTATCGGCGTCGCGAAGGGTGGCCATTTCACTGCTCATTTCTACTAAGCTTTTGCATGACCCATCTTCACTACAATATTCACCCGAACCGTACATGGCGCTTAATTCTGAGCCAATTTTTGCAAGGCGTTCTGCTTTTTCAGCATCTGCTGGCGGTGGCATAGTGAGACCATTTTTGAGCAGTTCGAGCTGCCTGCGGGTATCGGCATCCACATCTACATCGTTAAATTTGGCCGCTTCTTTTGCTAATTTGGCTACCTTCGTTGATAGCACTTCGTTAAAATAGGCGCTTACTGCCGCGGTATCGAAATTAATATTGGTTGCATAGCTCCACTCAGCGTGGGCAGCAGGCACCTGCATTTTGGCAATGTCGCTTTGCGCCTGCAGTAAGAATTGTTTTGCGTCTTGCGCAGTAAGCTCTGGTTTGGCTTCTGTCTGCTTAGCACTTTCGCCACATCCTATAAGCGATAGGCTGACAAATGCGGCTATCAGAGTACGTTTACGATTGAGCATACTTTGTCCTATTAATTATTTTGATTGTAAGGTTTATCGATGTTCACATGGACATATGAGAGCATTGTGTAACGCTACATCGCTTTTGTAAAACAAATTTGATAGCACTCCTTTATGCGGGGGGCTTTTTAAAACCCTCCTGTAACAACAGGGAGTATTATGACTATAGTGTTTCATCCGGAAGAGCCGTGTTATTGGGGGCTTAATGCCCGCAGTTACTGCACATTAATACACGTTTCTCAATTATCAAGCTTTGTTATACCCGGTTTGGGCCTTGTTTTGCCAATTGTGCTTTGGATTGCGCACAAAGATCGAAATGAAAATATTAATCAGCACGGCAGAGTAACAGCAAATTGGTTATTGAGTTTGCTCGTTTATTCAGTGGTATGTTTTATCCTCACCTTTGTTATCATTGGTGCGCTAGGATTTATCTTACTTGGATTGATGAACATCATATTTGCGGTCGTGGCAGCGGTAAAAGCCAACAAAGGAGAATTGTGGGTTTATCCGTTGAGTTTTCAGTTTATTAAGCGATAGCGTGGTTTGATTAACGCTTGATAGTTGCTACTCAGCTTTTGAGCGGTTATTGGGTAAAACGCTGTGAATTAAAAAAAGGCCGCTTGGCTGTTTTTTATTTTGCGACCCTTGAAATATAGTGCGTTTAACCGAGTTAAGTGCCAGCGTTTTGTTTAAGCGTTGCTTTTTAACGTTTTGGTTAGACGCGATTTCTTTTGTATGAGTCATCGAAAATGACGTCTCGCTTGCTAAAGCAGTAGAAGAAAAAAATGCAATTGAGTTGAGCGCGATTGACAAAACGATGTTTTTACTTAGCGTTTGCATAACACTTTTCTCTCAAAAATCAATCAGTATAGCTTGCATCTTATGTAAGAATGATTCGACATCAGAGGCGGTTGCACTCGCCTCATCCGTCGGCTTTGTTTGTTCTTCGCCATTACACCTAAAGTAGAATGAAATCGAAACAGTACATGTCATACCAGGGTATTCAGAATCATACTTTTATTTGGTTGAATACGTTTTTCTGTGTGATATGTGACCAGCTTCACCATGCTGTTACGCCGCCGTCTACGGCTATCGTTTGTCCGTTCATATAGCTATTGCCTGGTGACAATATGAGCATCATGGTATTAACGATTTCTTGCGGCTCGCCAAGGCGTTTCATTGGGCTGCCCATACCAAGCTGCTCTCTCGCCTCTGGCGTGTTATAACCATCTACATTTAAAATATTAGTAGGGCTGTAAAATGGGCAAATAGCATTTACGCGAACATTCTTGCGACCGTACTCTACAGCGGCGGTTCGCGTTATTCCTGATACCGCATGCTTTGCTGCAGCATATGCACCACCTTTTGGCGCCCCTCCTAAACCCGCTAGCGAACTTACGTTAAGTACGTGACCTTGCTTTTGCGCAAGCATAACGGGAATTTGATGTTTCATTCCGAACATCACGCCCTTCACATTTACAGCAAATTGTGAATCCATGATCTCCTCTGTCAGTTGATGCACGGGCACTGGATTGTGCGCTATGCCTGCATTATTTACCGCGATATCCAAACGTCCAAACGTGTCCATGGCTTTATCAACAAGGGCTTTATTGAGCGTTTCGCTTGCAATATTACCTGCTAATACCACCACATCAGTCAGCGCTTTTACGTCTTTTTTCGTTTCCTCAAGGGCGGTTTCATTGATATCAGAAAGCACAAGTTTAGCACCTCGTCCGGCAAGACCTAGAGATAATAAGCGGCCAAAACCGCTGCCCGCACCTGTGATTAATACAACTTGTCCGGTAAAGTCGAGTAGAGCATCCATGGTAATCTCCTGTTATTAGATTGCTTAATTTCATCGAATACGCGGCTATTTTTGCTGCGTTTGTTGAATAAACTGTATAAGTAAATTGGCTAGCTCTTCCCCTTTGTCCTCTTGAATAAAGTGTCCGCCATTTGCGATACGTGTGTGGACCATGCCTTTAGAGCCGGGAACAAGCTTTTGAAATAATTTATCCCCGCCACTCGTTACGGGGTCGCTATCACCAAAAGCCGTTATGAAAGGTTTTTTGAATTGCTTTAATTTTTCCCATGCTTGTCTATTCGCCTGCGCTTCTGGACTGTCTGGGCTCGTGGGAACAAGAAGGGGAAACATTCGCGCCCCTGCTTTGTATCGCTCGTCAGGGAAGGGAGCGTCGTAAGCAGCAAGTGTCGCTTCATCTAATTCTGTAGTCGTCGCATTTTGGATGATTGTTGAAGTGGGAAATATCGGTACGTCTTGTGAAAATCGGCGCCATTTAATAAACGCTTCGCTTGGCGAATGGTGACCGGTTGGTAATCCGGTATTCGAAACCATTACGCCAGAAAAACGCTCTGGCATGTCAGCGACAAGTCGCAGCCCTAATAGTCCTCCCCAGTCTTGGCAGAATAGCGTGGTAGGTCCTTTCACGATCTGAGTAAACCAATCCTTTATCCAAATCACGTGTCGAGCGTAAGAATAATCGTCTTTTCTAACAGGTTTATCTGAACGCCCAAAACCAATGAGGTCTGGTGCGATAACATTGAACCCTGCGTCGGCAAGTAAAGGCATCATTTTACGGTAAAGATAGGCCCAAGTCGGCTCGCCATGTATCAGCTGCACAGTATGACCGTCAACAGGACCGCATTGATAATGAGCCATGGTTATTTCGCTGCTGACTGTGTCTGTAATTTCAGTAAAGCGGGGAGCGTAGGGAAAGTCATTAATTTCATCAAAAGCACTTTCCGGTGTTTTAAGCACTTGCATAGCCAATTATCCTTTTGTAAATAAAATGTAATAACAAGTGTTGCTCGGTTAACAAAAACATTGGTTTTAATTTCTGTCAAATAAACCTTAGGCAAGGTAGGACAAGCTCTACACAGATAGATGAAACAGCAAAAGGGCTAGCGCTCATTATTAAAAATTATGATAAATGTCTATAACACCAATAAACTTGGATGATTAACAACACTGCAATAACATCCAGTTAACGTGATAAACAGGACATGGTTATGACAGAGATGGAAAATAAAGCCGTAGAATATGCAGTAAAACAAGGCGTTGCCACGCTAACGATGCAAAGTGCGCCGGTTAATGCGCTGTCACGCGCTCTTAGAGTAGGATTGATAGAAGGTATAGACAATGCACTCAATGACGATAGTGTAAGTGCTATCGTTATTACTTCTTCACTCCCTATTTTTTCAGGTGGCGCTGACATTAGCGAATTCTCAGGCGGCGATTTATCTCCCATGCTGCCTGAAGTACTGGATAAAATAGAAAATGCATCAAAGCCAGTCGTCGCAGTCCTCCCAGGTCCCGCGTTCGGTGGCGGTTTAGAAGTCGCACTTGCCTGTCATCATCGTATAACCTTCGCTGGCAACAAGGTTGGTTTACCTGAAGTGAATCTGGGGATTCTTCCTGGGGCAGGCGGTACGCAGCGACTTCCTCGTCTCGCCGACACGCAAACGTCGTTGGAAATGATTGTTACTGGAAAGCCAACATCAGTTGTCGCACTGCCAGGTGTCTTCGATAAAATATCTGACAAACCGGAACACTTGCTTGAAGATACAAAAAACTATTTGCAAACGCTAACGCCGGAAAAAGCAATAAAGCGTACCAGCGATATCACGTTGACCATGTCTGAAGAAACCCAAGCAGTGTTTGATGCGGTGACAGCACAAACTAAAAAAGCGACCCGTGGTTTCTTTGCACCATTAAAATGTATCGAAGCCGTGCGCGGCGCTTACACGCTTTCTTTTGAAGACGGCCTTAAAAATGAAGGCAAACTTTTCATGGAGTGCATGAATACGGCACAGGCGCGTGCGCAGCAGCACTTCTTCTTTGCAGAACGTGCGGCAGGTCATGTGAGCGATTTTGATAAGAATACGCCAGAGCGCAGTATCGAAAAAGTTGCAATTATAGGCGCGGGCACCATGGGGGGCGGAATTGCAATGAACTTTGCCAATGCCGGTATTCCCGTAACTATGCTTGAGCTCAAAGAAGATGCATTGGAAAAAGGTCTTGCACTCATTCGCAAGAACTACGAGAACTCTGCGAAAAAAGGCAAGCTGACCCAGGAACAGGTGGAAAGTAGGATGGCGCTGCTGTCTGGCACGACTTCGTATGACGACTTAGCTGATGTTGACCTTGTCATCGAAGCCGTGTTCGAGAAAATGGAAGTAAAGAAAACGGTATTCTCAACGCTTGATAGAGTGTGTAAGCCCGGCGCTATTTTGGCCTCGAATACATCAACACTGGACATAGACGAAATTGCGACCGCTACGTCACGCCCACAAGATGTTATCGGCCTTCATTTCTTCTCGCCAGCCAACGTAATGAAGCTACTTGAAGTAGTTAAGGCCGAGAAGACGTCTGCAGAAGTCATCAAGACTTGTATGAAGATGGCTAAACGCATTAATAAAGTAGCGGTACTGGTGGGCGTTTGCTTTGGTTTCGTGGGTAACCGCATGATTGAACCTTACGGCCGTGAAGCCAATCGATTGCTTCTTGAAGGGGCTACGCCTGAACAGGTTGATCGCGTACTCACAGAATTCGGCATGCCAATGGGGCCATTCACGATGGGCGACATGGCGGGATTAGATATTGGCTATTATGTACGTCAATCTCGCCAAGAATATATCTCACACGATCCAGCCTACGGCGCGGTAGCAGATCGCCTTGTAGAAAAAGGACGCAACGGTCTAAAAACTGGGCGTGGTGCTTACAACTACGAACCTGTTAGTCGCGTTCCTATACCAGACCCTGAAGTATTAGAAATTGCCAAACAAGAGGCTAAACGTCTTGGCGTTTCGCAGCGTTCAGACATAAGCGATGAAGAAATTCTTGTTCGTGTTATGTATTCACTAATCAATGAGGGGGCGGCTATTTTAGACGAAGGTATTGCGGCAAAGTCTAGCGATATTGATGTGATTTATGTTTACGGCTATGGCTTCCCCGTTTATCGCGGTGGACCTATGCAATACGCTGACGAAGTAGGGCTCAGCACTATTTTAGACAAGCTAACCACCTACCGTGATCAATTGGGTGAGTACGGAAAAATGTGGCTTGAGCCGAGCGAATTGCTTGTTAAGTTGGCGAAAGAAGGCGGCACATTTAAAAACTTTACGTCTAAATAGCAACGTTAAAACGTGAGCGGTTCGCCGCTTACGCCTGAACATACAAAAATTGGCAAAGCTAAGAAGCGACATGTCAACTTAGCTAAATTTTGGCTGAACTTTCAGCCCAACTGAAAGGAACAACAATATGCGTGATGCAGTTATCGTAAGTACAGCACGAACGCCAATTGGGCGCGCCTATAAAGGTACCCTAAACAACTTACCCGCACCGTCATTAGGTGGGCATGCTATTCAAAACGCAGTAGCACGTGCCGGCATTGACCCTACCAGCGTCGATGACGTGGTGATGGGCGCAGCACTGACCCAAGGCAGCGGCGGTATGAATATTGGGCGCTTAGCAGGTCTAGCGGGTGGGTTACCAGTAACAGTCGCTGGCATGACCTTAGATCGCCAGTGTAGCTCTGGTATGTATGCCATTGCCGTTGCTGCAAATTCGATTCGAACTGGCGATACCAACATTATGGTTGCAGGCGGTTTAGACTCTATTTCATTGGTGCAAAATAAGAACATGAATATGTTCCGAGCAGTAGACCCTGCACTTGTTGCTAAGCACAAAGATATCTACATGCCTATGCTGCAAACGGCTGAAGTGGTAGGCAAGCGGTACAACATTAGCCGCGATGTACAAGATGAATACGGCTTTCAAAGTCAGATGCGCACCGCAGCGGCGCAAGAGGCCGGTAAGTTTGACGACGAAATTGTGCCTATTACGGCAGTTCAAGCGGTGTTCAATAAAGAAACGGGTGAAACCTCTGAGCGCGAAGTCACCTTGTCTAAAGATGAAGGTAATCGCCCAGAAACTACTCTTGAAGGTTTGAAAGCGTTAAACCCTGTTATTGAAGGCGGCTGCATTACAGCTGGCAACGCAAGCCAGCTTTCAGACGGCGCAAGTGCAACAGTTATTATGGATGAGCAGTCAGCAGCGAAAGGCAGTGCTCAGCCACTTGGTATTTATCGCGGTATTGCAGTAGCAGGCTGTGAACCAGATGAAATGGGAATTGGCCCGGTATTCGCCATTCCTAAGCTATTAAAGCAGCATGGATTAACCATGGACGATATCGGTCTATGGGAGCTTAACGAAGCGTTTGCGGTACAGGTTCTGTACTGTCGCGATAAGTTGGGCATTCCAGACGAATTATTAAATGTAAACGGCGGTGCCATTTCTATAGGTCATCCGTACGGCATGAGCGGTGCTCGCATGGTGGGTCACGCACTCATCGAAGGTAAACGACGCGGTGCAAAGTATGTAGTTTGTACCATGTGTATCGGTGGCGGCATGGGCGCTGCTGGTTTATTTGAAGTTCTATAGGTATTGGGTATGGAAGGTTATAAAGCTCCACAACGTGACGCCATGTTTGTAACACATGAGCTATTAAAGTATCAAAATCACTATCAAAAATTAGGTTTCGAAGAAGCGTCTGAAGACTTGGTGTCGGCTATTTTCGCTGAAGCCGCTAAGTTCTCTGAAAACGTACTCGCACCGATTAACGCGTCGGGTGACGAAGAAGGCTGTAAGTGGGTTGATGGCGAAGTAACGACGCCGAAGGGCTTTAAAGAAGCCTATCAAACTTACGTAGAAGGTGGCTGGCCAAGTATGTCTCACCCAGAAGAATTTGGTGGTCAAGCGCTACCTTATTCACTGTCTTCTATCATTGCTGAGTGGTTCTCAGGTGCGAATCATTCGTGGGCAATGTATCCAGGTCTTAGCCAAGGCTGTATGGAAACGTTAAAAGCACATGGTACTGAGCTACAGCAAAAAATGTTCCTTGAGAAACTCATCAGTGGCGAGTGGACGGGAACAATGTGTCTAACCGAAGCGCACTGCGGTTCAGACCTTGGCATGCTTAAATGCCGTGCGGAACCTCAGGAAGACGGTAGCTACAGCTTAACGGGGACAAAAATCTTTATCTCTGCTGGCGAGCACGATATGTCGGAAAATATCGTTCACATAGTATTGGCTCGTTTGCCAGACGCACCAGAAGGCACTAAGGGTATCTCGCTATTTGTCGTGCCTAAGTTCAACGTGTCTGAAGACGGGGAAAAACAAGACAGAAACGCCGTTAGCTGCGGTAGCATTGAGCATAAGATGGGTATCAAAGCTAGCGCGACGTGTGTTATCAACTTTGACGGTGCTAAAGGCTTCTTGATTGGCCCGCCAAACCGTGGTTTGAACTGCATGTTTACGTTCATGAATACTGCGCGTATTGGTACTGGTCTTGAGGGCTTAGCTGCGTCCGAAGCAGCCTTCCAAGGGGCACTTCGCTACGCAAAAGATCGTATTCAGTTTCGTTCATTGACCGGACGCAAGAACCCTGACGGTCCGGCTGACCCTATTATCGTGCACCCAGATGTGCGCCGTATGCTATTGACGCAAAAAGCGTTCGCGGAAGGTAATCGTGCACTTGCTGCTTATTGTATGCAGTTAGTAGACGTCACGCTTTACGGTGATGACGCTGCTGAAAAACAGGTGGCCGAAGCTAAACTCGCTTTCTTAACACCTATCGTAAAGGCGTTTCTAACAGAGACAGCGCAAGAAGCAACCAGCTACGGCATGCAAGTTTATGGTGGTCACGGCTTTATTAAAGAGTGGGGCATGGAGCAACTAGCACGTGATACGCGCATTTGTACCATGTATGAAGGTACAACAGGCATTCAAGCGGTTGATTTATTAGGCCGCAAAGTGATGGGATCTAACGGTGAGTTGCTTAACGTATTTGTTCAAGAAGTACGCGATTACTGCAACTCTCTACGTGACAACGCCCAGTTCAGTGCCTGGACCAATGCGCTCAGCTCACACCTTGATGAGTGGCAGCAAATTACCATGGATATTGGTAAGGCAGCCGCGTCTAACCCAGATGAAATTGGCGCAGCGTCTGTCGATTACCTCATGTATTCAGGCTATGTATCGGTGGCTTATTTCTGGCTCAAAATGGCAGTAAAAGCACAAGAGCAGCTTGATGCAGGTAGCACGGAAACCGAGTTCTACAAGAGCAAAATTTTAACGACAGGTTTCTACTTTGACCGCCTGTTAACGCGAACACGTTCGTTAGTTTCAGCTATGCAATCAGGTGCAGATAACTTGATGTCTATGCCAGAGAGCATGTTTGCTGTCGAGTAACGCCATAGTAGTTAAACGAGCTCTAAAATACGCGCGTAGCTAAAGACGTGCATCTAAGGCCGAGCGAATGGGGTAACCAATTTATAGTTGGATACGCCATTTAGTTCGGTCTTTTTGTTTTTAAAACTTAAATCAAGCGTGCAACGTGATAGTTGCTACACCATTCTAATATAGACGGCTGACTTACTGTATATCTCCGTGAGAGGACAATAGCAGCCACTTCTCTACTAACTTTGTACCACAGGTTGCATTACAGTGCTGCTACGATAAAGGGCTTCATAATTGGATAACTTTCACATAGTTATGCAATTGCGCCTGACTCTCCTTGCTAATATCACTTAAGCTATGATTTGTTTAGTCTCCTTGAACAAGAAGAAGATCATCAAGTGCATACCCGTTCATCTTTATTCACTCTCTGATTTTAACGTTATGGTAAAGTAGATTGATGCTTTCGAACTATGTGGGCAATTATCTATGGGAACTGGTTTTACAACAATTGAACTATATTTAAGTGAGCTTTCGTTACTTAACTTTCAAAAAAACAGAACGTTTCAGGTGCGCGAACAAATAGGAGAATATTTTGAGGCTTAGAAAAGGGTGAGGCCCCAAGAAGGGGCCTCTAGTGCGGCGTCCCGCCGCTACCATGTTGAAGCGATACATCACATGGTGTGACTAAATTTTATTATTAAATTCTGCCGTTGATTTCAGCTGAAATAGGTGAGCTCTGGAGGCCTTGTTCAGCAATCCAAGCCTGTAGTGTCTTACCATCTGCCTCAGGCTCAGCCAAGTCTTTGCTAGGCATTTGTTTTACAAGCAGTGTACCCGCTTCAACGGCGTTGCTAGTAAGGGCCGTGCGAATAAGGCTTTGGCCGTTGCATGAAATACCAGAGTAGTAGTCGCGAAGTTTTAGCTTGTAGTCTGCTTGTACGCTACGCATTTTTTTACGAAGTTCACCTTTATCGTCTGCTTGAACGATTGTACAGATATTTGCTAGTGCTTCGTTGATATCATTCGCTTGTGCTGCGTTAGAAAAAGCTAAAGTAGATGCCGCAATTACTAGAGAAGTTTTAACGATTTTCAACATGGTTAAATTCCTTCGGTTGTTGTTTAGTTAATGTCTGTTCGTTGAGATGTATTAAACCCTAATCTAACTAATTGAAAAACATGCGGTAAAATAACAGGGTATACGAAAGCATACTTTAAGCGATAGTCAGTCTTCGCATAGGCGGCGCGCCAATAAAAAAGGCCCCGTAGCAGTGGGGCCTTCGAGTGCAGCATTCGCTGCAACCATGTTGAATTGATTCACATGGTGATGTGATATGATACCTAAATTCTGTCGTTAAGCTCAGCTGAAATTGGAGAGCTCTGCAGTCCTTGCTCAGCAATCCAAGCTTGTAATGTTTTACCGTCTGATTCTGGTTCAGCAAGATCTTTACTCGGCATTTTCTTAACCAGTAGCGTACCTACTTCAACCGCGTTACTGCTAAGCGCGGCGCGGATTAAACTTTGCCCGCCGCATGAAATACCTGAGTAGTAATCTCTAAGCTTTAATTTAAAGTCTGACTGAACGCTACGCATCTTTTTGCGAAGCTCTCCCTTATCGTCTGCCTGAACGATAGTACAAATATTCGCAAGTGCTTCGTTTATGTCATTTGCTTGCGCTGTGTTTGAAAAAGCAAGTGTTGATGTAGCAATGATTAGAGAAGTTTTAACGATTTTCAACATGGTTAAATTTCCTTCGTATATTTAATTATTTAAAGATTGTTTGTTCGGGTTTCATTAAAAGATAATCGTGGTGATTAAAAAACATTCACTCAAATAACCATGTATGTCACTTAATACCTTATACTAAAGGCGTAGATGGCGTGAACTTCGTTATAGCCTTTAGTATTAAAGGGCCTGCGAGGTTAACGCACAGTAAGATTGGTGGACGGGAAATGAACAAAAAAAGTGCAAAACAACTGCGTTCATGCCGTTTTTTGCTTTTGCTATTCTCGCTATTCATGCCAGAACCCGCAAGCTTGCTTAGCCCATCATCAATAAAATCGACTTTATTAAGAGACGATATATTATCTATCAGGATGGAAAGTCATTAGGAATAAAACGATGTATTGTCCGAGATATTTCATCGCGCTGCTCAGCAAAGCGAAACTGATACCTTAATCTTTTTGTAGATAGAAGAAGTGTTTGGCGAGCTTGCTCAAAAAGAAAAATTAGCTGATGCCTATAAGGCATTCCTAGCGCGTGTTTATCAAAATGAGCCTGTACTTTCGATAGGCCAGGGACTTTCGGACGAAAAGCTAGCGGTGGCTAAAGCTAGCTAGGCATTAGCTACGAATTAAAAATAAAAAGGAGAGCTAATATCAAATTTCCTTTTTGATTATATTTTCATTTTGAAAAGAAAAAAGCGACCCGAAGGTCGCCTTTAAAGTGCAGATTTCTCTGCAACCATGTTGAAATGGTTCACATGGTGTGAAAAGGTATTACAGTCGGTCGTTAATTACCGCTGCAATAGGGTTATCTTGTAAGCCGTTCTCAGCAACCCAAACTTGTAGTGTCTTTCCGTCCGCTTCAGGTGCTTCCAAATCACTTTTAGGCATTTTTTTGGCTATTTGCATTCTCAGGTTGGATATTGAAATTTCATCCAGATAGCGACATTTCCGATTTGTGCAAAACTTGGTAGAAACTGGTTTGATAGTCAAGGTCGCCTAAAGACAAACAGCAGACGTTCAGGGCTCTCTGCTCTTGATTCCGATATTTACCATA